>JBCBIJ010000003.1:0-407080 GCA_038524795.1 Pseudomonadota bacterium | reverse complement strand
CTGTTTGTGCCGCCGATGGGTGTTGGCGGGATGTCGAGCGGCAGGGACGCCGCTCGCCAAGCGATCCATGGATGGACTCGAGCGTTCCCGACAACACCCATCGGCGGTGCGGGCAGGCGGGAGTTGAGCGGGTCGTACCGACGAACAGTACGATTACGTTACGAGATCGCCGTGGCCGCTTCGCGGCCTCGCGATGACGGCGTGGCGCTGCGCGCCTCGCAGTGACGCTGCGCGTCATCTCGGAATGACGGCTACAACGTCGCGAAGGCGTCGCGCGTCAGGTTCTCGGGCGTGTCGCCGTTGACGCGGACATTGTCTTCGATGCGGATTCCGCCGAACGGGCGGAGTGCTTCGATGGCGTTCCAGTCGAGCAGGTCCTTGTGCTCTGAGTCGAGCACGGCGTCGAGCAGCGAGTCGATAATGTAGAGGCCGGGCTCGATGGTGACCACTTCGTTGTCGCTGAGCGGGCGCGTGAGGCGCAGCGCCGGGTCGGATTCAGGGCGCTCGGTAGGCGTGCCTTTGTCGTCAGCGATGTGGCCACCCACGTCGTGGACCTGGAGGCCCAGGTAGTGACCCAGGCCGTGCGGCAGGATGGCGCGCGTAATGCCTGACTCGACGAGAGCATCAGCGTTGCCCTTGCCGACGCGGTTGTCGATGAGCAGCTGGGCGAGGCGCGCGTGCGTGTCGACGTGGAGCTCTCGGTAGTCGGCGCCTGCGACGACCTGGCCGCAGATGGCCTGCTGCAGCTCGTTCATGCCGACGATCAAGTCGGCGAACAGGCCGTCTTCGGCCGAATAGGTGCGCGTGATGTCGCTCGCGTAGCCCGCGCTCTGCGCGCCGGCGTCGATGAGAAAGCTGCGTGACACTTCGGGCGCTTTGCGGTCGCGCGCCTGGTAATGCAACACCGCGCCGTGCTCGTTAAGCCCAACGATGCTGGGGTAGGGCAGGTCGGCGTCGATGTAGTCGATGGCGCTGAGGTAGACCTGGTGGATGGCGTATTCACTGTTGTCGCCGGCCGCGAAGGCTTCGGCTGCGGCCTTGTGGGCGCGCGCCGCGACTCGGCTCGCCTCGCGCATGCGGTCGAGCTCGTAGTCGGTCTTGGCGGTGCGCGCGTTGTCCAGGTAGTGCAGCGCAGCGCGCGGGTTAAGGCGTTCGAGACCCAATGCCTGCGCTTTGGTTTGCGCTTCGCCGATGAAAATCGGAGCACGGGACTGCGGTGGCATGTGGCTGCGCGCGTCTTCGGGTTGGCTCACGATCCGGACATCGAACGCATCCGCCCAGTACGGGTCGGGTTTGGCGGGCGGCAGGTGCCAGAAGTCGTCGGGCAGGCAGTAGACAAGGATGGGCGTCTCGCCGGCGCGATAGATGACGTAGCTGTCGGGGACGTCGGTGACGGGCAGCCACCAGGCGAAGTGGGCGTTGACCTGGAATGGGTAGGGGTGGTCGTCGCGGAACGCGTAGCGTAGCGCGCCCGAAAACACGACAGCGGTATCGGCGCCCGCGACGTCCATAGCCGCGTCGTAACTGGCGCGAACGCGCGCCAGATGTTGCAGGTAGCGGGCTTTGTCAGGCTGCGTCGCCATGGGTGCACCGGGTGAGAGCGAGGCCGGCGCGCAGTATAGCAATGCGCTCTGAGCCGGTTCTATGTTGGAAACGAAACGGGCAGAATACCGGGATGCCCCGCCCCCTGTGTCTATCCGGAGTCTTGCCATGCCCCGCTCTTCGATGTGCCGTCTCGCCGTACCCGCGCTGGCGCTTATCATGTTGATGGATCCCGCCTTCGGTTATGACCGTGTGACCGGTGCCGCGCACGCCTCGCGTTCCGAGGTCATCGCGCCCAACGCCATGGCGGCAACGAGTCAGCCGCTGGCCACCGAAGTGGCACTCGAGATTCTGCGCAAGGGCGGCAGCGCCGTGGACGCGGCCATCGCGGCCAACGCCATGCTGGGTCTTGTCGAGCCGACCGGCTGCGGCATTGGTGGCGATCTTTACGCGATCGTCTGGGATGCCAAGAACGAAGAATTGACGGGCCTCAACGCGAGCGGTCGTTCACCGCAGAGTCTGTCTTTGTCGGTGTTTAAAGATCTGGGTCTGGAGTCGATTCCGCCACGCGGCCCGCTGCCTGTGAGCGTGCCGGGCGCTGTCGATGGCTGGTTCGAGCTGCACGCGCGCTACGGTAAGTTGCCCATCGACGAGGTGCTCGCGCCCGCGATCCGCTACGCCGAGAACGGCTTTCCCGTAAGCGAGCTGATTGCCTACTACTGGGAGCGGAACGCAACGGTGCTCGATGAGTACCCAGGCTTCACCGACACCTTCATGCCCGGCGGCGCCACGCCCAAGAAGGGCGAAATGTTCAAGAATCCGCGCCTGGCCAACACCTATCGCCGTATCGCAGAAGGCGGCCGCGATGCGTTCTACAAGGGTGACATCGCACGTGAGATCGGCGACTACATGGCCGAGCAGGGTGGCTTCCTCACTTACGAGGACATGGCTGCACACAGCTCGGACTGGGTCGAGCCTGTCAGCACGACTTACCGTGGCGTCGAAGTCTTTGAGCTGCCGCCGAACGGCCAGGGCATCGCGGCGCTTCAGATTCTCAATATCCTCGAGGGCTACGACATTGCCGGCATGGGCTTCGGCAGCCCCGAGTACGTGCACACGTTCACGGAAGCCAAGAAGCTCGCCTTTGAAGACCGCGCCAAGTTCTACGCGGACATGGATTTTGTAGACGTGCCTGTCGACTGGCTCGTGTCCAAGGACTATGCGGCGCAGCGGCGCAAACTCATCGACCCCGACACAGCGTCCGTCGAACTGCCCGCCGGTGATGCGCCCGTGGATGGCGACACGATCTACCTCACCACGGCGGACGCCGACGGCAATATGGTGTCGCTGATCCAGAGCAATTACCGCGGCATGGGTTCGGGCATGACGCCCGGCGAACTGGGCTTCATCCTGCAGGACCGCGGTGAGCTGTTTGCGCTCGAGGAAGGCCACGCCAACGTCTACGAGCCCGGCAAGCGCCCGTTCCACACGATCATCCCTGCGTTCGCGTTCAAGGACGGCAAGCCCTGGATCAGCTTCGGTCTCATGGGCGGCGGCATGCAGCCGCAGGGTCACGCGCAGATCATCGTCAACCTCGTCGACTTCGGGATGAACTTACAGGAAGCCGGCGACGCGGCACGCATCCGCCACGACGGTTCATCGGAACCCACGGGCGAGGTGATGAGCGACGGCGGCACCGTGTTCCTCGAGACCGGGATCACAGGCCCAACCCGCGACGCGCTGGCCGAGAAGGGCCACAGTGTCGAGCAGGGTCGCGGCGGTTTCGGTGGCTACCAGGCCATCATGATCGACCACGAGCAGGGCGTGTACTACGGCGCGTCCGAGTCGCGCAAAGACGGTCACGCTGCAGGATTCTGAGATGAGCAAGCGCGAGGTCTGGCTGACCGGGATCACGACCACCGGGACGCCGCACATCGGCAACTATGTCGGTGCGATCCGTCCGGGCGTGGCCTCGAGCCGCGACGCGGGTCGCGACAACTTCTACTTCCTCGCTGACCTGCACGCGCTGGTGAAGAACGAAGACCCCAAGAAAATCGCGCAGTCCACGCTTGAGATCGCCGCGAGCTGGCTCGCACTGGGTCTGGATACGGACAACACGGTGTTCTACCGGCAGTCCGACATTCCCGAGATTCCGGCGCTGACCTGGGTGCTGTCGAGTCAGACGGCCAAGGGTCTCATGAACCGCGCGCACGCCTACAAGGCGGCAGTGCAGGCAAACGAAGAGGCGGGCAGCAAGGACCCCGACAAGGGCATCACGATGTCGTTGTTCGGTTACCCCGTCCTCATGGCTGCCGACATCATCATGTTTCACGCCACGCACGTGCCTGTGGGCCGCGACCAAAAGCAGCACGTGGAAATGGCGCGCGACATCGCGCAGCGCTTCAACCACCACTACGGTGAGATCCTGACGCTGCCCGAGGCGGTTATCAGCGATAACACGGCCACGCTCAAAGGCCTCGATGGCCGCAAGATGTCGAAGAGCTACGACAACACCATTCCGCTCTTCGAGCCGCCCAAGCGGCTGCGCAAGCTCATCATGAAGATCAAGACGAACTCGCTCGAGCCTGGCGAGCCCAAGGACCCCTCAGAATCGACCTTGTTCGACATCTACCGCGCGTTCGCGACCGAGGAAGAAACCGCGGCGATGTCGCAGCAGTTCGCCGAGGGCATCGCCTGGGGCCAGGCCAAGCAGCAGTTGTTCGAGTACATCGACGACCACTTGACGGCTGCGCGCGAGGAATACGATCGGCTCATCGCCGATCCGGGGCACATCGAGTCGGTCTTGCGGACGGGCGCTGCGCGCGCGCGTGAGGTGAGCGTGCCGCTCTACGAACGCGTGCGCGACGCAGTCGGGATTCGGTCGCTGGCGTCCTCGTCCTGAGCTTCCCCGCGTAGCCGGGAAATCTCGGCGCTCTCCATTTTCAACGGCCTGCCCTCGGGGCAGAAATTCACGAGAAAGTCGTTGAGGCTCGTGAACAGGCTGTCCTTATTGAGGCTGTAGTGAACGTGCAGCCCCCGCTTTTCGCTGCGCACAAGCCCGGCGTTCTCGAGCACGCTCAAATGCTTTGAGACCGCGGGCTTGCTGATCTCAAATTTGGCCGCGATCTCGCCAGCCGTGAGCGATGTCTTCGACAGGTAAGCGAGCATGCGACGCCGCGCCGTCGACGACAGTGCTTGAAACACGTTATCCATTAGTTCACTATGTAGCTAATTAGTTAATTAATTACCAAGTTTTATTATCCCAAGCCTTGGGGAAGGGAGCAACGATGACGGAGCCACCGAGGGAGGGCCTGTATCTCAGGCTGCACACGCGCTACGGGGATCGACTGCACTGGTTCATCGTTCTGCTCATCGCGGGTGTCGCCTCGATTGTGATTCGCCTGCTGATTGCCTACGACTTCCACACCACGTCGCTGCTCTACGTGGCCGTACCTTATGCGGTGTCGTTTGCGCTGGCGACGATCCAGACACCCGAGGACAAGACCTGGTGGATGGCGTTTCTCGATCATGCGCTCAAAGCCATGATCGTCTTCCTTGCCAGTTCGATCGTGCTCTTTGAAGGCTTCATCTGTGTGCTGTTTTTCATGCCGATCTACTTCCTCGGCTTCACCATCGCGTTTATCGGGACCTGGATTGTCCGGACAGCGCGCAGTGCTCGCGCACGAGGGCTGGCTTTCATGGTGCCCGTTATCGTGCTCGCAACGTCCGTAGAAGGTACGACGGAGCCGTTGTCGTTTTCGCGCGATGAGCAGATCACCGTCACTCGAACAGTGGCGCTTAGCCCGGAAGCCGTCCTTGCGAATCTTGCGCAGCCCATTGAATTGGGTGAGCCAGAGGCACTGGTGCTGTCGATTTTCCCCATGCCGTACCGCGTCGATTCAGGTTCGCTGAACCCGGGCGACGTCCACACGGTGCACACGCGCTATCACCGCTGGTTTGTGAACAATACGGACGAGGGTGAGATGCGGCTTCGAATTCGAGACGTGGGCTCCGACTATGTCGTGACCGAGTTCCTCGAGGACACGAGTTACTTCTCGAACTATCTCGAGATGCAAGGCACGCGCATCGACCTGACACCGCTCGACGACGGGCGCACGACCATAACGTTGCAGATCGCGTACACGCGGTTGCTCGATCCGGCCTGGTATTTCGGCCCGATTCAACGTCACGCCGTATCTCGAATGGGTGACATGCTGATCGACGACATCATGGTGCGACCCGATGCGCGCTGACTACGCCAACCCGCGCATCGACGGGCACGATGCGGGCGCCGATGCGGTTGCCGGCGACGTTTTTGCCGACCCCGGCAAGATCATCTGGGTGGGCGGCATGGCCCTGCTGGGTACGGTCGGTGCGGCGCTCACCGTGACACCGGGTGCCGTCGCGCTGTTTGTCGTCAGCACGGGCGTTACCCTGTGCCTCGGACACTCGTTGGGCATGCACCGGCGTTTCATCCACAAGAGTTATCGCTGTCCCAAGTGGCTCGAGTACCTGTTCGTGCACTTTGGTGTGCTCGTCGGGTTGGCGGGCCCTTTCGGGATGTTGCGTACGCACGACCTGCGGGACTGGGCGCAGCGACAGGTCGCATGCCACCCGTATTTTTCACACGCGTCGCGCTGGAACAGGGATCTGCTCTGGCAGCTGTTCTATTCGATCCAGCTCGACCGACCGCCGCGGATCGACATCGACACAGACTACGAAAACGATCCCGTCTACCGCGCGATGGAACGCACCTGGCAGCTGCAGCAGCTGCCCTGGGCCGCACTGTTCTTTTTCCTCGGAGGCTGGGGCTGGGTGGCCTGGGGCATTGGGTCTCGCGTGACCGTGTCGATCTTCGGTCACTGGCTGATTGGCTACTTCGCGCACAACGAGGGCGACAGGCGCTGGCATGTCGATGGCGCGGCCGTGCAGGGGCACAACGTTCGCTGGACCGCGCTGTTGACTATGGGGGAGTGCTGGCACAACAACCACCACGCCTTTCCGGGGTCAGCCAAGCTTGGGCTCGAGTCGGATCAGTGGGACCCGGGCTGGTGGGTCTTGCAGGGTTTGCGGCGCGTGGGGCTGGCCGACGACTTCGTGTTGCCCGAACAGCTTGGGTCGAGGGCGGAGTTGGTGGACCTGGCGGAGACGCACGAACCGCTGCTTTGTCATCGCGAGGCGTCGTAGGCCAATACCGTCATCGCGAGGGGCAGTAGGCCAATACCGTCATCGCAAGGGGCCGTAGGCCAACACCGTCATCGCGAAGGGCCGTAGGCCAACACCGTCATCGCGAGGGGCCGTAGGCCAACACCGTCATCGCGAGGGGCCGTAGGCCCCGTGGCGATCTCTCAAACAGCACGATGACGTCACAAGATTGCCGCGCCCGCGTTGCGGGCTCGCAATGACGGCTGAGGTCACGACAGCGTCACGAGATTGCCGCGCCCGCGTTGCGGGCTCGCAATGACGGGTGAGGCCACGGCAGCGTCACGCGGTTGCCGCGCCCGCGTTGCGGGCTCGCATTGACGTTTCTTTACCCGTCGCTACCCGTCTGCCGCGGCGCTTGCACGAGCAACGGCTTCAGGAACCGCCCCGTCACCGAATCCGGGTTTGCCGCCACGTCTTCGGGCGTACCTGTGGCGACAATCTCGCCGCCGCCATCGCCACCGTCGGGACCCAGGTCGATGATCCAGTCTGCGGTTTTGATCACATCGAGGTTGTGTTCGATGACGATGATTGTGTTGTTGCGGTCGCGTAGCTCTTGCAACACGCCCAGCAGCTGGCGGATGTCTGCGAAGTGCAGGCCCGTCGTTGGCTCATCAAGCAGGTAGAGTGTCTGGCCCGTATCGCGCTTCGAGAGTTCGCGCGCGAGTTTTACGCGCTGCGCTTCACCGCCTGACAGGGTCACGGCGCTCTGGCCCAGCGTGATGTAGGACAGGCCCACATCCATAAGCGTCTGCAGTTTGCGGTTGAGCGTCGGTACGTTGCGGAAGAATGCGAGCGCGTCCTCGACCGTCATGTCGAGCACCTCGGAGATGTTCGCGCCCTTGTAGCGAATCTCGAGCGTCTCGCGGTTGTAGCGGCGGCCCTGGCACACGTCGCAAGGCACGTAGACGTCGGGCAGGAAGTGCATCTCGACCTTGATGACGCCGTCGCCCTGGCAGGCCTCACAGCGACCGCCCTTGACGTTGAAGCTGAAGCGGCCCGGTTTGTAACCCCGAGATCGCGCTTCCTGGGTGCCCGCGAACAGGTCGCGGATGGGCGTGAACAAACCCGAATAGGTGGCCGGGTTCGAGCGCGGCGTGCGCCCAATGGGGCTTTGGCTGATGTCGATGACGCGGTCGAACTGCTTGAGGCCTTTGATCGACCCGTGCGCCGCGATGTCGTGGCTCGCACGGTTAATCGTGTTGGCCGCGGCCGGGTAGAGCGTCGCGTTGATGAGCGTCGACTTGCCGCTGCCCGATACGCCTGTGACACAGGTCAGGACACCACTGGGGATGTCGACATCGACTTGCTTCAGGTTGTTGCCCGCAGCGCCGCGGATCTGAATCGGCTCGCCGTCGGACAACGCGCGCCGCGTGGGTACGGCGATGACCTCGCGGCCAGATAGGAACTTGCCCGTGAGCGAGGCGTCGTTGCGCATGATCTCTTCGGGCGTGCCGCTGGCCACGATTTCGCCGCCGTGCACACCTGCGCCAGGACCCAGGTCGACCACATGGTCCGCCGCGCGAATGGCATCCTCGTCGTGCTCGACGACAATTACCGTGTTGCCGATGTCGCGCAGGTGCTGCAGCGTGCCCAGCAGCCGCTCGTTGTCGCGCTGGTGCAGACCAATCGATGGTTCATCGAGGATGTACATGACGCCAACGAGGCCCGAGCCGATCTGGCTGGCGAGCCGGATACGCTGCGCCTCGCCACCCGATAAGGTCTCGGCGCGCCGGTCGAGCGTGAGGTAACTCAAGCCCACGTCGTCGAGGAAGCCGAGCCGGCTCGCAATCTCTTTGACGATGCGGCTTGCCACTTCACCGCGCCAGCCGTCGAGTTCCATGGTCTCGAAGAACTGCCGCGCGCGTGCGATCGACATCGCCGTGAGCTCGGGCAGCGAGTGCTCGGCGACGAAGACGTTGCGTGCCGCCTTGTTAAGCCGTGCGCCGCCGCAGTCGGGGCAGGTCTGCACATTAAGGTAGCGCGTGAGTTCTTCGCGCACGGCCTGTGATTCCGTCTCGCGGTAGCGCCGCTCGAGATTCGGGATGATGCCCTCGAAGGCGTGGCGGCGTGTGACCACCTCGCCGTCGCCAGACGTGTAGCGAAACTCGATTTTCTTGCGGCCACTGCCATAAAGCACGACCTGGCGTTGTTTGTCCGTGAGCGAGTTGAAGGGCGCCTCGACGTCGAAGTCGAAGTGCTCGCCCAGGCTCTGGATGATGCCGAAGTAGTAGGTCGTACGTCGGTCCCAGCCCCGGATCGCACCGCCCGCGAGCGAGAGCTCGTCGTTGAGGATCACGCGCTCAGGGTCGAAGAATTGCTTAACGCCCAGGCCGTCGCAGGTGGGGCAGGCGCCCGCGGGGTTGTTAAACGAAAACAGCCGCGGCTCGAGCTCCGTGATGCTGTAGCCGCAGACGGGGCAGGCAAAGCGGTCCGAGAAGACGAGTTCTTCGCCATTCGGGCCGGGCACGGTCGCCGTGCCCGCGGCGCCCAGATTTGTCTCTGCGTCCATGGGCGCGATGCGCGCCGCACCGTCGCCGAGCTTGAGTGCGGTTTCGAAAGACTCCGCCAGACGCTGCTGGATGTCATCGCGCACCTTGAAGCGGTCGACGACGGCTTCAATCGTGTGCCGTTTCTTGGCGTCGAGTTCGGGCGCCTCGCCCAGCGACACGACCTCGCCGTCGATCCGCGCACGCACAAAGCCCTGCGCCTGCAGCTCGCGCAGCACCGCCTGGTGCTCACCTTTGCGGTCGTTGATAACGGGTGCCAGCAGCATGAGTCGCGTGCCTTCGGGCAGTGTCAGCACCTGATCGACCATCTGGCTCACGTTCTGTGCATCGAGCACTTCGCCGTGATCAGGGCAGCGCGGGATCCCTGCGCGCGCGAACAACAGGCGCAGGTAGTCGTAGATCTCGGTGACGGTGCCGACGGTCGAGCGTGGGTTGTGCGAGGTCGACTTCTGCTCGATCGAAATCGCTGGCGACAGCCCCTCGATGTGATCGAGGTCGGGCTTTTCCATCATCGAAAGAAACTGTCGGGCGTAGGCTGACAGCGACTCGACGTAGCGCCGCTGACCCTCGGCGTAAATCGTGTCGAAGGCGAGCGAGGATTTGCCAGAGCCGCTCAGGCCCGTCATGACGATGAGCTTCTCGCGGGGCAAACGCAGGTCGAGATTCTTGAGGTTGTGCGTGCGCGCGCCTCGAAGTTCGATGTAGCGGTGCATGAGCGACCCGGCTGGAGCGGAACAACCTGCTAATATACGCCGCCTCGCGCCGACCGCGCAAAGCACTTCTCACCTTGTCACACGACACTGCGACAGCGACGCCTGCGCGTCTACGCTCTGACGAACTCGGCTTCGTGGCGCGCCTCAGTGGCATCGCGATTTCGCGCCTGCTGGGACTGTTCATGGTGCTGCCCGTAATGGCGCTCTGGGCAGACGGGTTGCCAGGTGCCACGCCACTACTGGTGGGCGTGGCCGTGGGGGGCTACGGCGTTACACAGGCCTTGCTGCAGATTCCCTACGGTATGTTGTCTGACCGGTTGGGCCGCAAGCCCGTCGCCGCCATCGGCCTGGCCGTGTTCCTGCTGGGCAGCGCCGTTGCCGCGGGTGCCGAGGGTATCTGGGGCGTGATCGTGGGCAGGCTGCTGCAGGGCGCGGGTGCCGTGTCTGCGACGCTGTCTGCCTGGCTCGCCGACCGCACGCGCGATGAAGTGCGTACGCCCGCCATGGCGATTTTTGGTGCAGCCATTGGCGCCTCCTTCTTGCTCGCACTCGTGCTGGGTCCGTTGCTGGCTGCGGCTGTCGGTGTACGCGGTCTTTTTTGGTTGTCCGCGGGTTTTGGTGCGCTGGCCGTCCTGCTGGTGCTGACGGCGCCAGGGTCCGCACCCGCCGCCCCGGCCGGTGCGCGAGACTGGTCGGGCGTCATGCGCCCCGATTTGTTGGCGATGGACGGCGCCATACTCGTGCTGCACGCGGCGCTCACGGCTTTTTTCGTCCTGGCGCCGTACCTGCTGATCAATGAGATCGCGCTGCCCGAGCACCGGCATTGGCAGGTGTACACGGTCACGCTCGCCGCGGCGCTTCCAATCGCCATTCCGCTCATCATGCGAGATGGTCGCGAAGGCAGCCGGTACATGCTGCTCGCGCTGGCGCTGCTTGCCGGCGGCTTTGTACTCATCGCGGCGGGCCGCAGCCTCTGGCTGTTTGGTGCCGGCTGTACGCTGTTTTTCGCGGGCTTCAGCTATCTCGAGGCCGCCCTGCCAGCCGCTATGTCACGGCGCGCGCCGGCCGAGCAGCGTGGTGCGGCCATGGGTTTGTTCTCGAGCAGCCAGTTCTTTGGTGCCTTCGTCGGCGGGACAGCGGCGGGCGCCATCGTGGGCACCGTGGGGGCCGTGGCGGGGGCTATGGGCGTGGCGGCCGTGCTGGGTGGCTGGCTGCTGCTGGCAGCCCTCAATTCCCGGTCCAAACACGCCGATTAGCGCTGGCAATTGGCCCGCCAGCATTTACAATCTAGGGTCGCTTCACGCAGTTTTTCAGGGGTTTTCCATGGCGCGCGGTATCAACAAGGTCATTCTCGTCGGCAACCTGGGCCAGGACCCGGAGACGCGCTACATGCCCAGCGGGGGCGCGGTGACGAACCTGCGCATTGCCACGAGCGAAAGCTGGAAAGACAAGCAAACGGGCGAGCAGCAGGAGCGCACGGAGTGGCACAGCGTGGCCATGTTCAACCGCCTGGCTGAGATCGCGGCCGAGTACCTGCGCAAGGGCTCGCAGGTCTACATCGAAGGCAAGTTGCGCACGCGCAAGTGGCAGGACAAGGAAGGCCGCGACCGCTACACGACTGAGGTCATCGCTGACGAAATGCAGATGCTGGGTGGCCGCGGTGGCGCGGGTTCGCCCATGGCCGGTGGCGGCGGCGGTGGCCAGCAGCGCCCGCAGAGCGCGCCGGCGTCGCAGCCTGCGGCGGCCGTTAACGACTTCGACGACGATATTCCGTTCTAGGGGTTGCTCAGAGTTTCAGAAAGGCCCGCCATGTGCGGGCCTTTTTTTATCCGCCCGAGTCCTCGAATAAGAAGCCGTTGACGCTCTGGTCTGTCGCGAAAATGATGCGGCGTTCAATCCAGTTCGGCGCTTTGACGCTGTCTTTCCAGTTCTTGGAAAGCACCATGCCTTCGGACGCGTCGGTGACGGACTGAACGTAGGATTCCAACGCGTCGCGGCTCGGGCCGTACACCCGCAGGACGCAGACCTTTTCACCGCAGGCGAGTCGATCGACGGCGATACCATTTGTATCTGCCCACTCGTAAATCAGTGGCAACAAACCCGCCTGGAGTTCCTGCCCCACGGGTCCGCTGTCCACTGCGTCGATAAACTCATCGAAGTGGACATCGTCCATCAGTGTTTTCGTCATCTCGAAACGCATGCCGCTCTCGGACAGCACGAGTGCCTGCTCGGCGCCAGCGCCCAGGGCTCGGATGGTCTCGAGTGTTTCAGGAACTGAGGGTTCTGGAGATGACGGCTCAGCGACGGTAAGCGAGAGCGCGCCCGCCTCAACCGACTCGGGTTGGACGTCTGCGGGCAGCTTCGCCGTGACGGGCGCCATACGATCGGGTTGCGCTGACTCGGCAGGAGGGGCAGATGCTGCTTCTGGTCTTTCGTACCAAGCGAACACAATCACAGCCGCCAGGACGCCCCCCGCGAGGAGAAACAGCGGTCTGGATGTATTCACTCAATCCCTCCCGTAGTGCGCTTGGGCAGACGTTCCAGGCGATAGCCCGCAGCCTACGCTCAAGGCTACACTAGCGTCCGGGACGAGGAGAGCGAGATGGCGAAAGTAATCGGCCTGGGCGGCGTGTTTTTCAAGAGCCCCGACCCCGAGGCGCTCTGTGCGTGGTACGCCGAGCATTTGGGCATGACCATTGGCCCCGATTTCAACGGCGCCGTCTTCCACGCAAAAGCACAGCCCAGCGGGGGCTACTCGGTTTGGAGTCCCTTCAAGGACGACACGACCTACTTCGCGCCCTCGGATCAGACCTTCATGATCAATCTGATTGTCGACGATTTGGATGGCGCGCTCGCGCAGGTGGCGGCAGCCGGCGCCACGCTTCACGGCGAACCCGAACGAAGCGAGTTTGGTGCCTTCGGTTGGTTCACCGATCCGGCCGGCAACAAGATTGAGCTGTGGCAACCCGACGGCGGTGATGCGGCCGAGTCGTAACAGGGCCCTTGCGTTAGCGCTGGCCGGTGTCGCGATTGTGACCGCACCGTCGCAGGCGTCGGACGCACCGACGGAGACTCAGGCCGCGGAAACGGTTGTGCTCCTGCACGGATTGGCCCGCAGTGCCAAGTCGATGCGGCGCATGGCGTCTTCGCTTGAGTCGTCGGGCTACGCCGTTTGCAACGTCGACTACCCGTCCACGGACCACGCCATCGAGGTGCTGGCCAAGGAATATGTGCTGCCCGAGATCGAAGCCTGCGCGACCGAAGCGCCGCAGGTGCACTTCGTGACGCATTCCATGGGCGGCATCATCGTGCGTTACCTCGCCACGCTCGACATGGCGCCTGCCATTGGGCGCGTCGTGATGTTGGGCCCACCCAACGCAGGTAGCGAGGTGGTCGACCGAATCGGCGATTGGGCTGCATTCAACGCATTGAACGGCCCGGCTGGCCAGCAGCTTGGTACCGACGCCGAAAGCCTGCCCAACCAGCTCGGGCCCGCGACCTTCGAGCTTGGCGTCATTGCCGGACGGCGCTCCATCAACTGGATCAACTCGACGATGATCGATGGTCGCGACGACGGCAAAGTGTCGGTCAAAAGCGCGCAGCTCGAAGGCATGGCCGACTTCCTGGTCCTACCTGTGACGCACCCGATGATGATGCGCAGCAGACGAGTCATTCGCGAGACGCAACACTTCCTGCAGCACGGCGAGTTCGGTGCGGAGGCGAAGTAAGTCATGACGGTGCTGACCGACCACGGTGCGATAGATCGCGCTGCATTTGAGGACGACATCGTCGGCGGCGATCAACCGGCGCTCATGCGCGGGCTCGTTGCAGACTGGCCGCTCGTTGCGGCCGCGGACGATCCAGAATCTTTCACACGTGCCGTCGTGGCCGGTGATGCGGCACACCCTGTGCAGGCTTTTGTGGCGGCGCCGCACGTAGGCGGCCGTTACTTCTACAACGATGATTTCACGGGCTTTAATTTCGAGCGTCGGCAGATGGCGTTGGGCGCACTGTTCGAGCGCGTGTACGCGCTCCGCGACAACGACAATCCCGAGGGCATCTACGCGGGCGCGATCCCGCTGACGGGGCCGATGGCGCGCGTCGCCGATGCGCTACCGATGCCGCTACTCGAAGGCATCGATGACCGACTCGTGTCGCTCTGGTTCGGCAACCGGGGCCAGACCGCAATCCACTGGGATTTGCCGCAGAACATCGCCTGCGTGGTGGCTGGAAAGCGGCGCTTCACACTGTTTCCGCCCGATCAGCTCGAAAATCTCTACATGGGGCCCGTCGATGTGACGCTGGCCGGCCAGCCCGTGAGCCTTGTGAATCCGCTGAGCCCGGATCTCGAGCGATTCCCGCGTTACGCGGAGGCGGAGCGGCACAAAATCGTGGTGACACTCGAGCCCGGTGACGCGCTCTACCTGCCGAGCCTTTGGTTTCACCATGTCGAGTCGCTTGCGCCCGTCGGGGCGCTCGTCAATTACTGGTGGCGCGACGCGGCCGCGCACATGGTCACGCCCTTGTTCACGCTGCTGCATGCGATGCTCACGCTCAAGGACCTGCCTGAGACTGAGCTCGCCAACTGGCGCCGCTTGTTCGACCACTACGTGTTCGAGCGCGATGGCGATACGCTGGCGCACCTGCCCGAGCCCGCGCGCGGGTTCCTGGGCGAAACGACGCCAGAGCGCGCGCAGAGGCTGCGAGCCTTTCTGGCCCACAGCCTCGGCGTGCGACCGCGTTAAGTCGACGACGCTGGCTCTCGCAGCGTCACCGGCGAGGCCTACGCGGCGTCGGCCTTCAGGTTCGCGACTTTTTCCAGGCCCTTCACAAGGGTCATCTGGCGTTTGGCGCGTTGTTCGGTATCGCGTGCCAGTTTCTGTAGGCCGCGACGGATGCCGGCATCCATGGCTTCTTCGAAGATCTTTACGCGACCGTCCTTGTCCGCGTTGTCGTCGAGAAACGTAATCGGATCCTCGTGCTCCAGGGACATCAGGATCATTGCCGTTTCACCGAGTACGTGGTCGACCAGATCCTCGGCGGCGATCTCAAAAGGTACGGGGTCGGGCTGCGGGCGAGGCGACGGGTTGAACGGATCCGAGTCGTCGAACAGCGGCCATTCGCGTCGTGCGACTTCGCGAAAGCGCTCCCAAACCAGAGCCAGCGACTCACAGCGGCCCAAACGAATCCGCAGCCGGTCACGCAACACGCGGCCCACCTGAAGCGTGTCGCTCAGGTTCGTACGTTGTGCAAAGTGACCCTCGTGCAGGGATTCCCAGACGGTGCGCTGAAGGATGCAGCCGCGGAATACGCCCGGCGACAGCCATTTGGCGATGTTAAAGAAATAGTGCTCGATTTCGGCGAGGTGGTTTTGCCCGGCTGTGGTGTGAAGGAAACCCATCGACTTCGGAACCGCAGGGTCAGGCATGCCGTAGTCGCGGTCACCGATGAGGTTGATGTTGATGAAGTGATGCCAGGTTGCGTCAACCACAATCCGACCCACGCCGGCGCGGTGGCCGTCGTATGCGCCGATAACGCCAAAGCGGCCCGCGGGAGTCGGCGGCTTAAGCTGCGTTTCCGCGCCCTGGAGAATGGTGGCGTCCGCAATGACTTCGGGCCAGACCCGATTACCCGAACTGTCCGTTGGGTATTCGTCAAACGTATCGCCGCCAATCGTGTAGCTTGCGTTGATGTTGGCGGGCAGCTCGCAAACGCCCTCGTGCGGATGATCGGGCAAGACCTTGATCGTGCCGTTGGGGCCACACAGGATGGGATGCGGTCGGCGAGTGGGCAGCGCAAAGCCCGAGCGCGAGTAGCCGTAGTAAAGCTTGGGGATGATGCGCTGTGGGACGTCGTCCGATTGGTCTTCAAATTCCCAGCCCGGATCGTGGCCTTCACGGTTGGTGTCATGGCGATCCGCAGTGCCGCCATCGGGTGCGCGCGGTTCGCCTTGTGGTGCTGGGTTGGGCACACCATAGAACCAGCGTCGCATGCTCCGTACGCGTGGGATGTAGCCACCGACGGTGACGCCCAGGTCTTCGTGGTCGCCTGTCGCGAACACGCCGCCGCCGTTATCCATGTACTGGCGTAAGGCCTGACGCTCCGTGTCCGAAATCGGCGGTGGCACGGGGAAGCCCCGGTTCTCGTCTCGAGACGGATAGTCGGCCGCGAAGATCCACACCTGGTGGTACTGGCGCAGCGTGTCGTAGTCGAAGGTGAAGTTGGGCGTAGCGCCGTTGAGTCGTACATTCCCCGGGTTACCGCGATGCGCCGTGTCGACCGTAACGGGAGTCGAGTTGCGGTTGCGTGAGCGTAAACTGTCGATGAAGTAAGAGAGACCGAAGTCCTCATCATTGAAATACAGAAAACTATCGGCGACCACGAGGATCTTCATGCCGCAGCGCAGCCACCAGCGTTGCCGGTTGAGGTCGATGAGGTCTGCGATGCGCGCCCGGTACTCGGGCGTGACGTTGATGACGCGTGGGTCATGGGTGATATTCACGGTGTGCTCCTTGCGCTGGGCGCTAAGTCCCCGCACACGCCTGCCCCGCCCGAGTTTCTGTCACGTCGTTCTCCCTTATCTCGGTTGTGGCGGCGCCTCACCACGTGACCCGACCCGCAGCCGGCGGTTCCTTGCAAGGCCCCCGCTGCGCTAAAATGGCGAAATGCCCGGAAAGCTCTACATCAGCACTTACGGCTGCCAGATGAACGAGTACGACTCGTCCAAGATGGCCGACGTGCTCGCCGAATCGCACGGTATGACGCTCACGCAGAAGCCCGAAGAGGCCGATGTGCTGCTCGTGAACACCTGTTCGATTCGCGAAAAGGCCGCCGAGAAGGTGTTCTCGGAGCTCGGCCGCTGGAGGCCCTACAAGCTCGCGAAGCCCGGCACGCTGATCGGCGTGGGGGGTTGTGTCGCGAGCCAGGAAGGCGAGGCCATTACCAAGCGTGCGCCGTTCGTCGACATCGTGTTTGGCCCGCAGACGCTGCACCGCCTGCCCGAGCTCGTAGAGTCGGCCCGCGCCGATAAGAAGAGTGTCGTTGACATCTCCTTCCCCGAGATCGAAAAGTTCGATCGGCTGCCGGAGCCGCGCGCCGAAGGGCCGACTGCTTTCGTCTCGGTCATGGAGGGTTGCAGCAAGTACTGCTCGTTCTGTGTCGTACCCTATACGCGCGGCGAGGAAATCAGCCGGCCCTTCGATGACGTGATCGTCGAATGCGCGCAGCTGGCCGAGAAGGGCGTGCGTGAGATCAACCTGCTGGGACAGAACGTCAATGCCTACCGCGGTCCCATGCACGGCGGTGAGTTGTCCGATCTCGCCACGCTAATTCACTACGTGGCACAGATCGACGGCATCGAGCGGATTCGCTTTACGACCTCGCATCCCGTCGAATTCACGGACAGCCTCATAGAGGCCTATGCCAACGTGCCCAAGCTTGCGAACTACCTGCACCTGCCCGTGCAGTCCGGGTCGGACCGCACGCTGGCGCGCATGAAGCGCGGACACACGGCGCTCGAGTACAAGCAGAAAATTCGCAAGTTGCGCGAAGCACGTCCCGATATCAGCCTGTCGTCGGACTTCATTGTGGGCTTTCCCGGCGAGACGGATCGTGACTTTGAGGCGACGATGAATTTGATCGCCGACATTGGCTTTGATCAGTCATTTAGCTTTATCTATTCCGCGCGTCCGGGTACACCCGCGGCGGCGCTGCCGGATGAAGTGCCCATGGCGGTAAAGAAAGACCGCCTCAAGCTGTTGCAGCAACGCATCATTCAGCAAGCCGCTGCGATTAGTCGCAGCATGGTGGGTCGCGTCGAACGTGTTCTGGTCGAAAAGCCCTCGCGCAAAGATCCCAACCAGCTGTCAGGTCGCACCGAGAACATGCGCTGGGTGAATTTCGACGGGCCGGCCTCACTCATCGGCGACTTCGCCGATGTGGTCATCACCGAAGCGTTGCCCAACTCGCTGCGCGGCAGGCTCGTGACTGACACAGCCGAGGCCGTGTGACGCGGCGCGTAGATGCCTTGAGTGCGCTGGATTTCGGTGCGGTGACCCATTTTGGGGCTTGGCGGCACGCGATTCGTGGCGTAGTCTCAGATTTCCCTGGCAGGAAACTCAAGGTGCGCGAGACACTTTGACCGACACCACAGTCAGCCGCGATCTGGTACTCGAGCCCGAGGACAATGCCCGGCTCGCCAACTTAAGCGGCCAATTCGACGAACATCTCCGCCAGATCGAGCGCAGGCTCGATATCGAAATCGCTAACCGCGGTAATCACTTCAGAGTCGTCGGCGCAGAAAGCGCCGCTCGCAAAGGCGAGCACGTGTTGCGTCAGCTGTTTGAGCTGACCAATCGCGAGCGCCTCGAACCCGAACACATCCACATCTGCCTACAGGAGTCAGGTATGCAGCCAGCCCCCGGTGACAAACCGAATCTTGCCGTCGCGGACGCGCCAGACGAACTCGTTATTCGAACCCGTCGCAAACTGATTCGGCCCCGAGGCGGCAACCAGCATGGTTACCTGGCGCGCATCCGTGCCAACGACTTGTCGTTCGGTATCGGCCCCGCAGGCACGGGCAAGACCTATCTGGCTGTCGCGGCTGCGGTCGAGGCGCTAGAAACCGATCGTGTGCGTCGCATTGTGCTCGTCCGCCCCGCCGTCGAGGCCGGCGAGCGACTGGGCTTCCTGCCCGGCGACCTGACGCAAAAGGTCGACCCTTACCTGCGCCCGATGTACGACGCACTCTACGAAATGATGGGCTATGAAACCGTCGGCAAGCTGCTCGAGCGCAACATCATAGAAGTCGCGCCGCTCGCGTTTATGCGTGGTCGCTCGCTTAACGAGTCATTCATCATTCTCGATGAAGCACAGAACACGACCGTGGCGCAGATGAAGATGTTCCTGACGCGCATTGGCTTCGGCTCAACGGCCGTGGTCACGGGTGACGTGACCCAGATCGACTTGCCCGCGGGCCAGCTTTCGGGGCTCAAGCACGTGTTGCGGGTGTTGTCCGATGTGCCCGGCGTGGGCATGTCTCAGTTCGGCGCCAAGGACGTGGTCCGCCACCCGCTCGTGCAGAAGATTGTCGACGCCTACGACGCGTTTGAGCGGAACGCTGACGAGGACTGATGGCGGCGGCACTGGGCGTCAACGTCCACAAGACGGATACCAACGATGACGTCCCCGACGATGCCTTTCTGCATCGGGCCGCAGTGACCGCCGCGGCGGCGGCCGAGGCCGATGAGGCGGGCTTCTCAGGTCCGCGCGAGGTTGCCATCAGCATCGTGGCCGCTGGCGAAAGTCAGGCGCTCAATGCGCAGTGGCGCGATAAGGACACCCCCACCAACGTGCTCGCGTTCCCGGCCCCGGAGATGCCCGGTCCGCCGGGTGCACCGGTTCCCGCAGGCGATATCGTGATTTGCGCGGAGATCGTGAGCCGCGAGGCCCGGGACCAGGGCAAGGCGGCTGCGGCGCATTGGGCCCATATGGTGGTGCATGGGACCTTGCATCTCATGGGGTACGACCATATTGAGGAAGCAGATGCCGCGGTCATGGAGGCCGCGGAGCGTCGGGCGCTGGCTGCGCTGGGATTCGAGGATCCCTACGCGGTTCACGATTCCTGACGGTTTTTGTTGTTATTATCGAGGTCCAGAACGGACTCCCAGACCGGAATGAGCGAAGACAAACCTCCGAGTAGGCCGGGCTCGACAGCGGGCGTCTGGCAGCGTTTGCTGTCAGCGTTTCGTAGCGAGCCCCGCACACGCGAAGAAGTCCTCGAGATGATCGAGGAAGCCGGCGAGCAGCTGCTGTTCGACGAGGATGAGCGATCGATGCTCACGGGCGTTCTGGAAGTCTCCGAGACCCAGGTCCGTGACGTCATGGTGCCCCGCTCTCAGATGGTGGTGCTCGAAGACGGCGTGCCGTTCGGCGAGGTCTTGAAGACCATCATTGAGTCGGGCCACTCGCGTTTTCCGCTGCACGGCGGCGAACGCGACGAGATCATCGGTATTTTGCTCGCCAAGGACCTGCTCAACTGCCTGGGCGCGCCCATGGACCAGCCGCTCGATGTGTCGCGCTGGTTGCGTCCGGTCGTGTTCATTCCTGAGACCAAGCGACTCAATACGTTGCTCAAGGAATTCCGGGCCAGTCACAATCACATGGCCGTTGTCGTCGACGAGTACGGTGGTGTGTCGGGGCTGCTCACCATCGAGGACGTGCTGGAGGAAATTGTCGGCGAGATCGACGACGAGCACGACCCCGAGGAAGACGCCTGGATTCGCCCAGACGGTGAACGTGACGGCGAGCCCTTGTACGCCGTGCGTGCGCTGACGCGTATTGACGAGTTCAACGAGTACTTTTCCTCCGAGCTCACCGACGAGCAATACGACACCGTCGGTGGCCTGGTCATGTGCGAGCTCGGCCGCATGCCGCGGCGTGGCGAAGTCATCGAACACCGCGGCTTCCGCTTTGTCGTGGTCCGCGCCGACCGGCGCCGCATTGACCTGTTGCAAGTGATGCGCGCCGGCAATGTCGCCGACGACGCAGCCTGAGTCTCGCAGCGCGGTGCCGCGACCCTGGCGTGATGTGCGCCTGGGCGCAGCACTCGTGTTGGGCGCGCTGCTCCCGCTGGGCTTCGCCCCATTCGAGTTCTGGTGGCTGCTGCCGATCGTGGTCGCCGCGCAGGCGCTGACCTGGATCGATCTCGCGCCACGTCGCGCTTATCGCGTCGGCTTTGGCTTCGGCGCCGGTGCGTTTCTCGCGGGCACCTATTGGCTCTACCACTCCATTGTCATCATCGGCAAAGTGCCGTTGCCCCTCGCGCTCGTACTCATGCTGGGTCTCGTCGCGATCATGGCGCTCTACTACGGCGGTGTGGCCGGCGTCGTGACGCACTTTGCTCGCGGGCGGCTGTTGCCCGCGGTGCTCGCGTTGCCCGGGGCCTGGGTGTTCTTCGAGTGGGGGCGTGGTTGGGTGCTTTCGGGGTTCCCCTGGCTGTCACTGGGGTACGCTTTGCCGGAGTCCGCCATGGCGGGTTATCTGCCGCTCGCGGGCGTGTACGGCGGCACATTGGCGCTCGCGGGCGTGGGTGCCGCGTTGCTGGGCGCCGCCAAATTCCGCAAGCCGCTTGAGCGCGGGCTGTCCATGGCGGGCGCTGCGGCCATCGTGTTGCTCGGTTTCGCGACGGCGCGCATGGATTGGGTGACGCCGGGCGACCGCACGGTGTCCGCAAGCATCGGCCAGCTTGGGCTCGACCAGCGCCTCAAGTGGACCCAGGAAGCGTTCAACGAGACGCTCAACTGGTACGCCAATTTCGTCGCTGAGGAACGCGGTGCGGATGTGCTTGTCATGCCCGAGGCGGCGATCCCAAGTGTTGCCGATCGTGTCACGGTGTACCTCGACCAACTGGGCACCACAGCGGGTGCCTCGGGCGGCACGCTGCTGCTCGGCATCCTGCGACGCGACGAACAGGGCGTGTACAACGCGCTCGGCGCCTTCGAAGGGCGCGAGCGCAGCTGGTACGACAAGCGTCACCTCGTGCCGTTTGGTGAGTTCTTCCCCGTCCCGGCATTCGTGCGCGAGTGGATGCGGCTGCGCGATCTGCCGTACTCGGATATCGCACGGGGGCAAGCCAACCCCGAGCCGCTCCTGGTCGCGGGCCTGCCGATCGCGACAAGCATCTGTTACGAGGACGCTTATCCTGCGGAGCAGCTGGGCTTCTTCCCCGACGCCGCGTTTATCGTCAACGTGAGCAATGACGGCTGGTTTGGCGACTCTATTGCGCCCTGGCAACACCTGCAGATCGCGCGGACGCGTTCTGCCGAGTCGCGACGTTGGCAATTGCGCGCCACGAACACAGGCGTCACGGCGATCATCGATGGTCGCGGGCGGGTTGTGGATCAGGCGCCCACGTTCGAGCCTGCGGTGCTGCGCGGCACGATCGAGACGGTCTCGGGACACACGCCCTACACGCGTCTCGGCAACCTGCCGGCGCTGGCCCTGAGCCTGGCCCTCATCGCACTCGGCGCGGCACTCGGCCGTCGGGGCTGAGCGGGCTTCCAACGCCGCGGCAAGGCTGTATCCTTGCCGGTTTAATCACTAAAGACCGGCCGCAGGCCATGAGCAAGCAATACCATCCCAAGGACATCGAGCCGCAGGTTCAGCGCCACTGGCGCGAGCAGGGCACCTTCGAGGTCGACGAGACCGAAGGCGTCGACCCGTATTACTGCCTGACCATGTTCCCGTACCCCAGTGGCAAGCTGCATATGGGGCACGTGCGCGTGTTCACGATCTCGGATGTCGTGGCGCGTTACCACCGCATGCAGGGCAAGCACGTACTACAGCCTATGGGTTGGGATGCGTTTGGGATGCCGGCGGAGAACGCGGCGATCCAGAACCAGGTGCCGCCGGCCCAGTGGACCTACGACAACATTGGCTACATGCGTGGCCAGATGGACTCGTTGGGCCTCGGTTACGACTGGCGCCGCGAAGTGACCACGTGCCGGCCCGAATACTACCGCTGGGAGCAGTGGTTGTTCACGAAGCTCTTCGAGAAAGGCCTCGTCTACCGCAAGAGCTCGGTCGTTAACTGGGACCCCGTGGATAACACGGTGCTGGCCAATGAGCAGGTTATCGATGGCCGTGGCTGGCGCTCGGGCGCGCTCGTGGAACGACGCGAGATTCCGCAGTGGTTCATGAAGATCACAGACTACGCCGATGAGCTGCTCGAGAGCCTCGATGCGCTCGATGGCTGGCCGGAGTCCGTCAAAACGATGCAGCGCAACTGGATCGGCCGATCGGAAGGCGTCGAGATCGCGTTCGATATCGAGGACGGTTACGCGGATACGCTGGCCGATACCGATGGCAAGCTGCGCGTGTTTACGACGCGGCCCGATACGCTCTACGGCGTGACCTACATGGCCGTTGCGGCCGAGCACCCGCTAGCAGCACGCGCCGCCGAGTCGAATCCGGATCTCGCAACGTTCATCGACGAGTGCCGCCAGGGCGGTGCCGCCGAGGCAGAAGTCGAGACCATGGAAAAGAAGGGGATGGCGCTCGGCATCGATGCGATCCATCCGCTCACGGGCGAGCGCGTGCCTGTCTGGGCTGCCAACTTCGTACTCATGTCCTACGGCACGGGCGCCGTCATGGGCGTGCCCGGCCACGACCAGCGCGACTGGGAGTTTGCGACGCAGTGCGGCCTGACCATCACGCAAGTCATCGATGCGCTGCCCGGCGAAACGGTCGATCTCTCGGAAGCCGCGTATCTTGGCAAAGGGAAAACCGTGAACTCGGGTGAGTTCGACGGGCTTGAGTTCCAGGCTGCTTTTGACGCCATCGCCGATCGGCTTGTGGCCGATGGCAATGGATTGCGCACCATCAACTACAGACTGCGCGACTGGGGTGTTTCCCGGCAGCGGTACTGGGGCGCGCCGATCCCGATCATTTACTGCGACGATTGCGGCGCGGTGCCTGTACCCGAGTCGGACCTGCCCGTCGTGCTGCCCGAGGACGTGGTCGTCAGTGGCACCGGATCGCCGCTGAAAGACATGCCCGAGTTCGTAAACGTTAGGTGCCCGAAGTGCGGCAAGCCCGCAAAGCGCGAGACGGACACGTTCGATACGTTCGTGGAGTCGTCGTGGTACTACGCGCGTTACGCGTCGTTCGATAGCGATGCCGGCATGCTCGACGACCGCGTCAACTACTGGCTGCCCGTCAACCAGTACATCGGCGGCGTTGAGCACGCGATCCTGCACCTGTTGTACGCGCGCTTCTTCCACAAGGTCATGCGCGATCTCGACCTTGTGCCCGGTGACGAGCCGTTCACCAACCTGCTTACGCAGGGCATGGTCAACAAGGACGGCAGCAAGATGTCCAAGTCCAAGGGCAACACGGTTGACCCGCAGGGCATGGTGGACGAGTACGGTGCCGATACCGTGCGCCTGTTCATGATGTTTACGGCGCCGCCCGAGCAGGCGCTCGAGTGGTCTGACGATGGCGTGGCCGGTGCATTCCGGTTCCTGCGCCGACTCTGGCGCGTCGTGCACGAGCATCTCGATGCCGGCCATGAGGCCGTGGCGGGCTTCAACGACCTGCCTTCAGACCTCAAGGACCTGCGCCGCAAGACGCACGAGGTCATCGCCAAAGTGTCCGACGATGTCGGTCGGCGCTACACGTTCAACACCGCGATTGCGGGTGTCATGGAGCTCATTAACGCCGTGACGGCGACGGATGTCACCGACGGCCGCGGCCAGGCCGTGCGTCAGGAAGCACTCGAAACCGGTGTGTTGCTCTTGTCGCCCATCGTGCCGCACATCACGCACGCACTCTGGCAGGCATTGGGGCACGAAACAGCTGTTGTCGATGAGCGCTGGCCGAGCGTCGACGAGGGTGCGCTCGTCAAGGATGCCATCCAGCTTGTGGTGCAGGTGAACGGCAAGCTGCGCGCGCGACTCGAAGTGCCGGCCGATGCCGACAAAGCAGCGCTCGAGGCTGCGGCGCTCGCGGACACTCACGTGCAGTCGTTCATCGGTGATAAAGCGGTTCGGCGTGTCATCGTTGTGCCTGGCAAGCTCGTCAATGTCGTGGTCTAGCGTGGTTCGGCGCGGCGCGCTGCCGGCGCTGCTGCTCACACTGGCGGGCTGCGGCTTCCAACTCGCCGGTCAGCAGTCTTTGCCTTCGGGCTTTGAGACGATCGCCGTTGATATCGAGGACACGCGCAGCGATGTGTATCTGGCGCTCGAGCGCGCGCTGGCCGCTCGCGGTGTTCGCATTGACCGCGATTCCCCGAACAAGCTCGCGATCAGCGACATCGAGACGGGGCAGCGCGTGTTGTCCGTCTCTGCGCGCAACATCCCACGTGAGTTCGAGGTGTTCTACACGATCAGTTACAGCTTTCGGCGTGACCGCGCGCTCTTGCTCGAGCGCCCCGCCGTAACGCTCACACGCGATTACATCTGGGACGAGACCCAGGTGCTCGGCAAGCTCCGCGAAGAGCAACGGTTGCGCGCGCTCATCGTCGACGACCTCGTCGATATCATCCTGCGCCAGATCGCTTCGGTCGCCTGATGCTCACGTTTGGCGCGGTGGCCGAGGGGCGGGCGCTGCGCGGTGCTTTAGAGGCCTGGCTCGCAACGCACGGAATCAAGCTCGTGCCGCACGGTTGTGCCGAGGACTTGCCGGGCAGCTACTGGGGCGCACCCGAGGCCGGTATCGAGTCCGATCAACTGCATGTGCGCGACGACACGCCCTTGCACTCCCTCCTGCACGAGGCATGTCACCTTGTGTGCGCGCGCGCCGCTGGCCGCCCCGACTTCGCGCGCGACGCGGGCAGCGATGAGCGTGAAGAGGACGCTGTGTGTCTGCTGCAGCTGATGGTTGCGGACCGCCTGCCCCACGTGGGCTGGCGCCGTCTCGCGGTCGATATGGACGCCTGGGGATATCGTTTCATGGTGGGCAGCACGGCGGCCTGGTTTGGTCGCGACTCGGTGGCGGCACGCGACTGGCTAGTTTCAAAGGGCCTGCATCCCGTGGGGCTCCATTGAACGCCCGCCGCCTCGCCGCCTACATCACTGGTCTTGCACTAATGATGGTTGGGCTGGTCGCTATCGAGCGGTTTAGTGATGCCGGTCTGAGCTTGCTGGTGCCCAGTCGGTTCGCGACCACGATGGGCACCAGCGAGTACTCCGTCGTTGAGTGGCTGCAGGTCGTCATGCTGGTTTTCATTGCGGTGCTGGCCTGGCACAGCGCCCGTGTGTCGCGCCTTTACCGGTCACTGTCGCTGATCTGGCTCGCCATTGCCTGCGCCGCTATCTGCCGTGAACTGGATCTGTTCCTTGACGGTTACTTGTTTGATCACGCTTGGCAGATTCTGGTCGCGATGATAGGGGTGGCCGCGATTGTGCACGGTCTTCGCCACAAACGTGCGCTTTCTGCAGCCTGGACTCGCGCGATCAACGAACTCGCGACGCCAATCATCTTTCTGGGAATTGCGATAACGGTCATTTTCGCGAATGCCCTCGGCAGTGAAGGTCTATGGCTGTCGCTGATGGGTGATGACTACCAACGCGTGGCAAAGATTGCCGCCGAGGAGATTGCGGAACTTGCGGGCTACTGGATGTGGCTCGTCGGCCAGATTGAGTTCTCGTTGGCGGCGCCGCGGCAGCACGTACCGCGGGAGCGCAAAGAGCGTCGCAAGAAAGAGCGTCGCCGACGCTAGCGGGTTCGCTCTGCGCGCTGCATGTAGCCAGAGACGATAACGCCGCCAAACACGGCGAGGGACGCCACACCCATCCAAAGCAGCGTACCGCGCAGAGCATCTTCGGCCGCGATGGCGAATCCCAGCGCAACCGCAAGCAATACCGTAAGTCCCACTACAGGGCCGCGTTGCCGCATGAGGTCGCGGGGCAGGGCAGCGACGAGTGCGCCGGCCGCGAGACAGACCAGAATCGAAAGCGCGGTCATGATTGCGCGGTCGCCGGGGAGTCGCGCAGTGTCTTCTCGGCCAGTCGTCTTTCCCGCCGCGCCGTGTCGTCCGCGGGCCTTTGATTGGGCATGCGCAGAGCCAGCCAGATCAGGCTCACTCCCAGAAGCAGGAGGCACGCGTCGACGGCTGCGGTAATCGTCTTGCCGTTGAGCAGGGTGAGCCACAGTGCGTCACCGGTGACAGCCGCGTTCACCGCGGGTACCAACGCAAGAATCACGCCGGTGACCGCAAGACCGAGTCGGGTCGTTCGATACACGGCGGGGATGCCCGTGCCAAGCAGGGCAATGATGACCCAGCTGCCGAAGAAGACGGGCCCGAACAACGGGTCTGCGCTGTGACCGAATGCCGGCGCCAGTAACTGCACATGGAACAACAAGGCAAGAGCGATACAAAGCCCTACACTAGTTCCGGCCGTAAGCCGGCTGATGCGGTGGTAGCTCTTCTGAGTCATGGTGCCGGCAGCGCCGTAACGGCGGCGATCGAGCCAGATGAGCGTGCCGGTCAGCGCGAGTAGCGCGGTACCCAGACCCAATCCGGTCCAGATGGCTTTGATGAGGACGCCACCGAAGTTGCCGAAGTGCAGCGGGAACATGACATCAAGTACGGGCCCCGTCACGCCGCCCAAACGGCCGAAAGTCTGGTAGCTGTCCACCAGCATTCCTGTGGCGCCGTCATAAACGAGGGTCAGGCCGCCCATGCCGGTTTCAGCTGACTTGGCGGCGCCATCGACATAGACGCGCGCGGCAGCGTCCCCATAGCCGTGGATGGTCACGTTGTAGGCCTCGTAGCCGGGCCGCGCCGAGGCTTCGGCAATGATCTCCGCGACGCGGGTTCTTTCGGTGCGATCGGTCAGTACGACCTCCGGTCTCGCTGTGAATGTCTCGACCAGTGCCTCTTGGTCGCCGCCGAAGCTGACGTAGGCCGCAGCGGGCACCAGCACCACAGTGGCCAGGCCGAGGAATGCGCCTGTGAAAGCGATGGCGGCATTGAACATCAGCCCCCAAACACCCAACGCTTTGTGGCTGTCGGTGAGCAACAAGCGCAGGCTGCGGAATGGCCGGAACGTAAATGCTTCGCGAAGGATTTTTCTGTGGGTCACGATACCCGTAACGATTGAGACCAACAGCGTGAGGCCCAGAAGTCCTGTAAGCAGTAGGCCCAACGGTCGACCCAAGTGCAGATCTGCGTGGAAGTTGACGATAAAGTCCGCGACGTCGCTCTCTCTTGCGGCAAACACCTCCTGGATGCTGCCCTCGCGCTCCGAGGTGACTTCTAGCGTCCTGGCTTCGTGGTTGATCAGCCGAATGACCGGCGCACTGCCGGCATCATGTCGCTCGAAGACAAATCCCAGCTCAGGAAAGCTCCGCAGACCCGGCAGGTTGATGCGCACCTCATGCATCCAGGCGGCATCGAGACTGGCGACGTGTTCGTCGAGCAGGGTCTGAACTTCTGCCGGCGGCACTTCGACGCCACCACGAATTTCTTCATTGGCCCAGATCTTGAGCTCGGGCCGGCCAAACACGGAAAGCGCACCCGTCAGTGCGATGACGAACATGAGCGTACCGGTGGCGGCACCCATCCAGCCGTGCAGGGTGTAAAAGCGCTTGGTTGTGTCGCGTTGCATGGCGGCTCCCTCAGCCTGCGCCCAGGTGGCGGAAGATCAGAAAGACGTGAATTGCGGTGATGCCAGCGAGAGCGGCTGTGAACCATCCGATACGCCGGACGAGAAACGTTGCAGTGAACAGTCCCGCCCAGATGAGTGGGAACAGAAGGATAGGCACACCGATGCGGTCGGTCTGCTGAAGCGGCAGATACGTTGCCATGCCACCCACCAGCACCGTGCTGAGCACCGTGACCAGAACGGCTGCGGTGATCCAGCGCAGCCACAGCTTGCGGAATAGTGGTCGATCGGCCTTGCCGCCGATTGCCGGTTGTGCCGCTGGAATGTCTTGCGCATTCATAGATCCGCCCCGGGGCGTCGACCGCTTGCCGTCATTTGCTGTAGTAAATGCAAATGAGAACGATTATCATTAAGTTTCTCACTAACGATAATAGCGGAATAATCTGATGAATAGAACTCGGAGATGCAGTCCTTTGCTGCTGGCTGCCTTGTTGGCTACGACGAACGACGTGGCTCAGGCGCAGGCAGGCGCTTCGCATGAGGACTCTCTCGACGAGATCATTGTGACCGCTGAAAAGCTGGGGCGAACCGTCCAGGAAACTACGACGAGTGCCGTAGTGCTCACGGGTGCCGAGATCGAATCACGCAGTTTTGAGGATCTCTACGATATTGTGCTTCGCACACCCAATGTTGCGCAGTCTTTTGGTGAGAAGGGCTTCAGCATCCGCGGCATCGATCAGCGCTCAGGTGCCGGCGCAGGCCTACTTGTCACAACGCTAGTAGACGGTGCCGCACTACCCAACAACCAGTCGACATTCTTCGGACCGTACTCAGCCTGGGACCTGGGCCAGGTAGAAATCTTGCGCGGGCCTCAAGGCACAACCCAGGGCCGAAACGCTATAGGCGGCGCAATCATCGTCAATACCGCCGATCCTGAGCTCGATGAACTCTCAGGCAAGACCCGGCTCATGGTCGGCCAGCGCGGCACGTATCAGGTGGCCGGCGCGATCAACCTGCCGATTGCAGAAACCCTGGCTGCGCGTCTCGCCGTCGAACAACGTGAGACGGATGGCTGGGTCGATAATCCGACGCTCGGCTCGAATTATGACGCCCGTGAGTTTACCAATGCGCGTCTGAAGCTACGCTGGGCGCCCAGCGAGGTTGTCGATGCGGTATGGACGATTAACTACACCGACTCTTTTGGCGGTGAGGACGCCGTCGAAGCGTCGCTTTTTCCCGATGAGCGCGTGAACTTCTCAGGCGAGGCGGCTGAAGAGGGTAGCGAGCACCTCATTAACACGATCCGATTTACCGTGGCTCTCAACGATGCCTGGTCGGCCACCTCGATTACGAGTGCCTACCAGCATGACTACACACGCATTGAAGACATCGATCAGTCGCCAGCCCCGCTGGGGCTTCTTGATCTGGTTCAGGATGACAGCGCCTTCACGCAGGAGATTAGATTCAACTTCGATAACGGTGGTGCTTTTCGGGGCGTGTTTGGCGGCTACTACGGGCGCTTTGACAACGAGAGCACCAGCGTTTTGCGCGTACCGCTGCTGATCCTCGGTATCGACCCGGCGGTTCTCGTGCAGCTCGGCATTAATCCGCTTGAGCCGATCGATCGCAGCACGTCCACAGGCATCATCGAAGAGAATGTCGCGTTGTTCGGCGAAGTCGAGTACGTCTTTTCTGACCGCTGGACACTTATTGCTGGCGCTCGCCTTGATAGCGAGCGACGCAGTTTTGATTCCTTGTCCGCAACATCGGTCGGAATCCCGGTCCCGTTCCCGTTGCCGCCCGACGAGCTCATCGCTGCAGATAACGACTACGACGCGTTTCTGCCCAAGGCTGGCGTACGCTTCGCCGTCAACGACGAGGTCACGCTGGGCGTCACGGCGCAGCGCGCCTATCGCGCGGGCGGTGTCGGTTTTGGTGTGGTAAGCGGTGAACCGAATGAGTACGACCCTGAGTTTGCCTGGAGCTATGAGTTCTCGGTTCGCGCCTTGCTGGCCGACCGCAAGCACCGTATCAATGCGAATGTGTTTTACACCGACTGGACGGACCAGGTCGTCTCGCGCATTTCGGACTTCGGGAACGCCAATGGCATTCCGCTCGATACCGTGCCCGACAACGCAGGTGAGTCGCAGCTCACGGGTCTCGAGATTCAGTGGGATGCGTTCTGGACGGATGAGCTCGATACCTTCGTATCCATCGGACTGCTTGACGCGGGCTATGACGTGTTCGATACGGAGCTCGCAGAATTCAGTGACAACGACTTTCCCTACGCCCCGGACATGACGATCAGCGCGGGTGTGAACTACCGGCATCCGTCGGGCTTCACGGTCATCGCTGACGTCGCCTGGTCAGACGAATACTTCTCTGTCAGTGAGAACGATCCGGCACGCGCGGAGCTTGTGCCGTTACTCGACAGCCAAGGGAACGTCGTTGGCCAGCGTGAAGTCTGTACAGCGTCGCCCTGCAACGACCCAGCAACTGTCACGAGTTCTTACACGGTCGCGAATGCCAAAGTCGGCTGGCAGGCCTCGAGCTGGTCCGTGTTTGTGTTTGCACGTAACCTGTTCGATGAGGAATACGATACGCAGCGGTTTGCATTTGCGACCGATTTCGCCACGGGACAGCCTGTGCAGCGTCTGCGCTCCGCAGAGCCGCGCATGGCGGGTATCGAATTCAACTACACGTTTTGATTCAGCCTGACGGGAGTCGGTCAATGAAGGGTTTGTGGAAAGCTGCGGTTACGGTTGCTTTCGCAGCACTGGCGGTCGCATGTGGTCAGGATTCAGCGGCGCCAGAGCAAGCGCCGAGCGCAGATGTCGCAGTACCGAAGCCCCTGGAGACCGGAGAGGCGCATGGCGATATTGGGTCGCAGCCGCTGCCCTTAAGGCTGGCTTTCATGTCGGGGCACGTCGAGGCAGGGCTCGCGTTGTACAAGGCCGGTGCTCCGGAAATGGCAGCCAAGCACCTGCTGCACCCCGTTTCGGAAAGCTACGCTGAGGAACGCGAGGGCCTCGATGCGTTGGGGTTTGATCCCGAGCTGTTCGAGACTGTGTCATCGGCGCTCGAGGCTGGGCAAACCGCGGACGACGTTGCGGCGCAACTCGCGGCCGCCGAAGCGCACCTCGCGGACATCGCGGATCGCGCGGGTGGTGATGCGGCAGAGATCATCGCGTTTCTCATGGACACGGTCATTGACGAGTACGGCGAGGGCGTTGCAGACGGCGAAGTTGTGAATGCGGGCGAGTACCAGGACGCATTCGGGTTCACTGTGGTCGCCATTCAGCGCGTGCCGGGATTGCCTGAGGCGCAGCAGGGTCCTGTTCTTGAGGCCCTCGAGGCGCTGCTGGGATTGTGGCCCGAAGCGCCGCTGCCGCCCGAGCTTGCGTCCCCTGTAGCCGACGTGAACCAGGCTGCGGAAGCAGTGGCGGCGCTTGTCACGGTGTCACCCTGATCGCACTGTAGCGGCACTGTCGAAACACTCGCGCATTTCTGTCGCCGATTGGCGACAGCGCGCTCGCTAAGGTCCTGATTCCGAAACGAGTCTGCTTTGCGTGGGCCACGCTCGCTCGATTACCATAACGAGCTGCGTTCCCTCACCCAAAGGAAGACTCATGCGCAAAGACGAACAGAGCACGGACGAAACCCGCCGCAAGCTCGTAAAAGCGGCTGCCGGTACGGCGATCGTACTGCCTTTGTCCGGCCTCGTTGCCTGTGGCGGCGGTGACGACACCTCGGACACCGAAAGTGCCGCTGCAAGCGCTGCGGACAGCGTTTCCGACGTCGCCAATGATGTGGCTGATACGGTTGCGGACGCCGCCGATGATGCGGCTGATGCTGTTGGCGATATGGCCGATGACGCTGCAGACGCGGTCAGTGACATGGCCGATGATGCGGCTGGCGCGATCGACGACGCTGCAGACACCGCTTCAGACATGGTCGACGACGCCAAAGACAAGGCCGCAGGCATGGTCGACGATGCGAAGGACGCGGTCGGCGACGTGATTGGCGGTCTGCCCAAGCTCGAAGAAAGCGACCCCGTTGCCCAGGCGCTGGGGTACGTGCACGACGCGAGCAAGGTCGACCAGGCGAAGTATTCGGGCCGTGGCGCGGAAGCCAACGAAGCCTGTAAGAACTGTGCGCTTTACGTTGCCCGCGAAGGTGGCTGGGGTGCTTGCTCGATCTTTGCCGGCAAGGCCGTTAACGAAAACGGCTGGTGTGCGAGCTACAACCGCGCAGGCTAGATCCTGCGGGCCGGATTCCGGCCAACGCTACAAAAGGCCGTCGGGACTCCGGCGGCCTTTTTTTATGCGCCGAACGGGCTGTTGAGGTTGACGATGGCGACGTTGAGCACGGTCGCAAACGCGACCCAGCCAAGGTAGGGCGCCAGCAGCCATCGTGATATCGGCGCAAGCCCACCGACAGCGAGCATGATCGACAGCACCGAGAGCCAGAGCGCCACGGCGTCAAATACCGCGAGGTCAGGCCGCTGGATGAAAAAGAACAGGTAGCTCCATCCCAGGTTGAGTCCAATGTTGACCAGGAACAGCGTCACGACGAGCGTGCGCGGCTTGCCAGACGCAGCCGCCCGCCAGATTCGGTGGGCCGCGTAGGCAGACAACAGGAAGATGGTGGTCCAGGCAGGACCGAACAGCCAGTCGGGCGGCTGGAATACGGGCTTTTCGAGGGCGCGGTACCAAGGGCCCAGCGGCGTCAGCAGGCCGCCCAATGCGCCCGTGGAAAAGGCGACTGCGAGCGCCACCCACAGCGAGGGCGCACGCAGCGACTGGACGAAGGTCACCTAGGCGCCAGGCCTACAAGGTGCGCCAGATCCTTGAAGAAGATCCGTACGTGGGCAACCGGTTTCGCGCGCACAAGCTTCTTGTTCATGTAGGCCTCCCACGTCAGGTGCTGAACGTCGGGGTCGCGGCAGATCTTCACGAACTTCTCTCGCCGCTTGTCGCTCGAGTACCAGAACTTCTGCAGGATGCCGAGGATGAAAAATACGCGCCCGTGTGCTTTGCGGAAGCGCTTGCGCGCGAGCCGCAGCGCGCGGGCATCGCCCGTCTCCAGCGCTTTCGATACGGCCTCAGCCGCAAAGCGTCCCGTGCACATCGCGTAATAGATGCCTTCGCCGGATGCCGGCGCGACGACACCCGCGGCGTCACCGGCGACGACGACATCGCGGCCATTGTCCCAACGCTTCAACGGGCGCAGCGGGATCGGGGCACCTTCGGTGCGTACCGTTTCGGCCCCAGAGAGTCCGGCGCGCTCGCGCAGCATGGTTGTTGCTGCGCGCAGCGAGTAGCCCTGGTTCGCCGTGCCCATGCCGATGCTCGTGCGCTCGCCGTGCGGGAACACCCAGCCGTAAAAGTCCGGTGAGATATCACCCTGGTAATAGACGTCGCAGCGCGTGGGCTCGAAATCGCCCGTGCCGTGTTCGGGCGACTTGACGATTTCATGATAGGCGAACACGTGCGGAATCTTCTCGGCGCCAGGGATGCATTGGCGTGCCACGCGGGAGCGTGCACCGTCGGCACCGATAACGTAATTTGCGCGTGCCTCGCAGGTCTTGCCCGTGGCGTTCTCGCGGTACTGAACGACCGCGCCCTCGTCAGTCGATGTGACCTTCTTGAACATGCCGTCCACGCGCGTCGCGCCTGCATCGGCAGCGCGCTGGCGTAACCATTCGTCGAAGACCTCTCGGTCGACCATGCCGACCCAGCCGCCGACGCTCATGTCGACTTTCTCATTGGCTGGCGAAATCATGCGCGCATCGGTGACCTTGGCCTCGAGCTGGCTGTCGGGCACGTCGAACTCGCGCACGAGGATCGGGGGAATCGCGCCGCCGCAGGGCTTGATGCGGCCCCGACGGTCGAGCAGCAAAACGTTCTTGCCTTCAGTGGCCAGATCGTGTGCCGCCGTGGCGCCCGTAGGGCCCCCGCCGACGACGATGACGTCATAGTGGTTCATGTGCCGCATCTCCCCGCGGATCTATGAGCGCCGCCGGCGCTGCGCTCCTGGTGTTGTGTTGTGATGGCCTGCGACTGATGCGTGCGGCCAGGATGGCGGCCGACACAAACAGCGTGGCCTGTGCTGCGAAAACGAGCGAATAGGCGATCGCCACTTCGCCGGTGGCGTAACGAATGATGTCGATGGCCAACGTGCCGAGGATGCCGCCCAGGCCGAAGGCAATGGCTTGCGCGGCGCCCCAGACGCCCATGCGCACACCGTCACGCCCCCGGCTGCCCTCGCTGACGAGATGCATCATGCTGCCAATGGCAGCCACGGCGAAGATGCCGTTTGCGGCGCCCAGCGCGAAGACATTGGCGGCCAATGGCCAGCCGGGCCCGACCTGGCCAGAGAGTGCCAGACAACCGAGCAGCACGGCCGAGACCAGGCAGCCACCAATCATGCACTGCCGCAGTGCCGCTGGAACGCGAGCACCGATAAAGGCCACGGCAATCATGCCGATGAATACGCCGCCGTGTTGCAGCCCGCCGAGCTGAGTCGAGTCGCCAGGTGTGTAACCGAAGACGGCGCCCGCGAAGGGCTCAAGCACCAGATCCTGGGCGCTGTAAGCCAGCATCGAGATAAACACGAACACGCCAAAGCGACGTGTGTGCCGTTCGGACAAGACCTCGCGGACCGCCGCGACAAAAGCGCCGCGTTCCGGCGCCGGTTCATTCGTATCTATCGCAACGCCTGCGCGCGGCTCAATGCCCCAAACGGCCAGGATCGTGACAGTGAAGGCAATGGTCGCGACCCCTGCCGTAACTGCCAGCAGGCGCTGCATCGAGAACGGGTCGAGTAGTTCACCGGCCACACCTGCGGTCACGGCGAAGCCCGCAATCATCATGAGCCACGTGATCGTGGCCGCCGGTGCGCGTCGGTTTGGTGTGGTCAGTGCTGCGAGCAGCACGAGCAACGAGGTGCCCGCGGCCCCCACGCCGGCACCGATCAACAGGAACGCAAACACGGCCAGCGCGATGCCCGCGAGTGTGTGGTCGACCATAATCAGGGTGGCGAGGCTGGCCAGGATACCGCCCGCGCCAAGAACCGCGATCCCACCAATAATCCAGGGCGTTCGACGTCCGCCCACGTCTGAACCGTGGCCGAAACGCGGGCGCATGATCTGGATCATGTAGTGCAAGGCCACGAGAACGCCGGGCAGGGCTGCAAGGAGCCCAAGCTCGACCACCATGACGCGATTCAAGGTCGACGTTGTCAGTACGACGATGGCGCCCAGTGCGGTTTGCACGAAGCCAAGCCGAACGATTCCCAGCCAACCAAGTCCGCCGGACGGCGCGCTCACAACAAACCCCGGAGTGCGAACGCACTGATCATCATGCCACTCACGTAAAGCACGATGCCCGTGCCGTTGTACCAGGGTGCAAAGCGCTCTGGGTCACTGAGCATGCGTGGCATGAGTGCGATTTGTCCGAGCAGCACGCCAAGAACGCCGAGTGCGTAGGGCACTTGCTGCCACTGCAGCAGCAGACCGATCACCACAAGCTGAGGCACGGCCATGACCACGCAGGCCAGACGCGCGGCGCGATCAGCGCCCAGCGCTGCGGGCAGCGAGCGCAGCCCCATGGCACGGTCGCCCGCGATCGACTTGAAGTCGTTGAGCGTCATGATGCCGTGTGCGCCGGCACCGTAGAGCAGGGCGACCAGAATCAGACGTGTGTCAGGCAGTCGGCCTGACATCGCGGCGGCGGCCGTGAACCAGGGCAGCGACTCATAACAAAGACCGACGGCTGCGTTGCCCCACCAGCCATTGCGCTTAAGACGGAAGGGCGGTGCGCTGTAGGCCCAGGCCAACGCGAGCCCTAAGGCGCTCGCCACAAACACCCAGGTGCCCAGCATGGCGGCCAGCAGCATCGACAAAATCGACCAGCCCACGGCGATGTGCAAACCGAGTCGCCCGGGAATGCGTCCCGATGGAATGGGGCGGTTGGGTTGGTTGAGCGCGTCAACATGGCGGTCGAACCAATCATTGACGACCTGGCTGGTACCGCACAGGAAGGGCCCCGCCAGCAAAACGCCGCCAATCAGGAACTGAAGACGACTTGTGACCACAACGCCAGAGGCGATGACACCACAGGCAAAAGCCCACATTGGCGGAAACCAGGTGACGGGTTTCAGCAGCTCGATGACGGACAGCCAAAAGGGCGGCTGTCCCAGGCGGGCGACGCGAGTCTCAGGCATACCTCAAAGGTAGCCCGCGACCCGGCAGGCGTCAATCTAAATTGACACGAATCCGTCAGTTATGGTTGACAGTGACCCGGTGCGCGACAGGAAAAGCGAATTCAGACAGTCGAAGTGTCAGGATTTCTTGTCAGAATCGTCGCCAGCAAGTCCGTAACGGCGCAATTTGACGTACAAACTCTGGCGACTCAGGCCCAGCATTTCTGCCGCTGAGGCGCGGTTGCCGCCTGTGGTGCGCAGCGCCGCCTCGATACAGAGTCGCTCGAGAATGTCCGTGGTTTCTCGGATGAGCTCTTTCAGAGGGACGCGCCCTACGAGTTCTGTCATTTGCTCCACGGAGCGTGGCAACGAGCTTTCGGCCTCGATGCGCTTTGCCGCCTCGACAGGTCGCAACGATTGGCGCAGCACAAAGCCATAGCGCGCCTCGCCTTGTGCCTCGAAAGCAACGGCCGAAAGGTCCACGTCGACCGGCTGTCCGTACTCGACATTCACGACGGTGGAAAACTGTCTTAGCGAACCGTGTTGTTGCAGGTTCTTGCGAATGACATTGATGTCGACGCCGGGACGACCAATCCACTGGTCGAGCGGCTGCTCGCGCAACTGCGCTTCAGACGCCACTTGGCACAGATCCGTGAAGGCACTGTTCGCCGACTGGATCTGACCCGCAGCGTCTGTGATTACCAGTGCGTCAGGTGTGTCCTCGGCGAGCGCCAGTAAAAGTCGTTCGTGAACGTCGCGGTTGCCTTCGGCGGTTGAACCTTCGTCCGTGAGCCGCAACATGAGCAGTCGCGTCGACTCGCGCAGCAACGGCACGGCCGCAATTTTCACGTCGGTATCGTGATCGGCCAGCGTCGCCGAGGTGCGGTGCTGTTTGCCCGTCGCTGACACTTTGGTTAGGACGTCGTCAAGCGCGTCTCTAGATCCTTCGGCGAGCAGCTTGTGCAAGTTACGCCCGATGAGCCGAGTCTGTTTATCGCCAAGCACGAGTGCCGCTGCCGGGTTGACTTCAACAATGCGGCCTGTGCCGGGTTCCGCAATCACGATGGCTTCGGCCGTGGTCTGGAACAACAGCCGATAGCGCGATTCGGCCTGCTGCAGGCGGGCGTACTCGCTCTCAATCGACTGCTGCATCTCAAGCAGTTGCTGCTGCATCTCCGAGATTGCCCGCAGGTCTTTGCCGATGGCCAGTGTCAGGTCACTGTCACCCGCGCGCACGGCCAGGTAGAGGATGGGCAGATCAGCTCGGTCATCTACCGGGTGGTTGACCTGGCGCCAGCGACGCACACCCGTGTCGGTAGCCGCGTCTTCAAGCAGGCGCTCGATTTTGCCGCGGCTTTCGTCGGTTACCGTCTCCACCCAGGCCTTGCCGATCCAGCCGTCCGCGACGCGGTCCAGCGGCCGGTCTGCGCCGAAGGCGATATCCACGATAATGCCCTCGTCGTTGACGAGCAGCGTAATGTCGTGGGATGCGCCAATGAGCTGCGCGATCGAATCGTGGCTCAGTTCGCGGAGCGCGTCCTGTGTGGACTTGAAGGGAATCATGCCGCGCGCCTCGCTCTGAACCGCCGTTTCCAGATGGCGATGAGCGTTGCCATATCAGTCGGATCTAAGCCGACGGTGGGGAACCAGGTCCGCCACCTGACGTAGTGCGTGATTCAACTCGCCCGCGATGAGGTCGACATTGAGCGCCTCGAGTTGGTCAGCCGCATGTGCGGCGATCCCGCCACCGATCACGATTTTCACACCGTCGTTGATGGATGCGCGACGTGCGTCGACGATGGCTTCGGCGAGCACTGACACATTGCGGTTGGCACTGATAGACAGTCCAATCACGTCGTAGTGCTGTTGCGCGACAAGGTCGATCAGCTCGGTTGTGGAGCGCGGCATGCCGGACCAGACGTTCCAGCCCTCTGAACGGAACGATTCTACGGCGAGGTGGAGTCCCATCGTGTGCTGCTCGCCCGGCACCGTCGTGATGAGAATGCTCGGGGCGTCTCGGCCTTCTTCGAAACTGTGAAGCGGGAACAGCGGTGCCGTGGCGATGGCCATGTGACGCATCTTGGTAACCGCAATGGTGACGTCAGCAAAATTGCATTCGTCCTGTTCCCACATTTCGCCAAGGCGCTGCGCTGCTGGGGCCAGCAGGTGACGATAAATCTGGATCAGGTCGTGGTCGGTATCGCGAAGGTCCTCGATGAACGAGAACGCGGCCTCGACGTCGCCGGAGCGCAATACGGTCAAAAACCGTTCAACGTCGTATTCGGGCCGCGCTGTCGTGGCGACCTCTTCGACGTCGGGGGTGGGGCTCGGGAAGGTCATTTGAAGCCGTGGAATAATCTCTCGATCGATAACCAGCGAGAGATGCGATATCTCCGCCTCGGTGGCGGTTTTCGAATGACCCAACAGCCGTCTGCTGCTTTCTATCAGACGAAAGAAGATCCCAGCGATCCCCGCCTCGGCGTGATCCGACGTCATTGCTAGTTGCCCCCAAAGCGCTGCGTGCACACGCGCGCAATAGCGGAATTCTAGCACTGTCGGACCCGTCTGCCTGATAGTAGACACAACCTAGACTTACATGTCAATCGACCTTGACGTAGCGTAAAGTTGACACTTTCTGGGGTGGCTCGTACATTTGACCTGAGCGTCAGCGCTGTCGGGCCATTCAGCCGGCCCGCGCCCTCGCCGACTGTGGGAGTCCTCGATCCGCTATGGCACTAGGCCAGCCTCATACGACGCCGCTTAAGCCGCTTTATACGGCTGAGCAGCGATTACGCCGCGACAGCACGCGCTGGACGTTGGTGCAGGGCATTCTTGCACCGCTCCAATTCCTCGTGTTTCTCGTCAGCGTCGTGCTCGTGGTGCGGTATCTCGCGACGGGAGAGGGCGCGTTCGCGGCGACACTATCGGTGGTGATCAAAACCGCCGTGCTCTACACCATCATGATTACGGGTGCGCTCTGGGAGAAGGCCGTGTTCGGCCACTACCTGTTCGTGCCCGCGTTTTTCTGGGAGGACGTGGTCAGCATGCTCGTGATGCTGTTGCACACGGCCTACCTGGCGTGCGTGGCCTTTGGCTGGCTCGGAATTACCGGGCAGCTCTGGCTCGCCATGGCGGCTTATGCCGCGTACGTCATCAACGCTGCGCAATTCGTCTGGAAGTTCAGACTCGCGCGGCTCGAAACGCCTGCTGTCCCAGCAGCCGGCGTGGCGGCATCGCTCCCGGGAGTTACGCGATGACCGCCAATGTCCTGCAACCGCTATCCGAGCTCAAGCGGGCCCCCGACGGGGTCATCCGCGAGCGCGGTCAGCGCGAGGTGTTCTGTGGTCTGACCGGCATCGTCTGGTTACACCGCAAGATTCAGGACGCGTTCTTCCTTGTGGTGGGATCCCGGACCTGCGCACATCTGATCCAGTCAGCCGCGGGCGTCATGATCTTCGCGGAGCCGAGGTTCGCCACGGCAATCATCGACGACCGCGACCTGGCTGGGCTAGCCGATGCGAATGAGGAGCTTGATCGAGAGGTGGCACGCCTGCTGGCGCGTCGTCCCGACATCAAGCTCCTCTTCCTCGTCGGCTCATGCCCATCTGAAGTCATCAAGCTCGACTTGTCGCGTGCCGCCGAACGGCTGTCACAACAGTTTATGCCCGACGTGCGGGTGCTCAATTACTCGGGCAGTGGGATCGAGACCACGTTCACGCAAGGCGAAGACACCTGTCTGGCCTCGCTCGTGCCCGAGTTGCCCGCGTCTGACGACAAGCAGCTCATGGTGGTTGGCGCGCTTCCTGATGTCGTAGAAGACCAGTTCCGCGGTCTGTTTGAGTCCATGGGGGTTGGCCCCGTGTCGTTCCTGCCCATGCGCAGCGCCAACGACATGCCCAGCATCGGCCCGAATACGCGCTACTTGCTGGCGCAGCCGTTTCTCGGTGAGACGGGCGAGGCGCTGGAGCGCCGCGGTGCGACCCGCATCGTTGCGCCTTTTCCCTTTGGCGAGAAGGGCACCACCGCTTGGCTGGCCGCTGCCGCCCAGGATTTTGGCGTCGAGCAGGCCCGGTTTGAGGACGTGACGGCGTCCGCAAGAGACCGAGCGCGCCGTGCTGTCGCGCAGCAGCGCGAGCACCTTGAAGGCAAACGCATCTTCTTTTTCCCTGACTCGCAGCTCGAGGTCCCGCTGGCGCGGTTCCTGGCCGATGAGCTCGGCATGCAGTTGGTCGAAGTCGGCACGCCTTACCTGCACCGGGATCACCTGTCGGTTGAGCTCGAGCTGCTGCCCGATGATCTGCGGCTCAGCGAAGGGCAGGACGTCGAACGCCAGCTCGATCGCTGTCACGAGGACTTACCCGATCTCGTCGTGTGCGGGCTCGGTCTGGCCAACCCACTTGAGGCGCAGGGCGTCACGACCAAGTGGTCGATCGAGCTCTTGTTCTCACCCGTGCACGGCTATGAGCAGGCCGGCGATTGTGCGGAGCTGTTTTCGCGCCCGCTGCGGCGCAAACAGATGCTGACGATCTGATGAAACTGACCCTGTGGACATACGAAGGGCCGACCCATGTGGGTGCCATGCGTGTGGCCACGGCGATGCGCGACCTGCACTACGTGCTGCACGCGCCGCAGGGCGACACCTACGCCGACCTGCTGTTCACGATGATTGAGCGCAATGACACGCGCCCGCCCGTGACCTACACCACCTTCCAGGCCCGAGATTTGGGCGGTGATACGGCCACGCTGTTTCAAGACGCCTGCCGCGCCGCCTACGAACGCTTCAAGCCCAGCGCGATGCTCGTGGGCGCATCATGCACGGCCGAACTGATTCAAGACGACCCGGGTGGTCTCGCCGCGGGCATGCAGTTGCCCGTGCCGACCATTCCGCTCGAGTTGCCGTCTTACCAACGCAAGGAAAACTGGGCGGCTGCGGAGACCTTCTACCATCTCGTGCGCGGCCTTGCTGGCTCGCGCGCGTTGCCGCCGGGTTCGAAACGGCCGCCGCGTGCTGAAGGCCAGCGCCCGTCCTGCAATCTACTGGGCGCCACGGCGCTCGGGTTTCGCCACCGTGACGATGTTCGCGAGCTCACCGAAATCATGCGCCGGCTGGGTATCGACGTGAACCTTGTGGCGCCGCTTGATGCGTCGCCGGCAGACATCACTCGCGTCGGTGACGCTGATTTCAACGTGGTCATGTACCCCGAAACGGGCGAGACGGCAGCGCGCTGGCTCAAGCGTGCCTTTGACCAGCCCATGACGACGGTCGTGCCGATTGGTGTGGGGGCCACCACGGAGTTCATTCGCGAAGTGGCCGAGCTTGCCGGCGTTGACCCTGAGCCCGCCCTACGCGATGGCCGGTCGCGCCTGCCCTGGTACTCGCGGTCTGTGGACTCGACCTACCTCACGGGCAAACGCGTGTTTGTCTTTGGCGATGCGACGCACGCGCTTGCTGCAGCCCGCGTGGCGAAGGATGAGCTGGGCTTCGAGGTCGTGGGCCTCGGCACATACAGCCGGGAGTTTGCGCGGGACATCCGGACGGCCGCGCGCGAGCGCTACAACGTCGAGCCGCTGATTACCGACGACTACCTCGAAGTCGAGGCGGCCGTTGCCGAAGCGCAGCCCGAGATGATTCTGGGTACGCAGATGGAGCGCCACATCGCCAAGCGTTTGGGCATTGGTTGCGCTGTCATTTCGGCGCCTATGCACGTGCAGGACTTCCCGGCGGCGCACGCGCCGCAAATGGGTTACGCGGGCGCCAACGTGCTGTTCGACAGCTGGGTGCACCCACTCATGATGGGACTCGAAGAGCACCTGCTCGCGATGTTCCGCGAAGACTTTGAATTCAATGATGCGGCGACGCCGTCACACCTCGGTCACAACGGCGCCAGCGCGCCGCAGCCCGAGGCGCCGACGGCTGCGCCCGGCGAGCCCGTCTGGCTCGCGGACGCCGAGAAGGAACTCGGCAAGATCCCGTTCTTCGTGCGCGGCAAGGCGCGCCGGAACACCGAGCGTTTTGCACGCGAGCGTGGCGTTGAAAACATCAACGTCGACACGCTGTACGAAGCCAAGGCCCATTTCGGGCGTTGAGCGCACAGGAGCAACGATGACTCAGGCCAATGTCGCAACACCCGTGACCGTGAAGCCGGCACCGCCGGACGGCGAGGGCAGCCTGCAGGTCCACCTGGACCCCAGCACACAAATCGATGGCGCCAAAGTCTTTGCCGTGTACGGCAAGGGCGGCATCGGCAAGAGCACAACGTCGTCGAACCTCTCGGCCGCGTTTTCAAAGCTCGGCAAGCGCGTACTGCAAATCGGCTGTGACCCCAAGCACGATTCCACCTTCACGCTGACCAAGTGTCTCGTGCCGACGGTGATCGACGTGCTCGAGTCCGTCGAATTCCACAGCGAGGAATTGCGCACCGAAGACTTTGTTTACGAAGGCTACAACGGCGTCATGTGTGTGGAAGCGGGTGGCCCGCCGGCCGGCACGGGCTGCGGCGGCTACGTCGTTGGCCAGACCGTCCGCCTGCTCAAGCAGCACCACCTGCTCGAAGACACCGATGTCGTGATCTTCGACGTACTGGGCGATGTTGTCTGCGGTGGTTTCGCCGCGCCACTGCAGCACGCCGATCGCGCACTGATCGTCACGGCCAACGACTTCGACTCGATCTTCGCGATGAACCGCATCGTGGCCGCGATCAAGGCGAAGTCCAAGAATTACAACGTGCGCCTGGGTGGCGTGATCGCCAACCGCTCAGCCAAGACCGACCAGGTCGATGGTTTTAATGAGCGAATCGGTCTCGAGCGCGTGGCGCACTTTCCGGACCTCGATGTCATCCGCCGCAGCCGGCTCAAGAAGTCCGTGCTGTTCGAGATGGACGATGACTCGCCCGAGTTGCAGGCCGTCAAGGAAGAGTATCTGCGGCTGGCGCAACGGCTTTGGGATGGCGTCGAGCCGTTCGATGCGACGCCCATGAAGGATCGGGAGATCTTCGACTTCCTCGGTTTTGATTGATGCAGGAATCCACCTACAGCGAAACGCGCAAAAAGCTGACGACGTACTTTGACGAGACGGCCGCCGAGAACTGGGCGCGCCTGACGTCGGACGCGCCGGTCGGTCGTGTCCGTGCTACGGTTCGCGCCGGGCGCGACGAGATGCGCGCCACGCTGTTGAGCTGGCTGCCCCAGGATCTCGCGGGCATGCGCGTGCTCGATGCCGGTTGCGGTACTGGCGCGCTAGCCCTGATCGCGGCGCAACGCGGCGCTGATGTGGTCGCCGTAGATGTGTCGGCGACGCTCGTGGGACTGGCCGGTGAACGCGCTTCGGCGCAACTGGCCGAGTCCGGCGGCGGCGGCAGCATCGACTTCCGGGTGGGCGACATGCTCGACCCGGGTCTGGGTGATTTTGACTACGTCGTTGCCATGGACTCGCTGATCCACTACGCGAGCGATGACATCGCCCGCACGCTCGGCCAACTCGGTGACCGCACGCGTCGCGCGATGGTGTTTACGTTTGCGCCGCGCACGCCGGCGCTGGCCATGATGCACATGGTCGGCCGCCTCATCCCGAACCTGCAGCACCGCGCGCCCGCGATCATTCCCGTCGGCGAACAGCGCTTGATCAGTCGCCTCGGTGACGAGCCTGCGCTTGATGCGTTCAACGTGGGTCGTGGGCATCGTGTCAGTAGCGGCTTCTACAAGTCACAAGCCATGGAGCTTGCAAGACGATGAGGCTTGTGTCGTGAAACTGCTTTCTGGCGACATCGCTCAGCGATGGCGAAAAGTCGCGCCGGCATTGCTGCCGTTCGCCGATGCTGCCAGCAGCACGCTCTCTCTTGGTCGGCTTCTGCGCCTCTCGCTGTTCCAGGTCACGGTCGGTATGGCGGTTGTGTTGCTTAATGGCACGCTCAATCGCGTCATGATTGTGGAGCTGGGTGTTCCGGCCGCGCTCGTCGCAGTGATGATCGCCTTGCCACTGGTATTCGCGCCGCTGCGGGCATTGATCGGCTTTCGTTCGGACAATTTCATTTCCGCTATCGGCTGGCGCCGCGTGCCCTTTATCTGGGTCGGGACAATGCTCATGTTCGGCGGATTCGCGTTCATGCCCTTTGCGTTGTTCATTATGGCGGGCGACACGCAGGGGCCCGTATTGACGGGTCAGTTGTTCGCCGGCCTGTCGTTCTTGTTGGTGGGCGCTGGCATGCACACCGTGCAGACGGCTGGCCTGGCATTGGCCACGGACATTGCACCAGAAGAGACGCGTCCGCGCGTGGTTGCACTGCTGTTTGTCATGCTGCTTGTGGGCATGCTGATCAGCGCTCTGGCGTTCGGGGCCTTGCTCGAAGACTTCAGCCAGGTGCGTCTGATCAAAGTCATTCAGGGCGCAGCGATGGTTGCGCTTGTGCTCAACGTGATTGCCCTCTGGAAGCAGGAGACGATCGATCCCGAGAAGACGGCGAAGCCACAGACCCCGGAGGGATTTAGTGTGGCTTGGGGACGTTTGCGTCAGGACCCACGCACGATGCGCCTGCTGCTTGCACTGGGTATCGGCACGGCGGGTTTCACGATGCAGGACATCCTGCTTGAGCCCTTCGGCGCCCAGGTTCTGGGCATGGATGTTGCCGCGACGACCCGGCTTACGGCGCTGCTGGCGTTTGGCACCATCGTGGCGTTCGCCATGGCGGCGCGTTGGCTCAACCGTGGCACGGACCCGCATCGGCTTGCAGGATTCGGCGCGCTCATTGGCGCTGTCGCATTTGTCATTGTCAGCATCATCGCGGCTGTAAAGTCGCAGCTGTTGTTCGGCGCCGGCGTCGTACTGATTGGATTCGGCGCAGGATTGTTCAGCGTCGGCACACTGGTCGCCGCAATGGACCTGGCCCGTGTGGCCGGCAGCGGTCTCGCCCTGGGCGCCTGGGGTGCCGTGCAGGCTACAGCGGCCGGTATCGGCATCGGAATCGGCGGCGCCATGCGCGACACGATTGGATACTGGATCGAGCGCGGCTGGCTGGGGCCGGCGTTCGACGCCATGAGCGACAGCTACACGGTCGTTTATCAGTTTGAAGTGTTTTTACTCTTCGTCACGTTGGTCGTCATCGGCCCGCTGGCGAAGTTCGCCCGAGAGGCGGGCGGTGACGACGACGGCCGAATCGGCCTGACGGAGTTTCCCCGCTAGCCTCGACCTGGAGTTGTGTCATGACTAACAACATTGTCGGCAGCATTGATCTCGTGGAGTTCATCTTCACCCTGTTCTGGCTGTTCTTCGCCGTTCTCGTGCTGTACCTGCACCGCGAGAGCAAACGAGAAGGCTATCCGCTGGAAGCACCCCACCGGATGGGTGAGGTCGTCGTTCGCGGGTTCCCGTCGGAGCCGAAAAAGAAGACCTTCAAGACTCGCTTCCATGGTGAGATCTCGGTCCCGCGTAAAGACCCTGAGCACGAGCTTGCGGCGCGGTACGTCGGGGATTTCCCGGGCGCGCCCATCGAGCCCACGGGGGATCCGCTCGTCGACGGCATCGGTCCCGCGGCGTGGTCGGACCGCGCCGATACGCCGGATCTCACCCTGCACGGCAAGCCGCGCATCGTGCCCATGCGCAATCACGCGGAGTTCGGTATTGACGAACGCGATGCAGACCCGCGCGGTATGAGCGTCATTGCGGCCGACGGCGAGACGGTCGGTAAGGTTACTGACAACTGGATCGATATCCCTGAGCCCGGCATCGTTTACATCGAGATCGCGCTGGACGCCTCGATTGGCAGCGGCAACGTCCTCATGCCATTCGCGTTCGTCGACAAGATCGACAAGGCCGGCGGTGCCTTGCACTCGAACGCTTTACTGTCGGACCAGTACGGTCGCGCGCCGCGTCTCAAAGACGCGGACACCATCACGCTGCTCGAAGAAGAGAAGGTGATGGGCTACTTCGGTGGTGGCAAGCTGCTGGCTGAACCTTCGCGTTCGGAACCGCTGATATGAGCGGGCGCCCTGTGATGGCACCGCCCAGTGAGATACCGCCGGGCGAGCGTGTTCTCTGGGTCGGCGGTCCCGACACAGGCGCGATGGCGCGTTACGCGCTGCACTGGCGCAAGGTCGCGGTTTACTTCGTACTCTTGCTGGCCTGGCGCTTGCTGGCCGTGTGGCGCGACGGCGCCGGTGGCGATGCTGCGCTCAGTGCCACCGTGACCACGGTGTTGCTGGGTGCCGCCGTGCTCGGCGCCCTGTGGTTGTTCGCGCGTGCCTCGGCCCGCGCGACGCAGTACACGATTACCGAAGAGCGTGTTGTGATCCGCACGGGCGTGGCGCTGTCGATTGCCGTCAACCTGCCGTTCAAGCAGATCGCGAGCGCCGACGTTAGGCGGCGCGATAACGGTGGCGGTGACATCGAGCTTGCACTCGTTGAGGGCGCGCGCGCGGGCTACCTCGTGCTCTGGCCCAATGCCAAGCCATTCCATTTCGCGCGACCCGTGCCGATGCTTCGTGCGCTACCGGTCGTCGATCATGTGGCTGTGCTTCTGGGAGAAGCCCTGCGACAGCATGCGGGTGGCCGCGAGATGACCTCCGAGCCCGCAACCGCGGACAACGCGGTCGGGCGGCCTGGCACAGTGACGGCGCACTGACGGGACGCAGCGCATGCACGACCACGATCATTCGCATCACCACGCGCACGGCGGGCACCACCACGGTCCCGGCGGCCACACACACGAGAACATGGCGCCCACGGTACCGTTGTTGCTCGCGGGTGGACTCGTACTGATTACGCTCTTGGGCGTGGTCTGGCAGCAGACCGTGATCAATCCAGCGGCGCAGGTGTCAGTGGCACCTGAGGTGGTGGCCGAGCAAGTGCTGCAGTTTGTGGATCAGCCGGATGGGTCCGTGAATGTGGTGGCCATGCCGAGTGGTGAGGCGCTCGATGTCGTAGCGCCCGGCGAGGGCAATTTCCTGCGCGGGACGCTTCGTGGGCTTGTGCGCGAGCGCAGGCTCAACGATGCGTCCATGACGGCGGGCTTTGTCGTCCGCCGTTACGCCGATGGTGCGGTCGTGATTTCGGACTTGGCGACCGGGCGCACAATCGACCTGCGCGGTTTTGGTCCAGTTAACGCCGGTGAGCTCACGCGCTACCTGCCGGCTCCGGGCGAGCCCGCCCCACAATTCGCGCAAGCAGAGGAGTAAGCAACATGGCAACGACAGCAGCTGACATGCAGGCCGTCAACGACTCGACGCGCATGGCCAATACCGAGACGGTGTTGACGCCGCGGTTCTACACGACAGATTTTGACGCCATGAATGCCATGGATTTCTCGCCCATCCGCGAAGAATGGGATGCGCTGATGGCGGAGTTCGAGAACGACACGAACAAGAACCACTTCAAGCGCGACGAGCAGTTCAAGAGCGAGATTCGCAAGTTGTCGCCCGAACTCTTCGATGAGTTCATCGGTTTCCTCGTGTCCTCGGCCACGTCCGAGTATTCGGGTTGTGCGCTGTACGCCGACATCAAGAAGGCCGTCGACAACCCGGACATGAAGAAGGTCATGGCCTACATGGCCCGTGACGAAGCGCGCCACGCGAGCTTCATCAACCGGTCTTTGGAAGACTTCGGCCGGCCCGTCGATCTCAACTTCCTTCGGCGCAAGAAGAAGTACACCTTCTTCAAGCCCAAATACATTCTCTACGCGACCTACCTGTCTGAGAAGATTGGTTACGCGCGCTACATCCGCATCTTCCGGCAGCTTGAGAAGCACCCGGACCGGCGCTTCCACCCGATCTTCCGCTGGTTCGAGCGCTGGTGTAACGACGAGTTTCGCCACGGCGAAGTGTTCGCGCTCATGATGAAGGCGGACCCCAAGCTGACGCGGGGGCGCAACCTGCTCTGGATCCGGTTCTTCCTGCTGGCCGTGTTCTCGACCATGTACGTTCGTGACCACCAGCGTCCGGCCATGCACGAGGCGTTTGGTGTGACACCCGGTGAATACGACCGGGACGTGCTGGAGATCACTTCAGAGATCTCCAAGCAGATATTCCCGTTCACGCTGGCCCTGGATGACCCGCGCATGTGGCGTGGCTTTGATCGTCTCAAGGACATCTCCGACAAGACGGATGCGGCGCGTCAACGTGGCGGTCTCGTAGGTGGGCTGAAGAAGGTTGGCTACAGCATCGCGGCCGCCGGCGTGTTCCTGCGGCTCTTCATGTTGCCCGTGCGGCGCCACCCGAAGCCTGCCCAGACGCGGCTCGCGCCGAGCTGGTAAGCGGACAACAGGGCTGCCATGTCCGTCGCGCTCCCCATCGCGCTTGCCGTCGGGCTGTGGTGGCTTACGACCATCCTGCTCTTGTGGCGGATGCGTTTGCCGACGAACACGTTCGCCGCAACCATGGGGATTGCTACGGCGCTGGGCCTCGCCGGCTGCGCGGGTTTTTGGGTCAGCCTTAACGATGCCACAGTCGTTGGCGCCTACATCGCGTTCGCCAGCGCACTCGCTATCTGGTGCTGGCACGAGACGAGCTATTTCCTCGCGTTCATCACAGGGCCCAGACCCGAGGCATGTCCACCCGACGCTTCGGGGTGGCAGCGGTTTGTGTTCGGCGTTCGGGCCAGCCTCTATCACGAGCTCGCGATCATCGCGACGGCTGTGGGCATGCTCATCCTTGCAGCGGGTGCCGACAACACGATAGGCGTACAGACCTTTGTCGTATTCTGGCTCATGCGCTGGAGCACCAAGCTCAACATCTTCTTCGGGGTCAGCAATCTGCACGAACACTTCTGGCCTGAGCGCTTGCGCTACCTGTCGAGTTACGTTGCCGCGCGCAATGGCAACGGGTTCTTTCCCATCTCGATTGCGCTCGCCGCGCTGTTGGCCTGGTGGGTCAGCCAGCCGCTGGCGACGGCCGCCGCGGGTACGTTCCCGGCCACGGGCGCCTGGCTTGTTTTGACGTTGCTCGGGCTTGCCTGTCTCGAGCATGTGTTCCTGATGCTCCCGATTCCCGATGAGGTTCTGTGGCGCTGGGGACTCGGTACGCCCGCACCAGCGGGTGCGGCGCGTAAATCGATACACAGACTCTAGCGTCGAGAGTCAGGGGAGCACGAGCATTGGCGGCGCGAAAACCGTTTCCGTTTACAGCAATCGTCGGTCAGGAAGACATGAAACGCGCGATCCTGATCGCGGCGGTCGACCAGAGCGTCGGCGGTGTGCTGGTCTTTGGTGATCGCGGTACAGGAAAGTCGACCGCCGTCCGGGCGCTGGCATCCCTGCTGCCCAAGATGACCGTGGTCGATGGCGACCCCTACAACAGCGATCCGGAATCGGCGCCCCGACCCAAAAAAGGGGCCAAGCCGGTCAAAACGCGCCAGGTCCCTGTCCCGGTCGTTGACCTGCCATTGGGCGCGACAGAGGACCGCGTCGTGGGCGCACTCGATCTCGAGCGTGCGCTCGGCCACGGTGAAAAAGCGTTTGAGCCCGGACTCTTGGCGCGTGCCAACCGCGGCTTTCTCTACATCGATGAGGTCAACCTGCTTGAAGATCATCTCGTCGATCTGTTGCTCGATGTTGCGGCGTCGGGCGAGAACGTCGTCGAGCGCGAGGGTCTCAGCGTGCGCCATCCAGCGCGCTTTGTTCTTGTGGGCAGTGGCAACCCCGAGGAGGGCGAGCTACGGCCCCAGTTGCTGGACCGGTTCGGCCTGTCGCTCAATGTCCGCACGCCCGCGGATCTCGATGCGCGCGTCGAGGTTATCCGTCGTCGCGACGCCTATGAACAGGACGCTGCTGCGTTTTGCCGCCGCTGGTCGCGCCAGGATGGCCGCGTGCGGCGCCAGATCGCAGACGCGCGCGAGCTGTTGCCACGCGTCACGGTGCCCGACGCGGTGCTCGAATCGGCGGCGCGGTTGTGCGTCGCATTGGGCACCGACGGTTTGCGCGGCGAGCTCACACTGATTCGCGCAGCGCGCGCCCATGCCGCACTGGATGGTGCGGACGTGGTGACGTTGAAACACCTGGCGCAGGTGGCGCCGATTTGTCTGCGCCACCGTTTGCGACGCGATCCGCTCGATGACTCGGATGCCACAGTGCGCGTGACACGCGCGGTCGACGAGGTGCTTGCCGCGTGAACGATGCGGTCGCCCCAGCCGAGGCGCTGCCCGGCCTGGTGGCGGCCGTGCTTGCGGTGGCCGGCCCGCGGCTCGGCGGTGCCGTGCTGGCGGGCCCGGCCGGACCCGGTCGCGATGCCTGGGTCGCGTGTTACCGCGAGCTCGCCGGCGTCGAAGGGTCCTGGAAACAGGTGCCGGTTTCAGTGACAGGCGAACGGCTGCTCGGTGGTCTTGACCTGGGCGCCACCCTATCAAGCGGCCGACCGGCATTCAGCAGTGGCTTGCTGGCACAGGCGCATGAAGGGGTCATAGAGCTGCGCATGGCGGAGCGGCAGTCTCCGACGACCTGTGCGGCCGTCGCGGCGGCATTGGATGAGCAGCGCGTGCGCGTCGAACGTGACGGGTTAACGCGCATCGAACCCGCACGCTTCGTCGCGCTGGCGCTTGATGAAGCGGTTGAAGACGACCCGCCCCTGGACCCGGCACTGCGCGACCGGCTGGGCCTGACATTGGATACAAGACTGCTGGGCGCAGAAGCGCCTGGCTGCGTGTTTGATGCCGATGACTGTGCCCGGGCACGTGATGCCCTCGCTGCCGTTGAGGTCGGTGACGATGCCTACACGCGCGTCTGTGCGACCTGCGATGCGTTGGGTATTCGCTCGCCGAGGGCGGCCCTGCAGGCACTGGTAGCGGCGCGCGCGCTGGCGGCGCTGGACGGCGCCAGCACCGTGTCGGACGAAACGCTGGCGACGGCCGCCATGTTGGTCATTGTCATGCGTATTCCCAGTGCGTTGGATGCGCTGGCCGCGGAGCCCGCCGAAGACGCACCACCGCCCGAGCCAGAGCCGGAAGCGCCCGAGCCAGACGACGACGAGGGTCACGACGGCAGCAGCGACACCACCCAATCTGATGGGCCCAGGCCCGACAGCGTTGATGCCGCCGAGGCGGCCGCTTTGCCCGCCAACCTGCTGGCCTCTTTGGCGCAGCTCGCCGCCGCGCAACGCAAACGCGCGGCAACGGGTCGTGCCGGCGCCCGCGCTCGTGCGCGACATCGGGGCCGCCCCGTAGGCAACCGGCCTGGCTTGCCCAGCGATGGCAATCGGCTCGATGTCTCCGCCACGCTCAAGGCGGCCGCGCCATTGCAGCGTCTGCGCGGCCAACGTGTGGGCGCGAACGTTGCCGTGCGGGCCGATGACCTGCGCGTGCGAGTATTCCAACAGCGCCGCCGCACAACCACCATTTTTGTCGTCGATGCATCAGGCTCGGCGGCGATTCAGCGCTTGGCCGAAACCAAAGGTGCGGTCGAGCTGTTACTTGCAGAGTGTTACGTGCGCCGCGACCAGGTGGCATTGATCGCGTTTCGCAATCAACACGGGGAGCTGTTGCTGCCGCCCACGCGTTCGCTGGTTCGCGCCAAGCGCTGCCTCTCAGTATTGCCCGGCGGCGGTGCAACGCCGCTCGCGCACGGGCTCGTGCTCGCGCGTGACCTCGCCGACAGTGTGGCGGATCGCGGCGAGCTTCCCGTTATCGTCGTCATGACGGACGCGCGCGCCAACGTCGACCTTGAGGGCCGCCGGGGCGGACCTGACGCGTTTGATCAGGCTATTGCGGTTGCGCGCGAGATCGCGACGCGCGGCTACTCGGTACTGTCTATCGATACGGGCCGCCGTGCAGGCGAGCGCGCCCTCAAGCTTGCTGAGGCGCTCGATGCGCGTTACCTGCCGCTGCCATTCGCCGATGCGCAGACGGTATCGGCCGCGGTTCGGGGTGTGGCCGCATGATGCCCGCGCAGCTGACAACAGAAGCGCGCGTGTTTGAGGCAGACGCTGGCGTGCCGCGCGACTGGCCCGGTGCGCGATTCAGCCGGCATATCGATGCGGGCGGCCTGCGCTGGCACGTACAGATCGAGGGCCGTGGTGCGTCGATCCTGTTCTTGCACGGTGCGGGCGCGTCGGCGCACAGTTTTCGCCCGCTGATTGCGGCACTTGCAGACACCTATACCGGCATCGCCGTGGACTTACCCGGGCATGGGTACACGACCGCCTTCGCGCAGGGTGCATATACGTTGCGGCGCACGGCGCGCGCAATCGGCGACCTGCTCGATGCGCTCGCGGTGTCGCCGACGCTGATCGTCGGGCACTCGGCGGGCGCTGCGATCGCGTTGCAGTGGTTGCTCGATCAGCCCGCAGACGCCCGGCCACCGCTGCTCGCCATCAACCCGGCGCTGCGGCCGTTTGGTGGCGTGGCCGGCTTCGCGTTTCCTGTCATGGCGCGGCTGGCAGCGGCCAGCGGCAGCCTGCCGCAGTACCTGGCCCGTCGCGCCGGTGACCGGCGCCAGGTCGAGCGGCTGTTGCACGGAACCGGCTCGCGCGTGCCGGAGACGATGCTCGACGGTTACCAGTCCCTCATGCAGAAGCCCGGGCACGTGCAGGCTGTGCTGTCGATGATGGCCGGCTGGCAGCTCGAGCAAATGGTGCGTGCCGTTCGATCGCTCGACCCGACGATGCACGTCGTGTTGGGCGGTCGCGATCGCGCCGTGCCACCCGCGCGAACCACATCGACCGTGGCGGGTCTGGCGAATACCACCATCACGGAATTGATGACGTTTGGTCACCTCGTGCACGAGGAGGCGCCGGAACTAATCGCGGAACTGCTTACGAAATGGCAGGGCCGAGAAGCGAGGACACAATATGGCCAGTGATTACGACTACTCATGGCTCGACGCCGAGGACTCAGACCTCGCGGTCTGCCGTCAGATGTTGCGCGACGGTTCGCACTCGTTCTACGCAGCCTCACTCTTGTTGCCCTGGGAGTACCGCGAGCCCGCGTGTGCGCTGTACGCCTTTTGCCGGCTGGCCGACGATGCCATTGACGATGGCACGGGCGACGAAGATGCCCTGGCACGACTGCAAGCGCGGCTCGACCACATCTATGCCGGCACGCCGTTCGACCATCCTGCGGATCGCGCCATGGTGCACATCGCCAAGGTGTACGGCATGCCGCGCGAACTGCCCGAGGCGCTTATCGACGGATTCCGTTGGGACATCGAAGGGCGTCGCTACGACAGCATCGAGGACCTCTACGATTATTGCGCGCGCGTCGCGGGCAGTGTGGGCGCCATGATGGCCGTGCTCATGGGTGTGCGCGATCCGACGGTGTTGGCGCGTGCCTGTGACCTGGGGACGGCGATGCAGCTGACCAACATCGCGCGCGATGTGGGGGAAGATGCGCGCAACGGGCGTGTTTACCTGCCGCTCGACTGGCTCCGGGGAGCCGGTATCGACATTGCTGCGTTCCTGGATGACCCGCAACCAAGTCCTGAGCTTGCCAGTGTGGTTCGTCGTCTGATCCTTGACGCCGACGATCACTACCTCCGCGCACGCACCGGAATTCCAAAGCTGCCCCTGGGCTGCCGTCCGGGTATCTACGCGGCGATGCGGATCTATCGTGAGATCGGCGTTCAACTGCGTCACGCAGGCTGCGACTCTGTAACCACACGTACCGTGGTGAGCCGCGGTCGCAAGTCGTTCCTGCTCGGCCACGCCATGTTGTCGACGATCCGGGGCAAGGCGCTGTCACAGGAGCCGCCGCTCGAGGCGAACCGCTTCCTTGTCGAATCCGTGGGGCGTGCTGCGGCGCCCATGACCGTCGCGGAGCGCTGGTTCGCCACCTGACATGGCGCCGGGCTACTTCTGGCTCTACGTCCCTATCCTGGTGTTCTTGCTGTGGCAGGTCTGGTCGGTGTCGCGCCGCGACGACGACTGACGTTGGCCGATTAACGGCGTGCGGTGTTTCGCCGGGGCATCCGAAACGGCAACAGGAACTGCACCCACGGGCTCTCGAAACGTGTCAGCGACAGGCTCTCATGCATGAGTTTCATGCCCGGGTCCTCGCCGGCCTGAATGAGTGACCGCGCGTAGAACGGCGTGTCTTCAAGCGTGCGTACCGCGGTGATGGGCAGGTCGTTGCGGGCGTGTCGTGCGACGCGCCAGCCCGAACGCGGCAAGCGTTGACCGATGGGGGCGTCCGAGGTGACCAGTGCGCCCGAGTCGTCGAGCGCCAGCGCCAGCGTGTGTTCATGACCATCGCGCTGCACGACATGGTAGGTGAGGGCGGGAGTTTCGGCGCCGGGCTCTGGTGACTCGGCCCGTGTCCAGTCCCAGCGAAGGAAGCCGCGCTCGAGAGGCTCATCACCCTCGTTAGTATCAATGTAACCACTGCCCGAGAACGACAGCTCAGGTTGCTCGAAGCGCACCTCGGCACGTGCCACGGGTGCGGCGGGCCACCAGCGGTGCCGCCCGTTGCTGTGTAACACGTAGGCGCGGTCCTGCAGCACTTCTGGCGTCAGCCGGATTTCGCCCCGCATACGTCGTGGCCATGGATTGCAGACCTCGTCGATTTCTGCGACCAGCGTATCGCCATCCCAACGCATGCAGCTTGGCCCCACTGCGATGCCCTGGTGATCGCCCGAGAAGCGATCGCCCGTGCGTTCGGTCATCGCCCAATGCTTGCCCGAGGGGCCATAGATGATGGGGTTGATGGCGCAGTGCGCAAACGGGTCGCCGGGGCCGCGGCGGCGCGCGCGGGCGTAGTAGGGCGAGAACACGCTGCCGATGAAACCGATGACCACGACGCTGTAGTTGCCGCAATCGCTAACGACGTCCAGATACCACCATCGGTAGCCGTCCGGCAGCACCTCGGTGTCGAAGTAGTCGTCTTTCGACCGCCCGGAAATCGAGCGTGCGGCCCAATCGGTAGCTTGCATGGGCGAATGGTACCGCGCAGCGCGACTGTCTGCTTCGGTTGACGCTCGCAAGCCCAGTGTCTATTCTGACTGACACTTATGGCGTCATAATTTTATGACACCTCAGGTTCGGCGGGAGGACACGCCATGGCCACGGCTGCACGAATCGAACAGGCCATCGAGGCCGCGCTTGCGACTCATTTGGCGGAGGATTGTCCACCGCGGCTGGCTGCCGCAGTGCGCTACGCCGTGCTGCCGGGCGGTGCCCGACTCCGGCCGCGACTGTGCTGCGCCGTTGCCGCCGCCTGTGCGGCTGACAATCCCGGTACGGTTGATGCCGCCGCCGTGTCCATCGAACTGCTGCACTGCGCCTCGCTGGTCCACGACGATCTGCCCTGTTTTGACAACGCCGACCTGCGCCGCGGCAAGCCGACGGTGCATGTGGCCTTCGACGAACGTCTTGCACTGCTTTGCGGTGACGAGCTCATCGTCATGGCGTTTGAAGTGCTGGCGGCCGGTGCCGCGGCGCGACCCGAGCGCTTGCAATCATTGATGCGTGTGATCGGCCGTTCCGTTGGTGCGCCGAACGGCATCATTGCGGGCCAGGCCTACGAGTGTGAGCCCGGCGTTGATCTGCGCGCCTACCAGCAGGCGAAGACGGGCGCGCTGTTTGCCGCGTCGACGGAAGCGGGCGCTGCCGCAGCCGGCGTCGAGGCCGCGCCTTGGCGTGAGCTGGGCGGCCGTCTCGGTGAGGCCTACCAGGTTGCCGACGATCTGCTTGATGCCTGCGGTAGCGTGTCTGACATGGGCAAGCCGACAGGCCAGGATCGCAAGCACGGTCGTCCGAGCGCGATTCAGGCACTGGGCTTCGACGGCGCGCTGGACCGACTCAATGGGCTGGTCGCCGACGCGATCGCATCCATTCCGGATTGCGTAGGTCGAGAACCCCTGGCGCGCCTTATTGGCGCCGAAGCTGAGCAGCTCACATCTCGACTGCGTCGACTCCGCGCCGCAGCCTGAGCGAGACCGGCGAACCCGTGGTGGGCCTGCGCGCCCGGTTGGCCGATTGGCGTAACCGGCTGCTCGCCAACCCTCGTTTTCGCGCCAGCGCCGGCAGAATCTGGCCGTTTCGGCTGTTAGCGCGCCGCAGCGCGCGCCGCTTGTTCGACATTTCCGCCGGCTTTGTTTACAGCCAGACGCTCATGAGCTGCATCGAAGTGGGCTGGTTCGAGGCACTCGGTCGCGGTCCGCAGTCGATCGATGCGCTGGCCCGTCTGGCATCACTCGATCGCGCCGCGGCAGCACGGCTCGCGCGTGCCGCGGCATCGCTCGAATTGCTGGAGGCGCGCGGCGACGATGTGTTTGCGCTAGGGCCGCTGGGCGCCGCGCTGATTGGTGATCGCGGGATTACCGCTATGGCACAGCACCACGCCATGCTCTATGCCGACATGGCAAAGCCGCTGGCTTTGCTGCGCGGTGAGCGAGACACCACGGCGCTCGAAGATTTCTGGGGCTACGCACGTGCCAGCGATCCTGCGCAGCTCGAGGCGGAGCGGGTACGCGCGTACAGCCAGCTCATGGCCGATTCGCAACCCATGATCGCCGAGCAGGTGCTTGCGGCTTACCGCTTTGACCAGCACCAACACCTGCTTGATGTCGGCGGTGGTACGGGCGCGTTTCTTGCGGCCGTGCACGCACGCTATCCGCGGCTCGAACGCACGCTGTTCGACTTGCCCGGTGTGGTGGCCAATGTGGATGCGGCTGCGCCCGGTGCACCGAACGTCGCGCCGGGCAGCTTTCGCGCTGACGATCTACCCCGCGGGGCCGACGTGATTTCGCTCGTTCGCATCGTGCACGACCACGACGATGACGTGGTGCTCGAACTGCTTGCGCGTGCCCGCGCGGCACTGCCTGATTCGGGCACGCTGGTCATCGCCGAACCTATGGCCGGCACGCCCGGTGCGAAGCCCGTAGGCGACGCCTATTTCGGCTTCTATTTGCTCGCCATGGGCAGCGGTCGGGCGCGCACCCGGGCCGAGATCGACGCCCTGTTGGCAGCCTCGGGTTTTGGGCCCAGCCAGTGGCATGCGACGCCAATTCCCCTCATATGCAGTGTGATCTCCACGCATCCAGTTTAGTTGACATTAGAAACTGTCCATTTCACTTGACAGTCGTCAACCGAGGCGTACACTCAAATTCATCATTTTGATGCCCGAGCGATCCGCGACGCTTGTGCATCCGGGGAAAGCTGGATCACATGGATACAGTTGCGGTCGTCATGCGCGAGCCCGGTGCCGTTGCACTCAGTCGTTTGGATCTTCCAGAACTTGACGACGGTGAGCTCACGGTACGCGTGGACTGGAGCGGCATCAGCACGGGTACCGAGCGTTTGCTCTGGGACGGCACGATGCCGCCGTTCCCGGGTATGGGCTATCCGCTCGTACCTGGCTACGAAACCGTGGGGCGCGTCATCCAGACAGCACCGGGGCTCGAGTCCCGCCTGGGTGAATTCGTCTTTGTCTCAGGTGCCCACTGCTACGGCGACATACGCGGTCTGTTCGGCGGCGCGGCATCTCATATCGTTTGCAACGCCAGCAAAGCCCACGCCATCCCCGAGCGCTTGGGCCCCGACGGCACCCTCATGGCCCTGGCCGCCACGGCGCATCATGCGCTCTGTGTCGGTGCAGACGCACCCGAGCTTGTTGTGGGGCACGGCGTGTTGGGGCGCCTACTGGCCCGCGTGACGATTGCCGCAGGTTATCCGGCCCCCGTGGTCTGGGAGGTCAACGAGACACGCCAGGCCGGCGCGGCGGGTTACGAGGTCCTGCACCCCGACGAAGACCCATCGAGCGATTACCGCCAGATCTGCGACGTGTCGGGTGACCCCGGCATCCTTGATTCACTGGTAGAGCGTCTGGCTCCGGGTGGCGAAGTCACGCTTGCAGGATTCTATTCGCAACCGCTGTCTTTCACGTTCCCGCCGGCGTTCATGCGCGAGGCGCGTTTTGTTGTGGCAGCCGAATGGCAGCCCGAAGACCTCTCCGAGGTTATTGCGCTGTGTGCGAGCAACCGATTGCAGCTCGGCCAGCTTATCAGCCACAGCGTGCCTGCCGACGAGGCACACAGCGCCTACACCACCGCGTTCGGCGACCCCGAGTGCCTGAAAATGATCCTCGACTGGAGAGACCTCTCTTGAGCAGCAAAGACAATGTGACGGAGATCCGCGTCGACGCGCAGATCCGTATGCGAGACGCCCTCCGTGCCGAGGCTGGCACCGAACCCGACCCTGTGCCCGCGGGCGAAGTCACCAAGGAAACGCAGATCATCGCGATCTACGGCAAGGGCGGCATCGGCAAGAGCTTCACGCTCTCAAACCTCTCCTACATGATGGCGCAGCAGGGCAAAAAGGTGCTGCTGATCGGCTGTGACCCGAAGAGCGATACGACGTCGCTGCTGTTCGGCGGCAAGAGCTGCCCCACGATCATCGAAACCTCTTCACGCAAGAAGGCCGCAGGTGAAGAGGTCGAGATCGGCGATGTCTGCTTCAAGCGCGATGGTGTTTACGCCATGGAGCTTGGCGGTCCCGAGGTGGGTCGTGGCTGTGGTGGCCGCGGCATCATCCATGGTTTCGAATTGCTCGAGAAGCTCGGCTTCCATGAGTGGGACTTTGACTACGTGCTGCTCGATTTCCTGGGCGACGTGGTGTGTGGTGGCTTCGGTCTGCCGATCGCGCGCGACATGTGCCAGAAGGTGATCGTGGTCGGCTCCAACGACCTGCAATCGCTGTACGTGGCCAACAACGTCTGCTCGGCGGTTGAGTACTTCAGAAAGCTCGGCGGCAATGTCGGTGTGGCCGGCATGTGTATTAACAAGGACGACGGCACCGGTGAGGCAGCCGCGTTCGCCGAAGCCGTCGGCATCCCCGTACTCGCCGCCATCCCGGCCGACGAGGACATCCGCAGAAAAAGCGCCAACTACGAGATCGTCGGCAAGCCTGGCGGGCAGTGGGGCGGTCTGTTCGAAGAACTCGCGCAGCAGGTGGCCGACGCGCCGCCGCAGCAACCCAACCCGCTCGATCAGGACGGCCTGCTCGGTCTGTTCTCCAGCGATGAGACAGGTCGTGACGTTGTCTTGCAGCCCGCTTCGGCCGCAGACATGCGCGGTGCTGACTACGCGCCCAAGGAATCGCTCGAGGTCATCTACGACGCCGTTTAACGGCGCCACTGGATTCACATGGCAGACGGCAACACAACACAGACAACAGAGCCGACCGACGGGAAGGGCTGCCACGCCAAGGGCGAGATGCGTGCTGCCGCAGAGAAGGCAGGCAAGGCCGAGGTGCTCGAGCGCTACGCAGCCGACTACCCCATGGGCCCGCATGACCAGCCACAGAGCATGTGCCCGGCATTCGGGTCGTTGCGCGTGGGCCTGCGTATGCGGCGTACGGCGACGATCCTGTCGGGGTCGGCCTGCTGTGTGTACGGACTGACGTTCACCTCACATTTCTACGGCGCACGGCGCACCGTGGGCTACGTGCCGTTCAACTCCGAAACGCTCGTCACAGGCAAGCTCTACGAAGACATTCGGGAAGCGGTTCAGGACATCGCCGATCCCAAGGACTACGACGCGGTCGTCGTCACCAACCTTTGCGTGCCGACGGCGTCAGGCGTGCCGCTGCAGATGCTGCCCAAGGAGATCAACGGCGTACGCATCATCGGGATCGATGTACCCGGATTCGGGATCCCGACGCATGCGGAGGCCAAGGACGTACTCGCAGGCGCCATGCTCAAGTACGCCCGTACCGAGGCCGAGCTTGGGCCTGTGGCGCCGCCGCGTGAGATGCGCGACGACGGACGCCCACAGGTTGCGCTGCTGGGTGAGATGTTCCCCGCAGACCCGGTGACCATTGACCAGTTGCTTGAGCCCATGGGGCTTGCGGCCGGACCGGTGGTGCCGACGCGCGAATGGCGCGAGCTCTACGCCGCGCTGGACTGCCAGGCGGTCGCAGCGATCCACCCGTTCTACACCGCATCGGTACGCGAGTTCGAGGCCGCGGGTCGACCCGTATTCGGGTCAGCGCCCGTGGGTCACGACGGCACAGCCGCCTGGCTTGAGCAGGTCGGAAAGATCTGCGGCGTCGACGAAGACGCGGTGTCGCGGGCCAAGAACAAGGTGCTGCCGATTCTCTCAGGTGCTATCGCTCAGTCGCCCATCAAAGGCCGCATCACGATGTCGGGCTACGAGGGTTCTGAGTTGCTTGTCGCACGGTTGCTTGTCGAGTGCGGTGCCGATCTGCGCTACGTCGGCACGGCGTGTCCGAAAACGCGCTGGTCTGAGGCCGATCGCGATTGGCTCACCGAGCGGGGTGTGCACGTGCAGTACCGGGCATCGCTCGAGCAGGACCTCGCGGCCATCGAGGAATTCGACCCCGACCTCGCGATTGGCACCACGCCTGTCGTGCAGAAGGCCAAAGAGCAGTCGCGCCCGGCCATGTACTTCACGAACCTGATTTCGGCGCGGCCACTCATGGGCATCCCCGGCCCAAGTGCGCTGTCCGCGATTATCAACGCTGCCATCGCACAGAAGTCGCGTTTCGATGAAATGACCGCGTTCTTTGAAGGCGTTGGCAAAGGCCACAATGCGGGCGTTTGGCGCGACACGCCGAAAGCACCGCCCAAGCCGCGCCGCAAGCGCCCGGTCGCGAAGAAAGACGTGCCGGAGTCGATCGTCTGATGTTGGTGCTCGATCACGATCGCGCCGGCGGCTACTGGGGGTCTGTGTACGTGTTCACAGCCGTCAAGGGCCTGCAGGTGATTATCGACGGCCCGGTGGGCTGCGAGAACCTGCCGGTGACTTCCGTGTTGCACTACACGGATGGCCTACCGCCGCATGAGTTGCCTATCGTCGTGACCGGCCTCGGTGAGGAAGAACTGGGCCAGACGGGCACTGAAGCCGCTATGAAACGCGCCCACGAGACCTTGGATCCCGATCAGCCCGCCGTGGTGGTTACGGGTTCCATTGCCGAGATGATCGGTGGCGGCGTCACACCCGAAGGCACGGGCATCAAACGCTTCCTGCCGCGCACCATAGACGAAGACCAGTGGCAGAGCGCCGACCGCGCGCTGGCCTGGCTCTGGAAAGAATTCGGCCCGAAGAAAGTCCGCGCACCGCGTAAGCGCCCCGAAGGCGCCAAGCCGCGCGTCAACATCATCGGGCCCGCCTACGGGCACTTCAACATGCCCTCAGATCTCGCCGAGATCACACGACTCGTCGAAGGGCTGGGTGCGGAAATCAACATGGTGTTCCCGCTGGGCACACACCTGTCCGACATCGCGAAGCTTTGCGACGCCGACGTCAATATCTGCATGTACCGCGAGTTCGGTCGCCTGCTGTGCGAGGCGCTCGAGCGTCCGTACCTGCAAGCGCCCATCGGCCTGCATTCGACCACAGCGTTCCTGCGCGAACTCGGCGATCGACTCGGCCTCGATCCCGAGCCGTTCATCGAGCGTGAAAAGCACACGACGATCAAACCGCTCTGGGATCTCTGGCGTTCGGTCACCCAGGACTTTTTCGGTACGGCCAGTTTCGCCATCGTCGCCAACGAGACCTACACGCGGGGGCTCAGGAATTTCCTCGAGAACGATCTGGGTTTGCCATGCACCTTCGCCGTTGCGCGGTGCCCTGGCGCCAAGACGGACAACGAGGAAGTTCGCCGGCTCGTGCACGAACAGACCCCGCTCGTGATGTTTGGCAGTTACAACGAACGCATGTACCTGGCCGAAGCGGGCGCCAAGGCGATGTACATCCCGGCGTCATTCCCGGGCGCCGTCATTCGCCGCCATACGGGTACACCCTTCATGGGTTACGCCGGTGCCACCTACGTCGTGCAGGAAGTCTGCAACGCGCTGTTCGATGCGTTGTTCCACATCCTGCCCCTGGGTACGAGCCTCGATGCCGTCGACGAGACGCCGTCTCGCATTGACGGGCAGACGCACTGGAGCGAAGCGGCCAAGGCAGTCTTCGATCAGATCATCGAGGCCGAGCCCATCCTCGTGAGAATTTCAGCAGCCAAAAGACTGCGTGATGCCGTGGACGCCGACGCGCGGTCGCGCGGCAGCGTGCACGTCGAAGAACAAGATATCGAGCGCGTTTGCAAGAGCACGCGCATTGCCGCGGCGTAACAGCGGTTAGGAGAGAGCCGATGAGAGTAGTCACACATCACGCCCGACAAGCCAACGAGCATGCAGCCCATTTCCGGCTGCTGGCTGGTGTTTGTTTCGTGGCCATGTTCCCCGTCGCACTCGTTGCGAGCCTGTCGCGTTGGCGCTGGCAGCCCTGGCCCCCGGGCCGCGCGGGCTACCGCAGTGCCTGGCAGGAAGCGAAGACTGCGGCCAAGACAGCCGCTGCAATCGCTTTGTCGGTTTAAGAGGTTCTGTACTGCTGGCGCGCCGGCAGTACAAGACAGCCCCGCCGTGCGGGCTTTGCACGGTAACCAACGGTTGTGGGTCGCTTCCCAATGGCAGTGACCGGACACAGCCGGCAACCCGGGAGGTTCTATGTCAGGCCTGACCCAAAACGGAGCCAAAGAGTTTCATCGTCTCTTTATGTTGAGCACTTTTGGCTACGTCATCGTTGCAATCATCGCCCACTTCCTCGTTTGGCAGTGGCGTCCCTGGTTCCCTGGACCCGACGGCTACGCCGCGGTTTCTGGCGCCATGGACACGATGGTCGCAGTAACCACGATGCTGTTCGGATAGAAGGAGAGTAACTATGTGGCGAATTTGGTTGTTGTTCGACCCTCGCAGGTCGCTCATCGGCATGGTGGCTTTTCTTGCCGTTCTGGCGTTCTCGATTCACTTCATTGTCCTGTCGACAGACAGGTTCAACTGGATCGAAGGCCCCAGTGCATCCGTACTCGAGCTGGACTCGGAGCAGGCGGTGGCTCAACGCACCGCTTCTCTGGACTGGCTCGCCTGAGGCATTGGTTGAAGCCCGGCTGTTCCCTGGCGCTGCCGCCAGGGCGGTCGTCAGGGGATAGTCGGGCCATTTGGGTTACGTCGCGAATAGAAACCGCGATAGACCCACGCAACGGGTCAAGCAGCCGACAGGAACGTCTGGGGTAATGCGGCGTTTGCCGCCAGGGCCGAAAGGCCGCTGAGGACAAGAACATGTCAATGCTAAGTTTTGAAAAGAAGTACCGGATCAAAGGGGGCACGCTGCTCGGCGGCAATCTCTTTGATTTCTGGGCCGGTCCTTTCTACGTGGGGTTCTTTGGCGTCCTCGGCGCCTTCTTTATCCTGCTTGGGACCGCAATGATCTTCTACGGCGCCGCACTGGGTGGCACGTGGAACGTGTGGCAGATCAATATTGCGCCGCCAGATCTCAGTTACGGACTGTCACTGGCACCCATACAGGAGGGCGGTCTCTGGCAGATCGTCACGGTCTGTGCGATCGGCGCTTTCGTCTGTTGGGCGCTGCGTGAGGTCGAGATCTGTCGCAAGCTCGGCATCGGCTATCACGTGCCGTTCGCGTTCGGCACCGCGATATTCGCTTACGTGACGCTGGTGGTGTTCCGCCCGTTGCTCATGGGCGCCTGGGGGCACGGCTTCCCCTACGGCATCATGGCGCACCTAGACTGGGTCTCGAACACGGGCTATCAGTACCTGCACTTTCACTACAACCCGGCGCATATGCTGGCCGTGACGTTCTTCTTCACAACGACCCTGGCCCTGGCTATGCACGGCGGCGCCATCCTCTCGGGCGTGAACCCCAAGAAGGGCGCCCCCGTCGCATCGGCTGAACACGAGAATGCCTACTTCCGCGACACGATTGGCTATTCGATTGGCTCGCTGGGGATTCACCGGCTCGGTCTGTTCCTCGCGCTCAACGCTGGGTTCTGGAGCGCCGTATGCATTGTCATCAGCGGCCCATTCTGGACCCGCGGCTGGCCGGAGTGGTGGAACTGGTGGCTCGCGCTACCGATCTGGAGTTAAGTCATGGCTGAGTATCAGAATCTATTTACACGCGTGCACGTGACTGCGCCGCCGGACCCAGGTCCGGAGATCGACCAGTCGCTTTACGAGCGCGGCGGCACGGTCATGAGCTACTGGGCCAATAAGATCGGCGATGCGCAGATTGGACCGTTCTACCTAGGCGGCTTTGGTTTGCTGTCTGTGATCTGCGGCTTCATCGCTTTCGAGATCATCGGTTTCAATATGCTGGCCTCCGTCGACTACGACTGGGTCGAGTTCATTCGACAGCTGCCTTGGCTCGCGCTTGAGCCGCCCAAGGCGGAGTACGGCCTTAGCATTCCGCCCATGAACGAGGGTGGATGGTGGCTGCTTGCAGGCTTCTTCCTGACGGCTGCGATCATCCTATGGTGGATCCGGATGTACCGCCGGGCGCGCGCGCTGCAAATGGGTACGCACGTGGCATGGGCGTTTGCATCAGCCATTTGGCTCTACCTGGTCTTGGGTTTATTCCGGCCAGTGGCGTTGGGTGCCTGGGCCGAGGCAGTACCGTTTGGGATCTTCCCGCACCTCGACTGGACGGCGGCGTTTTCGATCCGCTACGGCAACCTGTTCTACAACCCGTTCCATATGCTGTCTATCTTCTTCCTGTACGGCTCGGTACTGCTTTTCGCGATGCACGGCGCTACCATTCTCGCGACGGATCGATATGGTGCGCACCGCGAAGTTGAACAAATTGTCGACCGCGGTACTGCGTCCGAACGTGGTGCGCTGTTCTGGCGCTGGACCATGGGATTCAATGCCAGTATGGAATCGATTCACCGCTGGGCCTGGTGGTTCGCGGTGTTGACCACACTGACCGGTGGCATAGGCATCCTGCTGACGGGAACGGTCGTCGACAACTGGTATCTGTGGGGCGTTGAGCACGGCCTGGCACCGGCTTACGACTTGCCGTGGGAGCCGGTCACTGACCCGGCCGAGGGAGGCTAGTGATGTTTGCAAGAACAGTGAAGCTCGCAGGACTCGTTGCGGTCACCGCAATGTTGGGGGCCTGCTGGGAGCGGCCGCCTATCGAGTCCGAGCAAAACGGCTACCGCGGCACGGCCATGGCCACCATTACCAACCCAAGGCTGCCGCAAACGTCGCTGGAAGTGCCTGACCCACAGGCGCCCGCATCGCAGGCTGGGCCCAAGGCCGGGGCGATCTACCAGAACGTGCAGGTGTTGGGTGATCTCAGCATTGGCGAGTTCACGCGCACCATGCTGGCGATTACGCAGTGGGTCTCGCCCGAAGAGGGCTGTAACTACTGTCACTACCCCGACAACCTGGCCGACGACGGCAAGTACACGAAGGTCGTGTCGCGCCGCATGTTCCAGATGACGCAGCACATCAACCAGGACTGGTCTAAGCACGTGCAAAACGTCGGTGTCACCTGTTACACCTGCCACCGCGGCAAGAACGTTCCCGAGTACATCTGGTTCGCGCAGGCCAACCCCGATGGACCGACGCCCAACGCGGGCTGGCGTAACGGCCAGAACGTGGCGTCTGAGTCGACGGCCTACACGTCGATGCCGGGCGACTTTATGTCGAAGTTCCTGGTGGGTGGCTACGACGATATCCGTGTGATCGAAACGAGCCCAAGTGCGACCTACAAGCCCGGCACGATCCAGGACACGGAGTGGACCTACGCGCTCATGATGCACATGTCCGATTCACTGGGCGTGAACTGCACCTTCTGCCACAACTCGCGTCTGTTCAGCGACTGGTCGCAAAGCCCGCCGCAACGCGTGACGGCCTGGCACGGCATCCGTATGGTGAGCGGGCTCAACACCGAGTACCTGGATCCCCTGCAGCCCGTGTACCCCGACTACCGTCTGGGTGAGACGGGCGATGCACCGAAGGCGTACTGCTCAACATGCCACCAGGGCCAGAACAAGCCCCTCGGTGGTGCCAACATGGTCAACGACTACCTGCCGGGCATGGCGGGTAAGGACTACGAAGAGTAGGCAGTTCGGGCGCGGTTGCAGCCGCGCATCGATCAGGATCAAGGCCGGGCCGGACGCCCGGCCTTTTTCTTTAGAGCTGGGTGGGGTTGGGCGCGTCGCCGTACACCTCGACGGGGTCGAAGACTTTTTCGGACTCCGTGAAGGCCAGCTCCACATGGCCCTCGCGCTGTTCTCGCGCGTAGTCGTCGCCGACGGGCACGCTCCGGTAGAAGCACGAACGGTAGCCGACGTGGCAGCTTGCGCCACCACCGGCCACGTCGACGCGCAGCCAGACGCAGTCCTGGTCGTCGTCGATGAGGAACTCACGCACGGTCTGCACGAGACCGCTCGTGGCGCCTTTGTGCCACATGACCTGTCGGCTGCGGCTGAAATAGTGGGCCTCGCCTGTAACGATCGTGCGTTGCAGGGCGTCAGCATTCATGTAGCCCTGCATGAGCACCTCACCCGATTCGAAGTCGGTGGTGACGACAGGGATGAGCCCGCTCTCGTCGAACTTGGGCGCGAGCTCATGGCCTTCCTCGACCTGCTCAACGGTTTGTCGGGCTGCGAAGCGTGGCGAATCCATGGTGGGGGCCTCTTGCGGGCGGGACCGGGCCCGCTAGTATAGCGAAATGACACTCAATCTCTACGACACCCAGAAAGGCCGAAAACGGCCCTTTGAGCCTATAGACCCCGAGCGCGTGACGCTCTACGTCTGTGGCCCCACGGTGTACAACTTTGCGCATATCGGCAATGCGCGCCCGGCCGTCGTGTTCGACGTGCTGGCGCGTGTGCTGCGCCGCGAGTACCCGCTCGTCTACGCGCGCAACGTCACGGACGTTGACGACAAGATCAATCAGGCTGCGCTGGAGACGGGCCGCAGCATCGGTGACATCACGGCCGAGTACACGGCTGCCTACCTGGAAGACATGGGCGCCCTGGGCGTGCTGCCGCCCGACGTGGCGCCGCGCGCGACAGACCACATTGAAGAGATGTGCGCGATGATCGAGCGGCTCATCGAGGGCGGACACGCCTATGCGGCTGAGGGCCACGTGCTGTTCGACGTCGCGAGTTACGACGACTACGGCGCACTGTCGAACCGGTCGCTCGAGGACATGATCGCGGGCGCGCGCGTCGAGGTGGCGCCCTACAAGCGCAATCCGGCTGACTTTGTGCTCTGGAAGCCGTCAACGCCCGAGTTGCCGGGCTGGGATAGCCCCTGGGGCCGCGGTCGACCCGGCTGGCACCTCGAGTGCTCGGCTATGATCGAGAAGCACCTGGGCGACACGATCGACATCCATGGCGGCGGGCAGGATCTGGTCTTCCCCCACCACGAGAACGAGATTGCCCAGAGCACCTGCGCGCATGGCGGCCGACAGTTCGTCAACTTTTGGATGCACAACGGTTTTCTCAATGTCGACGCGACCAAGATGTCCAAGTCGCTGGGCAATGTGCTGCTGGTGCGCCAGCTCCGCGACCAGGCTGACGGCGAGGCCATCCGTCTTGCACTAATCTCCGCGCACTACCGCCAGCCGCTCGACTGGACCGACGAGACGCTTGTGGAAGCGACGCGCAAGCTCGATCGCCTGTACGGGGCGTTGCGCGGCAATCTCGTGGAAGGCGTCAATGGCGACATCGACTCCGACGTGCTCGCCGCACTTCACGACGACCTCAACACGCCGCAGGCCATTGCGGCGTTGTTTGCGCTCGCGCGTGAGATCAATCGCAGTGACGACGCCGATGAGCGCGCGCAGCTTGCAGCCCGCCTACAGGCGTCGGGCAATCTCATCGGTTTGCTCGATCGCCCAGCCGAGGATTGGTTTGCGCGTGGCGACGACGCCGACGCTGCTCAAATCGATGCGGCCATTGCCGCGCGCGCGGCGGCCAAGGCCAACCGCGACTTCGCCGAGGCCGACAGGATCCGGGACGAGCTCCTCGCGCAGGGCATCCAACTCAGCGACGGCGCCGAAGGAACAACCTGGCGCCGCGTGGAGGCCGCCGAGGCAGACTGATGACCACTACGATCCCTGAACGTGAAGCAGAGCTCGTCGACGAGTTCTCGATGTTCGATAACTGGATGGACCGCTACCAGTACCTCATCGAGCTGGGGCGCGGCCTGCCCGAGTACGCTGAGGCGGAACGCGCGGATATCGACAAGGTCGCGGGTTGCCAGTCGCAGGTCTGGCTGCAGTCGCGCCGCGATGCCGTGGGCAATCTTCGTTTTCGCGCCATCAGCGATGCCGCCATCGTGTCGGGGCTCATCGCCGTGCTCATGCGGCTCTACGACGATTCGCCGCCGCAGGCAGTCATCGATTACAAGCCGGCCTTCGTATCGGCGCTCGGGCTCGACAAGCACTTGAGCCAGAACCGGGCCAACGGGCTCTATGCGATGCTGGAACGCATCCGCGCCGAAGCGGCCGCGGCCACCGCCGCATGACCCTCGCACGGCGCGCCATGATACGCGTCGTGCGTGCCTACCAGGTGCTGCTCTCGCCGCTGCTTGGCAACAATTGCCGCTTCCAGCCCACCTGTTCCCAGTACTGCATTGAGGCCATCGAGCGACACGGCGTGTGGCGCGGCTGTTGGCTTGCTGCCCGGCGGATCGGGCGCTGCCATCCCTGGGGCGGCAGCGGTTACGACCCCGTTCCAGGTACTTCTGAAGAGCAAGAGACACGCGCACCGTGAGCGCACGCGTCGATGCGATGTCCGTCAGCGCGTTTCTGCAGCGCACCGTGCACGTGGCGTTGGACACGGCGCTGCTCATCTTCGCGGCGCTTATTGGGTTTCTCATGTACTTCGGGATCAATGCGTTGCAGTCTCCGATTACATTCGTTCCCGGGGTGCTGGTGCTCGTGTTTACGACCTCGGCGCTGACCAAGTACGCCACGCTGATCACGCGCGCCGTCGCACTGGGCTACGACGTGCCCGCCGCCAACAACGCCGTATTCGACTACTTCCGAAACTTCTGGGCGTTCACGCCCTGGCTGGCGCTTAGCGCGCTGGGCGGGCTGGGCTGGGTTATCGACCAAGGCATGGGGCCTGTGGCACTCGCGGTGTACCTGCTGCTGGTGCTGCCGCTGCTGCCCGCGATCATCGCCGTGATTTCCGTGAATGCGAGCCTGCTCACGCTCTTTCGCGTGAGCGAATTGACGCGCGTTATTCGCATCCTCGGTCTCGACTACCTGAAGATCGTCGCGAGCTGGTTCGTAATCCTCTCGCTCGACGTGGTCCTGCCTATTTCAGGCTACCTGTCTGTGCTCCTGTTCTGCCTGCAGATCCTCTGGTTGTTCTCCTCCACGGGCGTGGTGCTCTACCACCACTATCTGCCTCTCGGGATTCCCGTCGAACGACTGCCCGCGGGCGAGCGCCAGCAGCAGCGTGACGACGCCGCGCTGACCCGAGAACGCCAGTCGGCGCTCGACGAAGCCTACGGCTATTTCAGCCGCGGCAATGAGGTCGGCGGGTTGCAACGACTGCGCGGCTACCTCGAAGGGCATGACGACTATGACGCCTGGGCCTGGTTTCTCGACCGGATGCGGGGCTGGGAGTCACCGCGGCCTTTCGTGCTCGTCGCGCAGAACCAGTTTTCGCGCTTGCTCGAGGCCGGCGACCGCGGGGCCGCACTGTCCTTGCTCGTGGAGTGCATGCAGCGCGATGCGGATTTTTCGCCGCGGCCTGAAAACCGCGCAATCCTGCGCGAGCTGCTTGAAGGGCACCCGTTCGCCGAACGCGCGGCGCGATGGCGGTAAGTCAGATTAAGCCTGTCCCGTGATGGTCGCGCGCGGTGCGCCGTCGTGAGGGCAGCTGCAATCCCGGTTCCGCCAATGGGCGATCGCCAACACCGCACCACCGGCTGTGGTGACGATGGCATCGGCCGTCTTGCCGACATGCGTGTGGAGTACAAAAGCGGCCAGGGCGAGCAGCGCAACGCCCAGCGTGCCCAGTGCCAGGACCGCGATGCGGCGGTGCCGAATCCAACCGCCCACGAATGCAACCGCGCTCACGGGCACGACAACCGTGAGCAGCACGATGTGGGTCCATTCGCTGTCGAGACCCGTGACCGCGCCGCCGACGCCAAACGCGATCAGCACCGGCAACAGCAGGCAATGCAGCATGCAGATCGCTGAGAGCATCACGCCCAGCGCATCTGCGCGGGTGTGTTTTTGAAGCAGAGTGATGGCCACGGGAGAGCCCCGAGCGACGGAATATGGGTAAAAACGATATAACATTGCATTTTTTCGGGCAAGGAACCGGGTCTTGTGTGGCATCGCCACTGGCGCCTTTCCCCGATGTTCGCGACAATTCGGGGATGAATGAACGGCTGCTCGACATCACCTGTTGCCCCGTCACGCACCAACCGTTGCGCAAAGCGGACGGACCCCTGCTCGAGTCGCTCAATGCGAAGGTTGCGGACGGCTCGCTCAAGAATGCAGCAGGCGAGCCGCAGCGAACGCCGCTGACGCAGGCGCTGGTGACCCGCGACGGGCAGCGCGTCTACCCGGTTCGCGACGGTCTTGTCGTGCTTATGGCCGACGCTGCCATCGTGCTTGAGGACGGCCGCTGAACACCGACGCCCTGGTACGGGATTACCCTGGCCAGTTCGGGGCATGACGCTGATCCTGTGAAGATTCGACTCTCAGACCTGCAGCGCCACTTGGAGCGCGAACTCGCGCCCGTGTGGCTTGTCAGCGGCGATGAACCGTTGCTCGTCAACGAGGCCACGGACGCCATTCGCAAGACGGCACGGGCGCAAGGCTACGAGACGCGGGACCTGTTTGTCGCTGAGCGCGGGTTTGACTGGGATCGGCTGGCCGAGGCGGGCCACTCGCTGTCGCTGTTCAGCGAGCGCCGCATCCTCGACCTCCGGTTGCCCACTGGAAAACCAGGCGACAAGGGCGGGCGTATGATCGCGAGCCTTGTGGAGACCCCGCCCGAGGACACATTGCTGCTTGTGACTGCGCCCAAGATCGACAAGCGGGGTGCGAACGCAAAATGGGTCAAAAGCATCGATGCCGCGGGCATGATGCTGCAGATCTGGCCGCTCGAGGCCCGTGAGCTGCCGGGCTGGATCGACACGCGCTGCCGGCAGGCCGGTCTGTCGCCGGACCGCGAGGCCGTATTGCACCTGGCGCGCCGAACTGAAGGCAATTTGCTTGCCGCGCAGCAGGAGATCGACAAGCTGGCTTTGCTCAGTGACGGCGGCGCCGTGACTGCAGACGATGTCGAGGCCGCCGTGGCGGACAGTGCCCGTTACACCATCTTCAAGTGTGCCGATGAGGCGCTCGCGGGCCGAACGGACCGCGCGTTGCGCATGCTGGGTGGGCTGCACCGTGAGGGCGTGGCAGCCACGCTCGTACTGTGGGCCCTGGGCCGTGAAGTGCGCCAGATCGCGGCCATGGCCGAGCAGGTTGCGGCAGGCGCACCGATCACAACCGTCATCGATCAGCACCGCGTTTGGTCGAGTCGAAAGGGCATTATGCGCGCCGCGCTCAGTCGGATCGACGGCGAGCTGGCCTATGCGCTTGTGACACTGACGGAGCGCGCGGATCGTGCCGCCAAGGGTCAGAGCGGCGAGGACGCCTGGCCGCTTTTGTTGCGTCTTGTGGCCGGATTGTCCACGGGCAGCGGCGCGGCACTGGCGGCCTGATCCCATGGCCAGACTCAAAGCGCCCATCGGTATCTTTGGCGGCACCTTCGACCCGGTGCATTTTGGGCACCTGCGTAGCGCGTTCGAGCTCAAGCAGGCGCTCAGTCTGGCGCAAATCCGGTTTATTCCCTGCGGCAATCCGCCGCACCGCGCCGCGCCCATTGCTGAAGCCGCCCTGCGCGTCGAGATGCTAAGATGCGCGACCCGCCAGCGACCGGGCTTTGTCGTCGATGACCGCGAGGTTCAGCGACCCGGCCTGTCCTACACGGTCGATACCCTCGACTCGCTGCGTGAAGAGTTTCCCGCGACGCCGTTGTGCCTCATTGTCGGTATGGACTCATTTCTGAGCCTGCCGAAGTGGTACCACTGGCAAAGGATTCTCGATCTCGCACACGTCGTCGTCGCGCATCGGCCAGGCTGGCAGGCCCCCGGTGACGGCGCGCTCGGGCAGCTGCTAACGGACCGTGGCACAGAGCTTGTCGCCGACCTGCATGCCGCGCTTGCGGGCCTCATCTTCGTGCACGAGGTGACGCAGCTCGAGATCGCGTCGACAGGCATTCGCGCGTTGATTGCCGAGGGACATGACCCGCAGTTCCTGATGCCAGACTGTGTGGCGACACTGATTCGCGAGGCGGGCTGTTACGGCAGCACGCCCGGTAAGGACAACGAGACATGACAGCAGAAACGATCAGCCTGGACAGTGAGGCACTCGCGGAAACCGTGGTTGCGGCACTTGAAGACGCCAAGGCGCAGGACATTCGCCTGATAGACGTGCGTCACTTGACGAGCATGACGGATTACATGGTCGTTGCGAGTGGCACTTCGGACCGACATGTGAAGAGCGTGGCGTCTAGCGTGGTCGATACGCTCAAGGCGGCCGGCCGCCGGCCGCTGGGCGTGGAAGGTGAGAACGATGGCGAGTGGGTGCTCGTCGATCTTCAGGATGCGCTGGTGCACGTAATGCTGCCGCGAATCCGGGACTTCTACAATCTCGAGAAACTCTGGGACCTGCCGCCCGAGGACGCCGTCGGCGGGACTGAAGACTGACGTGCGCTGCGCCGTGCTCGCCGTTGCGGGTCGGCCGACGCCATGGGTGGCCTCGGCGACGGACGCCTACCTGAAGCGCCTGCCACGCGCCTGGCACACGCGGGTCGAGCTCTTGGCGCCTTCGCGAAAGCAGACGGCCGACGCAAGGCGCGATGACGAATGGCAAAGACTGTCAGACAAGCTCGATGTTGGCGCGTTGAAGATACTGCTCGACGAGCGCGGCAAATCGCTGGAAAGTCGTGAGTTGGCGGCGCGCATGGGCGACTGGCAGGGCGACGGCCGTACCCTGGCCTTTCTCATCGGTGGCCCCGACGGCTTCTCAACGGCAGCACGTGCCGGGGCAGATCTGGTGCTGTCTCTGTCGGCAATGACGATGCCGCACGAACTGGCGCGCGTCGTGCTGGTCGAACAACTGTACCGCGCCCACACAATTCTTGAAGGACATCCGTATCACCGTGACTGAAGCAGTGACAGCAACGGTTGGCGAGGCCTTGCGCCCGCGCGTCGGCCTGGCCTCTCAGTCGCCGCGCCGGCACAGCCTGCTGCGTGAACTCGGCGTCGATCCGGTGCCGTTGCGGGCAGGTATCGACGAGTCGCGCCACGACGGAGAGCGCTTGACCGACTTCATCCGCCGGCTGGCCATCGAAAAGGCGCAGCACGGCGCGACCGACCCGGCCGCGGGGGCGTTGCCCGTCATTGGTGGTGATACCGAGGTATGCCTGGGCGAGACCGCGTTCGGTAAGCCTGAGGGCGCGGATGACGTCCGCCGTATGTTGCGCGCGCTGAGTGACCGGGTGCACCAGGTCGTGTCTGCCGTTGCCATCGTCCGCGACGATATTGTCAGAGTCTCGCATGTGATCACTGACGTTCACTTCCGTGCGCTTAGCGATACCGACATTGATCACTACATCGACAGTGGTGAGCCGTTTGGAAGAGCGGGCGCTTATGCCGTGCAAGGCTTGGGCGGGGCCTTTGTGAGCCACCTTGCAGGGAGCTATTCGGCCGTTGTCGGTTTGCCGGTGTACGAGACCGCGGCGTTGCTGCGGGAATTCGGTATCGACGTTCTGGCTGTGCGGGGTGGCGCAGGATCATGACGGCCGTGAGCGAAGAGATCCTCGTCAACGTGACACCCAGCGAGCAGCGCGCTGCCGTGGTCGAAAACGGTGTGCTGCACGAGGTGTTCATCGAACGCGCGTCGCGCCGGGGTTTGGTCGGCAACATCTACAAGGGCCGCGTGAGTCGCGTCCTGCCGGGCATGCAGGCCGCCTTCATTGATATCGGTCTGGAACGCACGGCGTTTTTACACGCGTCAGACATCGCCGCACCTTCGGACCCCGACAACAGCGAGCTACGAGCGCAAGGTGCTGACGGTGTGCCGTCGATTCGCGACCTTGTGAGCGAGGGCGGCGAGATTCTCGTGCAGGTTCTCAAGGACCCGCTGGGCACAAAAGGCGCGCGGCTCACGACCTTTGTCACCCTGCCGTCGCGTTATCTCGTGATGATGCCGGGCAGCGGCAACATTGGCGTGTCGTCTCGCATCGACGATGACGAGGAACGCACGCGCTTGCGCGACGTGCTCGAAGACATCGTCGACGCCGAGGCGGGCAACGGCTACATCGTGCGCACGGCGGCAGAGGGTGCGAGCTACGACGCACTGCGCGCCGACATGATGTTCCTGCAGCGCCTCTGGGAAGGCATTCGCAAACAGGCGGGAAACACGAGCGCGGGAACAATCGTGCACGAAGATCTGCCACTTGCGCTCCGCGTGCTACGCGACCGCGTGCAGGACGATGTCGAGCGCATTCGTGTGGATTCGGAGGCCGAGTTCGAGCGTATGCGCGAGTTTACGGCCAGCTTTCTACCGGAGCTCACGGGCAAGATCGAGCTCTACGGGGGTCGACGCCCCATTTTTGACTTGCATGGCGTGGAAGAGGATATCGCGCGTGCGCTTGAGCGTAAGGTGCCGCTCAAGTCCGGGGGATATCTCATCTTCGATCAGACGGAAGCTATGACGACGGTGGACGTCAACACAGGCGGGTTCGTCGGTACACGCTCCCAGGAAGACACGCTCTACCGCACCAATCTCGAGGCTGCCGTTGCCATCGCGCGCCAGCTCCGCCTGCGCAACCTGGGTGGCATCATCATCCTCGACTTCATCGACATGCTTGAGCAGTCGCATCGCGAGAAAGTTCTCGAGGCGCTCGAAACGGCGCTGTCCACCGACAACGCAAAGTATCAGGTCATGCCAGTGTCGCCACTGGGGCTTGTTGAGATGACCCGCAAGCGCACGCGCGAGAGTCTGGAGCACGTGCTCTGCGAGCCGTGCCCGACCTGCGGGGGCCGCGGCTCCGTCAAGACGCCGCAAACTGTCGTCTACGAGATCTTTCGGGAGATCCTGCGCCAGCACCGCCAGTTCAGTTTCGATGAACTGCTCATCCTTGCGCATGGCGACGTCGTGGAGTTGTTGCTCGACGAAGAGTCTGTGGGGCTCGCCGAACTGTCCGACACCACGGGCGCCGCTGTGCGGCTGCAGGCGGAACAGCTTTACGCGCCTGACCAGTACGACGTCGTGCTGCTCTGAAGTATGTTGCGCCGAATCGCCAAGATTCTTGCCTACACCGCCGCCGCGCTCACGGTGCTGCTGGCTATTGCTGTGGGGCTGCTGCGCATTGCGCTGCCGCAGGTGCCCGAGTATCGCGATGAGATCATTGCGCGCGTCTCGGAAGCCGTCGACGGCGACGTGTCGTTTGACCGACTCGACGCGCGCTGGCGCCTGCGCGGCCCGGAGCTCGTGTTTCATGATGTCGTGATCGGCGAGCGCCTCGGCGAGCGGCGTATCCGGGCCATTGAGGTGACCCAGGTGACGGTGGGCGTCTCGCTTGGCCGTTTGCTCACGGGCCGCGAGCTCGAAGTCCGCCGCATCGGGATAACCGGCGCGGCGCTCGATCTGCGACGCGACGACTCCGGCTGGTGGTTTCAGGACGCGCTCATCTTGCCTGTCGCCAAAGCGGAGGCCGAAGCTCGCGCTGGGGAAGCGGCCGTTCGGGTGCCGCAAGGTCTGCAGCTGCCGCTGGGTAATTCGCTGGACCTGAGTCTCGAAGACATCGCGCTGCGCTACGAGGACCGCGGCAATGGGCGTGAGCCGCTGAGTTTCGATCTTGAGTCAGCGGGTGTGCGGCTGGATGACCGCGAGCTCCGCGTGGATGCGACGATGTCGCCGGGCGCGGATGAGGCGCGGGTGACCGTGCTAATCGCAGGCGAGCTCGCCGATCGCAGTCTCGATGGCCTGATGGGAGGTGACTGGTCGTTCTCGACGGACATCGAACAGGTCTCCGCGGACCTCATGCGCCGCATTTTGCCACCCAACTGGAGGCTGCCGCAGTCGGGCCGGACGAATGTCGAAGCCGATGCCGAGCTGCGCGGCGGCACGCTGATGGCGGCCGTGGTGGCGCTCGATGCTGAGCGACTCGTGCCTCCTGAGGGTGGCGATGAGTCGATTGTTGCCGGTCGCATTGAATGGTCAAGCAACGACGATGGCTGGTTGCTGGCCGTGTCTGATTTCGTGGTCGGCGTCGCTGATCGTCAGTGGCCCGCGGCGAATCTCACGCTGCAGTTCGAAGGGGGTGTCGCAGCCGACACATTGCGCGTGGATGCCGCCAACGTGACCGTCTATGACGTCCCCTACCTCGCGTCGTTCCTGCCTGGTCGTTGGGCGCAGGCGCTGCTCGACTCGGGCGTGTCGGGCACGTTGCGCGAGGGCACCGGCCAGGTGCGCTTTGCGCCCGACCAAAATCTGGACAGCCTCGGGCTCGAGGATCTCATCGACTATGAGCTCGACGCCGATTTCAATGGCATCGGTCTGGCCGCGTCCGAAGGTCGGCCCGGGGCCAGCAACCTGACCGGTGCGCTTCGGGCGACGCGTGAGGCGGGGCGGCTGCAGCTCGAAACCCGTGACGCCACGCTGCAGGTGCCTGGTGTGTTTTCGGGCGACGTCACCCTGGACCGCGTAGACGGCACGTTGGTCTGGCGCGCCAGCGATCGCGGTGTTTCCGTATTGTCCGATGCACTTCAGATCGTGGCGCCTGGATTCGAGGCCAATGCCAACCTGCAGGTTTTGCTGCCGGGTGGCGACGCCGCGCCCGAGGTCGATCTGCAGGCTAACTGGGCCATGAGCGACATCGCGCGTGCCCGGTCGCTGATGCCGGACGGCGTCATGAAGCCCAAGCTCACGGACTGGCTGAATCGGGCGCTCGTAGCGGGCCGGATCAATGACGGGCGATTTGAGCTGCGAGGGTCGCTGGATCAGTTCCCGTTCGAGTCGGGCACTGGGGTATTCCGGGCAACGGGCCGGGCTGAGGGGGTGACGATGGCCTATGGCCGTGGCTGGCCCGCCATTACGAGTCTTAGCGCGGACGTCGAACTCGATGGGATGCGATTGTCGACCGAACGCAATCGCGGCCTTTCTGGCAACGTGCCGTTCCAGGACGCGCAGGTCTCGTTCGAGGATTTGCGCACGGCTGTGCTCGATATCAACACCTCGGGCGATGCAGCCCTTGAGACGCTGTACATCTTCGTTGGCGACTCGCCGATTCGAAGGCTGTTCGGCGAGCAGTACGCGCGCATGTCATTTTCGGGCGGCTCGGAGTACACGATCGCGATGCAGGTGCCGCTGCGTGATGTGCGTAGCTTCACCATCGACGCCGAGATCGACGTCAGCGATGCCACGTTCGCACTCGACTATATCCCGCACGCCGTGACTGAATTGGCCGGGCAAGTTCGTATCGATCGCCAGGGTGTGTACGCTGAAAATGCCACAGGCGTGTTGTTGGGTCAGCCGTTGCGCATCGATATGGCGCCTGAGGGCACGCCCGATGACGGGCAGCTGGTCATCCGCGGCGAGGGCAGGCTGGATGCCGCCGCACTCGTGGGGCCTCTCGGCTTACCGCTCGAGGGGCGCGTCGACGGCGGCACACCGTTTGAGGCTACCGTGAATCTGCCACGTCGGCGTCAACCACTGAATGCCACCGATCCGGTGCCGGACACGCCGCGACGCCCTGTCACGGTTGTCGCGACTTCGGACCTGGCGGGACTCGCCATCGACCTGCCGTACCCCGTGGGCAAAGCCGCCGATGACGTCTTTGCGGCCGATGCGCGGATGACGATCAGCGACACGTTAGACCTGCAGGCAGGACTTGCCAACCGGGTCGACATCGCATTGCGTGCGGCACGCGGAGGCGACGAGCAGCTTATCTTCGATCGCATGACACTGCACCTTGGCGAAGGCCGTGCGCTATTGCCGTCTGTACCCGGTGTCTTCATCGATGGCACCACGGATCGTCTGCGGCTTGGTGATTGGTTGAGCCTGCAGTTGGGCGACGCGGGTTGGATGACAGAGAACCTGGTTTCCGCCGCCGTTGAGGTGGCCGACCTGTTTGTCGTCGGGCAGCGGATCCGCGACGTCCGTGCGAGCCTTGAGCGGTCGGGCGACGACTGGCTCGTTGATGTGCAATCCGAGGCTATCGAAGGCGCTATTTCCATTCCCAGGGATCTGCGCGGCGGCAGCCCGGTGGTGCTGGATATGCGCAAGTTGCACCTGCTCGAGGCAGACCCCGAGGCAAGTAGTGACGCGGACCCCACCGCATTCCCGCCGTTGCGGGTACGCGCTGCGTCGTTCGCCCTGGGGGACCGGGACTTTGGTGCGCTCGACGCCACGATCGATAAGGTCGCCGATGGTCTTGAGGTCAGTCGAATTGCGACGGCCGCGCCCGCGTTCCGCATTGAAGGCAATGGTGCCTGGCGCCTCGCGCCCGGCGTGGAGGCGGGTTCCCGCACCGTGCTCACGGCGGCGCTGACGAGCACCGACGTCAAACGCATGATGAACAGCCTGGGTTACGAGCCCGGCATCAACGCGGCAGAACTTGAGGGTGCGTTCGACGTGGCCTGGGACGGTGGGCCCAGCGAGACCTTCGTGGCGTCGCTCGATGGTGATGTCAGTGTGCGCATCAGTAACGGCACGCTCGACGAGGTTGAGCCCGGTGCCGGGCGCGTCGTCGGTCTCATGAGTGTTGCCGAGCTGCCGCGCCGGCTTGCGCTGGATTTCCGCGACGTGTTCCAGAAGGGTTTCAACTTTGATGAGATTGTTGGCGACTTCCGGCTCGTCAACGGCGACGCCTTTACCTGCAATCTGAGGCTCGCGGGTCCGTCGGCCGATGTCGCACTCATCGGTCGTGCGAGCCTTGAGCGGCGCAACTACAACCAGACCGCCGTTGTCGGCGTGAAGGTCGGCAACACCTTACCCGCCGTAGGCGCTGTGGTTGCGGGCCCTCAGGTGGGCGCGGCCTTGCTGTTGTTCAGCCAGATCTTCAAGAAGCCACTGCAGGGCATGACGCAGGTGTACTACCAGATCAACGGCAGCTGGGATGCGCCAGGTATAGAGCGTACGGACGCCGAGCGCTTCGTGGCAACGTCGGAATTGGCCGGCTGCGCTGTTGAGACGGGTGGCTGAGTCCGTGCTTGGGCTATCATCACCCGTCTGCCAATAACCGGGTCTGTACCGTGACCGACCACAGCCAGCACGAGCTCGTTTCCCGCATTCTAGAAGACAGTGCTCTCGATGAGCAGGCCTTGTCCGCAACGTTGGGTCAGTTGCTGACGCGCCGTGTCGATTACGCCGACCTCTACTTTCAACTGGGCGAGTCAGAGCGTTGGACGCTCGAGGACGGCATCGTTCGCGACGCGGGATTCAGTCGCACACGGGGTGTCGGTGTGCGCGCCGTGGGTGGCGACAAAACAGGGTTCGCCTACGCAGACGACCTCGATCGTGCCGCCCTGGGGCGCGCTGCGGACGCCGCGCGGGCGATCGTGCGGCAGGGCCAGGACGCATCGGTACCGGCCTTGGCCACGGCGACGCATCCCGTGCTGTACCGCGCGGACAGCCCGCTGACGTCGATGACCGATACGGCCAAGACGCAGCTGCTCAAATCTCTCGATGAGCGGGTTCGCGCACTCGACCCGCGTGTGGAGCAGGTTACCGTGAGCCTCGCCGCGAGCTACGACGATATTCTGGTCGCCGGCAGTGATGGCACCTTTGCGGCGGATGCGCGGCCGATGTCGCGGATTAACATCATAGTCATCGTTGCGGAGAACGGACGCCGCGAGCAGGGCTACGCCGGTGGTGGCGGCCGCTATCCGCTCGACGCCGAGCGCGCCGACGCGCTGGGTATGGCGCTCGGCGAAGACGCTGTACGCCAGGCGCTTGTCCAGCTTGAAGCGATTGATGCGCCAGCGGGTCCCATGCCTGTCGTGCTGGGTCCGGGCTGGCCGGCCGTGCTGTTGCACGAAGCCATCGGCCACGGCCTCGAGGGCGACTTCAACCGCAAAGGCACCTCGGCATTTAGCGGGCGCATCGGCGACCGGGTCGCGTCGCCGATGTGCACCGTGGTTGACGATGGCACGCTGCCGGATCGACGCGGCTCTCTGAGTATTGACGATGAAGGCACGCCGAGCAGCTGCACGGTACTCATCGAGGACGGCATTCTGCGCGGTTACATGCAGGACAAGACCAACGCGCGCCTGATGGGCACCGACAGTACGGGCAACGGCCGTCGCGAGTCCTACGCGCACCTGCCCATGCCGCGCATGACTAACACCTACATGCTCAACGGGCCGCATGATCCCGCAGAGATCATCGCTTCCGTCGAGCGTGGCCTGTACGCGCCCAACTTCGGCGGCGGCCAGGTCGACATTACGTCGGGCAAGTTTGTGTTTTCAGCGAGCGAGGCCTACCTCATCGAGAACGGTAAGCTGGGCGCGCCCGTGAAAGGTGCGACGCTGATCGGCAGCGGTCCCGAAGTGCTCAACCAGGTCAGCATGGTGGGCAACGACATGAAACTTGATCAGGGAGTCGGCGTGTGCGGCAAGGAAGGCCAGTCCGTACCCGTCGGTGTTGGTCAGCCCACGCTGCGGATTGATGAAATCACGGTCGGCGGTACGCACTAGCCGCTGACATTATGTCCGGTCCCGCATGCGCGGGCTGTGATTCGAATCACCGCAATCACTGTGGCGGCGCGGCATTATGCCCACGTTGACCGATCCGGACGAAATAACCATGCAATTCGATAACACCGTTACGGAAACCGATCTCGATCCCGCAGCACGCGAGTTTGCCGAGCAACTGCGTGAGCGCGGCGTGAAACCTGATGTTGATTACGGCGTCGACGGTTTCAGTGAGTCCCTGGGCGCTCGACTGCTGCGCCTTCTGGGCGTCAAGCAGGACTAAGCCCGCTTCCACGGATACCGCCCCCGCGGTATGCTGAAAGCCGGTTCGCCACCGGTCAGGGTTGCGTATGTGGGTTTCCAAGCCAGTCTACGAGTCGGTACCTTACGTGTACCTCGTGTCCGGCGTCTGCCTGCTGGGCTTATCCGTATACCTGGACTACTGGCACTGGCCGACGATCTGTCTGCTGCTGGGAGTCGGCTGCCTCGTGGCCGGCCTCGTGATCTGGCTGCGCCGGCGGGATTATCGCCACCGGCGTGACGCCGTCGACGACCCGCTGCAATAAGCTTCAGAGGCCCGCGGTCAGGACTGCGAATCCTTGACCTCGAGGTCATCGAGGTCTACGTCACCTGGTTCCGGCAGATCGATGATGAACTCATCATCGTCCGTCGCCGCTTCTGTCGCTGTGTTCGCTGGCAGCGCCTCGATCATCGAGCTCTCACCCATGACGTCGTCTGCCAGTGACTCCGCGGCCGGGTCCCGGAAATCCTTGTAGATGAGCACGTGGTTGCCGACAGCCACGACGTCGCCGTCGCGCAGGCGTCGCTTGGTGAATCGGCGCGCGCCCAAGAACAGGCCATTGGTGCTGTTGAGATCCTCGATGATCGTGGTCTCGGGTGTGGTCACGATTTGGGCGTGGTGACGGCTCACAAAGGGTGAGTCGATGCGGATGTCGTTGTCGGCGGTGCGCCCAATGATCAGGCGACCCTTGGTCAGCTCGAATTCGCCAAGCGTCGTGTCTTTCTCGCGCAGCTCGAGTTGCGCCTGGATGGCGAGCTGGTTTGAGGTGTTGCCCGTCGAGGGCTTGTTGGCGAGCCAGCCGAGTTCCTCGAGCGCGGCGTCCAGCTGCTCTTCGCTGACATGGTCCACCTCGTCGGCAAATGCGCACAGCATCGCCGTATCACAGAGCACGTTGATCAGACGAGGTACGCCGCCCGTGAATTCGGCGATGGCTGGGTAACAGGCGTCGTCGAATATTTGTCGGTCGCCGGCACCCGCGACCTTGAGCCGGTGTTCGACGTAGGCACGCTGATCGTCGCCCACGAGCGGCTCGAGGTGGTAACGCAAGCGCACACGTTGGGTGAGCTGCTTCAAATCCTCGCGGTTGATCTTGTCGCGCAGCTCGGGCTGACCCGCGATGATGATGCGCAGCACCTTTTCCTTGGTGGTCTCGAGTCCATTGAGTAGCCGAATCTCTTCGAGCACGCGGCGCGACAGATTCTGCGCCTCGTCAACGATGAGCAACACGCGGCGCCCGGCGCTGTAGCGCTCGAGCAAAAACGTGTTGAGCATATCGATGAGCTCTGCCTTGCCTTTGCCGAACGGCTTGAAGCCGTACTCGACAAGCACAGCTTGCAGAAACTCCTCAGGCGAGAGCTGGGTCTGCGAGATGACCGCATAGTCGACGTCGTCCTCGAGGTCTGCGAGAAAGGACTGCAACAGCGTGGTTTTGCCTGCACCGATCTCACCTGTGAGGATGACGAAGCCATCCGCGAGCCAGATCGTCGACTCGAGGTAGGACTTGGCCTGCTGGTGCTGATCGCTCCAATACACAAAGTCGGGGTCGGGCGTCAGCCGGAACGGCTGTTCCTCAAGGCCAAAATGTTCGACGTAGGACATCCGCCGACTATACCAAAGCGTCGGCAGCCGTAGGCCTCATGCCGACTTAAGCTGGTTTTCCAGGTTGTCGAGGCGCCGCGACAGTGTGAGGTGGTCGGCGGCCGTCACTGTGACGTGCCCGACCTTACGGCCCGGCCGTGGCGGCTTGTCATAGTCGTGGAGGAAGGTGTCCCGGCCGGCGAGCAGTTCGGCTGCAGGCGGCACCTCACCGATGAGGTTGATCATGCCCGCGGGTCGGTCGAGGTCGCCGCGCCCCAATGGCAGCCCGCAGACCGCCCGTAGGTGGTTCTCAAACTGGCTGATGCCGCCACTGTTGATGCTCCAGTGTCCCGTGTTGTGCACGCGGGGCGCGAACTCATTACCCAGCAGGACATCGCCGCAGACGAAGAACTCAATGGCCAGCGTACCGACGTAGTCGAGTGCCTCGGCCAGGGCCCGCAAGTGGCGCACGGCCTGGCGCTGCAACTCCGTGTTGAAGGTCGCGGTTTCGCTGCGTACGAGGATCCCGTCTTCGTGTCGGTTGCGCGCCAAAGGGTAGACGACGACTTCACCGTCGGCGCCGCGACAGCCGACAATGGACAGCTCGGCATCGAAATCGACAAGTCGCTCCACGAGCAACGGTACGTCGCCAAGCTCGGTGTACAGGTCCGCGGCGTCCCCGGCGCTGCGAATGCGGCGCTGTCCTTTGCCGTCGTAGCCCAGCCGTCGCGTCTTGGCGATCAGCGGCAGGCCCAATTCGGCAACGGCGGCATCGAGCGCCTGCTGCGAGTCGACAGCGCGCCAGGGTGCGACGGGAATCTTGATGTCTTCGAACAGGGTTTTCTCTGCCGCGCGCTCCTGTGCTGCGGCCAGTGCCGCGGGTCCGGGGCGCAGTGTGATACCCGCGTCGGCAATCGCGTGCGCCGGAACGTTCTCGAATTCGAAGGTGACGACATCGCATGACGCGGCCAAGCCCGCCAGGGCGTCAGCGTCGTCGAAGTCTGCACGCACGTGTGTGCCCGCAGCGGCCGCGCAGGGCGCCTCAGCAGGGTCGAGGAAGGTAAACCGCATGCCCAGAGGCATGCCCGCAAGCGCCAGCATGCGGCCGAGTTGGCCAGCCCCAATTACGCCGACGTGCATGGTCAGTCGTCAGTCCTGGGGTCCGGTTTTTCGAGAACCCGCTCAGTCTGCGCGCTACGCCAGGCCTGCAAACGTGCGGCGAGCGCGCTGTCACTGGTGGCCAGGATCGCTGCGGCCAGCAACGCGGCATTGATGCTGCCCGCCTTGCCAATGGCAAGTGTGCCGACGGGAACGCCCGCGGGCATTTGCACGATAGAGAGCAGGGAATCGACGCCGTTCAGGACCCGCGATTGCACGGGCACGCCCAGTACCGGTAACGCTGTCTTGGCCGCGGCCATGCCGGGCAGGTGCGCGGCGCCGCCAGCGCCTGCGATGATCACCTTGAGGCCACGCGACTGGGCCGTCTCGCAGTACTCGAACAACAAATCGGGGGTACGGTGCGCGGAGACGATGCGAACGTCATGGTTGACGCCCAGTGCGTGGAGGGTCTCGCTCGCGTGGGCCATAGTGTCCCAGTCGCTCGCCGAGCCCATGATGATGCCGACTTGGTCCGTCATGCGGCGATTCTAAACGTATTCGCCATCTAACCCGACCCTGATGTCTGATCGCGCGCCTCGAGTGCGGCGTGAATCACGCGGAACACCTCTCGTGCCGCCTTCTTGCGGCCCGCATCGCTATGTGCGCGGCGCCAGTCGCGCAGCGCGCTGTCGAGTTCCGGCTCGGTTGCCAGTCCGGCCTGTTCCAGGGCTGCGTCCGCGTCGTCGCCGGACAGCAGTGCATCGCGCAGCCGCTCGGCCGCATGGAACCGTCGCTTGGTTTCCGCGGGTGCCTCGTCCGCCTGTGCCAACGCGCTTTCGATGCCTGCCGTGTCGACGTGTCGCAGTAACTTCGCGATGTATTGTCGTTGGCGCCGTCCGGCGCCGTGGCTCGGCATGTCCTGCGCCTCACGCACGGCGGCGAGGACATCGTCATCGTCGACCATGCGGCGGAGTTCGTCGGGCTTGAGCGCCACGAGCCGATCCGCGAGTGCACGAATGGCCTGAGCTTCGCGCTTGCGCGCCGATTTGCTGGGTCTGTCCGTCACGGGCTTGCCGCCTGCCGCGAAAACGCTCGCGAGCTTAGCACGGGGCGCGCGGCCAACCCGGGCCGGTGTAGACTTCGGGCCCGGAACGAGGAAACCGCATGCAGTCGCTGACCATCACCAATGAACGTGAACCGGCACTCGCCGATCTGGCTCAGAGTGCACTCGAGCGCGCCCGCGCCGCGGGTGCCGCGCAGGCCGAAGTCGGTGTCAGCGAAGACCGCGGGTTGTCGGTGACCGCGCGCATGCGCGATATCGAGACCATCGAGTTTCAGGAAGACCGCAGCTTCGGCATCACGGTCTACATCGACCAGTGCAAGGGCTCGGCGACCACGTCGGACCTTGGGGCTGAGGCCATCGCAGAGGCTGTCGACAAGGCGGTCTACATCGCGCGCCAGACCAGCCCCGATCCCTGCGCCGGGCTCGCCGATGCAGGCCGCATGGCCACGAGCTTCCCTGACCTGGGCCTGGATCACGACTGGGACATCGACATGGACGCCGTGCAGGCGCTCGCACTCGAGACGGAAGCGGCCGCACTCGATCACGACGCCAGGATCAGCAACTCCGAGGGCGCCACCACCAACCTGCATCGCGGCCTGTCACTTTACGCCAACAGCCATGGTTTCCAGGGCACCCAACGACGCAGCCGTTACTCGCTGAGCTGCGCGGTTATCGCGGGCGATGGCGACGCCATGCAACGCGACTATCACTACACGAGCGACCGCCGCCCGGACCTGCTCGAAACGCCGGCGTCGGTGGGCGGCCTGGCTGCGCAACGCGCCGTAGCGCGACTCGAACCCCGCAAGATCGAAACGCAGACGGCACCCGTCGTGTATCGCGCCGATGTCGCGCGTGGATTGTTTGGCCATCTGCTATCGGCAGTCAGCGGCTCAGCGCAATACCGCAAGGCGAGCTTTCTGTTGGACGCCGTTGGGCAAGCCGTACTGCCTGAGGCCATCAGCATCGTTGAGCGCCCGTTTCTCGTGGGTGCCGCAGGCAGCACGGCGTTCGATGCCGAAGGTGTGGCCACGCGCGAACGTGACATCGTCGGAAACGGTGCGCTGCAGGGCTACATCCTTTCGAGCTACTCGGCGCGCCGGCTGGGTCTCGAGACGACAGGCAATGCCGGTGGTGTGCACAACGCCATCGTCTCTTCGACGGCGGGGGATCTCGACGCCATCCTGGCGCAGATGGGAACCGGTCTGCTTGTGACCGAGCTCATGGGGCAGGGCGTCAATACTGTGACCGGTGATTACAGCCGCGGTGCCGCCGGGTTCTGGGTCGAGAACGGCGCGCTTGCCTATCCCGTCGCCGAGATCACGATCGCCGCCAACTTGGCCGACGTCTATCGCAACATCGTCGCCGTGGGCAGTGACGTGGACGCGCGCGGCAGCCTGCAGAGCGGCAGCGCCCTTGTAGCCGAAATGCGGATCGCCGGCGCCTGAGTCGCGCGACTAGTCGGCGGCCGTCTGCGCGGCTCCCAGGTCCAGAAACTCGGCCAGTGTCTGTTCACCGGCGATGGCAGCAATCTCGTCATGGATGCGCGTGCCGAGCGCCAGTACGCCAGGCGACCAGCGCGGCACCCGCGCCAACCCGCTGTCACCCCGTTCGCGTACAGCGGCAAGTATGTCCGCGACGCGCATCGCGTGGATGTCCATGGCGGGCATCAGTTCTTCGGTGTCGGTCGCGGCGATGAGCCCTGCGGCTTCGAGCATGGCGACGACCTTGCCGACGATGATGCCCGGAAGGCTCAGCCGCTGCGCGATGCTGCGGATCGTGACGTCTCGTGTGCGGTCGCGAAACGCAGACCCGACCATCCACATAATGTCGAGCGCGAGCTTCTCGCGCGTCGCGCTCGAGAGTTCGGGATCGTGGCGCCCGATCCTGAGATAGGCGCGGTTCTGGAAGTAAAACGCCAGGCGCGCCCCCAGCAACAAAATGAGCCAGTTCGCGTAGAGCCAGAGCAGAGTGGTGATGGCAATGGCGAAGCCCGCGTAAATGATCAGCGCGCGCGTCGAGAAGACCACGAACTCGGCGAAGTAGACACCCGTCAGTGCCCAGAGGCAGCCGGCCGTGACGCCGCCCACCAATGCACTTGAGAATCGCACCCGGGTGTTGGGCATCCATTTGTAGAGCGCCGTGAACAGCAGGATGACGAGCACGAACGGCAGGGCTTTGCCGATCTGTACCGTCAACGGCCCCAACACGGCTGATGTCGACAGTGCCTGCAACACGGCGTTGTTGCGCAGCGACGCGATCATCGCGAGCGCCAGCGCCATCATGAGCGGCCCGATCAGCAGGATCGTCGCGTAGTCGATGATGCGGCGGCTGATCGAGCGCGGCTGACTCACATGCCAAACGTAGTTAAAGCTACGTTCGACCTTCTGCACCATGGAGATAGCCGTGTAGAGGAAGATGGTGAGACTCAGGCCACCCAGGACGCGGCCGGACACCTTGTCGACCATGCCCATCACTTCTTCGGTCAGCTGGCGTCCGTAGTCTCCGAGCGGTGCCACAAGCTCCGTGAGCAGCGGCTCCATTTCGAGGTGCAGGTTGAGGCCTTTGAGCACCGAGAAACTGAACGCAACGAGCGGCACGGTGGCCAGCAGTGTGGAGTACACGAGGCTCATGGCATGCAACGACAGCTGGCCGCCCGCGATATCGCGCCCGAGACCGAACAGGTAGCGCAGCACCATGACCAAAGCGCGCTCGGCACGACCCGCCGAGGACAGATCACGGTGCCAAAGCCAGTCGTCCACACGTTTGCCGAGCGCCACCATTTGGGCAATGTATCAGGTTCGAGTACCGGCCTGATATGCTCGTGCCATGCCGCATCCGAACCCGATGCGACGTTATCCGTCGCGCATTGTCTGCATGACCGAGGAGACCACCGAGACCTTGTACGCGCTCGGTGAGTCGGATCGTATTGTGGGGATCTCGGGATTCACAGTGCGCCCACCGCGGGCGCGCAAGGAGAAGCCCAAAGTCTCGGCGTTCACGAGCGCCAAGATTGACCGCATCCTGGAGCTTGAGCCCGACCTTGTGCTCGGGTTTTCCGACATCCAGGCCGATATCGCATCCGAGCTCGTGCGCCGCGGCGTACCCGTGCACATCTTCAACCACCGAAGTGTCGACGAGATCCTCATGATGATCCGTGTGCTCGGTGGCATAGTCGGTTGCAGCGAGCGCGCCGATGCGTATGCGGATCGTCTGGCTGAAGGCCTGCCCGATCCCGACCGCCACAGCGGGCGTCGCAAACCGCGCATCTACTTTGAGGAGTGGGACGATCCGCTGATTAGCGGCATCCGCTGGGTCTCAGAACTGATCGAGCTCGCGGGCGGCGAGGAGTGCTTTCCCCAACGGGCCCAGGCGTCACTGGCGAGGGACCGCATCATCGCCGACGACCAGGAGGTGGTCGATGCGGCCCCCGACATCATCATCGGCTCCTGGTGCGGCAAGAAATTCCGGCCCGAACGCGTGGCAGAGCGGCCGGGCTGGTCCGACATTCCGGCGGTGGCGGAGGGCGAACTCTACGAGGTGAAGTCGGCGTTGATACTGCAGCCTGGTCCCGCCGCGCTGACGGACGGGGTCGCTGAGCTCGTGAAGATCATTGACGCGTGGCACGCGCGTCGCGATCAGGCGGGTGCGGTCAACAACTCAAACGCACGCCGGTAGCGGGCCGCGGTGCCATCAATGACGGCGTCCGGCAATCGGGGGCCCGGTGCGGTCTTATCCCAGTCGAGCGCGTCCAGATGATCGCGCACAAACTGTTTGTCGAAACTGGGCGGGCTCCGGCCCGGCTCATATTGGTCGGCAGGCCAGAATCGCGATGAGTCTGGTGTCAGCAGTTCATCGATGAGGATCAACTCGCCATTGCGGTCGATGCCGAATTCGAGCTTGGTGTCGGCGATGATGATGCCGCGCGGGCGCGCGTGGCCCGTGGCCGCAGCAAAGATCGCCAGTGTGATGTCGCGAATGCGTTGCGCCTGGGCGTCGCCCGTGAGCGCGGCCATCGCGTCGAAGTCGATATTCTCGTCGTGGTCGCCCACGTCGGCTTTGGTGGCGGGTGTGAACAGCGGCGTGTCGAGCTCCGCGGCCTGTTCGAGGCCGGCCGGCAGTGCGTGACCACAGACTGCGCCCGATTGTTGGTAGTCAAGCCAGCCGGAACCGATCAGGAAGCCGCGCGCCACGGCTTCGACAGGCAACGGGGTGGTCCGGCGCACGATCATGGCGCGCGGCTCGAGTGCACGATTGGCGGCCGTATTGCCGGCGACATCCGCCAGCGAGAGCGTTGTCGTGTGGTTGGGCACGACGGAAGCCATGCGCGCAAACCAGAATCGGGACAACTGGGTGAGGACGATACCTTTGCCGGGCACGGGGTCGGGCAATACGACGTCGAACGCCGAGAGGCGGTCTGTTGCGATAATGGCTAAGTGGTCGTCATCAACGGCGTAGACGTCGCGCACTTTGCCGCGTGCGACGAGGTCCAGGCTGTCGATGGCCGACTCAAATACCGCGTGATTTGCGGTCATCGTATGGCAGGTCCGGCGCAAAGCTCGAGAATGCTGAGATAATGGCGACATGGTGACAGGGGCGCAAGCAGCGTGGCGTTGAACTACCTCGGCAAACTTGCGGGTGGCCTGGCCGGACTCGTGAGTGGCAAGTGGCCGCTTGTGATTGTCGGCCTGTTGCTCGGCCACCAGTTTGACCGCGGTTTCGCGCGTTACGCAGCGACAAAACTGCCGGCGAACTTCGTGCCAATCGCGTTCGCGATCATGGGCCACCTCGCCAAGGCTGACGGCCGTGTGAGCGAGGACGAGATTCGGCTCGCGCGAAAGGCCATGCATGCACTCGACCTTGACGGCGAGGTCACGCGTGATGCTATGGCGCAATTCAACCGCGGCAAGCAACCCGACTTCTCACTTGGCGAGGCCCTCGAGGCACTCCGCGGTGCCGCCACGGCGCCGCACGCAACGGGCCGTCAGCTCGTCGCAATGCTGCTGCCGCTGGTGCTCATCAAGGACGACGCGGGCGCCGGCGAGCGACGTGTGCTGTGGTCGGTGTGCCAGGCGTTCGATATCGGGCGGGTCGAGCTGGCGCAGCTGGAGGCCGCGTCACGCATCGAGATCCATCGCGTGCGGCCCGACCACACCGCGGGCGTGGACGCGGCGGGGCAGGCTTTCGAAGCGCTCGAGCTTGCGCCCGATGCGTCGGACCGCGAAATCAAGAAGGCCTATCGCCGACTCATGAACCGGTATCATCCCGACAAACTCGCGGGCAGCGATGCCAGCGAGGAGAGGGTGGCCCAAGCCGCACGCAAGACGCGTGAGGTTCGGGAAGCCTATGAACTGCTGCGCGAACGGCGCGGCTTCCGTTGAGAGCCTGCCAGGAATCCGATCATGCCCGAACCCATCATTGCGCCCTCCATACTGAGTGCGGACTTCGCCCGGCTGGGCGACGACGTGGCACGCGTCCTCGACGCGGGTGCGGACTGGGTGCACTTCGATGTGATGGACAACCACTTTGTGCCCAACCTGACTATTGGGCCCATGGTGTGCCAGGCGCTGCGCGACTTCGGCGTCACGGCGCCCATCGATGTGCACCTTATGATCGAACCCGTCGATGCGATCATTCCTGACTTTGCCAAGGCCGGCGCCAGCGTCATTTCGATTCACCCCGAGGCGACGCGCCACCCCGACCGCTCGCTGCAGCTCATTCGCGACCAGGGTTGCCAGGCGGGAATCGTCTTTAGCCCGGCCACACCGTTGTCCTGGCTAGACCACGTCATGGACAAGATTGATCTCGTGCTCATCATGTCCGTGAACCCGGGCTTTGGCGGGCAGAAGTTCATCCCTGAGGCGCTCGAGAAACTCGCCGCCGTGCGTGAACGTATCGACGCGAGCGGTCGCGACATCCGGCTCGAAATCGACGGCGGCGTCAAGGTCGACAACATTGGGGCCATTGCAGCGGCGGGCGCTGACACCTTTGTGGCGGGCTCGGCAATTTTCGGTAGCGATGATTACGCTGCGACGATCGCGAACATGCGTCGCGAGATTGCCAACAGCTCGGCCCAGGGCGGCTGAATGAAAACGGGCGCCGCAGTGGGCGCCCGTGTGCACGTAAGTTTACCGTCGTCTAAATGGTGCGCTTGGGTCGAGCGCCGTAGACGACAATGGTCTTGCCGCTCGCGCTGACCAACCCTTGCTCTTCGAGGACCTTGAGCACGCGGCCAGCCATTTCACGACTGCAGCCGACGAGGCGCGAGAGTTCCTGGCGGCTGACCTTGATCTGCATGCCATCGGGATGCGTCATCGCATCGGGTTCGTTGCAGAGGTCCATGATGGCGTGCGCGACGCGACCCGTGACGTCGACAAATGCCAGGTCGCCCAGCTTGCGGTTGGTGCGGTCGAGGCGCGTTGCGAGCTGCGTGGCCAGCTCGAAGACGAGGCCGGGGCTCTCGCTCGCGATCTGGCGGAAACGCGGGTAGGTCATTTCAGCGATTTCGCACTCGGTGCGGGTGCGAACCCAGGCACTGCGCGTTGGCTGCTCATAGAACAAGCCCATCTCGCCGAAAAATTGCCCCTTGTTGAGGTAGGCCAGCACCATTTCATTGCCGTCCTCGTCCTCGATCATCACTTCAACGGAACCGTCGACAATGTAATAGAGGATGTCCGGCAGGTCGCCGGCGTGGATCATGACGGTCTTCGACGGGACAGTACGGACGCGGCAGTAACTCAGGAACCGGTTGATCGCCGGAACCTCGCTCAGCGGTTTTGTCGCATTCGTTGCCATCAGTGCCGTCCTCCCCTCATGAGACGCGATTATGTTTATTAGCCCAAGTCTACCCTGAAAAGGCGTTCCGGGGCACTTTGGGGCGTCAGATGCGGTACGCGGCAGCCTTCATGACACCTGCGGCGGCCCGCATGAGGCCCCGCACGGGTGCCGGAAGTTTCGCGGCGCCGGCGTCGCGTGCGTTGGCACCGTGCTGCTCTTCCTCGGCTTTCATGGTGCCCAGAACTTTTCGGCTGCGGCTGTCGCGAGGTGGCAGTTTGCGAAGGTGATCGTCGAGATGCTCGGCGACCTGGCGTTCCGTTTCGTCAATGAAACCGAGCCCCCAGCGGTCGCCGGCAAGACCACTGACGGCGCCAATCATGTAGGCACCCGCGTACCAGACCGGGTCGAGTCGACTGCGTGAGGCGCCCAATTCGTCGAGGCGCGCCCGGCACCAGGCCAGGTGGTCGTACTCCTCGTCGGCGGCGTGTTGCAGGTGGTCGTGAACTTCGGAAGCTCGCGACACGAGCGCGTGCCCCTGGTAGAGCCCTTGCGCGGCAACTTCGCCCGCATGGTTGATCCGCATGAGGCCCGCGGCGTGCTTGCGTTCTTTGTCGCTGAGGCGGGTCTCATCCGTATTCACGGCGGGTGAGGGACGGGCTGCTTGCGGTGACGCCGTTGCCAGCGTGCGCAGCGCGTTATCGAATCCCGCGATCAGTCGCTCGACGGGCGTCGAAGCCGGCTGGCGCGTTTCGTCTTGGGGGGTGTCGTAATCCATGACCCGATTATAACAGCGCGCGGCGTTGGCCAAGGCGTCCCGCGCAGGCATAATGCCGCGCTTTCGTACTGCCGGAGCAGTGTTCATGCGGCGACAAACTTTGAAGACCCTGGTCGTGACCGGGGCGATGGTGTGCCTGTCTGTGTCGGCCCAGGCCGAGTTTGCGGGCAAAGTCAGTTTTGGCTACCAGGGGACCAGCGGCAACTCGGAAACGACGAGTGTCAACGGGGCCACGGAGCTCGTGTGGGATCTCGATCGTTGGAAGCACACCGTTGGCGCCACGGCGCTAGGTGCCGAAGATAGCGGCGAGAGCACGGCTGAGGCCTACAACCTCAATGCGCAGAGCGACTTGGCCTTAAGTGATGTCAGCTACCTGTTTGGCCGCGTCAACTGGGACAAGGACAAGTTCTCCGGTTACGACGAGCAAACCAGCCAGACCGTCGGTTACGGGCGCAAGCTTTTCGACAACGACACGCAAACCTGGAACCTCGAGCTCGGCGCCGGTGCGCGGCAGTCCGAGCTCCGCGACGGCACCAGCGAGAACGAGACGATTGTGCGCGGCGCTACTGACTACACCTACCGGCTCAGCGAGACCAGCGAGCTCGCGGCCAACTTGGCCGTCGAGTCGGGCGAAGAAAACACCCAGGCGCAATGGGGCGTGCAGGCCAAGGCACGACTGATCGGCGATCTGGCGCTCGTCGCGTCCTACCGGGTTCGGTACAACTCCGACGTGCCTGAAGGCAGCGAAAAGCGGGATACATTTACGGCGATTTCGCTCGAGTACGCGTTCTAGGCCGCAAACCGGTCGATTATTGGGCAATCCGAGTGTGGCTGGCGGTCTCGCCAGCCGTATTTTTGCCCCTCTAGAGCCTTGCATTGGGGCCGCCCGGCGCCTATAGTTACCGGCTTTTCGGCGACCGGCCGCGAGCCCGTGCGCCCGAATTAATGGGAAATTGAGCGTGAGCTGCGTACGCCGCGGCCAGCCAACCCACTGAAATTTATCCGGCAAGCCTTGGCTTACCGGATCAGGCACCAGCCTGGTCCGGCAGTCTTTGGGCCCCGAAGGACTACGAAAATGAAGACGTTTTCTGCAAAGCCTGCTGAGGTGAAGCGCGACTGGTACGTCGTTGATGCGACGGGCAAGACGTTGGGCCGCCTGGCGACTGAAATTGCGTCGCGCCTGCGCGGCAAGCACAAGCCCGAGTACACGCCGCACGTCGACACGGGTGATTACATCATCGTGATTAACGCTGAAAAGGTACGCGTCACGGGCAACAAACTGTCCGACAAGATGTACCACCGTCACACGGGCTACATCGGCAGCTTGAAGAGCATTTCGCTTGGCAAGCTGCTCGAGAGCAAGCCCGAGCGCGTCATCGAGTACGCGGTGAAAGGCATGTTGCCGAAGAACGCACTGGGCCGTCAGATGGTCCGCAAGCTCAAGATTTACGCGGGTCCCGAGCACAATCACGAGGCGCAGCAGCCCGTGGTGCTCGAGCTTACGGCCTAAGCCCGCTACTCACGTTCCTGGAGTAATAGAACACCATGGCAGCCACCAGTTTTTACGGCACCGGCCGTCGCAAGACTTCGACCGCTCGTGTGTACCTGCGTCCCGGCAGCGGTGCGATCACCGTTAACAACAAGCCGCTCGACGAGTTCTTCGGTCGCCAGACCGCGCGCATGATTGTGCGCCAGCCGCTCGAGCTCACCGAACGCACGGGCGATTTTGACGTCACGGTCACCGTCACGGGTGGCGGCACGACGGGTCAGGCTGGCGCCATTCGCCACGGCCTGACGCGTGCGCTTATGGATTACGATGAAAGCCTGCGCCCCGAACTGCGCAAGGCGGGCTTCGTCACCCGCGACGCGCGCGAAGTGGAGCGCAAGAAAGTCGGCCTGCGCAAAGCACGTCGCGCCACCCAGTTCTCGAAGCGCTAAGACAGGCGCTTCCTGGCCGCGCGCGGCCGCAGAACGTTTTGGGGGATCGTCTAGTGGTAGGACTACGGACTCTGACTCCGTCAACGGGGGTTCGAATCCCTCTCCCCCAGCCAACAACAAAAAAAGGCAGCCAGTGGGCTGCCTTTTTTTTGGTCGGTGCTGAGAGGCGGTTCGACTAATTCTGGAAGGTCTTGGCGCCCTGGGCGTCGCCGAGAATCAACACGTCGGCGCCACGGTGGGCGAACAGGCCGACAGTCACCACACCCGGGATCTGGTTGAGACGGCTCTCCATCTCTTTTGGGTTCACGATCGAGAGGTTGTGAATATCGATGATCTCGTTGCCGTTATCCGTGATGTAGCCTTCACGCCAAAACGGCTGACCCCGCATCTTGATGATCTGCCGACCCACGAATGAGCGGGCCATGGGGATGACTTCGATTGGCAGGGGAAAGCTGCCCAGCATCCCGACGAGCTTGCTCTCGTCAGCAATGCAGATGAACTTGCGGGCCGCGCCCGCCAGAATTTTCTCGCGTGTCAACGCACCACCACCGCCCTTGAGCAGGTCAAAGTGCTTGGTGACTTCATCGGCGCCGTCGATGTAGAGCTCGAGTGAGCCCACATCATTGAGTTCGCTGACTTCGAAGCCGTGTTGCTGCAGCAACTTCGTACTGGCCTCGGAGCTCGATACCACCGTCTCGATCCGATCCTTGTACTTCGGCAGCATCGCTATGAGCTCATTAACGGTGGAGCCCGTGCCTATGCCCAGGCCGGATACGCCGTTTTCGATGTGCTCAAGAGCGGCCGCAGCCGCATTCTTCTTTTGGGCGGAAAAATCCATATGTCGTGTCGCGCGAAATAGGCCTGGGCAAATATATCAGGCTCGAGCCCAATGAAAACCTAACAGCATCACGCTTTTACAAGCCCGTTTTCATGCTCTGGATAGCAATGTGCCCGCCAAAGGGCGGGCACATTGCGTTCAGAGACTGGACCAAGCCGAAACCTGGCCCCGTCAACGACATCAGCGCTTTTTGCTGACTTTCCGCTTCGCTGCGCGCTTGCGGGTCGTCTTTTTCTTGGTGGCCTTTTTGCGAGCAGGCTTCTTCTTAGCGGTTTTCTTCTTCGCTACTTTTTTCTTGGCCTTTTTCTTGGCGGCCTTTTTCTTGGTCTTTTTCTTAGCGGTTTTCTTCTTCGCTACTTTTTTCTTGGCCTTCTTCTTGGTGGCCTTTTTCTTGGTCTTTTTCTTAGCGGTTTTCTTCTTCGCTACTTTTTTCTTGGCCTTCTTCTTGGTGGCCTTTTTCTTGGTCTTTTTCTTAGCGGTTTTCTTCTTCGCTACTTTCTTCTTGGCCTTCTTCTTGGTGGCCTTTTTCTTGGCGACCTTTTTCTTCGCTACTTTTTTCTTGGCCTTCTTCTTAGTGGCCTTTTTCTTAGCGACTTTTTTCTTCGCTACTTTTTTGCGGGTCGTTTTCTTAGCGACCTTTTTCTTAGCGACTTTTTTCTTCGTCGCAACCTTTCGCTTGCTCGCGGGGCGACGTTTAGTTGTCGCCTTTTTCTTCGAAGCTTTTTTCTTCGAAGCCTTCTTGGTAGCCATGGTTAGTTCTCCGTGTCGGGTTACCCGGAGCCGAGTATATACATAAAGCAACCAATTTCCAGCAAACGAACAGCCACACTGAGAGGCGGTTCACGCTGCAAAAACAGGGTAATGCGATGCGCAGATGGCGTGTGTGTTCGTGCATTGCTTGTGCGCTACCACTCACAGCTGCGTTGCCGTGTCGCAAGCGACTGAGGCGTGCGACGTGCGCGCTTACGTCTGTGCGCCGTTGGTTGATGCAGAACCCCGATCAGGATTCGGTGTGACTTTACGCTGCAAAAGCAGTGTTTTCAGGGTATGTAGCGATTGTTCGCCGACTACAGGCCTTTGTAGATTCGCGTCTCGGTGACGACGCCGTGCAGTGACACGTCCCAACATTGCGCCTCGATGTCTGCAACGCGCTGGCAGTCAAATGCGATGCCGATGCGACGCATACCGCAGCGGTGCAAGCGCTGCGAGAACCAACGATCGTAGTAACCGCCACCCATACCAACACGCCGCAATTGCGCATCGAAGGCCGTCAATGGCGCGCAGACGACGTAGCGTGCGCGCGATAGAAACTCATGATGACGCCGGCCTGCATCGCGTGGTTCGCCGATGCCGAAGCGGTTGTTGTAGAGCGTTGCGCCTGGGTGCCAGACGCGAAACCGCATGGCGCCGCGGTTTCCAACGATGGGCAGCAGAACGGTTTTGCCGTGCTCGCGCGCCAGGGCAATGAGTGCTTCGAGTTGCGGCTCATCGTATTGCGCGTAATAGACGGCGATGCATTGCGCGTCTCGAAACCAGGGTGTTGCCGCCAAGCGTGCGCACAGACGTCGTGACGCAGCTTGTCTTACAGGTACCGGCAGCGCGCGGCGCGCAGCCAGCCCATAGCGACGGGCGTCGACAGGCGTCATGGTCTGGTGTGTGTCCGAGCCGTTTGCGCGCTGCAGGTGCAGAAAAGGAAAGGATGTCTCCCGCCTGTGCCGTCACCAACCATCGCTCTCGAACCAGAGCGTAAAGTGGGGTCAAAGAGCACGAAACAGGCTTCCCGATTGCATCGGTAGTGCGCAAATCCGTGCCGGGAATTGACCCCGAGGTGAGATAATTAGGGTCGAAAGGCTTCCTGGCCAGCGTCGAACACTGCAGGAGACATCACAACTCATTCTGTCACGCCGGCTACTGCATCGCCAGCAGGGTGCTACACCCTACAGGTCAAGCTGACGCGCGTCGCCCAACGCCTTATCAGCGCTTTCGGTCAGCGCGCGAATTCGGTTGCCGAGCGTAGACTGTACAGCGTCCTCACGTGCCTTGAACTTGAGCACTTCGTTGGCCATGTTAAGCGCGGCCATGACCGCAATGCGGTCGAGCCCCACCACTTTGCCGCTGTCGCGGATCTCGCGCATCTGCCCGTTGAGCAGCTCGGCGGCGTCCAGCAGGTCGGTGCGTTCGTTGACCGGGCACGACACCTGATACTCCTTTTCGAGGATCTTTACGGTTACGTGCGCGTAGACGTCGCTCATGGTGATTCCCCTGGCTTGTGCTGGCGCGGATGCGCAAATGCCGCCGGGCGCCCCTGCCCAGCGCTGGAAGGCGGTCTCAGCCGCCGTGCTCCATAGACTTGAGTCGACCGATCATAGCCTCGACGCGGCCACGGACCAGCTCATTCTTCTGCAACAACGAGGCGCGCTCCGTGATCAGGGCGTCCTGGCGTTCCTTGAGCGACCGATTCTCCTCCTTGAGCTGGTCGCAGACGCGGACAATCTCCTCCATGCGCGATTCAAGCTGCCGGAGTTCCGTGTCGAACAGGTTTTCTTCTCGTTGTGCCACGCGAGAAATATAGTGTGCGCCTCGAATACGGTCAATCGCCGCCGGTCGGCCTCGGGGCCGCAGCGGCGGCTCGCAGTGATATTATGGCGAGTGGTTTTCTACCGACCCACCTGACATGTCCACCACCGAAACCGAGTACGCGCGCGTCGAACAGTTGCTTGCAAGCGCCGCGAGCCACACCACTGCAGCCGAGGCCGACGGGCGGCTCCTGAGCCTGGCCGCGATGCTGGGCGATGAGGCAGCCGCCGTGTGGCTCAACCAGGTCACCGCCGAAACCGGCGATTCCGCTGCCGTAACGCCATTGGGCGAGCTGGCTACGGCCCGCGTGCGCGCGCTCGCGGACACCGACAGTCTGCCCGTGCCGTGGCTGCCCGACGACGAAGACGATCTGCGTGACCGTGTTGACGCTATTGTCGAGTGGGCCGCAGGTTTTCTGGCCGGTTTGGGCGAGGGCGCGGCGATGCGTGGCACCCCGGCGCGCAAGCGGCTCGACGAGGAGCCCCTTGCGGAACTTGTTTCCGATCTCGGTGAGATATCGCGGGCTGCGCTCAGCGACGAGGACCTCGAGGACGATCTCAACGCCGCCGAGGCCGCCTACACTGAAATCGTTGAGTATCTGCGAGTGCTCGCACAGCTCGCGTATGAGGAGCTAGCGCCCGTTCGCGCGCTGGCCAGTGGTCTGGACACGAACGTACACTGACGCGCGTTTCACCGATACGCGCCACAGACGAGACCCCGATTCATGGATGCAGCCGAATACGCGAAGCGCCGCAAGCAGCTCATGCGCATGATGGGCGAGGACAGCGTCGCCATTTTGCCTGCCGCGCCCGTGCGCGTGCGCAGCCGCGATGTCGAGCACCGCTTCCGGCAAGACTCCGACTTTCACTACCTCACCGGCTTTCCGGAACCGGAGGCCGTCGCCGTTATCGCGCCCGGGCGCGCCGAGGGTGAGTTTGTGCTGTTCTGTCGCGAGCGCAACCCGGAACGGGAGCTCTGGGACGGTGCCCGTGCCGGTACGGAGGGTGCGGTGTCCGAGTATGGGGCCGACGACGCATTTCCCATTGATGACATCAACGACATCCTGCCGGGCATGCTCGAGTCCGCCGAGCGCGTGTTCTACACGATGGGTCAGTACCCCGAGTTTGATCACCAGGTCACGGAATGGGTGTGCGGTCTGCGCGGCCGCAACATCGCAGGCGTTGATGCGCCCTCGGCTTTTGTATCACTCGACCATTACCTGCACGACATGCGCCTGTTCAAGAGCCGGCGCGAGATCAGCCGCCTGCGCCAGTCCGCGAAGGTGGCCGTCGCCGCGCACAAGCGCGCGATGCGCGCCGTGCAACCGGGCATGTTTGAGTACGAACTCGAGGCCGAGTATCAACACGAGTTTCGGCGTCACGCTGCGACCGCGTCGTATCCGCCCATCGTGGGCGGCGGTGCCAACGCCTGCATACTGCACTACATCGAGAACGCTGACCTGCTCAACGACGGTGACCTTGTGCTTGTTGATGCGGGTTGCGAGCTGGACCTCTACGCCAGCGACGTCACGCGGACGTTTCCCGTCAATGGCCGATTCACGGCCGAACAGCGTGCCGTGTACGACGTGGTACTCGACGCGCAGGAGGCGGCTATTGAGGCAACCGTGGCCGGCAATCACTGGAACGCGCCTCACGATGCCGCCGTCAAAGTGATCACACGCGGCTTGCGTGCACTTGGCTTACTCGAGGGCAACCTCTCCACACTGATCAAGAATGAGGCTTACCGTCAGTTCTTCATGCACCGTACGGGCCACTGGCTTGGCATCGACGTGCACGACGTTGGCGACTACAAGGTTGACGACGCCTGGCGCGAACTCGAGCCCGGCATGGTGACGACCGTGGAGCCCGGCATTTACATCGCGCCTGACGCCCGGGTTGAGAAGCGCTGGCGTGGCATCGGCGTGCGCATTGAAGACGATGTCGCCGTCACCCGCAGCGGCCCCGACGTCCTGAGCAAGGGCCTCGCGAAAACGGCCGACGACATTGAGCGCTGGATGGCCGGGTCGGCGCGCTCGCGCGCGGCCTGAGGTTATCGTTTTGGCTCGTCCGAGCGCCGATGTTCTGATTGCCGGATCGGGTCTCGTAGGCCTCACCGCTGCGGCAGCGTTGCGCCAAGCCGCGCCGCGATTGTCCGTGACCATCCTCGACCCGGCGGGACCACCGCGCGCTGCCGACGCCGATGCGCCGGGTCTTCGAGTGTCCGCTATCGCGCCGGCCTCACAGGCCTTGTTCGAGCGTGTGGGTGCCTGGCAGCGATTGCCAGCGAGCCACGTGGCGCCGTTCACGAGCATGCGTGTCTGGGATGCCGGGACCGATGCCGGTGACGGCGTGCATTTCGCAGGTGCGGACTTCGGGGCCCCTGTGCTCGGCACCATCACCGACAACGCCATGCTCTGCCAGTGCCTCTACGAAATGCTTGCCGAGGATCCGCGTGTCAGCGTGTTGGCGGTCAGCATCGAGGGCATCACCACACGTGACAGTGACATTGCCGTACGGACGTCCGCAGGTGACACCCTCACCGGGCGACTGCTCATTGGTGCCGATGGTCGCGAGAGCAGCGTACGCGCACTCTCGGGCATCGCGAGTCGGCGCTGGTCTCACGATCAGCTGGCAGTCGTAGCGCACCTGTCCAGCGAGCACGACCACGATGACTGCGCGCTGCAACGTTTCCTGCCTGACGGGCCTCTGGCCTTGTTACCGCTGGCCGACCGCCGGGTCTCGCTCGTCTGGAGCACGACGCCGGATCACGCACGGGCTCTCGAAGCCATGGATGCTGCCGCGTTTGACGCGGCGGTGACCGATGCCAGCGACGGTGTGCTCGGCGCGCTGGCCGCGACGACGCCGCGGGTGTCGTTCCCGCTCGTGAGCCACTACGTCGACGACCCTGTCGCGCCGCGCACGCTGCTGGTGGGGGATGCTGCCCATGCGGTGCACCCCCTGGCGGGGCAGGGCGCTAATCTCGGGTTTGACGATGCAGACTGCCTGGCGACGTTCGTTGCTCAGGCGGTGGCCGACGGTGCCGATTTTGGCGACCCGCCCGTGCTGCGACGCTACAGGCGCGCTCGCAAGGCCGAGAATGCGGGCATGGTCTACGGGCTCGACTTTATCAATCGGCTGTTCGCACGCGATCGCGGTCGCTTCGCCGACCTGCGCCGCGCGGGCATGCGCTGGTTCGACACCAGCGCGCTGGCGAAGCAGCTGGCTGCAGGGCACGCCATGGGGCGCAGCGGGGACGCGTCTTGACCTTACGTTACGTACAGGGTTTGGCGCTCGTGTGCGCGTTGCTTGGACTGAGCGTGTTTTTCTACAAGCAGGCGGTGCTCGGCCTGCCGCTGAGCGAGGACGCGAGCCGTTCTGCCTGGACCATTGAGGCGTCGCTACGGTTCGAGGCCCGGCCCGGTCCTATCAAAGCCGCGTTGCGCGTGCCTGCACTGACACCGGGCTTTGCGACCTTGTCGGAAAACTCCGTGGCCGGCGGCTACGGCTATGACATCGGTTATGAGGACGGTGGCCGACGCGCGCAGTGGGCAATTCGCCGCGCCAGCGGTGAGCAGCGCTTGTATTACCGGGTTGTGGTTTACGGCGATCCGTCCATTGAAGAGGCGGACACAACGCCACCCTTTCCGGACCCGCCCGGCCTGACCGAGCCCGAACGCACCGCCGCGCTCGAGCTCGTGGAAGAAGTGCGCCAGGAGTCGGCCGACGCCGCATCGCTGGTGTCGGCACTGTTGCGGCGGGTGAACGACCCGACGCCCGATGAAAACGTGGCGCTGCTGTTTGAAGGACGGCGTGGCGGCACGCGCCGCATGTCGATGCTCATCGACCTGCTGGCCTACGCGCGGGTGCCCGCACGATCGGTGCGCGGTTTGCTGCTCAAAGACGAACAAAGAAACGCGCCGATCGCGACCTACCTGGAAATCCACGACGGTGTGGAATGGCTGTTCTTTGATCCGTCATCGGGTTCGCAGGGCTTGCCCGACAATTTTTTTGCCTGGTCACGAGGCCTGGAGACGCTGGCTACCGTGCAGGGCGGCAGCGGGCTTGAGCTCAATTTCGCTGTGCGCCGCAGCCAGCTCGACAGCCTCGACGTCGCGACCAATCGTGCAGAGCAGCGCGGCTCGCTGCTCATGACTTTTTCGCTGTTCAGCCTGCCGATTCAGACCCAGGCCGTGTATTCGGTGCTGCTCATGATTCCCATTGGCGCGCTCGTTATGGTCTTGTTGCGCAATTTTGTCGGCGTGCAGACCTTTGGCACCTTCATGCCCGTGCTCATCGCGCTCGCGTTCCGCGAGACGGACCTGCTGGCGGGCGTCATTCTGTTCACGTTGCTTACGGGTCTCGGGCTTGCCATACGCTTTCTGCTCGAGCGTCTCCGTTTGTTGCTGGTGCCGCGACTCACGGCTGTGCTCATCATCGTTGTGCTGCTCATGCTGTCCATCAGTGTGATTGCGCATCAGCTCGGTCTGGAGACAGGACTGTCGGTGGCGTTGTTCCCGATGGTGATCATTGCCATGACGATTGAGCGCATGTCCGTGATCTGGGAAGAACGTGGTGCTCAGGATGCGATGAAGGCCGGCGCGGGCAGTTTGCTGGTGGCGGCGCTGGCCTACCTGGTCATGGGTATCGATGCGCTCGAATACCTGTTCTTCACGTTCCCGGAATTGCTGCTTGTGATCCTGGCCTTCGTGCTGCTCTGTGGGCGCTACAGCGGTTATCGACTGAGCGAGCTGCGTCGCTTCGGCGTGTTGTCGCGCAAGGACTCTTAATGCTCTGGGGGCGTAAGCTCAAGAACTCTGGCGTGATCGGGCTCAACGAGCGCAACGCTAACTACATCACCGCGCTCAATTCGCGGCGTCTCTACCCGCGTGTTGACAACAAGCGGCTGACCAAGTCGCTGGCCGCCGCCGCGGGCATGGCGGTCCCCGAGCTTTTTGCCGTTGCGGAATCGCAAGGCGATGTGCGCGGCCTCCCCGAGACGCTCGCTCAGCACAAGAGCTTCGTGGTGAAGCCCGCGAGCGGCAGTGGTGGCGATGGGATTCTTGTGATCGACGGTCGCTACGGCGGCAACTACCGGCTCATCAATGGTGAGCTCATGCCCGAGTCCGCGTTGTTGCACCACACCTCTAACATCGTCAGTGGGCAGTTCAGTCTGACCGGGCAGCCTGACATTGCGCTCATTGAGTACCGCGTGCAGTTCGACAGTGTGTTCGATGAAATCAGCTACCGCGGTGTGCCCGATATCCGAATCATTGTCTACCGCGGCTACCCCGTGATGGCGATGGTCCGCTTGCCGACGCGCCAGTCGGACGGCAAGGCGAATCTGCATCAGGGTGCAGTCGGCGCCGGCGTGGACCTGGCAACAGGCCTGACGATGAGCGCGTCGTCAGGAAACCTGCGTGTGCTGGACCACCCGGATACCCTGACCCCCATCGCCGGCCACCAGGTACCGCACTGGGATCGCATTCTTGATATTGCGGCCACCGGTTACGAGGTTTCGGGTCTGGGTTACCTGGGCGTGGACATCGTCATCGACAAAGACCTGGGTCCGCTCATGCTCGAAATGAACGCTCGCCCCGGGCTCAATATTCAAATCGCCAACGATGCGGGACTCAAACCGCGGTTCGCGGTCATCGACGCGCTGCTTGAAGACGGTGCTGCTGACGCATCGCCTGAGGCTCGAGCGCGCGCCAGCGTCGAGCTGATGCAGCCCTTCTCGCCGTGCTGAGGAAGCTCAGGCGGCTTCGAAGGCCGGGGTGAAGTCGCCGAGACGGCGCGCCTTGCGGAGCAGGGCGCCGAGGTCGCTGCCGGCGAGATCAAACAGCGTGTCGAACGAGTCGAGTACGTAGTAGATCGGCTGGAAGGTGTCGATGCGAAACGGCGTACGCAGCACATCGATGACGTCGAACGGCCGGCGCTCAGGTTCCGCGCTTTCGACGGCGTAGCGCGTCTCGCCCGGCGACGAGCAGATGCCGGCGCCGTACGCGCGAGGCCCATCGTCGGTCGCGACCAGCCCGAACTCCGCCGTAAACCAATACAGGCGTGCCAGCAGTTCCCGGTCACCGTCGTCGGCTGCCAGGCTGGCGCGGCCGTAGGCGTGAGTGAACTCCGAGAACCGACGATCTGTTAAGTGCGGCGCATGGCCGAAGACTTCGTGGAAGATGTCGGGCTCTTCCAGGTAGTCGAGCTCGCGCCGATCGCGGAGAAACGATGCCGCCGGAAACTCGCGGTTTGCCAGCATCGTGAAGAACTGGTCCGCAGGAATGAGCGCGGGCACCGGTGCGACGCGCCAGCCGGTCATGGGTTCCAGGCGCTCGGAAATTTCGCGGCACTGTGGGACGTGGTCCGGCGACAGGCCAAGGTCGGCGTGCGCGCTGAGGTAGGCGTCGCAGGCCCGCCCGGGTAGGACTTCCAGCTGGCGTTTGTAGAGTGTGCGCCAGACTGAATGCTCTTCGTCGCTGTAGGCGATGAATCCGTCTGCGTCCGGCTGCTTAGCCGTGTAAACAATGCCTTTGCCCATAACGAAATCCTCCGACGACAAGTTTACGCGGATTCAGGGATTCAGGATTGCGATCATTGTCACAATGTACGGAAATGCGCAATAATTAGTCAGATAAGTTGCTATGTAGAGAAATTAATTGCTGTGGATAGCTTTGACCGCAAGATTTTGCACACCTTGCAGCGTGATGGCCGGATCTCCAACCAGGCACTGGCCGAAGCCGTGGGGCTGTCGCCCTCACCCTGCCTGCGCCGTGTACAGCGACTTCAGCGTGAGGGCGTCATCGAGGGCTACGCGGCGCTCGTGGATCGGGAATCGGCTGGCCTGTCGATCATGGCCTTCGTGCACATCTCGCTCGAAGATCATCATCCCGAGACGCTCGCGCGCTTCGACACCGTCGTTGCGGCCTCCGAGGAGGTGCTCGAGTGCCACGCGCTGAGCGGACAGTACGACTACCTGCTCAAGGTCGTGGCTCGAGACGTCCCGCATTTCGAGCAATTTCTGCGCGGTAGTCTGCTCGCGGGTCACGGCGTCAATGCCGCCAACACGAGTTTCGTGCTGCACGAGAGAAAACGCACTACCGCACTGCCGTTGTAACGCGCCGGACCTAGACAGGGGATCTGCGCGCGCTGGTATTGGCAGGGTCCGGTCGCTATGATCGTGCCTCGATCCAGCGATCGCGCGGGAGAGCGTCCGTTTATCGGACCACCGAAGGCGCAACCAGCCCGGAAACGCTCAGGTACCCGGACCGCGCGATCTGATCGGCTCTGGAGAGCGGCCGCTTCGCGGTCCACCGAAGGGGAACGCGCCGCACGCGCTGATCTCTCAGGTCCATGGACAGAGGGGCTTCGACCGACCACGCTGGCGCGATGCGCCCGCATCGGAGCCAACCATGCTCAAGAAAACCGCGCTGCACGCAGCCCACATCGAAGCCGGCGGTAAGCTCGTCGATTTTGGCGGCTGGGAAATGCCGCTCCATTATGGCTCGCAGCTCGACGAGCACCACGTGGTGCGCCAGTCGGCCGGTGTGTTCGACGTTTCCCATATGACCGTGGTCGATATCGATGGCGACGCCGATCAGCCGCGTCAGTACCTCCGCCGTCTCCTTGCCAATGACATTGATAAGGCCAAAACCGCGGGGCAGGCCGTGTACACCTGCATGCTCAACGAGGCCGGTGGCGTCGTTGACGATTTGATTGCCTACTGGCGCGGCGGCGACCACTACCGACTGGTTGTGAATGCCGCGACGCGCGACAAGGATCTCGCCTGGATGGCGTCGCAGGCCGAGGGCTTCAACATCACGCTTACGGAGCGCCCCGAGCTTGCGATGCTGGCCGTGCAGGGCCCCAAGGCGCGATCGCTGGCCGAGTCCCTGCTGCCCGAAGCACTCCGTGAGCCTTCGCAAGCGCTGAAGCCTTTCTACGCCGCAGAGGCCGGCGACTGGTTCGTCGCGCGTACGGGTTACACGGGCGAGGACGGCTGGGAGATCATCCTGCCGGAGGCGGAAGTTGCCAGCGCCTGGGCTGCGATGCTCGCGCAGGGCATTCGACCTTGTGGTCTTGGCGCACGCGACACACTGCGGCTTGAGGCGGGCCTGAATCTGTACGGATCGGACATGGACGAATCCACGCCGCCCGATACGTCGAACCTCGGATGGACGCTCGCACTCGGTGACGATCGTGATTTTGTCGGGCGTGCTGCCGTTGAGGCTGTGCGCGGGCAGGGCGTCGAGCAGAAACTGACGGGCTTGCTGCTCGAGTCGCGCGGTGTGCTGCGCGACCACCAGGAAGTCGTTAGTGCGTCGGGCGAGCCGCTGGGGGAAATCACGAGTGGCGGCTACGGGCCGACACTGGAGCGCTCGATTGCGTTGGCGCGCATTGCCAGCGACGCGGGCGACACGGTGCACGTCAAGGTGCGAAACAAGCTGCTCACAGCACGCGTCGTGCCGCCGCCGTTCGTTCGGCGCGGCACCATCAAAGTCGAGATCTGATCGTCCGCGGTGGACCGATCGGCGAGGAGGGGAACCGATGAGCAACATCCCAGGTGATCTGAAATACACCGATGAACATGAATGGCTGCGGCTTGAGGACGACGGCAGCGTTGTTGTCGGCATTACCGCGCACGCGCAGGAGGCGCTGGGCGACCTCGTCTACGTCGAGCTGCCCGAAGTGGGCCAGGAGATTGATTCCGGTGATGGCATTGCCGTGGTCGAATCCGTGAAGGCGGCGTCCGATGTCTACGCGCCCATCACCTGCACCGTTACAGCCATCAATGATGCACTGGCCGACACGCCTGAGAGCATCAATGAAGACCCTTATGGCGAAGGTTGGATCGCCCGAATCACCCCTGGTGACCGCGGTGACCTTGACGCGCTGATGAGCGCGGACGCCTACCAGGAATTTCTCGAAAACCTCGACGACTGAACGCTACTGGAGCCGCGCATGCCGTTTATTCCGCACACTGAAACCGACATCCGCGAGATGCTCGACACCATTGGTGCCGAGTCCATCGACGAGCTGTTCGACGAAATTCCGGAGTCGCTTCGAATCGATGGGCTCGAAGGCGTACCGTCTGCGCTCAACGAGATGCAAGTCACGCGGCTCATGCACGAGCGCGCAGCACAGGATCATGACGCCCTGTCGTTCATCGGTGCGGGTGCCTACGAGCACCACATCCCGGCGCTCGTCTGGCAGCTCACCACGCGCGGCGAATACTATAGCGCCTACACGCCTTACCAGGCCGAGGCCAGCCAGGGCACGCTGCAGGTCATCTACGAGTACCAGTCGATGATCGCAAGCCTCACGGGTATGGAGGTCAGCAATGCCTCGCTCTACGACGGCGCGTCTGCCGTTGCCGAGGCGGCGCTCATGGCCGTGCGCGCCAACCGCAAGTCAAAGTCGCGCCGCGTCGTATTCGCGGGTGGCACAAGCCGGACCTACCAGAAGGTGGCCCAGGCCATCGCGGGCACCCAGGGCTTGCTGTTTGACGAGTCGCCGCTGGATTCGGCACGCGGAATCGCGGATCCCGCACAGTTTTTGGCTGGCGAAGAGCCGCCCGTGGCCGTCGTCATCCAGCAGCCAAACTTTCTGGGCAACCTCGAAGAAGTCGATGCACTCACCGACGCGGCTCACGCTGTCGGTGCACTCGTTGTCGCGGTGGTAAACCCGACTTCGCTCGCACTAATTCGCCCGCCCGGTGAATGGGGTGAAAAGGGCGCCGACATCGTCTGTGGTGAGGGCCAGCCATTGGGTGTGCCGCTGTCTTCGGGCGGTCCCTACTTCGGCTTTATGACGACGCGTGCCGCACTCGTGCGTCAGCTTCCGGGTCGCATCGTCGGTCGCACCGTGGACGTCGATGGCAAATCGGGCTTCACGCTGACGCTGCAGGCCCGCGAGCAGCACATCCGCCGCTCTAAAGCGACCTCGAACATTTGCACCAACCAGGGCCTCATGGTCACGGCGGCAACGATGTATCTGGCCGTGTTGGGTGAAGAAGGCCTCGCGCGCGTCGCTGCCGCCAGTCACCGCCAGACGCGGAAGCTTGTGTCGGCGCTCACCTCGGTGCGCGGCGTTGAGCGCGCCTACGACACGCCGTTCTTCCACGAAGCCGTATTGCGTCTCGATCGGCCCGCCGCCGATGTGCTCGCGCGCCTGGCCGAGCATGACGTGCTTGGCGGCCTCGACTTAAGCGCGGACCATCCCGAGCTTGGCAACGCGCTGCTGGTTTGCGCGACTGAGACCAAGACCGACGAGGACATCGAGCGCTACCGCGCGCTGCTGGCCGAGGTCATGAACGAACAGGGCTCGCTCGCGAGCGCGGGCTGAGGGGAGACGACCATGACTGAAGCATTGATTTTCGAACAGTCGCGCCCCGGCCGCACGGCTCCGGCCCAGGCCCCGCTCGAGTCCGTCGACAGCCTGCTCGAAGGCTGCGAATTGCCGGCAGCACACCGCCGCGGGTCGAAGACAATTCTGCCGGAGGTGTCGGAACTGCAGGTGGTGCGCCACTACACGCGCCTGTCGCAGAAGAACTTTTCGATCGACACGAATTTCTACCCGCTGGGTTCGTGCACGATGAAGTACAACCCACGCGCTTGTAACTCGCTCGCAATGCTGCCCGGTTTCATTAACCGTCACCCGCTGGGCCCTGAGACCCACGGCCAGGGCTTCCTCGAGTGCATGTACGAGCTTCAGGACATGCTCAAATCCGTCACGGGCATGCAGGGTGTGTCGCTGACGCCGATGGCCGGCGCCCAGGGCGAACTCACGGGTGTCGCGATGATCCGCGCCTACCACCGCGCACGCGGCGATCTGGCGCGTAATGAGATTCTCGTGCCCGATGCGGCGCACGGTACCAATCCGGCCACGGCAACGATGTGCGGTTGCAAGGTCGTTGAGTTGCCGACGGATTCCGAAGGCGACGTCGATATCGACGCGCTGCGTGAAGCTGTTGGACCGAACACGGCCGGCATCATGCTCACGAACCCGTCCACACTGGGCGTGTTCGAGCGCAAGATCACGGAGATCGCCAAGATCGTTCACGACGCGGGCGGCTTGCTCTATTACGACGGCGCCAACCTCAATGCGATCCTCGGCAAGGTGCGTCCCGGCGATATGGGCTTCGACGTCATTCACATGAACCTGCACAAGACCTTCTCGACACCACACGGTGGCGGCGGTCCGGGTTCGGGCGCTGTTGGTGTGGGCGAGCGGCTGCTGCCGTTCCTGCCTGTGCCCATCGTCGGTAAGGACGACGACGGTTACCGTTGGCTTGACGAGCGCGACCTGCCACAAAGCATCGGGCGCCTGTCCGGATTCATGGGCAACGCGGGCGTGCTGCTGCGTGCTTACATCTACATGCGCATGCTGGGCGACGAAGGCATGCGCCGTGTGGGCGAATTCGCGACACTCAACGCCAACTACCTCATGAAGCGTCTTGAAGCCGCAGGCTTCGAGCTGGCGTTCCCGAATCGGCGCGCGAGCCACGAGTTCATCATCACGCTCAAGAAAACGGCGCGCGAGCATCACATCACCGCCATGGATGTGGCCAAGGCTTTGCTCGACGACGGCTTCCACGCGCCGACGACCTACTTCCCGCTGCTTGTGCCCGAGTGTCTGCTCATCGAGCCCACAGAAACCGAGTCTCGAGATATGCTGGATGCCTTCGTCGACGCCATGGTGCGCATTGCCGAACGCGTGACCAGCGACCCCGCGAGCATTCACGCAGCACCCGTCACGCAACCTGTACGTCGCCTCGACGACGTGCGTGCGGCGAAGCAGCTCGATATCGCGTGGCGTGAAACCAACGACGCCTGATAGGGTCTCAAAACTGACCTGACCGGCTCACGGCACCGTTGTCGTGGGCCGGGTCCCACCTCTGCCGGAACCGGAACCCCGCCTATGAGCCTGATGCGTTCGTGCCTCGCCGCCACCTGCTTGCTTGCCGCCACTTCACCGCTTCAGGCGGAAACGCCCGAATGGTCCAGCACCATCGAACGCATCTCCACGGGCATTGTGTCGATCAAGATCGATTCGACGCGGGCCTTTGATACCGGCTGGAATGTTTCTTCGCAGGCGACGGGTTTTGTTGTCGATGCCGAACAGGGTCTGATTCTCACCAATCGTCACGTCGTCACGCCGGGTCCCGTTGTGGCCGAGGCGGTGTTCCTCAACAACGAGGAAGTCTCGCTGCAACCGGTCTACTACGACCCCGTGCACGACTTCGGTTTTTACCGCTACGACCCGGCGACCCTGTCCTACATTGAACCTGCTGAACTCGAGCTTGCGCCTGCGCGCGCGCGCGTCGGCCGTGACATTCGTGTGATCGGCAACGACGCCGGCGAGAAGCTCTCGATCCTGGCCGGTACGCTGGCGCGCCTGGACCGCCCGGCGCCCAACTACGGTCGCGGCAACTACAACGACTTCAACACCTTCTACTTCCAGGCGGCCTCGAGCACCTCGGGCGGCTCGTCGGGCTCGCCTGTTGTCGACATCGAGGGCCGTGTGGTTGCGCTCAACGCGGGCGGCAGCAGTGGGGCTGCGTCAAGCTTCTTCCTGCCGCTGGATCGTGTTGTGCGTGCACTCGACTACATCCGCGCGGGACAGCCGGTCGCACGCGGCACGCTGCAGACGACTTTCGTGCGCAAGCCTTACGATGAGCTTGAGCGTCTTGGTCTGCAGTCAGCAACGGAATCACGGCTGCGGGAAGCCTTCCCTGATGACACGGGCATGCTTACCGTAGGATTCGTGCTGCCGGGTTCGCCTGCCCACAACAAGCTGCGGCCTGGCGACATCCTCGTCGCGGTCAACGAAAGGCCACTCGTCTCATTCGTGCCGCTCGAATCGATGCTCGACGACAACGTGGGCGAGGACGTGACCCTGTCGGTGGAGCGCGGGGGCAACGCCATCGATATCACGCTGCCGGTCGGCGACCTGCACGCGATCACGCCGCGTCGCTTCCTCGAGTTTGGTGATGCAATTCTCAACACGCTGTCCTACCAGCAGGCGCGGCACTACAACTTGCCGGCGGGTGGGGTGTTCGTGGCCAACCCCGGCTACATGCTGAGTAACTCGGCCATCGCGCGCGGCTCGGTTATCGTCGAGGTGGACGGCAAGTCGGTCGCCAGCATTGACGACCTGGCGCAAGTGCTCGAAGCGCTGCCGTCGGACGCCCGAGTGCCGTTTCGCTTCGTGACGCTCGATGCGCCGCGCCAGCGACAGCTTCGTATCGTGCGCGTCGATCGCACCTGGTACCCGACGCGCCTGTGCGCGCGGGACGACACCCACGGCGTCTGGCCCTGCGAGACGTTGGAGAGCGGCCCGGAGAAGGCAGCTCAGAAGCCGGGCTCGACGAGTTTCCCGCCGCAAGATGATGCGCGCGCCGCGAAGCTCTCGCCCTCGCTTGTGCTCGTAAACTTCGACCTGCCGTTTACGATTTCGGGCGTCGCAGAACGCCATTACTACGGCACCGGAGTCATCGTCGACGCCGAGCGTGGCCTCGTGCTCGTCGACCGAAACACGGTGCCCATGGCCATGGGCGACGTCTCGATCACCATTGCGGGCTCGCTTGAGATTCCCGCGCGTGTCGCCTACGTGCACCCGCTGCACAATCTGGCCATGCTTGAATACGACCCCGCGCTCATCGGTGATACACCCGTGCGTGCCGCGCGCCTGTCGGACGTTGCACTCAAGCCTGATGATCCCGTTTGGGTCGTGGGCCTGACCCCGTCGCATCGTGTGGTCCTGCAGGAAACGCGCGTGGCCTCGCGCAGTCCGGCGACTATCCCAATCTCGCGCACGCTTCGCTTTCGCGACTTCAACGTCGAGCTCGTCTCCGTTGTGAACGCGCCGGCCGTCGACGGCGTCCTGGCAGATCGTCGCGGCAACGTAGTCGCGAGCTGGTCGAGTTTTGCCCTTCAGGGTGGCAACGACGGCGGTCAGATGACGCGCGGTATTCCGGCCGAGGTGATCTCCGAATTTATCGATATTGTGCGTGACGATCGCAGCGTGTACTCACTGGAGACCGAATGGTCGATGCTGCCGCTGGCCAGCGCGCGCAAGCTGGGTTTGCCCGAGCCTTGGCTGGACCGGCTCGAGGCGCACAATGGCAAGCAACGCCAGGCGCTGACCGTGGAACGCGTGGCTGCCGCCACAGATGCCGCCAAGACGCTGCAACCTGGCGACTTGTTGCTGACTGTCGATGGTGAGCTTGTCACCTCGTTCCGCGAGGTCGAGCGCGCCATGCAGAAGCCCGTGGTTACGCTTGAGTTCTGGCGCAACCGCGAGCTCGTGAGTGCAGAGGTGCGCACTGAGGTGCTCGATGGGCGCAGTGCAGACCGTGTCGTGCAGTGGGGTGGGGCGCTGTTGCAGGAGCCCTACCGCGAGCTGGCGCGTCAGCGTGGCATCGCGCCCACGGGTGTCTATGTGGCGTACTTCAATTACGGCTCACCGGCATCGCGCTTCGGTCTCTGGGCCGGGCGGCGCATTGTCGAGGTCAACGGTGCACCGACGCCCGACCTCGACACCTTCCTCGCTGCCGTGTCGTCGCTGCAGGACCGCGAGTCGCTGCGCCTGACAACACTCGACTGGAACAATACGCCCCAGGTCATCACGCTCAAGCTTGATCTGACGTACTGGCGCGGATTTGAGATCGCGCGCAACGGCGACAGCTGGCAACGCACGCCGCTTTACTGACGCAATTCAGCGCTCGCGGATCTCGTTCGCGAGCGTGCGCCAGTTGTCGATGGCCGCCAGGCAGCGCTGCCCGCGGCACACATAGGCCAGCGCGCCCGTCGCGGGCGCGCGGTGGGCATCGAGTCCCTGCGGCAGGGCTTGCGCGTCCCCCGGTATGGCCAGCGTCACGCGCGACGGCGCGTAGAGTTTCTGAACCGACTCGCGCCACTGCTGGGTCAGTGCGGCATCCCCCCGAATCACGATGGTCTCGACGGGCGCGAGGTATTCGGCCAGCGCTTCTATAAAAGTCACGTGCGCCTGCGGGTACTCACGCAGTGCAGGTAGCGCGAAGCGCAGCGCACGCTCCGCGGCCTCGAGGTAGCTTGGTTCCCCAAGCAGGTGGCCCAGTCGCAAGAGCACGCGCACCGCGACCGCATTCCCCGCAGGCAGGGCGTCGTCGCCGATGGGCTTCTGTCGATACATGAGCGCCTCGTGATCGTGGGCCGTGAAGAAGAAGCCGCCGCGTTCCGGGTCCTCAAACAGCGCAAGCAACTGGTCGGCAATCTGCACACACCAATTGAACCAGCGTGCGTCCCAGTGGTTTTGCGACAGTTCAAGCAGCGCGTCGGCCAGCAAGGCGTAATCGTCGAGGAAGCCCGGGCCCAATCCGGTGCCGTCCTGCCAGCCCGTGATGAGCCGATCGCCGTCGCGGCAGTGGGCGTGCAGGAACGCCGCGCAATTGGCTGCAGCGACCGTGAGGCTATCGTCCTCGAAAGCGCGGGCTGCGGCCACGAGGCCGCGCATCGCCAGTGCATTCCAGGCCGTCAGTATTTTCTCGTCGCGCCCGGGTGCGGGGCGCGCGCCTCGCGTTGTTGCCAGTGACGCGCGAATCCCGGAAAGGCGCGCTTCGAGGGCCTGTTCGGGCGTGCCGGTTTCCTCAGCGAGCTCGGCGGGCGTCGCGGCGAGCTGCAAGTGCCAACGGCCCTCGAAGTTGGGGCTGAGATCGAGTCCGAAGGCCTTCACTGCGAGTGCCGCATCCTCGGCGTTTAGCGCGGCGCGCATTTCGTCAGGCGTGAAGGTGTAGTAAGCGCCCTCGCCATCTTCCGAGTCCGCGTCAATGGTGGCAAAGAAGCCGCCGTCGTCGTGGCGCATGTCGCGGAGTATCCAGTCCGCGGTGGCACGCGCCGCGGCGCCAAACAAGGCGTCTCCTGTGGCCTGGAACGTCGCGGCATTGAGCGCGAGTAGCTGGCCATTGTCGTACAGCATCTTTTCGAAGTGCGGGATCGTCCACGTGGCATCGACGCAATAGCGAAAGTAGCCGCCACCGACCTGGTCAAACAGGCCACCGCGTGCCATGCGCGTTTGCGACAGCGCGCTCATGAACAAGGCCTGCAGGTCGGGTTCTGTATCGCTGGCTGTGTCGCGCCAGTGATGCAGCAGGCGCGCGAGTGTTGCCGCCTGCGGAAACTTGGGCGCGCGGCCGAAACCGCCGTTGTCCGCGTCGAAGTGAGCATCGCTGGACTGGCGCAGGCCCGCGATGGGTGCATCGTCGAGCGGGGTGTCTTGCGCCAGTTCGGGTTCGAGCTTGTCGAACACCTCACGCACGGCGCCGCCCTGGCGCGCGGCTTCAGCCGGGCTGGCCGCGTGAAACTCAGCAACTTTTTCGAGTACCTCGTCGAACCCGGGCAGGCCGTGCCGGGCTGCGGGCGGAAAGTAGGTGCCGCCAAAAAACGGTAACCGGTCATCGGGCGTCAGGAACATGGTTAATGGCCAGCCGCCCGGGCGCTGTGTCATGAGCTGGTGCGCCGTCTGGTAGATCTTGTCGAGGTCGGGGCGCTGCTCGCGGTCCACCTTGATGTTGATGAAGTGCTCGTTCATGAGCTTGGCGATACGCGAGTCCTCGAAGGATTCGTGCGCCATCACGTGGCACCAGTGGCAGGCCGAGTAGCCGATCGAGAGCAGGATCGGTTTGCCCTGATCGCGCGCGGCCGCCAGTGCCTCGTCATTCCAGGGCCACCAGTCGACAGGATTGTGGGCGTGCTGGCGCAGGTACAGGCTGGGCTCGTCTTGTAGTCGATTCATGATCGCAGGTCGCGCGAGATCGGGGCGTCACTATAGCGCATCGGCGTACGCGCCCCGCGCCAGACCGGTGATACACTTCGGCCGTGCTGGTCTACCCTGAAATTAGCCGGGTCGCGTTCTCTCTGGGCCCGGTCAAAGTGCATTGGTACGGACTGACCTACCTGGTCGGGTTCGTGCTGTCCTACATCGTGGGCAGGCACCGCGCCAAACGCGAAGACACGCCCGTCACGCCCGCTCAAGTCGAAGACCTCATCTTCTTTGGTGCGCTGGGTGTGATCGTTGGCGGTCGCGTCGGCTATCTGTTGTTCTACGGGTGGGCCCAGGTGGCCCAGGACTGGCACTACATCTACCGCTTCTGGGAAGGCGGTATGTCATTTCACGGCGGCCTGCTGGGCGTGCTGGTAGCCATGTGGTGGTTCGCACGCCGCAATGGCAAGACCTTTTTTCAGATCACGGATTTTGTCGCCGTGTTCACACCGCTGGGGCTGCTTTGCGGTCGTATCGGCAACTTCATCAATGGTGAACTCTGGGGTAAACCGACCGAGGCACTCTGGGGCTTCCTCGTGGGTGACGAGGTACTGCATCCCTCGATGCTCTACGAGGCCGCACTCGAGGGCGTGGTCCTGTTCCTGATCCTCTACACCTATACGGCGCGTCCGCGCGCCGTCGGCGCCACCTCTGGTCTGTTCTTGTTCTTCTACGGTCTGTTCCGGTCACTCGTGGAGTTCGTCCGCGTCCCCGACGAGCAGTACGGCTATCTCGCCTTTGACTGGCTGACGATGGGCCAGGTGCTGAGTGCGCCGATGATCCTGTTCGGTCTATTCCTGTTCCTGCGCGCCACGCGCCAGCCCGCGCCCAGCGCCGGCATCACTCGCTAGGACCCACTGCATGCAGCAATACCTTGACCTGATGCGCCGCGTGCGCGAGCACGGCGCGCGCAAGGAGGACCGCACGGGTACGGGCACGCTCAGCGTGTTCGGTCACCAAATGCGCTTTGACCTCCGCGAGGGGTTTCCGCTGGTGACCACCAAGAAGCTGCACCTTAAGTCGATCATCGGCGAGCTGCTCTGGTTTTTGAGCGGCGACAGCAATGTGCGCTGGCTGCAGGAAAACGGCGTGTCGATCTGGAACGAGTGGGCCGATGAGAACGGCGATCTCGGACCCGTCTACGGCGTGCAGTGGCGAAACTGGCCGACGCCCGATGGCCGTCACATCGATCAGATCGAAACGGTGTTGCAGCAGCTGCGCGAGAATCCTGATTCGCGACGCATTCTCGTGTCGGCCTGGAATGTGTCGGAACTCGACAACATGGCGCTAATGCCCTGTCATTGCCTGTTTCAGTTCTACGTCGCCGACGGTGCGCTGTCGTGCCAGCTCTACCAGCGCAGTGCGGACATCTTTCTGGGGGTCCCGTTCAACATCGCGTCCTACGCTTTGTTGACGCACATGATTGCGCGCGAGGTCGGGCTCGAGCCGGCGGAGTTCATCTGGACGGGCGGCGACTGCCACCTCTACCTCAACCACCTCGAGCAAACGGACTTGCAACTGACGCGTGAACCACGGCCTTTGCCTCAGCTCGAGTTCCTGCGTAAACCCGAGTCGCTCTACGACTACCAGATCGACGATTTCGCGTTCCCGGGCTACGACCCGCACCCCCTGATTCGCGCGGCGGTCTCGGTGTGAACGCGGGGCCGCTGCTGTCGATGATCGTCGCCGTCTCCGACAATGGCGTGATTGGACGTCAGAACGCGTTGCCGTGGCGGTTGTCCGCGGACCTGCGTTACTTCAAGAAACGAACGATGGGCAAGCCCATTGTCATGGGTCGGCTCACCTGGGATTCGATCGGCAAGGCCTTGCCCGGGCGGCACAACATCGTGGTTACTCGAGATACGGCGTTTGAGGCCGCCGATGCGACCGTCGTACACGACCTCGACCGCGCCCTGGAAGCGGCGGGCGATGTCGAGGAGATCATGATCGTCGGTGGCGAGGCACTCTACGCGGCGTTCTTGCCGCACGCGGACCGCGTCTACCTGACACGCGTGCACGTTGAAGTTGCAGATGGCGATGCGCACTTCCCTGACCTTGATCTACGAGAGTGGGAGCTGACTTGCTCGCAACCGCTGGCGGGCGAGTCGGGTCAGCCCGATTGCACATTCACCGAGTGGCGCCGCATCGGTGGACGCGACCTCGGTCCTTCGGACTGTTAGAACCGCACGGGCAAGTCAGCCTCGATCTTCTCCTTCGCGCGCTCAAGATCGTCGCGCAACGCCACCCACTCGTCTTCCAGCGGCGTCGCTTGTGACACCGCCTGCGATACTGTCTGAATGGGCAGTTTCTCGAAGCGTTGCGTAGCCGGTGAGGCTTCAACTTCGCGCGCGGGCACCGTGGTTTCGGCAATCGTGGTGTCGCCATCACTGTCGGGCGACCCGCTCGTAATAATGAGCCCGATGATCACACTCAGAAACACAGTCGCTGCGAGTGCCGCGGGCTGCCACAGCGGCCGCGGCGGCTCGGGCGCCTCGGCCGCGGCCTGCCGTGTCACGGCCAGTCGTGCGTCGAGCGCGTCTTGGGCGTCTTCGGAAACAGTAAGCGACTGCAACGCATGGGCGTCGCGGGCGAGTTTGCGTTCGATCTTGTCGTTCATGATCACGCTCCGTCGGCAACGGCCGCCAGTTGGCGGCGGCTGCGCAGCAAAGACACTTTGACCCAGGGCACGCTGCGCGACAACGTTTGGGCTGTGTCACGAATACTCATGTCTTCTCCATAGCGCAGCCAGAGTGCTGCGCAGGCGTCAGGCGAGAGATGTTCACGCGCAAGCCGCCAGAGGTTGTCGATTTCCGCGGCACCCAGGGCGTCAGTGCCCGGGGCCTCATGGTCACCCAGCGGCTCGGACACTGGCCGTGCCTTGGGGAGGTTGCGCAGGCCGATGCGGTAGAGCCAGGTGCTAAACCGCCAGCGTGCGTCGTAGCTGGGCAGATAGCGCCAGGCCGCAACAAAGGCTTCCTGTACAGCATCTTCAGCGTCCTCCCGGTTGGCACAGCGCAGGGCCAGGAATCGGAACAGGCGGTCGCGGTAGTGTTCGACGAGGTTGGCAAACGACTGGCGACAGCCGTTGGCAGCGCGCTCGACGAGGTCCTGCTCTGCAAGGTCGTGCATGCGGCAATCAAATCAGTCGTTGATGATGTCCGTGAGCACATCGGGCGACACCCGCAGCGCCAGCGTCAGTCCGGCGCTGTCGGCGCTGATATCCAGAGACGACAACAGCGTCGATACGTTGGGGTCGACGTCACCGGACAGTGCCTGCAGGCCGATGAGGCCTCGCACGACGGCAGCCAGCGAGTTGGTGGTGCGCGGATCGTCGGCCGTCACACGCACCTGAATGTCGGCATCCCCGTTGGTGTCGGCAAGGACGAACGCGACCTCTCGGGCTTCGCGAAGCAAGCCGGAGTTCCAGGAAGCGGCGCCGTCGCCCAGCGCCATCGTGTCGACACCCGCCTGCATGAGGCTTTTGTCGGCGGCGAGTACGAGCAGTGCCTTGCCACTCGACTTGCGGGGACGTGCTTCGAGACCGCGCTCCATGCCGTCGAGCGTGCTCGACACGACGATGGCGCTGCGACGGTCAAAACTCATGAACAGCGTGTCGCTCTGAATACCAATCTCAGCGTCGTCGAGATCGACGTTTTGCACTTCGTAGTATTCGAAGCCGCTGGCCTTGCCCGTTGACAGGTCACCACCCGCCTGCAAGGCCGCGAGAATCTTGTCGCGTGTGTCCTGGCTCACATCACCCTGCACGATCATCGTGGCCACACCCGCGGTATCGCTGAAGGCAGAGATGCTGTCGAGTTCCTGGTTCGGGTTGAAGCCCGTCTCTTCGCGGACGTCGTCGAAGACCTCGTTGTCGAGCCAGCCGTAGAGTTTCTGGCCAACGCTGGTGCTGCGCATGGCTTTGAAGTCAACATGGAAGTACCAGGCCGTATCGGGCGGTAGATTCGCGTCTTCGATCCCCGCCATTGCGGGCAACGTGAACAGCGCCAGCGTGAGTGCAACTAAGTGTCTGATCATGTTCCGATTCCTCGGTGGTGCGGCGCCCGAATTGGGCGCACTTATCCACTTATAGTGGTGCCCCGCCCAAAAGGTTACACAGAGGCGCGCGGAATCGGTGCCAGCGCCTCACCAAGCTCGACAAGGCAGCGGTCCAGGTCGATCTCGTCCAGCGAGTCGGCGGACTCCGTCCAGCGCTCCAACAGGGCGGCCTGCACGCGGCCCCGTTCCAGTGCCGTTGCATAGCTGATGTAAGCGTGGAACATGACCATCGAGTAGCGCGGGATGAAGTGCTCGGGCGCGCGTTGCTCCAATGCGAACGCGAGCGTTTTCTTGAGGTGGAAGCGCGGGTCGCGCACCGTGTCGCGCATTTCGACGTAGTTTTCCATGGCCATGGTGGCGATGGCATCGGCGTCGACCAGTCGCACGTCGGAGAATGCCTGGAAAACGCGGCCCCAGTCGTCGTGGTCATCGAGCAGGCGGTCGAGCACCACGCAATCTTCAAAGGCCGCGTTCATGCCCTGGCCGTGGAAGGGGACGATCGCGTGTGCGGCATCACCAATCAGGAGCACGCGGTCTTCGATGTGCCAGGGCTTGCAGCGCACGTTGCCCAGGATACCCAGGGGGTGGGCGTCGAGCTGATTCGCAAGATCGGGCACAAGTGGCGGCACGTCGGGAAATTGCGTGGCAACAAAGGCCTCGGCCGCGCCAGGTGTCTCCCAGAGCGAGAACGAGGGTGTCCCGGCCGCATCGTCTTCGGCCATGAACAGCGTGGCCGTGAAGTCGCCGCCCGGGTTGGGCAACGCGATCAGCATGTAGCCGCCACGCGGCCAGATGTGCAGCGCCTCGGCGTCCATGGCGTAGCCGCCATCAGCGGCCGCGGGGATATCGATTTCCTGGTAGCGGTGGCCGAGTAGCTGCTCGCTGGCCTCGAAGCCTGGCAGATGTGCGAGTGCCCGGCGCGTGGGTGAGCCAGCGCCATCGGCGGCAATGAGGCGTTCGGCCCGGTAGGTGTCACCACTGCCGTCCGGGTTAAGCAGGTGCAGGGTGCCTGTGGCGGGGTCGAATTGTTCGCAGCGCGCACCGAAACGAATCGTGGCGCCCGCGCGTTCGGCAGCATCAATGAGTCGGTTGTTAAGGCCCGCGCGGCTCACGGAGTAGTTAATGTCTTCTTCGTTGCCGCTGTAGCGCTGAAACTCCAGACCCCCCGCGATCGGGTGCAGCATACGGCCTGGCATGGGACAGAGCAGATCGTCGATGGCGTGCTCGAGGCCAGCACGCTTAAGGCCGCGCATACCGCGCGCGGCCATGGCGAGGTTGATCGAGCGGCCGGCCGTAACCGTTCCCTTGCGCGGATCGGTCTGGCGCTCGAGCACTGTCACTTCGATCCCGCGGCGCGCCAGCAATACGGCAAGCAAAGCGCCCGTGAGGCCCGCACCGAGAATCGTGATGCGGCCCTCGCGAATCACGACGCTTCCAGGCCCTTGTGCAGTCGCTCCACGAAGTGCCAGCAGTCTTCGAAACTGTTGTAGAGCGGCGCCGGTGCGACGCGAATGACGTTGGGCTCGCGCCAGTCACAGACGACGTCGTGAGCGTCGAGGTATTCGAACACGCCGCGCCCGCTCTGCGTGCTGCCGTTGACGGCCAGCGACAACTGGCAGCCGCGCTGTTCGGGCGCCGCAGGCGTCACGATCCGAACGCGGTCGCCACAGCGTGCCGCGAGTCGCTGTTCGAGGTAGCCCGTCAGGGCCTTCGACTTGTCGCGCAGGCGCTCGATACCGGCCTCGCGGAACAGCTCGAGCCCGACGACGACGGGCGCGAGACCCAGTACCGGCGGGTTACTCTGTTGCCAGGCATCAACGCCGGGTGCGGGATCAAAGTCGTTGCGCATCTCGAACCGCGTCGCCGCGTCGTTGCCCCACCAGCCGTGCAGCCGGGGCAGGTCGCTCGTGTGGTGGCGACGCGCAACATAGGCGCCTGCTACGGCGCCTGGACCCGCGTTCAGGTACTTGTAGGTGCAGAACACCGCGAAATCGACGCCCCAGTCGCTGACGCGCATCGGCACGTTGCCGATCGCGTGAGCCAGATCGAGTCCGATCGGGATGTCGCGCTCACGGGCCAATACGGCGACAGCCGGCATGTCGAGCACGTCACCCGTGAGGTACTGCACCCCGGGCAGCAAAATCAGTGCGATCTCCGGATTGGCGTCGAGCAGCGTGCGCAACGTGTCCACGTCATAGCCGCTGTCGCCGCGTGTCCATTCGACAAGGCTCGAATCGACGTCGCGGCCGTGCCAGTCGAGCTGCGACTGCACCGCGTAGCGGTCCGAAGGAAATGCGTCTGCTTCGATGAGGATCTTCCACCGTGCTTCTGTGGGGCGATAGAAGCTCAGCATGAGCAGGTTCAGGTTGATCGTCAGCGTGTTCATGGCGACGACTTCATCGTCGGCGCAGCCGATCAATTCGGCCAGCAGCGGCGCCGCGGCCTCGTGGTAGGGCACCCAGGGGCGCTCCGCGCGGAAGTGACCCTCGACACCCATCGTCGCCCAGTCGCGGAGCACTTCATTCACGCGTTCGCCCGCGGCCAACGGCTGCAGGCCCAGCGAGTTGCCGCAAAGATAGACCTTGCGCTTGCCGTCGCGACCGCGGGGCCACGCAAACCGGTCACGGAATGTGGCCAGCGGATCGGCGGCATCCAGTGCCCGGGCCTGGGCTAGCGCGTCGTGTTCCATCGTCGTCATGAAGCCTCGAGGGGGTACAGAGTCGGGTTGCTGGGCGTGGCGTCGCCCGTGAACGGCGCGGGCTGCAGTGCCAGGGTGTAGTGACCGTCTTCGATATCGTCGGGCACATAGATCATTTCTGTGACTGTGGCGTCGCCGCGGGTTGCCTCGCTGCGGTCGGTGCTGCCCGGTGGCAAGCCCCAGTAGAGTCGGTGTACTGCCAGGTGGCCGCCGTCATCGAGGCGGTCGAGCGAGGGTGTATCAATAAGCAGGTGCAAGACGCCGCGTGAGACGATGTGTGCCATGGCGCTCATCGTCAGATAGGCGTAGTCGTCGCTGTCTGTGTAGCGGGCGTGCGCCTTGTCCATGGGGTTGGGCAGTGTTCTGATGACTAGCGCGTCAGGCGTAGTCTCGGCCGGCCAGGCCGCCGCCAGATCCGACGCTACGAGGACGCGGTCTTGAGGTGTGGTCACCGGCGGCAGCGCGTCCGTCGTATCGGCTGCGCGGCGCTCGGGCAGCGTGATCAGTAGCGCGCTGAGGCGGCGGCTCGGGATTACGTCGAGGACATCGTGGCGTGCGGCTGTGACGTGTCCAACGCCCTCCGTGTGGGTGCCGTGGCAGTGCGGCGCCAGTTGCAGCACCTGCGCGTTGCAGCTGCCGCCACCGGCGACATCGCCGACAAACGCCCCAGCCGTCAGTGGCGCGCCGCGCGCCGGTGTGACGCCAAAATAATTCGACTGCGCGCCGTCGAAGTCGAGGCGGCGGGCGATCGAGCGGCCCTCGCCGTGCATGAGGTCAGTCGCCATCGCGGGGTGGCTTCACGGCACCGCAGTTGTCGCAGGTGCGCTTGGCCTCACTGTCGTAAAACCGGTCGAAGACAGGCGGCAGCTGCGCCACGATATCGGTGACGTGCAGGTATTCCTCGTACAACAAGTGATCACAGGCGTCGCAGTACCAATGAAAGCCATCGAGTTCGCCCTCGCGGCGCTTGCGCTCCACGACCAGCCCGACCGTGTCGGCAAAACGTTGCGGTGAATGCGGTACGCGCGGCGGCAACAACAGGATGTCGCCTTCGGCGATCGTGATGTCGATGCGGCGGCCATCCTGGATGGTGCGCAGCAACATGTCGCCTTCGAGCTGGAAGAAAAACTCTTCGCCTTCGTCGTAGTGGTAGTCGTCACGCGAATTCGGCCCACCCACAATCATGATGATGAATTCACCATCCTCGAAGACTTGCTGGTTGCAGACCGGTGGCTGCAGCAGGTGTCGGTGGCGTTCGATCCAGCCGTGCAGGTTGAACGGCAGCAAGGGCGGCATGCTGGCGTTGTCCGGGGCCGCGTCGACAGGTGCTTTCGGTTCTTGGCTCATCCGCTGCAGTTTATCGGTTTTAGCGGGGCGCCGGTTGGTGCCCGGCGGTGCTGTCGAGGCCGTGATCAGCCCGTTGGCACGTCACAAGGCACCTGCACGGGTGCCGCGTCGGGGACATCAACGCGCAGTGCCGTGAGCGCGCGGCCCCAGACGCAGCCTGTGTCGAGTCCGACGACGCCATGGTCGCGCAGGTAGCCGAGCGCGGACCAGTGGCCGAAGATGACCTCGGTATCGCCGCGCTTGTGCGGCAGCTCGAACCAGGGGTGGCGAAACTTGCCGCCGCTGCCAGGCGTGCCTTTGGTCTTGAGATCGAGCCCACCACGCGACGTCAGCATGCGCATGCGTGTAAACACATTGACGATGAAGCGCTGGCGCGGGATGCCTTCCAGCGATCTGCGCCAGAGCACGGGCTTGTTGCCGTAGAGATGCAACATGAGCTCGTGGAACCCGTCGCCGCGCAATGCGTTCTCGACTTCTGCGGCGCGTCGGCATGCTTTGTCGATCGACCAGCGCGGCAGGATGCCCGCGTGTACGAGCACCTTGTTGAGCTTGGCGTCGTGGTGGAGCAGCGGCCGTCGCCGCAGCCAGTCGATGAGTTCAGGCCCGTCGTCGGCGTCGAGGATGTAGCTGATCGAGTAGCGCTTGCGCAAGGCCGAGCGTTTGGGTCTTTCGGACAGTGCCAGCAGGTGCAGGTCGTGGTTGCCGAGCACGGTCACGACCGCGTCTCCGAGTCGGCTCACAAGCCGCAGCACGGCCAGTGAATTGGGCCCGCGGTTCACGAGGTCGCCTGTCAGCCAGAGCGTGTCGTGGTTGGGGTCAAACTCAATGGTGTCGAGCAGGCGCCGGAAGGGATCGTAGCAACCCTGGAGATCGCCAATCGCGTAGATCGCCAAGGTCTGGGCGCCCGGGCGTTACTGCAGGATGCCGGGAATGGCAAGCGTAAACGGCGCGATGGGCGCGTCAAAGGGCTCGCCGTCGTCGTCCTGCATCTCGTATTCACCCTGCATCGTGCCGACGGGCGTTTCGATGATGGCACCTGAGGTGTACTCAAACGACTCACCGGGCGGCAGGTGCGGTTGCTCGCCGACCACGCCGTCGCCGCGCACTTCCTGAACTTTGCCGTTCGAGTCCGTAATGACCCAGTGGCGTCGGCGCAATTGCGCAGGCCGATCGCCCACGTTCGTGATGCGAATGGTGTAGGCGAACACGTAGCGACCGTCGTCGGGCTCACTCTGGTCGTCCAGGAAACGTGTCGACACGTCGATGTTGATAGGGCGTTCGGTCATGTCGACATTCAAACAAAGCGCCTCCTGTGGCGCAATGCGCATGACGCGGCTTGCGCCTGTGGCCAGTCAGCGCGCGGCGATCGCGTTGGCGAGGGCCGCGTACCGGTCCGCGCCCACGGTCTCGGCGCGCTGGGTGGGGTCGATCTCCGCGGCCTCGAAGTGTCCGGCATCGGCCACCTCGCGCAAGGCATTGCGCAGCGTCTTGCGCCGTTTCGAGAACGCGCGCCGGACGACATCCTCCAGCACGCTGGCGTCTGTGATGTCGGGCGGGGCTTTGCGCGGCGACAAACGCACGACCGCAGAGTCGACGCGCGGTGGCGGATCGAAACATTCAGGCCCCACCTCGAACAGAAACTCGCTGTCGAAGGCCAGCGCGAGCATCACGCCAAGCCGCCCCCAGGCTTTGCCGCCGGGCGCGGCAGTGATTCGGTCCACGACTTCCTTTTGCAGCATGAAGTGCATGTCCTCTATCGCGCCCACAAAACGCGCGAGGTGGAAGAGCAGGGGCGTCGAAATGTTGTAAGGCAGGTTGCCAACGAGCCGCAGCTGCGCACCCAGGTTCGCATAGTCGACCTCGAGTGCGTCCTGGCCGATCACCCGCACCTGGTCGGCGTTGGCGTACTCGCGCTCGAGTCGGGCGACGAGGTCGCGGTCGAGTTCCACAAGTGTGAGCCTTCCGGCGCGACGCGCCAGGGCGCTGGTCAGTGCGCCCTGGCCGGGGCCGATTTCGACGATGTGCTCATCGGCCGCGGGCGCGATGGCGCCAATGATGTGGTCGATAGTCGCGGCGTCGACGAGAAAATGCTGTCCGAAGCGTTTTCTGGGGCGGTGGTTCAAGACGCGGGTTCACCATGGTCATCCAGGCCCAGCATCCAGCTAATTCGGGTCAGTGTTTCCCCGGGCATACGCTCGATGGCCCCTGGGGCCAGGTCCAGAGTACCAAGCACCGAGGACTGCATGATGGTCGCCAGTCCATGCAGGACAGACAAAATGAACATAGCGTCGAAGTCGGTGCGCGAGGCGGCATCGGGCTCACCTCGCATGGCGTGAACGTCCGAAATACCCTGTTGCAACAATCCGAATGCGTATCGCGCCTCCTCCATCATGGCCGGGTGATCTTCGGGCGGTGGCAGCGGTGTGCCGAACATGAGCCGGTACTGCAACGGATGCGCAAACGCGTACTCGAGGTAAGCCTCGCCCATGGCGCCCAGATCTTCTGCCGGTTGTTGCGTCATGGGCCGTTGCTCCAGGAACTGGGCAAACGAGGCGTAGGACTGGCGCACCATTTCCGCGAGTATGTGATCCCGGCTTGCAAAGTGCTTGTAGGGCGCCTGGTGCGACACTCCGAGACGCCGCGCGACCTCCCGAAGACTCAGCGCCTCGACACCGCGCTCACTGACAATGCGCAAGCCTTCGGCGACACAGTCTTCCCTAAGGTTGCGACGCCCGGGTCGCGTAGTCTTCTCATTCATCGCGCCAACTTATCGAGCGCCGATCCGCAGCGTCAATACGTTCGTGCCTCAGACTCCAATGCAGCCAGTGCTTGTTCCCACGAGAGCGGCGCGTCGTCCGCTGCCATCTCGACGCGCGCGAATCGAGCTGATTCCAACGCGACGAAGGCATTGCGGATGGCGATCTGGTGCGCGTAACTGCGCACGAATCGCTCCAGGCTGGCCTCGTCCTTCCATACAGTCATCGTCCAGGCGTCGTTTCCGAAGAGCACCATACGCTTGGAAAAGCCGACGTAGCCGGGACTGGCGGGCAGGCTTTCCTCGACGTTTTCGACGTATTCAAAAAACAACCGGCGTGACGCCCTGTTCTCCTTCACAACGGCATGGGTAACGCTCACGAATACCGTGTCTCCGCGTTCGTCGGACGACGCTGCGGTCCGGTAGGGCGTTGATATCGTGCAGGCAGACGCGCCGAATGCCAGCGTCAAGACTGCAGCGCACCAAGCGCGGAGTGATGAACGGCTCATGATCGCGACTCCGCAGTGGCAGGCGCTCGTTGATGTTTCGTCATTCCCGCCATGACCTGCTTCATGATCCGAATGCGGGCCCAGCGCGGAACGGTCAGCGCGAGCCCGAGCAGTCTCGCGAGCCGACCCGGACGCACGGTGCGCTTTTTGCCCAGGGCCGCCAAGGTCTCCTTTGCGACGACATGTGGCGACGCCGCATTCTTCATGACCAGATTGGCCCGAGTTGCGAAGCCCGTGTCGACGGGGCCTGGTGCCACGCAGATGACATCTACACCTTGATCAGACAACTCAGTATGCAAGCCCTCGCCCAAGGTCTGCACCCAGGCTTTGGTGGCGGCATAGTGCGCCGAGCCCGCGACGCCCTGAAACGCCACGATGGAACTCAGGAGCACAAGTCCGCCCGACCCGCGTGCCACGAAACGCTGCGAGAAGTGATGCGTGAGCTCGAGAACCGCACCGCAGTTGACCGCGAGCATCTGTTGTTCCTTGAGCAATGCGCCGTCGCTGAAGGGGCCGGAGGTGCCAAAGCCGGCCGCGGCAACGAGCAGCCCGATATCGAGCCCTTCGAGTTCGGCAATGAGTCGTCCGGTCTCGCCTGGCTCTGCCAGATCGGTGGGCATGCTGCGGCATTCCACGTCGAAAACGTCGGAAATGTGATTGGCGAGTTGGTGGAGCAGCTTCTCGCGACGCGCGACAAGGACGAGGTTCATGCCGTGCGCTGCAAGCACCTCCGCAGCGGCCCGACCGATGCCGTCCGACGCGCCCGTGACAAGAGCCCACTGGCCGTAGCGATTGCGAAAACCGGATTCATTATTGCCCATGGCGACGTACTCCCGGGTGCGGTGAGGTAGACAGTGTCAACTACCGTAATTGAAAAAGTAGACAGTGTCTACTCTTTTGTCGAAACGACACATTGGAACGCCGCCGGGTGGTCAGGACGCGGTCAGGGGTCGTGGGCGGGTGCGCTGCGCAGGGCGCCCGGTCAGCGGGTCGCTGTCAGCCGTGCTGCGAGCGTCACGGCAGCCAAAAGGCTCGCCGGATCGGCTTGGCCGGTGCCGGCGATATCGAGTGCCGTGCCGTGGTCGACGGAGGTACGCACGATGTCGAGGCCCAAGGTCACATTGACGATGGTGCTGAAGTCCGCGTACTTGACCACGGGCAAGCCCTGGTCGTGAAACATGGCCAGCACGGCGTCGGCGTCGCGCCCCGCGTGATTGAAGACGGTGTCGGCGGGGTGCGGTCCCGTGACGTTGCGGCCGCGTGCCTGCTGGGCGGCGACGGCGGGCGCAATGGCGTCAGCGTCCTCGTGACCCAGGTGGCCGCCTTCGCCGGCATGTGGATTGAGGCCGCACACTGCGATATGGGGCGCGTCGATGCCGTACTGTATGTGTAGTCCCTGCCAGAGCACATCGAGGACGGCCGTCAGTCGTTCTGTCGTGATGTAGTCGGCGACCTCGCGCAGCGGCAGGTGCGTCGTGGCCAGCGCCACACGCAGCGTCTCTCCTGCGAGCAGCATTACGGGCGTAGCACTGCCGCAGCGTGCTGCGAGGTACTCCGTGTGGCCGCTGAAGGCGATGCCTGCATCATTGATGACCTGCTTGTGCAGAGGCGCTGTGACCATGCCTGCGAAGCGACCGTTGCGGCAGCCGTCAACAGCGAGATCGAGCCCCTCGATGAGCGTGGCCGCATTGCGGGTGTCTGGCTTACCGACGCAGTGTCGGGCGGGGAAGGGCAGGTCGATGACAGGCAGTGTGCCCGGCGTATGGTCGCTTTGCGCGTCATCGAACGGTGTGAGCGACACCGAGCAATCGATTTGACGGGCCCGCTCGGCAAGCAAGCTTGCGTCGCCGATGGCCACGACGGGCGCGGGCAGGTTCATGCCCGCCAGTCGCACGCAGAGCTCGGGCCCGATTCCTGCGGGTTCCCCGCAGGTGATCGCGAGCGTCATCTCAGATGCGCTTCTCGACGAAGGCTTCGTCGCGCAGGCGGCGCAGCCAGAGCTCGGTTTCTTCGCCGACGCGCGCGTTGCGCAGGCTCACCGCGCATTCGTTGCGCTTAACCTCATCGGTGTTGTCGTAGACGCGACGGCCCAAGACCTCGAGCACGTGCCAGCCAAACCGCGAGCGGAAGACGTCCGATAGTTGGTTGAGCTCCAAAGACTCAACGACCTCCGTGAACTCGGGCACAAAGACATCCGAGGTGGTCCAGCCAAGGTCGCCGCCCTGGTTGCCCGAGCCCGGATCGTCGGAGTTGAGCTTGGCGAGGTCACCAAAATCCTCGCCGGCGAGGAGGCGGTCACGAATGTCTTCGAGCTTCTGCTGCGCGGCGGCGTCATCGAGAATTTCGTTGGGCTGGATGAGAATGTGGCGCACACGGGTCTGCTGAATCTCGCTGCGGCCCGTGACGCCGCGCGTTTCGTTCAGGCGGACGAGATAGAAGCCCGAACTCGAACGGATCGGCTCGTTCACGTCGCCGTCGTTCATACTGCGCACGGCGTCCACGAACAGCGTCGGGATCTGATCGCCGCTGCGCCAGCCGATGCCACCGCCGTCGAGGCCGTTTTCGCTGTCGGAGTTGGCTACCGCCAGTGCTGCGAAATCGGCACCTTCCTGCAGGCGCTCGTAGAGCGCGTTCGCCTCTGCCTCGGCTTCAGCGAACTGTGCGGCCGTCGCCGCCGCGGGCACACCGACGAGGATGTAGGACAAATTGAACTCAGCGTTGGCGCCAAAGCTCTCCTCACCGCGTGCCAGGCACTGCTTGATCTCGCGCTCCGTCACGCTGATGCGCCGAAACACTTCAACCTGGCGCAGCTGGTCCATAACCATCTGCTCGCGCATGTCTTCGCGGTAGAGCGAGTAGGACAGGCCCTGCGTGGCCATGATCTGCGGCAATTGTTCGAAGGGGATGTCGTTGCGGGCCGCCACTTCCGAGAGCGCGTTATTAAGCATGGCGTCCGAGACGCGGATGCCCATGCGCTCGGCACGCTGCAACTGCAGCCGGTTGACGATGAGGCGTTCGAGCACCTGATCGCGCAACACGTCTGTTGGCGGTGGCGGCTGTCCCGATTCCTGCAGACGTTCTGAGATGGCAGCGAACTGCGCGTCGAGTTCGCTTTGCAAAACGACGCCCTCGTTGACCACAGCGACGACCTTATCGAGCAGAATGCTCGAGTCAGCGGATTGGGCGCTGGCGCGATCAGCGGCAGCAAGGCCCAGGAAAACGAAAACAGTTAGAAACAGTCGAGATCGGTGCATAACGTCTAGCAGTGTGTAGGTCAGTCGGTCAGCGTCGTGTCGTGTAGCCCAGGATGCCACGCTCAAGCAGCTTGTCTGCCGGGTCTCCGACACTGGTCAGGCCCTTGAGTTCCAGCTGGATCGCGACCGACGTATCGGCCGTTCCGTCACGGCGACTGATGTAGCGGCGTGACACGATGCGTAGGCCCCAGCAGCAGCTTTCGTACTCGACGCCGACGAAGCGTTCGAGCGAGGCGCGCTCCAGGAACGAGTAATTATAGCGCCCCACGACGTTCCACTGCGACGCAATGGGCCAGGACCAGGAGATATCGCCCTGATCGACGGCATCGCGACGGAAGCGGTAGGCCACATTGACCACGCGCCCGTCGCCGGGGTTGTACTGCAGTCGGAACTCAGACTGGGTCGATTCGTCCCGCTCTGTGTTCCATTGCTGAGTTAGGTCCACATTCCAGTCGCCCCAGAAGTTGAGCGAGAGCTCGGCAATGTAGTCCGACGAGTTACCAGCCTGCGTGATCTCGCCCGGCAGGATGACGCTCTGCGTCGACAGGTAGCGAGTCTGGCCCAGCGTCGCCCGTAACACGGTGCGCCCCGTATCCGAGGTGGCGAGCCGGGTCGAGACGCCGAAGGTAAGTTGGTCTGTGTCGCCGATGCGGTCGAGGCCGATGTAGCGGTTCGCGCGGTACAGCTGCTCGAGGCTCGCCACGGGCAGGATCGTGTCGAAGACAGGAATATCGCTTTGGTCGCGGAACGGAACGTGAACGTAATAGATGTGCGGCTCGAGCGTTTGGCGAAGCGTGCCGCCCTTGAGTTCGCGTTCGAAGCGTAGCCCGGCGTCGAGCGTGGCGATGGGCAGACTGCGCGTCTGCGTCTCGTCAATGGGATCGGCCTCTGGCTTGAGGCGATAGTGTGTGTACAGCCACTGCAACTCGGGGCGTATGTAGTAGCCGCCGCCATCGACTTCCCAGGACAGGCTTGGCGCGACATGGAAGCGCTCTCCGGTGACGCCCAATTCGCGCTCAAAGTGGGTCACCTCGGCATCGAGACCGATTCCGAATCCGCTGCCGATGTCGTCCCAGAGCCCCTGCAGGCGGATCGCGGGCAAGAGGCGGTAGGGCTCGTCCTCGGCCACGATCTGGTCGTCAATGGTCTGGTAGAGCGTCGCGCGGGCATCGGCACGCCACTGGCGCCCGCGGTAGGCCACGCCCGCGGTGCGGTCGAGGTGGGTGGCGCTGGCGCTCGACAGGCTGCCGCCCAAGTCCTCGAGGTACTGGTCGTCGGAGACGTCCGTGATATCCGCGAACGCGCGCCAGCGGTCGCCGAAGTCCGTGGTGTTGTTCCAGCGAAAGAGCGTGCGGTCGAGCCGCGTCAGGTCATCGCCAGGCAGGTGGGCGACCTCGACGTTGCCGCTCGAGAACTCCGTCAGGTACCGCGCGCTGGCCGTCAGTTGCACACCGCGACGCGACAACAGCCTCGGCGTGAACGTGGCGTCGTAGTTGGGCGCGATGTTCCAGTACCAGGGCAGGCTGATGTCGAGACCATTCAGACCGGACTGACCGATGTTGGGCAGCAGGAAGCCCGTCTTGCGTTGCGCCGAAATCGGGAACGACAGGTAGGGCGTGTAGAGGATCGGCACGTCTTTGAAGCGCAGCGACAAATTGCGCGCCTCACCCACGCCGTCGACTGTGTTGAGCGTGATGCGGTCTGCTTTGACGATCCAGTCGTCTTTGTCGGGCGGGCATGAGGTGTAGTTCACGCCACGCAGACGAATCTTCCCCGATTGGTCGATGCGCAGCAGGCTGGCCGCGCCGCGAGAGGCGCCGTAGCCGAGCTGAAACACGGCATCGCGAAACTCGACGCGGCCGTAGAGGTAACTCAGCAGCGCCTCCTGCCCCACGATATTGGCGCCGCCGCCCGAGTACCGAATATTGCCAAATAGCGCCAAACTGGACTCATCACGGTCGAACTTGCCGCTATCAGCGTCGAACCGGAATTCCCCCTGCTGTACGGCCACGCCGTTTGAGAGCACCGCATCGCCGCCCAGCGTGTATCGGCCCGAGCCGCTCTCGAAGGCTACCTGGCCCTCGGCGAGCCCCGTTTCCTGGGGCGTGTCGACCGGGAACTGATTCACACCACAGAGCGGTGGCAGCTGCTGTGCGCGGGCGTTTGTTGCGAGCAAGCCCAAACACAAGAGCAGGTTTGCGATTCCGCTTAGGCCTAGGGAGCGAATGTGAGGCGAATCGGTGATGACGGAATAGCCAGTCAGGAGCGATCCGCGGCAGTGTAATGCATTGTCCGCACAGGGTCTTGCCGTGCCCGGGCGGCTGTCGCGCGGTAGTATCCGCGCCTGTTGCGGCCAACCCTGAGGTACTTGTGGCCAGACAATCCGGTAACGATACCGCGACCGTCGGCGACGGCGCGTCACGAGAGCAAGCGATGGCCGCGTGGCTGTCGTCGCTGGGCTTAGCTGCGGCAACCCTCGAAGCGGCTTCCGAGGATGCGAGTTTCCGACGTTACCTGCGTGTGACGCCGGGCGGCACTGCCTGGCCGTACCCGAAGCATGACTCGCTGATCGTGATGGACGCACCGCCGCCGCAGGAAGACTGTCGTCCGTTCCTGCACGTGGCGCAGGGTTTTGCCGCGCTGGGACTGCCGGTGCCCGAGATACTTGCCGATGACGTCGAGCAGGGCTTTCTGCTGCTCTCGGATCTCGGCAGTCAGGCGCTCTTGCCGCAGCTCGAAGCCGCGCCCGAACTCGCCGATGCGCTGTACGCGCAGGCCGGTGACTGGCTGCACCGGTTGCAGTCACGCGGGGCCGATTTTGCGGACACGCTGCCCCCCTATGATGAGGCGCTTCTGCGCCGCGAGATGGCGCTGTTTAGCGACTGGCTCTGTGCGAAGCACCTGGGCCTAGAGTGGGGCGCTGACGACCAGCGCGAATGGTCGCAGCTCACGGACCGACTCGTGGCCAATGCGTTGCAACAGCCTCAGACCGCAGTGCACCGCGACTACCATTCGCGAAATCTTATGCTCGACTCCGATCTCGGGCTTTGGATCATCGACTTCCAGGACGCTGTGCGAGGCGCGTTCACCTACGACCTCGTGTCGCTGCTGCGCGATTGCTATATCGAGTGGCCCATCGAGCAGGTTACTGATTGGGCGGTGCGCTGGTTCGATGATGCGCCGATGGCCGCGACGCAGTCGCAGGCGCAGAATTTGCGCTGGTTTTTCCTGAGCGGCGTGCAGCGCCAGCTCAAGGCGGCGGGCATTTTCGCACGCCTGGGTCACCGCGATGGCAAATGGCATTTCCTTGAGGACGTGCCGCGCACACTGGGCTACATCACCCAGCTTTCGGGGTCCTATCCCGAGCTCGACTGGCTGATTGATCTCATCGAGACCCGCTGCCTGCCGGCGCTGTCGCAATGACGTCGGCATTGCTGCTTTGCGCTGGGCGCGGCGAGCGACTGCGCCCCCTGACCGATACGCTGCCCAAGCCGCTTGTTGAGGTGGGTGGCGAGACGCTGGTCGGCCGCCATCTGCGTGCCCTGGCCGCTGCCGGCGTGACACGCGTGGTGATCAATCTGGGCTGGCTCGGTGAACGGATTGTCGACCACGTGGGTGATGGCGCGCGCTTCGGTCTGCGCGCGCTCTATAGCCCCGAAGGCTTTCCCACGCTCGATACGGGCGGTGCGATCGTGCGGGCGCTGCCGTTGTTGGAGGACGCGCCGTTCTGGGTGGTTAACGCCGACATCTTTACGGACTTTGACTTCGCCTCGGGCGCTGCCGCAAGGCTCGACGGCACCGAGGCGGCGATCGGACTGACCCCGAATCCCGAATACCGCGATGGCGGTGATTTTTCGCAAGTGGACAAGCGTGCGCACAACGCGGGCGATGCCATGCAGACCTTCTCGGGAATCGCGTGCTACTCGCCGGCGTTCTTTTCGGACTGCGAAGACGGTCGATTCTCGGTCGTGCCCCTGCTGCGCGCTGCCGCCGATGCAGGCGAACTGGGTGCCTTTGACGTGGGGTCGCACTGGTACGACGTCGGCACACCGGAACGTCTTGCGACACTGCGCGCAACTGTCGCATCCTGAAGCCTATGAACCGACACGAAACGCCATGAGTCAGCCCGAGCCCGGTGACATCGGCGGTTACGGCGACGACGAGTTGCGCGTCGCAGACGGGCTTGCAGCGGCGGGCTACCAGTCGTTGCTGACGCTGGCACGAAACCGGCGCCGCCGAGCGGGCTTCAGCGACACGATGATGACCGAGGACGTGTTGCACGAGAGCTTTCTGAAGCTCAGTGGCAAGACCGTGTGGCAGTCACAGGAACACTTTCTGCGCACCGCGAGCCTTGCGATGCGCCAGGTTGTCGTCGATCACGCGCGGCGTAAGTTGGCGGATAAACGGGGCGGTGGTCAGGCCGGCGAGAGTTTTGAGGAGGCGGCCGATCGGGTGGCGGGTTTCGACGAAACGCCCGAACAGATCGCGGTGATCGACGACCTGCTGCAACAGCTGGCCGAAGAGAATCCGCGCTGGCTGCGCGTCGTGGACGCGCGCTATTTCGCTGGGCTTACGGAGCCCGAGACTGCGGCCTTGCTCGGCCTGTCCGAGCGCACCGTGAGTCGCGATTGGAAAGATGCGCGCGCCTGGCTTGCAGCGCGCATGGGCGTTTAGGTGGCCTCGCGCTTCGGCAGGGGCGGCACCAGGTCAGCTTCCGCGAGTCGTTGGTACAGATAGAGTTGCATCGTGTCGCCCCGCGCCACGTCAAGAAACTCGGGGTCTGCAAACGCGTCTGCGGGTACGGCGTCCACACGCGCCGCGATAAGATCGACGTGCACCTGAGCCATCAGCAATTGATGTCCGCGCGTAGCTGAACCGTTCACCTCATCGACGAGCACGCGTGCCGCCGCGAGCGTGGCGTCAGCCGCTTCGACATCGCCCGCGTTGGCCTGTGCGACCGCGAGCACGGCGAGCCCTTTGATATGCCAGGGCGAGCCGCTGCCCTCGTACTGCTCGAACAGCGAGTCGGCACGCTTGAGCTCGTCGATTGAGACGTCGTTGTCGCCGCGCTCCATGGCAACAAGCCCCAGAACGAGACGGGCGCGTGCCTCGGCGCTGCTCTCGCCTTTCATGGGCACATCTTCATCGATGATCTGTTGCGCGATGGTCTGTGCGCGGTCCAGATCACGGGTGAAACTGAGCTCCATGGATGCGACGTTGTAGCGCACCGTGTCACGGCCGTAGACGACGAGATTCGGGTTCTCGTCAAAAAGCTGGAGCGTTCTCTTGAACGACTCATAACCGCCCTGGCGGTCATCGCGCGCATTGCGCAGGAACGCCTGCATGTTGGTGTGGAACAGCAGCTCAAAGGGCTGTGTGTCGTTGGCAATGAGCTTCGTCACCAGTTCTTCCGCAAGCGCCAGGTCTTCCTCCGCCTTGGTGATGCGCGCCAGCTTGAAGGCGTAATTGAACAGCTCGGATTCGCTCTCTTGATATCCCGTGGAGAAGCGCGCGACGAGCTCGCGCAGAATGGGCTCAGCTTCTGCGTCACGACCCGCGTCGGTCAGCATGAGTGCGTACACCTCTTCGCCGATGTCGTACAGCGCAGGGTTTCCTGCGCCGGTCGGCATCCAGGCATCAAAGACCTCGAGCGCGCGCTTGAGATCACGTCGGAAATAGAAGTTGCGGCCGATGGCGTAACTTGTAGCCGCCGCAGCGTTCGGGTCCTCATCGCGATTGTCGAAGACCTCACGCCAGCGCGTCATCATGAGCTTGGACAGCCGCTCCGAGTCTTCGTCGCCACCAAACGCCCGCTGCAAGACATCGGAGTAGGCCTGTTGCGCCGCGAGCGTCGCCTCGGTCCGTTCCCACTGGTATTGCCTGCGCTCCAGCGCGTCCGTCGCACGCTCGGCTTCCTGCCGGGCCGCATCGGCGAATGTGAGGCTGGCGGCGAGACCGCCGGTGAGCGCGACGATGAAGGCTGCGGCGAGGGCAGTTGCCAAAGGTGCGCGTTTGATGAGCTTGCCGAGGCGATACAGTCGCCCGCCTTCGCGTGCGAGCACCGGGCGCTTTTCGAGCCAGTTGCCCACGTCTTCTGCGAGTGCGTCAACCGAGCCGTAGCGTTCGCCGGGTTCCGTTGCCAGTGCTCGGCGGGTGATCGCTGCCAGATCAGCGTCGTCATTGATGCGAATCGACATACCCCCGTCGGGTTCTCGCTCCGGTCGCATGTCCGAGATCAGCAGGTGCAGCAGGATGCCCAATGCGAAGACGTCAGTTTGCGCACTAAGGGCTTCGCCGCGCAGCTGTTCCGGCGCAGCCCAGGCCAGGGTCAGCGGTCCCGCACCTTCGGCGTTATCCTCGAGACTCGATGCAATCCCGAAATCGATGAGCCGTGGTTGCCCGCGGCTGTCCACGAGGATGTTCTGGCTCTTGAGGTCGCGGTGCAGAATCAGTTTGTTGTGCGCGTGGCGGACGGCTTGGCAGACGCGCCGAAACAAGGCCAGCCGCTCGGACCGGCCCAGTTGCGCGTCGCGCACGTAGGCGTCGATGGGCGCGCCGTCAACGTACTCCATGGCCATGTAGGGCCGGTGATCGTCGGTTTCCCCGCCGTCGACGATGCGCGCGATGCCTGGGTGCTCCATGAGCGCCAGCCGGCGTCGTTCCGCGTCGAAACTGTCCGAGGGGGCGGCGCCCTGCATGAGCTTGAGTGCGACAGTTTGTTCGTAGCGGCCGTCGGCGCGTTCCGCGCGGTACACCTCGCCCATGCCGCCGCGGCCGATGAGTGTGTCGATGCGCCAGGGTCCCACCTGCTGGCCCTCGGCGAGCGCGGGCTGGGGCGCGTCGTCCGCGTCGGGCAACGAGGTGCGCATGAATCCCGCGGGCGCGGTGCGCGCCATAAGGCGGTTGGCGGCGGCGAGTTGCTCCGAGTCGTTGCAGGCCGAAGCGAGAAACTCGTCACGCATGTCTGCGTGTAACGTGCCGGCGTGTTCCGCCGCCTCGGTGATCTTTTTCCAGTTCAGCACTCTCAGACCCTTTTCTTTTTCTTGTTGGCCTGAGTCCCTCATGTTCTGCAGCTGTCGTCAAGGCAGCCGCGTCGTGCCGGAGTCAGGCTGCGGCGCGCAGGCGCAGTCGGGACTCGAGGATCGGCTGGATACGCCGCTCGGTCTCGGCGAGGCCCCAGTCGAGCCCCAGTCCCGACAGGTCTGTCACTTCGAGGCCCTGCATCCCACAGGGATTGATGCGTGCGAAGGGCTCGAGGTCCATGTCGACGTTGAGTGCCATGCCATGATAGCTGCAGCCGCGTCGGATACGCAGGCCGATGCTCGCCACCTTGCGGCCCTCGACGTACACACCCGGCGCATCGCGACGCGCCTTGGCCTCGATGCCCGCGTCGGCCAGTAGCTCGATCACGCTGTCTTCGAGCGCACTCACGAGCGCGCGGACACCGAACCCGGCGCGGCGCACGTTGATGAGGGGGTAGATCATGAGCTGGCCCGGTCCGTGATAGGTGACCTGGCCGCCACGGTCGATTTGCACAAGCGGAATGTCGCCGGGCGCCAGCACGTGTTCGCGGCTGGCCGCCATGCCCAGCGTAAAGACGGGCGGGTGTTCGCAGAACCAGAGCAGGTCGGTGGCGTCAGGCCCGCGTTCGTCGGTGTAGGCCTGCATGCGCCGCCAGAGTGGCTCGTAGTCCTGCCGCCCCAGCGACTCGACGCGGTAGGCTTCGTTCACAACGCCATGACGACCTGTTCGTCGTCCGTTAGTGCCTCGTAGATCGCATCGAGCTGTGCTTTGCTTTCGGCCGTTATCTCAATCGTCACCGAAAGAAAGCTACCGTTGCGGCTCTCACGAGAAGCAACCGATAGCGGTGCCTTGTCGCCCGTGTGGGCGCGCACAAGTGCTGTGGCGTGCGCCTCGAAATCCGCATCGTTGCGACCCATCACCTTGATGGGAAAGGAGGTCGGAAACTCGAGGAGGGTGTCTTCGCCGTCGTCGCTCATGCGTCTGCCTTCAGTTCCTGGTAACCCGCGAACAGCGTGCGCCACACGGGACCCGCCTTGCCATCACCAACCGGTACGCCGTCCAGGTCCGAGATTGGCATGATCTCACGGGTGCTCGACATCACGACGATTTCGTCGGCAGCACGGCATTCATCCATCTCGATGCGACGTGTCTCCACGGGAATGCCACGACGGTCCGCGACTTCCACGATCAGTGCGCGCGTGACGCTGGGCAAGACGCGCGCGTCTTCCACGGGCAGCGCCAGAACGCCATCAGTGACGCAGCCCACTGCGCTCGTCGCGCCCTCGATGAGCTCGCCATCGCGCTCGAGAATGGCCTCAGCTGCGTCCGCCTCGCTGGCCGCCTGCTTGGCCAGCACATTGGCAAGCAGCGACGTCGACTTGATGTCGCACCGCGCCCAGCGTTCGTCGGGCAAGACGATGGCCGAAAGACCCTGCGCATAGGCGTCGATGTTGATCGGGGCCAGCCGGCTCGACATGGCAAAAAGATGCGTCTGCGGCGCATCCGGGAATCGGTGGTCACGACCCTCAAGGCCCACGCGCGTCAGTTGCACGTAGACCGACTGGTCACCACCGCCGTTGGCTTCGACGACGGCCATGATCACCGCTTTGATGTCTTCGGCGCTGCGGCCCACGGGCAGCCTAATTTCGTCACAGCTGCGCGCGAGTCGTGCCAGGTGCTTGTCGAGGCCGAGCGGCTTGCCGTCATAGACGGGCAGTACTTCGTAAATCCCGTCGCCAAACAGGTAGCCGCGGTCCAGTGGCGAGATATGCACGTCTGCGAGCGGCTTGAGCTGCCCCTCGTGCCATGCGTGTTCGAGTGCCTGCGCCACGCCGCGACCTCAGTTGAACCAGAGCCGCACTTCGTCGGTCATGCGCTTCCAGAGACCGCCACGCTCGACCGCGCCAAGAAGTTGTACGGGCGCGCTCGTGAGCTCTTCGCCGTCGAGCGCTATGCTGACGCGGCCAACTTCGGCGCCTTGTTCAAGCGGTGCGTAGAGCGTGCGGCGGACGGTCAGCGTCGGCGCGAGTTCATCCCAGGCACCGCGCGGCACCGTGACAAACAGATCCCGTGCGAGGCCCAGTGGCACTGCATCGGCATCGCCTTTCCAGACCTTGGCGCTGTCGATCGCGGACCCGGCCGCGTAGAGGCGCCGGGTCTCGAAGAAGCGGAAACCGTAGTTGAGCAACGCGCGACTCGCGTCGGTGCGCTTCTGGTCGCTGGTTGTGCCCATGACTGCCGAGACCAGTCGCATGTCGCCGCGCTGCGCGGAGGAGACAAGGCACCATCCCGCGGCCTCGGTTCGGCCCGTCTTCATGCCGTCGACGCCGTCACTGCCCAACAGCCGATTGCGGTTCGGCTGTGTCACGCCTTCCCAGCTGTAGGACTGCTGGCTGTAGCGGTAGTACTGGTCGGGAAACTCTTTGATGATGGCGCGTGCCAGCGCGGTCATGTCACGCGCCGTCGTGAAGTGGTTGTCCGCAGGCAGGCCTGTCGCGTTGCGAAACGATGTGGAGACCATGCCAAGCTCGCCGGCAAAGCTGTTCATCAGGTCGGCAAACACGGCCTCTGTGCCGGCGACATGCTCGGCGAGCGCGACGCTGGCGTCGTTGCCCGACACCACGATCATGCCCTGCAGCAGATCCTCGACGCTGACGCGGCTGCCCTGTTTGGCGAACATCGTGGAGCCCGCGGCGCCGGCCGCGTGCGCTTCCTGGCTGATGCGCACCTGGTCTGTACTCGAAATCTGCCCGGCGTCGAGCGCTTTAAAGACCACATAGGCCGTCATGAGCTTGGTCAGGCTTGCGGGTTCGACCTGCAGGTCCGGGTTCATGGCCGCTACGGCGGCCCCGCTGTCGGCATCAATGACGAGATAACTCGACGCGTTGAGCGCGGGCGGCGCCGGTGTCGGCATGCGGTTGGCCCAGGTGCTGGCGGCCGCGAGGCTCAGGCCGGCCAGAAGCGTGATCAGACGGGTGGCGTATTGGGTCATGGGTCTCGTGGGGCGCGGAAAAGCGCGCATTATTTCACAGGGCTGGTCGGCGTGCTGATCGTCTCAGCACCACAGGTGAGACCGTGTGGCTAAGCTGCCGTTCCGGTGCTACTGCGCGCTGGCCGTCGCCGCATCGACGAGGCGAACATCGCGGATACCAATGTCCGCAAGCAAGCCGCTGATCCGGTCGAAGCTCGCGACGTCGCCGATGGGGCCAACACGGACTCTGAATACAGCGCCGTTGTCGGTCTCGGCTTGCGCGAGGAAGGCGTCCTCGACACCGGCATCCGCCAGTTGCCGCAGGCGCCGCTCCGCGTTGCCGCGCTCCGCAAAGGCGCCCACCTGCATGAACAGCGGTTCGCCCGGGGCGCTGGCCGTGGTGGGTGATTTCGGTTTGGGCGCATCGAATTCGAGGGCTTCCACCTCGACCAGTGCGGTTCCGGCGTCAACCATGTCGAGCGCCGTCGCCGCGGCGTAGGACAGGTCGATGATGCGATTGTCGACGAACGGACCGCGGTCGTTGACCCGAACAACGATGGAGCGGCCATTACCCAGATGGGTGACGCGGACCCAGGTGGGTAACGGCAGGGATTTATGCGCTGCCGTCATAGCGTGCATGTCGTACACCTCGCCCGACGAGGTACGGCGGCCATGGAATTTACGGCCGTACCAGCTCGCGACGCCGCGTTCGCGGTAGTCCTTGGCGGTGTCGCTGACGTAGTAGCGTTGTCCGGCGACTTCGTAAAAGCGCGGATTGCCGTAGCGGCTGCGGGGTTCGGGGCTGGGTGTGCGACTTGAGGGCGTGACGTCACGGTCGCTGCGGGGCGGGCCATCGCCAGCCTCAAACGTGCTGCAAGCGGCGAGCGTTGCCAGGAGCAGCAGCGGCGCGAGCCGCTTCATGGTGTTGCGGCGACCTCGCTGGCGTGCCGCGCCGCTGCGATCTCGTTGCCGAGTTGCCAGACGGCCATGGCGTACATGGTGCTGCGGTTATAGCGCGTGATCACGTAGAAGTTGTGGAAGCCGACGTGCAGCTCCCGACCCGCGTCGCCCTCGAACACGATGACGCGTGCTGAGTCCCCCGCGAGCGCTGCGGTATCGAACTTCAGGCCCTGTTCGCGCAGCGCGCTGATGTCGATTGGGTCCGCCAGTTTGTTTTCGGCGGGGAGCGCGAGGCTCGCGCCGTCTGTGAGTGATGCTGCGGCTACGACGGGCGCCCCCGGCTTCCAGCGGTGGCGCCGAAAGTACTCGGCAACACTGGCGAGCACGTCGTCCCAGTTGTTGAACAGGTCTTTGCGGCCGTCGCCGTCGCCGTCGTCGGCATACGCGCGATAGCTCGAGGGAATGAACTGCGGAGCGCCCATGGCGCCCGCGTAGGAACCCAGCGCCGTGCGCGGGTCGATGTCTTCCTCGCGCGCCAGTTGCAGGAATTGGCCGAGTTCTTTTCGGAAGAAATTGGCGCGGGGTGGGTAGTCAAAACCCAGTGTCACAAGCGCGTCGAGTACGCGGTGCTTGCCTGTGATTCGGCCGTAATAGGTTTCGACGCCAATGATGCCGACGAGAATCTCGGCCGGAACGCCCGTGTCTGCGCTGATGCGTTCGATGGCATCCGCATGCTCGGCCCAGAATGCAACGCCGGCCTTGACGCGCTTGGGCTGGATAAAGATGTCGCGGTACTCGTGCCAGGGCTTGGTGCGTTCGGCAGGGCGGCGCATGGCCTCAAGGATGCCCTCCTGCACTTCGGCTTCGCCCAGCAGTACGACGAGTTCGGCGCGATCGAATCCGTGTTGTTCAACCATCTGGTCGATGAAGGCACGAACGTCGTCACGATCGGTGTCGATGGCGCTGGCGGTGCCGGCGCAGAGCAGGGCAAGGGTGGCAATGAGCAGGCGGCAGGTTGAGTGCATCGCGTCGTCGTCCTCCGTGGTCAACGCGGCAGCAAACGCTTGTGCGTCTGGATAGACATGAGAATACCGAATGCCCCGAGCAGGGTCACCATGGAGGTGCCCCCGTAACTGATGAGTGGCAGCGGCACGCCAACGACGGGCAAGAGTCCCGTGACCATGGCTGTGTTGACGAGGACGTAGACGAAGAAGGTGAGCGTCAGGCTGCCCGCGAGCAGCCGCGAAAAACTATCGGGCGCCTGGCTTGCGATGTAGAGGCCGCGGCCCACAACGAACAGGTACAACAGCATCAGTGTCATCACGCCGAGCAAACCGAACTCCTCGCCAATGACGGCAAAGATGAAGTCCGTGCTGCGCTCAGGCAGGTACTCGAGCTGTCCCTGCGTGCCGTTGGTCCAGCCTTTTCCAAACAGGCCACCCGAGCCGATCGCGATCTTGGACTGGATGATGTTGTAGCCCGCGCCCAGCGGGTCGCTTTGCGGATCCAGCATCGTCAGTACGCGCTGGCGCTGGTAGTCACGCAACTGTTGCCACAGCAGCGGCAGTGCGGCGCCGATAATCGCGCCTATGGCAATAATGACGCGCAGCCGGAGCCCGGCCAGCAGCACCACGATCGCGCCCGATGCGCCGATCAGAATCGCGGTGCCGAGATCGGGCTGGCGCGCGATGAGCAGTACGGGCGGCAGGATGATGGCTGCGAGCGCCGCCAGCGACATGAGGTTGGGCGGCAGGCTGCGCGTGTAAAGATAGGCCGCCGCCGCCATGGGCACGGCGATCTTCATGATCTCTGAGGGCTGAAAGCGAAAACCGATGTCGATCCAGCGCTGTGCACCTTTGCCCGACACGCCCGCGATGAGCACGACGAGCAGAAGCGCGAGACCCAGCGCGTAGCCGGCCCAGGCCCAGCGTCGGTAGACCACGGGAGGGATCTGCGCGAGCGTGATCATGGCGACAAGCGCCACGCCCAGACGAACCGCCTGCGCCATGGTGCGGGCCGAGCTTTGACCTGTGGCGCTGTACAACACGAACAGGCCGAAGGCACAGAGCAGCAACACGCCTGCGAGCAGCGGCGGGTCGATGTGCGCACGCGCGAACCACGTGGTGGTCGTGGGGTTGGTGCCGCGTTGCAGCTGCGCTTCCTCGCGGAACATCAGCGATTGAGCCAGGCGTCAGTGAGCGCGCGCGCAATGGGTGCGGCAACCGTAGAGCCGCTGCTGCCGTTCTCGATGATCACGGCCACGGCGATGCGCGGTGCCTCGACGGGCGCGAAGGCTACGAACAAGGCGTGGTCCTTGAGCCGTTCGTCGAGCTCGAGCTCGTCGTATTCCTCTTCCTGCGCGACGCTGAACACCTGCGCCGTGCCACTCTTACCGGCGATGTCGTACTCCGCGCCCCGTCCGGCCGCGTACGCGGAGCCTCGCACCGACTGCAGCACGTCCTCCATTGCGCCAACAATGTGCACCCAGGCGTGTTCATCCGCGTGGCCCACCGCGGGCAGCAGCGACTTTTCATAGTCGGTGCTTGCGCCGGTGAGCTGGTCTTCATCGCGCAAGGTCAGGTGGGGTCGCGCACGTTGGCCGCGCATGGCGATGGCTGCCGTGGCGTGTGCGAGCTGAAGCGGCGTGGCCAGCATGTAGCCTTGGCCAATGGAGGCGATGACGGTTTCGCCCGGGAACCAGACCTGGTCCGCCCGCCGCCGGAACGAGCCGCGTTTCCAGGCTCGCGAGGGCACGATGCCCGCCTTCTCGCCCGGAATCTCGACACCCAGCGTGGCACCAAGCCCGAACTGCACGAGAAAGTCGTGCATGAGGTCGATGTCCATATCCTGGGCCAGCTCATAAAAGTAGACGTCACAGGACTGCGCAATGGCTTCGGACAGGTCAACGATGCCGTGCCCTTCGGGTTTCCAGTCGCGATAGCGGTGTGTCGATCCGGGCAGGCTGAAATGGCCCTCGCAGTGTGTGATACGAGTGGCTGTCGTGCGGCCGCTCACGAGTGCGCCGTAGCCGAGAATCGGTTTGATCGTGGAGCCCGGCGGGTAACGCCCCGAGATGGCGCGATTGAACAACGGGCGATCGAGGTCGGCCTGCAGTGCCGCAAAGGCGTTGGTGCCCATGCCCCGCGCAAACTCGTTGGGATTGAACGTCGGCGCGCTGGCCATGGCCAGGATCTCGCCATTGGTCGGGTCGAGCGCCACGATGGCGCCGCGTTGGCCCTTGAGTTCTGTCTCCGCGAGCTGTTGTAACTCAAGGTCGAGCGTCAGGTAGACATTGCGTCCCGGCTCGGGTTCGGTGCGTGGCTCGTAGGAATGCGCGCGACCTTCGGCTGTGGTCACCACTTCATTGTGACCAACCGTGCCATGCAGCAACCCTTCGTAGGTCAGCTCGATGCCCGTCTTGCCAATTTGGGCCGTGCCCGCGTAATTGGTCGTGTCGACGCGATCGAGGTCCTGTGCGCTCAGGCGTCCGACGTAACCGATGACATGCGCGGCAAGGTCGCCGTGCGGGTAGTCACGCACCAGTCGCGCGCGAATGTCGATGCCACGGAAAAAAGGCCGCAGCCGAGCAAACTGCGCGATGGCCGCATCGTCGAGTCGCTCGGCCAGCGTCACGGGATTGAACGAGGCGCTGCGACGAATCCGGTCGCGGATCTCTTCACGGTAGTCGCCGTTGACGAGGCCGGCCTCGATGAGCGCATCGAGGGCGTCGTCGATGTCGTCGACCTGCTCGGGGATCATCTCAAGCTGGTAGGCGGGCAGGTTTTGCGCCAGAACGTTGCCGTTGCGGTCGAGGATCAGGCCGCGTGTCGGCGGCGCCGCCTCAATCCGAATACGGTTGCCCTGCGAGAGATCCGCGTAATGCTCGTGCTCGATCACCTGCAGCTGCGTGAGCCGCGCGACGACGAGGCCGCTGGCACACAGCACAAAGATGACGGCTACGAACAGTCTGCCCAGAAAGATGCGCTGTTCGGCAACCGTGTCGCGGATTGCCTGGAGGTTTGCCATACGTCGCGGTCGTAGTAGGACGACCCCAGTATAAAGCCGTCGGGCCCGAGCTTCAGTCGCTGCTGCGTCGACCCAGCCGAGCGCGGTCCAGGAGGGTCAGCAACAGGGGCCAAACGATTGCATTGCTGGCCAGTGGCCACAGGTAGAACGCCGCCCCAATATCATTGCCCGTGGCGCCATTGATCCAGAACATCACGAACTGGTAGATGGCTGTGAACACCGCGGTGAGCAGCATGGTCTGCCAGATCGGCACGAGCATAAGCCGCAGGTGTAGCTTCAGCGGCAAGTAGCAGCAGAGCACGAGTGCCAGCACGTGCTGGCCCAGCGGCGTACCTTGTAATGCATCGAGTAGCAGCCCGGCCACCACGGCCTGGACGAGCACGAGCCGCTGCGGCGTGTGGATTCCGAGGTATATGAGCACGAGTGCGACCCAATCGGGACGGGCCGGCGCCATCCAGCCCGGCAGGGGCTGTGCCGAGAGCCCGAGCGCAATGATCAGCGCGACGGGGCCGACCCAGGCGCGGTCCCTAGGTCCCGCCATCGTCGGTCGTCTCTTCGGTTTCGGCCGCGGCGGGTTGCGTTGCCGTCGTCGGGGCGAGCAGGAGCACTTCGCGCATGCGCGTCAGCGCCGCAGCGGGGCTCGCTGTGACCCGTGCGAAGGCCTGCCGGGGCTGTTGTTCGACGGCCACGACCTCGGCCACGGGATAGCCGGCCGGGTAGTCGCCGCTCAGGCTCGTGGTCACGAGCAGGTCGCCGACTTCGATGTCGGCGTTGTTGGGCAGGAAACGAATCTCGAGCTGATCGTAGTCGCCCGAGCCGAACGCGACGGTGCGCAGGCCGTTGCGCACCACCTCAACCTGCACCGCGTGTCCGGGATCGCTGATGAGCAGCACCGTGGCGCTCACGGGGCCTGCACGCAGCACCTGCCCAACCACGCCGTTGGCGTCGATGATGGCCTGACGCTCGAACACACCGTCGTTGCCGCCTTTGTTGATGACGACGCGGTGGCGAAACGGGTCGGTGTCGACCTCGAGGATTTGCGCGACGCGGACACTGGCGCCTACGCGCGGTCGGGCGTCGAGCATTTCGCGCAAGCGGTCGTTCTCGGCGCGGATGGCGTTGAGCTGCTGCAGCCGGGCGTCGGCGAGCAGGCGCTCGCGTTTGAGCCGGTTGTTCTCGCGTGCGAGCTCTGCGCGCGTCCGCGTGGCGTCGTCGCTCCAGTCGAGTAACTGCGCTGGCACGGCGACGGCTTCCTGGATGGGGTAGACGAGCGTCATGAGCACGGCGCGCGGCTTTTCCGTGAGCGCCGTGCGCTGGTCGACGAGCATGAGCAGCACGGCTGCGGCGGCGCAAAGAAACGTGCGCAGGCCGAGCGCCGGGCCCGTGCTGACCCTGTGTACGCCTGGTGTGCCGGCCGGCATCTACCTTGCTGCGCCGCGGGGCTAGTTCAGCCCGAACACGGAGGGGCCGTACTCGTCCATGAGCTCGAGCGCGCGCCCGCCGCCGCGGGCCACACAGGTCAGCGGGTCGTCGGCGATGACGACAGGCAGGCCCGTTTCTTCCATGAGCAGCTTGTCCAGGTCGCGCAACATGGCGCCACCGCCCGTGAGCACGATGCCGCGTTCGGCGACGTCGGCGCCCAGTTCGGGAGGCGTTTGCTCGAGCGCTTCTTTGACCGCGCCTACGATGCCCTGCAGCGGCTCCTGCAGTGCTTCGAGAATTTCGTTGCTGTTCAGAGTGAAGCTGCGCGGCACACCTTCGGAGAGGTTGCGCCCCTTAACCGAAATCTCGCGCACTTCGGTTCCCGGGTAGGCCGAGCCGATTTCGTGCTTGATGCGTTCGGCTGTGGCTTCACCGATGAGGATGCCGTAGTTACGGCGCACGTAGTTCGTGATGGCCTCATCGAAACGGTCGCCACCGACGCGAACCGACGCGGCATAGACGATGCCATTCAGTGAGATGACCGCGACTTCGGATGTGCCGCCGCCGATATCGAGCACCATCGAGCCGCGTGCCTCGTGCACGGGCATGCCCGCGCCGATGGCGGCCGCCATGGGTTCAGCGATGAGGATCACTTTGCTCGCGCCCGCGCCCTCAGCTGATTCCTGGATCGCGCGTCGCTCAACCTGCGTCGACCCATAAGGGACGCAAATCAGCACGCGCGAGGGCGGCGTGAAGAAGCGATTGCCGTGCACCTTCTTGATGAAGGTCTGCAGCATCTTTTCGGTGACCGTGAAGTCGGCGATGACGCCGTCCTTCAGCGGACGGATGGCGGTGATGTTGCCCGGTGTGCGTCCGAGCATGTTTTTCGCGTCCTGGCCGACCGCTTCGACTCGGCGACCGCCACTGCCGTACTCCTCACGGATTGCGACTACTGAGGGCTCATCGAGAACGATCCCCTCGCCGCGTACGAAAATCAGCGTGTTTGCCGTGCCCAGGTCGATGGAAAGGTCGTGCGAGAAATACCCAAGCAGGTTTTTGAACATGGTGTGGTGGGCCCAGCCCCCTGAAATTCCGGCAACTCTAGCAACGGGGGGGACAATCAGCAAGGCGCCGTGTATTCTTGCCGGCTTGCCGAAAAGCCCGTATTTCAAGGCGTCGGCACGGCCGTCCCCGTCCCCGGGGCGGACAATCCCGGCGGGGTCGCCGGCACCCCGAACCGTTTACGAAATTCTCAGGGTTTGCGCCGATGAGCATAGGCAGCGACGACATTGAAAAACTGGCCGTTTTGGCTCGTCTGTCCTTTGAGGGCGATGAGCTCGGCGACATCACCGACAAACTGGCCGCCATTGTGGCCTTTGTTGACCAATTGGGTGAGGCCGATACCGCCAGCGTGACGCCGATGGCGCATCCGCTGGACCAGGTGCAGCGGCTGCGTGCCGACGCGGCCGATGCAGACATCGATCGTGCGCGCCTTCAGGCCTGCAGTGAGGCCACCGAAGACGGGCTCTATCTCGTGCCGAGGGTCATAGAATGACTGCGATGCACGAACTGACGCTTTCGGGCATGCGGGACGGTCTGCGCGACGGCAGTTTCACGGCCCGCGAGCTCACTGCCCACTTGCTGGCACGCATCGAGGCCGCGCAACCGCGCCTGAATGCCTTCATTACGATTACCGCCGACGCGGCGCTGGCTGCGGCAGATGCGGCCGACGCGCGCATCAAGGATGGCAACGCGCGGCCGCTCGAAGGGCTGCCCATCGCGCACAAGGACATCTTCTGCACCGACGGTGTCCGCACCACCTGTGGCTCGCGCATGCTGGAGCAGTTCGTCCCGCCTTATGATGCGACGGCCGTGGCGCTGCTCGCCGATGCGGGCGCGATCGTGCTCGGCAAGACCAACATGGACGAGTTCGCCATGGGGTCGTCGAACGAGACCAGCTTCTTCGGCGACGTGCACAACCCGTGGCGCGAAGGCCTGTCGCCGGGTGGTTCGTCGGGCGGTTCGGCCGCTGCCGTCAGCGCACGCCTCGTGGGTGCCGCGACGGGCACCGACACGGGCGGTTCGATCCGTCAGCCAGCAGCACTTTGCGGCATCACAGGTCTGAAGCCGACCTACGGTCGCGTCTCGCGGTTCGGCATGATCGCGTTTGCTTCGAGCCTCGATCAGGCCGGAACGCTGACGCGAACGGCCGAAGATGCGGCCTTGTTACTGGGCGCGATGTCGGGTCTCGACCCCCGTGATTCGACGAGTGTGGACGCGCCCGTGGACGACTACGTGGCGGCCCTCGATGCACCGCTTGAAGGTCTGCGCATCGGTATCGTTCAGGAATTCATGGGCGAGGGTCTCGACGCCGACTACGCCGTTGCTGTGCGTGCGGCAACGGCCGAGTTCGAGGCGCGCGGCGCCACGCTCGTCGATGTGTCGCTGGGCAACATCGGGCTGTCCGTGCCCACCTACTATGTCGTCGCGCCCGCCGAGTGCTCATCGAACCTGTCGCGTTTTGACGGTATCCGTTTCGGCCACCGCGCCGACAATCCGGTTGATCTCGAAGACCTCTACCGCCGTTCGCGCGGCGAAGGCTTCGGCGCTGAGGTAAAGCGCCGCATCATGACGGGTACCTACGTTCTGTCGGCGGGCTATTACGACGCCTACTATCTGCAGGCGCAGAAAGTCCGTCGGCTCATTAGCGCTGACTTCGCCCGTGCGTTCGAACAGGTCGATCTCGTGGTTGGACCCACGACGCCGACGCCTGCGTTCGGACTTGGTGAGAAGACGGACGATCCGATCACCATGTACTTGAACGACATCTACACGATTGGCGCAAATTTGGCGGGCCTACCCGCCATGAGCGTGCCTTGTGGTTTCGTTAACGGCCTGCCCGCGGGGCTGCAGCTCGTCGCGCCTGCGTTTGGCGAGGGCCGCATGCTCGCCGCGGCGCACCAGTACCAGCAGGCCACGGACTGGCATCTGCAGGCACCGGAGGGCTGGTCATGAGCTGGGATGTCGTCATCGGTCTCGAGATCCACTGCCAGCTCGCCACGCGCAGCAAGATTTTTTCGAGTGCGCCAACCGCCTACGGCGCCGATCCCAACACACAGGCCAACCTCATTGATCTGGGCTTCCCGGGTGTGCTGCCGGTGCTCAACGCCGAAGCCGTGCGGTTGGCTGTAACGTTCGGTCTTGCGATCGGCGCCGACATCGCGCCGCGCTCTGTATTTGCGCGCAAGAACTACTTCTACCCGGACCTACCCAAGGGCTACCAGATCAGCCAGTACGAGCTGCCCATTGTGAACGGCGGTACCGTCGAGATCACAGGTGACGATGGCACGCCGCGGCGCATCAACGTCACGCGCGCGCACCTCGAAGAAGACGCGGGCAAGTCGCTGCACGAGAATTTCACGGACCAGAGTGGTATCGACCTTAACCGGGCCGGCACACCGCTCATTGAGATCGTTTCCGAGCCCGAGATTAGGTCGGCGCGCGAGGCGGCTGACTACATGCGTCGCGTGCACGAGCTTGTGCGCTACCTCGGTATCTCCGACGGCAACATGCAGGAAGGCTCGTTTCGCTGCGACGCCAACGTGTCGCTGAGGAAGTCTTCCGACGCGCCGTTGGGCACGCGCACAGAGATCAAGAACCTGAATTCCTTCCGCTTTATCGAGCGCGCCATTGAGCACGAGATCGAGCGTCAGGCCGATATCCTCGAAGCGGGCGGCAGCATCGTGCAGGAAACGCGGCTCTACGACGCCGACGCCGATGAGACGCGGTCCATGCGCAGCAAGGAAGCCGCAAACGACTACCGCTACTTCCCCGATCCGGACTTGTTGCCCGTCGTTATCGACGACGTGTTCGTCGGCGGCGTGCGTGATGCGATGCCCGAGTTGCCGGATGCCCGCAAACAGCGCTTCGCTGCGGACTACGGTCTGCGCGCTGAAGACGCCGACGTCTTGGTGGGTCAGCGACCCATGGCTGACTACTTCGAGGCCGTCGCGGGCACAGCCGAGCCCAAGCTTGCGGCCAACTGGGTGCTCGGTGAGTTCACTGCAGCGCTCAATCGTGAAGGGACCGCAATCGCCGATGCGCCCGTCGACGCGGCCGCGCTGGCGAGCTTGCTCGCGCGCATCACCGACAAGACGATCTCGGGCACGGCGGCCAAGCAGGTCTTTGAAGCCATGTGGGCCGGTGAGGGCAGTGCCGACAGCATCATCGATGCCAAAGGCCTGCGACAGATCACGGATTCGGGCGCCATCGAGGCCATGGTCGATGAGGTGATCGCGGCCAGTCCCGAGCAGGTGCAGCAGTTCCGCGACGGCAAGGAAAAGGTCATCGGCTACCTCGTGGGGCAGGTCATGAAGGCCAGTCGTGGCAAGGCCGACCCGGCCGAGGTCAATCGCGTTTTGCGCGACAAGCTCACCGGGGGCTGAATGGCCAAGCCGCAGCAGAACGCACTCGTCAACTTCCTGTTCGACGCGCTGCCGGTTCGCGGTGTCGCCGTGCAGTTGTCGGCGCAATGGCGCGAGCTCACGGCGTTGCATGACTACGCGCCTGTAGTTCGGGAAGCGTTGGGTCAGGCCGTCGGTGCCTCGGCCATGATCGCAAGCACCATGAAGTTCGAGGGCATGCTTACGTTGCAGCTCTCGGGCCAGGGGTCGCTGGGCATGCTCATCGTGCAATGCACCGACCAGCTGCAGGTGCGTGGCATGGCCGGCGAGCTCGACTCTGATTTGCCCGCTGAAGATTTCGCCGACCTCATTGGCGCGGGTCGCCTCACGTTGACGGTCGACACGCGCGACGCACGAGACCGTTACCAGGGGATCGTCGCCATCGAGTCGCCGACGCTTGCAGGCAGCCTGGCAGGCTACTACCGTGAGTCCGCGCAGCTTGGTGCTCACTTCGTGCTGCACGCCGACGGCGATCACGTCACGGGGCTCATGTTGCAGCGCATGCCCGACGGCGGCGAGATCGACGAAGACGACTGGCGCCGCATTTGCCTCATGGCGGACACGCTGACGCACGCGGAGACGGCAGAGGGTGTGGATAACGGGCTGCTGCATCGCCTGTTTTCTGAAGACGACCTGATTGCCTATGAGGCGCGGCCTGTTGTGTTCCACTGTCGTTGCAGCCAGCAACGCGCTGAACGCGCACTGGAGATGCTGGGTGAGTCAGACGCCAGGCAGTTGCTCGAGGAGCGCGGCGGCGAGATCGAAATCGTTTGCGAGTTTTGCAACCGCAAGCGTACGCTCGACGCCGTCGATGTGGCTCGCTTGTTTAATCCGGCCGCCGTCGACGGCGATTCGGCTGTGCACTGATCAGGCCCGTTGGCGGGCGAGGAGACTTGGATGAGCGAGCATATCGACCCCACCCGTGAGCAGTTCGATGCTTTCAAGGATCTGCCTCGAGACACGCCGATCCTGATGCTCAACCTGATTCGTTACCGCGACGTGGCCGACTACGGCGACGGTAGTGGTGATGTTTCGGGTGCCGAGGCCTACCGGCGCTACGGCAAAGAGAGCGGTCCGATCTTCGCGCGGGTCGGTGGCAGCATCGTCTGGCGAGGCCGCCCTGAAATCGTGCTCACCGGGCCGACGGACGAGGTCTGGGACGCTGCGTTCATCGCGCGCTATCCGCACGCGGGCGCCTTCTTTGAGATGGTGACCGACGCTGACTACCGAGAAGCCGTTAAACACCGCACGGCCGCCGTCGCGACGAGCCGACTGATCCGGATGGCCGAGATCGACGGCGACAGCGCCACCTTCGCCTGAATCCCGCATATTGCTTGCCGCTGGGGCGGCAACGGGGTAACATCGCGCCCTCGCATAAAGATATCTTTATATATAGATCTCTGGATATAGAGCAACGATGTCCTGGCCCTTTGACACGCTACAAACCGCGCTGCGCGCCGCCGCTGACCCCACGCGTCTGCGGCTTCTGTCGCTGTGCGCCGCGGGTGAGCAAACCGTAGGCGATCTTGTCGATGTGCTCGGCCAGTCGCAGCCGCGCGTCTCCAGGCACCTGAAAATTCTCTGCGATGCGGGCCTGCTGGAGCGTTTTCGCGATGGGCAATACGTGTATTTCCGCGTGCCCATGTCGGGACCGGCGCACCGCGTGGCTTCCGCGTTGCTGGGGCTCGTCGACGACACCGACCCCGTGATCGACACCGACAATGAAGCGCTGGACCGTGTGCTCGGCGCGCGGCAGGCCAACGAGGCGGACCCACTGTTGCGGCGGTTCAACCGTCTGGTGCTTGATGCCTTCCTGAGCCACCCCGTGGGTGATCTGCTGGATATCGGTGTGGGCAACGGCGCTGTGCTGAAACTGCTCGCCGGTCGTGCCAAGAGTGCGTTCGGCGTGGACATCGATCTGCAATCACGTCGCGAGGCGCGCCGCGCCGTGGCCCGGGCCTCGCTGGCCAACTGCACCGTGCGTCCTGGCGACATGTATGCGCTCGACTTTGATGACGCGAGCTTCGACACCGTGGTGCTCGACTGCGTACTGCTTGACGCGTCCCAGCCCGAGCGCGCCCTCAGGGAGGCGCTGCGCGTACTGCGCCCAGGTGGGCATTTGCTCGTGACGGAATACGTAGCCATCGGCGACGGCGCTGCGGCCATCGATCAGCTGACGGCGATTCTGGCGGGCAACGATGTGCGCTGCGGTCCCGTGCGTCAGGCCACTGACGCGCAGGGTCGGCATCTCGTGGCGCTGGCCGGTCCTGAACACAATGACGAGAGGGTCTCCGCATGACGGTCGCTGGCGCCTTGGCTATGACAGCATCGGACGATGATGCGATTAGCGTGTCGTTCGAGTTCTTCCCGCCGGCCACGGAGAAGATGGCGGAGACGCTCTGGGCGTCTCTTCAGCGCCTCGCGCCATTGAACCCGCGTTTCGTGTCTGTGACTTACGGCGCCGATGGCTCGACGCGCGAACGCACGCACGACGTGGTGCGACGCGTGCTCGGTGAGACGGCCCTGACGCCGGCGCCGCACCTGACTTGTGTGGGTGCGAGCCGCGCCGAGGTAGACGCCATCGCGGCTCAATACCTGGAAGACGGTGTAAAACACATCGTCGCGCTGCGCGGCGACCCGCCGCAGGGTGCGGCATGTTACGAGGCACATCCCGGCGGCTATGCCTATGCCGCCGATCTGGTTGCCGGACTGCGTCGGATCGGTGACTTCGATATCTCCGTTGCGGCTTACCCCGAGGTGCACCCCGAAGCGCGCTCGGCGCAGTCCGATCTTGATAATCTCAAACGCAAGGTTGACGCGGGGGCCAATCGCGCCATCACGCAGTTCTTCTTTTCGGCTGAACACTATCTGCGATTCCGTGATGCCTGCGTGGACGCCGGCATCACGGTGCCTATCGTGCCGGGCATCCTGCCGATCACGCGCTTCTCGCAGATGCTGCGTTTCGCCGGCATGTGTGGCACCGACGTGCCCGCGTGGCTGCACGAGCGGTTCGCGGGGCTCGACGAAGATCCCGAGACGCGTAACCTCATCGCGGCGAGCGTCGCCATCGACCTCGTCAACCAGTTGCGTGCTGAGGGCGTCAACGATTTCCACTTCTACACGCTTAACCGCGCGCGGCTCACCTACGCAATCTGTCACACGCTGGGCGTGCGCGCGGCGCAGCTGACGGCCTGAGGTCATGGCCCCGCCGTCCGAACGTTTCGCTGAGCTCGAGCGGCTGCTGGCGCAGCGCATCGTGTTCCTCGACGGTGCGATGGGCACCATGCTCCAGGCTTACGCCCTCGAAGAATCAGACTTTCGTGGCGCGCGGTTCACCGACTGGTCGCACGACCTCAAGGGTAATAACGACCTGCTGACGCTGACGCAGCCTGATGTCGTGCGTGAGGTGCACCGAGCGTTTCTCGAGGCCGGCGCCGACATTGTCGAGACGAACACCTTCAACTCGAACGCGCCGTCGCAGGATGATTACGGCATGGGCGCGCTTGTGGCCGAGCTCAACCTCGCTGCGGCGCGTCTTGCCCGTGAGGTTGCCGATGACGTTGCTCGCGAAACGGGCGCGCCACGGTTCGTGGCGGGTGTGCTCGGCCCCACGAACCGTACCGCCTCGTTATCACCCGACGTCAACGATCCAGGTTTCCGCAATATCGACTTCGCCACGCTCGTTGATACCTACACGGTGGCGGCGCGGTCGTTGGTTGAGGGCGGTGCCGACTTCCTCATGATCGAGACGGTGTTCGACACGCTGAACGCCAAGGCGGCCGCGTTTGCGATCGGCGCGCTGAGTCGTGAGCTTGGTGAGCGCGTGCCCATCATGGTATCGGGCACGATCACGGACGCTTCGGGCCGCACGCTGTCGGGACAGACGACGGAGGCATTCTGGAATGCGCTGCGCCACGCCCAGCCATTCCTGTTCGGGTTGAACTGCGCCTTGGGCGCCGCAGAGATGCGGCCCTACGTGGCAGAGCTCGCGCGTGTCGCCGACGCGCGTGTCAGCGCCCATCCCAATGCGGGGCTGCCGAACGAGTTTGGTGAGTACGACGAGACGCCCGAGCAGATGGCGGAGGTCATCGGCGAGTTTGCGCGCGCGGGACTCATCAATGTGGCGGGTGGTTGCTGCGGCACGACGCCCGAACACATCGCCGCACTGCGTGCTGCCTGCGAACCCCACGCACCCCGTCGCATTCCCGATGTGCCTGTGGCCTGCCGTCTCGCCGGGCTCGAGCCACTCAACATTTCGGCCGACGACCTGTTCGTGAATGTTGGCGAGCGCACGAACGTGACGGGCTCGGCCAGGTTCCGAAAGCTCATCGAGGCGGACGACTATGTGGGCGCCATCGAGGTGGCGCGGCAGCAGGTGGAGAACGGCGCGCAGATTGTCGACGTCAACATGGACGAAGGCATGCTCGATTCGGAGCGCGCCATGGTGACGTTCCTGAATCTGATCGCCGCGGAACCCGACATTGCGCGCGTGCCCGTCATGATCGACTCATCGAAATGGTCGGTCATCGAGGCGGGACTCCAATGCGTGCAGGGCAAGGCCGTCGTGAATTCGATCAGCCTCAAGGAAGGCGAGGCCGCGTTCCTCGAGCAGGCGTCACTCGCGCGCGCCTACGGTGCGGCCGTGATCGTCATGGCCTTCGACGAACAGGGCCAGGCCGATACCGTCGCGCGCAAGGTCGAGATCTGTACGCGTGCCTATACGCTGCTTGTCGAGCAGGTCGGCTTTGCGCCTGAAGACATCATCTTTGACCCCAACATCTTCGCCGTCGCGACGGGAATCGAAGCGCACGATGACTACGGCATCGCGTTTATCGAGGCAACGCGGCAGATTCGCGAGACGCTGCCGCACGCGCTCGTAAGTGGTGGCGTTTCCAATGTGTCGTTCTCGTTCCGCGGCAACAACACGGTCCGCGAAGCGATTCACTCTGTGTTCCTCTACCACGCGATCCGAGCGGGGATGGGCATGGGTATCGTGAATGCGGGCCAGCTCGCGATCTACGAAGATCTGCCGACAGAGCTGCGCGACGCCGTAGAGGCCGTCGTTCTGAATTCTGCGCCAGGAGCTACGGAGCGACTGCTTGAGGTCGCCGAGCGCTACCGGGGTGACGGCGGTTCGCGTCAGGCAGTAACGGATACGGCATGGCGCGAATTGCCCGTGGCCGGTCGCCTGCGCCACGCGCTCGTCAATGGTGTCGATGCGTACATCGTCGAGGACACAGAGGCCGCGAGGCTTGAGGCCGAGCGGCCGCTGCATGTCATCGAAGGCGCGCTCATGGACGGCATGAACGTCGTTGGTGACCTGTTCGGCGAGGGCAAGATGTTCTTGCCGCAGGTGGTGAAATCCGCGCGCGTCATGAAGAAGGCCGTCGCCCATCTCATTCCGTTTATCGAGGCCGAGAGCGATGGCAAGCGCCAGTCCAACGGCAAGATTGTGCTGGCCACGGTCAAAGGCGATGTGCACGACATCGGCAAGAACATCGTGGGCGTGGTCCTCCAGTGCAATAACTTCGAAGTGATCGATCTGGGTGTCATGGTGCCGGCACAGGACATCCTTGACACCGCAAGACGCGAGCAGGCCGATATTATCGGGCTGTCCGGACTCATCACGCCCTCCCTCGATGAAATGGTGCACGTGGCCAGCGAGATGCAGCGGCTTGGCTTTGATCAGCCGCTTCTGATCGGCGGCGCCACGACGTCGCCGGCGCACACCTCGGTGAAGATCGATCCCGGCTACGCGGGTCCGGTCGTGTACGTCAAAGATGCTTCTCGTGCTGTGGGCGTTTCGCAGCGACTCGTTGGGGATGCGCGCGACGCCTACATCGACGAAATCAAATCAGAGTGTCAGCGGCGGCGTGACAGTCACGCTGGCAATCGACGCAAGGCGCCCGCCTTGACGATCGAAGCAGCGCGGTCGCGCGCGCCCGCTCTCGACTGGGCCGGTTACTCGCCGCCGAAACCCGTGGTTCGCGGTCTACAGACGGTCACAGATCTCGAGGCGGCAACCCTCGTTGATTTCATCGACTGGATGCCGTTCTTCAACGCCTGGGAGTTTCACGGCAAATTCCCGCAAATCCTCGAAGACGACATCGTTGGCGAGGCCGCGTCGGCATTGTTTGACGATGCCCAGGCCATGCTTGCGCGCATCCTTGAGGAGGACTGGCTCGAGATTCGCGCCGTCGTCGGTTTCTTCCCCGCGAACGCGCAGGGCGATGATGTCTGCGTTTACACCGACGAGTCACGCCAGAGCATTCGCACCCGACTGCACTTTCTGCGTCAGCAAAAACGGCTTCGTGAAGGTCTGCCGCAAGGCTGCCTTGCCGATTTCGTGGCGCCGGCAGGCTCGGGTCACGAGGACTGGGTGGGCGCCTTTGCTGTGACCGCCGGGCTTGGTGTCGAGGCGCGCGCGCAGGCGTTCGAAGCCGAGCACGATGACTACCAGGCCATTCTGCTCAAGGCGCTCGCGGATCGATTTGCCGAGGCCGGCGCCGAATACCTGCACCAACGCACGCGACGCGAATGGTGGGCTTACGCGCCCGACGAATCACTCGACAACGACGCGTTGATTCGCGAGGACTATCGCGGTATCCGCCCGGCGCCCGGTTACCCGGCCTGCCCGGATCACACGGAAAAGGCAACGTTGTTCGAACTGCTCGAAGTCGAGGCGCGCACGGGCATGTCACTGACCGAAAGCTTTGCCATGTCACCCGCGGCTTCGGTGAGCGGCTGGTACTTCTCACACCCAGAGTCGCGCTATTTCGCTGTCGGCCAGATCGATGTCGACCAGGTGACCGACTACGCCGCGCGCAAGGCGCTGCGTGTCGCCGAGGTTGAGCGTTGGCTCGCGCCCAACCTCGGCTACACACCGGGCGCCGGAAATCGGCGCGACGCGGCCTGATCGTCGCTACACGGCTTGCTGCTGCCAGCGGCCCGCGCGAAACACGAACCACGCAAGCAGGCTCAGAAGCCCGCTCGATATCGTGATGGCCCAGGCCACGCCGCCTTCCTCGAGCGCCGTGCCTTGTGCAAGCCAGGCCGCCAGTGGAATCTGCAACAGCCAGAAGCAGATCAGGTTGAGCCAGGTCGGCGTCATGGTGTCGCCGGCGCCATTGAGTGCCTGCGTGAGAATCATGCCGACGGCAAACAGGGGCAGGCCTGCGCCGATAACGCGCAGACACTCCGTGGCGATCTGCAACACGGATGGATCACCCGTGAAGGGCGCGAGCAGCACGCCCGGCGCGAACGCGAAGGCAATGCCGACACCCAGCATGAGCAACACATTGGCGCGCGTCGCCACGACGGCCGCGTAACGCGCCCGGTCGGGCTTCCGTGCGCCCAGGTTTTGCCCGACCAGTGTGGCCGTGGCGTTGCTCAGTCCCCAAGCGGGCAGGTAGACAAATTCCATGATGCGGATTGCGATCGTAAAGCCTGCCACCGCATTGGTGCCGAAGGTCGCCAGAATGCGGATGACGAGCAACCAGCTCGACGTTACGACGAGGTACTGACCGATGCCTCCTGCCGAGATTCGAAGCAGTTTGAGCATCACCCCGGCATGCGGCGCAATCAGACGCCGCCGCAGTCGAATGCGACTGCGCGCGCCCGTCAGGTGCCAAAGCTGGTAGGCGATCCCCGTCGAACGACCGATGGTCGTGGCGATGGCGGCACCCGTGACGCCCAACTCGGGGAACGGCCCGAGTCCGAAGATCAGGCAGGGGTCGAGCACGAGGTTGACGCCATTGGCGAGCCACAGGCTACGCATGGCAATGGCGGCATCACCGGCGCCGCGAAATACGGCGTTGAGCAAGAAGATGTAGAAGATGCTCGCTGAGCCACCAAGCATCACGGCCGTGTAGCGGTTGCCGGTCTCAATGACTTCCGCGTCTGCGCCCATGAAGCCTAGCAGCTCGTGCGCAAACTGCGCGCCCGGGATACCGATGGCAGCCGCCATCAAGGCGGCCAGCCACAACGACTGGGTCGCGGCCAGGGCTGCGGCCGCTGGTCGCTTCTCGCCGATACGGCGCGCCACGAGCGCTGTGGTCGCGGTCGAAAGACCGATCGCCAGTGCGTAGAGAATCGTGAGCATGGCCTCGGTGATGCCGACGACCGTGACGGCTGCCGCGCCGAGTCGTGCCACATAGATCATGTCGACAAGGGCGAACACGGCCTCCATCGACATCTCGAGCATCATGGGTACGGCAAGCAGCACGAGCGCACGGCGGGTCGATCCCGTCGTGTAGTCGCGTTCGACGTCGCGCAGAGATTCGCGCAACAGGCTGAACAGATCGGCGACGCGTCGCGTCGCGGGTTGATTGGCAGTCATGGTGTCCATTCCGTCGCGGGGCCCGAATCGGAGCCTCGCAGAAGCATTTGGGGGTCTCGGCGACGCTGCGTCGACCGAGAGGGAGAACCGGCGCTGAGTGCGCGGCGGGTCTAGCCGGTGCTACGGAATCGGATGCCGTTGCGGCGGAAAGCGACAACGAAAAGACCCGGCACCACGACACGCCGCGCGTTTAGCACGGTGCCTGCGTGGTTGTGATCGTAATGATCCATGTTCCGGGTCCAGTGGTCGGCCGGGATGGCCGAGAGGTGACGCACAGTGCCGAACGCAGGCGCTGTTGTCAATGGTGTGTCGAGTCAGCGCTGCGCGCAGACGGGGCAATCGGCATTCTTGCTGACGCCAAGCTGGCGCCACTCACCCGTGCGGCCGTCGTATAGGCTCAGCCGCGCGGGTGCGCCTGTGCCCGTCACCATCTTCATGGTCTCAGTTGCCATGAGTGAGCCGATGGTGGCCGGAATCGGGCCCAATACACCGGCGCCCTGGCAGTCTTCGAGTGATTCGTCGTCGTCGGAATACATGCAGCGGTAGCAGGGTGCGTTCGCATAGTCCGGTCCGAACACCGCGACTTGGCCTTCCCAGCGCAACGCACTGCCCGACACGAGTGCTGTGCCTGTATCGACGCAGGCTCTGTTAAGCGCAAAGCGGCTCGCGAAATTGTCGCTGCAGTCGAGCGCCACATCGGCCGCGTCGACGGCAGCGAGCAAAGCATCGCCCACGAGCCGCTCGGCGCGCGGCACGATGTCTATGCCCGGATGCTGTGTCGCCAGCCGTGTCGCGGCGACGGCGACCTTGTCGCGGCCGATGTCGGCGGGCGTATAAAGCGGCTGGCGCGCGAGGTTGCTGGCGTCAATGCGGTCGAAGTCGACAAGCGTCAGCCTGCCTGCACCCGCCGCAGCCAGTGCGGCGGCCGCTGCGCAGCCAGTGCCACCAACGCCAATGATCAGGACGTGCGCGGCGCGCAGCCGACTTGTGGCGTCGTCGCCAAAGCCCGCCAACGAGATGTGACGGGCGTCGCGGTCGTCAGTCGGCGCGGCGCACACTGATGATGTGCACGGGTTCGACGGGAACATCGCCGTGCGGCCCGTGGTTGCCCGTTTGGACGCCGGCGATGGCGTCGACAACGTCCATGCCGTCGGTGACGCGACCGAACACGGCGTAGCCAAAGTCACGGCCGCCGTGGTTCAAAAAGCCGTTGTCGTTGAGGTTGATGAAGAACTGCGACGTGGCGCTGTCGACCACCTGCGTGCGGGCCATGGCCAGCGTGCCGCGGTCGTTGCCCAGACCGTTGTCGGCTTCGTTCTTGATGGGATCCTTGGTCGCCCTCTGCTGCATGTTCTCGTCCATGCCGCCGCCCTGGATCATGAAGTTGGGAATCACGCGGTGGAAGATTGTGCCGTCGAAGTAGTTGTCGTCGACGTAGGCGAGGAAATTCTCGACGGTGATGGGTGCCTTGTCGGCGTCGAGCTCGACGTGAATCTCGCCCTTATTGGTTTCGATGATGACCATGATGTGTCGTGCCTCTGCGTGGCGCTGTCGTTTAGTCCGGGCTCGAAGCCGGCCACTGCGCCGTCGTGATGCGGTCGTGCCCCGCAAGATCGGGGATGGTGTCGACTGCCTGGAAATTCGCGGCGAGAAGGATACCGGACACAGCCGCACCCTGCCTATGCCCGTGTTCAAGCAGCAGGTAACCCCCTGGGCGCAGGTTCGCGCCCGCGCTAGCCACAATGCGGCGGATGTCATCGAGCCCGTCGTCGCCTGCGGCCAGCGCACTCCGCGGCTCGTGCCGCAGTGTGGTGTTGAGTCCCGCGAAGCCGGCTTCCACGTAGGGGGGATTGCTGGCGATGACGTCAAAGCGCATACCGGGCAACGCGTCGAGCCAGTCGCCGTGACGAAACCGCACATTGCTGATGCCCAGTCTCCGGGCGTTATCACGCGCGACCGCGAGTGCCGCCTCGGAAACGTCAGTGGCCACAACCTGCGCCTGTGGTCGCTCGCTGGCGATGGCCAGCGCCACGGCACCGCTTCCCGTACCCAGGTCAGCCACGTCGGCAGGCGCGTCAGGCGGGATGCGCACGAGAGTCTGCTCAACCAGGTGCTCCGTTTCGGGGCGCGGTACGAGCGTGCCTGGGGTGACAGTCAGCGTGAGCGTCCAGAACGCTTGCTCACCGGTCAGGTAGGCCAGAGGGACGTGGTCACAACGCTGCTCGAGCCAGCTCTGGAGTGTGGCCTGGTCTGCGGGAGACAGCACTGTGTCGCTGTGACTGCGCAGCCAGGCCCGAGACTGGCCCAGCACGCCTGCCAGCAGCAGTTCGGCGTCGAGCGCTGCGGTTTCCGTGGTCTCGGCGAGCTTGTGCATGGCGTGGTCACGCCATTCTGAAATGTTCACGCGGTGTCTCGGGTCGACGTGTCGCGGCGCGCGGAAGCGCGGGTGTACACTACGCGCCGCTTGCCTGGAGAAGCCATGGAAGTCTACACAAACGTCCTCGATATGGTCGGCAACACGCCCATGCTCGAGGTCACACAGTTCGACACGGGCCCGTGCCGGCTGTTTCTGAAACTCGAACTCATGAATCCGGGTGGCTCCATCAAGGACCGCATCGGTGTGTCCATGATTGATGAAGCGGAGCGCCGCGGCGACATCAAGCCCGGCGACACGATCGTCGAAGCCACAGCGGGTAACACGGGCCTGGGTCTCGCGTTGGCGGCCGCACGCAAGGGCTATCACCTGGTGCTGGTGCTGCCCGACAAGATGAGCCAGGAGAAGATCTTCAACCTGCGCGCCATGGGCGCGGAGGTCGTGCTCACGCGCTCCGATGTCGGCCGCGGGCATCCCGAGTATTACCAGGACCTCGGCCGAAGTATCGCGAAGGAGCGCGATGCCTACTTCATCAATCAGTTTGGCAATCCCGACAACCCGCTGGCGCATGAGCGTACAACAGCGCCGGAGATCCTCGCGCAGCTCGATGGCAACGTCAGTGCCATCGTGCTCGGTGTCGGTTCCAGCGGCACCGTGAGCGGGATGACGAAGTACTTTCGCGAACACGCCCCCGATCTCAAGCTCGTGCTGGCTGACCCGGAAGGCTCCATTCTGGCCGACCACATCAATAAAGGTGAGTACGGCGACTCGAACTCCTGGCTCGTTGAAGGCATCGGCGAGGACTTCATTCCCGACATTGCCGACTTCTCGATGGTGCACAAGGCCTTCGCGGTCAGTGACGCCGATTCCTTCGAGCACGCCCGCGCGCTGCTGCGAAAGGAAGGCCTGCTCGCCGGGTCTTCGACGGGGACGCTGCTGGCCGCCGCGCTTCGTTACTGTCGCGAGCAGGACACGCCGCAAAACGTGGTGGCATTCGCTTGCGACACGGGCAACAAATATTTATCGAAGCTCTACAACGACTTCTGGATGGAAGACCAGGGCTTCATCACGCGCGAGCCGTTCGGTGACCTGCGCGACCTCATCGGCCGTCTGCACGGTGAGCGTGCAACGATCACTGTCGGCGCGGGCGACGTACTGACCACTGCGCACAATCGCTTGCGCAACGCCGGCGTGTCGCAGCTACCCGTGATGGACGAGGGCGAGCTGGTGGGCGTCATTACCGAAGACGACCTGATTCGATACGCCTTCGGCAAGCCCGAGATGCTCTGCGACGAGGTCCGAGAAGCCATGCAGACCGCGTTCATCCGCCTCGAACCTTCGGCCACGGTCAACAACCTGGTGGCGCTGCTGCAGGTGCAGCCGTTCGCTGCGATTGCGGACGGCGATCAGTTCTACGGCTTGATTACGCGGTCGGACGTCCTCAACTACCTGCGTAAGCAGTTGTGAATGGCGCGCTGGCGCCCTGGAGATCCCATGTCCGGCAATGACAAGAAGTGCTTCGCCACCCGCGTGATCCACGCAGGCCAGGCCCCCGACCCGACCACGGGCGCCATCATGCCGCCCATCTACGCCACCTCGACCTATGTCCAGTCGAGCCCCGGCGAACACACGGGCTTCGAGTATTCACGCTCGCAGAACCCGACCCGCTTCGCTTTCGAGCGCTGCATTGCGGACCTCGAGAGCGGCACGCACGGCTTTGCGTTTGCGTCAGGGCTGGCCGCCATCGGCACGATTCTCGAGCTGCTCGATACGGGTGATGAAGTGCTTGCCATGGACGACCTTTACGGTGGCACGGTGCGCCTGTTCTCGAAGGTGCGCGAGCGTTCGGCGGGGCTGGGCTTCCAGTTCATCGACTTCACGGATCTCGCGGCCGTTGAGTCTGCGATTACGCCCAAGACGAAAATGCTCTGGGTCGAGACGCCCAGCAACCCGCTGCTCAAACTCGTCGATATCGCGGCCGTGGCCGCTATTGCGCGCAAGCACAACCTGCTGCTCGTCGCCGATAACACGTTCGCGACACCCTGGGCGCAGCGCCCGCTCGAGCTGGGCGCGCACATCGTGATGCACTCGGTCACGAAGTTCTTGAATGGCCATTCGGACATGGTCGGTGGCGTCGCCATTACCGACGACGCTGAGCTCGCCGAAAAGCTGGGCTTCCTGCAGAACTCCGTGGGCGCGGTCCTGGGCCCCTTCGACAGCTTCCTGGCGTTGCGGGGGCTCAAGACGCTCAACGTGCGTATGCGCCAGCACAACGAGAGTGCGCAGGCGATTGCTGAGTGGCTCGAGGGCCACAAGAAAGTCGCGCGCGTGACCTACCCGGGGCTTCCGAGTCACCCGCAGTACGAGCTGGCGAAGCAGCAAATGGCCGGACCGGGCGGCATCATCACGTTCTTCATTGAGGGTGGGCTCGAAGCAGCGCGCACGATGCTCGAGCGTTGTGAAGTGTTTGCCCTGGCAGAGAGCCTGGGTGGCGTCGAGAGCCTCATCGAACACCCCGCGATCATGACGCATGCGTCCGTACCGAAGGCACAACGTGAGGCGATTGGCCTGGGTGACGACCTGATTCGTCTGTCAGTGGGTATTGAGGACACCGACGACCTCATCGCCGACCTCGCACACGCACTGGCCTAAGGCCTAGAACTCAAGCCAGTCGGGCATCGTGAGGCCGCGTTCTGCCAGGTAGGCGCGGTCAAACAGCCGCGCGCTGTAACGCAGGCCGCCGTCGCAGAGGATGGTGACAATCGTGTGGCCGGGCCCGAGCTCGCGCGCAAGGCGGATCGCGCCCGCGACGTTGATGCCGCTCGAGCCACCGAGCACGAGGCCCTCATCGCGGATCATGTCGTAGACGATGGGCAGAGCTTCGCTGTCAGGCGGCTGGCAACTGAAGTCCACGCGCGTATCGGCGAGATTGTCAGTGACGCGCGAGTTGCCAATGCCTTCGGTGATCGAGCTGCCTTCGATCTTGATTTCGCCCGACGCGAAAAAGTTATGCAGCCCTGATCCGCCCGGATCAGCCAGGCCGATCGTCACATCGGCCTTGTGCTTGCGCAGACCGCGCTCAACGCCGGCCAGTGTGCCGCCCGTGCCGACCGCGCAGATAAAGGCGTCGACCTGGCCGTCCGTTTGGCGCCAGATTTCTTCGGCCGTCGTCATTTCGTGTGCCAGACGGTTGTCCGTGTTGTCGAACTGGTTGGGCCAGAACGCGCTGCCGGGTGCCTCGGCGTTCATCGCCTCGGCCACGCGCCGCGACTCGTGCACGAAGTGTCGTTCGTCGCGAAACGGCACCGCCGGAATCTGCCGGATTTCAGCGCCGTAGGCCGCCAGCGTTTGCACCTTCTCGGCGCTCTGCGTGTTGGGCATCACGATCAGCGTGCGGCAGCCGACGGCGTTGCCAATCATCGCCAGCCCGATGCCCGTGTTGCCCGCGGTGCCCTCGACAATCGTGCCGCCCGGCGCGAGTTCGCCGCGCGCCATGGCCTCGCGCACCATGCCGAGAGCCGCGCGGTCCTTGACCGAGCCGCCGGGGTTCATGAACTCGGCCTTGCCAAGGATCTCGCAACCCGTTTCGTCGGAGTAACGATTAAGGCGAATCAGTGGCGTGTTGCCCACGGTATCGCTGAGCTGATGCGGCAGACTCATGCGTCCTCGGCCTCGAGCGCCGCCAGCCGGTCCGCCTGGTACTCCTGTGTGAGCGGCTCGATCACGGGGTTGAGGTCGCCCTCCATGATCTCCGCAAGTTTGTAGAGTGTCAGGTTGATGCGGTGGTCGGTGACGCGACCCTGCGGAAAGTTGTAGGTGCGTATGCGTTCGGAGCGGTCGCCCGAACCCACGAGCGAACGTCGTTGCTCGGCCTGCTCGGAGGCCTGCGCGTCGCGCTCGGCATCAATGAGACGCGCCTTGAGCAGCGACATGGCACGTGCGCGGTTCTTGTGTTGCGAGCGTTCGTCCTGGCACTCGACCACGGTGCCCGTGGGCAGGTGCGTAATGCGCACGGCCGAGTCCGTCTTGTTGACGTGCTGACCGCCCGCGCCAGAGGCGCGGTAGGTGTCGATGCGCAGGTCCGCTGTGTTGATTTCGATGTCCTCGACTTCGGCGACTTCGGGCAGCACAGCCACGGTGCAGGCCGAGGTGTGGATGCGGCCCTGGGACTCGGTTTCCGGTACGCGCTGCACGCGGTGCGCACCCGATTCGAACTTGAGTTTCGAGTAGGCGCCGCGACCGTCAACGAGGCTGATGACCTCTTTGTAGCCGCCGTGTTCGCCTTCGCTGGCCGAGAGGATTTCCACGCGCCAGCCGCGCTGTTCGGCGTATTTCGCGTACATGCGAAACAAGTCGCCCGCGAAGATCGCGGCCTCGTCACCGCCCGTGCCCGCGCGGATCTCAAGGAACAGACTGCTCTCGTCGTTCGGGTCGGCCGGAATCAGCGCCCGTTGTAACTCGGACTCCGCCGCTGCGAGAGAGGCCTCGAGGCGGGCGACTTCGTCGCTGCCCATCTGTCGCATGTCGGGGTCATCGTCCTTCGCGAGCGCCTGCGCTTCTTCGAGTTCGTCGCGCTCGCTGCGGAAGCGGCCAAACGTCTGCACCACGGGCTCGAGCTTCGCGTACTCCATGGACAGGTCGCGGAAGCGGTTCTGGTCGCCAATGACCTCGGGGTCAGCGAGCAGGGCCGCGATCTCCTCGAATCGATCGGCGAGCGCGGACAGCTTGTATTCGATGGACGCTTTCACGGGTGCCCGCGCGGCCTAGCCGCGTGCGCCGACCCGGTCGGCGTCTTCGCTGTCGTCGTCGGCTGCTTGCTCGGGTTTGCCCAGGAACAGTTGGCGGGCCACTTCGAGGAATTCGTCGTCGGATTCTGCCGCCGCTTCGCGTAGGCGCTCTGTCGGCTGATGCAGGATCCGTTGTGTCAGCGTGTGCACCATCTGCTGCATGACATCGTCGACCGGGTGCCCAGCGGCGATTCGGCGACGGGCGGCCTCAAGCGCCTCGTCGCGGACCCGGATCACGGCGTCGCGGACACTAAGAATGGTGGGCGTTGCGACACGCTGGCGCTCGCTCTTGTGGAACGCCTCGAGTTCGTCGGAAATGATCTTGTCGGCAGCAACGGCTGCCTGGCGTCGCATCTCCTGACCGTCTGTGATGACGTTGTTGAGGTCATCGATCGAGTAGAGGTAGACGCCCCTGACGCGGCCAACGCCGGCCTCGATATCGCGAGGTACGGCGATGTCGACGGCAAACAACGGGCGGCTGCGCCGCGAGCGCAGTGCCTCTTGCACCATGTTCTCGGTCACGATCGCGTGTGGGCTGCCGGTTGAGCTGATCAGGATGTCGGCGTCGGGCAACGCGCGCTCGATGCGGTCGAGCGGCAGTGCAAAGCCATCGAAGGTCTCCGCCAGCGCCTGTGCGCGGGCTTCACTGCGATTCGCGATGTAAATCTTACCAATGCCGTGGCCGCGCAGGTGGCGCGCGACGAGCTCGATGGTCTCGCCCGCACCGACGAGCAGGGCGGTGTGGTTTTCGAAGCCCGCGAACAGCTGGCGGGCCAGGCGCACGGCGGCGTAGGCCACTGACACGGGGCTCGCGCCGATGTCTGTGTTGGTGCGTACTTTCTTCGCGATGGAGAAGGCCTGCTCAAATACGCGGCCCAGGTGCGCGCCGCAGGCGCCATGTTCACGCGAGCGCCGGTAGGCTTCTTTGAGCTGGCCCGTGATCTGAGTTTCGCCGAGCACCATCGAGTCGAGTCCGCAGGCGACCCTGAACAAATGTTCGGCAGCTTCCGTGCCCTGACGGTCGAACAGGGCGTCGCGAAAGCCCGTGCCTGTGTGCTCGGATCTTTCGAGCAAATCAATGATGTCTTTACGCGGCTCGGCCGAGCCCGCCCAGTAGATTTCCGTGCGGTTGCACGTGGAGAGCACAACGGTCTCCGTGATACCCGGCAATTCGCGCAGGTCGCGTAGCGTGTCGCCCAGACCCGATTCGGCAATGACGACTTGCTCGCGGACCTCCACCGGCGCCGTATTATGGTTTATGCCGAGGATGTTGATCGTCATCTGCGCGCGAACTTTTAAGTCCGGAATCTATCCGAAGGCTTATGATAGGCGAACTCGCCGCCATCTGCCTCAATCCGGGAGCAATCTTTGACCCATCTGTGTACAACTGCGCACCGCGCAGGCTCACTGACGATACGAGCCCACGCCTATCTGCTGGCATTACTGCTGGCCGCCGCCGTATTCGCGTCACCCGCCTGGGCTGACGAAGGCTACGGCGCGGTACTGGCCGATGCCGAGCGCGCCATGACCGACGGCGACTTCGTGGCCGGCGTGAATCGTTACCTTGAGGCGGCGCGCGTTGGCGACAGTGTCGAGACCGCACGCCAGGCCACGCTCACGGCGTACCTGTTTGGGTTCGACGCTGTGGCGGCCGAAGCCGCCGTGCGCTGGGCCGAGCTTGATGTGGCGCCTTGGCGGGCGCGAGTCTACGGCGCCATGGCGGCACTTCGCGCTGGTGATGTCGATGCGTCGGTCAAGGGTCTTCGCGGCGTGCTCGATGATGGGGCTGACGCCGCCGCCGTTTGTGAGGTGCTCGAGGAGGGCCTGTCGCGCAACGTCCGCAACGAAGACGCTCACGCGGCGCTCAAACAGGTCGCAAGACGTTTCGACGAAGCGGCCTGCCTGACGACGCTGGCGGCGGCCGCGGCGCTCTCGCATGACGACTTCGATGATGCCGAGCGGCAGCTCAGCCGTCTGCGCAAGCTGGACGCGTTCGACAACCAGGCACGGCTGATCGCGATGGCGCGACTTATCGCGCTCGAGGACGTCGATGCCGCGCTCAGTGATGATGAGCTGCGGCTCGATGACGACGCCACGGTGCAGCAACAGATTGAATACGCCTTCCTGCATGCACGCGCAGATCAGGATGAGACCGCGCGCAACATGGTCGAGCTTCTGCGTAGCGAGTACCCGGGCGATGCCGACGTGTTGGAAGCGCTTGCCGTGCTGCAGCTCCAGGGGGGTGATCCGCAGGCCTCGCGTCGCAGCTTCCTCGACCTGCTGGCGTCGGGCGAGAAGACGGCCGACGCGTTGTTCTACCTTGCCCGTTTCGCTGAGAGTGACCGCCGTTTTGACCAGGCCCTGCGCATGTACTCGCAGGTCGACAGCGGCTCGCTTGCCGTCCCCGCGCAGCAGCGCGCCGCAGCCTTGCTGCGAGAGCGTGACGGCGTGCCCGCAGCCATCTCGCATATTGGTGATTTTGTTGTCCGCCACCCACGCTTTGGTCTCGACCTGTTACCCGTGAAAGGGTCGCTTTATGCGCGCGGCGAGTTTTACGAACAGGCGCTGGCGGCCTACGACACGTACGTCGAGCTCAAGCCACGCGCCGAATTTGCCTGGCTCGCACGCGCTGACGCGATTCTGCAGACGGGCGAGCTCGATGACGCCATCGCGGCGTTCCGCGACGTCCTCGATCGCTTCCCGGATTCGCCCAACGCACTCAACGCGCTGGGCTACACGCTGGCAGACCGGACGCGCAAATTCCGCGAGGCCGAACGGCTGATCGACCGGGCGCTGAAGATGGAGCCGGACAACGCGGCCATCATCGACAGCAAGGGCTGGGTGCTGTTCCGTCGGGGCAAGCTCAAGCAGGCGCGCGAATACCTCGAGCGCGCCTGGGAAGAACTGCCGGACCCCGAAGTGGCCGCGCATCTCGGTGAGGTCCTCTGGCGCATGGGCGACGAACAGGAAGCCCGAGACCTGCTCGAGGAGGCCTGGCAGCGCTTCCCGGGCGACAGCATCTTGCGCGACACCATTCGTCGCCTGCTCGACGACGGGCCGCTGACGCGGAGCTGATATGCGCCGGCGCGCTCTGGTCCTGCTTGTCGCGTTGCTCGCGGGCTGCGCCACCAAGGGCGTGCAAGAGCTGCCTGAGATCACCGACTGGCCCATGCGCCAGGACGTGCTTGGGGCACTGGAGCAGTGGGAGCTCGTCGGCCGCATCGGCATCCGCACACCTGAAGACAGCTCCAGCGGCTCGCTGAGCTGGCGCCAGCGCGGCGTGGACTTTCGCGCCGAGATTGACGGCCCACTGGGCATAGGTGGCGTGCAAATGGTGGGCGACCCGCGCCGCGTCACGCTCTCGGGCAGCAAGATCGACACCGTGACCGTGCCTGACCCTGAGCGCGAACTCTGGCGCCAGACCGGGATACGCGTGCCCGTCGCGGGACTGCGCTACTGGCTGCTGGGCGTACCGCTGCCCGGCGAACCTGCGGACATTGTGTTTGGTGAGGACGGTTTGCCCCTGAGTATTGCGCAGTCAGGATGGCGCATTGATTACATGGAATACAGGCGGTGGTCGCTCAACGCACTGCCGCGCCGCATCAAGGCCGAATCGGACGATACGCGGCTCACCATTGTGGTGCGTGACTGGCGAATTCCGGGCGCGGCCGCGTCGACTCAAGCACGAAATTGACAGCCAGCAAGCGGCTGACCACAATCCCGTCTCGGGCCAGCAGTACCCACAAGCGACGAAACGATCGCGGGGACTTTTGGCAGCCAAGACGTCGGTCACCAACTGGGGTGTAGCCAAGCGGTAAGGCAACGGGTTTTGATCCCGTGATGCGCAGGTTCGAATCCTGCCACCCCAGCCACCGACGTTTCAGGAAACTCGCAAGCCGTTGGGGGGTTGTCGGTGGAAATAGCCAGTCTCGCGTTGTTCTCGGGCAATGCGCATCCCAAGCTCGCCGCCGATATTGCGCGCCATTTGCGCGTACCGCTCGCCAAGGCCCATGTGGGCAAGTTCTCTGACGGTGAGACCACGGTCGAAATCCTCGAGAACATTCGCGGTCGCGAGACCTTCATTGTCCAGCCCACCTGCCCACCCGCCAACGACCACCTCATGGAGTTGCTGGTCATGGTTGATGCCTGCCGTCGCGCATCGGCATCGCGGATTACGGCGGTCATCCCTTACTACGGCTACGCGCGCCAGGATCGGCGGCCGCGTGCTTCGCGTGTGCCGATTACGGCAAAGCTTGTAGCCGAGCTCATTGCGGCAGCGGGTGTCGACCGTGTGTTGACGGTCGACCTGCACGCTGACCAGATCCAGGGCTTCTTCGACATCCCTGTGGACAACGTCTACGCGAGCCCGATCCTGCTGGGCGACGTGTGGAAGAAGAAGTATCCCGAGATGGTGGTCGTGTCGCCCGACGTCGGTGGCGTGGTCCGAGCGCGCGCCCTGGCCAAGCGGCTCGACGACGCCGATCTCGCGATCATCGATAAACGCCGGCCGCGCGCCAATGTCTCCGAGGTGATGAACATCATCGGTGAGGTGTCGGGCAAGCAGTGTGTGCTCATTGACGACCTCGTCGATACGGCGGGCACGCTGTGCCAGGCTGCGGCCGCTCTCAAGGACCACGGTGCTGAGAGCGTGGCGGCCTACATCACGCACCCCGTGTTCTCAGGCCCCGCCGTTGAGCGGATTTCCAATTCTCAGCTTGACGAAATCGTCGTTACGGACACAATTCCGCTCAGTGAAGCCGCCGCCGCCTGCGGCCGCATTCGCCAGTTGTCGACGGCTGAGTTGCTGGCTGAAACGCTGCGGCGGATCTCTGACGAAGAGTCGGTTTCGAGCCTCTACGTCGATTAGGGGCCACCAAAGCGCCCAGAAACAGCTGAAATCCAGGATTTACGGCGGTTTTTGGCCGATTTCCCTTGCTGCAAGCCTGCCCGCTGGCGTATATTTCTCGCCCGCGACGCACATAGTGGCTGCCAGGCTGGTCGCAAGCCCGTCAACCCGCGTCGCTCAACAACACCCCAACTCAACCGGAGACTGTCATGGCTGACAAGATCGATCTGGTTGCGGAACTCCGGGAAGACCAGGGCAAAGGTGCGAGCCGCCGCCTGCGTCGCGAAGGGAAAGTCCCCGCAATCCTCTATGGTGCCGGCCGTCCGCCGCGCGCTATCTCGCTGCAGCATAACAAGCTGATTCGTGCCCTTGAGGACGAGTCGTTCTACTCGAGCGTGCTCAACATCAAGGTCGGTGACAAAAACCAGGAGACGATCCTCAAGGACGTCCAGCGTCACCCTGCCAAGCCGCAGATCCTGCACATTGACCTGCAGCGCATTGTTGCCGGCGAAGCGATTCGCATGAGCGTGCCCGTCCACTTCCTGAACGAAGAGACGGCCGTAGGCGTCAAGACCCAGGGCGGCATCCTGAACAAGATGCTCAACGAAGTTGACGTGCAGTGCCTGCCGAAGGACCTGCCCGAGTACCTCGAAATCGATGTTGCCGAACTCGAAATCGGTGGCCTGCTCAACCTTTCGGATCTCAAGTTGCCCAAGGGCGTTGAGCTTATCGACCTCTCGCACGGCGAAGAGTCCGACAACAAGCCGCTCGTGCAGATCGTTAAGTCGCGTGCTGTCGTCGAAGAAGACGAGGAAGGCGCCCCCGAAGCCGGGGACGTGCCGACCGTCGGCGACGAAGCAGCCGACGACGCTGCCGAAGACTGATAAGGGTGCCGGCGCGGTTCACTCCGCGCCGGCCACTCGATCATGGGCGACACCATCCGTGTTATCGCCGGTCTCGGCAATCCGGGCGCGGAGTACGCCGACACGCGGCACAACGCTGGCTTCTGGTTTGTCGACCAACTCGCCGAGCGCCATGAGGCGCCGCTGAAGTACCAGCGCCGCCTCGATGCCGAGGTGGGGCGTATCCGCACAGGCGGCGAAGAGCTTTGGCTCATCAAGCCCATGAGTTTCATGAACCGCTCCGGCGGCCCGCTGCGCGCGACGCTCGATTACTACCGGCTCGATATCGAGGAAACGCTCGTCGCGCACGATGAGCTGGACTTGCCTGTCGGCACGCTGCGCCTCAAGAAGGCAGGCGGTCACGGCGGCCACAACGGTCTCCGCGACATCGTGAGCCACTGCGGGCCTGAGTTTTTCCGCTTGCGCATCGGTATTGGGCATCCCGGGCAGTCGGAGCGCGTGGTCGGCCACGTGCTGCGCCGTGCGGGTGCGGAGGAGCAAGACAAGCTCGACGAGGCCATCGATCGCGCCATCAAAGCCTTGCCGAAGATGGTGCGCCGTGGGCCCGGTGTCGTCATGAACGAGATCAATCGCAAACCCAAGAAGCCTAAACCGCCCAAGCCGCCGGCCGAAACCGAGGCGGGCGACGACAGCAACGAATCGGAGTAAGCCCCCGTGGGAATCAAATGCGGCATCGTTGGTCTGCCCAACGTTGGCAAGTCCACGCTGTTCAACGCGCTGACCGCGGCCGAGATCCCGGCCGAGAACTACCCGTTTTGCACGATCGAGCCCAACGTGGGTGTCGTGACCGTGCCGGACCTTCGGCTCGATGCGCTTTCTGGCATCGTCAATCCCGCCAAGGTCATTCCGACGACCATGGAGTTCGTGGATATCGCGGGTCTCGTGGCCGGCGCGTCGAAAGGCGAGGGCTTGGGCAACCAGTTCCTGGCCAACATCCGCGAAACGCATGCGATCGCGCATGTGGTGCGTTGCTTCGAGAATGACGACGTCACGCACGTCGCAGGCAAGGTCGATCCCGTCGATGATGCCGAGACCATCAACACCGAGCTGACGCTGGCCGACCTCGACCAGGTCGAGCGCGCACTGACGCGCGCGACCAAAATGGCCAAGGCGATGGACAAGGCGATCATGTACCGGCGTGACGTGCTCACGCGCGTGCGCGACTACCTGGCCGAAGGCAATCCGCTGCGCACGCTCGAGCGTGATGACAACGAGCGCGCTGAAATCCGCGACCTGCAGCTCTTAACGGGCAAGCCCGTCATGTACATCGCGAACGTCAACGAGGACGGGTTCGAGAACAATCCCTACCTCGACAAGCTAACGGCATTGGCCGAGGAAGAGGGCGCGAGTGTTGTGGCGGTTTGCGCGGCCATCGAGGCCGAGATCGCTGTGCTCGACGAGGAAGATCAGCAAGCCTTCCTTGATGACCTGGGTTTCGAGGAGCCGGGCCTCAATCGCGTGATCCGCGCGGGCTACAACCTGCTCGGGCTCAACACCTATTTCACGGCCGGGCCCAAGGAAGTGCGGGCCTGGACGTTCCCGGCCGGCGCCACGGCGCCGCAGGCCGCGGGCGAGATCCACACCGATTTCGAGAAGGGCTTCATCCGCGCCGAGGTTGTCGGCTACGACGACTACATCGCCAACCAGGGCGAGCAGGGCGCCAAGGAGGCCGGCAAGCTCCGGCTCGAGGGCAAGGAATACCTCGTTCAGGAAGGCGACGTCATGCACTTCCGGTTCAATGTCTAGCGATCGGGGTACGGCTTTGCGCCGACGATGTATAGCTCTGTTTGTGGCCGCTGTCCTCGCGGGTTGCGCGAGCCCGCCCGATGATCTCGCACGCGACGGCGACCTCTATGAATTGCTCAGCGAGCAGTACATTCGCGGCCCGGGCGACACCATAGGCAGCGATGGTCCGCGCGCGATGGGCACCACGGTGTGCACCTACTTCAATCGCGACACCAATGCGCGCGTGGTCCGGCGTTTCCCGGGCGGCCTGCCGTGCCCGCCGGTGCTCTGATGGCAGCGGACTCAGGCGCTGTAAATGCAGTGTTTAGCGCGTCGGTGGCTTGACAGCCAGCGACGCTCGCAACGACAATTCGCGGTCCCCAATCGGGGCGGGCCCCAGGGGCCAACAAGAACAACGGTGATGTAGCTCAGACGGTTAGAGCGACGGACTCATAACCCGTAGGTCGGTGGTTCGATTCCACCCATCACCACCATATTTCTGTTTTTCCTTACCAATCAGAGCGTTACGGCGCCTCCGCCTCGGGCCTCTGTAGCGTGCTGCTGTAGCCCCCTTGGCGGCGCCGCCGGGCGTGTTTGCGCAAGGCCGCCGGGGCAGGGACGCCCATCAAGGCCGCCCCGAAGCCAGCTCCACGCGCTTGGCTTCCAGGGCGGGCTGTGCCCGCGCCCACACCTCCCATTCAGGGACACCCTCAGCCTTCAGTTCAGCCAACAGCCGTTTCTTGTATGCCTCAAGGGCAACGGCCGGGGCTTTGCCGGTCGCCGGCCTCGGGACGGCCTTGCCGGTCCTCGTGCGGTGCTTGGTGTCTTCCACAAGTCCTTCGGCGATTCGCTCTTGCCGTCGGAGCTGAGAGAGGCATAGCGGGTCACCAGGCTTCTCGAACATCTCTTCGTCGTGGTAGCGCCGGCAGCCTTCGCAGAACCAGAGGAAGGCAAGTCGCGAATCGGGATGTTGCCTCGAAGGCTCCACGGGCTAGCTCCTATGTCAAATCTTGGGAGTGGCAAGCAGCCGGCGCTCTGTGGGCGGCGCCTCCCTCCGTAAAGGAGGGTTTGTGGCGGTCCTGCAAGTCATCTCGCAATGGAGCCGGCGCGACGGCCTGGAGCTGGGCTGCAAGTGAGCTTGCAGATCAGCCACGAGCAACCTGACTAGACTGGGGAGGGGGTGGGTGTCCCCTCCCCCGTGCAAGCAGGCCAGTAGGCCCAACTTTATGACCCCCACATTCCCTATACAGAGACGAGAAGAAGAGAGACTTTATAGGGTAAGCGGGGGTCATAATTCTGACCCTACAGCCTGCGCAGAAAGGCTCTGTGTGTCCTTCCGCTTCCGGTCACCTCATAGATCACCTGAAGCTCAGCCAGCGCCTGCCCGAGGGTCGCGGTGTCAGACTTCAGCTTTGACACAATTCGGCCCCATGTAGTCCGTGGGATGCCCAAGCGCTCTTGTACCTCGGCCGCCGAATACGACTCGCCAGGCTCCATTGACTTCGCCAGGCCGATAACTGCCTGCTCGTGCTTGCTGCGCTTCGCCTGCTTGGCTGCGTCGAGCTTCCAGTTCTCGGTCCGCATCCCCGGCATCTGATCCAGCAAGGTGCGGTGTACTGCGGCCCCGAGCTGGTTATCGGGCAGCAGCAAGTAGACGTAGCTCTCCGGGCAGTTCCCGGCGGTGTCGATTACCCGTCTCGTGCGGATGCGGTTCACAGCTTGGATGAGGGACGATGAGATAACTCCAAGGTCGATGGCCTTTCGGATGTCTGCGTGTCCGCGGAAGCTCCTGGCACCAGCGGTGTCTTCGAAGAACGCGTTGGTCTGTAGCTCTTCCTGCAGGGCCATCACGGAGGCCGGTGCGTCGGCCGGGTGTCGGTAGTCGAGGCCGACAATGACGACGGTGTCGAAATCGCGCCACTCGTTCAGTCCGTCCAGTGCGCCGTAATGGGCCACAGCGTATTCGAACGGGGTGTCGAATCCGTGAAGGTGCTCTACAGCGCCCTTGAAGCTGACCACAAGTACCCGCGCCATCGGGCACGAAGTCTTGGCTCGTCGTTTGTGTTCGGCCGTGAGGGCGTCGAACAGCTTGGGCGCCACGGACAGCAGCTTTGGCGGCTGGTGCTCGACTTTGCCGCTGCGCTTGACCGTCCTGCGTTTCACAAGCGAGCTTCGTCCGACAGCGTGGCCTACGCTCGTCTTGAGCGTCGTGTTCTCGTAGGTCCGGCTGCTTATAGCCGGGTGCTTGAGCACGCTCAGCGTGTCGCGTTCCATGCACTCATAGAGCGGGTTCGTGTCGGCCGTGGCGTCCATCACGACGCATCCCTGGCCGTCGTCTGGCAGCAGCTTTCGGGCGGTCGTAAGGTTGCACCGCCGTCCAGACTTCGAGTGCAGCGTGAAGTTGCTGTAGACAGCTATCAGGTCGCGGAACAGTTCGTCGTACCGCGCCTTCTGGCGACGCTCGGCGTCCTTGTCCACGTCCTTCTTGCCGAGCATGTAGCGGTGCTCGCCGCTCTTCATGTACCTGCGAATCTCGTCGAGCTGCTCGATGCCGCCCCAGTCCGCCTCATACTCCTGCATCTCTCGGCGCCGTGCCGAGTCGATAACAAGCCGTGAGTCTCTCGTCTGGTGTGCTGGAAGCGCTTCGATGGTTCGGGTAAGTTCCGCCATCTTCTGTATGGCCTTCCAACCTTCAGGCCAGCGCTCGCGGGCGTAAGGCGGAACGTTGCCTTCCAGCTTCGCGAGGGCGGTGCTGTGCACTCGCGAGATGTCGAGGACTTGGATTGCCTCGTCGATGACCACGAGCTTCCGCCGGCCGCTGCCGTAGGACATGTATTGGTCCCAGAGCTCGGCGTTACGCCGGGGGCTGCCTGAAAAGGCCGCGTGGGTAATCACGAGTGTCGAGTAGTCTCGCAGCTCGTCCGCGCTTACCTTCTGGGCGGTGTCCTGGGCAGAGTGAGCTGCAACGGCCGCGTACTTGTCGCCCGCCATCTCGCGGATGTCTGCGACGAATTCATCTGCTTGCGCGGTCATGCGTACCACGATCAGGATGCCCGGTGCGTCCATTGTGTCGGCGGCCTTGGCGGCGGCGTAGACCTTGAGGCCCTCGCTCTTGCCGGTGCCGGTCTTCGGAGACAATACATGCCAGCGTGAGGCGTCCTTGGTGCCATGCTCCTCGATCTTCTGGTCGAAGACGTTGAATGCTTGCCTCCAAGAAGTCTGGAGGGCTGCGCTTGGTTCATTGCCGTGGCTGCACCATCGGGCGGTCATCAATTCGACGAGCCTGTCGGTGGTCGTGTTGTCCATTGTCGGTGTCTCTGTTGGTCGATTCGTAAGGCGGCCGGTTTTCGTGCGCTACTCGCCCGCCCCCTCGAAGGGGCAGGCGTTCACGCTTACGAGGGCTCGACCAAGAGGCCCGGAAGGTTGGTGCTGACGCCCGGTCGGGGTCACTCGATTTGGTTTTCGTTTAGCTGCCAATCCTCAAGGTCATCCAGAAGTGGATTCGGGGCCTGGCGCTGGGCACCTGAAGAGGCACCTGCAGAGGGCCGACAGGTGGCCGCGGTCTGCCGCGATGTCTCAGCTTCGGCGGCCAACCGCCGGCGGCTCTCCTTGGCGGCCTGTACGGCCGATTCTGGGAGGGCTGCAAGCTCCCTCTCGAGAGTTTCTATGCGGCCCGGTAGGTATGTTCTCCCGCTCACCTGCGGCATCAGGGCGGCCCCAGAGGCGGCCTCATGGGGCTGCATATCTCCAGCCGGCTCTCGAGCCGTCGCGGCATCACAGAGGGCCTCCAGTGCCCTTAGATCAGCAAGCTCGGCCAAGCGACGAGCGGCGCGCTGCTTAGCGTTCTGGTGGGCCCTCTTCTCTGGATTCCTCGGCTTGCGTCGAGCCCGCTGCTTGGCCGCTGCGCACCAGCGGCATTCGGTGTTCCAGCCGTCCGCATACTCCGCACGGAGTCCGAAGTGGGCGTAATCCAGAGGTAGATCCTCGCGGCACGTCCGACAGCGTCTGGTCGTGCTCATGGTGGACTCCTGGGTCGGGATACGGGGCGTCGAGATGTGGGTAGTAGTGCTGGAGGTGCTAGTTATTCATTCGGTGGGCCGCGGGCCGGTCTGAGGGCGCCCACAGGTCAGCGGAGAGGCGCGGGAAGATTTGCGCTGGTGACCGTGGATGTAGTGCTGGAGGGAGGGGAAATTCCCAGGAGGCAGCCTTTAGGCTACTGAGTAGGTTCTGCTGGGGGGACAGGTTATTCCGCACATCCTGACGGTTGTCTCTGCTGGAGGTGGCCGTTATTCGATCGTCGGCGATCGTCGCCGAACTGGCAGGCTGGGAGCAGCAGGCCCGAAGGCCCGCCGCCCGCCCGGCAGCCGGGAATCAGCTCCCCCACTCCCACCACCAGTCTCTCTTCCCGAGTCGCAGGTAGAGTGCTCCTCGAAAGTAGAGGGCGCCTAGGACGCCGCGTCGTCGCTTGAACTCAATCTCAAAGCGTTCGGTCTTGATTAGCATCTTCGTCGCTCCTTTCCGTTGTACGTTCGGAAATATGCGTACAGGAAGCTGCTGTGGGACGCGACACATGCCAAGGCGGGACGGTTGACTAGGCGGGAAGGGTTGAGAAAAACCTCAACCAGGACACCGACTTTAGGGGTGGGGAGCAAATCGACTTCGCGTGCGCAGCCGCCCGACATGGCGCTGGTAACGCACCTGCGTTGCGCTAGTGTTGTTCTATGGATGTTCCGCCCGACAGCTACTCCGAGTCACCCAACGGCGACCCCCTCGATTCACTCTGGACGGTCCGACTTCACGACGGCGGCAAGTACGATCGATGGCAGACCGTACGGCACGGTAGCGAGCGGACGTGTCGAGAATTCATGGCAGCGATCCGAGTGATGGGAATGCCGTACACGGGTGGCCTGAGGTTGTGTAGGCCGGGCGGTGAGGCGGACTTTGAGGTGGCTTCGAGTACACAGCGCTAGTGCCGCAAGTTCGCCTCTGTAGGTGGGCTAGGATCGGCTAACGAAATGCGCTCAATTACATTGTCTCTGCTGGAGGTGACCCAAATTCCTAAATCACTGATTCAAGGTCAGCCACTCAGGTTGCCCGGGGGCGGATTTTCTTGGTCTTGGGAATCGCCGCCGCCGGCCCGGTCTGGCTAAGTGCTATCTCCTTGATCTCGGCGCTGAACCGGTAGGCCGTTTTCCTGCAGGAACATGGATACCGTTTTTGACGGCTCGTGATCGATACTCAGCGGCTTTGTTGCCGAAGGCAGGTCCGCCCATGCTAGGCCAGCGGCGCGAGAGAGTGCAAAGTAGGCGCCTGCCCTCACAAAAGGGTCATTCTGGATTCGTCCGTATGCCCTAGTTACCAAAAGCAAGAGACCATCATTCCTCGCCGCTCTCAGTTGCTCTCCAGCAATAGACAACGCGGCAAGTCGCACGGTGTTGTCTGAATCCCAAGGGACACCCTTGATGAAGCCCTGAAGTTCCTGGTCGTACTTTCGTGCTAGCCCCCAGTATTCGCACAAAACCTTCAGCGCCAGTGCGGCGATCATCGGGTCTTGCCGATACTCAACCAAAGGCGCCACGTAACGCTCGTATTGCTCATCACCGGCTAGTCCAATAACCGTGAGAATCTCATATAGATCGCCGCTGTTAGAGCCAGCGGCCGCGGTCAACCTTTCTGCGGCTCTATCAAGTTGAGCCTTCGAGAGACGGCGGCGTTGGGCCATTTCAAGAAGTTCGTCAATACTAGCTTCGGTCATGGAACGAAATGCCTCGAATAATCTAGGAGTCGACTCGCCTGCGACAACTCTCTTACTAATGCGGCGCGCTCGGCATCGCTTAATCCCGATGATGGAGAACCAAGCCTGCGGTTTATAGCTGCAATTCTGTTGGCAACGCCCTGTTGCGCGTTTCGAACTTCCTGTACGTGATCGAAAGGCCTGCCCAGCCAGTTTCGCTTCACCACTTCTCCGCGCAGTTCTCTTCGCGCGGCATCAAGGTGGCGTTGGTCAAGTATATCCCTGTACCTATCAGTCGGCGTGCTTGCATTCTTTTTGTCTTCACTTGGGTCCTCGTCCGGATCACCACCAGGCGTACCCCCAGTGTCTGGGAAGACTAGTGGATCGAGGAATTCGTCCTCATATTCATCGGAATTGGCCATATTGTAGAGCCAGTTCCCGATAGAGAGCCCCGTGGTTTGTTCGACCGTGTGGTTTACGCCGATTCCAAAAGCGACGCCCACAACTCCGGCGCCTGCGACGCATGCCGCTCCAGTGGCTAAAGTGCCCGCACCGCCCGCTGTCGTGGCAGACCCCCCCAATGCAGGGAATAGGCTTGGGGGCGGTGGGGCCGGGGCGGCAACGGTACTTAATCCGAGGGGATCAATCGCATTCACCGGGTTACTGCCCGCATACGCAAACAGATTCATCCCCCCGGCGAGTCCGATTGGGTCAGCTGACAGATACCGCCCGGTCACCGGATCGTAGAACCGAAAGTAGTTGTAATGCAGCCCGCTCTCTACATCATAGTACTGCCCGGGGAATCGGAGGTTGACCGTCAGCCCGCCTGAGATCGAATCACTCGACCAAGCGTTCGCTTCAATCGACCACGCAACAACCCCTGCCCAATTCGTCGCCACCTCGGGGCGCCCCAGGTGGTCGGTGTGCAGGTAGAAGATCGATCCATCCTTGATCATCGCGATGGGTTGACCATTCAGATAGACGTAGTCGATCGTTCCCTGTGAGCCTCGCTCGTGCAGCAGCTGCCCGCCGCCGCCGTAGACGAAGCGCTGATTGAATGTGCCATTGTGGACGTACTTGTAAACCCGCTCGCCGAAGGTATTGAAGAAGTAGTTCGTATACTTCGGGATGCTGTAATCGGCGGTCTGCCAAAGGCGGTTTCGATTGTTGATGCCAAAGACAATAGCGCCGCGCTGCTTGACTGCCCCGTTCTCGTTGTAGTCGAGGTTGAACTCCGGCGCGCTCTCTAGGCGGTTGGTGTTGGCGGCATAGAAGTAGTTGTCGAACGTCGAGTTCTTGCGCGTACGATTCCCGTTGGCGTCGTACCCATACTCGAAGACACCATCGACGCCGGAGTGATAGTCAAGCCGATCCATCTCGTCGTAGTCGTACGTTCGCAGGGGCGCGCCTAGGCCGTCGGTGACGCTGGTGATGTTGTTGTTGGCGTCGTAGCCGAATGTCTTGTGGATATGAGCGCCGCTGACGAGTTGGCTCAGGCGATAGGCGCCGTCATAAGTCAGCGTACGGGTCTCTCCGCTACCCAGAGTCAGTCCCCGCATAGGGCCAAATGGTTTGTAGGTAATGTTGTTGACGAGGTCCTGGCGGCTGAACGAGGGATGATCGACCTCGATGCGTGAGACTCTGCCGACAGTGTCGTAACTGTAGAACAGCTCCGTGCCGCCCGGCATTTTCGAGTGTGTAACACGGCCCGCGACGTCGTACTCGTACTCCGTCACCATGCTGACGCCGACCACGTGGGCGGTTTTCTTGATCAGCTCTCCGGCTTCGTTGTACTCAAAGTCGGTGTAGCCGGTGTAATCGGTCACTCTGTCGAGATAGCCGGGCTGACTGGTGTCGTAGGCGAACGCGGTATTGCCCGAATAGTCGGGGTGCGCGATGGTGTCGACCCGGTTCAATTCGTCATAGGTGTAGGTGGTGACGAGGTCGCGACCATCTTCGACTCGGATTAGGTTGCCCGCGCTATCGTACTCGTACTCCCAAACACCACTGTCAGGGCTGTCCTCCACTTTGATCTCGCCGAAACCGTTGCGCGTATATGTCGTGGTGACATTGATGGCATCAACGACCGTCTTGAGCAGCGCGTTGTCATCAAAGGTCGTTCCAACCGCACCACCGTCGGGATTCAGCTGGGTCTTGAGTTCATTGCGCTCGTTGTACTGCTGTGTGGTTTGGTAGCCTCGCGCGTCTTCGACTAGCTTGACCAGGTCATTCTTGTCGTATCGGATCAGCGTGGAGTTGCTGTTGCCGTCGGTAATCTGCTCCAAGCGGTCCAAGGCGTCATAGTCGTACTCGGTCGTCTTGTCGGTTAGCTGCTGGTAGGTGGTCTGCTGCTCCATGATCGGCTCGCCGTCTTGGTCGTAGCCAATGACCACCCATTGGGTGGTGGTCTGCGTATGGGCAATCCGCTCCTCCGTCACATTCCCGGCTGTGTCATAGTCGAAAATGATGTGCTCTTCAATCGGATTGTTGATCTGCACCAGTCGGTTGTAGATGTCGTAGATGAAGAAGAACCAGGTGCCATCGGGAAACGTGATCTTTCTTAGCTGCCCGTTCTTCTCATACTCGTATTCCGTCACCCGAATCTGAGACTCCATTGAGCCGTCGATACGCCGGGACGCAACGTAGTCGCGCTTCTCGGTGACCCAGCCCCGCGGATGGTAGTCGAGCTCGATCTTACGACCACTCGGATAGATGATCCGTTGCACGCGGCCGGCAGCGTCGTGGTTCTGGAGCTGGATGGTGTGGCCAACGGCGTTGACGATGCTGGTGGCGTTGCCCGTTGTGGCGTTGTAGTTGATCGTTGTTACGTCATTCACATCCGTACGAGGGCCGTCTAGCACGATCTGGGTGACCATCTCGGTCTGTTCCGACGTCGTCTGTGTCTGGTAGCTGATCTGCGACTCACGGATCGGGCTGGTCGTGCCGTTGGCAACCTTGCTCGTGATCTTGACCGATTCGGGTAGGCCAGTCGGGTCGTCGTACTCGATTTCGGTCTTTTGAATCGCGTTCTCAATGCGCTCCGGCAGGTCGAGGTTCGGATGAAAGTCGTAGTCGGTGGTGCGCTCGTCGAGCGTTCCCGGTGCTTCCTTAATCTGTTTTAGGTTGCCGAGCTCGTCGTAGTCGTAGTGGACGACATTGCCTTCCGCGTCGGTGGTCGATTCGTAGTAGCCATTGGCGTCGTAGGTCATCGAGCGCAGGCTCGCGGCGCAGTTGCCGATCGCATAGCCCTCGACATTGACGAGTTTTTTGTTGCCGGCGGTTAGCTCGTGGCGGTACGTGGTCTCGCGGCCCAGCGGGTTGCGAACGAGAACCGAGGTTGTCGAGCCCGAGACGCTCTCAGCCACGATCTGTGTCTTGTCGACGCCGTTAAGTCGCTCGCTCGATACGGCATCGCCTTGCGAGTCGTAAGTCCAGAGGTGTGTGCGGCCCGTCTCGTCGACGATGCGGGTCAGATGGTCGGGGAAACCGGCCTTCTCGTAGAAATACTGGCGTACCGCACGCTGGCTTGCGGTGTGCGGGTAATCGACGCTGGACAAGTTCCCGCTCGAGTGATGCGTGTAGTAGATGTACTCACCCGTCGGCAGGATGATGTAGTCGAGCTGGCCGTTGCTCTTGAAGGCCATGTTGAGTATGCGGCCTGAGCTGTGGCGGATACGGTAGGGGTAGCGTTGCGCCGCATCCGTGTAGTCGTACTTCAGGTACTCGCCGTGTGTATCGGTAAGCAGCCGAATCCGCCCGTAGCTGTCGTAGCGCTCCGTTCGCGTACCGTCCTGCCGAATCCAGCCACCGGTGGAGTTTTGCAGGATTCCGCCAATCTCACCGTTGATGCGGACATAGACGTCCATGCCGCTGGTGGCGCTGTGTCGGTTGATGTAGCGGACGGTCTGCCCGTCGGGCCGCACGTTAATCAGCCCTTCGGTGCCTGCCGGCTCACCGGGAGGTGTCCACAATTGCAGCCGCGGCAGGGCGATGTCCCATTTCCTGCCAACGGCGGGCCATGTCGAACCCGAGTTGCTGACGCTCGCCGCCTTGCTGTTGAACACCCGGCCGAACGTGAGTGGTAGTCGACCCGCGCCCACGAAATCGACTTCGTACTGGACCTTGTTGCGAATGAGCGGGTTGATCGGGTTGCCGACCAGTGCCGACCCCTGGCTGTTGGTATCGGCACGGCAAGACGGCAGGCCTAAGTTTTCGGAAACGGCATCCGCCGTGCCGATTTCCATGTTGCCGACAATGGGGGCAGGGATGTCTAAGTCGTCTTCAGGCTCGTAGAAGACCGGGTCGAATCGGCAGGTGTAGATGTTTGGAAAAACTTCTGTTTGAAAGAAGTCGGCATCGCACGGGTCCGTCGTTTGCGGCCAGAAGCTGCAGAACAGGTTGTACGGCCCGCAGGTCCAGCCGGGCGGGCCATCGGCGGCCGCGGAGTGCGGCACCAAGTACAGGCAGCAGGCAGAGAGAACGACGGCCAGGGGGCCAAGTCGCCAGGTGCTAGCGGAGGTCGAACGAGCCATAGCGGGTGTCCAATCGTTGTCAGATCATGGGTATTCCCCCTCCAGCACCCCACGACCAAACCATATGGGGGTTTTGTTTACAAATGGGCTTGATTCCACACACGCCGCTCTTGCCGCTACTCGAGTCAGTAAACACGCTTGTATGGCAGGCCCAACGTAAACCGGTGCGTCGCCTGCATAGCCACGCTCGGGTTGTCGCTTTGGGGTTCGGTTGGACAGGTTGGTTCATCGATCTGCGCAGTCTTCAAGGCCAAATTTGCGGCGCGATCCGTGTGCCTGGTACGCGGTTGTTTTGCTTGCCGACCTGCTATGTTTCTCACTTCCGCCGCCGAATGGTTCACAATGGTCGGGCCATATGTCGCGGGCAGGTAACCTGTAGGCAACCTGAGCGGTGCATCACGTTGCTCTGGGTCACCGTGGAGGAGCCGAAAGGCTCCGGTTAATTCACAGGTACAGGGTCCGTTGGAATCCTCCGCTTAGCTAGGACAAGTTTGGACCATAGGATGTGCGCGCTGACGAGGCAGGACCGCAGGTCGCCGCACGTTGGAGCCGACCTACGTGGACGGATGGGTTGTCACTGTAGTAGACGTCTCCTAAAGCCGGGGGCCAACGACGCCGCCGGGCTGCGCTGAAGGTGCGGTCCCTCGCGTGGAAGACTCAACGAGCGAATTCCGTGGCGGATGAGAAAAGAAGTTTCTGGATAGAGGTTACGAGTCCAGGGTTCAACTATGAAGACCCGGGTTGGGACCACACCGGCAAGACTTATGCCGAGACATGGAGACAGATTGAGTCGGTCCTTTCGACTATCGAGGTTGAGGCGTTCGAGACTCAATTCGAAGTTTCATTCGATTGGTCCGGCGTGGCTAAGAAAGTCACTTTGGCGCACAAGGCTGTTGAGCAAATCGAAGTTCATGGCGCCAACCCAGTGGATGCCGGGTTTCCCCGCCACAGGACGAGAGTCGCGATTAGCTCGCGTTCGGGCAGGCCCTTTCCCACAGATAGGGAGCATATAGCGGTCGTGGAGAGCATTCTTCACGACGTGTTCCTGATCTCTAATCTCAGTGCTCCTGGTGCAGGGGATATGTACTGGGCAGCGATCAGGAGAAAAGGAGAGAGATCGAGCAGTAGAGTACATACGCTAGACCTGTCCGGCGGCCAATTCGACATTGCTTTCGTCGATACAAACCTAGAGAAGTGGCCGCATGTCAGGACTCTCCCTGTACACCAGGTCCATGCTTGGTTCTCCGCCAACAGAGCTGGAGTGACACAAGTCCCAAGGACGCCAGGCGAGAGGGTTCTCTTTGCCCTACTGCATATTGCTCAACTTGAGATGTCTCCAGTCATTGTTCTTTGGCTCTTCTTCGCACTCGAGACACTGCTCGACACCAAGTCTGGTGAGAATCTGCGCGTGATGCAAAAGAGGATAGAGCTACTGTTGAGACCAAACAGCAAACAGAAAAAGTACTTGAAGTCGCAGATGCGCGAACTCTATGACCGGAGGAGTTCACTTGTTCACGGGGGATTCGACCTGTTGCACCCAATGGCGGAGGAAATCCTTGACCCAGGCGTTTGGCCCACCCACAAGAAAGTCCTCGATCCCATCGAGTTTGGATTTCGAGTCTTGCTTGCCTGTCTGCAGGAAGTTATCGCGAGGGGCTACATCTGGCCCAGCTTCTCTGAACACTTAGATGGAGACCGATTCACCGAGTGAGCCTGTTGGTGCCGGTGACGGTTGCCGGGGCGGTAACGCTGCGGTCATGTTCGGTTGCGTCGCAGGCCTTGTCGACGCCTGCGATAATATAAAGCCATGCAAGACCCTAATTTCTTAGTCTGGCGTCCCTGGTCGTGAGACGTTTCTTAGTTCGGTGCCGAGAGTGGTTTAAGGACTACGGAGCGTTTTGGGTGTTTATTGCGGTGTACGCCTTGTCGTTTGTTTCCGGCGACTGGCTTTGTGCTGCCTTTTCCGAGTGCACCGACCCGGAGGACGAGATTCGTTTCGCGGGGTGGGTGCTAGACGTGGCCGGAATTGCTGCGATCATCGCCGGAATCAACACCAGACTCCGATCTACAAACCAAGGCTCACTGGGAGCCTACCTGGTCGAGAACGCAATAGGTTTTTTTCGTGACATGCCGATCTTCAAGGAAAAGGAGGCGCCGCTCCATTCGATGGATGCGAACGTGAACTCCCAGGGCATGGAGATAACGGCTCAGCAAGGCCATGCGGCGCCTGGCATGCGGACGATCGAGCAGCGTCTTGCGGACGTAGAGGATTCGGTTCGTGGGTTAGCCGGGAGACTCTCGGAAGACAGCAAAGAGACCAACAAGAAGCTTGGGAAGATTGATGACAAAGTCGAGCAAGTAAGAGGCCAGCTGGCCACCGAGGTCGGAAACATCAAGGAGGTCGCGAGGCAGGAGGTCGTTCGGTTGGTGCCAAAGGAGATCGTTGGCGTCGCCTGGATATTCCTTGGAATCACGTTTGCGACGGTTCCCGAGGTGGTTTTGGGAGCAGGTAGCTTCCTTGCCGGCTTGATGGACCACGTTCTGAGGTTCTTTGGGTCGTTGCTTGGACTCTAGTGTTGGACGCGACCCAGGCCGAAAACAATAGGGAGGCCGGGGATGAGCCCACGCACAGGGCCCCGCCCGCCCGCGCTAATGGCCGATCTGGGCGGCGATTGTGCGACCTGTTTGGCGGCTTTTCTGTTGCAGCTCTGTAGCAGAGCGGGCCCAAGCCATTGATCTAAATAGGAAGGTGCTGATCGTGGGGATCGCCCCGCCACGTATCGCGCACAAGCTCGCGCCGGTAGGCAGCTATCCGGGGTTCGCCGGTCGCTGCAGGATTGGGAGGGGGTACGGGGGGAACGCCAACGAGTGTTCGTAAAGTAAGGTGCTCGGATTTTTGCAGCTCAACGTTTTGGGCTGAGCTTCGGCAAGCTGTCTAAGGCTCGGGGAAATCAATCTTCCTAATCGCGTCTCTCAGCAGCTCGAAGCCGGGGTCTCTGCTATAGAGCCCGTACGTCAGGGATTGGCGGGCGTGGCCAATAATCAACTGCACGGTCGGCTCGGGAATTCCTAGCTGCTCTGCGCGTGTGGTGAACGTGTTCCGCAAAGAGTGAAACACCACGCCAGGATGATCGCTAATGGTCTCTCGAATCCAAGGCCCAAGATCGTTCTTCCCAAGGTAGTGACTGCGCTTTTTGTCGGGCCCGCCGCGCTTAAGCTCAGGTAGCAGGTACTTGTCGCCTGAGCGTTCCATCCAGTGCTTTACCAGGGCCTCTATCGCTGGGTGTATTGGCACATGTCGGCGTGCGTTGGCGGTCTTCCCTTTCCGAACTACAAACATGCCTTCTTCCAGAAGGACATCTTCTTTTCGTAGGCTCGCGATCTCTTCCAGGCGCATTCCGCTGTACTGTGCAATCTTCATCGTTAGGTACTTGATGTCGTCCTTAGGGCAAAGCTCAATGCGAGCGAGCTCACTGGGCAGCCACGGACGCCTCACGACTTCGTCAGATGTCTTGCCGTCCTTGCCCCGAGCATCCGAGTAGAAGCCTGACCACGGATTCTGCTTCTCGTAGAAGCCTCTCTTGATCAGCCACTTCCAGAATGCACTTAGCGAGCTCAGCATCGACCTCTTTGATGAGACGCTCAGACTCTTGGGCTGGATTACCTCCGCGAAGTATTGCCCGGTGACTCTGCGGGAAACCTCCTCGGCGGTACGGCTTCTGCCTGCCCACCCGACAAACTCACTGAGGAAGCGAGACCGGGAGCGATAGGTGCTCACCGCAACGGTGCCCTGGTACTCCTTCAGGTACGTTTCAACGAGCTGCGAGAGCGGCCGGTAGTCGACATCCAGGGCTGTCCTGTAAGCGGCCCGGACGCGACGCTGTGCGGCCTCGGGCACGTTTTCGTCATACATCGAAAGGCTGTTGCGATTCAGGTGCTCCTCGATTACGTGATCGGCCTGGACGTGTGCGTTCTCGTGATCGATGTTTCCCCGAAGGTATTCCTCGCGAATGGACTCCACGCTTGCAGCAAGTCCATCGGGCGACTTCAGGTCGGTCCGAAAGGCTCGGACCGTGAGACCGATCTCCCGGTGTATTCCGGCGAGAATCTCGTGGCGCCGCCGCTTCGCCTCGGCTAGGTCTCTCGTCCCGGTGGTCCGTTGAATCTCCGTCCTGCCGACAGCCTCTTGCAGTGACCGCGGAACGGCCAGCCGCACGTACCAAGTTTGTCCGCGCTTGAATAAATGCTCTGCCATGGTGGTGTCTGCTGTAGCAGTTCGATGTAGCACCATAGGCACGGAAACCCAGACACCGCAAGGCTTGTGGGTCGGGAAGGGCATGAATTACGATTCCACCCATCACCACCAAACTTCCAGATGCACTGCTGTCTTAAGGGACGCAGTGCATTTTTTTGTGCTCTGATGGAGCCTGGTGCCTCGATACCTTCGCGCCGTGCAGGTTTGCGTTGCGCTGCCGTTAGCTCCTTGGGCAGAAGACTAGCGCAGAAGACTAGCGCGCCCCGCCTACTGCAAGCCCTACCTGTGGCTTTGTGGTCAGCCGAAATGCGCCTTCATCGATCGACCCCCAGAATCCCCTTCAACGGCGCGAAAATAATCAGCTCACCGTTGGGGCCTCGCCGCAACCCATGAAATCCGGCGATTTGATCAGGCAGTGAGATGGCCCCCTGACCGATGAGTTTGGTAAGCGCTCTCATATCGTTAGCACCAGTAAACTCAAGCCTACAGATCATGGCGCTACACTCGACAATCGGCTGGCCGTCATATCCGTGCGAAGAGGCCTCTAGCAAGAAGGCATTGATCATCTCTGCATTGTCAGCTGACTTTTCGTAGTCATCCAAGCCGGCCTCAAACTGTTCATCAATCCATTCGGGAAAGGCCGCTCTGTCCTCCGATTCCAAGAGATGCAGCTGCCAAGAGGTCACAGAGCCGTATCTCTGGATGGCCTCTTCGTCGGTTGGCGTTGCAACGGCTGCTTGTTCGTTCTCGACCGCAGCCACAGAGTCGGCGAAAGGCTCGCCATCGCCCAAGTCCGGGGTCTCCTTCTCGGTCGCTAACGCGCCAACGACAGGCTCTGCTGGCCGCGCATTGTCCACAATACTTTTGCCAACTTCGTTTGCGTCGACTGGCTCTACCGGTTGAGCGTCGATGTGATCAGACGCATCACCCGTATTCCCGTCGCTGCCGAACATCACGCGTCCGATGACGAAGAGAACGATGCCAACGACCAGCAGCCAGACAACTGCTCGAGAACTCATCAGTAGACCAGCAATGACCAGAATTTATTCGGATCACAGACCGTGAACGTGTGGCACAGCCCCTGATTGTAGTTCCGGCGCATAGTGTCCCATTGAGCGTAGGTCACACCGAGAAAACCAAAGTACCGCTCGCTGCCATCGGCGTTGAACTCATAGTAGTCGTCTATCTGGGTGTCTGTGTTCGCGTCATTGTTGCCCCACGAGATACCTATGTAGGTAATCCCGCTCTGGGTGAACATATACGATTCGTATTGACCCGAATTGGCGTTCAGCTCAGCCCATAAATCGTCTAACTCGGTCGAATGAGCCGCGACGCACGCGCAAGTGCAGAGCACTACTACCAGTGTTTTCATAGTTCCTTCCCTGTAAAACTGGAGACAAGCATACCCGTCCTCCATTGCGTGTCTTCAACAGCCCTTTCGTGTTTCGACGAAAGATATCGAGACAGCGACAACCTTGGCGGATGCCTTGACTCCAAAAAACCAGTTGCAGACCTTGACGCCTTTCAACCTGAAAGAGTCCCTGGCGGCACCCGGACTCTATGGTCTTTCGACGTCTCTAATTCCAGTGCGGTCTTTTTGGATCGTCTGGGTGTCCATGTCCGTATCACGCCGAAACCTTGTTGTTGGTGCGATCGCCAAGGTTCGCATGAAAAGCCTGAGCGCCTGAGCCGTGGCTGCACGCGGCTGCAGCGCGTGATCACCGGTTTCTATCGGTACTCTCGCGGCGAATCGATCCATCTCGCCGCCTCGAACAAACTCGAGGCCGTTGTTCTGAATCCATGGCGTCGCCATTAACCCTTTACGCCAAAGCCACACGGGGCGAACCCAGCGGCGCGAAGACCGCGGCCAGGGGGATGACGAGGGTCAACAGCCATCGCACAGGCAGGGCAGTGCGGCGGCGACAGGAGTCGTTTCTTCTGAGCATCGTTTGGGCTTCCCTTGCGTTCGACTGGGCAACCCTTCAGCACGGTGCAGAAGCTAGACGGCGCCAACTTTGCTTGTCAATCCTATGGTCAAAAAAGACTGACAACGCGTCGCAAGCGATTGATTCCGGTTGACTGGCGGGGTCTGCTGGTAACGAGCAATCGCCTTATTTGCGCAATCGCTACCATTTGTTGTAACCGAACGGTTGGGCAGTATGCTCAAGCGGTTAGAGCGACGGACTCATAACCCGTAGGTCGGTGGTTCGATGCCATCCATCACCACCACTCACCAGTAAGGGCACCCAGCGGGAGCCCTTTTCTGTTCACTTGAACCTCATCCCCTCAGCTCTGCCGTTTAGTAATGCGACTTTCGACAGGCCATCTCGGGCTAGGTCCGGCCGATGCGGCGATTCCGAAGCGGCCCAGCATCTGAACTGTTTCGCCAGGTTCAGCGAGCATTTCGTGGACACGTGAGTACAGCTTCGCTTGCTCCGGGTATTCCTGCAGTGCTTGACTCAATGGTTGCATGACAACGCCCGCGCCGGTTCCGGCAAGTTGCAGCCTAACCCAGCGCCGACCGGCTTCTATTTGATCCCCACGCGCATTGCCAGGCGTTGTAATCGTTACGTAACCGGGCGTTGCATCCATGGCTGATCGAATGAAGTCCGCCGTCTGCTGAAACTCTCCGCTGGCGGGGTCGCTTTGCCCTTCGCGAGTGACCATTCCAAAAGCCATCATTGCTTCTAAAAAACCACCCCTCAGCGATATGCCATCGGGATTCTCGTTGATCTCTGCCTTGCCGAAACGCATTAGATTCGCGCTTTCCATGTGCGTGCGATGCGTTGTCATCTCTATGCGCATTGCTTCCCAGGTCAGTTCGCGCAAGGCTTGAACATCTTCAGGGTCCTCGATGACTGACGATGCGTGCGGTGACAATGCGGCAACGGCGTCTCGCGGTGGCAGTCGATCTTCGTAGGCGCGCCGATTGGTGTGCCGGGTCGGGACATACTGAAACAATGGGTCCGCTTGTCCGCCTCGCGACAGCGTGATTCGCGCGACGGGCCCGGGTTCACCATCCGGAAACAAAGCGGTTTCCGTGTCAAATCCTGCCTCCGCGGCGGCCTGCCGAAAGACCTCCAGGAAACAGCCCATGCCGATTGTAAGCTGTCGATCATACGGGTCTGTCTCCGGGAGATTCCGAGCGCTATCCCGCCAAACGAGCAAGCTTTCTTCATCGATTAACTCGGCCATCCACGGCTGGCGATTGTGCGGATTCGGCGCGAGTATTGCCCAGCTAAGCGCGGCAATGCGGGGGTCGTCGAAGTTTCCGGCATCGTCCCAGGGTCTCAGCGCCTTGCTTGGTCGTCGGGTACCCACAAATCCGCCTACGGTAGCGCCACCGGCCACGACGAGCCCAGCGCTCGTCAAAAGAACAAACCTTCTTCTCGAAATCGGCATGATGTGCTGCTCCATCGAAGACCGCTCGCCGGCGGCGCACAGCCTCGGGCGTCCGTGGCTCCTCAGTGTCGATGATTACCACTGATCACTATGGAAATCCTCCCGAGAGGGGCATTTCTGTTGGCAACTGATCCCCGAAACCCAACTCGCAGGTCGGCGGTTCGATGCCACCTATCACCACCAAACGAAAAAAGGGCGCCCATACGGCGCCCTTTTTCCTATACCCATGTCGGTTCGAAGTGATTACTTGATCGCAAGGATCCTGTAATTGCTGATGTTGGCCACAACGCCGTCATCCCAACCGCCCGCAACGAGCGTTGCCGATTGTTCGTTCAGCAAACCAGCAACTTTTCCGGCGAAGTGTGCCGCCCTGCCAGACTCATCGGCGAAAGTGTCAAAGATTGCAAAGCTGTCTTGGTCAAGCCGCAGGGCGACCCAGTAGAGCGTCTTCGGTTCAGTCTCCGCAACGATGGGACCTGCCGCGGTCAAGAGCTCTGCAAGCGCGTCTCCGTGACCGGGCGCGGCTGCAATACGGATGTAAGTCGCCGTGGTGGCGTCGTACAGATCTACTGACGCTTTTTCCGACAGCACCTGAGCATGATTCACGTTGGCAACTACGCCGTCGTCCCATCCGCCTGCGACCAGCTCTGAGGCGTTGGCTTTCAGGGCGCCCGCGACATCGCCCGCAAAGTGTGCGTCCCGGGCCGCCTCGTCGCGGAAGATGTCGAAAATTGCGAGTTGGTTTTCCGAAGCGCCCTGCAACGCGAACCACAGTGTCGTGCCCGGCTCGGTCTCCTTCACGAGCGGCGCCGCGCCGGAGAGGAATTGTGCGAGCGCGCTGGCCTTCTGGGGCGCCGCGGTCATTGGGATGTAGCTAGCATGTTGATTCGTCATGTTCTCGTCCTGTGCTAATGCGTTTGTCGTTAGGTTCAATATGCTCAATACTGCAAGCAGTGATGCGATTTTCATTTTCATAGCCTCTCTCTATTTTTGATTAGCGTTCCTTGCTATTGAGGTGTTGGTCCAGGTGGGCAAAGTAACTGTTGAGGCGCTATTCTTCAGATTTGCCACTGGGTGCGCCAATATTGTTTTCCTCCCGTTCAATAGGTATAAACTATGGATTGATGAATCCACGGCGTTCGGCTGGACGCGCGCAACGAGGGAGAGAACAGATGGAAATGAACCAGGTTCGCTATTTTTTAGCGGTCTGTGATCATCGAAATTTCACGCAAGCGGCCCGAGCCTCGTATGTCTCGCAACCCTCACTGACGGCTGCGATCAAGAAGCTGGAGGACGAATTCGGCGGGCCACTTTTTCTGCGCGACCGGGCCGGGTGCCGTTTGACGTCATTGGGCGCACTGGTGCGACCACACATTGAAGCGGTGCAGCAACAAGCACTCGAGGCGAAGGACGAGGCCAGCCGCTTTAACCGCCTCGAGCGTGTACCCATATCCGTCGGGCTGGGCGAGACGATTGGCCAGAACACAATTGCCAATTCCGTCGAACGATTCCGCACCAAACATCCCAAAGCGGATATCGAGTTGATTGTCGGATCGCAATCATCACTGCTTCACGGCCTCCGGGAGGGCGCCCTGGATGTTGCAGTCACATCGAGTGAAGCGAATGATGAACTCTACCGGGTTGATCCTCTGTACAGTGAGGAATACCGCGCTGTGTTGGCGGCGAGTCACAAGCTGAGTCGTCATTCTGGAATATCGCTGGAGACCCTTTCAAAGACGAACATGCTTGACCGCCTGAATTGTGAGATGCGTGAATCGTTGCATCGGTCGTGCGAGGAGAGAGGCCACAATCTTTACGCGGCTTATCGCTCTAACCGCGTAGAGTGGCTGCTCGCGATGGCGAGAAAAGGGTCTGGAGTTGTGATCCTGCCTGAGAGCGCTATTCCCGATGAGCCCGGTTTGATCTCGCTGCCAATTAATGGTCTTGAAATCAGGCGAAACATCGTCGCGCTTCGTTACAAACATCAGCCACCGCGCCTCGAAGTCGAGACGCTTGTGAAAGAAATGGCTCGCTAGTAGGCGAGCTTTCGGCGGTGATGGAAAGCAAACGACTGAAGTTTCGGGCGCGATGAACGCGCAACGGATAAGGAGCTAAACGATGCGATCCCGACTGAGCCTGCTCACAGCCCTCGTGGGTGCGGTCCTCATGTTCGCCGGGTGTGTGACCCCGGAGCCAGCGCCGGATTCGTCGATCCAGGACGACGTCGTGTCATTCGAATCGATCGACGCCGTCGTCGCAACGCTCAACGAGACCTACGGTTCGGACGAAGTGCTCGTTGTCCTCGACATCGACAACACCATCCTCACGAGCAGCGTCGATCTGGGTGGCGACTTTTGGTACCAGTGGCAGCGCGGCCGACTCGATGTCCAGCCGGAGCCCGATCAGAAAGTGGACTGCCTGTTCGAAGACGCCATCGGACTGCTTTACGAGCTCGGTCCGATGCAGGTCACGGAAGCGTCGTTGCCAGTCAAGATCCGCTCCTGGCAGAACGGCGGCAACACGGTGTTTGCGCTCACCTCGCGCTCGCCCAAGTATCGTGCCGCGACCGAACGCGAGTTGATCCGCGCCGGTGTCGACTTGTCGCGTGCAGCGCTCTCTCCGGAAGACGGCGGAGTCCCTGTTTACCGCGACATCGCCGATCGCGAGTGGAGCTACATGCAAGGCGTCATGATGACGACGGGCATGAACAAGGGAACGATGCTGCGGATGTTGCTCGACCGGACGGGCCGCGTCTTCTCGGCGATCGTGTTCGTGGACGACACGCGTCGGCACGTGGACCACGTGTTTGCCGAGTTTGAAGGCTCGGATCGAACCGCGGTCCGAGTGTTTCACTTCACGAGGATTGAGGCGGCGCGCGAGGAGGCCTTCGGCGACGTGTTGACGGAACGGCAAGCCGAGAAGATGGCAGCTGACTGGCGTCGTTTGAACGCTGTCTTGAATGAGGTTTTTCCCGCTCGCGCGCAGGCCACCGGCTGTCTGGGTGCGCCGTAGTCCGGCATTGTGTTTCGAATTTTGTGATGCGGGTGCTAGGCAAAGACTTCATCGGTACGCCACAGTCTCGGGCCGAAAACCAGTTCGCGAGCCAAAGAGGGCCTCAGCCTGTGCGATTTCTATGTTTGTCGGTCTTGTGTTGCACCGCCGCGATGGCGGCGTGCTCCGGCGACCAGAGCGACCCGGTCGCCACCTGGGTCTCTGCTCGCCAGGCAGAGTTGCCAGTGCAAGTCGGTGCGTTCGAATGGCGTGAACTCACCGTTTACGAGAATCAGGTGATTGCGACGTACGTTCCCAGCGATCCGAGTCTGTCTGTGACCGGCACACTGAGCGACACGCGCGCGTTTGAGCTCGTGACGGAAGCTGTGTGCCAGGTCACCGGAGTCGACACCGTCTGGGAGTCACGCTACGAGCACTACGCCTCGGTGACCTCGTCGAGCGGCGACACGCTCCAAACGATTCGTACGAAGTCGTTCGACTGCTGCGTCTTCGAAGCGTCGCAGCGCATGAGCCAGCAGGCCGCGCAGAACAGCTGCCCCTATTCGGACTACTGAATAAGCGCCTGTCGCCGATCGCAAACACGTTGTCACAATCTGCGTGAGCACTGGCGCGGCGCGGGGTGTGGGCGCCGCCCCAATGGTTCCCGGGAATTGTGTGCCCGAACGCCGACAACGCAGAAGTCGCCGTCGTTGCAGCGATTCCAAGGTGCCATCCCCGGTACAGATCCGAGGGCTGTCGCCAACGCCCTGCGGTGAGCGGTGGTGTGGCGACGGCGATGGATCGCCTCTGGCGGTGCGCGTGCGCGCATAGCCGCGTGGTGGCTGGCGGTCGGCCACATTGGCAAGGAAATTGCTCCGCTCTCGCTGCGGGATGTCCCCGCGTTGACTGGAGAGCGATCATGAAGACCAGGAACGTGTTAAGCGCATCGGCGGCTATGGCCCTGATGGCGTTGGCGCCACCGGTGCTTGCTCAGGCCGACAGCTCGGACAAGTCGTTTGACGAACTGGATACCAACCGCGACTTGCTCATCAGCGCGTCGGAGGCCAAAGCGGACCCCGACGTGGCGTCGCAGTTTGCGAAGCTCGATGCCAACGGCGACGGCTTCGTCGACGTGCAGGAGTTCGGCAGCCTCGACCGGGGCGATAAACGGTACCGCTAGCCGAGTCCCGCTGCGGCGGTAACGTCGCGGCAAACCCACGGGTGGGCCGTGGCGCAAGTTCCCCCGCTTGCGTCGCGGCCTGACCCGACTGCAGGTACAACGTGAAGGACGCGGCCACGACGAGCATCATCGAGAATTTATCGAGTAAAATCGCGCTGAATGCGAAGCGGCCGACGCAAAGCGGGACGCATTTGTAAACGAGGACGTTTACCCCCAGAGAGGGCGCAGTTAGGTGCGAAATGCTCGACGGCTGAGTTAACGGTCTGACTTGTGGCATTCGAATTGCGTGAATTCCGCTAGCGTCTCAAGCGACAAGGTAGGCTCCGATCTTCAGGGCTACTTTTTTTCGGCGTGACTACCGTCAGCCTGGCTTCTTCAAAGCAACAACGGGCAGGTAGCTGTCGATTGACAATGAATTTTGAAATTGGATAGTCAATCGATTGCCGGGCAAGGATTGAATTTGCAATAGCCTACCCAGTCGGCCCATCAACAATGATAGCTAGCACTGCGAGCGTGACGGGCAGGATGTACCACAAGAGGAGGTTCTTAGTAGTTCTCGCCTTACTTGGCGTTGCACGGCCACTGAGCTTCTGAGCGACAACTTTGTCGAATCGCAACCGATTGGAAAACACTCCCCCAAGTAGCAGCCCGCCAACAGACAGGGTAATCACCATGGCCCACCGATTCATGCTGGGAAAGAGCGGCTCGCTCTGCGACAGAACCGCGAAGAAAAAATCGACCGCAACCAAACCTGCGATGAAGGGAATTGCGACCATGATATTGCCGGTATTCCATGCCAGTTTGGGGTCATCGCCTCGGTGCAGAAAGAAGACGAACCAATCATCAAATAGGTCTTGCAGTGCCTTCACTGTTGAAGGACCTCAACCAATCGTATGAGTAGCAACGGAGTCGATCTCTTTCGAGGCATGGCTCAATACACCTGCTCAGTCCGTGGGAGTCAATTACGCTGAGCGGATTTCCCAGAGCGTACACAAACCGGTTAATCCCTCTTGCAAGGTCGACCGGATCAGCCGACCAAAACCGCTAGGTCACGGGAACGTAGAATCGGACGGTGACCACGAAGCATATCGGTAGGTGTGGCCAAGACGGGAGCGCAAACGCATCAAGGTTGGTTTTAGGTCTACACTCGTTCTGCAACCGCCAAGCTCTCAACCCATCATTCTAGTGCGGGATCCCTTTACGTCATTGGGATCTCGAGCAAAACGAACGACATGACCGCAAGAGTGGTGCCGACAGCGATCCATGCGGCAGCTTGCATCCCTCTCCGTTGAAAGCGCTTACCGGTTTCGGTCAAAAGGCTCGGAAAGAACAGGAGGTTGGCGCGATTGAGCCCCCAAAAGTCGTGCCAGCTACTACGCAGGTCTGTCCTCCGATGACCAGACAAGCGCAACGTGAAGTAAACACATGTAGGTATGCTCACTACCAAAATCGCAAACGCAGCTATCGCTAGAATAGAACCCACCAATTCCATGGGGCTGTCCTCGGTGCTAATTGCACTCGCAAAATAGGTGTTGTTGGGCCCGCGCACGTTTGTGTGTCATGGGCGCGGTACAAGCGGATAACTCCCTGCTTCCTGTGTGACGCGGTCTAGAGCGCTTCTGCAGGCTTTTCCGGCCGCTCGAAGGACTTCTGGCTTGAACGCATGGGTAAGGATGCTTGCTTCTGATGCCAAGTCTGAGCAACTGCTCTTGGCGCTTTCTAGCCCATAGTCAGCGAAATGGTACTGGAGGGCCTTGAAAGCCATTGATTGTGAGTTCTCGTTGGCATCAGCATCGCCAAGGAAATTTTGAGCAAAAAGTGCGAGTGCCGCGGGTAGGTAGCCGGCATTCGCATCTGCTCCGATCGTCTCTAATTCGAGTGAGTTTAGCGGTACGGTTCTATCCTTGTGCGTGGAGAGCACAACTATTGTTCCAGCGCCAAGCTGATTCGAGTCTTTCGCCTTTCGCGCCCATGTTAGGGCTTCAGTCTTGGAGTCATCATCTGGCGCATTAAACAAGATGAAGGCTGCCAAAGAGACTTGTGCCGGCCCATGGCCAAGTGCCGCGCTGGCCTCCAACCACTCGCGGGCTTTGTCGAGGCTTCTCTCGAAGTCAGGTTCGGCACCGTTGTAGTAGCAGCGAGACAATTCCACCATCGCGGATGGGTCGCCAGACTCTGCCTCTTTTAAGAATGCACTGCAGAGCGTTTGATGTTCGAACAAGTCGGTCGCTGAGCTTGTACCGGGGGTGTTGCAGCCTTGCACAGAAACTGCGATTGCCGCTGCAAGAAGTGAGTACCACAGCTTGGTCATATCGGTGTCGCCCGGTACATGAGGAATAGCTCGGAACTACTACGGGTCGCCCCTCAACCCGTCCGTTTCAAGCAGCCTAATAGTCGAATGTCCAACGGACTTTCACAGTAGTTGGGATGTCCAATGCGTCTCTGATGATAGTTGTGCCTCTGACAACCAGTACTGAATTTGGCTGCGCCGAGTTCATGGGTCGCATGGCGATTGTCGCTATGAACCGAGAATCATCATCGTGACGCTGAACATCGTGACAACGCCTCTCGAATGCGGAAATCACACCCCGACACTCTTCAGCTGAATAACCGGCGCGGGGCAAAGACAAAATGATACCGTCCTTGGATTCCAACTGCCCAATCAAGAACCACTGAGCGAAGCCCGCGAAAGAAATTCGAACTCGCTTAGCTCTTCCCGACAAACTGGTTTCTGCCGCGCGATAGATTTCCGCAAGATGCGCTATGGGCCTTGCTCTCCTGTTAAGCCAATAGTTGAGCTCAATAAAAACGAGGACCGTAAGTCCCACTGTAAGCGCGATCCAAGTCATTTGAGCCATAGTCTATTGCCCTGGGAGTCCCTTTCCATCCCAACCTTTGCCAACTTTCTCAGCAACGTGGTACATGTGGCCTATGTTTCAGTGATTGTGCCTTCCCGTCTCCAAACCGGTGCTTCGTTCTTTATCTCAATTGACCTTGCACTTTCTGTCGAGGATAGCCAGAGACATCACAAACGTGCCTGCGCGAGCGCTATCCGCTCAAGACAGCCATGGTCACGGCAAGCAGCATTAAGCAAAGTGGCGCAGCCCCTGCCGCAAGTCGGAAGCGCCTCCTTGCTCTTTGCCGAGCGGTAGCGCCCGGTGCGCCGCCATACTGATCTGCGATGCCAGCCGGCCCCCACGCCAAAAATAATATGCGGGAAGTGCAAATACGCAGAACAGCCAAGGAAAGAAGACCCTTTCGTGCGTCTCGACTTGAGGCTTGGCAAGAGCAAGTTCTATAACGAAAGCCGCGCCAACTATGCAGCCAGCAATCGCAAGTGAAACAATCGAATAAAGGAAAAAGCCGGACAAGATCGATCCAGACGAGAACCCCGGCTTGCGGCCGTCTTGAATTCGTGCGAGCTCGTGACTCTCAAACACAAGATCGTCTAGGAATTGAATCAATTTGGCCCTCCAAATGAGCACATCATATCGGCTCAACGGTGTTAAGAGCGTTTCGAATCCAGTAGCTGCGCCAGACTCTATGTTGGGGGAACAGGTAATCAATGTGCTCTCGCTGATTGACCCTCCCGACGGTGGCAGCAATGATCGTCGGCGATCGTCGCTAGGATGGGGTGGTGGATGAGGCACGCCCGAGGGCCCGCCGCCCGCTCGGCCCCCGATATCCGCCTCCCCACAACCACCATCAGTCTCGCTGCCCGAGACGCAGGCAGAAGTCGCCGAGTCTCCCCGAGTAACGGGTGAGCTCGATCTCAAAGCGTGCTGTCCTTATCAATATCGTCGTGGCTCCGGCCGCCGTGCGTTCGGAGGTTTGGGTACACGGGCCGGGAGGCCGGCGCGACACATGCCGGGGCGGGACGGTTGACGGATCAGGAACGTGGACTGATCGGGAACACTAGAAGGCGCGCAACCGCGGCAGTCCCAGCAATTCAGCTCCGAGGGCAGCTGACGTTCCGGTATCGATTCGAAGCGCCTAGCTCACTGGCTTGCTCGCTACAATCTGCGCGACACCAAGGGTCATTCCGCCTGAGACTGCTTCCCATTGCCCGGCGGCGACCGCCTCAGTCACCGAAACGGTCCGACTCTACGACGGCGGCGAGTACGACCGATATCAGACCGTACGGCACGGTGGCGAGCGGACGTTTCGAGAGTTCGTGGTAGCGATTCGTGCGATGGGCATGTGTCACCAACCCCGCCGCGCCGGCAATCGCCGGGCATGATCACCTAGACACAAGAGCTGCGATCACCACGAACAGTGCCAATGGGCATAGGTACCACTGGAGTACATTTCTCACAGTTCTAAGCCTTGTAGGTGGCGGTCTGGATGCGAGCTTTGCCGCGGTATCCTCATCATAGCGAAGCTTACCTGTCGCAATTCCCGCAAGCCCGTACGAAAAGCCACCGCCAAGCGCCAGAGCAACCCAGCGGTTCATTTTCGAAAAGATGCGCTCACTTCCGAGCAACTCCGATACGACAAAGTCCGCTGCCAAGAGTGCGCAGAAGATGGGCGCGGCCACCATCAAGATCGCTGTCATCCAGGCTAGTCGTCTATCGTCATCTCTGCGAGCAAAGAACGCGAACCAGTCGGAGAACAGCTGACTCACGTTTCGGAATCCACGCCGCAAAAACTAGTCGATCGCATCGATAACCACCGAGTCTATCTCCTTCGACCACTCATTAAACAGTCCAGAAATCTCGCCGCCGAACAAACCAACAGCTACGGTGTATCCAACAGCCGGGTTTCCGCCCGACACTGCTGTAGCGCCGATCCCGACTGCATAGAACCCCAGCTTGCTCCAACCCGACTCGCCCGATAGCGCTTGTTCAGCAGCGAGGATTGGCCCCAACGCTACATTCACCCGACCTAACGTCCTAGCGTACCGTCGAGCTCCCTGCGCATCAGTGTAGGCGGACCGCGCTGCATTGCCCATTGCCCGACTCTGCTGTGCGAATGCCCAAGCTGCAGTACCGTTTCCGGCCACGATCGCTTGCAACATTCTTCTATTCATCTCTCTTGCGGCTCTCGCGTAGGAGTCGGCTCCGCTTCTTGCGAGAGCAGCAGCCGGAGTCAAGATTAACTCTGACGCCGCTAACGTGTTGCCAGCGAAGCCGGCTGGATCAACAGGCGAAAAATTCCCATTGTTTGGTACCGCCGTAGGGTCATACCGATAGTATGATCGATTCGACCCATCTGCATAGCACGCTCCGACAACTCGTACCCCGCCAGGCACAGAGTCGTCATCAAGATTCAATACCAACGGATTCGACGAACCGCTGTAAGTCACCAACCCAAACGGATCAATCGCATTGACCGGGTTACTCCCCGCATAGGCAAACCGATTCATCCCCCCGGCAAGCCCGATAGGGTCTGCCGACAGATAACGCCCGGTAACCGGATCGTAAAACCGAAAGTAGTTGTAATGCAGCCCACTCTCAGCATCGTAGTACTGCCCGGGGAATCTGAGGTTAACCGTCAGTCCACCCGAGGCCGAATCACTAGACCAAGCATTTGCTTCAATCGACCACGCAACAAGCCCTGCCCAATTCGTCGCCACCTCGGGGCGCCCCAGGTGGTCGGTGTGCAGGTAGAAGATCGATCCATCCTTGATCATCGCGATGGGCTGCCCATTCAAATAGACGTAGTCGATCGTTCCCTGTGAGCCACGCTCGTGTAGCAGCTGTGCGCCGTCGCCGTAGACGAATCGTTGGTTGAACGTGCCGTTGTGGACGTACTTGTAGACCCGCTCGCCGAACGCATTGAAGAAGTAATTCGTGTACTTCGGGATGCTGTAATCGGCGGTCTGCCAGAGTTGATTCCGACTGCCAACGCCAAAGGCAATGGCGCCGCGCTGCGTGGTGACCCCGTTTGCGTTGTAGTTGAGATTGAACTCCGGGGCGCTCTCTAGGCGGTTGGTGTTGGCGGCATAGAAGTAGTTGTCAAAGGTTGAGTTCTTGCGCGTTCGATTCCCGTTCTCGTCGTACTCATACTCGAAGACACCGTCGGCGCCGGAGTGATAGTCCAGCCGATTCATCTCGTCATAGTCGTACGTTCGCAGGGGCGCCCCCAAGCCGTCGGTGACGCTGGTGATGTTGTTGTTGGCATCGTAGCCGAATGTCTTGTGGATATGAGCGCCGCTGACGAGTTGGCTCAGGCGGTAGGCGCCGTCATAGGTCAGAGTGCGGGATTCTCCGCTACCCAGGGTCAGTCCCCGCATAGGGCCGAATGGTTTGTAAGTTATGTTGTTGACGAGGTCCTGGCGGCTAAACGAGGGATGATCGACCTCGATCCGCGAGACTCTGCCGACCGTGTCGTAACTGTAGAACAGCTCCGTGCCGCCGGGCATTTTCAAGTGTGTGACACGGCCCGCAACGTCGTACTCGTACTCCGTCACCATGTCGACGCCGACCACGTGGGCGGTTTTCTTGATGAGCTCTCCGGCTTCGTTGTACTCAAAGTCGGTGTAGCCGGTGTAATCGGTCACTCGGTCGAGATAGCCGGGCTGGCTTGTGTCGTATGCGAAGGCGGTATCGCCCGCGTAGTCTGGGTGTGCGATGGCGTCCACCCGGTTCAACGCGTCGTAGGTGTACGTGGTAACGCGCTGTTGACCGTCTACGACCTCGATTTGGTTGCCAGCGCTGTCGTAGTCGTACTCCCAAACACCACTGTCGAGGTTGTCCTCTCGTTCGATCTCGCCGAAGGCGTTGCGCGTGTAAGTCGTGGTGACATTGATGGCATCAACGACCGTCTTGAGCAGTGCGTTGTCATCGAAGCTCGTACCAACCGCACCACCATCGGGATTCAGCAGGGTCTTGAGTTCATTGCGCTCGTTGTATTGCTGTGTAGTTTGGTAGCCCCGCGCGTTTTCGACCAGCTTGACTAGGTCATTCTTGTTGTAGCGGATCAGCGTCGAGTTGCTGTTGCCGTCCGTAATCTGCTCCAGACGGTTGAGCGCGTCATACTGGAAGTTGGTTTCTCTGTCGGTGACAGCGACGTTCTCAGTAACCCACGTGATGATCGGCTCACCGTTCTCGTCGCAGCAGCTCGACTGCTGCGTGGTCACGGTTTCGTAGTGCCGAACGCGTTCGCGCGTGACATTGCTCGCGTTGTCGTAGTCGAGCGTGATCCACTCGTCGGGTTTGACCTGGACGACCTTCAGGCGGTTACTGCTGTCGTAGCTGAAGTCGATAAAGGTGTTGTCGGCGTACGTGATCTTGTCCAGCGACCCATCGACGAAATAGTCGTACGTGGTCGTTCGGGTTTGCTGGTAAGGAACTCCCGTCGTGATGTTCCTGGCCTGAAGCGCGTCTGTCTTGCTCGTCAGCCATCCGCGATCGTTGTAGGCGAGCGTGGTGACCATGCCGCCCGGGTACGTGATCGTCTGCGCGCGACCATGGGCATCGAAGTTGGAGAACGTGGTTTCGTGGCCGAGGGCATTCTTGACGCTTTGCAGCCGGCCCTGGCTGTCGTAGAGAATCTCAGTCGTATCCGTGACATCCGAACGCGGCCCGTCCACGACGACTTTCTTGACGAGTTCTGACCCATACACTGTCGCGCTTAGCGTCGGGTAGCTCAGGCTGATCTGCCGGTTCGCGAGCGCACCCGACTTGTCAATTTGAGTGATCGTCTCTAGCCGGCCCTGATTCCCTGCCACGTTGGGGCCGTAGTCATACAAGACCTTCTGTAGGTCATTCTCGACGCGCAGAAGTAGCTCGGAATCGGGCTCATGCTCGTAAAACGTGGTACGCGGGTTGGGCGACCCGAACCCCTCTGTAATTTTCTGCAGGCGGCCGTTGTCGTCATGATCATAGTCTGTGACGTTGCCTTCGCGGTCTGTCAGCAGGTCGTAGTAGCCGTTGGCGTCATAGGTGATCGTGCTGCTGGTTGCTTCGCAGTTTCCGAGTGGGTCGCCATCGGTGCCAACCGACTTTCCCTGCCCGCCTCTCACCTCGAAGTAGTGAACGGCTTCCTTACCGAGCGCGTTGCGAGTGCGTACCTCCCACTGGCTTGTGGTCGCGTTGAACGTTCGGGCTAGGACATCGAACTTGTCAACGCCCGTGTTGGTCTCATTCCCGATGGCTTTGCCGGCGCTGTCGTAGGTCCAACGCTTCTCGACGCCGGCCTCAGTGATCATCCGCGTCATGAGGTCCGGGTGTGAGGGATTCTCGTAGAAGAACTCCTTGGTCGCTGTGCCCGCGGCTGTCGCCGGATATCGGACCAGCTCCAGGTTGCCGTTAGCGTCGTACTCGTACTCGATATCGTTGCCGGCGGGGTCTTCGAGGCGCGTCAGCCTCCCATTGGCGTACGTGAAGGTCAGCGTCCTGCCGGAGCTGTGAGTGATCTTCCACGGGTAGCGCGTTGTCGCGTTCGTGTACTCGTACTGGTGGTATTCGCCGGTGGGCCGATCGATCTGCAGTGTGATTCGCCCGGTCGAGTCGAAGCGGTATTCCATCAGCTTGTCGAGGTAGACCCAGACGCCCAGGTTGGACTGGTACAGACGCTCCGATCTTCCGTTAGTTCGCGTGAAGTACGTGGTTGGCTCGGTGTGGCCTGCGAGCGGGGGGGCCATCGTTAGCCAGAAGCTTGATGCGTTGCCCGTCCGGCCGCACCAGGATCATGCCTTTCCAGACGATAGAGGTGCCCTCGAGCGCCTGCCAGTTGTCGAGTCGCGTTACGCCCATCCACCACTTGTTACCGAGCGGTGTCGCCAGCAGCGTCGGCTGCGCCGAGTTGAACGCTCTTGAGAAAGTTAGCGGAAAGCGCCCGGTACCGATGTAGTCGTATTCGTACTGAATCTTGTTGCCGGAAACAACGTCAAACGGGTTGCCGCAGATCTTACGACCCTGATTGTTCGGGTCGGTGATTGAGGCTGTCCCGTAGGACTGCGGGAATAGGCCCAGATCTGTCAGCGAGGCGATATCCGGCTCTGACGGGTCGGTGACCGTCGTGACTCTGATCACATTGCTGAAGCTGAACTGCTTCCAAAGCCTTGGGCTGTCGCAAATGCTGATGACACCGAGGATGAAGCAGGCACCATCGTCGCGAACATCGATGGCGTCGCCGTTGACCCCTTGCGCCAAGGCCACACGGGGCGAGCCGAGCGGCACGAAGACCGCGGCCAGGGTGATGACGAGGGTCAGCAGCCACCGCACAGGCAGGGCAGCGCGGCGGCGACATGAGTCGTTTCTTCCAAGCATTGTTTGGGTTTCCCTAGAGTTGTTCTTGGGTCACCCTTCAGCACACGTTCGACGCTAATTTCCGGTGCCCGGCAAGTCAAGACCAGTTTCGCGACGCGATCCCCGTGCCTAGTACGTGTTTGGTTTTGCTCGCCGTCCTGCTACGTGTCTCGTGACGACTTGCATATCACCTGGCGTGTCTATCAGCTACGATGCGCGGCATGCTCAATCCGGAATTCATCGATCTGCTTGCCTGCCCCCGCGATGACTCGCCGCTGTTTGCAGATGGCGCGCAACTTAAAAGCAAAGGCGGCCAAGCCGTTTACCCGTTGCTCGGCGGCATCCCGTTCCTCTTCGCCGAGCCGGGCGTTGCGCTCGATGAATGGCGGGGTCGGTACCATGCGCGGCTGCAGCAAGTGGGGCAGGAGGTCGGGCGCCTGCAGGAAACACTCGCGCGCGACGACCTGCACGCGCTGACGCGCAAGCGGATCGAAGGCAGCGTGACGGCGCTGACGGCGCACATCGATGAACTCAAGATGTTGCTCGAGCCGCTCGATGTGACGCACCTGACGGCCGATCACACGACCTATCTGGCGCTTCGCACACGCCTGCCCGAAGACCAGGGGCTGGAGACTTACTACGCCAACCTGCACCGCGACTGGTGCTGGGGCGACGAAGAGAACGCGCGGTCGCTCGAGCTTGTGCACGCCGCGATGGCCGGGCATGACGTTGGCAAGCTACTTGTCCTGGGTGCGGGTGGCGGGCGACTGGCTTACGACCTGCACCAGGCGTTATCGCCTGCATTGACGGTCGCGCTGGACCTCAGCCCGATCCTGTTGCTCACCGCAAAGCACGTGACGGCCGGCGAGACTGTGGCACTCACAGAGTTTCCAATCGCGCCTCGCGACATGGCCAGCGCCGCGGTGCCTCGCGAGCTCCGCGCGCCTGAGCCCGCGCGGCCAGGCTTTGAGCTTGTACTCGCCAACGCGCTACGCCCGCCATTCAAACCCGGAAGCTTCGACACGCTGCTGACGCCCTGGCTCGCCGACGTGATTGGCGCGTCGCTTGCGGAGCAGGCCGCGCGCTGGAATCAGTTGCTGGCGCCGGGCGGGCAGTGGGTTTGGTTTGGGTCGCACGCGTTTCGCGATGCCGATCCTGCGCGGTGTTTGAGTATCGAGGAGTCGGCCGCGATCATCGCCGATGCCGGCTTCTCCGAGCCCGAGATTACGGAAGCCGAAATCCCTTACATGGTCTCGCCCGCGAGCCGCCACGGTCGACGCGAGCGCGTCGTTGTCATGCGCATGACCAAGACGGCCGATGTCGCTGCACCGGCGCGGCATGTGGCACTGCCCGACTGGCTTGTGAAGAGCGATGTGCCCGTGCCCAGTGCCGAGTACTTCCGTGTGCAGGCGGCACAAACGCGGATTCACGCCTTTTTCATGGCGCTCGTCGACGGACAACGCACGATCGGCGACATGGCCCGGCTTATGGAGGAGCAACGACTCATGCCCGCTGCCGAAGCCGAGGGCACGATTCGCAACTTCCTGATCCGCATGTACGAGGACAGCCGAGGCTACTCGACCTTCTGAGTCGCGCGCTCAAGTCGGGCGGCACCACGCGAGCGATGCGGCACCCGCGTCATCGATGGCGACGATGGCGTTTTGACCAAAAGCGCGGCCGAGTACCCGTGCATCCTCAACGTCGATCCCCAGAACGAGGACTCCCGGTTCTTCAGGCCACGCGCCTGACGGGTCGATTGCGACCGTGTCTCGGAGGTCGAATCCGCGTTCACCGAGCCCCGCCCGCAACGTGCGATCGGCAGCTGCATTGGCCTCGGCGGATTGCGGGTCACTGCCAGGGTTGTAGGCCGTGACGATGGCGGCCTGCGTAACCCCCGCCCAACGCAACAGCGCCGCAAGTGCGGCGCTGTTGCTGCCAATCGATACATCGATGGGCGGGTCAGTGCGGACGCGGTAGACGGCGGCCCGGTAGGCAGCCTCCAGCGCCCTGAGGTCCTTCAAGCGGGCGTCAGGCCGGCTTGCGGAACACGAGCGTCATGCGGTCGCTCTCGCCGATGGCGAGGTAACGGTCCTTGTCCGTGTCGCCGTGACGCAGCGTGGGCGGCAGGCTCCAGACGCCGCCGTCGTGGTCGGCCGTATCCTTGGGATTGGCGTTGATGTCGGCGTCTTTGACGAGCTCGAAGCCTTCGCTTTCAAACATTGCGATGACCTCCGACTGCTTGAGGTAGCCGTTGTGGCCGCGCGTGTAGTCATAGGGCGCGTCCTCGTCGGCGCGGTGCTGCACGATGCCGACGATGCCGCCGGGTTTGAGCATGCCGTAGAAGTGGGCGATCGTCTCGTCGGTCATGTCCTTGCGCGCGAGGCCGTGGAAGCCACGGAAGGTGACGACGGCGTCGAGCTTGCCGGCCCAGTCGGGGGCTTCATCGATCTCGACGGCAGCGATTTTTTCGGCGTCGATGCCGGTCCACTCGGTGACGCGGCCCGGGAATGAATCAGGAAACGCCTTGAGGCGCGCCTTGCGCTCGTCGTCGGCCGTCGCGTGGTAGCGCTCGACGTCGGCGCCAATGGCGACGTAGGCGCCCTTGTCCGATACGAGAGGCGCCAGGACACGCGTGTACCAGCCGCCGCCCGGGCCGTACTCACCGACGGTCATCCCTGGTTTGATACCGAAGAACTTAAGTGTTTCAGCCGGGTTGCGATACGCGTCGCGCGCGCGGTCGTCGGCGCGGTAGTCGGCGGCAAGAATGTCGGCCATGCCATCGCCTTCGTGGTGCCGGGCGTGGGCGGGGACGGTCGCGACAAGGGCCAGGGCAAGCGTAAGAGTGCCGATTCGGGTCATGAGCGGTGCTCCAGGAAGCCAGATTTTTGGGTGGCCGAAGTCTAGCAAACCCGGCCGCCGTTGGCGTTACGGCCCATATGCAGCCCCGAAATCGGGTCTGGTTCCGTTTCTAAAGTGGAAACCTTGACTGAAGTCTCAATACGGACAGCGCGTCGATGACCTGTAGCGGCAAAACGACAATACTCGGCAGCCTGCATCTTGGGGCTAAAGTGCGTGGGAGACGCCACGACAATAGAGCAGGGCGCCGATAGCGCGCCAAAACCGACTGTGCTGGTCATGACAGGCACGGGTCGGCTCTCTTCCGTTCTCGAACCCGGTGACGCCTGGGCGGCGGGATCGGGTGGTCCCTCTGTTCGTGCATCAGACATGTGGCCGGGCGCCGGCGGCAAGGCCGTCGGGGCGCTGATCCGCCGTGCGATCAAGGCACGCCGCAGCCAGGTGTCGCGCGTCGATCTCATGCCCCGACTACCCGATATGGAATGCCTCTGCGTACCGCAGGGCCGCGACGCCGCCTTGCTCGTCATCCGAGATTTGTCGGGGGGCGCGGCGGACCTCGAACGCATGCGTCGCCTTGCGTTCGAAGACCCGACCACGGGCCTGCCCAACCGGCAGCAGTTTTTCGAGGACCTCGAGAAGGTCGTCGGGATTCAGGGCCTTCGCGAGGGCCGCTCGGCCGTGCTTTCTGTACACCTGGGTCGCATTGAGGACAACGTGCCGGGCCTGAGCTCGTTCCAGCAGGACGCGTTGTTGCGCGAGGTCGCTGCCCGACTTACCACACAGGTGCGCGGCTCCAACTCGGACCTTGATGACGATATGGAGCGTGTGACGGTCATCGGTCGCACGGACTATCGCCAGTTCTCCATGATTTTGCCCGACATTGAGTCGGGCACCGACGCCGAGTCCGTGGCCGAACGCATCGTGGGCGCGCTGGCGCAGGCGATCCCCGTCGGTGACCGTTCGGTACTCGTCTCCCCGGCCATCGGCGTAGCGCTGTACCCCCAGGACGGAGAGGATGCGCAGACGCTGTTCGACAACGCACTCGTTGCCATGGAGGCCGCGCGCAATGACAACGTGCCGGGCTACCAGATGCACTCGGGCACGATGCGACTGCGCGCACTGCAGCGACAGGATCTCGCGCTCGAGCTCAAGAGCGCACTCGACCGGGGTGCGTTCTCCCTGAATTACCTGCCCATTGTGGATGCGGTGACCAGCAAGCCTGTGGCGATCGAAGCGCTCGTGCGTTGGCCCAGTGCCTTGCTCGGCGAGCGCTCAGTGTCCCGCTTGGTCAATATCGCCGAGCGCACGGGGCTTATTGTTCCGGTTGGTGAGTGGGTGCTCCGTCAGTCGTTGGCGGTGATCGCGGCGGCGCGAACGGCGGGCAGTGAGGCGCGGCTGGCCGTGAATCTCTCGCCTCAGGAACTGTCACGGCCGGACCTGCCAGAACGGGTCTTCGCCATTGCTCAAGAATTCGGGCTTGACGCGGAAGTCCTGGAATTTGAGATCACCGAGTCAACGCTGGCACGCGATGCGGCCAATGGCTTCCCGCGCGTCAAGGCACTGCGCGCCATTGGCGCGACCGTCGTGCTCGATGGATTCGGCGCCGGTACGTCATCCGTTGCCGCGCTGTCGCGCAGCCCCATTGATGGGCTCAAAATCGACCGCTCGATTGTGCGCGATGTCGTCACAAGCGACGCGTCGGCAGCAGCGTGTTCCGCGGCAGCGGCTATGGGCAAGGAACTCGGTTTGCGACTGATCGCCGTTGGCATTGAGACGAGCGAGCAGGCCGCAGCGCTCGCGGGCATGGGCTGCGAGCAGCTGCAGGGCTTCCTGTATTCGCGTCCCGTGGACTCGCACACGGTGCTCGAGCTGGGCCCGACGGCAGTGACGTCGCAGGTGGCAGACTAAATCATGGCCGCAAGCGACACCTTCATCGACCGTCTTACCATGACCTCGATCGAGTTCACGGGTGACTCAGCCGAGGAACGCGAGGCGATGCTTCAAGCCGCGGCGCCCGCGCGCGTCATGTTGATCGTGCGCGATCGCGAGGCGGGGCACTGGGCGCCACGCTGGCTTCGCAACGCGGGGCTCGAAGTGGTCTTGCCTGACGACCCGCGTCACGCCATTGCGGATGTGACCTCGGAGCAGCCTGACATCGTCGTTATCGATGCGGGTCTCAAGAACGCGGAAGGCCAGCCCGTTTACGCGTCGCTGGCGGCCGATAACGCACCGCGCCCCATCGTATTTGCGTTGTGCAAGACACGACGCGAAACCCACGCCGCACTAAAGGCCCGCAACGTCGATGTGCTGCGTAAGCCGCACGACTGGGAAATGATCGCGCGCCGGGTGGCGCACACGGGCGACAAAATCGTTCTCGAGCGGCGGCTGGCGTTCGCCGAGAAGTCGTTGCGCGACGCACAGAAGTTTGCCGATGACGCGCGCATGCAACTCAAATCGCGCGACTCGTTCGAGCCCGTCACAGGCCTCCCCAACCGCGCCCGATTCAAGGACATCGTCAAGCGCAGCATGGCGGCCGTGGAGCGCGACGACAATAAACTCGCCGTTGTGGTTGCGGGCTTCAGCCGGTTCCGGCTTGTGGTCGAGGCCATGGGTCAGCAGGCCGCCGACCAGGTGCTGCTCGAGATCGGTGACAGCCTCTCGACTTGCCTCAAAGAAGCCGGCGAAACCCCGGTCCAGGCGCGCGGCCTTCGGACATCCATGGTCGGCATTCTCGACCACGCCCGCTTCGGCATCATGCTGACCTGGTCGGGTGACGACGACGAACTCGCGCGCTTCCAGCAAAGGCTGATGCAGGCACTGGCGCGGCCGATCCAGGTGGGCGGTCAAACGGTCTACCTGTCCGCGTGTCTCGGCATCGCGATGTACCCCGACGACGCCGACAACGTCGACAGCCTCCTGCAACGTGCGGACAACGCCATGCGCGCCGCGCAGGGCCGCGGTGGTGGCGTGCGCTACCACTGCGCTGAGAGTGACGCGGCAGCCGTACGCAAGCTTGAAATCGAGCACTTGCTGCACGAGGCGCTCGACACCAATGAACTATCACTGGCCTATCAGCCCGTGGTGGACATGGCGAGTGGCGACATCATCGCCGTCGAGGCGTTGCTGCGTTGGCACCGGCCCGACGGCACGAGCATCGCGCCCGATCAGTTCATCGGCATCGCTGAAGAATCGGGCCTGATCGTCCGCGTGGGCGACTTTGTCCTCGACCAGGTCTGCCGTCAGTACAACCGCTGGCGTGTGGCGGGGCTCGACTGCCCCGTGCTCTGCGTCAACGTGGCCCGTGGTCAGATCACGGACCCTGAGTTCCCGGATCGCGTCCAGGCAATTCTCAAGGCGCACCAAGTGCCCGCGTCAGTCATCGAGCTTGAGATCTCGGAACGGGGTGCGCTTCAGGGTGACTACGAGGTCATCAACCAACTTGACCGACTCAAGGCCATCGGCGTGCGGCTCTCGATCGATGACTTTGGTACGGGCGACTCCGCGATTAGCTACATCAAGGACCTGCCGGCCGACGTCATCAAGATCGATCGCGGCTACATCGAGGGTATGTTGGGCAACCGCAAGGACCTGGCGATCACCTCGGCCATGGTGGCATTGGGTCAGCGTCTCGACATGCTGGTCATCGCAGAAGGTGTCGAAACCGAGGCGCAGCGCGACGCGCTGATCGAGCTCGGTTGCCAAGCCTGCCAGGGCTTTTTCTATGCCCGTCCGGCCACGCCGGCAGACTTCGCCGAGATGCTCAAAATGGGCCTTCCGGCCCCCACTGACGCGGACGTTTAACGACCACGTTATGAGAACTGCGTCACATTCTAAAGTGGCGCGCCCCCAGACCCCGTCAACGTGCGAAGACGCGTTCTCTTGCCTAATGGCTGCATAGCAATTGGGGCCGATCGGGATGGTCGGTACAACGGGAAGGGGATTCATGAAGAGCACGAGACTATCTCTCACCGGGATGTGCGTCGCGGGGCTGCTACTGGCCGCCACTGCGCTGCAGCCGGCGATGGCGAGCACGGCCAAGGCAGGCCTCTCGCACCCGATGTTGTTCCAGCACATCTCGAACGACCAGGGCCTCTCGCAAAGCAATGTCACGTCCATTCACCAGGATCGCGACGGCATGATGTGGTTCGGCACCGAGGACGGTCTGAACCGCTTTGACGGCTACACCTTCGAACAGTTCAAGCGCGAGCGCGGCAACCCGGACGCGCTGCCCAACGATTTCGTTTGGGACATCGTTGAAGACGCCAAGGGCGATCTTTGGCTTGCGACCAACGGTGGCGGCCTTGTGCGCTACGACCGCACCAACGAGCGCTTCGTGAGCTTCCGCCACGACGCCAACGATCCCAGCAGCATTTCCGCCAACATCGTGCGTCGTCTGGCCTTTGATCCGCAGGGCAACCTCTGGGTGGCAACACGCGGTGGTGGCCTGGACCGCTTCGACGCGGCCAGCGAGACCTTCCGTCGCTACCGCCTGTCGGGTGACGCACAGGCTGCGGATCAGCTCTTCGCACTGCACGTCGACCGCGCCGGCCGCCTCTGGGTGGGTGGTGATCACGGCCTGACGCGCATCAATATCGAAACCGAACAGATGGTCTCTTACGCGCACGACGCGGAAGCGGCCGGCAGCCTGACGCGCGGCAGCGTGCGAGCGATCCTCGAGGATCATCTGGGCAACCTCTGGGTCGGCACCTACGGCGGCGGCCTGAGCAAGCTGCCCGCTGGTGACGATCAGTTCGTCACGCTGCGCCACGACGCAGCCGACGCCAAAACGCTGACGGGCGACCGCGTCCAGTCACTGTTTGAGGACAAGTCACAGCGCATCTGGGTGGGCACGACCTCCGGTCTGAACCTGCTGAACCCGATCGACAACACACTCGTGCGCTACACGAATATCCCGGCCGAAATGACGAGCCTGAGCGATAACAACATCACAACGATGTTTGAAGACCGCTCGGGCCTCATGTGGTTCGGCACCAAGACGCGCGGCATCAACACCTGGAACCCGCGCACCTGGGGCTTCGGCTTCGAATCCGCGCACGAGATGACGGCCAGCGCCGAACGGGCACCGGTCGTCACGTCGTTTGTGGAAGACACCCGCGGTCGCCTCTGGGTCGGCACGTTCGGTGACGGCCTCAACGCACTCGACCGCAGCAGCGATACGCTGACGCGCTACTTCACGGGCGCCAACGGCGGTCAGGCGATCCCTGGCAACCACGTCATGAGCCTGCTGCGTGACCGCGAGGGCGCGGTCTGGGTCGGCACACTGCGCAACGGCATCACGCGTATCGATGCTGACGCCAAGGTGATCGACACGCTGCGCCACAACCCCGATGATGCCGGCAGCCTCGCGGCCAACGGCATCATGAGCCTATATGAAGACCGCGCGGGTCGCGTCTGGGTCGGCACCTTCGGTGGTGGTGTGAGCCGCTACGACCGTCGCACGGGCCAGTTCACGAACTACGCCACGGGCGTGAGCGGCCTCGAAAGCAACCGCATCACGGCGTTCGCCGAAGACCCGTCGGGTCGCATGTGGGTCGGCACCGACGCCGGTGGCCTCTCGCTGTACGATCCGGCCACGGACAGCTTCCACACCTACCGCCACGACCCCGATGTGGTCGGCACGCTTGCGGATGATTCGGTCTACGACATCGCCGTCGACGCCGATGGCACGGTCTGGGTCGGCACGCGTGGTGGCGGTCTCGACCGCGTTGTGGGTGAGACCCGCACGCCTGAGGCCATCACGTTTACGAACCTGTCGGAAGTCGACGGGCTTGGCAACGACACGATCTACGGTGTTGAATTCGCCTCGGGTGGCTGGCTCTGGCTCAGCACCAACTACGGCATCACGCAGTACCACCCCGAGAGCGGTGAGGTGCGTAAGCTGCACCGTCGCGACGGTCTGCAGGGTGAGGAATTCAACTTCGGCGCGCACTACCGCAGCGAGTCGGGCGAGCTCTTCTTCGGTGGCACGAACGGCTACAACGCGTTCTTCCCCGAGCAAATCGCCCGCAACAGCGTCGCGCCGCTCATCGCGCTGACGGGCTTCTTCCACGGCAACGATCCCAAGAAGGAAAACGTACCGCTCGATGAGGACGGCAACGTGTCTCTCGATTGGAAGAACAACGACGTCGGCTTTGAATTTGCCGCACTCGACTTCACCTCGCCGCAGAACAACCTCTACCAGTTCAAGCTCGAAGGCTTCGACAAAGAGTGGATTGACCTCGGCAACCGCCGCCGTGTGACCTACACGGATCTCGCCGCGGGTCGTTACCTGCTGCGTGTCCGTGCCGCGAATGCGGACGGCGCCTGGAATGAGGCTGGCTTCACGGTGCCGATCGCCGTGGCCGCCGCGCCCTGGGCAACCTGGTGGGCCTATCTCGGCTACTTCCTGCTCGCGCTCAACGTCGCTGTAGGCCTGTACTTCGGCCACCGTCGCCGCCTGGCACGCGAAGCTGCCTACAGCCGCCGCCTCGAGCACGAAGTGCAGGCACGCACCTCGAAGCTCGCGGACAACAACAAAGAGCTGCACGTTCTCAACAAGAAGCTGCAGGAGTCGAGCCTGAGCGATCCGCTGACGGGTCTGCGCAACCGCCGCTTCGTCTTCGAAGAAGTGTCGCGTGACCTCGAGGTCATCCAGCGTCGCTTCGAGAACGACCGCAACGGTATCGACAACGAAGACGCGGCCGACCTCGTGTTCATGATGATCGACCTGGATCACTTCAAGCCGATCAACGACACCTACGGCCACGCTGCCGGCGACAAGATGCTGCTCGAGCTGCGCGACCTGCTGCTCGACACCTGCCGCCGCTCGGACTTCGTTGTGCGCTGGGGTGGTGACGAGTTTGTCGTCATCGCCAAGCAGTCGCGCCCCGAGGAGGCCACGGCACTCGCGGAGCGCATTCGCTCACGCATCGAGAGCCGTGCCTTCGATATCGGCGATGGCCAGACGGCGCGTACGACCTGCTCGGTCGGCTTCGTCGCCTACCCGATGTTCGAAGGCCAGGCCGAAGACGCCAACCTCGACAACGTGCTCAACATTGCCGACTCGCTCATGTACGAAGCGAAGAAGCAGCGTAACGCCTGGGTCGGCATGCTGGCCCCTGATGAGGCGGTCACGAGCGCCAACTTTGATCATGACTCGATCGAGTCCACCTCGGTCCTGTTCCGCGCACGTCGTACGCACAACCTCACCCGGCATAACCCGGACGCAGCACCTTCGCGGGCACCTCGCCTGCAGGTCGTTCGATAAGGGGGCCGGACGATGAAGACGCATACCAACACCAATACCAATACGAAAGTTACGCAACGCGACAACACGAGTCGCACTCACGGCAGCAAGCCTATGAACGTACGAAAAACATCCCTGGCCCTGCTCGGCTTCGCCGGCGCGCTGGGACTCATGACGACGCTCGCGACTGATCGCGTGCAGGACCCGGCCACCGCCGCTGACACGAAGTCAGTCACGAGCCCGGACCTGCGCCTGCAGACGACCGTGAGCGCCGAAGCCCTGCTTGCCGCCACTACGGATGCAAGCATTGAAGGCACTGCGTTCGAGTTTGCTGCAGCACCCGTGACATCGACGGGATTCCACGACGCAACTGCGGCCGCAGTGGAAGCCGGCACGACGCCGTCCGCGGCGCAGCGCGCTACGTCGGAAACGGACGTAGATCGCGAGCGCCGCGACATTGACCCCGCATCGAAGATGAGCGGTCGCTTGGCAGCGCTGGCAGCAACCGGTGGGAACGCACCGGTTGAAGTCGTCGTCAGCTACGCCGATCACCCCGAGCTGTTCGATGACTCACGCGTCGCCGAGCTCGGTGGTGAGATCGTGCGCAGCTACGCCAACCTTGATGTGCGCGCGATTCGCTTGCCGGCCAGCAGCCTCAACGAGCTCGCGCTCGAGACGCGCGTTGACCGTCTGTCGCTCGACGCCCCCGTCATGTCGGTGTCGGAGTCTGCACGCCTTACGGCCAACGTGCCTGAAGGCGCGCAGGCAAACGCCGTCTGGGAAGGCGCGGGCGTCGGTGTCGCCGTTATTGATTCGGGCGTTGCCAATCACAGTGTCTTGGCTGAGGCGGCTGTCCAGTACGACTTCACGGGAGGGAAGTACCCCGTCCCCGTGGTTGCCAACGGGACCATCGTGGTCGCCAATGATGTCGCGCGGAGCGACAAGTTTGGTCACGGCACGCACGTCGCCGGTGTGATCGCAGGCTCAGGTGCCGACAGCGCCGGTGAGTTCCAGGGCAGCTCCATGCAGGCGCCGCTGCTGGCCATGCAGGTGCTCGACAAAAAAGGCGCCGGCAGCATGTCCGACGTCATGGCGGCACTCGATTGGCTGCTGAGCTACGGTCAGTACTACGACATCCGTGTCGTCAATCTGTCGCTTGGCAAGACGGTCAGCGAGTCCAACGCGACGGACCCGCTCGTGCTAGCCGCTGAGGCGCTCTGGGACGCCGGCATGGTCGTCGTCGTTGCCGCCGGTAACGACGGCCAGAACGGTAACTTCACGATTAACAGCCCTGGCAACTCGCGCAAGCTCATCACCGTCGGTTCGCTGACGGACAACGGTACGGGCAGTGACTTCAGCGACGACTACGTCTCAACGTTCTCCTCGCGCGGCCCGAGTGTGGGTGACATGGTGCTTAAGCCCGATCTCGTCGCACCCGGTAACAAGGTTGTCGCTGCAATCCCGAACGGCTCTGAGCTCAAGAAGCTGTTGCCGCAGCGTGATGGTGTCTGCAGCAAGACTGCCTGCTCGGGTCTGTACCTCGAGTTGTCTGGCACGAGCATGGCTACGCCCATGGTGGCTTCAGCCGCAGCGCGCATGCTGGCCAAAGACCCGACGCTGAGCCCGGACACGATCAAGGCCCGCCTCATGCGCTCGGCGCGCAAGATCGATGGCGAGCCCACGTCCTACGGTGCCGGTGTCCTCGACGTCGAGGCCGCACTCAACGAGACGGGCACGGTGTCGGGCTTTGCGATGTCGCCGGTCATGATCCGCGACGACGCCAGCGACGGCATCCTCGTCGAGAACACGGGCGCGCTCTGGGGCGACGACCAGTGGGCCGCGGGCTACCTCTACTACTCGGGCTTCAACTGGTCGCAGGCTGATGGCGCGACGACGGACAACGCGTTGAGCAACGTCGCGGCGACGGGCTTCATGTGGTCGGACGAAGTGGGCGCCAACGGCTTCCTCTGGTCGGACGAAGGCGTCTGGGCGAATGGTTTCCTCTGGTCCGACGAAGGCACCAGCGGCAACGTCTGGGCCCGCGGCTTCCTCTGGTCGGATGAGGGTGGCGGCACGGGTGCCCGCAGCCTGCTCGACACGGATTGGGAAAACTACGGTTCGCTTTCGGACGATCCGTAAGCCAGGAAATAATAAGAACAGAAAAAGGCCCCGCAGGCGCATGCCCGCGGGGCCTTTTTCATGGCCCGGCCTGAAGCCTAGTCGGCGGCGCGCTTAGCCTCGCCGAAGTGATCGGCGTAGTCGGCGATCGACGCCTCGATGACTTTCAGCGCGTGCTCCCGGCCGTAAGGCTCGACGCCCGTCACGGGCTGCGTCTGGCCCGGCTTCATTTTGTAGGTCAGGAAATAGTGTCGGATGCGCTCGATCGTGATCGTCGGCAGGTCATGGATGTCGCGAATGTGGCCGTGTACAAAGTCGCCGTCGAGGATGGCGACGATTTTATCGTCGGCCTCGCCGCCGTCGACCATCTGCAGGCCGCCCACGACCCAGGCGTTGAGCGTGATCTCGGCGCGGTTGATGGGGCGCTCGCTCACGACACAGATGTCGATCGGGTCGCCGTCGCCGCGCGTGGAACGCGGGCTCAACGCCGACACGCGCTCTGCGCAATAGGTCTGCGGGATGAAACCGTAAAGGCAGGGCATCTGTGCCGTCGTGCGTTGCGGCCGGTCCACGTGGATGAAGCCCGTAGATTTGTCGATCTCATACTTCACGTGGTCGAACGGCGTCATCTCGACGAACACATGGACGTGCTCCGGCGCATGTTCGCCCGGCGTCAGACCGTGCCACGGATGTGGACGGTGGAATGCGTAGCCAGCTTTGTCGGTCACTTGATATACCCCAGCTTTTCGAGCGTGATGAGCACGCGATGGGCTGCGAGGTCCGGCGTGAGCTTGGCCGTGTCGATGGCGAGCTCGGGCGTTTCCGGCGCCTCGTAGGGGTCATCAATGCCCGTGAAGCCCTTGATAATACCTGCCCGGGCTTTGGCATACAGACCCTTGCGGTCGCGTGCCTCACAGACTTCGATGGGCGTGGCCACATGGATTTCGATAAAGCCACCCAGGGGCGAAATCATCTCGCGCACTTGCTTGCGCGTCTGGGCATAGGGCGCAATCGGCGCACAAATGGCGATGCCACCGTTCTTCGTGATCTCACTGGCTACAAAGCCGATGCGCTGAATGTTGAGGTCGCGGTGCTCCTTCGAGAAGCCAAGCTCGCTCGAGAGGTTCTTGCGCACGATGTCGCCGTCGAGCAGCGTCACGGGTCGCGAGCCGTCCTCGAGCAGCTTGGTCATGAGCGCGTTGGCCACCGTCGACTTGCCCGAACCAGAGAGGCCTGTGAAGAACACGGTGAAGCCCTGCTTGTTCTTGGGCGGGTAGGCCTGGCGCAGTTCCTCGACCACCTTGGGATAAGAGAACCAGTCGGGAATATCGAGACCCTCTGCGAGCCGGCGACGGAACTCCGTACCCGATAGCGTGAGCACGGTGTCGGACGGGTCGGTCGCGTCGGCAGGCACGTACTCGGCCTTGTTCTGCACGTAGACCATCATCTTGAACGGCACCATCGTGATGTCCATTTCGGCCTCGTGTTCGCGGTAGAGCTCCTGCGCGTCGTAGGGGCCGTAGAACGGGTTGCCGTCTTTGTCGTTGCCCGGCCCTGCGTGGTCGCGGCCGACGATGAAATGCGTGCAGCCGTAGTTCTTGCGGATGAGCGCGTGCCAGATGGTCTCGCGCGGCCCGGCCATGCGCATCGCCAGGTTCAGCAGGCTCAGCGTGGTGGTCTGGTCGGGGTACTGCTCAAGCACGTGCTCGTAGCAGCGCACGCGCGTGAAGTGGTCGATGTCGCCAGGCTTGGTCATGCCTACGACGGGTTGGATTAACAGGTTGGCATCGACCTCGGCCGCCGCGCGGAACGTGATTTCCTGGTGCGCGCGGTGTAGTGGGTTGCGAGTCTGGAAGGCCACGACTTTGCGCCAGCCCAGTTTGCGAAACTTCCCGCGAAGCTCCGAGGGTGTGTCGCGGAGCAGCTTGAAGTCGTAGTAGGTTGGCGGCTCGATGCCGCGAACGGTGCCGCCCACGTAGACGGAGCCTGCCTGGTGCATGAGGTAGCTCACGCCCGGGTGCGTGTCATCGGTTGTACCGAAGACCGTCTGCGCCTCGACGCTTTTGTCGGGTGTCCAGATGTCGTTGACTTCAAGGACGGCCAGCATGACGCCCTCGGCGTCGCGCAACGCGACCGTATCGCCCGCGTTGATCGTGGCTGCAAAGTCCTCGCTGACATCGAGCGTGATCGGCATGGGCCAGAGCACGCCGCTCGCAAGCCGCATGTCGGCGCAGATGCTGTCGTAGTCGGCCTTGCCCAGGAAGCCCTCGAGCGGCGAGAACGCGCCGCACATGAGGAGATCAAGGTCGCAGATCTGGCGCGGGGTCAGGTCCCACGAGGGCAGGTCTCGCGAGCGCTCGCGCATGGCGTCCGCCTCGTGTTCCGAGAGGTAGAGCTCCTTGAGTTGACCGCCGTGCGGCTCCTTGAATGCGCCCATGTCTGGTGCCTTTGTGTGCTGAAGGGGGCGGGTCAGGCGTCGGCCTGGATCGCGCCACGGAGAATGAGGTCCGCGCACTGCTGTGCGAGAACCGTGGTGTCGAGGGTGTCGTCGCGGACGATGAGGTCGCCCCAGGCGTTGCCGATACCGATCACGGTGAGTGCTGCGAAATGGCAGTCGAGGTCGGCGCGCAGCTCGCCCTTTTCGACGGCGCGCGCAAACAACGCTTCGAGCGTTTTGCGGTAGCCGCTGCCGCGTGCGTACAGCTCAGTGCGTGCGGATTCGGGCAGGTAAAGCCGCTCGTCGTTGTAGACCTTCATGGCATCGCGGCGCTCGCGAAACGCCGACAGGTGCGAGTGAAAGACGGCCAACAGTCGAACCGCGAACGGTAGCGCCATGGCAGCGATGCCGTCGATGCGACTGACGTAGTCTTCAATGCCGTAGGCGCAGACTTCCTCGAGCGCCTGTTGCTTGGACTTGAAGTAGTAGTAGAGGCTGCCCTGCTTGATGCCGAGGTGCTCGGCGATCGCCGTGGTGCTGGCGCCGTGGTAGCCATGTTCGGCGAAGACCGCGGCCGCCGCCTCGAGGGCGGCGCGCTTCTTCTGACTATCGCGGGGCTGCTTGCGGTCGGCCATGACGGACGCTCAGTCGGCGAATGACCAAAATTCTATAGACCTATAGATTCAAAGCAAGCAAAAAAGCCGACAGTCTCGAAATGGGCTTCCAATCAGAGACTTAGGTCAGGAAAAGACCGGTTGACCTATAGAAATTGACGCCGCGGATTAGTCCGCAGCTTCGCTGACGCCCAGACGCTCGTGCATGACCGGGCTTGTCGTCGTGTACTGCAGGTGCACCTTCTTGCCAGGCTCGAGGCGCGCCTTGATGGCAAACGCTGCGAGCGCCGCTTCATGGAAGCCCGAGAGAATGAGCTTCTTTTTGCCAGGGTAGAAGTTGATGTCGCCGATCGCGTAGATGCCCGGCGTTGACGTCTCGAACTTCTCTGTGTCGACGTTGATCGTTTTGCGGTTGATGTCGAGCCCCCAGTCGGCGATGGGGCCAAGCTTGGGCGCCAAACCGAAGAACACCATGGCGTGGTCGGCGTCGATCGTGGTCTCGTTGCCTTCCTTGTCGGCAATGGTCACCGATTCGAGTGCACCGTCGGTGCCGTGGAAGGCCTTGGCCTTCGTGTTCTCGTAGAGGTCCATCTCGCCCGCGGCCACGAGTGCGCGCATCTTGTCGACGGAAGCGTCGACGGCGCGGTACTCGTCACGGCGGTGTATCAGCGTGATGTGCTCGGCGATCGGCTGCAGTGCCAGCACCCAGTCGAGCGCCGAGTCGCCGCCACCGAAAATCACAAGCTTCTTGCCGGCGTACTGCTCGGGGTTGCGCACGCGGTAGACGATGCCCGTGCCCTCGTAGTCGGCGGCATCGGTCGCGCGGATCTGCCGTGGCTGGAATGAGCCGACGCCGGCCGCGATGATCACGGCACTCGCCTCGAACTCGACGCCTTTGAACGTCTTCAGGTAAAAGCCTTCACCGCGGGGCTCGAGCTCCGTCACCTCGTCGCCCAGGTGCAGCTCGGCGCCGAAGGGCTCGATCTGCTGCAACAGGTTGTCGGTGAGCTCCTGGCCCGTGCACACGGGCACGGCCGGGATGTCATAGATCGGTTTGTCGGGGTAGAGCTCGGTGCACTGGCCGCCGGGCTGCGCGATGGAGTCTACGACGTGTGCCTTGAGGCCCAGCAGGCCGAGCTCGAATACCTGGAACAGGCCGCAGGGGCCCGCGCCGACGATGACGACGTCTGTCTTGATCAAGGGTCTTGCCTTCGCATTGGAGGAACCCCCCGATTATATCGAAGCGGTCGGCGTACCGCGCCGCCAGGCGCTACCATGTGGGGATTCGACACACTGCCGCGACGAGGACCCGCCACCATGCGCGACTACCTGAAGTTCTACATCAACGGGAAATGGGTTGACCCGGCCGAGCCGGCTACGATCGAGGTCGTCAATCCGGCCACGGAACAGCCGTTCGCACGCGTCAGCGCGGGCAGCGCCGCCGATGTGGATCGTGCGGTCGCCGCGGCGCGCGCGGCTTTTGAAAGCTGGTCCCAGTCGACCGTCGAGGACCGCGTGGCACTGCTCGAGCGCATCGTTGCGGGCTACAAGGCGCGCATGGGCGACCTGGGCGCCGCCATCAGCGAGGAGATGGGCGCGCCGGCCGGCTTTGCCACGAAGGTCCAGGCGGGCTCGGGGCTCGGCCACTTCATCACGATGCAGAAGCTCCTGCCCAACTTCGAGTTTCAGGAGCAGAAGGGCGACCACTTCCTGAGTCGCGAGGCCATTGGCGTCTGCGGGCTCATTACGCCTTGGAACTGGCCGCAGAATCAGATCGCCTGCAAGGTCGCGCCCGCGCTTGCAGCCGGCTGCACGATGGTGCTGAAGCCCAGCGAGGTCGCACCCATCGACGCCATGATTCTGGCCGAGATCTTAGACGAGGCGGGCGTGCCGCCGGGCGTGTTCAACCTGGTCAATGGCGACGGCCCGTCCGTGGGCGCCGCCATGTCGGCGCATCCCGACATCGACATGATGTCGTTCACGGGCTCGACGCGCGCGGGCGTGGCGGTGGCCAAGGCCTCGGCCGACAGCGTCAAGCGCGTGGCGCAGGAACTCGGCGGCAAGTCGCCCAACGTGCTGCTCGATGACGTCGATCTGGAGTCGGCCGTAACGAGTGGCGCGCGGCAGGTGTTCGCAAACTCGGGGCAGTCCTGCAATGCACCCACACGCATGATCGTGCCGCGCGCGATGCTGGCCGATGCCGCCGCGATCGCCGCAACAGTGGCTGAGAAGACGACGGTCGGCGATCCCAACGATGAGGCGACGCGCATTGGGCCCGTGGTCAGCGAGGTTCAGTTCGAAAAAATTCAGGCGCTGATCCAGGCTGGCATCGATGAAGGGGCGACACTCGTTGCGGGCGGCACGGGCCGCCCCGATGGTCTCGACTCGGGCTACTACGTGAAGCCCACCGTCTTCAGCGATGTCACCAATGACATGACCATCGCGCGCGAGGAGATCTTCGGGCCCGTGCTTGTGCTGATTCCCTATGACGACGAAGACGATGCCGTCGACATTGCCAACGACACCCCATACGGCCTCGCGGGCTACGTGCAGGCGGGTGATCCGCAGCGTGCCGTGAGCGTCGCCGCACGCATTCGTGCGGGCAGCATCCACATCAATGGGCAGGGCCCGTCGCTCATGGCGCCATTCGGCGGCTACAAGCAGTCGGGGAACGGTCGCGAATGGGGCCCGCTGGGACTCGAAGAATTCCTCGAAGTGAAATCGGTGTTCCTGCCGAAGTCAGCCTGACGCGCGCGGCCAGCGCATGCAGACAAAGCTGCGGTCGATGAGCATGAGCTCGCCGGCCTCGGGGGCCACCTGATCGGGGTTGCTCGAGAAGGCGAGCTGCCAGGCGCCCGTGTCCGCAATGTCGGGCAGGGCAAACGGTACGTCACAGCCCGTCGGGTTCATGAGTACGGCGAGCGCTTCGTCGTCGGGTGACTGCGGGTGATCGTTTTCCGTCGCGACGAGCAGCATGGTTAACGCCTGCGCGTGGTGCCAGTCGATGCCCTCAAGCGGGCGGCTGTCGGGCGCAAGCCAGTCAATGTTTGGAATGCCCGAGGCGTTGGCACTCGCACCGTGCCGGTAACCGGCTTGGCGCAGCAGCGGTGAGCGCCGCCGCAGGGCAATAAGCTCGCGTACGGCGTTGAGGAAGTCGGCGTCGACGGCTTCCCAGTCGACCCAGCTGATCGGGTTGTCCTGCGCGTAGGCGTTGTTGTTGCCCTGCTGCGTGCGGCCGAACTCATCGCCCGCGAGCAACATGGGCGTCCCTTGCGCGAGGAACAGCGTGGCCAGCAGGTTTAAGCGCTGGCGCCGACGCAAGGCCTGGATGTGCGGGTTGTCCGTGGGTCCTTCCACGCCGTGGTTAGACGAAAAATTGTGCTGATGGCCGTCGCGGTTGTTCTCCCCGTTGGCCTCGTTATGCGGCCGGTCAAAGCTCACGAGATCGGTCAGCGTAAAGCCGTCGTGGCTCGTGATGAAGTTGACGCTGGCCCAGGGTGGCCGGCCACTGCCTTCGAACACGTCGGCCGAGCCGTGCAGGCGGCGCGCCATGGCGGGCGATTGCCGCTCGTCGCCGTGCCAGAACTGCCTCGAAACATCACGGAAGCGGTCGTTCCACTCGGCCCAGGGCGCGGCGAAGTGGCCAAGCTGATAGCCGCCCGGCCCGATGTCCCAGGGTTCGGCGACGAGCTTGGTGTGCCGCAGGACTTCGTCCTCGGCGATCTTGCGCAGCATCGGGTGGGTATTGTCGAAGCCTGTGAAATAGCGCCCAAGAATGGGTGCCAGGTCGAAGCGGAAGCCGTCTACGCCCATCTCGCCGGCCCAGTAGCGCAGGCTGTCAACGACAAGCTGCTGCGTGGCCCAGTGGTCGGCGTTGATCGTGTTGCCTGTGCCTGTGTCGTTGACATAGTCACCGGGCGCCTGCGGCAGCACGCGGTAGTAGGCCAGGTTGTCGATACCGCGCAGCGAGAGCGTCGGGCCCGACGCATTGCCTTCGGCTGTGTGGTTGTAGACCACGTCGAGGATGACCTCGAGGCCGGCGTCGTGCAGCGTGTCGACCATCTCCCGAAACTCGGTGACGGGATCGTCGCCCGCGTAACGCGGCATGGGCGCGAAATACGACAGCGTGTTGTAGCCCCAGGTGTTGGACAGGTCGCGCTGCGCGAGAAAGTGCTCGTCGACGAACGCGTGCACAGGCATCAGCTCAACCGACGTCACGCCCAGCGCTTTCAGGTATTCGACCACCTTGCCGTTGGCGAGCCCGCGGAATCGACCGCGCTCGTGCTCGTCGAGCGCGGGGTGTTGCATCGTGAAGCCGCGCACGTTGAGTTCGTAGAACAACGTGTCGCGCCAGGGCACCTGCGGCCGTCGGCGCACCGTCGGCCCTGCGGCGGTAACGACACCGCGCGGCACGTGGGGCGCGCTGTCGCGCCGGTCGGCCAGCGCGCCGCCGCGACCACGGTGGGCGAACAACGTCGGGTGCCACTGAAATGGTCCGTCGATCTGGCGCGCGTAGGGGTCGAGCAGCAGCTTGGCGGGGTTACAGCGCAGGCCTTTGGCGGGCGCCCAGTCGCCGTGTACGCGGTAGCCGTAGCGCTGCCCGGCCGTGAGCCCGGGCACGAAGCCGTGCCAGGTATCACCCGAGCGCGCAGGCAGGTCGATCTTGTTCGTCTCGTTACCGTCGGCATCGAACAAACACAGCTCCACGCGCTGTGCAGCGGAGGAGAACAGCGCGAAGTTCACACCGTCAGGCGTGACGGTTGGGCCTGGGCGCGCGGGGTCGCCCGCTTCGATGATCACCTGTCAGCGAGCGGGGTCAGCCGCCAGATGTCGTCGTTGTACTGGTGCATCGTACGGTCCGTCGAGAAGCGACCCGATGCGGCCGCGTTAAGGATGCTCTTGCGCGTCCACGCCTCTGAATCGGCGGCCAGCGCATCGACATCGTTTTGCGCCGCCAGGAAGCCGGCAAAATCGGCCGACGTCATCCACGGGTCGTGCGGGTCGCGCAGCGACGCGATGATGCCGTCGAAGATGCCGGGTTCGCGTTGGTTGAAGTGGCCCGATTCAAGCAGACGAACAACGGCCGCAAGATCGGGGTCCGCCGCGATGATCGCGGCCGGGTTGTAGTTGCCCTGAGTCGCCTGCACCTCTTCGACAGTCAGGCCGAACAGGAAGAAGTGGTCTTCGCCCACGGCCTCGCGGATCTCGACGTTGGCGCCGTCGAGCGTGCCGATGGTCAGCGCGCCGTTCATCATGAACTTCATGTTGCCCGTGCCCGATGCCTCCTTACCGGCCGTCGAGATCTGCTCTGAGAGCTCGGCCGCGGGGCAGATCCGCTCCATCGCTGAGACGTTGTAATCGGGGTAGAACACGAGTCGCAGCAGACCCTCGGTGCGCGGGTCGTTGTTGACGATCGTCGCAACGTTATTGATGAGCTTGACGATCTCCTTGGCGCGCACGTAGCCGGGCGCGGCCTTGCCGCCGATGATGACGGCCCGCGGCTGCATGCCCTCGGTTTCGCCGGCCGAGATGCGGATGTAGCGGTGGACGACGTGCAGCACGTTGAGCAGTTGGCGCTTGTACTCGTGGATGCGTTTGACCTGCACATCGAAGATCATCTCGGGTGTGAGCTTCACGCCCGTGCGCTCGCGGATGTCTCGTGCCAGCAGCAGCTTGTTGTGGCGCTTCGCCGCACGCCAGGCATCGCGGAACGCGGCATCGTCGACAAGCGGGCGCAGCTGTTCGAGCTGCGGCAGGTCCGTGACCCAGCCATCGCCAATGCGGCTTGTGATGAGTTCGGACAGGGACGGATTGCAGGCTGCAAGCCAGCGACGCTGCGTCACACCGTTGGTCTTGTTGTTGAACTTGTCCGGCGAGAGCGCGTGGAAGTCGCGGAACAGGCCTTCTGTCAGCAACGCCGAGTGCAGTGCGGCCACGCCGTTGACGGAACGGCTGCCGACGATGGCGAGGTAGGCCATGCGCAGCATCGGCTCGTGGCCTTCCTCGACGAGTGACATGCGCCGCAGTCGTGCCGTATCACCGGGCCAGCGCTGCGACACCTCTGCCAGGAAGCGGGCGTTGATTTCGAGAATGATCTCGAGCACACGCGGCAGCAGGTCGCGGAACATGGCCACGGGCCATTTCTCGAGCGCCTCGGGCAGCAGCGTGTGGTTGGTGTAGGCCATGGTCGAGGTCGTGATGGACCAGGCTGTGTCCCAGTCCATGCCGTGCTCGTCCATAAGCAGGCGCATGAGTTCGGCAACGGCGACGGCCGGGTGCGTGTCGTTGAGCTGGAAACAGTGCTTGTCAGCAAAGCCCGAGAAGTCGTCACCGTGGCGCGCCTGCCAGTCACCAATGATGTCCTGCAGGCTGGCGCTGGCCAAAAAGTACTGCTGGCGCAGTCGCAACACCTGGCCATTTTCGTTGGCGGCGTTCGGGTAGAGCACCATCGTGATGTTCTCGGCCGTGTTCTTGTCGCGTACGGCGTCGGCGTAGCTGCCCGCGTTGAACTCACCGAGGTCGAAGGCTTCGGCGGCTTCTGCCGACCAGAGCCGCAGCGTGTTGACCACGTTGTTACGGTAGCCGGGTACGGGCACGTCATAGGGCACGGCTGATACGGTCTCTGCATCGACCCACCGCCAGCCCGTGCTGCCGTCGCCGCGCGTGTAGCTTTCGGTGCGGCCACCGAAACGCACCTGTCGCACGAGGTCGCGACGGCGAATTTCCCAGGGAAAGCCGTCGGCGAGCCACGGATCCGGCTCTTCGATCTGGCGGCCGTCACGCAGCTGCTGGTGGAACATGCCGTAGCGGTAGCGAATGCCGTAACCGATCACGGGCAGGCCCAGCGTCGCGCAGCTATCCAGGAAACAAGCCGCGAGGCGGCCAAGGCCACCGTTGCCGAGACCGGCATCGTGCTCAGCCTGTTCGACGTCTTCCAATGTGATACCGATGCGCTGCATCGCTTCACGCGCGGCGGGTTCGAGATCGAGATTGAGCAAGGCGTTGCCCAGCAGGCGGCCCATGAGGAATTCCAGCGACAAGTAGGCTGTGCGCTTGGCATCGGCCTCGACGCGTTTTTGGTGCGTTTCCGACCAGCGTTCCATAAGCCGGTCGCGCACGGCGTAGGCCAGTGCCTGGCAGGCGTAGGGGTTGCCGGGCTCGAGCGCAAACTGCCCCAGCGTCAGACTGAAGTAGTGGCGAAAGTCCTTAAGAATGGCGTCCGCATCCATGCCCAGCGTCTCGGCGGCCAGTGCGGCATCGTGTTTGGCGGTCGGGTGTGTACTCAAGAGTCAGTACTCCTCGGCTCGTTGTCATCCGCGGGCTCGAGAATCAGCGTGGCCAGCGGCGGTAAGGTCAAAGTCAATGAATGCGGCTGGTCGTGCCAGCCCTGCGGTTCGGTGGTGACGGCGCCGTCGTTGCCGACGCCACTGCCGTCGTAGTCGCGCGCGTCGCTGTTGAAGCGTTCGCGCCATTGTCCAGGCTTCGGTGCGCCGACTCGGTAGCCTTCGCGCACCACAGGGGTCATGTTCACGACACAGAGCGCCACACGGCCTTCGCCGTCGAAGCGCAGCCAGGAAAACACACTCGCGTCGGCATCCTTCCAGTCGAGCCAGCTAAAGCCCGCGCCGTCGAAGTCCTGCGCGTGCAGTGCAGGCGTGCTGCGGTAGACGTGGTTCAGGTCGCGCACGAGCTGCTGCATGCCTGCGTGCGGCGCGAACTCCGTCAGGTGCCAGTCGAGTGACTGGTCATGATTCCACTCGTCGTGCTGGCCGAACTCGCCGCCCATGAACAAGAGCTTCTTGCCCGGGTGGGCGTACATGAGTCCGAAGTAGGCGCGCAGGTTCGCAAAGCGTTGCCAGTCGTCGCCGGGCATGCGGCCCAGCAGCGAGCGTTTTCCGTGTACAACTTCGTCGTGCGAGAGCGGCAACACAAAGTTCTCGTCAAACGCATAGACGAGACCGAATGTGATCTTGTCGTGGTGGTAGCGCCGGTGAATGGGGTCTTCGCCCATGTAGGTCAGGCTGTCGTTCATCCAGCCCATGTTCCACTTGAACGTGAAACCCAGGCCGCCGTCGTAGGTTGGCCGAGAAACGCCGGGCCAGGCCGTCGACTCCTCGGCGTAGGTCGTAGCGCCCAGCGCGTGCACGGTCTCGTTGAGCCGTTTGATAAACGCCACGGCCTCGAGGTTTTCGTTGCCGCCGTGTTCGTTGGGCACCCACTCGCCGTCTTCGCGCGAGTAGTCGAGGTAGAGCATCGAGGCCACCGCATCGACGCGCAGACCATCAATGTGAAACGCCTCGATCCAGTAACGCGCGCTGCCGATGAGGTAATTCACCACCTCGTTTCGGCCGTAATTGAACACGAGCGTGCCCCAGTCGGCGTGCTCGCCCTGGCGTGGGTCGGCGTGTTCATAAAGCGCGCTGCCGTCGAAACGGCCCAGGCCGTGGCTGTCGCGTGGGAAGTGCGCGGGGACCCAGTCGACGATGACGCCGATGCCCGCCTGGTGGCACTGGTCCACGAAGTAACGAAAGTCGTCAGGCGAGCCAAAGCGCCAGGTGGGCGCGAACAGGCCGATGGGCTGGTAACCCCAGGAGCCATCGAACGGGTGCTCGGTCACGGGCAGCAGTTCAATGTGCGTGAAGCCCATGTCGACGACGTAACGCACGAGCGTCTCTGCGAGCTCGCGGTAACTGAGCCAGTCGCCATCGCCGTTACGGCGCCAGGATCCCAGGTGCACTTCGTAGATGGCCTGCGGTGCGGCCATCGACGGCGCGCCGCGTTCCGCGCCCATCCAGTCGGCGTCGCCCCAGTCGTAGTCGCTCTCGGTAACGATGGCTGCATTGCCGGGCGGTGGCTCGAAGGCATTGCCGTAAGGGTCCGTCTTTTCGGGCAACAGCGTACCCGCCGCGTCGAGCAGCTCGAATTTGTAGCGCGCGCCTTTGCCCACGTCGGGCACAAACAGCTCCCAGACACCGACGCCCGGGTGGCGTCGCATCGGGTGGCGGCGGCCGTCCCACTGGTTGAAGTCACCGATGACGCTGACGCGGGACGCATTGGGCGCCCACACGGCGAAGCGCGTGCCGCGTGTGCCCTCGCAAGTCACCACGTGTGCGCCCAGTGTGTCGTAGATCTTCTCAAGCCGGCCTTCGCCCAGCAGGTGCAGGTCGATGTCGCCGAAGCTCGAACCAAAGCTGTAGGGGTCCCGGAGATCCGAGTTGGCGCCGTCGGGCCAGGCGACCCGAAACCGGTAGTCGCTCGTGTCCACGCGGCCAGCGAAAACGCCGTCGGCGTGAATGCGCCGCAGCGCTGAGACTTCGTTGCCGTCGTCGTCGATCAGGTGCACGGACTCGGCGCCGGGTTGCAGCGTCACGACCGTGTCGTAGTCGCTGCGGCTGTGGCGCCCGAGAACGGCGAACGGATCCGGGTGCCGGCCGTCGGCCAGCAGATTCAGATCGGCGGGCGAGGGCAGCGGGCCGCGTTCAGTGTGCGAAGCCATAGAGCTTCTCCATGTAATCGCGCGCGGCGTCGGACCAGGGGTATCGCGCGTGGCCGGCAGCCTCCGCGATGTCGGCGTAATTCTCGGGCGCCTCGCGGAACATCGCGATGGCCTCGTGGGTTCGACCGATGAAGGCGTCGGCTTGCGCGGCAGCGCCGTCGCCCGCAAACGTAAACCCCGTGAGGCCGTCGGCGACCGTGTCGTTCAGGCCGCCGACTGCGTGCGCCAGGCAGGGTTGCGATGACCGCATGGCCAGCATCTGGCTGATGCCACAGGGCTCGTAGCTTGAAGGCATCAGGAACAGGTCGCCACCGCGGTAGAGCGCGTCCGCCAGCGTTTCCGAAAAGCCGCGCAGGAACACAAGTCGCCGGTCGCGCTGCGAAGCTTCGACCAGGGCCCGTTCGATATCGGGATCGCCCGTTCCGACAAGCGTAAGCAGGCCGTCGGGGTCGAGTGCATCGAGTGCGTGCTCGAGCGCGGTTCGACCGTCCTCGCGTTGCTGCATAGCAATCGCGAGTTTCTGGTCTGTCAGTCGGCCGACACTGGTCAGCAGCATCGAGGGCCTCTCCGCGCCGTGTGCCTCGAAGTTGGCGCGCGCCAGATCATGCAGGGCGCCGTTGACGCGGTCCGACTGCCGCCAGTAGTGCAGCGTGTGCAGGACCGTGTCGCGGACCGCCGGCCAATCGAGTCGGCTCGCATCGACGTCGTAGTCGCAGCCGTTCAGAATGCCGTGCAGACGCCCTTCCGCGTCGGTAGCGAGCAGCGCGTCCTGCAGACCTTCACCGCCGCGATAGCCGCGTGCGGGATCATCGGGTGCGAGGATTTCACGCGCATTGGTGGGCGACACCGTGTTCACCGCGTCTGCCAGTCGGATGCCTGCGAGCATCGGGTTGAAACAATTGCTGTAACGCGGGTCGGCGACCACACGCTCGCAAACGGTCAGCGCCGGGAACCAGGCCGACAGCGACGAGGCGTCGTCGGCCAGTGGCCGAATACCCTGAATGCCCAGGTTGTGTAGCGTGAAGACCGTGCGCCACTGCTGCAGTGTCGAGAGTGCCGGTTCGTAGGCGCGCAGCACGGCCAGCGGTGCCGCATGCCAGTCGTGGAGGTGCAGGATGGCATCGTCTGCAGCGTTGGCCGGCAGCCAGGTTGCTGCTGCCGCGCACAACAAGGCGAAGCGTGTGGCGTCCGTGGCGAAGGGACGCAGCGGCCCGTCGTCGTGGTAGATGCTGCCTTTGCCGTCGCCGTTGAAGCCGTCGTGATCGAATACAAGATGCGTGACGCCGTAGTCATCGACGTACTGCCAGCATTCGACGGACAGGGACGTGGCGCCAAACGGCACGACCATGCGCGTCGTGAACGTCATGCCATCGACGTGGTGCAGTGTGCCGTAGGACGGGCACAACACGGTGACATCAACGCCACGGGCCGCGAGTGCGCGCGGCAGCTCGCGCACGACGTCACCGACGCCGCCCGCCTTGCCGCCGGGCAGGGCGCCGTTTTCGGACGCCACCATGTAGACATGCGGATACTCGCTCATGGCCTTAGCGCGTGAAGTGCAGCTCCTGGCCGAGCATGTCGGGTGTGACGAGCGTCAGTCCTGAGTCCGTCACGCGGAAGCCGCGTGCGCGATCGGCGTCGTGGTCTTCGCCAATCACTGTGTGGTCTTCAATGACAGTACCGCGGTCGATGATGCAGCGGTCGATACGACAGTGCTCGCCGATGCGGACATCGGGCAGTACGACCGAGTCGCGCACCACGGAGTGCGAGTGCACGTGCACGTTTGAGAACAGCACGGAACGGAACAGTGAGGCACCCGAAACCACACAACCGCCAGACACCATCGAGTTGATGGCCTCGCCGCGGCGGCCGGGCTCGTCGTGGACGAACTTGGCGGGCGGTAGCTGCGCCTGCACGGTCGAGACGGGCCAGTCGCCGTCGTAAAGGTTGAGCTGAGGCACGACGCTTACGAGTTCCATATTGGCTTCCCAGTAAGCCTGCAAGGTGCCGACGTCACGCCAGTAAGCCTGCTCTTGAGTCTCCGGGTCGCGAAACGGGTAGGCGTAGACGCGGTAGTTCTTGATGATCGACGGAATCATGTTGCGACCGAAGTCGTGGGCCGATTGCGGGTCGTCGGCGTCCTTGATCGCCTGTTCGAACAGGAAGTCGGTGTTAAAGACGTAGTTGCCCATGGACGCCAGGCAGTAACCGTCGCGGCCCGGGATCGAGACCGGGTCGTCCGGCTTTTCGTTGAAGTCGATGACGCGGCCCGATTCGTCGACGGTCATGACACCAAGCTGGCCAGCGGCCTCTTCGACGGGGACCTCAAGGCAGCAGACAGTCATGTCGGCCTCAGCCTCGGTGTGCGCCGCGAGGAGCGGTCCGTAGTCCATCTTGTAGACGTGGTCGCCGGCGAGGATCAGTACGAGACGCGGTGCGTGCGTGCGGATGATGTCGATGTTCTGGTACACGGCATCGGCCGTGCCGCGGTACCACTCACCGCCCACGCGCTGTGAAGCGGGCAGGATCTCGACAAACTCGCGGTCCGTAGAGTATTGCGACGACCAGCCCCGTACGAGGTGGCGAATCAGCGAATGCGCCTTGTACTGGGTCAGCACACCGATCCGGCGGATGCCCGAGTTGAAGCAATTCGAGAGTGGGAAGTCGATGATGCGGAACTTGCCACCGAAATAAAGCGCGGGCTTGGCGCGCCAGGTGGTGAGCTCTCGGAGTCGGGAGCCTTGACCGCCGGCCAGAATCAACGCGAGCGTTTCGCGCGTGAGTCGACTGACGAACCGCGCGTCGTCCGCCTTAAACTGCGTTGCCATTCTGGTTGCTCCCCTTCGCGTCACACCGGTTCGCGATGATAGCGCGTTGCGGCCCCTGGGCCGCGTCCGCTATGGCATCAGCGGCCTGTGCGTTGCGAGAGGGTGGCGATCCGGTCACGCATCGCGGCGTCGAATTGACCCGCTTGCAGGCGCCAGCGCCAGTTGCCGCCCGGCTTGCCCGGCGTATTGATGCGGGCGTCCGAGCCCAGCCCAAGAAAGTCCTGCATCGGCACGATAGCCATACAGGCGCGGCTCTCGAATGCCATGCGGGCCAGCGACCAATGGACTGACGCGGCATCGCCGCCCGCGAGCTCGAGCGTGGCGCGTTGCATGTGTTCGACCTGTTCCCGCGAGCGCACGTCTTCGCCTTCACCGTGGAACCAGCCCAGTGTCGTATCGTTGTCGTGCGTGCCCGTGTAGCAGACCGAGTCGACCTCGATCCGCGTCGGGTCGAAGCCCGGTTCGCCGACGAGGAACTGCAGCACCGACATGCCCGGCATGCGCTGGCGCAGTCGCAGCTGGTCCACCGCGTCGGTGATGGCACCCAGGTCTTCCGCGACGATGGGAATGTCGCCGAGCGCGTCGCGCATCGCGTCGAACACGGCGTCGTTCGGTCCGGGCTCCCAGGCGCCGTCGCGCGCCGTCTCAGCGCCGAAGGGCACCGCCCAGTAAGCTTCGAAGCCGCGGAAATGATCGATACGGACGATGTCGACCATCCGCATCGTGTGGCGGAGTCGAGCAATCCACCACGCGTAGCCTTGTAGGGCGTGATGCTGCCAATCGTAGAGCGGGTTGCCCCAGAGCTGGCCGTCTTCAGAGAAGTAGTCAGGCGGCACGCCGGCCACGTGCGTGGGCACGCCGTCGGTGTCAATGCGCAGCATGGCCTTGTAGGCCCAGGCATCGGCGCAGTCGAGCGCAATGTAGATCGGCATGTCGCCGAACAGCAGGACGCCGCGTTTGGCGGCGTGCGCACGCAGCGCCTGCCACTGCCGGTAGAACAGGAACTGGGCAAACTTGATGGCCCGGATGGCCTCGCAGTGCTGTTGGACCATGCTCGCCATCGCCGCGGGCTCGCGCCGGCGGTAGGGCGCATCCCATTCCGGCCAGGGGCGCTGGTCATGCACTGACTTTAGGGTCCGGAACAGCGCGTAGTCGTGCAGCCATTCGGCGTCGTACTCGCCAACGAAGGCTTCGTACTCTGGCCGAAGCTCCGGCGCCGCGCCGGAAAAGAAATGCGTTGCCGCGAGATCAAGCAGCGCAGTCTTGGGGCCGATGAGCGCGCCGTAGTCGACGGTGTCGGTGGGCAGGTTGCCGAGCGGTGCCAGATCGCCTTCAGCAAGTAAGCCGAGCTCGACGAGCTCTCGCAGCTCGATGAGCATCGGATTACCGGCGTAGGCGGACAGCGGTTGGTAGGGCGAATCACCGTATGCCGTGGGTCCGGTGGGCAGAAACTGCCAGACGCTAAGACCTGCCTCGGCCAAGGCGTCGATAAATGCGTGCGCATCGCGCCCGATTTCTCCGATACCGTGCGGACCAGGTAGCGACGTAATGTGCATGCAGGTGCCCGCACGCCGGTGACTTGTAATGGCATGCGGTTCCGCGACACCCAAAGATCCCGAAGCGGCCACGGCATGCGCGGCGGAATGCTCAATGTGCATTGGTCGAACCTGCGTCGAATCTGTGTCCGGCTGATTACCCACAAACCGGATCGTTTCTGTAGCGCCGACGCAACACGTCGGTACGTCTCCCCACGAAAACGGTACGCGCGGCGTTGCCTGCGGGCAATGGACTGCATACGTATTCAGCGCATGAATACGTATGCAGAGCGTTGATTCAAAACAGTATCGTTACCTACCATGATTAGCGACCGGGGTCTCTAACTGCCCGAAATCAAAACGTTACCTTGGGGGGTAATCACACATGGTCACGAGTTCGCGTAAACACAACACGCGTAGCGGGCACACCGCGCCGTCACTGCGGCGCACCGCGCTGTCGCTGGCAGTCGCGGCAGCACTGCCGGGCGCAATGTCGCTGGCGCCTGCCGCCTACGCACAGGAAGACGATGCCACCGCACAGGGTCCTGCCCTGGAAGAGATCGTCGTCACCGGCTTCCGCCGCAGTCTGCAAGACTCGCGCGCGTTAAAGATGGACAGCGAGTCCATCGTGGAAGCGGTCAGCGCCGAGGACATCGGTAAGCTGCCAGACATCAGTATTGCTGAGTCACTGGCGCGTCTGCCCGGTCTCGCCGCACAGCGCCTGAACGGGCGCGGCCAGGTCATCAGTGTTCGTGGTCTGTCACCCGACTTCACCACGGCGCTGCTCAACGGTCGCCCTCAGGTGTCGACCGGCGACAACCGCGGCGTTGAATTTGACCAGTACCCGGCTGAGCTGCTGAGTGCAGCGGTCGTCTACAAGACGCCTGATGCCGCACTGATCGGTCAGGGTCTGGCCGGTACGGTTGACCTGCGCACGGTGCGTCCGCTCGAGTACGGCAAACGCGCCATTACGGGCAACGTCTTTTATGAGTGGAACCAGCTCGACGCGCTGAACGACGGCGCCGAAGACACGGGCAACCGCTACACGCTGTCTTACATCGACCAGTTTGCTGACGACACGATTGGTATTGCGCTGGGCTACTCCTACCTCGACTCGCCGTCGCAGGGCGAGCGCTTCAACGCCTGGGGCTACCCGGGTACGGGCGACGCGGACAACAACCTGATCATCGGTGGTGCCAAGCCCTACGTGCAGTCGAACCAGCTCGAGCGCTCGGGAACGATTGGTGTTCTTGAATACCAGCCCAGCGACACCTTCTCGGCGTCTGCTGACGTGTTTTACTCAGACTTCCAGGACGACCAGCTGCTGCGTGGCATCGAGCTGCCGCTCTGGTGGTCTTCGGCGCAGCTCGCACCGGGCTACCAGGCGTCGGACGGTTTCGTCACGGATGGTACGTTCAACAACGTCAAGGGCGTGATGCGCAACGACATCAACACCCGCGATGCGCAGCTGCTGGCCATCGGCCTCAACGCAGAATGGGTTGTTGGCGAGAACTGGACGCTGACGGCAGACTACGCCACGTCTAGCGTTGAGCGTGATGACGTCATCCTTGAGACGTACTCGGGCACCGGTACGGCTGGTGAGGGTGCGGTCGACAGTCTGGGCTTCCAGCTTCAGGGCGACGGCACTCAGTTCTTCTCGACGTTGGACTACGCCGATCCGAACCTCGTGATGCTGACCAGCCCGCAGGGTTGGGGCGGCGACGTTGTGCCGGGTGGCCAGGTCGGCTATCTGAACAGCCCGAAAATCGAGGATGATCTGGACCAGATTCATCTCACGGCCAAGCGCTATTTCGACGGCAACATCTCGAGCATCGAGTTTGGCTTCAATTACGCCACGCGTGACAAATCGTTGGTAGCCGACGAGTTCTTCCTCGCGCTGGCTGGCGGCGTTACGGAGGCGGCGATCCCCGTTCCCACGGGCGTCACGCAGCTCGACTTCCTGGGTATTCCGGGCATGGTCAGCTACGACCCGCTCGCGGCGCTCAACAGCGGTGTTTACGACCTGAGGCGTAACCCAAACAATGACGTTACGGTCAAGAACTGGGGTGTTGAAGAAGACGTCGCACTCGCATTTGTGAAAGTGGGCCTCGATACGAACTGGGGCGACGTGCCGGTCAACGGTAACTTTGGTCTGCAGGTGGTGCGCACGGACCAGTCGAGCTCTGGGTTCGCGGCAGGTTTTGAGACGGTGGCGATCTCTGGTGGCAAGGAATACACAGAAATTCTGCCCAGCCTGAACCTCAACTTCGAGGTGGCGGAGAATCAGTACGTCCGTTTGGGTATTGCCCGTACGCTGGCTCGTCCGCGTATGGACGATTTGCGTGCGAGCAATGAGTTCACCTTTGATGAGAGTCTGGTTGGACCAAACGGGGAGACAATTCCGGGACAGCCGCCCTTCAGTGGCAGCGGGGGTAACCCGGAACTGGACCCCTGGATCGCCAACTCGTTCGATGTTTCCTACGAGCGATACTTCGATGACGGTCTTGGTTACGTGTCCATCGCGGGCTTCTACAAGGATCTGGAGAGCTACATCTTCCAGCAAACCATCGAGAAGGACTACACAGGATTCCCGTTCAACGGTCCTACGCCTGATACCTTCATCGGCACGGCGTCCGCACCGGCGAATGGCAGCGGAGGCAAGCTCTCGGGCGTTGAGTTCGCGCTCTCCCTGACGGGCGAGATGTTCACGCCGGCGCTCACGGGCTTTGGTGCGATCTTCTCGGCATCGTTCAACGACAGTGACATCCAGTCGGATCCCAACGACCCGAGCACGCCGCTGCCGGGTCTGTCCGAAGAGATCTTCAACGTCACACTGTTCTACGAGAACGGTGGCTTCCAGGCGCGCGTCAGCAACCGCTACCGTTCTGAGTTCCTGGGTGAAGTCTCGGGCTTTGGTAACGGCCGCGACCTGACCATCGTCGATGACGAGTCTCTGCTCGACGCACAGGTTAGCTATGAGTTCCAGGAAGGTCCGGCGGCCGGTCTGCGCGTTTTGCTGCAGGGCTACAACCTGACCGACCAGGAGTTCGTGACATTCCTCAACAACGACCCGCAGCAGGTACGTGACTACCAGCGCTACGGTCGTAACTTCCTTGTGGGTCTCTCCTACAGCTTCGAATAAGTCGGTAAGAACTTAGACAAGAAGCGAAGAACCTGAGAGGGGACAGTGCCCCCGGCGCACGAGGCGCCGGGGGCATTTTTTTTGTTCGGCCTGATTCGCATACACTGCCTGACATGACTGTGGGGGATGTCGTTTGAACACTGAGCAGCCGATCCGGCGAGTTGTCATTGTCGGCGGCGGTACGGCCGGCTGGATGGCGGCCGCGGTGCTTGCCAAAACATTGGGACCGCGCCTCGAGATTTCGCTCGTGGAGTCCGAGGCCATTGGCACGGTTGGCGTCGGTGAGGCGACCATTCCCCAGATCCGTTTGTTGACGGGCTTGCTCGGCATTGATGAGAACGCGTTTCTCGCGGCAACCAACGGCACCATCAAGCTTGGAATTGAGTTCGACGGCTGGCTGCGACCCGGTGAGCGCTATCTGCATGCCTTTGGCCGGATGGGCCACGACCTTGGCATGCTCCGGTTTCACCAATACTGGTTGCGTGCCCGCGCTGCCGGTTTCGGCGGCTCGCTCTGGGACTACTCGCTCAACAATGCCGCGGCCATGCAGGCACGTTACGCGCACCTCGATCGCGTCGAGGGGACCCCCATCGAGGGTCTGGTTCGGGCCTACCATTTCGACGCGTCGCTGGTCGCGCGCGTGCTGGGGCAACAAGCCATGGCCGCCGGCGTACGTCGCATCGAAGGCCGTATCGTCGATGTCGCGCTCGACAGCGACACCGGTGCTGTCGACAACGTTCAGCTCGAGAGTGGCGAACGTGTCGCCGGAGACCTGTTTATTGACTGCTCGGGGTTTCGCGGCCTTGTCATCGGTCAGGCCCTGGGTGCCGGCTACGAAGACTGGACCGAGTGGCTGCCCTGCGACCGCGCGGTCGCGGTGCCGTCGGCATCAACGTCACCCTTGCTGCCTTATACCCGGGCGACGGCGCGCGAGGCGGGCTGGCAATGGCGCATCCCGCTGCAGCACCGAACGGGCAACGGTCATGTGTACTGCAGTGCATTCATGGACGATGCGCGCGCGACCGACGTGCTGCTTGAGAACCTCGACGGCGAGGCGCTGGCCGAGCCGCGCGTGCTGCGGTTCACCACGGGCCGACGCGAACGCTTCTGGCACAAGAACTGTGTGGCCCTCGGTCTCGCGGCAGGCTTCATGGAGCCGCTTGAGTCGACGAGCATTCACCTCGTGCAATCGGGTTTGAGCCGGCTGTTGGCGCTGTTCCCCAATGCCGGCCTGCGCCAGTCAGAGATCGACGAGTACAACCGCCAGGTTACGTTCGAGTACGAACGTATCCGCGATTTTCTGATCCTGCACTACCACGCCAACGAGCGGCACGGCGAGCCCTTCTGGGACGCCCGACGTGACATGACCATCCCGGATTCGCTGGCGCACAAGATCGCCGTGTTCCGGGACAACGGCAGGCTGTTTCGTGAAGGCGACGAGCTGTTTACCGAGGTGGGCTGGCTCCAGGTGCTCATCGGGCAGGGCATCGTGCCGAGCGGTTATGACCCCATGGCCGAAGGCATTGACGCCAACAAGTTGCGTGGTTTCCTCGACAACTTGCGCGGCATCGTGAACGGCGCCTCGCAGAACCTGCCGGCGCACAGCGAGTTCATCAGCCGCAACTGCGCGGCCCAGGCCTAACGCACAATCTCGAGTATGCGTGCACCGCGCGCGGGAATCGCGAGCGTGTCGCCCAAGCGCACCGTCTCGCCGGTCATGACATCTGTTGCGCGGTTTGCGTCGCTGAGTAGCGAACGGTAGCGCTCGAGCGGCAGCTCGCGCGCCGCACCCTTGTTGAGCACAACCATGACTTCCGCCGCGTCGCCGCGAAAGTAAACGTAGGCGCCATCTTCCGGTGCGAAATGGCGCAGTGCGCCCCGATGCACCGCGGGTTGTTCGCGGCGCCAGTTGAGCAGCTGTTTGAGCCAGCGCTGTGCTTCGCGTGCATCGTCGTCAAGACCTTCGGCTGTAAAACCGTTGCTGACGTCGCCGACCCAGCCACCCGGGAAGTCGCGGCGGATGACGCCGTGCGACTCGGTCCCAGGGTTGGAAAACAGAATTTCGGAGCCGTAGTAGAGCTGCGGAATCCCACGTGTCGTGAGCGTGAATGCGTGCGCGAGTTTCCAGAGCTCCAGATCCTCGCCGAGCTGTGTGTAGATACGGCTCATGTCGTGGTTGTCGGGGAACACCATGAGCGCAAACGGGTCGCCGTAGAGAAAGTCGTTGGCGAGCAAGCGGTAAATCTCACCGAGACCACTGTTCCAGGCTTCCTCGTCGTTGAGCGCGCGTATGAGGGTGGTCTGCAAAGGAAAGTCGAACAGGCTTGGCAGATAGGATTCGTAGCTGTCGTTGCGCGCCGAACCGGCCTGCCAATAGGCGAGCAGCGAGGGGTTGGTCGTCCACTCTTCGCCGACGATGCCAAGCTTCGGGTACTCCATGCGCAGCCTGCGCGCGTACTCGCTCAGGAACGCCTTGTCCGAATAGGGCCAGGTGTCGACGCGAATGCCCGAGAGCCCCGCGTACTCCACCCACCAGATTGAATTCTGGATCAGGTAGTTGGCCAGCAGCGGATTGCGCTGATTGAGATCGGGCATGGACTCTACGAACCAGCCGTCGGCAAACTGCTGCCGGTCCGCGTCAGCGGCGTAGGGGTCGAGCAGGGCTTCGCGGTGGTGGTTGGTCGGGACGAATTTGCCGCCATAGTTGATCCAGTCGGCGGCGGGGAGATCGTTCATCCACCAGTGCGCGTCGCCACTGTGGTTGAGCACGGCGTCGATGATGAGGCCCACGCCGCGCTTGCGCGCAGCATCGGCCAGCGCGCGGTAGTCGGCGTTAGTGCCAAAGCGCGGGTCGACCCTGTAGAAATCCGTGGCCGCGTAGCCGTGGTAGGACCAGGCTGGCTGTGCATTTTCGACGACCGGGTTCAGCCAGATTTGTGTAAAGCCCATGTCGGCGATGTAGTCGACGTGTTGCGTGACGCCCGCGAGGTCGCCGCCGTGACGCTTGTAGGGTGCGCTGCGGTCGATCGAATCGCCGTAGCCTTCGACGCTGTCATTGCCCGTGTCGCCATTGGCGAAGCGGTCGGGCGTGATCAGGTAGATGACATCGCGTGCATCGAAGCCCCGCCGGTCTGCGCTGCCCGATTCGCGTTCGGCGAGTGTGTAGTCGTGGGTGAGCACCACGCCTGTGGCATCACTGAAGTTCAGTGTGATGTCGCCGGCTGCCGCGTCGGCCGCAATGTTCAGGTCAAGGAACAGGTAGTTGGTGTTGTCTGTGCGTGTGACGTTCTCGAGTGTTACGCCGTCAGCATTCAGTCCTGGCTCGAGGGTCGCAATCCCGTCGCCGTGGACGAGCAACTGCAACGACGAAGACTGCATGCCCACCCACCACATGGGAGGTTCGACGCGTTCGAGGGTCGGTTCTGACCAGGCATTGCCGCTTGCGATAAGCAGCAGAGCAATCGTTGTTTGAATGCGCATTCCATCGTCCCCCTTCGATGTCGTCGCCGGATTATTTCAAACGCGTCGAGGACTTGTCCCTATGAATTCGATTGCAGGCGGGGGCTCTGGAGGCCTGTCGCTTGCTAGAATCAGGGGTCAGAACTGCGGGGGGCAGCTCACATGGGGAACAAGCTCGAACACATCGCCATTGTGGGTGGCGGTTCGGCGGGGTGGATGACGGCGGCGGCGCTTGCGCACGCGGTGGGTCAAAACTGTCGAATTACGCTGATCGAGTCCGAGGCCATCGGCACTGTCGGTGTCGGTGAGGCCACGATTCCCCCGATCAAGCTATTCAACCAGCGGCTCGGCATCAGCGAGGCCGACTTCGTTCGCGCCACGCAGGGTAGTTTCAAGCTCGGCATCCAGTTCGTCGACTGGGCGCGTCAAGGTGAGGCCTACTTCCACCCGTTTGGCACCTATGGTGCCGATTTCGATGTCGTGCCACTGCACCACTACTGGCTGCAGGCCCGCGCGGCCGGACGCGCGGCCGAACTCGACGACTACTGCATGGCCTGGGGTGCGGCGAGCCGCAGCCGATTCTCGCAACCCATTCCCGACCGACGCATGGTGCAGTCGACGTTCGACTACGCGTATCACTTCGATGCGGGGCAGTACGCCGCGTTCCTGCGCCAATACGCCGAGGCGCGCGGTGTCACGCGGCAAGAAGGTCGTGTGGTGGACGTGGCGCTCGATGGCGAGTCTGGCGATGTCGCCTCGGTCACGCTCGACGACGGTCGTGTCGTCGAAGCGCAGTTCTGGGTCGACTGCTCGGGCTTTCGCGGTCTGCTCATCGAGCAACACTTGCACACGGGTTACCACGACTGGACGCACTGGTTGCCCTGCGACCGCGCCATGGCAGTACCGTCAGCACCCGCCGAAGATCTGATTCCCTACACGCGCTCAACGGCCAAAGCCGCGGGCTGGCAATGGCGTATTCCGCTGCAGCATCGGACGGGCAATGGGCTCGTGTACTGCAGCCGTTACCTGTCCGACGACGAAGCGGCCAGCACGCTGCTGGACGGCCTCGATACGGAACCGCTGGGCGATCCGCGTCCGTTGCGGTTCCGCACCGGTCGGCGCCGCAAGTTCTGGAACCGAAACTGTGTCGCCATCGGCCTCGCTGCGGGCTTCATGGAGCCGCTTGAGTCGACGAGCCTGCATCTGATCCAGACGGGCATCACACGATTGTTGGCGCTGTTCCCGGACGCCCGTATGGATCCGTTGGCGGCGGCCGAATACAACCGTCTGACCGCGGCGGAGTACGAGGGCATTCGCGATTTTCTGATCCTGCATTACCACGCCACAGAGCGTGACGATGCGCCGCTTTGGCGGGCCTGCGCCAACATGTCGATTCCCGATACGCTGGCTTACAAGATGGACCAGTTCCGTGCTGGCGCGCGGCTTGTGTCCTCGGGTGTGGAGCTCTTTCAAAACCCGAGCTGGCTCGCTGTGCTCATTGGGCAACACGTGGAACCCGAGCGCTTTGATGCGCTCGTCGATCAGCGCCCCGATGTGGATGGCATCGCACGACTCGCGGGGCTTAAACGCGTGATCGCGGAGAGCGCCGAGGCCATGCCGACGCACGCTGAATTCATCGCGCAGCACTGCCGCGCGGAGACGCCTGTCGCAGCCGCCGCTGCGGGCTAAGTTGATGTAAACGTATTCATTTGTTCCCTGCGCCACGCCGTGGCACAAGGAACGGCACGCATGCTGGCTGGGGGGCAACCATGCAACAAAAACCTGCGCTCGGATTCTGGCAAATCTGGAACATGTGTTTCGGGTTTCTCGGGATCCAGATGGGATTCGCGCTACAGAACGCGAACGTCAGCCGCATCTTTCAGACCCTTGGGGCCGAGATTGACGATGTGCCGATCCTCTGGATTGCGGCACCGCTGACGGGGCTCATCGTGCAGCCGATCATTGGCTACATGAGCGACCGCACCTGGAATCGGCTCGGTCGCCGGCGGCCTTACTTCCTTGTCGGCGCCATCCTGGCGTCGCTTGCCCTGTTCGTGATGCCCAACTCGCCGTCGCTGTGGATCGCTGCGGGCATGCTCTGGATCATGGATGCGAGTATCAACGTCTCCATGGAACCGTTCCGCGCTTTTGTGGGTGACAACCTGCCAGAGAAGCAGCGCACCGCTGGCTTCGCGATGCAGACCTTCTTCATTGGTATCGGCGCCGTGGTCGCATCCATGCTGCCCTGGATTCTGGCCAACTGGTTCGACGTCGCAAACACAGCGGCTGAGGGCGTCATCCCCGATTCCGTGAAGTGGTCTTTCTATATTGGTGGCGCGGCATTTTTTGTCGCGGTGTTGTGGACCGTACTCAAGAGCGAAGAGTACTCGCCCGAAGAACTCGCTGCGTTTGAGAAGGCCGGGCCCGACAGCCACACGGACCTCGATACCACGCACCGTGCAGCGTCCAAGTACCGCAACGGTGGTCTGGCCTGCATCGCGGTCGGCGTCGCGTTCTTCGCATGGGTCTACAGCTCAGGCCTCGACCAGCAGCTCTATGTGCTGGGTGGTGGCGTCGCGGCATTCGGTTTGCTGCAGATCATTGCGGCAATCATGCAGCGCAGTGGCAGTACCGACAACGGCGTGTACGAAGTCGTACACGACCTGTTTCACATGCCGCGCGCGATGAAGCAGCTGGCCGTCGTTCAGTTCTTCTCCTGGTTCGCCCTGTTCGCAATGTGGATCTACGGCACGCCCGCTGTGGCCGAGCACCACTTCGGTTCGACGGACCCGACTTCGGCTGCCTACAACGAAGGCGCGAACTGGGTAGGCGTCCTGTTTGGGTCGTACAACGGCTACGCGGCACTCGCCGCCATCGCGATCCCGCTGTTGTCGCTCAAGCTGGGTTGTCGCGTGTGCCACCTGATCAATCTGGTTTTCGGCGGGGTCGGGCTCGTGAGTTTCTATTTCTTCCGAGACCCGATGTTGCTGCTCATCTCGATGGTCGGTGTGGGCATCGCCTGGGCCTCCATTTTGTCCATGCCCTATGCCCTGCTCGCCAATAGCCTGCCCGCGCACAAGATGGGTGTGTACATGGGGATCTTTAACTTCTTCATCGTGATCCCGCAGCTCGTCGCTGCGAGTGTGTTTGGTCTTGTGGTGCGCGACGTGTTTGAAGGCAAGGCGATCTTCGGCCTCGTCACGGGCGGCGTGCTCATGATTATTGCAGGCGGCCTGGTCTTGCTTGTCGATCGTGATGCAGAACCTGTCGGCGTGGCGCAGCCCGCATGATGCGACGCGCCAAAGCTCTTGTTGTCGCATGTGCCGCGACGCTCGCCGGCTGCCAAACCACCCAGCCCGCGCCCGACCGTTTCGTTGGTACAGACCACCCCTTCGCCGCAGAGTCCGTGTACTTCGTGGTCACCGATCGTTTCGTCGATGGTGACTCGAGCAATAACTACCCGGAGCAGGGCGGCGACAACCGGAGCTTTAACCGCCCGATCGTGAACCCCGACGGTCAGGCCGCAAACCTCGGTTACCTGGGCGGCGACTTTGCCGGCATCGTGCAGAATGCCGACTACATTGCTGAGATGGGCTTCACGGCCTTGTGGCTCACACCCATCGTCGATAATCCCGACGCGGCGTTCACGGGCGGTGCCGAGGTCGGTCAGGAAGGCGCGTTCTTCACCGACAAAGGCAAGACGGGTTACCACGGCTACTGGGGGGTCAATTTCTTCGCGCTCGACGAGCACCTCGTATCACCCGGGCTAGACTTCCGCGCGCTCAGCACGCAGCTTGGTGACAAAGGTATCCGGGTTGTACTCGATGTCGTGTGCAACCACGGCGCGCCGTCGTTCGATATGCCCGAGGACCTGCCCAAGTTCGGCGAGCTCTATGACCAGGACGGCAGTCTCGTGGCCGACCACATGAACACGCACCCCGAAGCGCTTGATGACGCCGAGCCGTTGCACGCGTTCTTCAACCGCGAGACTGACATCGCCGAGCTTTCGAACTTCAACGAGAACAACCCGGAAGTGCTCGACTACTTCGTGCGCGCGTACTCGTACTGGATCGATCAGGGCGCGTCGGCGTTTCGGATCGACACGATCAAGCACATGCCCGACGCCTATTGGGCGAAGTTCTCGGCCGAGATTCGTGAGCGCCACCCCGACTTTTTCATGTTCGCGGAGAGCTACAGTTTCGATGCCGCGGAGATTGCGCGCCATACCTGGCCCGAGAACGGCGCCATCAGTGTGCTCGATTTCCCCATGCAGTCCGCGATGTCTGACGTGTTCGGGCGCAAGCAGACGGGCTACGAGCGACTTTCCGAGGTCCTGCACCTCGATGACCAGCTCTATCAAAACCCCTACGAGCTTATGAGCTTCTACGACAACCACGACATGCGGCGTCTGGACGCTGATGCCAATGGTTTCATTGACGCGAACAATTGGCTGTTCACGGCCCGGGGAATCCCTGTGTTCTATTACGGTTCGGAGATTGGCTTCCGCGCTGGTCGGGGCGAACACGGTGGCAACCGCGACTATTTTGGTGCCGAAAACGTTGAACGCGCCAAGTCGCATCGGATTCGCGAGCAGCTGATCAAGATCGCCAACGTGCGCCGAGAACACATCTCGCTGCAGCGGGGGCTGCAACTCGGCCTCGAACTCGAGGGCGATCGCGCCGCGTTCCTGCGCGTGTACCAGGACGCGGGCGTCTCGGAGACGGCGCTCGTATTGCTCAACAAGGGGGACAGCGCGCAGTCGTTCGATATCGATGCGCGGGTCAGCGAACAGTCCTGGCGTGACGCGTTGGCGCGTGGTGGTTCGGTCACCGGCGCCATCACTGTGCCCGCACATGGCGTCCGTGTGCTGATCAGTGATTCGCCGATTCGGGATGCAGGCCTGCTGGACAGCCTGCGCGCGTTGCAGTCTGCCGCGTCGCGCTAGCGCGGGTGCCCGCCGCAGGAGCGGCGCACGACGAGACGCGGCTCGATCAGCGCTGACGCCACGGAGCGCTCGTGGATCAGGCCGATCAGGTTGTCCACGAGCAACGCGCCTGCGCGCTGCGTGTCCTGCCGGATCGTCGTGAGACCTGGGTTGACGTAGGACGCCGCGGGGATGTCGTCGAAGCCGACAAGACCAACGTCTTCGGGCACACGCCTGCCCAGTTCCTGCAGCGCGCGCAAAGCGCCGATCGCAATGAGGTCGGAACAGGTGACAATGCCGTCGAAATCCGCGCCGCCCAGAACCAGCGATTGCACGGCGATGTAGCCCGCGTTTTCGCTGTTCTCGGCATCGCGCTGCAAGGCCGGGTCGGGCTCGATGCCGGAGGTCTTTAGCGCGGCTTCGTAGCCAAAGTAACGCGCGCGAAACTCGGGAAAACCCGGGCCATTGTCGCCCAGGAAGGCGATGCGCTTGCGGCCCAGCGACAGCAAGTGTTCTGTGGACTGGCGTCCGCCCGACACGTTGTCGCAGCCCAGTGAGCGGCCATCGTGCTGCTCGATCGTCGGGCCCCAGATCATGTAATGGGCGCCGCCTTCGTCGAGGGCCCGCAGCTTTTCGCCGTAGTTCAGGTAGTCGCCGTAGCCGAGCAGGATGATGCCGTCGGCGCGATTGCTGGCTTCGTAGCGGCCCTGCCAGTTGTTGCTGAGCTGCTGGAATGACACGAGCAGGTCGTAGTCAGAGGCTGCGGCCGCGCGCGCGATGCTGCCGAGCATAGAGAGAAAGAACGGGTTGATCTGCGACTCGTCCGTGCTCGAGTCTTCGAACAGCAACAACGCAATCGTGTTGGAGTGCCGGCTGCGCAAACCTGCAGCATTTTTGTCGACGCGGTAGTTGAGCTCGCGAGCCACCTCCATCACGCGCGCACGCGTTTCGGGAGTGACCTCGGGACTATTGCGCAGCGCACGTGAAACCGTCGCCTGCGAAACGCCGGCGGCGTGTGCAATATCTCGGGACGTTGGCTTGCCGCTCTTCAATGGACCCCCCCATGCGTTCGGCTCCGCAAATGTAGCGCCCGGGCGCAGCATTTTGAACTATCGTCGTCCCGAAACCTTCACAAAATGTAAACAAACCTACGACAACGGCCACTAAGAATGCTGCTGGCTTGCGCTGAGGCTTGCATTGGCAGAGTCGTCCGGCTCTAATTTTGGCACCCGCGCGGCACTGCTGGTCGCCGGGCAACGCGCGGCAAGAGGGGACCAGCGTGATTCCATACAGAGACCTGTTCGGGCCGGGCCCGTCGAACGTGCCCGACGCGGTGCTCATCGCGCTTGCGCAGCCCACGATTGGTCATCTTGACCCTGTGTTTCTAGAGGTCATGGACGATGTGGTGGCGGATCTGCGCACCTGCTTTATGACCCAAAACCCAGTGACCTTTGTCATGTCGGCGCCGGGATCCATCGGCATGGAAGCGTCGTTCGTGAACACGGTGGAACCCGGTGACAAGGTCATCATCTGCATCAACGGCGTTTTCGGCGGCCGCATGAAAAGCATCTGCGAGCGCATCGGTGCCGAGGTCGTGACCGTTGAAGACGAGTGGGGGACGCCGGTTGACCCCGAAAAACTCTCAGATGCGCTGAAAGCGAACCCGGACACGGCCGTCGTCGCGTTTGTTCACGCCGAGACCAGCACAGGTGTGCGGTCCGATGCCAAGACGCTGGCCGCGCTCGCCAAAGGCGCCGGCTGCCTGGTGATTGCCGATACCGTGACGTCGCTTAGCGGCGTGGAGTTGCGTGTCGACGAGTGGCAACTCGATGTCGTGTACTCGGGCAGCCAGAAGTGCCTGAGCTGCGTGCCCGGCCTGGCCCCAATCACGTTCTCGCCTGCCGCCATTGAAAAGGCTTCGCAGCGCCAGTCGCCCGTACCGAGCTGGTTTTGCGACACCAATCTGCTCGCGCCGTACTACATGGATGGTGAGTCCAAGCGCGCTTACCACCACACGGCGCCCGTCAACTCGCTGTTTGCGATGCGTGAGGCGCTGCGCCTTGCTGTCGATGAAGGCTTGCCCGCGCGATGGGCGCGCCACACCAAAGCGGCCGAGCAGCTCTGGAAACGTCTTGAAGCCGCCGACCTGTCGCTGCCCGTCGCACCCGATCATCGCTTGGCACCGCTGACCGTCGTATCGATTCCGTCCAACGTCAACGACGTGGCCGTACGCGAACGACTGCTGCAGACACGGAGCATCGAGATCGGTGCGGGGCTTGGCAAATTCGCGGGCAATGCCTGGCGCATCGGGCTCATGGGCGCCAACGCCTCTACTGACCGCGCCGACTTCATCGCGGACGCGTTGATCGAGGCGCTGGGCTAGTCGGTCTTTATCGGCGCGTCAGCGCCGCTTTGCTCGCGTCGAGGTAGTCAAGCGCAGCACTGCCCGCGCGAATGGCCGTACAAATCTGCAGCACGTCGAGCATGGCGAGTTGCGCGAGTCGGGAGCTCATCGGGGTGTACAGGGCGGTATCTTCATCGACGTCAATCAGCAGCGGCGTCTGCGCAACCTGCGCAAGGCGCGAGCCCGGTGAGGTCAGTGCGATCGTTGCGGCGCCCGCGCGTACGGCATCTTCAACGGCCGATACGACCGCCGACGACTCACCTGTTTTTGAGATGGCCACAAACGCCGTGTCGGTCGCGCTGACGGCGGCCGCCTGCCGGATACTGGGTTCGTCGCAAAATGCCGCGCAGGCGAGGCCCAGGCGGAAGAACTTGTTTTGCGCATCGAGCGCGACGCTTGCAGAGGCGCCAACACCCACGAACGCAATGCGGCTGGCGCTGGCTAGTGCGTTTGCAGCCTGGTCCAGTCGGTCGCCATCAACGGCCTGCTGCACCCGGCGCAACTCGCGAATGCTCGCACCGATCACTTTATCGGCAACGGTTGTGGGTGCGTCCTCGGCAGCCACGTCGGCGTGCAGCACTTCGCCGCGCGTGGCCAGATACCCGGCCAAACGCAACCGCATGTCGCGAAACCCCGTCGCACCGACGCTGCGACAGAACCGGACGACGGTGGGTTCGCTGACGCCAGCGCGTTCGGCGAGCGTTGCCAGGCGCAGGTCGCCCAGCCGATCGGGGTGCGCGAGCAGCCAGTCGGCAACGGCCATTTCAGCCGGCGACAAGCGATCACGGAGCTGACTGATGCGATCAAGCATGTAGAAATACTACATGAATTCGATTGCAGATCCGGTGAGAAAGCCGTTAAAAGCAAAGTATCTGTAGTAAAATTTCGTAATCTGACGGCAAGCCGTCACCTCAGGGACCCTCACGCATGGCGCAGTTCATTCCCGTTGACCCGTTCGACCTCGTGATTTTTGGTGGCACGGGCGACCTTTCCAAACGCAAGCTCCTGCCTGCGCTGTTTCACCGTGACAGCGACGGCCAGTTCCCGCCGGGAAGCCGGATCATTGGCGCTTCGCGCAGCCCGCTGTCCAACGAAGAGTTCGTCGCGCTTGTGCGCGAGGCGCTCGAGACGCACCTGTCGAAAGACGCGCTTGATGACGCGGTCTGGCAACGTTTCTCGGCGCGGCTCAGTTATCACGCACTCGACATCACGACGCCCGACGGATGGCCCGAGCTTGTGGCCGCGCTGAACGACGCGCCCGCGGATGCGGAGGCAGGTCCGCGCTGCCGTGTGTTCTACATGGCAACGGCACCGCGCCTGTTCGGTGAAACCGCGCACCGACTGTCCGAAATCGGTGCCATCGATTCGGGCGCTCGCATCGTGCTCGAAAAGCCTGTTGGCAGCGACCGCGAGAGTGCGCGCGAGATCAACGACGCGGTCGGTCAGTGCTTCGAGGAAGGCAACATTTTCCGTATCGATCACTACCTGGGTAAGGAAACCGTCCAGAACCTGCTTGCGCTGCGTTTTGCGAATGCGCTGCTCGAACCGCTCTGGAACCGAACCCATATCGACCACGTGCAAATCACAGTCTCCGAAAATCTCGGTGCCGGTAATCGTGCGCAGTACTACAACCACAGTGGTGCGCTGCGCGACATGGTGCAGAACCACCTCTTGCAGCTCTTGTGTCTCGTCGCCATGGAGCCGCCGCAAAGCATGCACCACGACGACATCCGTAACGAGAAGATCAAGGTGCTCAAGGCACTGCGACCGAGTGACCCAGCTACTGTGGGCCGCGTCAGTGTGCGCGGCCAGTACGCCGCGGGCGCGATCGATGGCGAGGCCGTTCCGGGCTACGCCGACGAGCTCGGTGAGTCGAGCGACATCGAGACGTTTGTCGCCGTGCGCGCCGACATCGACAATTGGCGTTGGAACGACACGCCGTTCTACCTGCGCACGGGCAAGCGTCTGCCGCGTAAGGCCTCGGAGATCGTGATCCAGTTCAGTGGCGTGGCGCACTCGATCTTTCCGCAGGAAGTCGGCGGCGTGGAGCCCAACCGGCTCATCATCCGCTTGCAGCCCAACGAAGGCATGAAGCTCACGATGGTGACCAAAGAGCCCGGGCCCGGCGGCTTTAAGCTGCGCTCGCTGCCGCTCAATCTGAGCTTCAACGAAACCTATCAGGTGCGCTACCCCGACGCCTACGAGCGCCTGCTCATGGAGGTGCTGCGCGGCAACCCGGCACTGTTCATGCGTCGCGACGAAGTGGATGCCGCCTGGGCGTGGATCGACGGCATCATTGCCGCCTGGCAGGAAGCGGGCACCAGCGCATTGCCGTACCAGGCGGGCACCTGGGGTCCGACGGCCTCGGCGCTGCTGCTCGATCGTGACGGCCGCGAGTGGTACCAGGAACCATGAGCCAATTTATTCAGCAGTTTTTCGATACGCGTGAGCGTGCGGCCATTGCGTTGGCGGACGCCATTGCAGCGCAGTTGGATGCGGTGATCACCGCGCGCGGCCAGGCCACGCTGGTTGCCAGCGGTGGCAGCTCTCCGCTGGCCGCGTTCCGTGCGCTCTCTGCACGCGACATCGACTGGTCGAAGGTCACCGTATTGCCGTCCGACGAACGTTGGGTGCCTGAGACGCACAGCGCCAGCAACGGTGGCATGCTCGACCGCGAGCTGCGGCGCAATGCCGCAGCTAAGGCCAAACGTGTGAGCCTGTTCGCCGAGGGGCTCGACGGTGCTGAGGCGGTCGCGGCCATTGACGCCCGGCTTAAGGCACTGCCACGGCCGTTCGACGTCGTGCTGCTCGGCATGGGCGGCGACGGGCACACAGCCTCGCTATTTCCCGACGACCCCGACATTGAAGCGCAGCTGACAAGCCGTGATGACGTTGTCTTCGCGCGCCCACCGAGCCAGGACGTGGCCCGCCTGAGCCTGACGCCGCGTGCCTTGCTCGACGCGCACCACATTACGCTGCTGTTTTTCGGTGAGGACAAGGCCGAGGTTTTTGCGCGGGCGTCGGCGGGCGGCGAGCTCGCGGAGTTGCCCGTGCGCGTCGTGCTGCGACAGCAAATCGTGCCCGTCACCACCTACCACGCCCGCTAGAGGAAGCACGATGCTGAACGATACGCTCCATCGCGTCACTGAACGCATCATCGAGCGCAGTGCCGAGACGCGCGCCGATTACCTCGCACAGGTCGAAGCCGCGCGCCGCCAGGGCCCGCACCGCAGCGAGTTGTCCTGCGGCAACCTGGCCCACGGTTTCGCCGCGCACGACGCCGAAGGCAAGAAGGCGCTTGCGGGTCGGGAACGGCCGAACATCGCAATTGTTTCGGCTTACAACGACATGCTTTCTGCGCATCAGCCGCTCGGTGACTATCCGCCGTTGCTCAAGGCGGCCGCCTGGAAAGCGGGCGGTTTCGCGCAGTTCGCGGGCGGTGTGCCTGCTATGTGCGACGGCGTCACGCAGGGTCAGCCAGGCATGGATCTGTCGCTATTCAGCCGCGACGTCATTGCCATGGCCACGGCAGTCGCGCTCTCGCACAACATGTTTGACGGCGCCCTGTGTCTGGGTGTGTGCGACAAGATCGTGCCCGGGCTCGTCATCGGCGCGCTCGCTTTTGGCCACCTGCCTGTGATCTTCGTGCCCGCGGGTCCGATGACGTCGGGCATGACCAACGCTGCAAAGGCGCAGGCGCGCCAGCTCTACGCGCAGGGCAAGATCGGTCGTGAAGAGTTGCTGGACGCGGAGTCCAAGTCCTATCACTCGCCGGGTACCTGCACGTTCTACGGCACTGCCAACTCGAACCAATTGCTCATGGAGTTCATGGGGCTGCAGCTGCCCGGGACCTCGTTTGTGAACCCTCACACGCGTCTGCGAGGCGCGTTGACGCGCGCAGCGGCGGAGCGCGCCGTAGCCATCAGCGGTTTGTCCGACGACTACACGCCCATGGCGCGTGTGTTCGACGAGAAGGCGCTCGTCAACGGCATCGTCGGCCTGCTGTCGTCGGGCGGATCCACGAATCACACGATCCACCTCGTCGCCATGGGCGCCGCAGCCGGAATCCAGATTAACTGGGACGATCTGAGCGAACTGTCGGGCGTGACGCCCTTGCTCGCGCGCGTGTATCCGAACGGCCAGGCTGATGTGAACCACTTCGAAGCGGCGGGCGGAATCCCGTTCATGATTCGCGAGCTGCTGTCCGCTGGTTTGCTGCACGAAGACGTACACACAATCGCGGGTGAGGGCCTGTCGCACTACACGCACGAGGCGGTGCTAGGCGATCCCGACGACAACGGGCTCGATACGGTGCGCTGGCAGCCTGGTCGCGATGCCTCCATGGACGAGGATGTGCTTCGGCCTGCGGCCGATGCATTCGCGCCGACGGGTGGTCTCAAGCTCATGCAGGGCAATCTGGGTCGCGCCATGACCAAGACGTCGGCCGTCGATCCGTCGCGCCATGTCATCGAGGCGCCCGTCCGGGTCTTCAATTCGCAGCACGCGGTCGTGGACGCCTTCAAGGCGGGCGAACTCGACCGCGACGTCATCGTGGTTGTGCTCTACCAGGGCCCGCGTGCCAACGGCATGCCCGAGCTGCACAAATTGCTGCCGCCGTTGGGCGTGCTGCAGGACCGGGGCTTCCGAGTCGCACTGGTAACCGACGGACGCATGTCGGGCGCATCGGGCAAGGTGCCCTCGGCGATCCAGGTTTGCCCCGAAGCGCTGGCCGGTGGCCCGCTCGCGAAACTGCGTGACGGCGATATCGTGACGCTGGATGCGACGCGCGGTGTGCTGGAAGCCCACGTCAATGCGGAGACGCTCGCCGCGCGCGAGCCGGCCTTGGCCTGCGACCCGTCGCATGAGATCGGCATGGGCCGCGAGCTGTTTGCCGCCATGCGACGCATCGCCAGCAATCCCGAGGCGGGCGGCAACGCACTGCCCATCGACCGAAGTGTGGTGCGCAACGGAGTCACGGCTGATGTCTGACATTCACGCACTGATGGGCGTCTCGCCCGTCATTCCCGTCGTGGCCATGCCCGAAGGTGCGGATGCCGTGGCGCTGGGTCGCGCACTCGCCGATGGTGGCGTTGGCATCATCGAGGTCACGCTGCGCACGCCCGGCGCCGTTGCTGCGATTGCGGCGCTGGCCCGTGACGGCGCGTTGGCCGTCGGCGCGGGAACGGTGTGGCGCGAAGACCAGGCGCGCGCCGTTGTCGATGCGGGCGCTGAGTTCATTGTGACGCCAGGCCGTTCACTGTCGGTCTGGGAGGTCTGCAGGGATACGGGCGTGCCATTGCTGCCTGGCGCGCAGACCACAAGCGAGATCGCCGACTGGGTCGCGCGCGGTCTCGAAGCCGTCAAGTTCTTTCCCGCGCAGTACGCGGGCGGTATTGGTGCGCTCAAGTCGTTCGCGGCCGTGTTCGCGGGCCTGAAGTTCTGCCCGACGGGCGGGGTCAGCGCGGGCAACCTTGCCGACTACCTGGCCGTACCCGCCGTGGCCTGCGTCGGGGGCTCCTGGCTGACGCCTGCCGACGATATCGCGGCCGGCAACTGGTCGGCCATTACGGGTCGCTGCCAGGAGGCCCTGAAGATCGCCTCAGAGGTACACGGCTGAAATTTTTTTGGCCGTGCCCGGGTCAGCTCGCGGGACACTCATTGGAGCATAACCATGACCCGCACAATTATTGCGCTGCGCAGTCTCGCAGCGATCTTTCTTTTGAGCCTTTCGGCGGTTGCCGCTGCTGACAAGGACCCCGTCTACACGGGCGTCTTCTCGAATAATGCCCTGAAAGGCTATGACGCCGTCGCCTACTTTGAAGCCGGTGAACCACGCAAGGGCGACACCGATTACGCGTTCGAATGGCAGGGCGCGCGCTGGCTGTTCGAGAGCGCTGAGAACAGAGACACCTTTGCCGCTAACCCGGAGCGCTTCGCACCCCAGTACGGCGGCTACTGCGCCTGGGCGGTTTCGCAGGGCTACACGGCGAGCGGTGACCCGAAGGTCTGGGCCATCGTCGACGACAAGCTCTACATCAACTACAACAAAAAGATTGGCGAGCGTTGGTCCGTCGATCCCAAGGGCTTCATCGTCCTGGCCGACGATAACTGGCCCAAGGTACTGAGCGACTAACGACGCCGAAGGCTCGCCAGCGTTTCGGCAAGCAGCGCCGTGAGGCTGTGGGCGTCGAACGGCTTAGTGACGACGGCCGCGAAGGCCTGCGATTCGGCCGGTGGTGACTCCGCAGCGAACGCGGTCGCAATGACGGGCGGTGTTTGCTGCCGCTGCGCGAGCCAGGCGGCGAGTTCTTCGGCACCGCCGTCATAGAGCACGGCCTCGGCCAGCACGATGTCGGGGCGCACACCCTGCATCAGCTGGTCGAGCGCGCGGCTGTAACCCCGCGCAAGCACGACGTTGTATCCCGCACCGGCCACGATGTCGTAGGCCTCCATGAGCGCCACGGGTGCGTCGTCGACAATCAGTACCGTTCCCTGGCCCGGTACGAGCACGCGCGGCGTTCGCGATGGCACGGGGCCGTTAGCGGGTAGCAGTGGTGCCCGCAGCGTGACACGCGCACCGCGACCGCTTGGTCGCTCAATCACGACATCGCCATCGAGCGCTGCCATGGCGAGCAGTGCGTGGCTGAGCCCCAGGCCTGCGCCCGGCATGTGCCGCGTCGTTGTGAGCGGATCGAATTCGCGACCCGATAGTGCGGGGTCGAAGCCCGGGCCGTTGTCGCTGACGGTGATGTGCCACTGGCCGTTTTCGGTGCCAAGGTGGACTTCGATATCGCCGCGTTCGTCCGTCGCGCGCACGGCGTTGGCGAGGATATGCAGCAGCGCCTCGTAGACGAGTACGGGGTCGGTGACAACGGCGAGTTCATCGTATTCTGAAACGAGTTGGACGCTGCCCTCGGCGGCGGTCCAATGCGCGAATCGACCCATCGCTTCTTTGGTCTCAGCCACGAGATCGACACCGCGCGTCGCTGGCTGGCGGCGCACACTGAGGCGCTCCAGCGCGGCGACGAGCTTGGCGATGCGTTCGCCGGCCGTGCGCACGTGGCGCAATGCATCGCGGTTTGCCGCATCGGCACCGAGCAGGGCGAGGTCCACGTGCCCGAGCAGCACCGTAAGCTGATTGTTAAGTTCGTGGGAGATGCGGGCCACGGTCTCGCCAATGGCGCGAACGCGGCTCTGGCGGTCATCTCTGACCGGGGTGTGGGCCTGCGATTGCGACGCATCAACCATTTGCGAACCGTATCACCGGATTGTTGCATGCGTCACGCGCGCGAATCGGCTTGATGGGGTACGCTCGAGCCCATGCTTCACCGACCCACAGTGCAGGGCGTCGCAGGCGCGACGCGGCCGCGTCGTATCGTCGTGCTGAACCCCAAGGGCGGCAGTGGCAAAACCACGCTGGCGACAAATATCGCCGCGTACCTTGCGCGCATCGGTGGCAACCCGGCACTGATCGACCACGACCCCCAGGGATCGGCGATGCACTGGCTGGCGGTGCGGCCCGAAACGGCGCCGGTTATTCATGGCGTCCCGGCCTATCAGCGGCGTATGAATGTCACGCGGAGTTTCCAGCTTCGCGTGCCGCCTGACTGTGGTTATGTTGTGGTGGACTCGCCTGCCGGTTACGACGCGGCGCAGCTGCGCGAGTTGACGCGCGATGCCGATAAGGTGGTCATGCCGGTACTGCCGTCGCGGTTCGACATACACGCCGCGTCGCGTGCCATTGCCGACCTGTTGCTCGTCGCAAAACTCGATCGCTCGCGTGGCCAGTTGGGCGTCGTCGCCAACCGCACGCGCCGCAACACTAAGGTGTTCGATACGCTCATGCGGTTTTTGGCCAGCCTCGATATCCCCGTGGTGACGATCCTGCGTGATGCTCAGGTCTACGTCCGCGCCTCGGAGGCAGGGCTTGGCATCTACGACCTCAAGCCCTACGAGTTTGCTCGTGAACTACCGGCCTGGCAGGCACTGACGGGATTTGTCACGCGCGGCGCCGGCGCACTCGATACATCAGCCGGTGGGGACGATGCTCAAATCCGTGTCAATGCGTTCGAGAACGATCGATGATGTCGCATCCTTGACGCCGGGCAGATTCAAAATCTCACGCTGAATGAAGCTGCCGAAGGCGCGCAGGTTCGGTGCCACCACGCGCAACATAAAGTCGACTGAGCCCGACAGCATGTAGCAGTCGCGCACTTCGGGCAGGCCGGCGATGGCGCGCCGAAACTCGGCAGCGTACTTCATGTTCTGTCGCTCGATGCTCACCGCAACGAACGCTTCGACGTCGTAGCCCATCGCCTGCAGATCCACGTCCAGTGTGAAGCGCGAAATCACCCCACGATCGTGCAGCTGGCGGGCGCGACGCTGGCATGCGCTGGGCGAGAGGCTCACACGCTCAGCAAGTTCGACCCAGGACATCCGTGCATCGTCCTGGAGTGCTCGCAGTATTGAGAGATCATATCGATCTAGCGTGAAGGAATCCGTCATGTTATGGCTATTTGGTGCAAGAATCCTGCACAAATATACGCAACCGTGGCTGAGAACGCGAAGATCGGATCGGCGCCATTGGTATCATGGTCGTTTGCCCACCCCGACACGAGGACACGCCATGGCAAGCCAGGCCGCGGAGACGCACGCGACACCCACAGGTTTCGAAAACCCCATGGGCACCGACGGTTTTGAGTTCGTTGAGTACGCCGCACCCGATCCCGAGGCGCTCCGCACGCTGTTCGAACAGATGGGTTTTCCGGTGGTCGCGCGCCACCGTTCCAAGGATGTGACGCTCCATAAGCAGGGCGACATCAACTTCATTATCAATGCGGAACCGGACAGTTTTGCGCAGCGTTTCGCCGAGAAGCACGGCCCCTGTGCCTGCGCGATGGCGTTTCGCGTCAGCGATGCGCAGTTCGCCCTCGATCGCGCGGTCGAACTGGGTGCGACCGCCATCGATCCTGAACCGCGTCCGATGGAGCTGAACATTCCTGCGATCGAAGGTATTGGCGGCAGCCGGCTTTACCTCGTTGATCGCTACGGCGACCAAACCATCTACGACGTCGACTTCGTCTTCGAGTCGGGCTGGGAAGACAAGATGGCCGCGGCCAGCACCAACCTGACCTACCTCGATCACCTCACGCACAACGTGAGCCGCGGCAACATGAAGACCTGGGCTGAGTTCTACGAGCGCCTGTTCAATTTCCGCGAGATCCGCTTCTTCGATATCGAAGGCAAATCGACGGGCCTCGTGTCCAAGGCGATGACGAGCCCTTGCGGCAAGATCCGGATTCCGCTCAACGAGAGCCAGGACGATCACAGCCAAATCGAAGAGTTCCTGCGCGACTACAACGGCGAAGGCATTCAGCACATCGCACTGGGCTCACGCGACATCTACAACACCGTGGACGCAATTCGCGGCAATGGCGTGAACTTTCAGGACACGACCGAAACCTATTTCGATCTCATCGACGAGCGTATTCCCGATCACGGCGAAGACGTGGACGAGCTGCGCAAGCGGCGCATCCTCATCGACGGTGCGCCCGGCGATGAGGGCCTGCTGCTTCAGATCTTCACTGAAAACGTCATCGGGCCGATCTTCTTCGAGATCATCCAGCGCAAAGGCAACGAGGGCTTCGGCGAGGGAAACTTCCAGGCCCTGTTCGAGTCACTTGAACTCGATCAAATGCGCCGGGGTGTCATTCCGAATACGGAGGACTGACGGAAACCGGCCGAAGGCCGTTTCCGTCATCGCGAGGCGGCGTAGCCGCCAACCGTCGTCGCGAGCCCGCGTAGCCGCCAACCGTCGTCGCGAGCCCGCGTAGCCACCAACCGTCGTCGCGAGCCCGCGTAGCCACCAACCGTCATCGCGAGCCCGCGTAGCCGCCAACCGTCATCGCGAGCCCGCGTAGCCACCAACCGTCATCGCGAGCCCGCGTAGCCACCAACCGTCATCGCGAGCCCGCGTAGCGGGCGTGGCGATCTCTCAACGCTGTCGCGACCTCTAGCGGAACGATAGCCCAACGAGATTGCCGCGGGCACTGCGTGCCCTCGCAATGACGGGTGTGGGGCGCGTGCCCTCGCAATGACGGTATGGGGCGAGTGCCCTCGCAATGACGGGTGTTGGGGGGCGTTCCCTCGCAATGACAAACAAACCGGGCCGGCATCGCCGGCCCGTTTCGTGTGTCACATAAACATCGTGGCGGGGTGTTCGATGTAGCCCTTGATCACGCGCACCATGTCGGCGGCGTCATAGCCATCGACAAAGCGGTGATCGAATGACACGGACAGGTTCATCATCGTGCGGATGGTGATCTGCCCATCGATGACGACGGGGCGATCAACGGCTTTGTTCACGCCGATAATGCCGACCTCGGGGGCGTTGATGACGGGTGTTGTCACGATGCCGCCCAACGGTCCCAGGCTTGTGATCGTGATGCTGGAGCCCGTGAGCTGCGCTTTCGTCGCCTTGCCGTTCCGAGCGAGCTCCGAGAGCTCCCGGACTTCGCCAGCAAGTTGCCAGACGTCCTTCGCCTGGGCCTGACGGATCACGGGCACTTTCAATCCGTCATCCGTCTGCGTGGCGATTCCGACGTGCAATGCCTTGTGGCGCACGACCACCTCGCGATCTGCGTCGTACGTGGCATTGCACTGCGGGAATTGCTCAAGCGTCCTGGCGAGCGCCGTAACGAGCAGCGGCAGGAAGGTCAGCTTGGGCTGCCCCTCGCGACGCGTGTCGTTGAGGTGGCGGCGCAGTGCTTCGAATTGCGTGACGTCGATTTCGTCGACGTAGGTGAAGTGCGGGATGTTGCGCTTGCTCTCGCTCATCTTCTTGGCGATGACGCGGCGCACGCCGATGACCTTGATCTCTTCAACCTCGTCCGTCTCGCGTGTGGCGGGCGCCGGGGCGGCACCACCGACGCGGCCGCCACTGGCGATGAACGCCTCGAGGTCTCTTGCCAGCACGCGACCACGTGCGCCACTGCCGGGCACATCGGCCAGATCGATGCCGGCCTTTTTGGCGCGCGCACGCACGGCCGGGGAGGTCATGACCCGACCGCGCTTCTTGGCGGGCGCAGCGGGCGTCGCCGCGGGTTTCACGGGTTCGGGCTCGGCGGCGGGCGCCGGAGCTTCTGCTGCGGCAGGTGCAGCCTCGTCACCGGCGTCGCCCTCGACGTCGAACACGATGAGGTTGGTGCCCACGGCCACGATGTCGCCCGGGTCGCCGTGCAGCGATGCAATGCGACCCGACACGGGCGCAGAAACTTCCACGGCGGCCTTGTCCGTCATCATGTCGACGATGACGTCGTCTTCGTTGACGCGGTCACCGACCTTGACGTGCCATTCGCCGATTTCCGCCTCGACCGTGCCTTCGCCCAGATCCGGCAGTTTGAATACGTACTGGCTCATGCTTAGTCCTCGAGCACGCGCTCGAGCGCGTTGATAAAGCGTTTCTGGCCCGGGAAGTAGTCCCACTCGAAGGCGTGCGGGTAGGGCGTGTCCCATCCCGTCACACGCAGGATAGGCGCCTCCAGCGCATAGAAGCAGTGCTCCTGAATGCTGGCCGACAGCTCGGCACCGTAGCCGCAGAAACGCGTCGCCTCGTGTGCAATCACGCAGCGTCCCGTCTTGCTGACGGACTCGGCGATCGTGTCGATGTCGAGCGGCAGCAGGGAGCGCACGTCGATGATCTCAGCGTCGACGTCGGCTGCTTTGGCCGCAGCCTGCGCGACGTGGACCATCGTGCCGTAGGTAACAATCGTGACGTCCGAGCCTTGCTCGATGACGTTAGCCTTGCCGATGGGCACCGTGAAGTAGCCCTCGGGGACGTCACCTTGCGGGTGCGTCGACCAGCCTACGGCGGGCTTGTCGGGGTCGCCGTCGAAGGGCCCGTTGTAAATGCGCTTGGGCTCGAAGAACACGACGGGGTCGTCGTTCTCGATCGAGGCCAGCAGCAGGCCTTTGGCGTCGTAGGGGTTTGAAGGCATCACAACCTGAATGCCCGACACGTGCGCAAAAATGCCTTCTGGGCTTTGCGAGTGCGTCTGGCCGCCGCGGATGCCGCCGCCGCAGGGTGTGCGAATCGTCATCGGCGCGGCGAAGTCGCCGGCGCTGCGGTAGCGAATGCGTGCGAGCTCACTGACGACCTGGTCAAAGCCCGGGTAGATGTAGTCGGCGAACTGGATCTCTGCGACAGGGCGCAGGCCGTTGACGGCCATGCCGATGGCGGTGCCTATGATGCCGCCCTCGGCGATCGGTGTGTCGATGCAGCGGTGTTCGCCGTACTTGCGTTGCAAGCCGTCGGTGCAGCGGAATACGCCGCCGAAGTAGCCGACGTCCTCGCCCATGACAATCACGTGCGGGTCGCGGTCCATTGCAATGTCCATCGCTGAGTTCAGCGCCTGGATCATGTTCATCTTGGCCAAGACTTAAGTCTCCGTATCTCTTGCGCGCGGGCCTTAGCCCGATTCTTTCTCGCGACGCCACTCGTCGCGCTGGCGCTTCAGGTGTTCGGGCATGTCTTTGAAGATGTCTTCGAACATGAGCGAGGCGTCTAGGAACGGACCTTCGTTGAGCATCCCGTAGCTCGTCGCTTCCTTCCAGCAGGTGGCCACGTGCTCGGTGAGCTCGGCCTCTAGCGATTCGTGGCGTGCATCCGACCAGTCACCGTTGGCGATCAGGTACTGCTTGAGACGCTCGATGGGATCACCCAGCGGGAACGCTTCCCATTCGTCTTTGGGCCGGTAGCGCGCGGGGTCATCGCTCGTCGAGTGTGCGCTGGCGCGGTAGGTCACGAGTTCCATGAGCGTTGGGCCCGCGCCGGCGCGGGCGCGTTCGGCGGCCCACTGCGTGGCCGCGTGCACGGCCAGGAAGTCGTTGCCATCGACGCGCAGACCCGCGATGCCGTAACCCGGACCGCGTGCCGCGAAGGTTTGCGACTCGCCGCCCGCGAAGGCCTGGAAGGTCGAGATCGCGTATTGGTTGTTGACGACGTTGAGCAGCACAGGCGCCTGGTAGACGCTCGCGAACGTGACTGCGTGGTGGAAGTCGGCTTCGGCCGTCGTGCCGTCGCCAATCCAGGCTGCTGCGACGTGGCCTTCACCTTTGATCGCCGAGGCCATGGCCCAACCGACGGCTTGCGGGTACTGCGTGCCGAGGTTGCCCGAAATCGAAAACAGCTTGTCCGTGGACGAGTGGTACATGACGGGCAACTGACGGCCCTTGCACATGTCGCGCGTATTCGAAAGGCATTGCGACATGAGGTCCGTCAGGTTCAGGCCGCGAACAATGAACAGGCCCTGGTTGCGGTAGGACGGGAACAGCATGTCGCCTGGCTTGAGCGCCATGGCCTGCGCAACGGAGACCGCTTCCTCGCCCGTTGACTTTACGTAAAACGAAATCTTGCCCTGCCGCTGCACACGCTGCATGCGCTCGTCGAAAATGCGCGTGAGCAGCATGTGGCGCAGGCCGACCTGCAATTCCTTGGCGTCGAGATGCGGGTCCCAGGGGCCCTGCGCCTCGTGGTTGTCGTCGAGGACGCGCACGAGGCCGTTGGCCAGCGGCACGGTGTCGGCGACGCGCGCATTGGCGTCAGGACGCGGCATGGCTCCGGCCGGCGACAGCGGCAGGTAGGAAAAATCGGGTGCGTCCCCGGGGCGCGCAGGCGCCTTGGGCACGTGCAGTCGGGACTGCTTGCTGGCCATGTTCTGGGGTCTCCCCTGGAGCTCGGCGGGCGGCTGCCGGCCGATTAGTTTCTAACGAAACAGTATAGCCGATTGCGACGACCCGCGCAGTGACGGGCCGCACGTGCGCGGCTTAGCTAATCCCCGTCGACGGTCGCCCTGACTTCGACCTCGACATCCACGAACTGCCCCACCCATTCCGTGTCTGCCCACTCGCCCGTACCGACGCCCAAGGCCAGACGGTCGAGGCGCGAGGTGCCTGTCAGGGTGCGTGCAGCGCCGTCTGCCACCACGTTGAAACTGAAGGTGACGGGGTGCTCGACCCCTTTCACGATCAGGCTGCTATCGGCCACGAAGCCGTCGCCCTCCGACCGGATCGTGCCCGTCACAAATCGCACTTCGGGGAAGCTGCCGGCGTCGAAAAACTCGGCGTCCTGCAACGTGCTGTCGCGGTCGTCATCGCGGGTGTCCACACCCGCAACGCGGATCGCGACGTCGAAGCCGCTGGTCTCGAGCGCGTTGGGTGCAAAGCGCATGTCGGCCGACCAGTCCGTCCATTGGCCCGTGAAGGGGGCACCGGCCTGTTCCGCCGTAAAGCGGATCGCGCTGGCGGTGAGGTCGACGTTCCACGCGGGCGCTGGTGCCGGTGGTTCGGGCTCGATCACGGGCTCGGGTTCGACCGCAACGGGCTTGGGCGTAGCGGCCGTCGGTTCGATGGTTTCGGCGACGGCTTCGGGCTCAGGCTCGGGCTCGATGTCGGGCTCGGGTTCCGGCAACGATACGACGGGCTCGCTGTCGGCGACTGCGGGCTCGACCACGGCGGGCTCGGTCGCAGCCGGCTCAGCCTCGACGGTTTCCGCGACCGCGGGTGTTGCCGGGTCCGCAGCCGCCGCGGGCTTCGAGCCGCCGACGCGCGCGAGTGTGACAATGCCCGCCACGATCACAACGGCGAACAGGCTGTAGGAGACCGCCGAGCTCATGCGGCGCAACACATCGTCGCGGTCCAGGAAGTGGTGTTTGCAAGCCGCAACGATGTGTAGCACGGCGACCGCGAACAACAGCTTGCCGAGAACGTCATGGGTCGAATGCATGGCGCTGCGCCAGGCTTTCGAGGGCTCGATGAGGTCGGGCCAGGTGAACACGCCAAACCAACTGACGCTGTAGGCCGCGGCTGACGAGAGCAGCCAGCCCGAGATCGGCATCGCAAAAATGAGCGCGTACAGCGACCAGTGGCTGATGTGGGATGCGGTCTGCTGCCAGTTGGGCATGGCTGCGGGCAGTCGCGGCGGTGTCTTGATAAAGCGCCAGCCAATGCGCAACACGGCCAGCCCCAGCACGGTCATGCCAATGGACTTGTGGTTCGCCAGCAGGGCCAGCGCGCGCAGGCGCTCGCCGTCGTCCTCAGCCAGCTCGCCGAGTTTGGCGAGGACGTACTGCAGGACGATGAGGCCCGCGATGGACCAGTGGAAAAAACGGGCGACGCCGCCGTAACGCGCCTTCTGCGTGACCGACGACGCGCCCGTATCCGTCATTAGCCGGCTTCGGTGTTGAGCTCGACCTGGATGTTGAGCTCGACTTCATCGGTGACGGCCGGGGCGTACTTGCCCAGGTCCCAGTCGGAGCGGCTCAGCGTAGCGCTGGCGCTGATGCCGATGGTCGGCTTCTTGTTGAACGGGTGCGGGCCCGCCTTGTTGACCTTCGCGTCGAGCGTGACGGGCTTGGTGATGCCCTTGATGGTCAGGTCGCCCGTAACGGCCATGGTGTTGTCACCCGTCATTTCGATGCCCGTGGCGACGAAGGTGATGTCGGGGTTGGCTTCTACGCCGAACCAGTCGTCGCTGGTCAGGTGGCCATTGAAGACCTCGACCTGGCTGTCGATGCTGGCCGCGTCGATGTCGACGGTCACCGCGCTGGCCGTGATGTCTTCCTGGTTCAGCTCCAGCGTGACGTCAAAGCTGTTGAAGCCCACAACCGGGCGCGAAAAACCCAGGTGCGTGTAGCTGAAGTTGATGTAGCCATGCGTTTTTTCGAGCTTGTAGGTGCCGGCGGGTACGCCGTCCAGGGGGCCAGCATTGGCGATGCCGGCCAGGGCCAGCCCGGCAAGGGGGGCGACCAGCAGGGTCTTCACGGTGTTCATGGTGGGTTCCTTGGTTGTTCGGCGCGCCTGCGCCAGGGTCCAATAACAGAAGAGCCAGGCAACGCTACAGGCGTCCCAGGCTCCGTTCGATTCACTTTTTCTGACCGTCCCCGAGCGAGAATCATAACAGAGCGAGTGGGCGCCGCCTTGAAAGGCCCGGGCCATCTATAGATACTTTGCAGCCGTCCGGGGCCGCCGATCCGCGCGCCCGACGCGTTCCAGAACGGCCTATCCTTAGGAGAATCCGATGAAAATTGGCGTACCCGCCGAGGTGTACGACGGCGAAAAGCGCGTCGCTATGACCCCAGACGTTGTGGGGCTCGTGAATAAACTCGGATTCGAACTCGCGATCGAGGCCGGCGCCGGTGCCGCCGCCACGTTCCCCGACGAGGCCTACCACCAGGCCGGTGCCGAGGTCCTCGAGGACCGCGATGCGCTGTTCGAGGCGTCCGACATCCTGCTCAAGGTGCGCGCACCCGAAGACAGCGAGATCGAGAAGCTTAGAGAAGGCCAGACGCTGATCGGCTTCATCTGGCCCGCCCAGAACCCCGAGCTCATGGACACGCTCGCCGCCAAAGGCGTCAACGTGCTGGCCATGGACAGCGTGCCGCGCATCTCGCGCGCGCAGAAGATGGACGCGCTGAGCTCAATGGCGAATATCGGCGGCTACCGCGCCATGGTCGAGGCCGCACAGCATTTCGGCCGCTTCTTCACGGGGCAGATCACGGCCGCGGGCAAGATTCCACCGGCAAAGGTGCTGGTCATCGGTGCCGGTGTTGCGGGCCTGTCAGCGATCGGTACGGCCAAGAGCATGGGCGCCATCGTGCGCGCCTTCGACACGCGGCCGGAGGTGGCCGAGCAAGTCGAGAGCATGGACGCCGAGTTCCTCTTTCTCGACTTTGAGGATGACGAAGACGGCGCAGGCGAGGGTGGCTACGCCAAAACCATGAGCAAGGCGTTCATCGACGCCGAGATGGCACTGTTCGCCGAGCAGGCCAAGGAAGTGGACATCATCGTCACCACGGCACTGATTCCGGGGAAGCCTGCGCCCAAGCTCATCACCGAGGAAATGGTCGCGTCGATGAAAGAAGGCAGCGTGATTGTCGACCTGGCCGCCGAGCAGGGCGGCAATTGCGAGCTCACGGAGCCGCACGAGGTGGTGCAGCGTCACGGCGTCACCATCATCGGTTACACGGACCTGCCAAGCCGTCTCGCGGCCCAGTCGAGCCAGCTATACGCGACGAACCTGCGCCATCTGCTCACCGATCTCACGCCCGAGAAAGACGGCAACATCGACATCAACATGGATGACGAGGTCATTCGCGGCGCCACGGTGATTAAAGCCGGCGAGATCACCTGGCCGCCACCGGCGCCCAAACTCTCGGCGGCACCCAAGGCGCCGCCGAAAGCGACGCCCGAGCCCGCGGCAGAGCCTGTGCCCGAAAAGCCCAGCGTGTTTGGTCCCATCGCCGCCATGGGCATCGGTGCCGTGCTGCTGCTCGCGCTCGGAAACGTCGCGCCGCCGTCGTTCATGGCGCACTTCACGGTGTTTGTGCTCGCCTGCTTCGTGGGCTACATGGTCATCTGGAACGTCACGCCGGCGCTGCACACGCCGCTCATGAGTGTGACCAACGCGATCTCGAGCATCATCGTCATCGGCGCGCTGCTGCAGATTTCCGGCGGCGGCTTCTGGGTGGTGACACTCGCGTTCCTGGCGCTACTCATCACCAGTATCAACATCTTCGGCGGCTTTGCGGTCACGCAGCGCATGCTCAGCATGTTCCGCAAGTAGGTCGGGGAGAACAGCATGTCTATCGGAATGGTCCAGGCGGCCTACATCATCGCCACGATTCTGTTCATCCTCGCGCTTGGGGGGCTCAGCAACCAGGAGACGGCGCGTCGCGGCAACCTTTACGGCATGGCCGGTATGGCGCTTGCCCTCGCGGCCACGATCTTCGGCATCGTTGATGGCAACTACATCTTGCTGGTCCTCGGCTTGGGTGCCGGTGCGGCCATCGGCATCAAGCTCGCACGCACGGTGCAGATGACGCAGATGCCAGAGCTGGTCGCGATCCTGCACAGCCTCGTCGGCCTGGCCGCGGTGTTCGTCGGCTACGCCACATTCCTTGACCCGTCGGCCAAGTTCTACGGCGTCGAAAAGACGATTCACGACATCGAGATTTATGTCGGTGTGCTGATCGGTGCGTTGACGTTCTCGGGTTCGGTAATCGCATTCGGCAAGCTGTCGGGTCGCATTGGCGGTAACCCTGTGCTGCTGCCGGCGCGCCATTGGCTCAACCTGGGCCTGGGCCTGATCGCGATCTGGCTCGGCACCCTGTTCGTCGAAGGATCGGCCGCGGGCGGTGGTTTCTTCCCGCTGTTCCTCATGACGCTGATCGCGCTTGCGTTTGGTGTGCACATGGTGGTGGCTATTGGCGGCGCCGACATGCCCGTCGTGGTCTCGATGCTCAACAGCTACTCGGGATGGGCCGCGTCGGCCACGGGATTCATGCTTTCCAACGACCTGTTGATTGTCACGGGCGCGCTCGTGGGCAGTTCCGGTGCGATCCTGTCCTACATCATGTGCCGCGCCATGAACCGCAAGTTCCTGAGCGTGATCGCGGGCGGCTTTGGCACCACCACGGGCGGCGGCGGTGGCGGTGAGGCGGGCGAGCAGGGCGAGGTCATCGCCGTACAGGCCGAAGAGGTCTCCGAGATGCTCGCGGGCGCCAAGAACGTCGTCATCGTGCCCGGCTACGGCATGGCCGTGGCGCAAGCCCAGCACACCGTGAATGAAATCACGCGCACGCTGCGCGACAAGGGTGTGAACGTGCGCTTCGCCATCCACCCCGTCGCGGGTCGTATGCCGGGCCACATGAATGTGTTGCTGGCGGAGGCGCGTGTGCCTTACGACATCGTGCTCGAGATGGACGAGATCAATGACGATTTCCCGGAAACGGACGTGAGCGTCGTGATCGGTGCGAACGACATCGTCAACCCGTCCGCCCAGGACGAGCCCGACAGCCCCATTGCGGGCATGCCGGTCCTTGAAGTCTGGAAAGGCAGCACCACTATCGTGTTGAAGCGGAGCATGGCGACCGGCTACGCCGGTGTGCAAAACCCGCTGTTCTTCAAGGACAACACGCGCATGCTGTTCGGTGACGCCAAGCAGACCCTCGACGAGGTCTTGCGCGCCCTGCAGCAGTAGCGCCAGACAGGACCCACCGTGAGCGACCGTACCCACGCCAAAACCGTCATTCTGGGCTCCGGCCCGGCCGGCTACGCCGCGGCCGTCTATGCGGCCCGCGCCAACCTCGAGCCGATGCTCATAACCGGCATCGAAGTGGGCGGCCAGCTCACGACAACGACCGATGTCGACAACTGGCCCGGCGATGTTGAGGGCTTGCAGGGCCCCGCGCTCATGGAGCGCATGAAGGCGCACGCCGAGCGCTTCGACACGCAGATCGTTTTCGACCACATCGACACCGTGGACCTGAAGCAGCGGCCGTTTGTGCTCAAGGGCTCGACGGGTGAGTACACCGCCGACTCGCTGATCATCTCGACGGGTGCTTCGGCCAAGTACTTAGGGCTGCCTTCTGAACAGTCGTTCATGGGCAAGGGCGTGAGCGCCTGCGCCACCTGTGATGGTTTCTTCTACCGCGGCAAGCGCGTTGCGGTTATCGGCGGCGGCAACACGGCCGTTGAAGAGGCGCTGTACCTGTCGAATATCGCCAGCGAAGTGGTGCTCGTGCACCGCCGCGACAAGCTTCGAGCCGAGAAGATTCTTCAGGACCGACTGTTCGACAAGGAAAAGAACGGCAATGTCACGATCCACTGGGATCATACGCTCGAGGAAATCCTCGGCGACGACGCGGGCGTGACGGGCATGCGCATTAAGCACGTCGATTCGGGGGACACGCAGGACGTCGACCTGCACGGCGTGTTCATCGCCATCGGGCACAAGCCCAATACAGATATTTTCGAAGGCCAGCTCGAGATGAACGGTGGTTACATCGTCATCAACAGTGGCCTGGGTGGTAACGCGACGGCCACGAGTGTGCCGGGCGTGTTCGCGGCCGGGGACGTGGCCGACCAGGTTTACCGGCAGGCCATCACTTCAGCCGGCTTCGGCTGCATGGCGGCGCTCGACGCCGAGAAATACATCGACGAGTTGGGTGCCGACTGAGCAACCCACCACGGGGACTCTGACAATGAGCGTGTTCGACAATGCTGCCTGGGCGCAGCATGAGCGGGTCCTGCATTGCAGCGATCCCGTATCGGGCCTGCGCGCGATCATCGCGATTCACTCCACGGCGTTGGGTCCAGCGGCCGGTGGGTGCCGTTTCTGGCACTACGACGACGACACGGCGGCACTGACCGATGTCCTGCGGCTCTCGCAGGGCATGAGCTACAAGAACGCGATGGCCGGGCTCTCGCTGGGTGGCGGCAAGGCTGTCATCCTAGCGCCTGAAGACCGGCAGCTCACCGACCCCCTGCTCGAGTCGTTCGGCCAGTTCGTCGAAACGCTGCATGGCGACTACATCACGGCCGAGGATGTCGGTATGAGTGTCCCGGCGATGCAGGTGATCGCCACGCAGACGCGCCACGTCGCGGGTTTGCCCAGCACGGGCGGCAGCGCAGGCGGAGACCCGTCACCGAAGACGGCCGACGGCGTGTTCGCAGGTCTTCGCGCGGCCGTTCGCCACCAGCGTGATAGTGATTCGCTCGAAGGGGTGCACGTGGCCGTGCAGGGCGTGGGTAATGTGGGTATGAACCTGGCCCGGTCGCTGGCGCAAGCCGGTGCCCGCCTGACCGTGGCCGACATCAACGGCGCGCGCGTCGCCCAGGCCTGCGAGGAACTGGGCGCGGAGGCCGCCTCGCTCGAAGACATCCTGTTCACCGATGCCGATATTGTGGCGCCCTGTGCGTTGGGCGCTGTGCTTGATGCCGAGAGCATTCCGCGCCTCAAGGCGACCATTATCGCGGGTGCTGCAAACAATCAGCTGGCCACCGATGAGGACGGCCAGCGGCTGTTTGATGCGGGCATCCTCTACGCGCCTGACTACGTCATCAACGCGGGTGGCATCGTCAACGTGGCGCTTGAGTACGAGGGTGGGTATACGGACGCCGATGTTGACGCCCGCGTGGCGGCCATCGGTGATCGCCTGGCCGACATCTTCGCGCAGTCGGACCGCGAACAACGCCCCACGAACGTCATCGCGGACACGATGGCCCGCGCCCTCATTGAGGGCGACTGAGTCTGGCTCTAGCTGATCGCTTCGAACACCGACATGAACCGTTGCGGTTCGGGTCGGTCTGACGGCTTCGAAGAGCGGTAGCTGTATCGGATGATGTTGTCGGAGTCGGTAACGATGACCGTCGGCAGAATCGTGCGTCGGCCAAACTCACCCTGGAAGCGCTCCGGGATGTCTTCGTCGTCGACAAGCTCGAGTCCCGTCGCAGCCTCAAGGTTTTCGTCGAGCCAGAACTCAAACTCCACGTTGAATTGATCGGCGACGCGGCGCGTGGTGTCCAGCGGTGTGCGCGTGACGATGATGAGCTTGCCGCCGTCCTGCGTGATTTTGCGGTAGTGGTAAGTCAGCGCCTGCACCTGCGTCGAGCAAAACGGGCACCAGCTGCCGCGCACGAACACGAGTACACTGCGGCTGCCGACGAGCTCGTCGCTCGACACGGTGCTGCCGTCTTCGCGCTTGCACACAAAACTCGGCAGGCGCCGGCCCACGGTGATGTGCGGATTCGTGTGGCTGCGGCTGCCCAGCAGCATGATCCAGCCCACGACAGCCAGCACGAGCAGTGCGGCAACGACGATTAGCAATGCGTCCATCCAGGTGCTCCGTTCAGTCGACGGTCAAAACGATTTTGCCCATGTGCTCGCCGCGCTCCATGAGCGCGTGCGCCTCGGCAGCTTGTGCCAGCGGAAACTCAGCGTGGATCACGGGCGTCATACTGCCCACGCTGACGAGCGGCCAAAGATCGCGCTCGAGATTTGTGGCGATGTCGGCCTTCACCGAATCGGGCTGCGGGCGCAGCGTCGATCCCGTGATGGTTAGCCGTTTGCGCAACACACTGGCCATGCTGACGCCGTCAGCGACGGCGCCGCCCACCAGTGCGATGAGAGCGTAGCGCCCATCGGTGCGCAGGCTGTCGATATTCTTCTGTGTGTAGGGCCCAGCAACCATGTCGAGAATGACATCGACGCCATCGGGGCGCGCTTCGGTAAGCGTGTCGCGCCAGTCGCCTTCGCGGTAGTTGATTGCGAGGTCGGCACCGAGCTCACGGCAGAACGTGCACTTCTCCTCGCTGCCCGCCGTGACAACGACGTCGTGGCCCAGTGCCTTCGCGAACTGAATCGCGGTTGTGCCGATACCGCTTGACCCGCCGTGAATCAGCAAGCTGTCGCCCGGTTTCAAACCCGCCCGCATCCAGACATTGAAGTACACCGTGAACGTGGTTTCGGGCAGCGCCGCAGCCTGCGCCGGCGTCAATCGCTCCGGCACCGGCAGACAGCTGCCGGCATGGACGCGAACGAACTCCGCGTAGCCGCCACCGTGCGTCAGCGCGCAGACGATGTCGCCGGGCTGCCAACGGGTGACGTTGCTGCCCGTTGCCGCGATTTCGCCAGCGACTTCAAGGCCGGGCAAATCGCTGGCACCGGGTGGCGCCGGGTACAGCCCCGCGCGTTGCAGGCAGTCGGGTCGATTGACGCCCGCCGCAGCAACGCGGACCAGGACCTCGTCGGGTCCCGGTTCGGGCACAGGACGTGTGCCGGCAACCAGCACTTCGGGGCCGCCCGGGGTGGAAATCTCGGCAACGCGCATGGTCTCTGTCATAGCCCTAGTGTAGCCGACGGCAACGCCTGTGGTGCGACTTCAGCTATAGTCGGCGCGACTTGTTTTGGAGGCTCCGGATGCCGACTCGCAACGCCACCCACGCCACGCTCGAAAAACTGCGCGACAAGCCCTTCGGCTTGTGGCTGTTTTCGCGCGCAGTGAGTCTCAAGGCGCCATACTTCGGCAGCATCGGGGCGCGCTTTACGACGCTTGAACCGGGGTTTGGTGAGGCGTATTTGCGCAAACGTCGCAAGGTCACCAACCACCTGGGCACCGTACACGCGATCGCCATGGCCAACCTCTGCGAGCTCGTCGCGGGCACGTTAATGGAAGTCAGCATACCCGCAGACATGCGCTGGATTCCGAAGGGCATGAATATCCGCTACCTGGGCAAGGCGGAAACGGATGTTACAGCCAGCTGCCGCATCGACGATTACGACTGGCGCGAGACGCAGGATGTGCCGCTCGAGCTCGTGGTCAAGGACACTAAAGGGCAGGTCGTGGCCGAGGCGACGGTACCGATGTACGTGTCGCCGAAAAAGCGCTAGGGCGTCAGTCCGCGAGCGACTCGAGAAACGCGCGCGCATCGGCAGCCGTGCGTGCCGGCGCCTCTTCCATGGGGATGTGCCCGAGGTCCGGGTAAATGATCACCCGCGAATCGGCGATGCCGGCTTCAAACCGTGCCGCGTCCTCGACGGGAATCCACACGTCCTGGGCGCCCCAGAGAATCAGTGTTGGTGCGGCGATGTCCGCGAGCTGGCTCGGATCGCTGGTCTCGTACTGCAAGGTGCGGTCCACGAAGGCCTGCCGATTGCCTTCCCGCAGCGACAACTCGCGGTAGCGCCGAATGAGCTCTGGCGTGACTTTGCTGTCGTCGGCGTAGACCTCGAGCAGGCTGTCCTCGTAGAGCGCGTTGGGCGCGAACAGCGTCAGCGCGTTGCGCAGAACGGGCGTGCTCGCCAGTCGAAATACGAGCGACGGTTCGCGAGGTGATTCGGGCGGCAGACCGCTGGGGTCGATGAGAATCAGCGACGACACACGCTCCGGTCGCGTGGCCGCGAACTGCCACGAGATGTTGCCGCCCAGCGAGTTGCCCACGAGCGCAAAGGTCTCGAGCCCCAGGGCGTCTGCCACGTCCTCGACGAAGTCCGCGTAGCTCGCGATCCGGTAGTCGGCACGGGCATGCGGCCCCGTGAGTCCAAAGCCCGGCAAGTCCATTCGGACCACGTCAAAGTCCGCTGAGAGTGCCTCGACCCAGCCGTCCCAGGTGTGCAGCGACGCCGCCGTGCCGTGCAGCAGAACGATCGTGGGCGCATTGGCCGGGCCTTCGCGGCGGTAGTGCACGCGCATGCCGTCCACATCGACGAACCGCGACGCTGGCGTTTGCCAGTCGGCGAGCTCCGCGACGCTGCGTTCGGGTACGTAGGCAATCACCACAACCGCGGTTGCGGCGAGGAAGAGCGCGACGAACAGGTATCGGATTCGAAAGCGGCGTGAGGGCATGGGGGTTCGTGTGGCTTGAGATCGGCGGGTGAGTATCACACACTCATGCGCGGCTTGGCGCAGGTGGAGGGGGCATGTCGGATCGCAAGCTGACGCTTGACGCGTGCATGGCGCCCGTCGTCTACGAGGGCACCGTGTTGCCCGAGTGGATCGACGTCAACAATCACATGAACGTCGCCTACTACATGCTGGCGTTCGACTACGGTATCGACGCGCTGTGGCACGGTTTCGGCCTGAGCGATGAATACCGAGATGATACGGGCAGCTCGACCTTCGCCGTCGAGGCACACATCCGCTATCTCAAGGAACTCATAGCCGACGAGGGCTACGTCGTGTGTGCGCGGATACTTGCCTGGGACGACAAGCGGCTGCACCAGTTTCAGTACCTGTTTGATGCGGCGACAGGCGCGCTGAGCGCGACCTGCGAGTGGCTGCACCTCCATGTCGATCTCGGCACACGGCGCGTGGCGCCCTGGCCCGAACGACTCATCCAGGGCATTGCGGCGCACCCGGCCTCGGCCGTCAGGGGCGACTGGCCCGAAGCCACAGGCCAGCAGATTAAAGTCGCGCGGCCGCTCGGCCCCGCAACCACAGGAGACCCATCGTGAGCGCATCCTTCCTACTGGCCATTGATCAGGGCACCACAAGTTCTCGCGCGGTGGTCTATGACGCGGCACTGGCGCCTGTTGCCAGCGCTCAGCGCGAATTCAGCCAGCACTTCCCGAAGTCGGGCTGGGTGGAGCACGACGCCGACGAGATCTGGGACGGTGTTGTGGCCGTCTGTCGCGAGGCCATGGCGGAGGTGGGTATCGAGGCCAGCCAGATCGCAGGCATCGGGATCACGAACCAGCGCGAGACCACCGTGATCTGGGATCGCGCGACGGGCAAGCCCATCGCGAAGGCCATCGTTTGGCAGGACCGGCGTACGGCTGAGCACTGCCGTACGCTTGAGGCCGCTGGGCACGGCGCGATCGTCACCGAGCGCACGGGCCTGCGGCTCGATCCCTATTTTTCGGCGACGAAGATTGGCTGGTTGCTGGACCATGTCGAGGGCGCCCGTGCGCGCGCCGAGGCCGGCGAGCTCGCATTCGGGACCATTGACACCTTCCTGTTGTGGCGCCTCACGGACGGCGAGGTGCACGCGACCGACGCCACGAACGCGTCGCGCACAGCCTTGTTCGATATCTCGGCGCAACGTTGGGATGACGACTTGCTTCAGATCTTCGGCGTGCCGCGTGCACTGCTGCCTGAGGTGTGCGACTGCGCCGCGGAGTTTGGCGCCACGGCACCGAGCCTGTTCGGTGCGCCGATTCCCGTACGCGGTATTGCCGGCGACCAGCAGGCCGCCTTGATCGGGCAGGCCTGCTTTGCGCCGGGCATGACCAAGAGCACCTACGGGACGGGCTGCTTTGTGATCAGCAACACGGGCGATACGCTGCTGCGCTCAAAGAACCAGTTGTTGTCCACGGTAGGTTACCGGCTCGACGGCGTGGTTACCTATGCGCTCGAGGGCAGCATCTTTATCGCGGGCTCGGCGATCCAGTGGCTGCGCGACGCGCTTAAGGTCATCGACAACGCGCCCGAAAGTGGACGAATCGCCGAGGCGCACGGCATCGAACGCGACGTCATCGTCGTGCCGGCCTTTACGGGGCTTGGTGCGCCTTACTGGGACCCGGACGCGCGCGGTGCCGTGCTCGGGCTCACTCGCGGCAGCGGTCGTGAGGCGCTGGTCACGGCCACGTTGCAATCAGTGGCGCTGCAGACCTGGGACCTCGTGGGTGCCATTCGAGAGGACGGTGTCACGCCCGCCGAGATTCGCGTTGACGGCGGCATGGTGGCGAACGACTGGTTTCTGCAGTTCCTGGCCGACGTCACGCGCAGCCACATCGAGCGACCGCAGCAGACGGAGTCGACGGTGCTGGGCGCCGCGGCGCTGGCTGGCCTGCAGGCGGGGGTGTTTGATTCGCTCGATGCGTTGTCTGGTGCTTGGCAGCGCGATGCTGCGTTTGCGCCGCAGTTGCCGGAGCAGGAAGCGGATTCGCTTACCGCGGCGTGGCGTGATGCTGTTGCGCGGGTGCGGTGATGAGCGGTGAGTACTAGTACTAGCTAGCCGTATCTCTCTCGGTTCTGGCGCGGGCCTCGGCGCGGCGAGTTGTCACGCTTGTCGCGGCATTGCAAGAGAATCGAGGCGGTGCATCAGGCGGAAGAATAGGCGCAGCTCGATGAGATAGCTGCTCGATCCGTGACAGTAGTAATAGATGGCGTGATATCACTGCACAAGTACACCGTTTGCAACTACGTTCCACGCGCGTAATTCTCCCAAGCAGCGTAACCACCAAAGCTACGACGAAGGGGTCAAATCAATGCGTTACGAATTGGCTCACCTGCATCAGCGGCGACAGTGCGTTACGAATTGGCTTACCTGCGTCAGCGGCGACAGTGCGTGAAAACGATCTCGTGGCGAATTTACCTGCGAAATAGAATCAGTTGTTATATGGCTACCGGAACCGCTCGATTCTCCACCAACCTGTGGTTCCGCTCGTCTCAGCAAGACTAACGGTCACGCGCTATTCAATATGTGGCTGGGGCTGTGCCGACCGCCTGATGTAGGGAAGACACGTGCAAGACAAGACCCTGGACTCGACTGAGAAGGGCCGCATCCTAATTTGCTCGTTCGAAGAGCAGTTACAAGCTTTTGCCGATGCCGTATACGGACAAGACAGTGATGAGGACGTCGCTGTGCCGATCGCAAAGTCACTCTGTTTCGGGATTCAAAGCTCCGGGAAGTCACTTACTGAGTTAGCGAATCGCAAACGTCTTCGGGATTGCGCAATTATTGCACGCGCCATTTTTGAAACCCTTACTAATGTGCTCTATTTGTACGCTTCTGATCGTTCTGTCGTACAAGACATGATCGATCACGCCAAGAGCAAGCTTGCTAGAGATCTGAAGCGAGACGTTCAAGCAGGCTCGGTCACTATGAGTATCAGAAATGCGAGTTTCGACGAGATCAGTAGCAGGCCCGACAATCGGCGGGCCATTGATAGATTCACGAGAAGATCGGGCAAGGAAATGAGGCATTGGACGGACGTGAGTCTCTCTGACCGCCTCGACTCGATTGAGAAACGCTTCGGCACAAAGGTAACGACGATGCTCTGTTGCGCGTTTGAAAACTACCGATTCTCGTCAGAAGTCCTACACGGAACTGTGTATAGCATTTGTGCGCAAATTGGTGGAACAGCCCTCGGGCATCCGCAAAGCCCTGAAGAATTCGAGCATCATACTCGCGAGAATGTATACAAGCTGCTTCTTACTCATGGGGCATCTTTGGGGCAATCGGCAATCGTGCTAGCGAATGACGATACGGTCGACAAGATCGTTCGCCGAGTAAAGGCTGCACAAGACGAGGCAATCGGCTGCGTCTTGCCCGCCGATGAAGGGGACGATCAATGAAGCCGTCATCATTCGAGTCAACGCGAGAGCGTAGCGCTCTTGTCTTTCCTTTAGGCAGCATCTCGAGCTACTCGCCATATAACCAGTCACTGCAGTAGACGATTGACCCAGCCGGTTCTTTGGCTGCCGCCAAAGCCCCGTCTGCGTCAATCGCTGCTGAGCCCCGGCGTTATGCCGCAAGGAGAAATCGTGAGCGCTGAAGTAATCAATGGGTTGTTTGCGCTGGGCGGCGCACTAATTGGTGTAATCGGATCGTGGATCGTCGCTAGGAATCTTAGAGAGACTAGACGACTGACGCTGTTTGTCTCGCCCATCGCCAAGCTTCTAGACGTTTCGGATCTCGTTAGGTCGGATGTCAGCGTCCTCTACAAGAATGCTCCGGCGGAGGCCATTGGCGCGGGAGAGCTCGCGGTCCAAAACACTGGATCAAAAGCCATTGAAGACATTGAGGTGCTGGTGCAACCCGATGATGATTCGCCTGTATTTGATCTCGAGATTAGGTCGGCCAACTTCCCATGTGAGGAAGGATTCATCACGATATCAGCGGCGGGTTCTTCACAACTGATCTCTATCCCCTTCTTGAATCAGAGCGATAGACTTGTTCTGGAATATCGGGTCTTAGGTGCGCTTAGTCCTGCGGAGGTGTCCACACGGCTAAAGGACGTTGATGTGACCGTGAGACAGGAGATGATCTCCTGGCTGCCGGATATCTATGCAGAGGTAATTGCTGACACTTTCTCTCAGATTCCGGGTTTGAAGTTGGCCTTGAGTTTTTCAAGGCCGTTCCGATTGTATTTCGAGTCCAAGAGAATGAGGACTTAGCCGGTGCCGACACCGCGACATAACCAATCACTGCAGCAGACGCGAGGCACCCGTCATGTCTCTTGCATGAGCAAGAGTCACGCCGGCTGCGTCCGCGCAGCTGAGCCCCGGCGGTAGACGGCACTTGGAGGTAATGTGAGGATTTCAGCGTTCGAAACCAAAGATGGCGCTGCAGTGGAGTTGCGAGACTTCACGGTTCTTGTGGGCGCGAACAACGTTGGCAAATCACAGACCCTACGTGACCTCCACGCAAAACTCAGTCAAGGAGACACTGGCAAGACAATAATCGTATCGCAGCTAAGTGCCCCTTTCCCTGACTCGCTTGAAGAGTTCCTTACCGGCCTAGTTGTTTCGGACGATCAAAGACATGCCGACCACAAACTCTATAGAGGAATCACATCAAATCTGGTGAAGGGTGAGGAGGTTCGCGTTCCACCAAACATATTGGAGCAGCAATTCAATAATCGGCAGGCGCCCAACGGAAGGCAGTGGTTATTGAGCCAATTCGGAAAATATCAGGTCGCCTATCTCGACGCTGGGACTCGGCTGCAAATAGCTTCCCTCGCGCCAACTCATGATCCGACTCAGCAGGCTCCACAGCGATTGCTGCAATCGCTTATAGATGACGAAGAAGCCCAGAAAAAATTGGCGGTCGCCTTCAAGGACACGTTCGACATGGAGGTACGCCTCGACTATTCCATGCTCGCGCACCTTTACCTCCGGGTCGCTAAGAAGTTTCCAGACATTCCGGAGCACCCTTCGCGCGCACGTCCGTTAATGCGGGAATTCGGCACCTTGGATGAACAGGGCGACGGATTCCGCAGCTTTGCCGGGGTGCTTCTGAGTATCCTCCTGTCAAACCGGAGAGTACTCTTGATTGATGAACCAGAAGCGTTTCTTCACCCTGCACAAGCAAGGCGTCTGGGATACTGGGTGTCTACATACGCGCGCGAAGCGGAGTCTCAAATCGTCGTCGCAACCCATAACGCCCATTTCTTGAGGGGCGTTCTTTCAAGCGCGGGCGAGGTCGATGTTTGTAGGCTAAATCGAACAGAAGACTGCACGACTTTTCAAATCATGGGCGCGGAAGCGATTGAGAATTTGTCGAATTCCCCTCTTCTCTCAAGCCAGCCAGTGTTGGAGTCAATATTCTTTCATGGCGTCGCCGTATGCGAGGCGGATAGCGACAGGCTCTATTATCAAACCGTTGCAGCGTTAGCGCACGACGAACACGAGGTACATTTTCTGCACGCACACAACAAGCAAACCCTAAAGGATGTTGTAAAACTACTGCGTGACGCCTCGATTCCATGTGCGGCCATTGCTGATATCGATCTACTAAATTCCAATGCTGATCTGTCGGCCTTGGTAGAGAGTTTCGGCCATTCCCCACCCCCCAGTGAAGTTATAAACGATCGAAATGCCGTTGCTGCGGCAATCGAAGGTCGTACCGATGATGAGATACTTGAAGCACTTGGAGATGGGGCTAAAGAGTTCTTAGACCAACTAGGAAACGGTGAGCATTCACTTTCTGGTGCGCGAAGTGCATTGAGAAGGCTAGATGCGAGTAGTTCCCGATGGAATGTAATCAAGCTTCGAGGCGTCGACGCCCTTGATGAGCCGATAAAGTCACAGGCGGCCCGACTTATTGATCGTCTAAAGTCGATAGGAATATTCATAGTGCCCGTAGGAGAACTGGAGTCATGGGCAGATGTTGGCACTCGCCGAAAAAAGGCCTGGATTGTACTGGCACTTCAACAATTGTCAGCTGAAGGAACTCCGAATGGCGTTAAGGAATTCGTCGAGGCAGTGATTCGCCACGCGAAGCGCGAATCTGATGAACGGGAAGATCGTGCCGGCGCCGCCTAACAAGACATTGCAGCTGACAATTGACCCTGCCACCACTTCGGCTATCGCTAAAGTGGCGTCACGCTCAATCGCAGCTGAACGTAGGCGTTAGGCCGCTGGAGCAATCGTTTCGACAGCAGATACGATCGACGGAGAAGTCGGACCCCCGGTACCTGCATTCGATTCTCTCGAAGCGGCCGCGACGACAACGAACAAAGACGGCCTATCGGCGCTGGAGCGCGCGCAGGGTGCCGCGAGCAGCGAGATGTATGCGCTGCTTCTGAAGTCTCAGAAGTCCTAAACACGCGACGCCCCGGGCAAGCGCTCGCGGGCGCCCACCGGGGACTTCGTGTACGTCGCTAGCAGCAAGTCAACGCCGCGGGCTGCCTCGGCCTCGCGGCGCACCGCCCACCGGCACAAGCCGGATTGTGGCGCCCCCTCGAACGTCTCTTTGCCGCAGCTTCAGCGGCAGCGTCTCGTTAACGAGCCAGTAGTCCAGCAGGTTCGAGTAGTAGGGGTTGCCGGGGAAGGCCACGCCGCTCACGCCGCCGGCCCAGATCGACTCTGCGCCGCTCCTGAACTCTGCCTCGGGTTCGCTGACGAAGCGCCGCACCGGGCCGCTGCCGAACATGAACTCGTTCACACTGTCGGCGCGCGCGCTGTGCGATGAGGCGTCCACCACGTTGAAGCCACCATCGGTCGGGATGCCGGGAAGCCCTGGCACCGGTTGCGGGAACGCGCCCGGCGGCTGCGATGGAATGCTGAATGCACCGATGAACGGATGATCGAACACGATGCGGTGCAACTTGCCCCAGCGGTAATCGCTCTGGTCGGTCGAGTTGCCGAACGCGGCAGCGAAGCTGTCACTGGCCAGCAGGTCCAGCGCATTGCTGAGCGCGAGCAGCAGCTTATAGTCGCGCTGGTCTGCGCGGTCCGCGATGCCGGGCACAGCGAAAAAGTCGACGATGCCCGTGCCGCCGTTGGTGCGCAGCAGGTGCTGCATCGAGGTCATGGCCTGTGTGCTGCCGGGCCGTGGCAAACCGGCCAGCGGAATGTCGACGAACTGGCGTACCGCCTGGCCGCGCCAGACGCTGTAGAGCGTCGCCGCGATGCTGTTCGCGATTTCTGCCTCGTCGAGCGGCGGTAGTGCTGCGACGCTGCCAACCACCGGGTCGCCCGCGTCGTAGCCCGCCTGGATGCCCGTCGGCGTGGTGTAGTCCCACGCCGCGAGGCGGCCTATGGCCTCGGCGATTCGCGGGTCTGCGGCCAGCGCAGCCAGCGCGTCTGGCTTGCCGCGCTCGCCCGCGTTAGCAAAGGCATCGGTCAGGTAGCCCACGAAGAAGCGTGCGTCCAGCAACGACACGTCGGCCTGGATGGCCTTGAGGTCGCTCTTGGAGAGCTCGCCCTGATCGGCGACGTACTCGCGGACGCGGCGTGTGATCGTGCCTGCGCGGAAGCCGCCGGCGTAGCCCGGGTTCAGGTAGTAGATGCCCCGGCCACCGATGCGCAGCTGGTTCAGCGGGTTGTTGTCGAGCACCGTGCCCGCAGGGTCGTTGTTGGCATTGACGAACCAGCCGACGGGCGGGTTAACCGTGTGCGGCAGCTCGTCCTGGCTGAGTACCTCGTAGGGCACGGCCTGGCCCGGCTGCGGGTTCTCAACCGGCAGCCATTCGTGGGCGCCGCTCGTACCATCGCGGATGAACCACGGCGGCACCGGCACGCCGGGTGCAAACAGGCCCGGGATCGTGCCGGGTGCGACGAAGCCCTGTTGCAGGTCGGCGCGGATAGGCATCTCGGCGCTGGCGAAGTAGGCGACGTTGCCTGCGTTGTCGGCGTAGACAAAATTCTGCGAGCCGACGTCGAAGAGCAACAAGGCATCACGGAAGTCATCGAGATCGCGCGCCTCGTTCCAGAGTCGGAACGTGTCGAGTTCACGCGTGGCGCTGTAGCCGGTGTACTGCACGCTCAATGCCGGGATGATGGCGCCAGGCGCAGGTGCGGCCAGCAGCTGGATGATCGGCCCGTTGTTGCGGCGCGGCACGATAATAGTCTCTGCCGGGATGTCGCCGCCCGGCGGCGCCTGGACGAGGAAGCCGCCGGCGTTGAAGAAGAACTGCTCAGGCAGGCGAACCACAGGTTCGAGCTCACCCTGGAACAGCGTGGCAACCGGTGCGCCTTGGCCGTCGAAGACGAGCAATTCGGCGAACGTGTCGGTGACGTCCATCGGATTGGTCGTCGCGCCCCAGTGGATGTCCTTGTTGTGCCCGAGCACGACGAAGGCCACGCCCGGGAAGCTCGAGCCAAACACTTTCAGCTCGGGCGTTTCGAGCCCGACGGGGTAGAACGTGGAGGGCGCATTGAGCGACAGGTGCGGGTCGTTCGCGATGATCGGCAAGCCGTTCTCGCCAAGGGCCGGCGTGACGCCCCACTCATTGGAGCCAATCGTGCCGTCCGCATCGAGGCGCTCGCTGATGAATGCGGACCGGCGCATTGCGCGGCTGGCGCCATCGGCGAGGTTGCGCAGGTCTTGCGAGACGACGGGTTCATCCGCCGTGGCCGACTTGCTTTGTGTGTCAGTGGACGCCGCCACACGTGGCGCTGCGCGCGTCGCCGGGTTCAGCGTCGGCAGGTTCAGCTTGGCAATGGTCGCCGCCGCGGCGGCACGGCCGGGTGCCGGGCAGGCCTCTGGGCTGACAGGCCCGGGCACTGGAATGAAGGGGTACGCATTGGTGGCGTCCGGAATCGTCGACGCGCAGTCGAAAGGCTGCGAGCGGAACACATCCTCGGTGAAGACGGTAGCGCCGGCGGGCCCCAGTGCGGCGACATAGGCCTGCAGGTCAAGCGTCAGGTCCGTATCGAGATCGAACGACAGGCCGAAGGCGATGGCCTTGCCGATAACAATGCTGTCGACGACGTTCCAGGGCCGAAAGTCCGAGCGCTGGGTAAAGCCGAGCGCAGCGTACTCCGGCGGCAGGCCCGGCCCGAGTGCGACCCAGTCGTTGACGCCGCGCGCATACGCTTGCAGCGCCGTCAGCGTTTCTTCCGAGAGCGCCGCTGCCGATCGCTCCGCGGCGCGCCGCAGTCCGAGCGTGCGTGACTGCACGTCACCGGCGAGCGACCCGGGCCCGAACAACTCGGCAAGCGTGCCGCTGGGCTGGCGCCGCGTGAGGTCCATCTGGAACAGTCGGTCCTCGGCGTGAACCCAGCCCTGCAGGTAGTACACGTCGTTGGTGTTCTCGGCCTTGATGTGCGCAATGCCCTGCGTGTCGCGCAGGATCAGTGCCGGCTCGGTAAGGCCGGGCAGTTCGAGCACTTGCGCCGATGCGGGCGCGGTGGCGAGCGCGATAACCAGCAAGAGCGTGGTCGCGTAAAAAGACTTCACAGTGGAAAACATGGCGCCCCCCGACGTCACGAAAAAATCCGGTCGCCAGAGGTCGACGCAACAGGCCGTTGCAGCGCACATTGGTGCGCGTTGTTTATCGCGGCGGGTACCTGGTCTCGCGATTGCGGGGGACCCGCGCGCAACGGCTGGGCCGCTTCGCACGCGGCCTTTGACGTGGCGGATGTGACATAGGCTACCCCGGGGCTGCCGCGCGTGCCAATACGGATTGTCCGCTACGCGAGCCCCGTCGCGCGAGGGTTCGCGTCATCCAAGCCCGTGCGGGCGATGGGTGCGATGAGCGCACCGGACGTCGTGGTGACGAGGCGTGCCTCGAATTGCCGCGTGCAGCGCTGCCAGTTGTGCGCCAGCGCGTGACTGCGACAGGCTTGCCGATCGAGCTGCAGCGCCAGTTCGCAGGCGCGCGCTAGCGACGTGTGCAGCGCACCGGTCACGCCGTTGCGAACGACATCGATCGGCCCCGGCACCGGGTAGGCTGCGACCGGCACACCACAAGCCATCGCTTCGAGCATCACCAAACCAAAGGTATCCGTGCGGCTCGGAAAGACGAACACATCGGCCGCGGCAAGAATCGCGGCCAGCTCTTCGCCGTACTTATAGCCGGTGTAGGTGCAGTCCGGGTAGTCGGCGCGCAAGCGTGCGAGGTCCGGGCCGTCGCCCACGACGATCTTGCGGCCCTCGACAGCCATGCCCGTAAAGGCTTCGAGGTTTTTCTCCACGGCGACGCGACCCACGTAGATGTAGACCGGGCCGCCTCGCGGATCTCGCGCGGCTTCGCTGGGTCGAAACAACGCCGTATCGACGCCGCGACCCCAGAGGACAGGGTTGCGGAACCCGTTCTTGCGCAGCTCCTCTACGATGGCGGGTGTCGGTGCTAGCGTGCAGTGTGCAGCGTTGTGGAACCAACGAATGAGTTTGTAGGTCCAGCGCTCGGGGATCGGTACGCGCTTGCGCACGTAGGCGGGAAACTGGGTGTGGTAAGACGTCGTAAAGGCGAGCTTTCGGCGCTTGCAGTATCGACGTGCCGCGAGACCCAGCGGTCCCTCGGTTGCGATGTGGATCGCGTCGGGCGCGTAAGCCTCGAGGTCGCGCCGCAGGCGCCGTCCCGGGAATAGCGACAGGCGGATCTCCGCGTAGTAGGGGCAGGGGATCGTGCGGAACGGTTCGGGCGTGAACATCTTTACGTCGTAGCCCAAGTCCCGCAGGCACTCGGCCGTCCGGGACAGGGTGGTGACGACGCCATTGGTCTGTGGCAGCCACGCATCAGTAACAATTGCGATACGCATCATGGGACGCCTCTCCGGCAATTTGGCGCGACGGTATCGGGTTCGCGTTACAGCACAGTGACAGGCTGTTTTCAGGCGTCACGAAAGCGTCACGCTTCAGTCAATTCCCTGTCACCTGGACCGCGCATATTCCGCGCAAGTTCACACGCGAGAGGGCACCTCATGCATCCGTTGCTGTTGCGCGCCGACGCTTTCGAACGGCGGGTCTGTATTCGTATCAACACCTGGTCGCGAAACCCTGTTTGCCGCGGCCTGTTTCGCGTGGCCAGTCGGCTCGGCGACGGTGTCGCCTGGTACACGTTGCTGGTTGTGATCACGATCGCGGGTGGACTGCCGGCGGCCGTCGCCATGCTGCATGTGGGACTCACAGCGCTCGCCGGTGTGTACCTGTACAAGTACCTCAAGACACGGCTGGTTCGTTTGCGCCCGTTTGTCTCGCACGGCGAGATCGTGGCCCGTACTGCACCGCTCGATGAGTTCAGCTTTCCTTCGGGCCACACGCTGCACGCGGTGTTGTTCACGGTCATGTTCGCCTACTACGTTCCCGTGCTGACCTTGGTCACGCTGCCCTTCCTGCTGCTCGTGGCGGCTTCACGGGTTGTCCTCGGTTTGCATTACCCGACTGACGTGATAGCGGGCGCCGCGATCGGATTGGCGCTGTCGGCTGTCAGTCTCACCCTGATCGACCTCGATCATGTGGTCCTTGGTCCGGGTATCGATGCCTTGCGCCAGTTGATCGGCGTCTAGCGCAGGCCGACGAAAAAAAAGGCGCCCTCGCGGGGCGCCTTCTTCGTGCTTGAGCGTTGGTCAGTTCAGGCGGTTTTTCGCATGACCCGATCGAGCCAGGTGGGGAGACGATCGTCACTGTCATCGTCGTTACGCGCTGTGGCGACTTTCTCGATGACCTGGCCCCGCCAAACCAGCGCCGTGTTGCGCGAACCGCTGGAGTCGCTGTTAGCCGCAATCAGTTCGCGTGAGTAGCGTTGCAAGATGTTCATTTTGGTATCCATTCATTCAGGCCGCATTCGGTGCTGCCACTGACAAGCTGTCGCCGGACCACGTGATATCCCGCATCCGGCCAGAAGCGTCTTCCACGAGCACGCTGCAGTGCTCCACCCAGTCGCCATCGTTGTAATAGCCAATGCCATCGCCCTCAATGCAGGCGGGTTTGTGGATGTGCCCGCAGACGATGCCGTCCAGACCGCGTCGTCGCGCATATAGCGTGGCCAGGCACTCGAACTCGTCGATGTACTTGCGCGCGCTGCCAACTTTCATCTTCACCGCGCTCGCGAGTCGGATGCGCTCGTACCCCAGCCGCTCGCGTACCCGGTTAATGCCGACGTCGACATCCACCAGCCATTGGTAAGCGGCGGAACCGATGCGTTCCTTGAGTGATCCGATTCGCAGTTCTGCGTCGAATTGGTCGCCATGGGTTACGAGCAGGCGGCGCGAGTCCGCCGTTTCGTGGATCACATTATGCAGAAGACTGACGCCCCTGAACTCGCTGCCCGCGAACGCGCGCAGCCGGGCGTCGTGGTTGCCGGGGATGTACGTCACCGCCATACCGCCCGCCGCGAGCCGGAAGATTTGACGCATCACGGCGGTGTGGCTTGAGGGCCAGTGCACCGACTGTTGCATGCGCTCGAGATCGATTACGTCACCGACGAGGAACAGGTGGTCCACGTCGCAACGTTCGAGGAAGTCGAGCAGCAGTTCAGCGCGGCAACCCGTCGTGCCGAGGTGCAGGTCAGAAATGAAGGCACTGCGTGCACGCAGCGTGCCGCCGATTTCTGGAGAAGCGCCAGGCGTCATTGTGTCGTTCATTGGCTTCCGACCGATGTTGGCTTGGCGGAAGCCTGAACGCCGCATGTGACGTGCCGATGACGGTTTCGATACCGTCCGGTGAAAGGGCGCGGGAAAAAAGAAGGCGCCCGAAAGGCGCCTTTCGTATGCGTTCTATTCGATGGGTGTCAGGCGCTGCGGTCCATTACCCGGTCGAGCCAGTGCGAGAGCTGGTCGGTCTGCCGACGCTCTTGGGGAGCGGGGCTGCGGTTCTCGGTGATCTTGTCGCGCTTGGGAGGCGTGGCGCCAGGCAATTCACTGGAGTCGTTGTTGGCCGCGATCAATTCGCGTGAGTAGCTTTGCAGGACGTTCATGGGGGGCATCCTTGTGTGCAGCATGCGCTGCTGTCGTTGCGGGTCTGTAGGTCTCTTTTCGATTGGCTTCAGTACTTAGATGTGCCGTCAGGTCAAAAGGTTGCAATCAACGGGTCGTTCGCTTGTTTCGACTGCAACACTACCACCAAGTTGCGCGCGGCTAGCGGCAGGAGCGATGCCATTCTTGAGGCGATCACTCCGCATTCCCGAGCTGAGCCGCCTGGCGTTGGCGAGCATCCGTCAGATGTGCTGGCTGTAACCCATTGCTGCTCGTCGAGTTCGTAGTGTTGCGGCAAGCTGTGACGTCCCGATAACGGATTGCATACGGTTTGCTAACGTCGCGCGGTGCTACACTCTCGACGGAATTGAGCTGGTCTGGGGGAGACCACGATGGGGGCAACTGAGAATCCGATTCGCGCGTTTTGCGAGGCGGCCATCGCAACGGCGCCGGAATTCAAATTGGGTGAGGTCGAGCTTGACGGTGTGACCTACCCCGTCTTCGAAAACGCGCCGCCCACGCTGGGTGCGTTGTACGCGCACGCCGCCGCGACCTACGGCGACGCCACGCTCGTCGTCTACCACGAGCGGCGTATGAGCTTTGCGGAAGCTGACGCGGCGTCACGTCAGGCGGCCGATGCGCTGCAGCGGACGGGCGTGAAGCCCGGCGATCCCGTGGCCATTGCCATGCGAAATTTGCCCGAGTGGATTCTGGCCTACATGGCCATCACGCGGCTGGGCGCGGTTGCCGTGCCCATGAACGCCTGGTGGCAGACTGCGGAGCTCGACTACGCGTTTGGCGATTGCGGCGCGCGCGTCGTGTTCGCCGACGTTCAACGCGCCGAGCGGCTGGTTCCCATTGCCGGCCCCCGCGGGCTGACGGTGATCACCGCCGATGGTGAGGCCGCGGGCGCCATGACCTGGGACGCGTTTGTTGCGACGGGTGACGCCGGGGCCGAAGTACCGGGCGCCGCACCCGACGATCTCGGTACCATTTTTTACACGTCGGGCTCGACGGGTGCGCCAAAGGGCGTCATGACCACGCACCGGGCCACGATCCAGGCGCTCATGGAGTGGGCGCTGTTGACCACGGCCGATCGCACGGTGCGTGGCGTTGGTCCGGCCGAGGGACGACAGCTCGGCTTGCTGATGACGGTACCGCTGTTTCACGTCACGGGTTGTAACGCGATGTTCCTGCTCTCGGTACTCGGTGGGCAGAAGATGGTGATCATGCACCGCTGGAATGTCGACAAGGCGCTGGAGCTCATTGAGACGGAGCATCTGACGGCATTCAACGGCGTGCCCAGCATGTCGTTCGAACTGGCCCGCGCCGCAAAAGAAAGCGGGCGCGACCTGAGCTCGCTCTACGCCGTCTCGGGCGGCGGTGCCGCGCGGCCCGCAGCGCACGTGCCCGTCATCGACGGCGCGTTTGAACACGTGAAACCCTCGATCGGTTATGGCATGACCGAGACGAGCGCCATGGGCACGGCCAACGCCGGGCAGCTCTACGAAGCCAAGCCAGACAGCGTGGGTCAGGCCTGCTTTCCGCTCGTGGACATTCGTATCGTTGAAGATGATGGCAACGAGTGCGCGACGGGCGAAGCCGGAGAGATCTGGATCAAGAGCATCACGAACATGCGCGGCTACCTGAACCAGGACCAGGCGACGGCGGAAACGCTCGAAGGGGGCTACGTGAAGTCGGGTGACGTCGGCTATGTCGACGACGAGGGCTTTGTGTACATCGTCGATCGCATCAAGGACATCGTCATACGTGGCGGCGAGAACATCAGCTGCCAGGAAGTTGAGAACGCACTCTACGAGCACCCCGAGGTGGCTGAGGCCGCCGTGTTCGGGCTGCCTGACGAGGCGCTCGGCGAAAAGGTCGTTGCGGTGGTCAGCGCGGGTGCTGATGTGTCAGGCGATGCCTTGCGGGGCTTTCTCGGCGAGCGGCTCGCGCACTTCAAGGTTCCGGCTCACATCGAGGTGCGTGCAGAGCCACTGCCCAAGACCGCGAGCGCCAAGATCTTCAAACGCGCGCTGCGCGAGGCTGCGCTTGAAGCGACCGCCTGAGGCGCGCTACATGGCTTGAAGGCGGGCGTCGTCGATGTCGCGCCAGAAGGCCTCGCGCGGGCCCTCCGGCTCGGTCTCGTAGGCGTGCGGCACGTCCCAACGGTAGTACCCCGGCGTGCCGTCCAGCGGCGGCCAGGTGTCGATATCGGGGGCGCCATCGCGCGCGAAGGCGGACCAGGTCCAGGCCATCGTGCGCGACAGCCGACGCGACGCGGGCGTGTCGTCGAACAGTACGCCAGTACCAGGCGCATCGAGCGTGCCAAATACATGCGGAATCTCCGACACGTGGGGCGCGCCAAGCCGGCCACCCAGTCCAGGCGCCTCATAGTCGAAACGGTAACGGTAGACGCGCTGGTGCTGAGCCAGTGCCAGCGCCGCCTTGCGGCTTGAGGCGCCAAAGACGGCGTCGCCCGTGATGTCGCACAGCGTGAGTGCAGGGTCACTCTCGCCCTCGCGGTAGCCGTACATGGAGAGCAGTTCTGTGACCTCATCGGTATTGAACTGGAACGCCAGCCGCCTCATGAACCCCGCATGGTCAAGCTTGGCGAGGCCGCGGTCGACGAGCAGCCAATAGCGCCACTCGTCGCGCGTGCAGCCGATCATGACGGGGATCGAAGGTACGCTGCCTGTCCGAAATGCCGTCATGGGCAATTCCGGAATCAGCTTGCCGTCAACAACCGGTCGCGTCGGCATGACGCTCAGGCCTTCGTCGAACATCATGCGCCCGTGCAACATCAGCGAGGCGTTGCTCAGCGCGACGCGGTCGGCCTCGGCCGGGTTGTCCCGCACTGCGCGGGGCAACTGCTTCAAGAACAACTCGGCAACGCGATTGGCGCGATCGAGGCTGTGCGCACCATGCGCGCTACCGCTCTGGATGATGGCCTGCTGAAACTTGCCCGCGGCCCTGGGCAGGGTCATAAGCGCGGCGACAGACATGCCGCCCGCGGATTCACCGAACACGGTGATGTTGTCGGGGTCGCCACCAAACGTCGCCGCATTGGCGATGATCCACTCGATCGCGGCGAGCTGGTCAAGCAAGCCCTCGTTGCCTGTCGATGGGATGCGCCCGCCCGTGACATCGGCGAGGCGCAGAAAGCCGAGCACACCCAGTCGGTAGTTGATGGTGACGACCACGCAGGGACCCGCAGCCGAGAGTCTCTCGCCCGAGTACATGGCTTGACTGCCACCACCTACCGAAAAGCCGCCGCCGTGGATCCAGATAATCACGGGCAACGGCGTGTCGACCGTGGCCAGAGGTGCGTAGACATTGAGCGTCAGGCAGTCCTCGCTGCAGCCCGCGAGACCACCCGGTAGCTCCTCGGCGAGCTGTGAGGTGTGTTGCAGGGCGGCCGGTCCGAATTCGCGCGCATCGCGCACGCCCGACCAGCCCTCGTGGGGCTGCGGTGGTTGCCAGCGTAGCGCGCCCGTGGGTGGCGCGGCGTAAGGGATGCCGAGCCAGCATCGGGCGCGGTCAGTACTGAAGCCGCGGACGCGTCCCAGCGTTGTTGCGACAGTCGTTGCAGGCATGATTCTTGTGGTCTTGGGGCCGCTTGCAGTGCGCGCCCAGGCTGCGTTCGATAGACTTAGGAGTTTACCATCGGCGGGTTGCAAAGTTCGACACGCCTTTGTCAAAAACTTTTCGCGCAGACCATCCAGGGGGCACCATGGCTGACACCGTTCCGGCATCCGAGTTGGCTTCTTACATAGGCAAGGAGCGTCCGCCTTCGGACTGGCTGACCATCGAGCAGGAGCGCATCAACGCATTTGCCGATGCCACGCTCGACCACCAGTTCATTCACCTCGACGCCGAGAAGGCGAAGCAGACACCGTTCGGCACCACCATCGCGCACGGTTACCTGACGTTGTCGCTGCTGCCGTACTTCAGCGCGCAGTGTGGCATCGCGCCCGAGAATCTTGTCATGGCCATCAACTACGGCAGTGACAAGCTGCGGTTTCTGCAGCCTGTGCCCGTCGGCAGTCGCGTGCGTTGCCACATGGTGCTGGCCGAGGTTACGGAAAAGGGACCGGGACAGCTGCTGTGCAAGAGCAACGTCACGGTCGAGATCGAGGGCAACGACAAGCCGGCGCTTATCGCCGAGGTGCTCTCGCTATTTATCGTCGGCTCGGGCAGCTGAGCGACACCCAACGCATTCACACAACTAGGAATTACTCATGACGATTCGTTTCGACGGGCAAGTCATCATTGTTACGGGCGCCGGTGGCGGTCTGGGTCGCGCGCACGCGCTGGAATTTGCAAAGCGCGGCGGCAAGGTCGTGGTCAACGATCTGGGCGGCGCGCGCGATGGCACCGGCGGCTCGGTTTCAGCCGCACAGGCCGTTGTGGAAGAGATCGAGGCTGCGGGCGGTGAGGCGATCGCCGATGGCGCCAACGTGACCAACTACGAGCAGGTCGAGGCCATGGTCGCAGCGGCCATGGACAAGTGGGGCCGCGTCGATATACTCGTCAACAACGCCGGCATCCTGCGCGACAAGACCTTTATCAAGATGCCCGTTTCCGACTTTCAGGCTGTGGTCGACGTGCACCTCATGGGCAGTGTTAACTGCACCAAGGCCGTCTGGGAGATCATGCGGGAGCAGAAGTACGGCCGGATCATGATGACCTCGAGTTCCTCGGGCTTGTACGGCAACTTCGGCCAGTCGAACTACGGTGCCGCCAAGCTGGGCCTTGCAGGCCTCATGAACACGCTGCACCTCGAGGGCATGAAGTACAACATCCACGTCAACACGTTGGCGCCTGTGGCTGCGACGCGCATGACCGAAGACCTCATGGCCGAAGACGTGCTAGCGGCACTCGAGCCCGCGCTCGTCACGCCGGCCGTCATCTTCATGTGCTCAGAGCAAGCGCCGAGTCGGCAGATTATCGCGGCAGGCGCGGGCGGCTTTGCACGCGCGGCCATCGTCGAGACGCAGGGCATCCTGCTCGACGGCGACGAAGTGACCGCGGAAAACGTCGCAGCAGGCTGGGAAGAAGCCAGTGATTTGTCGACCGCGCGCGAGCTGATGCAGGGCAGCGAGCAAAGCGTGAAGTTCCTGACGGCGCTGGCCAAGCGTCGCGGCATCAAACTCGAGCGCTGAGGAGGCGGACATGAAAGAAGCAGTCATCGTTGCGACGGCGCGCACGCCGATCGGCCGCGCCTACCGCGGCGCCTTTAACAACACGCAGGGCCAGTCGCTGGCGGCGCACGCCATTGAACACGCCGTCGCGCGTTCGGGCATTGATCCCGCAGAGGTTGACGACGTCGTCATGGGTTGCGCGCTGCAGCAGGGCTCGACGGGCCAGAACGTCGCGCGCCAGGCGCTCGTCGGCGCCGGCTTGCCTGTGACGGTGCCCGGCATGTCCGTCGATCGCCAGTGCGCCTCGGGAATGATGGCGATCGCGACGGCCGCCAAGCAGATCATGGCCGACAACATGTCGGTCGTCGTGGGCGGTGGCGTCGACACGATCAGCCTCGTGCAGAACGAGCACATGAATACCTACCGGGCCAAGGACGATGCGGTCGTTGCCAAGGCGCCGCACATTTACATGTCGATGCTTGAGACAGCGGAAGTCGTTGCCAAACGTTACGGCATCACGCGCGAGCACCAGGACGAGTACGGACTGCAAAGCCAGCAGCGCACGGCCGCAGGTCAGGCGGCGGGCCACTTCTCGGACGAGATCGTGCCGATGGCGTCGACGATGGGTGTGCAGGACCGTGAAACGAAGGAGATTTCGTTCCACGACGTCACGCTCGACAAAGACGAAGGCAACCGCCCGGACACCACAGCCGAGGGTCTCGCCGGACTGCGCACCGTGTTCGACGGCGGTGTGATCACGGCCGGCAACGCCAGCCAGCTGTCAGACGGCGCATCGGCGTCGGTGATCATGGACGCGAAGCTTGCTGAGCAGCGCAACATCGAGCCGCTCGGGATTTACCGTGGCATGGCCGTGGCGGGCACGGAGCCCGACGAGATGGGCATTGGCCCCGTCTTCGCAGTTCCAAAGCTGCTCGAGCGCAATGGTCTCAAGATGGACGACATAGGCCTTTGGGAGCTCAACGAAGCGTTTGCGGTTCAGGTGATCTACTGCCGCGACACGCTTGGCATTCCCAACGAGTTGCTGAACGTGAACGGCGGCGCGATCTCGATTGGTCATCCTTACGGCATGTCGGGCGCGCGCATGGTCGGTCACGCACTCATCGAAGGTAAGCGTCGTGGCGCCAAGTACGTCGTCTGCACCATGTGTGTGGGTGGCGGCATGGGTGCCGCGGGTCTGTTTGAGGTCGTCTAGAACCCGGGTCGCGCAGCAATGCACTTCTGGGCCGTCGTTCTCGGTGTGCAACTCGCGCTGCTGGTGCACGCGATGCGGACACAGCGCGACACGATCTGGGTCTGGATCCTGCTGTTGGCGCCGGTGGTCGGCGCCATCGCCTATTTCTTAGTCGAGTTTCTACCTGATGTGCTCGATGGTCGGCGTGCGGCCAAGCGACGCGCGCTGCGAGGGGTCAGCACTGGTAAATCCGGCCCGGAGCGCTTTGAGACCGACTGCACGGTCCGAGATGCGCTCGCGGCGGCACAACAGCACTACGACGAGGGTGCTTTCCAAGAGGGGCTTTCCCTGGTGCAACGCACACTGGCGGGGGCGAACCGCTTCCAACCCGACCTGATGCTCGAGCTCGCGCGCATGCAATTCGCGCTGGATCACCCGGAGGCGGCGATCAATACGCTCGATGTGTTGCGCGCCAAGAATCCTGATTACCAGTCGCCGCAAGGTCACGTGCTCTACGCGCGCGCCAAAGCCGCCGCCGGCGACATTCCGGGCGCGATTCACGAGTACGAAGCGCTTTGCAGCTACTACGCGGGGCCCGAACCCTACGTACGCTTCGGCGACATGCTGCGCGAGGAAGGCGATGATGCGCGTGCACGGATGCTCTATTTCTCCGTGCTTGAGGAAAGTGAACAGGCGGGCAAGCTCTACACGGAGCGTCACAAGCAGTGGGTCGACGCGGCGCGGAAGGGTTATGCCGCGACGTCGGGTGCGGCGGCGCCGAGCGGGGGCGCGTAGTGATCATTCGCATGTGGCACGGGCGCGTGAAGCGTGAGGATGCTGCGGCGTACCGGGCGTTTCTCGAGCAACGTGCGATTCCCGATTACCAAAGCGTGCCCGGCAATCAGAGCGTCAGGATTCTCGAGCGCCACGACGGTGACGTGACCCACTTCATCACGATGACTGCGTGGGACAACGTCGAGGTCATCAAGGCGTTTGCTGGCGATGACATCGAGGTGGCCAAGTACTACCCCGAGGACAAAGGTTTTCTACTCGAGTTCGAGCCCGGTGTCGTGCACTACGAAGTGGTTGCGGAGTCTTGAGCGCGCTGCTGAAGCGTGTGCGGCGTTGCACGATTTGTGAGGGCCTGCCGCTGGGCCCGGCACCGCTGCTTCAAGTGAGTCCCAAGGCGCGCGTGCTCATAGCCGGCCAGGCGCCCGGTCGGCGCGCGCACGAGCGGGGTATTCCATTCGATGATCCGTCGGGCGATCGACTGCGTGATTGGCTTGGCGTGGATCGCGATACCTTTTATGACGCCACACGTATCGGTGTGCTGCCGATGGGATTCTGCTTTCCGGGGACGGGCAGCTCTGGCGATCTGCCGCCGCGTCCCGAGTGCGCGGCGAACTGGCGTCAGCCCCTGCTCGACATGATGCCTGACGTGGCGCTGCTGCTGGTCATTGGTCGCTACGCGCGCGACTGGCACCTGCCCGATCGAAAGTCAGAGTCACTGACGGAGACGATCCGCAGTTGGGAGGCGCTCGGCGACGGCGTCATGGCGTTGCCACACCCGAGCCCGCGGAACAATCGTTGGCTCAAGAAGAACCCCTGGTTTCGGGGCCAAGTCCTCGATCTACTTCAGGCGCGCGTGCAACGCGCGTTAGCCGAGGCCTGATTTAAGTGGCCGCCGGGGTTGAGAAGCTCGTCGCGGGGCTGCTCGCGCGGCAAGGCCCTGACGCGCCGCATCGTCTGCTGACGCGTTTTCTGGTCAGCGCCATCATCGTGTTCGCACAGCTCGTGTTGTACGGCTTCTACGGCGTGATCGGTGCGGTGGGGATGTACTTGCTCGGGGTCGAGCTGGGTGGTTTGTCGTTACGCTGGATGTATTTGCCGATCGGCGTCGCGTTGGTCTTCGCGCTGTGGGGTGCTGCGAAGATGTTGATTGATTACTGGCGGAATTACGGTCACTGAAGGCGTCGCAACGGATGCAGCGCATTGCGAGCCCGCCCACCCGTCATCGCGAGCCGGCGAAGCAGGACCACCCGTCATCGCGAGGAGCGAAGCCGGACCACCCGTCATCGCGAGGAGCGAAGCGACGCGGCGATTTTTTGACGCAGTCGTACCGATCAAGGGCACGATGTCGTTGAGAGATCGCCGCGCCGGCTTCGCCGGCTCGCGATGACGATGAGTCAAAGCGCGCTCACGCCCCAGAGCTTCGTGTACTTCTCGCAGTGCAGGACAAGCGTCTGGAAGGCATCAAGGTCGATGTCCGCCGGAATCTCGTAACGCTGCGCGCCCTTGGCTTTCTGCAGCTTGGCGATCAGGACGCTACCGGACGTGGCGTTTTTCGCGTTGACGCTGCCCGCTTCAAGCGGTGAGAGGAACAGCTTCAAGTCCGGTGCGCGACGAGTCTTGAAACTGTCGTCGAGCTCGAGGAATCGACCTTCGGCAGTTTCCACGATTTTCCAGGCGCCCGCGATCTTCTGCGACTTTTTCGTCCACGTACCGCCTTGATCGTCGGCGTATGCCGTGTTGCTTGTCACCAATGCGGCGCCCAGTGTGGCGACGATAATCAGTACGCTTCGTACTAATAGATTTACACTTGTCATGTTCTTGCTCCGTTGGTTTTCGGTTTGTGTGTCGCCCACAGCGACCTTGCCGAAAGAGACCTCGGCCAGTGCAAAAACATTTCAACAACCGCTATTCGCGTGCGACGAGTTCAACTCTGCGGTTCTTGGCGCGGCCGCCGTCTGTGGCATTGGTGAACACCGGAACGAGCGGGCCGACGCCAGCCGCTTCAAGGCGATCAGCAGCAATGCCGTAGTCCTGTATCAATGCCGCGCGCACGGAAAGGGCACGATCGGCGCTGAGCTTCATGTTGTAGGCGTGCGTGCCCTTTGCGTCGGTGTGCCCGACCACGTAGAACCGGGCGTCAGGCCTCGCCTTTAGAAAACCCGCGATCTCGTCGAGTGCGGGCTTGGATTCCGGTAGCAGTGCGTCGTCGTCGTACGCGAACTGCAAGCCATAAAGCACGGTGCGCCCGAGTTCCTCGAGGTCACGCCCCATGGCTTCTGCGTTCGCGACAACCAGCCCCGTTTCTGCGGGCTTCGTTTCGACGACTGTGATGAGTGCTGCAACTTCATTGGATGAATGCTGCTCAAGCGTGACCAATACATAGATCGTATCGTCGGCGCGTTCCTTCCTGCCAAACACGGCACCTGTGCCACCGCTCGAGGACGTGCCCGAAACGAGCTTGCCGACGGCCCCGGCGCCCTGCCAGGGATTGGTGGTGTAGTGCACGCCGAGCCAGCCGCCGCCGCCGATGTCACCCTTGACGTTGCGTTCCGGGAACAAGCCCTCTGCGATGATCTCAAAGTCCGCCTGGGCCAACGCATCGCGGAAATTTTTCCAGACTTCAGCGTGGGTGCGCTCGCCGCCTTTTAGCGAGTAGAAGTTGCGTGTAACGCGACCTTCGACATCGATCCACTCGCCGATGGCACGGTAGCCTGTCACGGGACCGACGGGCACCCGATAGGGTAGGTAGTTATCGGTCTGGCACCACTCGAGTACGGTGTTCGGATAGCGCGACAGGGCGCCGTGGTCGCTGCAGCCTTCGGCATCTTGTGCCTGCAGGGATGCAGCCGAAGCCGCCAGCGCAAAGGCCACGAGAATTGGAACTCGGTATCGCATCTTCGCCCCCCAGAGAATGGTCTGCGACGAAGGACAGTATAGGGCCGAAAGCAATGCCAGCGAATTGAGACGTCACGGTGTGCTTGGCAGACGCGGATTCGCCATATTCGACCTATGTCTCGCGTAGTCTCCATCGTTGCGCTCGCGTTGTGCCTGTCCGGCTGTGGCTCTGGCACGCTTATTTTCGACAAGGACGGCATTGATTTTGAGCCGCGCCGGGATGGTGTCATTGCAGAAGCGCATTCGAACGACAGAAACGCGTGTCGGGTCGACCATCAGTGCGATCGGCCGTTGACGGTCGTGCAGGAGCAGCAGCAGCGCGATCGTGAGCGAAAGCTCGCGGCTCAGAAGGCTCTGTCAGCAGGCGAGCCTGCGCCACTGCCTGCCATTCGCCTGGAACGTGACGCGAGCTGCGAGCCTCACTGCGCGCCTCCAGAGACACGCAGCATCATGCTACCCGCCGAACCCTTGCCGCCGTTACCGGATCCGTTGGAGCGCTAGTCGAGGTCAGCGGCGCTGTGGCGCTCCTTGAGCTGTGAACTTTCGTCACCCCAGGTGCGATTGACGCGTCGACCGCGTTTCACACCCGGGCGTTCGGAGAGCTGTTCCGCCCAGCGCACGACGTTTTTGTAAGACGCCACGTCGAGGAATTCACCCGCGTCGTAGAGCTTGCCGAGCACCATGCCGCCGTACCACGGGAACGTGGCGATATCGGCGATCGTGTATTCGCTGCCCGCCAGGAATTCACGGTCTGCCAGGTTGCGGTCGAGTACGTCGAGCTGGCGCTTCACTTCCATCGAGAATCGATTGATGGGGTATTCCCACTTCTCGGGCGCGTAAGCATAGAAGTGACCGAAGCCGCCACCGAGGTAGGGCGCAGAGCCCATCTGCCAGAAGAGCCAATTGAAGGTCTCCGTGCGCGCGGCCGGGTCTGTCGGCAAAAACTCGCCGAATTTCTCGGCCAGGTAGACAAGGATCGAGCCGGATTCGAACACGCGCGTGTGCGGGTCCGTACTGCGGTCGAGCAGGGCGGGGATCTTGGAATTGGGGTTGATATCGACGAAGCCGCTGCCGAACTGGTCGCCTTCACCGATGTTAATCAGCCAGGCGTCGTACTCCGCGCCCTCGTGGCCGGCCGCCAGCAATTCCTCGAACATCACGGTTGCCTTCACGCCATTGGGTGTGGCCAGAGAGTAGAGCTGGTGCGGGTGTTCACCGACAGGCAGCGCCTTGTCATGCGTGGGGCCTGCGATGGGGCGGTTGATGTTGGCGAATTTGCCGCCACTTTCGGCGTCCCAGGTCCAGACTTTCGGGGGGGTGTAGGTGTTGTCGGACATGATAGGCTCCGTTCGGGGATTTGTTTGAGGTCGCGATGAGACCGGCGTGGGGCGCAGTATATGACAGGGACAAGCGCGTCATCGCGAGGCGCGCAGCCTTAACCGTCATCGCGAGGCGCGCAGCGCCGCGGCGATCTCTATCCGAGTGTCGTGACGTTTTCCCTCGCGGAAGCGTTGGGAGATTGCCGCGCCCGCTTCGCGTGCTCGCAATGACGAGTTAAGTACTAACGCGCTTCCCGTCGGCGTCAATAATGATCACCCCTTGCTCCGTCTCGAACGGACCTTCCGGCCAAGTGTCGAGCAATTCGAGGACGGTGTCTGAGGGTCGGCACAGCGCCACGCCTTTGGGCGTGCACACAAACGGCCGGTTGACCAAAACGGGATGTTCAAGCATCGCGTCTATGAGCGTTTCATCGCTGACACTGTCTTCAAGCAGTCCCAGCTCCTCAGCCGGTGAGCGCTTCTCGCGCAGTGCTTCGCGCGGTGTCACATCGGCCGCTGCGAACAAGCCGAGCAGCTGCGGCCGGGTCCATCCGGTCTCCAGATATTCGATGACGACGGGCTCAATGCCGGCGCCACGGATGATCCGCAGCACATTACGAGAGGTGCCGCAGTCCGGGTTATGGTGGATGACGATCATGCGCCGGCCTTCGCCCGCCGCCGCCAGGCATGCAACAGCGGCTCGGTGTAGCCGTTCGGCTGCGCCGTGCCTTCAAACACGAGTTCTCGCGCACAACGATAGGCGTAACTCGTCTCCCAGTTGCCCGCCATCGGTCGATAACCGTTGTCGTACTGATTCTGCTCGTCAACGACGGCGGCCATGCGCTGCAGCGTCTCGTCGATCTGTTCCGCGGTGCAGATGCCGTGTTGTAGCCAGTTGGCCAGGTGTTGACTCGAGATTCGCAGCGTGGCGCGATCCTCCATGAGACCGACGTCGCTGATGTCGGGCACCTTCGAGCAACCCACACCTTGTTCGACCCAACGCACGACGTAACCGAGCAAGCCCTGGATATTGTTGTCCAGCTCGGCCTGGATGTCGTCGGCCGACCAGTGCCCGGGATTCGCCTCAACCGGAATCGTGAGGATGTCGTCGAGTGAGGCCATCTCGCGCGTGGCGATCTCGCGCTGCCGCGCGATCACATCGATCTGGTGGTAGTGCGTGGCGTGTAGCGTCGCGGCCGTTGGCGAGGGCACCCAGGCGCAGTTTGCGCCCGCGAGCGGGTGGTTGGTCTTGGCCGCGACCATTTTGGCCATTTCATCGGGCATGGCCCACATGCCTTTCCCGATCTGCGCCTTTCCGGCCAGCCCGCAGGCAAGCCCCACGTCGACGTTCCAGTCTTCGTAGGCGGAAATCCAGGGCGTGTCCTTCATGGGGCCTTTGCACACCATGGGGCCCATGAGCATGCTCGTGTGGATTTCGTCGCCCGTGCGGTCGAGGAAGCCCGTGTTGATGAACACGACGCGGCCCGGGATGCGGCCGATGCACTCGGAGAGATTCATGGTGGTGCGCCGCTCCTCGTCCATGATGCCGATCTTGACCGTATTGCGTTCGAGGCCCAGTGCGTCTTCGACGCGGTCGAATAGCTCGCCCGTGAAACTCACTTCGTCTGGGCCGTGCATCTTGGGCTTCACGACGTAGACGCTGCCCGCGCGTGAGTTCAAGCGCGCACCTTTCAAGTCGTGGATCGCAATCGCGACTGTGGTCAGTGCATCGAGAATGCCCTCAGGAATCTCGCGGCCTTCGCCGTCGAGCACAGCGTCCGTCGTCATCAAGTGACCGACGTTACGCACTAGCAGCAGGCTGCGGCCCGGCAGCGAGAAGCCACCGCCGTCGGGTGCCGTGTAGTCCCGGTCGCCCACGAGCTCGCGCGTGACTGTTTTGCCGCCCTTGGCGAAGCTCTCGATCAGATCGCCTTTCATAAGGCCGAGCCAGTTGCCGTAGACAACAGTCTTGTCGGCGGCGTCGACGGCCGCGACAGAGTCTTCGCAATCCTGGATCGTCGTGATGGCGGACTCGAGCACGACGTCGGCAACGCCGGCCTCGTCGTCCTTGCCCACAGGATGGTCGCGGTCAATCACGATTTCGATGTGCAGACCATTGTGGCGAAGCAGCACCGCGCTTGGTGCGCCCGCGTCGCCGCGGTAGCCGACAAATTCGGCGGGCTCGGCGAGTCCCGTATCGAGGTCGCCGTCGACGGTCACAATGAGCTGGCCGTCGCGGATGGCGTAGGTCGTCGCATCGACGTGCGAGCCATTTGCGAGCGGTACGGCGCGGTCGAGGAAGTCGCGCGCCCAGGCGATCACTTTGTTGCCGCGAACGGGGTTGTAGCCGCCCGCGCGCGCCGCGTCATCGTCTTCGCTGATGACGTCGGTCCCGTAGAGCGCGTCGTACAGGCTGCCCCAACGTGCGTTCGCCGCGTTGAGTGCGAAGCGCGCGTTCATGACGGGCACGACGAGCTGCGGACCCGGTTGCGCCGTGATCTCGGTGTCGACATTCGCGGTCGTGATCTGCGGTGCTGGGTGGGGCTGCGGCAGCAGATAGCCGATCTCTTCAAGAAACGCTTTGTACGCCGCCGCATCGTGGGGCTGGCCGATACGCTCGCGGTGCCACTGGTCGATCGTCTCCTGCAGCTTGTCGCGCTCGGCCAGGAGTTCGCGGTTGCGGGGCGCGAGATCCGCAACAAGACCGGCCAGCGCGGCAAAAAAGGTGTCGGCATCGATGCCCGTGCCGGGCAGGGCGCGGTCAGCGATGAAGGCGTCGAAGGCAGAATCGACGCTGAGTCCGTGGCGGTCTACGCGGTCAGTCATGGCAAGCCCCTGAAAACAGTGCCCGGATTCTCGGCGAGGGGCTGCCATTAGTCTAGCGAATGGCGGTTATCCCCGGCATAGCGTGTGTGAATGTCAGGCGGGTGCGGCGTCGGCGATCTCTCGGAAGCACTGGCGCAGCCAGCGGTGCCCCGGATTGTTGTGCAGCAGGGGGCTCCAGGCCATGGTCAGGTCGATGTCGTCGATGGCGAACGGCGGTGCGACCGTCGTCACGTCCTTATTCCAGGACAGGAGCCGAGCGGCGCGGGTCGGGACCGTGGCAATCAAGTCCTGGTCTGCGGCGTGCTGTAGCGCTACCAGGTAGTGGCGCGTAAAGATGGCGATGTTGCGTTTGTGGCCGAGCGCGTCCAGTGCTTCGTCGACCCAACCCAGCCGTTGCACGTCCTCAGGATCAACGCCTACCCCCACGCCCATACCCGTCTTGCTCACCCACACGTGGCGCGAGGCGAGGTAGGTGTCGAGATCCAAGGTGCGACCGTCCAGCGTGCGCTTGGCCACCACGCAGGAGAAGCTGTCGCGCCACAGCACGGTCTGGTGAAACGAACTCGGCAGTTCGTCGAAGCGATTGATCACGAGATCGACTTTGCCCTGCTCAACATCGTGAAAGTTCACGTCGCTGGGCGTCATGACATCAAGCGTGATGTGCGGGGCCTCGCGGCGCAGGCGCCCAAGCAGGCCCGGCAGGAGCGTGACCTCGGCGTAGTCACTACACATGATGCGAAACACCTGCTCGCTCGATGTCGCCTCAAAGTCCGTCATGGGCTGCACGAAGTGTTCGACGCGTGAGAGCACTTCGCGCACTTCGGGCTTGAGCTCGAGCGCGCGCTCTGTGGGTGTCATGCCGTCGCTCGTGCGCACGAGCAGCGGGTCGCCGAAAGCATCGCGAAGCCGCTTGAGCCCGTTGCTCATGGCCGGCTGGCTGATCCCGAGCTGTTGCGCGGCGCGGGTCACGTTGCCCTCCCGTAACAGTACATCGAGATACACGAGCAGATTCAGGTCGAGGCGGGCGAGCGTCATCGCCGCTCCCTTATTCACAGAATGAATGCCGAGTATACGCTTAATAGTCTGGAGTTATACCTAGACGGATGGCTAGACTGCAGCCATTAACCACACCGACTGCCGAGGATTCCGCCATGAGCACAGGCAACTACGACCGTCACGCTGAAATCACCCGTCTCGAGAAAGACTGGGCCGAAAACCCGCGCTGGAAGGGCGTGGAGCGCACTTACTCAGCCGGCGACGTTGTTCGCCTGCGCGGCTCGATCAAGAAAGAGAACACCATCGCGCGGCGCGGCGCCGAGAAACTCTGGGACCTCGTCAACGGCGGTGCCGAAGCCAAGTTCGGCAAGGACTACGTGAACTGCCTGGGCGCACTCACGGGCGGCCAGGCCGTGCAGCAGGTCAAAGCGGGCGTACAGGCCATCTATCTGTCGGGCTGGCAGGTGGCCGCCGACAACAACAGCTACATGTCGATGTTCCCCGACCAGTCGCTGTACCCCGTCGACTCGGTGCCGAAGGTCATCGAGCGTATCAACAATTCATTTTCGCGCGCCGACCAGATCCAGTGGCAGAAGGGCGTCAATCCTGGCGACGAGGGCTACATCGATTACTTCGCGCCCATCGTGGCTGACGCGGAGGCTGGCTTCGGCGGTGTGCTTAACGCCTACGAACTGATGCGCGCGATGATCGAGGCTGGTGCTGCCGGTGCCCATTTCGAGGACCAGCTCGCCTCGGTCAAGAAGTGCGGCCACATGGGCGGCAAGGTCCTTGTGCCAACGCGCGAGGCCGTGCAGAAGCTTGTCGCCGCCCGTCTTGCCGCCGACGTTGCCGATACGCCGACGATCGTTCTTGCACGCACCGACGCCAATGCGGCCGATTTGCTCACGAGTGACATCGACGAGTACGACGCGCCCTTCATCACGGGCGAGCGTTCTTCGGAAGGCTTCTTCCGCACCAAGGCCGGCATCGACCAAGCCATCGCTCGCGGTCTTGCCTACGCGCCTTATGCCGATATGGTCTGGTGTGAAACGGCCACGCCGGATCTGGACGAGGCACGCGTGTTCGCCGAAGCACTCAAGAAGCGCTACCCCGATCAGCTGCTGGCCTACAACTGCTCGCCGTCGTTCAACTGGAAGAAGAACCTCGACGACGCCACGATCGCCAAGTTCCAGCGCGAACTCTCAGCGATGGGCTACAAGTACCAGTTCATCACGTTGGCCGGCGTACACAACATGTGGCACGGCATGTTCAACCTGGCCTACGAGTACGCCCGCGAAGACATGTCGGCATACGTCAAGCTGCAGGAGCAGGAGTTCGCCGACGCCGACAAGGGTTACACCTTTGTTGCGCATCAGCAGGAAGTCGGCACGGGCTACTTCGACGACGTCACCACGGTCATCCAGGGCGGCAAGTCTTCAGTGACGGCGCTGACAGGTTCGACCGAGGAAGCTCAGTTCGGTTAATCAAAAACTGTCATTGCGAGCCCGCGCAGCGGGCGCGGCAATCTCCTGACGCTATCGTACTGCCGAACAGTGCGACGGCGTTGGGAGGTTGCTTCGTCGCTTTGCTCCTCGCAGTGACGGTAGATGGTCGCAATGACCGTCAAACAAGCGCCTGCGTCGACACAACGATCCCGTTGTTGTCGGCGTAGATGTATTCGCCTGGTGAAATCGTCACGCCTGCGAAGCTCACGGGCACGTCCAAGTCTCCCAGGCCGCGCTTGTCCGTCTTGACGGGAATCGAACCCATGGCCTGAATGCCCAGACCCGTGGCTGCAAGCGCGTCAACGTCGCGCACGTAGCCGAAGATGATGATGCCGGCCCAGCCATTGCCGGCCAGCGCTGCGGCGATCTGGTCGCCGAGCAGTGCACGTCTTGATGAGGCGCCGCCATCGACGACGAGGACGCGGCCTTCGCCGGCGACTTGTCCCTGTGCCTTAACGAGTGAATTGTCCTCGAAGCACTTGATGGTGACGGCGGGTCCGCCGAAGTTGGTGATGCCGCCGTAGTTTCGAAACAGCGGCGCGAGAACGCGGACGTCGTCCGGGTGGTCGTCGCAAAGATCAGGTACGGAAATCGTCATGATGGCCTGTGCCGGAAACAGCGCGTCGCGCCGACCCGGCACAGGCTATCAGGTTTCGATGTTGGCGCGGCCTCAGCTGCGCGCGTTGTCGTCGATGCGGTTGACGCGCAGCGTTGCTTTGACGTCGTCGCCCTTGCGTGCTTCGACTTTCACTGCGACCCATTCGGCCTTCGGTGCCACAAAGACTCGCGTTCCAGCATCTTCGACTTCATTGATGAGATCGACCGGAATCGCGTCAAAGCCACCCAGCGGCGTCTTGACCTGGTCCTCGTCGCCGATCGTCACCGTGTACTGGCGCAGACCAACGTGGTCGAGCACGTTGTAAAAGTCAGGCGCCGTACCTTCGGCCAGGTCCTGCATGAGGGCAACCTGCATGAGCAGCGGGTTGTACGTGTCACGCGGGATCTCGACCGTTTCGGTTTCGCCGTAGAAGACGATGTCCGCTTCACCCTGTTCGGGGCGGTAGTAGACCTCGACGTCACGCTTCTGACCGCTCAGTGTGTCCTCGCGAGCGAGGTACTCCGTGAGAATCTCGCCGTCAGCGACGCGAAAAATCGTGCGCTCGTAAACGCGGCCGCGTTTGAAGATGCCCACGAGACCCGTGGCCTCCGTTAACGAGACGAGCTCGTAGCGGTTGGGCTCGAGCTCGATGAGCTCCAGCGATGAGCGCGCGTTCGCAATACCCACCTTCACCTTGTAGTTGGCCGAGAATGGCTCGAATGCGAAGACCTCTGCGTTGTCCTGGGCATGGGCTGCGCCGACCGTCAGCAACAGTGCCAACGTGCTTGCGAGCCGCCCTGCGATGTTCTTCCGTGTCAGCATGTCCGCTGCTCCTGTCTGGGTGTTGTCTGGAAATTCGGCGGCGCGTTCGCAATGGATGCGCCGCCGTCACGGGCGGGGTGTCGTGGGGTATGCTTGAGCGATGCACACGGCGCCGCACCACAACTCAAATCGACACGCGCCGCGCGGGTGCGAACGCAACGGGCGCTACGCATGAGCAAGCGCTACAAAGCCAGGCAGCGGCTTGGCAAATACCGCATCGTCCGGCGTCTGAACCTGGGGCCGCTCGCAGACGTTTACGCGGCACAGGACACGGTGCAGCAGATGCCCGTCGCGCTGAAAGTGCCGCACGTGGCGACGGGCCGTCTCGACGATGTCGCCGACTTCGTCAGCGAGGCGCGCATCGCGAGCAAGCTGCAGCACCCCAACGTGCTTGCGGTTTACAACGCAGCGTTTATTGGCGACCAGTTTGTCATCGCGATGCCACTGGGTTTGAGTTCGCTCGCCGAACGCCTTGAGCGCCGCATGGCCAATGCGCTGGCCATGGACTTCGCGTTGCAGGCGCTCAACGCGCTCGCTTATGCGCACGAGCACAAGGTGATTCACTGCGACATCAAGCCCGAGAACTTCATTCTGTTTCCCGACAAACAGATTCGGCTCGCCGACTTCGGCTTTGCGAAGGTCAGCGCGCGTACGATCAAAGGTTCGGGCTCTGGGACCATCGACTACATCGCGCCGGAGCAGGCGCTCGGAAAGCCGCGGCTGGCGTCCGATGTCTTTTCGCTGGGCCTCGTGTTGTACCGCCTGTTCGCGGGTGTACTGCCCGAGTACCCGTTCGACTGGCCGCCACCGGCGCATGATCGACTCGTTACCCGGACCAACCCGGAATTCGCCAAGGTGGTGCGCAGGGCGCTGGCCGTCAGCCCCAAGAAGCGGTTCCCCAACGCGGGCGCCATGCTCGCGGCGGCCCAGCGAGCCACGAACCCGCCACGGCGCCCGTCGGCACGGCGACGCAAGACCAAGCGGAGCACCCGGCGCTGACGCCGTTTGCCGCGCGCCCGACCGCCATGCGCAAATCAGAGCTATCTCACGCCGCCAGGGCCCGACTTAAGGTACTGTCCGGGGTATCGCGGCGGCGTTTGGGGCTGAGGCCGCAGAGAAAGGGAGCCAGGTGAGTCTCGAAGAACAATCCGGACCGCCACTGACAGGCGGGCGCCTGCTGCCCGAAGCCGACGGGCCAGAACGTATCGGCATCGCTGTTGGCGGCGGTCACGCCGAGCTCTACTGCACCATCTCGCCGGACAAACTGGAAGATAACCAGGACAGCACGATGTTGCTCGAGCTCGATGCGGATACGGCGGTTCTGGCCGTGGCCGACGGCGCGGGCGGCATCCAGGGAGGCCGACGCGCTTCTCGGCTCGCATTGGGCACCGTGCGCGAGGCGCTCCTGAGCGCAGACCGTGAAAACCAGCAGCTGCGCACCATCGTGCTCAATGCCATGGAACAGGCCAACGAGGCCGTCATCCGAAACACGCGCGGCGCGGCGACGACGCTCACCATCGTCACGATTGAGGGCCGCGAGGCACGCGCATTCCATGTCGGCGATTCGCTGGCGCTGATCACGGGCCAGCGCAGCACCATCAAGCTTCAGACTGTGGCCCATTCACCGGTTGGCTTTGCGATCGCGGCCGGGTTTCTGACCGAGGAACAGGCGATCTACCACCCCGAGCGCCACATCGTCTCCAACTTCGTCGGCACGGTGGACATGATCATTGAGGTGGGTCCAACGGTGAAGCTCGCGAAATTCGACACGGTCCTCGTGGCCTCTGACGGTCTCAGCGACAATTTGCACCTCGCCGAGATCATCGAACGCATGCGCCGGGGCCCGCTAGACCGCTCCCTGGAACAGTTGGTCGAGCTTGCCACACAACGAATGTTGCGGCCGAAGCCCATGGAGCCGGGCAAGGCGGACGACATCGCGGTTATTCTGTACCGCAAGACCGCGGCCTCGTGATGGAAGCGTTACACTGTTCTGGTACGCTAGATCAATCGGTTAGCGTCGCTTAAGTCGCTCTAAACGGGTGCCGCGACGGAAACTCCTCGCGCTGGTAATGCTCTAACAGCTTTGCCGGTCATAGATGCTGGACGGTCGGTTACGGCCGTCGCAAAGGACACCTCCGATGCCAGACAACGCCTTTACACAACGTTTTTCCGCCGCGCTGCGTCCTGCCAGGCTCGCAGCGCTCGTGGCCAGCTTCGTTATCGCTGCGGGTTGCGCCTCCACGGGGCAGCAGGGGCAGCAGGGACAGCAGGGTTCCCAGCAGGGCTCCTCAGGCAGCTCCAGTGGCAGCTCCGGCAGCTCGGGTAGCTCCGGCTCTTCAGGCGGCAGCTCGGGCAGTCAGAGCGGTGGTTCGGGCTCGTCGGGTGGCCAGAGTGGCAGCCAGGGTGGCAGTTCCGGGAGCCAAAGCGGTGGTGGCAGCCAGAGTGGCGGTGGTAGCTCGGGCGGCCAGAGCGGCAGCCAGGGTGGTAGCCAAGGCGGCAGTTCGGGCAGCCAGGGCGGTCAAAGCGGCAGCCAGGGTGGTAGCCAAGGCGGCCAGAGCGGCAGCCAAGGTGGCGCCTCCGGCAGTCAGGGCGGTACCACAGGCAGCCAGGGCGGTGCCTCCGGTGGTCAAAACGGTACGTTTGAGTTGCCCGGAGGGCTCGGCATGCCCGATGGCACCGGCATGCCCGGTGACATGGACCAAGGCGGCAGCGGCGGCGCCGGCGGTGACGGTGCAGAAGGCGCCGACGGTGACGGAGATGGCCAGGGTGGCGCCGGTGAAGGCGCAGGTGGCCAGGGCGGCTCGGGTTCGCAATCCGGTGCGGGCGGTAGCCAGGGTAACGGCGGCGCCGGCACACAAGGCGACGGTGACGGCCAGGGCGGTGCCGGCGAAGGTGCAGGCGGCCAGAACGGTTCGGGTTCGCAACCAGGCGCAGGCGGCAATCAAGGCAATGGTGGTGCCGGATCCCAAGGTAGCGGTGGCGGCCAGGGCGGCCAGGGCGGCACCGGGTCCACAGGCGGCGCCGGTGGCAGTGGTACACAGGGCTCAGGTGCGGGCGGTTTTCCGGGGCAGGGTCCCGGTGGCGCTGGTGGTTCGGGTGGCGACGGCCAGGGTCAGGGCGGCCAGGGTCAGGGCGGCCAGGGCCGTGGCGGTGACGGCACGGGCACAGGAGCCGGTACAGGAACAGGAACAGGAGCTGGTAGCGGCGCGGGTGGTTTCCCAGGCGGTACCGGCACGGGTGCAGGTGGCCAGGGCGGCCAAGGTGGCAATGGCACAGACGGCCAGGGCGGCTACGGCGGCGGTTCGGGTGACGGCGCAGGCGGCGACGGCAGCGAAGGCCCGGGTGGCTATGGTGGCGGCGACGGCCAGGGCGGCCTGCCCGGCGAGGGCCCCGGCGGCACAGGCGCCTTGGAAGATGTATTCGAGCGTTCTCTGGGCGACTTCGACGGCATGATCGCGGGTGAACAGGAAGACGTGACCCAGGTGCAACGGGACACGGGCAGCTTCGGTGGCGAAGACGACGGTCGTGTTGTAGGCCTCGGCAAACAGGGCCAGGGCACGCGCACGCAGGGCGGCATTATCGTGGCCAACGACGGCGGTGGTGGCGGCAGTGGTGACGGCGCGGGTGACGTGTCGTCCGTTGAGGCCATCCCCGACGAGATCCTGGCCGAGCGCACACCCGAGGACATTCCGGATCCGGTTTATGACGACATCGTGTCGCGCCAGCTCAGGGAAGCGGCGCTGGCCGAGGAAGACCCGGTAATCCGTGAGAAACTCTGGGACGAATACCGCAAGTACACGGGAATCAACTAATCCAGCATGATTACACGCATACGCAGTGAGAGCGCCGTTTTGGCACGGACCGCACTTCTGGCAGCGCTCACGCTGCTCGGGGCCTGCACGACGCGCGAATATGTCGCACCCGACATCGATCTCGCGTCGGCGCCCGAAGAAGTCCCCGAGGTGCGCCTGCTCGACATCGGCATTATCGAATTCGAATCGGGATTGCCTGAGGACGAGGACGATATTCCCGACGAGGTGTATCCCGATATTCGGCGCGCCGAGGCGCGGTACTTTCCCTACCACTTGCGTACGACCTTGCAGTCCACCGGCCATTTCGGCGCCGTAAGAGTGATCCCCAACGTCAGCGTCGTAACGGATCTCTACGTGGGCGGCGAGGTCCGCCATTCCGACGGCAACAAGGTGCAGCTCGAAATGTGGGCGTCGGATGCCTCGGGCAAGCGCTGGTTTACGGGCAAGTACAACGCCCGCACGGACCGCAACGACTACTCGCGTTCGCGCGACCGTTCGCTGGACCCGTACCAGAACGTGTTCAATGAATTCGCCAACGACCTGTTCGACGCCATGCAAGCGTTCACCGACGACGAAATCACGGAGATGCGCACGGTGTCGCGCATGCGGTTTTATGCCGAGATGGCGCCCAGCGTTTTCGGCGACTACATCGAAACCACGCGTCGCGGCAACGTTGAAGTGGTTCGTCTGCCCAACGATACAGACCCGATGGTCGATCGGCTTGACCGCATCCGCGAGCGTGACGCGCTGTTCCTCGACACGCTGAACGAGCATTACGCCAACTTTTATTACGGCATTGCGCTGCCTTACGCCGACTGGCGTGAGGCTTCGCGTGAAGCCGAGCTCGAATACCAGCGGTTGCGACGCAGTGCGATCCTGCGTGGCCTCGCAGGTGTGGCCATGGTGGCCGCGGCCACGGAAATGAGCCGCGGTGATGCGGGCGATAGTAATACTGAGCGCCGCACCCGTTCGACACTGAAGAACTACGCGATCATGGGTGGTATCGAGGTCTTTGCCTCAGGCTTTGGGCGTCTCGCCGAGGCGCGACTGCAGCGCCAGTCGATTGCCGAGCTCTCTGAATCGTTCGGTCAGGAAGCGGCGCCGATGATCGTTGATGTGCAAGGCCAGACACGCCGGCTCACGGGCACAGCGGCGGCGCAGTACGACCAATGGCGCGAGCTGCTGCGCGAGATTAACGAGCGTGAGACGGGTTTCCCGACGGCGCCTGATATCTCGATCAACGGTCGCACCTCGGAACAGGCTGCTGATGGCGGCTGATGCAACCATCCGAGGTTTCCACCACAACGCGATTCGCTGATCGCTATACGCTGGTAGACCGGCTGCACCTGGGCGCTGCCAGCGAAGTCTGGCTCGCCGAGGACGCGCGCGCCGGAATCGCCGTTGCACTCAAGATCCTCGCGCGTGGCGCCGGCGAGCGTGACCCCGTGCGCGACGGGTTCGAGCGGGAGTTCCAGCTCGCGCGTGGTTTGAATCACCCGCACACGGTTCGCGTGCTGAGCTGGCACGATGGGGACCGTCCCGCGTACGCGATGCAGTACATTGACGGGACCGATTTTGCCGATCTCGTAAACCGTCCCTTTGCCGTCTGGGCGCCCGTGCTGCTGGTCATCACGGACACACTCGTCTACTGGCACCGCAAGGGCGTCGTGCACGGCGACGTGAAACCCAGCAACCTCTTGCTAGACCGACGCGGCGTCGCCTACCTCGCGGACTTCGGGTCTGCGGCAACCGTACACGGCGACAGCAACACCGGCCGCGGCGGCAGTGCGGCCTACGCGAGCCCCGAGCAGCAGGACGGGCAATCGCCGGACCCTGCTGACGACGTCTTTGCCATGGCGCGTGTCATCGCCGAGTTGGCCACGGGCGACCCCGCCACGGCGCTCATCGAGGATCTGCCGCTGCCCGTCCTGCGCTGGGTCGGTAATGCGCGCGGCGCGCGCGGTGAGCGGCCGTCAATGGCTGATCTTTGCGAGGCGCTCAAGGCCTCGGGTGTCACGCGTGGACAGGTCGATCTCAAAGCGCTCGACGTCACGCTGCGCAGGCCGGCGGCGTCCGTCGCAGGCGGCGTTGGTGCCGACACCGCCGAGACCGGTGGCGCGCTGCCGCACGGTGCCTTTGAGCGACCTGTATCGGTGCAGGAGCCTGCCGGCGGTATCCGTCCACGTACGGTCGCCATCGGGCTTGCCGCGATCGTGTTGTTTGGCGTGCTGTTCACGCAAGGCTTGCGTTGGCTGGGACCCGACACGTCGACGCCCGAGACCAATGCGGAGACCGTGGCCGACTCGGAAGATCCGGCGGCGGCCAGCGAGACCGAAGGTGAAGCACCGGCGGCTGACGGTGACAGTGGGACTGATGCTGAAGCCGCCGAAGAAGAAGCTCCGGCCGCAGAAGAAGATCGCGTGGCACAGCGTAGACAGGCTGATGAGTCCGTGTCGCGCCTGTTGTCTCTCGTCGATGTTCTGGAACGCCGTGGCGTCGAAATCTGGGGCGGTGCTGAATACGTTCGGGGCCGTGAGCGCTATGCAGAAGGTGACCGCGGCTACCTGGCCGGCGACTACGCGCTCGCCAATCAACGCTACGACGAGGCCATCGCCGCGCTCGAGCCGCTGACCGAGCGGATCGAGATCGAATTCGAAGCTGCGATGCGCGCGGGTGACGCGGCGCTGCTGTCCGAAGACAGTGCGGCGGCGCGCCGTGCTTTTGAACGTGCACTGGCCATTACACCGGGCAACTCGCTTGCAGCGCGTGGCCTGGAACGTGCCAACAACCTGGACGCTGTTCTGGCAGAGGTGGCGGCGGGTCGTGTGGCCGAACGGGCCGGCGATCCGCGTGCGGCGTTGGCGCGCTACGAGGCTGCGCTCGACCTTGATGCCGACTGGGAGCCGGCGCAGGACGCTCGGGCGCGGATGCAGGCCGCAATCAATGCTTCGGAATTTCAACAGCGCATGTCGCAGGGGTTCGTGGCCCTTGATGAAGCGCGCTTCTCCGCCGCGCGCGAGGCGTTCACCGCGGCGGCGCGTATCGATCCCAGTGACCCGGCGCCCAGCGACGCGCTGCTGCAAGTGCGTCTTGCGGAGCGACTCGAGAGAATCAATGGCCTGGCGCGCACCGCCGAACAGCAGGAAGGCGACGAAGACTGGGCGACCGCACTGGACACCTGGAACGATGTGCTCGAGATCGACGAGAGCCTCGACGTCGCGCGCCAGGGTGTCGCGCGCGTGCGCAACCGCATGTCGCTCAATCTTGCCGCAGACGCGGTCATCGACGATCCCGACCGGCTTTCGGAATTGCCGGCGCTACGCAGCGCGTCCAATCTGCTGGGTCGCTTGCAAACACTTGAGCCGCGCGGCCCGGAACTCAAAGAGCGTATTGATACGCTCCAGAACGTCCTGCGCGAGGCGGCGGTGCCCGTCGCCGTGACGCTGCGCTCTGACGGCGCGACCACGGTGACGCTGTTGCGCGTGGCGCAGCTCGGCGAGTTCGAGCAGACTGAGGTCCGACTGCGTCCGGGCAAGTACGTGCTGGTGGGTTCGCGGCGGGGATACATCGACGCTCGGCGCGAGTTTCGCGTTGCAGCCGGTGAGCCGCCGCCGTCGGTCTACATCGCCTGCGAGCAACAGATATGAACACGTCCATCACAGCCATCGTGTGGCGCCACGGTGACACGCAGGCGGAGTTTGGGCTCGACGCGTTGCCGCTGGTCATCGGTACCGTCAGCGCGGCACAAATTCGCATCGCGGGCCCGGGCGGGCAGACGCTCGCGCAAATCGACGTGATCGATGGGAAGCCCTTTGTGCAGCCCGTCCTGCGCCCGTCGCCGTTGGCACTCGACGGCGCTGCGCTGGATGGCTCCCGCACGCTTTCCGACGGGCAGACGTTGTCGGCGCACGGCGTCGACATCGATGTGCGAATCGAGGACGGGTCGCTGCAACTCGTCCAGCACAGTCGGGCAAGCCTGTTCGAAACCCTGCCGCCCGTTGTAGAGCGCGAAGACGACGACAGCCCGATCGTTGCTGAGGAATGGCGGCCCAGTGCGGGTGCGCAACCCGTGAAACGCGGGCGGCGTTGGGTGGTGCCTGTCATTGGCAGCGTGCTCGCCGTCATGGCCTTCGTCGTCTTCTGGCTCACGACTTCGGTGGCACTGCGTCTGGAAACGACGCCAGTCACACCAGGTGCGGTATTTATCGAGGGCGGTGGCCCGGCGCTGCGCATTGGTGATCGCTGGCTGTTACGACGTGGCGTGCACCGCTTCGTCCTGCAAAGCCCGGGCTATGTCGATCTCGACCAGCGCATCGATATCGACGGCAGCGCCACGACACTCGTACTCGAACAGCAGCCCTTGCCGGGCCAGCTCGAAGTGCGCACCGACGCGACCCGCGGGGGCACGGGCACCGTCACGCTTGTGGACGGTGAGGGCAATCAGTACGAGACCGAGGTGCCTGCGCGCTTTGAAGGCCTGTTGCCGGGCACCTATGAGGTCACGGTCGCGCAACCGGGTTATCTGGAGTGGACGGACCTGGTCGTTGTGACGGGGCTGACTGAGACGCACCAGCTCGACATCGATCTGGTGCCCAACTACGCGCGCGTGGCCATCGAGACGATCCCGGCCGGGGCCAGTGTGTCCTCGCTTGGCACGAACACCACACTGGCCGAGGCCACACCGGCGACCGTCGAGCTGCCCGACGGCCGCCAGAAGGTGCTCATTGCGCTCGACGGCTATAAGCCTGTGGAACGCACCTACCGCGTATTCGCGAACAGTGCGGTCGAGGCCGAGCCCATTACGCTTGTGCCCGCCGATGCGCAGCTGACGGTCACGAGCCAGCCCGGGGGCGCGAGCGTCACACTTGACGGACGTTACCAGGGCCGAACACCCATCACACTGGCGCTGGAGCCCGATCAGCAGTACGACCTGCGGCTCACGCGCCAGGGTTTTGCGCCGCAGTCCCGGCGCGTGGCGCTGCCTTCCGCCACGCAAAGGCGCATGAGTTTTGAGCTGAACGCGCGCAATGGTGACGTCACCGTACGCGCGGTGCCTGCGGACGCTGAGATCCTCGTGAACGGTCGTGTCGTCGGCGCTGGCACGGCACAGGTGTCGCTGCCTGCGATTCCACAACGCATCACAGTGCGCAAGCCGGGTTACATCGAGCAGCAGCGCTCGGTGACACCTCGACCGGGATTCACCCAGACCGTGGACGTCCGCCTGCAAACGGCCGAGGCGGCGCGTCTGGCGAGCATTCCCCAGCGCATCGAGGTCGCCAACGATCACGCCTTGCGCTATTTCCGTGGGGGCACATTCCAACAGGGAACCTCGCGCCGTGAACCCGATCGCCGCGCCAACGAGGCACTGCTCGATATCCGGATCACAAAGCCGTTCTACATGGGCGTCACGGAAGTCACCAATGCCCAGTTCGCGGCGTTCCGCGCGGCGCATGATCGTCGCGGTGACGTCTACGCGGCCATGGCCGGCGACAACAACCCGGTTGTGAATGTGAGCTGGCAGGACGCCGCCGCCTACTGCAATTGGCTCAGCCAGCAGGACGGTCTCGACGACGCCTACGTCGGTGAGTTCGGTTCGCTGGTCGCCGCGGTGCCGGCCACAAACGGTTACCGGCTCCCGAGCGAGGCCGAGTGGGTCTGGGCAGCGCGCTACGCGGGCCAGCCCGGCAATCCGCGACGCTTTGGCTGGGGGTCCAAGATGCCGCCGACGGAAAGAAGCGCGAACCTCGCCGACGAAACGGCGTCTGACTTAGTGAGGAACGTGCTCATCGATTACCGCGATGGCTTCCCGGCAACGGCACCCGTGGGCAGCTTTGCCCCCAACGCGGCAGGCGTCCACGACCTCGACGGTAATGTCGCGGAGTGGATTCACGACTACTATGCCTCGAGTCCCGACACGGAAGGTCCGCAGATCGATCCCTTGGGGCCGGAGAAAGGCACGGACCACGTGATTCGCGGTGCGGGCTGGCGTGACGCCAATGTGCAGCGCGTCCGGCTGGCCTACCGAGGCTTCGGCAAAGACCCCGAGGTCGACATCGGTTTCCGTATTGTGCGGTTTGCCGACCGCTGAGGAGAACGCACATGACCCTACATCGAGGCATGTTTCTGGCGCTGATTCTGGGCGTCTCGCTGGCCGCCGTTGGCATTGCCCAGCAGTCCGATGACTCCGATACCCCGGAGACTTCCGCCGAGAGCGAGCAAGCCACTGAAGTCGCCGATGGGCCCACGGAGCAAGAGGTGCTTGAAGCCGAAGACGCTGCCGTCGACGAGATCCTCCAAGACGCCGAACTCATCTACAAGGAAGATGAGGATTCCGAAGACTTCATCCCGTCGCAGCAAGTCTCGGCGGATCAGTCGCTCGACTATCCCATCGATATCTGACGCCCGTAAGGCTTCACATGAAAAAGAAAAACCTCCCCATCGAATTCGTTTTCCAGCTGTTCGCGCTGGCCATTGCGATTGTCATCGTCGAAGGCTTTTACGTATCGGTCGTTCGGCCAACAGCCGCCGAGGTGATCGCCGAGCAAAATCTGGAAGCGAAGAACAACCCCGAATACGTCCGTGAGCGTTCGCCCTGGGTGCTTATCAAGGATTATGAGCAGGAGGCATGTTTCATCCTCATGCTCTGGGCGCTCGCGATCATGGGCTTCAAGGCCCGGGCGCTGATCCAGGAACGCGCCCTGCTTGAGGAGGAGCTCGTCTCCGTTCCAGATGGCATGCGCGTGCTACCCGAGGACACGCGCGAGTTTTCACGCCAGATCCAGGCGCTCGATGTCGGCAAGCGGCGCATGCTGTTGCCCAGGGCACTGCTCAATGCGCTGCAGCGCTTCGCATCGACGCGCAACGTTCAGGACGTCTCGTCATCGACGCACACGATCATGGAGTCTGAGGCTGATCGACTCGAGGCGGAGCTCTCAATGATCCGCTACATCTCCTGGGCCATTCCGAGTGTGGGCTTTATCGGAACCGTGCGCGGTATCGGTGAAGCGCTCGCACAGGCCGATCGCGCCGTGCAAGGCGACATCGCGGGTGTGACGCAGAGCCTGGGTGTTGCGTTCAACTCGACCTTCATCGCACTCATGATCTCGATCTTCCTCATGTTCTTGGTGCACCAGCTCACGTTGATGCAGGAACGTCTCGTGTTTGACACCGAGGCCTACTGTGACGACCGGCTCGTGCGCCACATGTACGCGGAGCAACACTGAGTAACGCACCGTGAGCAGCCTCGTCCTCGACATCAACGACACCGCACTGCGCGTCATCGACGGCGGCAACAGCGTTGCTGTCGAACCTGGCTTCGCACTCGCGGAGTCGGGCAGCGTGACGCTGTCGGGCACGGCGGCGGCCGAGCTGTCTCGGCGCAGACCGCGCTCGGTGACCAATGACTACTGGTACCGCCTCGACGCGACGCCGCTAGAGGCGCACGCGGGCCTGAGCCGCGCGGATATCGCCAGCGCCCAGATCGCAGCGCTCATGCCCGCTGCCGCCTTCGCCAATCGCGATGTCGTTGTAGTGCTGCCGAGTGACATGCGTCGCGAATCGCTGGGCCTGCTACTCGGTGTGTTGCAGGCCAATCAACTCAAGCCTGTCGCACTTGTCGACGCGGCGGTCGCGTCCACACGCACGCACTATGTCGATCGGGTCGCGCTTAACGTGGAGCTGGGTTTGCATGCTGCGGCCGTGTCGCGGCTCTATCAGACGGCGGGTACGGCGGCGCTCGAAGACGTGCGCTCCATTGAAGGCAGCGGCATGTTGGCGCTGCGCGACGCCTGGGCCAAATACTTCGCGGCAGAGTTTGTACGTCAGCGTCGCTTCGACCCGCTACACAGCGCTGAGAGTGAGCAGCACCTCTACGATCAGCTCGCGGGTTGGCTCGCACGTATCGACAGTGCGGGCACCGCCGCGCTGTCGCTCGAATCAGCGGGGCGCAGCCACGAGATCGAAGTCGAGCGTGTTGACGTTATCAATGTCGTCGCGGATCACTACCAGCGTTTGGCGGATACCGCCCGCGCGTTGTTGTCGGCAGGCGAGACGCCCGCCATGCAAATGCGTCTGGCCGTTAGCGGTTTGCCGGGTCTGGCCGACATGCTTGTGGCCCGCGTCGGCGGTGCGTGGCACGCCGTGGCCGATGATGCCGCTGCCACGGGTGCGCGCGACCGGATCCGGGGCAAAACGGGTGACACGGGCCGCGTGCTTCGCGAGCTTCCGACCGAGGCGGAGCTCGCGCCCGAGGCGGCTGCCGAAGCCGACGATGCCGAGCTGCCCACACATGTGTTGCTCGGTGCACGCGCAGTTGCGCTCAGCGACGCGCCGCTCATGCTCGGCGCCGGCAGCGCACAGGCGCCGCAACGCTACTTGTTGCTTGAGGGCTCACCGGCGGGCGTGTCCGGCCTGCATTGCGAGCTCGCACTCGCCAATGGTCAGTGCCTGCTAACCGACCATTCACGCTACGGCACGTTCCTCAATGGCAACCGCATCAAGACGAGCGCGGCATTGCGCGCCGGCGACTCAATTCGCGTCGGCACGCCGGGTCTTGAGCTGCAACTCATTCGTGCGGAGGTGCTCTGATGGCCCGTCGGCGGCGTCGCACCGAAGTCTTCAGCATGTCGTTCCTCGACTGCATGAGCTGTGGCTTCGGCGCTGTGATTCTGTTCTTCATGATCATCAACGCGACCGTTAAGGAACAGTCGGACATCGAAAACCAGGAAGAGCTCTCCGAGGTACGCCGCATCGAGCGCGAGGTGCTTGAGGGCCGCAAGAACCTCGTGCAACTGCGCAACACGCTCGAGGAAACCAATGACGAGATCGTGCGTGCCGAGGGCGATACGGAGCGCCTCATCGAACGCATCCGTGAGCTTGAGGAACGCCTGGCTGAATACGACGACACGACGGTGGCGCGCGAGGAGAGCGAGGAGCAGCTTCGGGCCGATATCGAGCAACTCGAGGAAGCGCGACGGCGGCTTGCTGCCGCAGTCGATTCTTCGGGTCCAGCAGGCGAGGCCGTGCGCGCTTTCGTCGGCGACGGATCGCGCCAATACCTGAGCGGCTTGCGCGTGGGCGGCGAGCGCACGCTGATCCTTGTCGACAGCTCATCGAGCATGCTCGACCAGAGTGTCGTCAACATCATCCGCCGGCGGATCCAACCGCCCGAACAACAGCTGCGGTCTGCAAAGTGGCGCCAGGCCGTCGCGTCTGTCGACTGGATCACGACGCAATTGCCGCGCCAGGGCAAGTTTCAGGTCTACCGGTTCAACGAAAAGGCGGAGCCCGCCATCGCCGGCAGCGCCGGACTATGGCTCGACGTAGGTGATGGTGATCAGCTGGAGCGTGCGGTTCAGGTGCTCCGCACGACACCGCCATCGGGCGGTACCAACCTTTGGGCGGCGTTCCGGGTGGCTTCGGAAATGTCACCGCGACCCGACAACATCTTGTTGCTTGTTGACAGCCTGCCGACCGTCGGCGAGCGTCCGCCGGCGAAAAACACGGTCAGTCCTGGGGACCGTCTCAGGCTGTTCGGTCAGGCTGTGCGCGAATTGCCCAGCGGCATTCCCGTCAACATCCTCATGTACCCGATGGAGGGCGACTACATGGCGCCTGTCGAGTACTGGAAGCTCGCGTACCGAAGCCGGGGCAGCTTCATGAGCATCAGCGACGATTGGCCCTAGGAGCGAACGATGGCAAGACGACAACGCCGCGAGGCGGACAACTTCAGCCTCTCGTTTCTCGACTGCATCTGTTGTGGTTTCGGTGCTGTCATTCTGCTGCTCGTGTTGTCGCGGATCTACGAGCCGCAGACCATCGAAGCATCGCGTGTAAACCTCGAGGGCATCATCAAAGAGCTCGAGCAAACACTGTTCGATATCCGCGGCGAGAGCGCCATCCTGCGTCGCGACATCGAAAACTCGCGCAATGAGCTTACGGACAAGCAAGAGCTGGTCTCTGAGCTTCAGGGGGACTTCTCAAAGCTGCAGGGGCAGTTCGACACCAGTACTCAGGAGGCGACCATCTCGAGCGAGGACATTGGCTCGCTGCGCGCGGCGCGTCAGCGCCTGACGGCTGAGATGCGGCGCCTCCAGGAAACGGCGCAGGCGCAGCCTAATGCGCCCGTGGGCGGCATTCCCGTCGACAGCGAGTACATCATCTTCATCATCGACACCTCGGGGAGTATGCAGCGCTACAGCTGGAACCTCGTACGTCGCAAGATCGATGAAACCCTGAACCTCTACCCCGAGGTGAAGGGGATTCAGATCATGAATGACAACGGTGCCTACATGTTTGGCAGCTTCGCAAGGAAGTGGATTCCCGACTCGCCGACCTTGCGCAGCTCGATCCGGACACGACTCGCCACTTGGCGCGCGTTCAGTGACTCGAATCCCGTGCAGGGCATCAATGCGGCGATCCGCACCTTCTGGGCGCCCGACAAGCGCATCAGCATCTACGTGTTCGGTGACGAGTTCACGGGTCAGTCCGTGGAGTCGGTTGCCGATGCCGTCGACCGCATCAACCGACCCGATGAGTTCGGCCGCCCACGCGTACGCATCCACGCGCTTGGGTTCCCGCTGCTGTTCGGCCAGCCGGGCCAGATTCAGCGCTCGACGGAGCAGTTCGCCGCGCTCATGCGCGAGCTCTGCCGACGTAATGGCGGCACGTTTGTCGCCCTGACCGACCGCTAGCGCAGCCACATTTCGCCACGATTGGTCCGCAGGCTGCCACGCCGCGGGCACGGCGCCGTCATGCGTGCGCGTTGCAATGGAATCGTCCCGGGGCGTTCCCGGTTTCATTGCAGGAGTTCACGACATGAAACGTTTTTTGCTCACTGGTGTTGCATTGGGTCTGGTTGCGGTTTCCGCGCCGCAGGCCGAGGCGGCCGACAGTTCGAAGAAGGAAGTGGCCGGTGCCGGTGCTGGTGCGGTGATCGGCGGTGCGGTCGGTGGTCCCCCGGGCGCCATCATCGGCGCCGCCGTAGGCGCGCTGTTCGGTGACCGGTCGCACCAGAAGGACCTTGAGGTGGCACGCCTCGACGAAACGGTGACGGCGCGCGATGCCACGATAGACGGTCTTGAGACTGATCTGGCGCATCAGCGTATGGAAACCACGACGCTGCGCGATGAGCTCACGGCCATTGACGATAGTGGTGCCCGCGAATTGCACGAATTGCTTGTGCGCGGTCTCGAAATCGAGTTGCCTTACCGCACCGACGAGACAGATCTGCCCGTCGATATGCAAGCGCGGCTGACCGCCATCGCAAGCCTGCTGGCCACCACACCCGGTCTGTCCGTACAGGTTGACGGTTATGCGGATCCTCGCGGCAGCGTCGACTACAACCAGGCCCTGTCGCTGGCGCGTGCCGAGCGTGTGCGTGAGCTCATCTCAGCGGTCGGCATCGACTCGGGTCGGATCACGACCTTTGGTCACGGCGAGTCGATGACCGCGGTCGATAGCACCACGATCCACCCGGATCAGCTTGCGTTGCAGCGCCGCGTGACCGTGACGTTCTACCGCGAGCCGACGGCTGCTGGCGTTGCAGCGCTGGGTGGCGGCGACTAAAGCAGACGAGGAGGTTCACTAACGGCGCGCCGGCGATCCCCCGAAGCCGGCGCGCCGTACCCGTTGGGCGCGCTGAGCGCTACACTTAGCTCGACCTAGTCGGAACCGGAGCGCCCTTGTTCGCTGTCCTGCGCCTTCGCGGCGATTACCCCACGCCTTGTGGCCGTGACGGCCACGGTGTCTCATGAGTGCCGACCCGCGTCCGGGCGCTGCTGCGCTTCGCGAAAAACGCTGCGCACCCTGCGAGGGTGGTGTCGATCCGCTCAATACTGCGCAGTCGCAAGAGCTCCTTCAGTCACTGCACCAAGACTGGCAGTTGTCCGAAGACGGCAAGAACATTGCTCGCACGTTCCCCTTCGCCGGCTGGCGTCGCACCATGGCCTTCGCCAATGCCGTGAGTTGGGTGGCCGATACCGAAGGCCACCACCCGTTACTCGAAGTCGGCTATGGCGACTGCCGCGTAGTGTGGACCACGAATGCTATCGAAGGGCTATCGGTTAACGACTTCATCTGTGCGGCCAAAGTCGACGCGCTCATCGAAGGGGCCGACTGACTCAGCTGCTGCGGCGCAATGCGCGATTTTGCGCATTTGGTCCAAATAAATCACTGTCTGCGCTCACAAAGTGGCCTCGGATGCGTCTTGGGTGCGTGTCGTAAGGCCCAGATATGGCAGGGAATTGCTTGAGCCCCCGATTCTTGTCCAACCCGGTCGAATTTGACCACACTTGAATCGTCTAACTTTCGTGACATAGCGTCGGCCCCGACATTCACCGGAGCCAAAGCGGGCGGCAAGACCGGCACGTCTCCTCATCATGCGAGGGAGTACACATGTCACGAACGATTCGAACCGTTCAGGGGTTGCGGCGCGCCGCAATTGCACTCGCCCTGATTGCAACAGGGCCAACGGCACTGGCCGGGGGTGGGGACCCGCAAGCCATGCTGGCGGACGCACCGCCAACCGACCAAATCATCGTCAAATACAAGTCTCTGGCCGTAAGCCCGACCGCCATCGGGATGAGCGTCGCCAGCGGCAATACCGCGCAGCAAGCCCAGGTGCTCTCGCAGCGCATGGGCATGAACGTCCAGCACGCCCGCCAGATGGCCAATGGCGCGCGCGTCTTCCGTCTCAAGCAAAAACGCAAGGCGCTCGACCTCGCGCAGATGCTGGCCAAAATCCAGGCAGACCCGAACGTCGAGTACGCCGAGCCTGACCTGCTCATGCAGCCACTCGCGACGCCCAACGACACGCGCTACAACGAGCAGTGGCACTACTACGAGTCGACGGGCGGTTTGAACCTGCCGGCGGCCTGGGACACGACGACGGGTGCGGGGACCATCGTCGCCGTCATCGATACGGGCTACCGCCCGCACCCCGACCTCGTTGCCAACCTGCTGCCCGGCTACGACATGATCAGTGACACGTTCGTGTCCGTTGACGGCAATGGTCGTGATAGCGACGCCAGCGACCCTGGTGACGCCTCATCAGCCGGGCAGTGCGGTCCAGGTCAGCCTGCGCGGAGCTCGAGTTGGCACGGCACACACGTGGCCGGCACCGTCGCCGCTGTGACCAACAACGGCACGGGCGTTGCCGGTGTTGCCTACGGCGCCAAGATCGTACCGCTGCGTGCGTTGGGCCGCTGTGGTGGCTACACCTCAGATATCGCCGACAGCATCATCTGGGCGTCGGGCGGCAGCGTCGCGGGGACGCCTGCTAACGCCAATCCCGCTGACGTCATCAACATGAGCCTCGGCGGTGGCGGCGCTTGTTCGACAACGACACAGTCGGCGATCAACACGGCGCGTGCCAACGGCTCGACGATCGTTGTCGCTGCGGGTAACTCGAACACAAACGCTTCGAGCGCCAACCCCGCCAACTGCAATGGTGTCATCACGGTCGCCTCTACAGACCGCAACGGGGCACGCGCCTACTACTCGAACTTCGGTTCGGTTGTTGACGTGGCTGCACCCGGTGGCGATGTCACTACGGGCAGTTCCAATGGCGTGCTCTCGACGCTCAACAGTGGCTCATCGGGTCCGGGCGCCGACAACTACGCCTACTACCAAGGCACGAGCATGGCAGCACCGCACGTTGCAGGTCTTGCGGCGTTGCTCAAGGCCGTTGACGGTTCTCTGACACCCGACCAGATCGAGTCCACCATCAAGGCAACAGCACGCTCGTTTCCGGGCACCTGCAACCAGTGCGGTACCGGTATCGCTGATGCCGCGGCGGCCGTGGCCGCCATCACCGGTGGCGGTGGCGGCGGCGGTGACGGCGTGCTCGAGAATGGTGTTGCCGAGACCGGCCTTGCCGGCAGCACGGGCGCTGAGTTGCGCTTTACGCTTGAAGTGCCCTCGGGTGCCAGCAACCTGTCGTTCCAGATCTCTGGCGACTCGGGTGACGCAGACCTCTATGTGCGTTTCGGCTCGCCGCCGACCACGTCGAGCTACGATTGCCGGCCCTGGCTCAATGGCAACAACGAGACCTGCGGCATTTCCAACGTGCAGGCGGGCACCTACCACGTGATGGTGCGCGCCTACTCGACGTTCTCAGGCGTGGCGCTCACGGCAAGCTTCGACGAGCCCAGTGGCGGCGGTGGTGCCGAGGGCGGCTCGGGCAGCGCCAGCAACCTGTCGGCATCGCGCCGCAACTGGCTGCGCTACACGATCGACATTCCGCCCGGCATGTCGACGCTGACCGTCCAGATCTCAGGTGGCTCTGGCGACGCCGATCTGTACCTGCGTTACGGCTCGCAGCCGTCGACGAGCCAGTACGATTGCCGGCCCTACCTCAACGGCAACAACGAGACCTGCACGATCACCAATCCGCAGCCAGGTACCTGGCACATCGGGTTGCGGGCGTATCAGACCTTCTCGGGCGTGAATCTATCCGCCGAGTGGACTCCGTAGCGGCTTAGCAGTCGCATTCGCGGGGCACGGCGTCCAGGCGCCGTGCCCCTTTTTTTGTGCACCGGAAGCAGCGTCCGGCCGCTGTCGGGCGGCATCGTCACGCTTCGCGCCGTGTTTGTAACATTTTCAGTTGCTTGGCTGTGCTAGTCTCCGCGCAATGGCGCTGTTCGCGGCGCCGGGATCGGACCGGAGTCAGGGGAACAAAGTTGGCGAATCTGTTGGCAGGCGTGTTCGGGAAGTCTCCCGTTATGCCGCTCGAGCGCCACGCCGAGCTGGTACACAAGTGCGCCAAGAAGCTCGTGCCCTTCTTTGAGGCGATCGTTCAGAAGGACTGGGATACGGCACTCGAGTTTCGGGCGGCCATCGAGCAGCTCGAAAACGACGCGGATGAAGTCAAGAAAGACATTCGCATGCGTCTGCCCAAGAGCCTGTTCATGCCAGTTCCGCGCGAGGATTTGCTCGAGCTTTTGCTCGTGCAGGACAAAATTGCGAATCGAACCAAGGATGTTTCGGGCATCGTGGTCGGGCGTCGGCTTGCCGTACCGGACCCGCTTTCGGAGCTCTGGATGGATTTCGTTGGCCGCTGCATTGATGCCACGAAACAGGCCAGGAAGAGCGTGCAGGAACTCGAGGAGCTGTTCTCCTCCGGGTTTCGCGGCGCGGAAGCGGAGCTGGTTGCGAGCATGATCGACAAGCTGGACCGCATAGAAACAGACACGGACGCCAAAGAGGCGCAGCTTCGAGCCGCGCTGTTCGAGATCGAGAATGAGTTCAACCCGGTTGATGTGATGTTCTTGTACGAGACGATTCACAAGATCGGTGAAATCGCGGACATGGCTGAGCGAGTCGGTCGACGACTCGAGCTGCTGCTCTCGCACTAACGACAACGCTAAACGAGACGCTACGGTGGATGCACAGCTCATCTATGTCGTGCTTGCGGCGGCTTTCGGCCTCTATATGGCCTGGGGCATTGGCGCCAACGATGTTGCCAACGCCATGGCGACCTCGGTCGGTTCGAAAGCACTGACAATCAAGCAGGCCATTCTCGTGGCCGCGGTGTTCGAATTCCTGGGCGCGGTACTCGCCGGCGGCGCTGTCACCTCGACCATTCGAAAAGGGATCGTCCAGACAGATTTGCTGGCGGACAGTCCCGAACTGCTCATCTACGGGATGTTGGCCGCGCTGCTGGCGGCAGGCACCTGGCTGCTCATCGCCTCGCGCAAGGGCTGGCCCGTATCGACGACGCACTCCATTGTGGGTGCCATTGTTGGCTTTGCCGCTGTGGGCATCGGCGTCGAGGCCGTGCAGTGGGGCAAGGTGGGCGGCATCGTAGCGAGTTGGGTGGTCTCGCCGCTCACGGCCGGCGTCATCGCCTTCCTGGTCTACAACAGCGTCATAGCGCTGATCCTGAGCAAGGAGAACCCGCTCGAGCGTGCACACCGATACGTGCCGTTCTACATTTTTCTCGCCGCATTCACGATCACACTCGTGACGATCCTGAAGGGGCTGAAGCACGTCGGGCTCGAGATCAGCGTGCGCAACAGTTACCTGCTGGCAACGGCGATCGCCGCCGGCATTGCGATCGTCGGCGGCTTCGTCATTAGACGCATTAAGGCGGACCCCAAGGCAGAGAAAGACCAGCACTTCGTCACCGTTGAGCGTGTGTTTGGCGTGCTCATGATCATCACGGCTTGCGGCATGGCCTTTGCACATGGCTCGAACGATGTCGCGAATGCCATCGGGCCGCTAGCTGCGGTGATCAGCGTCGCGCAAAGCGGTTTGGTGTCCGCGCAATCGGCGACGCCGGTCTGGGTACTGCTGCTCGGCGGCGTGGGTATCGTTGTCGGTCTCGCCACGCTGGGTAAACACGTCATTGCGACGGTGGGCGAGAAGATTACGCAGCTCACGCCCAGTCGCGGCTTTGCTGCAGAACTTGCTGCCGCATCGACGATCGTTATCGCGTCAGGCACGGGTATGCCAGTCTCGACCACGCACACACTGGTGGGTGCGGTGCTGGGCGTCGGCATGGCACGCGGAATCGAGGCTATCGATCTGCGCGTCGTGGGGCGAATCTTCGTGTCGTGGATCGTGACGATTCCGGCCGGCGCCATCCTCGCCATCATCTTCTTTACGATCTTCCGGCTCGTTTTGCCCTGAACATGCCCCGGGGCGCGAACGCCCCGACGCAGATTGGCCTCAGCGCTTGTGTTCGGGACTCTGGAAATCCGTGTGGCAGCCCGCGTCCCAGACTTCGGGCTGGTTGCCGTGCGCCGGGATGCCGCCCTGGTCTTTGAGCATGCGCGCGAGGTGCAGGCAGTTCCAGACGAGGAACGTGGTGTTGCGGTTCGTGAAGTCGTTCTCGGGGCCGCCCGAGCCTTCGTCACGGTACGAAGGCCCCGGGCCCGCTTCGCCCATCCAGCCCGCGTCAGCCTGTGGCGGCACCGTGTAGCCGATGTGCGAGAGTGAGAACAAGATGTTCATGGCGCAGTGCTTAACGCCATCTTCGTTGCCCGTGATAAGTGTGGCGCCGACCTTGCCGTAGTCGCGATACTGACCCTTGTCGTTGAAGCTGTGGGTGTAGCCGTACATGCGCTCGAGTACGCGGTTGCAGACCGAGCTCTTTTCGCCGAGCCAGACCGAGGTGCAGACGACGAGGATGTCGCAAGCGTCGATCTTGGCCTGAATTTGCGGCCAGTCGTCGCGGTCCCATTCGGGCGTCTCTGACATATCCTTGCCGAGGCCGGCCGGGATCTCGTAGTCGACAGGCCGGAGGGTTTCGCTCGCCACGCCGTTCGCATCGAAAATGCCCTTGGCGACGTTGATCAGACCTTCGGTGTGCGAGAGCACGGGCGTCCGGTTCAGCGTGCAGTTGAGAAACAACGCGGTCAGGTCGTCGTACTTCGCGGGTGCGTGTTTACACTGCGTGTCCGTGATGTTTTTGAGTTGGTCAGTCATGGTGTTCTCTCCCCAAGAGCTTTGTTTTTCACGGAGCCGGTGACCCTGGCACTGCCGGATAGATTACACGAGGCGGCTAGGGATCGGCCGGCACGTGGATGCGCGCCTTGATGTGCTTGAGATTGGCCACGATCGTGAAGGTCATGATGACGAGCAGCGACCAGGAGCTCCACTTGCTCACGTGGACGACAGACCAGGCGCCGAGTTGGTCGGGGTATTTCCAGACATCGAAGAACGTACTGATGTTCTCGGCCAGCCAGATAAAGAAACCAATCAGCACAAACGACAACAGCAGCGGCATGCGTCGCTCGCGGTCGAGCGGGCGGAAGATCACCGTTGACCGCGCATAGAGTCCGAGCGCTATGGCGGCCAGGTACCAGCGGTAGTCGCCGATGAAGTGGTGCGTGAAGAAGTTGGCATAGATGAGAATCGCAATCAGTGCCGCCATCCAGTGCGATGGATGGTGTACGACGCGCAGGTCGAACAAGCGCCAAGCCTGGATGATGTAGCTGCCGACGGCAGCGTACATGAAGCCCGAGAACAGCGGCACGCCCATGAGCTTCGTGTACGCAAAGTCAGGGTAGGACCAGGACTGGATCGTGCTCGACGTCTTGAACGCCTCGAGCGCGAAGCCAATGGCGTGAAACAGGGTAATGGCCTTGAGCTCATCCCAGGTCTCGAGCCTTGCCCAGAGCATCCAGACCTGGATGGCGATGGCGATGATCAGCAGCGCGTCGTAACGCGGAACGCCGAACAGGCCCTCGTTGGGCACGGCGAACACAGCGATGAAGAACAGCCCCGCAAATAGGCAGGCGCGAGCCTCTTTGATACCGAAATAGAGGAACTCGCGAAAGAAGCGTGGCCACCGCGCCACCCAGTGATGTGGCGTCGCGCTCATGAGGTGCGCATCGAGGTGGCGCAGCCGGAATCTGGACAGGGGAGGCAGACGCCGCGGCGCAGACGCCGCAGCGGGGTCAGCGCTCATGCGGCGGGATGTGTCCAACGGCGGCAACGAGTTCGGCGTGCGCTTCAAGGTCTACGGGTTCATGTCGAACGACAGTGGTGGCCGGGTCCTTGCCGAGGTAGTTGCCACCCTTGCGGTCCTGCGCCGGCCGGATGGGTCTCGGCATGAAGTTGCCACCGCAGTTGGGGCAGACCGACTGCAGGTCGCCATCCACGCAGGTTGCGCAGAACGTGCACTCGTAGGTACAGATGCGCGCCTCCGTGGACTCGGGCGGCAAGTCGCAGTTGCAGTTCTGGCAGGTGGGCATCAGCTTGAGCATGGCGACCTCAGCTTCCGCGCAACTGACGCAGGTCCCGGGCCGTCAGCACTTCGCGAATGAGCGTGCTGTCATAGAACGAATGCACGCTCGCGATCTGGCCCTCGGTGATCGTGATCCAGTCGCAGGCAGGCACGACACCCTGCGGCGTGTGGTTGTCAAACCAGACGACGGCCTGGTCACCTTCCGAAACGATGTTCTGAATGGCGAGTTTGTGCACGTGGCCACTCGCGATGGGTGCCACCGTGTCGAGGTAGTGGTCGCGACCCTCGAGCTTGCCAAAAGGACTGTCGTGAACAAACCCCTCGGTCAGTATCGCGCGCAGCCAGTCGAGATCCATAGCATTCCAGGCCTCGATCCAGGCTCCGGCGAGCGCGCCTGATTCTGATTCGGTGTGCGCTGTGTTTGTCATCACTCGTCTCCGCTAGGCCACCGTGACCCCGCGCCAAAACGCCACGTGGTCCTTGATCTCGGCGGCCGCATCCTTGGGTGCTGCGTAGTACCACGCGGCATCGGCGTTCTTTTGGCCATCAACGACAATGGTGTAGTAGTTGGCCGTGCCTTTCCACGGACAGCCCGTGGTTGTGGTGCTGGATTCAAGGTAGTCGTGGTTGATCGCGTCAGGCGGGAAGTAGTGATTGCCCTCAACGACAACGGTGTTGTCACTCTCGGCGATGGTGGCGCCGTTCCAGGTTGCTTTCATGTGTCCTCCAGGGCCTTGAATGCGACTTGTGCTGCTGTACCGAGCAGCTCGGCCATATCGGTGTCTGCGGTGATTCGGGTGGCCGGCATCACCATCGATACAAAGCCTTCCCGGTGCCAGTGCATTCGGTCAGGCGCGTCCGGCAGAAGCTCGGGCGTCGGCCAGGGCGTGCAGTAATAGTACGGCTCCGCGTAGCTCTCGTCGCCCGGTGACAGGCCCATGCCGACGGAACGTGCGTGCTCGGGGTCAGCCTCGTCGAGCGCGAACAGGACACCCAGGTCGAAATGGTGCGGCCAGCAGCGCAGGCTTGGCGCTATGACCGCGCGATCGCGATAGGCTAAAACCACTGCGTTTAGTGCAACCTGGGCCGCCCCGTACCAGGCGCCGAGCGCGCCCGATTGCGCCTGAACGCCGGTGTCCACAAACCCCGCAAAGTCAACGCGATCAAGCGAGTAGGGGATCTCGGCGTGTTCGACACCGCGCAGGCCGGATGCGGCGAGATGCGCGTTGCACCATGTTGTTAGAGCTGCGTCGGTTTGGTCGGCACAGTCGAGCGCGTCGGCCACAGCGCCCGACTCCAACCAGATCAAATGGTGGTCCGAGAACCGAAACCCGAGCTGCGGGCCCGGCGCCTCCGCCAGCGGATGGCCCACAAGCGCCGTCAGATCCTGGTGCCAGCCCAGATTGGAATGCCCATCGTCATCGGTTGCGGGCAGGTTGGCGCGCGCGGCGCGGGAGGGCCACTGGATGGCGGCGTGACAAAGCGCGCGCGCCGGCGTCAGCGCTTTTGGGTCCACGTCGAACAGCGACGTGTCAGGCATGGCGGCTCATCTCGGTGACCAGGGCTTGCGTGGTGACGAGCGTCGCGAATTCGCCCCCGAGGCTCGCGAGCGCCGTCTCGTGCATGGTGGTCGCGCAGAAGTGCTGGCCTTCGGGCGCCGTGCGTTCGTGCGTTGCAGTGGCGTCGGTCACCACAGTGGTGGTGAAGCCCAGGTTGGCGGCCATACGCACGGTCGTCGACACACAGTGGTCGGTAGTGAAACCAGCGCAGACGATCGCCGCGATACCCGCGTCGCGAAGATGGTCTTCGAGGTTCGTGCCGATGAAGCCGCTGTTAACGGTCTTGGGGAACACGGGCTCGCCGGGCAACGGCTCGGCTTCGCGTTTGAACGCATGACCCGGGGCGCCCGGGCGCAATGGCGAGTCGGGCGAAACGGAGTCGTGCCGGACGTGCAGGACGGGCAGTCCAAGCCCTCGCCAGCACCGCAGCAGGGTTGCGATGTGCGCCTCGGCCTGCGGATTGTTCCGACGACCGCACATAGGGCTGTCGATGCCTTGCTGGGCGTCGATGATGATAAGCGCCGTGGGTTCGCTGTGTCCGGCCATGTGTTGAGCTTACAATGCCCCCATGACGGATTCTCCGAATTTCGACACGCTGGCCGTGGCGGCAACGAACGCAGTCGGCCAACTCAGGCTCAATCAGCCGGATCGACTCAACGCCCTGTCATCGCAGGTGCTTTCCGAGGTCATCGCTGCAGCACGCTGGTTCGATACACAGGCGACGGTGAAAGTGGTGGTGGTAACTGGCGCTGGCCGCGCGTTTTCAGCGGGTGCTGACTTGGGCACGTTTCAGGCCGCGGACGGTGCCCGGGCGACGCGCGAGGCCGCGGATCTCGGTCGGCAGATGGCCGAGGCACTCGAAGCCATGCGTGCCGTCAGTATTGCGGGCATTCATGGCTGGTGTGTGGGCGGTGGTCTGGTGCTGGCGGCAGCCTGTGACCTGCGGCTCGCGACAGAGAGCACGCAGTTCTCGATTCCCGAGGTTGATCTGGGGATCCCATTGGCCTGGGGTGGTATCCCGCGGCTGGTGCGGGAGATCGGACCCGCGTTGACGCGCGAGCTCGTCATGACGTGCCGGCCCTTTGGCGCGGAAGAGGCAAAGCGCGCCGGATTCCTGAACGACGTCGTGGCAGAGAACGCGCTGGACGCCAGCGTGGCCGGGCTTGCCGAATCACTGGCCGCGAAACCCGGGCACGCCTTGTTCTCGACAAAGCGTCACGTCAATGCGGTGACGTCGCAGATGACAGGGCTCGGGCGAAGTTGGTCCGATGCGGACGGTCTCCTGACCGGTCTCAACGACCCCGAGTGCGAAGCCGCGCGTCAGGACTATCTTCGCAAGCGCAGCAAGTCCTGACGGGCTGACTAGGCGGTCGCCAGATCTCGCACACGCATGCGCTCGATGCGCAGATTAGCTGCCCGCATCGCGATCGGCGTGATCAGCCGCGTGGGCATGAGCAGCGTGTTGTAACGCAGCGGCCCGACTCTGTGACGGTAGTCCGCGGACGCGAAGAAGGTCTCCGCGTCGTCAACGGCGTCATGCAATTCATGGATCATGCTGTCGGTGGCAACCTGGGAGAATGCGTTGCTGCGTCCGTCCCACTTGCCCGTCGCCGTCGCGTGGCAGCCATAGCCCTGTGCGCGCCCGTCGCGGCGCAGTCGATCGATAGCACTGCGGCGCAACGCAGGGTCGACAATGTAGCTGTCGAGGCGAAGCCACTGTCCCTCGAGATTGACCTCGGTGAATAAGTGGGAGAGGCGCGTTGGCGTGTCGGCGGTGCCTCGCATGATCTCGTTGCCGATTGTGGCGGGGCGATACCGCGCTTCGAATCCGGCAGCGCGAAACAACGCGACCATGAGCGTGGCCTGTGGATTGCAGTGGCCGATGCCCAGCCGCAGCGTGCGTTCTGGCGTGGCCGCGTCGAAGTAGGGCGTGAACCCGAACAGCACTTCGTCACGGACGTAGTCGTGCAGTGCCACCGCAAGCTCTCGGGGCGCGTCGGCCCTGCTTCGGCACCGGTCAACGACCGCCTGAACACATTGCATAGGCGAACTCCCGGTCGCCGGATAGACCTTTGATTATTCGGGTGGTGGCCTGTGTTCGGATGCAGCCGCGACGGTTAGTTACGCGGGACGCGCGTAACGACGGTACCCGCGATGAAGTCATGGACGGCCCGGCGCTTCTTGTTGAACAACATCGTGATGACTTCGAGCAGAAACCAAATGCCCAGGAGCACTTCGTGAAACTTGTAAGCGGATGGTGAGCCATTATCGGATAGGCTCCCGGTACTGACTTGCACCACAGCTCCGACTGTTGCAAAGACGCCGCTTATGAGCGGCACAGCGTCGCGTAGCACGGATTGACGAAGCGTGAGCCCGCGCGCTTCGGAGACATCCACGACCTTAACGCCGGTTGCCATCTTGCCAAGCGTCTGACCGTATTCGGCGTGCATGATGATTGGGTAGCCGATAACAGCGGCATTGACGAGGATCAGCGGTGGCAGGATTGTCCAGTCGCCGCTCGCGCCTGTCGCCAGCACTATTGGGAAAACGCCCAACAGGAACACCGCGGCCATCACCGAGATGAACAGTCCGTCGATGATCTGCCCAAAGAAGCGGCGCCAGAACGTCTTGTAGCGCTTGTCTTCGGGAATCGAAGTCGGCTTGGGCTTTGCCTTCTCAGCAGGCGGCTCGGCCACCCCGCGTTGCGACGCTAGCGAGTTGATTCTGTCCGCGAGCGCTTCAGCGAATTCCGGGTGCTTGCGATGATCCAGTAGTCGCCAGCACTCGAGTAGCTCGCGTTCGGTGTGATCGTCTCGCGAGCTAATCTCATCGACCAAGGCCGCATACGAATCGGGCACCCGCTCGCGGTCGATGTAGTTGAGCACCTGGTAGAGCTCGCGCAGAGAGCAGCTCGCGTAGTCGGGTGGGGCCGTGTCCATCGCGCGGTGTTGGGTGGCTAGGTCTTGGGCTGCGCCGGCGTAGGTCGCCGATTACCCATCGCGGTTCTTGTCCTTGCCGGACATGGCGACGCCCAGACCGGCGCCGATGGCGATGCCGATCCCCAGGCCGGCGGCCAGATTGTCGATGGCGACACCGAGTGCAACGCCAATCGACATCCCAAGTGCGATTCCCAAGGGCAGTTTGTTGTTGTCCATGCGCGAAGCATACGCGTTGCAGTGTCCTCGAATTGACAGAATGTTATTTATGTACCAAGATAACACTATGAGAAAGCAAATCGAACGCGTTCAGACGGGCGTACGCATTGAAAAACGCCTGCTAAAGGTGCTCAAGGCCCTGGCCGAGCAGCTGGACATGACTTTGGGGGACTTACTCGAGGGCATCACGCTGCATGCGCTCGAAGGCAAGGCGCCATTCTCGGACCCGACGCTTGCCAAGATCCGGCAGCTTAAGTCGGTGTACGACCTCGATCTGACGGCGGAGGACAGCCATCAGCTGGACGAGGCTGGCGCTGGACGCTAGCGAAAATCCTGCAGCCAGCTCGTACGAACGGGACCGCGACCCGTGACTTGGATCTCTGCACCACGACTGCTGCAAGTGCCTTCAAAGTGGATGGCGCCTTTAGGATGGATGACGTAGGCCCCGCGCTTCATTTCGAGCGCGTCGCCGCATCTACCCGAATCACCGGCGCCGAAGTACCAGCTGCCTGAGAGCACTGTGATGTGCCGGTCCTCGTCGTGAAAGTGAGGCGGGAACATCTGATTGCCGGGCAGGCGCATTCGAATGACGTAGACGCCTTCCTTAGAGGGGTCGCCTGCGAGCACGGCATAGCCAAGGCCCGGCTGATCTTCGACGGCATAGAAGCCGATGTTCTCTTCCTGGACGTAGAAGAATCGCGCTTTTCCCTGTTCTTCGGCGCCGGCAAGGCCCGCCAGCACGAGGCTGACCGGAGCCATCCAGAGTAAGGATTTGAATCGCATCACGCTTCCCCCTTCAGTTTGCAGTCCCTGAAGAGGCGTTAGCGGCTAAGACGGCTTGGTCTTGATGTCACATCCCGAAGTGCGCGAGCGCGCGTTTGGCAATGTCCTCGCCGTACTCCTGCACGAAGTGACCGGCTTCGGGGAGCTTCAGGGGCTCCGGGCAGTTGCGAATGATGCTGCGCAGAAACTCCATGGCGTCCTCGCCGAGCACGGCGTCGCGCATACCGATGGCCATGAAGCTCTCGCCCTCCCAGGTGTTGGACCAGAACTCTCGGGCACGCCGGCCGTGCGCCACGCCATCCATGCCCGGCTCAACGGGCACCAGCTGCGGGAAGCTGCGGACACCGGCTTTGTAGCGGTTGTCGGGGAAGGGCGCGTCGTAAGCCAGCGCGTCCATGAGGTTCACAGCGCCCAGGCCGTCGGAAGCCAGCATGCCGCCTACGGGAATCTCTGGCGCATGAGCCGCAAAGCGCTTCCAGCGCTTGAAGCCTTCGGTCATCGCTTCACCGACGGGAATCGCCGTGTTCATGACCAGCAGCCGTTTGAACCGGCCGGGCATGTCCATGGGCAGCGTCAGCCCCAGGATGCCGCCCCAGTCCTGGCATACAAGGGTGATGTTGTTGAGGTCGAGGTGTTCGATGAATCGGATGAGGCTGTCGCGGTGGAAGTCGAAACTGTAGTCCGCGTCATTCACAGGCTTGTCGGACCGGCCAAACCCGAACAAGTCGGGCGCCACCGCGCGGTGCCCGGCGCCAACAAATACCGGGATCATCTTGCGGTAGAGATAGCTCCAGCTCGGTTCGCCGTGCAGGCACAAGAAGACCTCTTCCGCCGAGTCGCCTTCGTCGACGTAGGCCATGCGCAGGGGCGCGTAGCCGGGCAGGGTGTCGACGTAGTGCGGGGTGTACGGGAACGCCGGCAGCATGGCAAAGCGTTCTTCGGGGGTGCGCAGGGCTTCAATCGTCATGGGTTCGCTCGCTGACCTCGCTGCGTATCACGCCCAGGAACACACCAAACGCCAGCCCAAAGATCAGGCCCAGCGGGATCTTGCCGAGTGCTGCGCCAAAGGCGATGTCCAGGGCCATGCCCAGGACCATGCTTTGACCGTACTTTGACTCGCCCTCGGGTTCGCTCATTCGGGCTTCCTTAAAATGCTCTCCATCTTCTTGCCACGCGCGAGTTCATCGACAAGCTTGTCCAGATAGCGAATCTCGCGCATGACCGGCTCCTCGATCTCTTCGACGTGGACCCCGCAGACCACGCCCTTGATCAGTTCCCGGTGCGGATTGGGCTTGGGGGCCGCGGTGAAGAAGGTCTCAACGTCGACTTCGTCTTTGAGCGCCTTGTTGAGCGACCTTGCGTCGTAGCCTAGAAGCCACTTGATGATCTTGTTGAGTTCGGCCTTAGTCTTACCCTTCTTCTCGACCTTCTGCAGAAGCATTGGGTAGACCTTGGCGAAATTCATTTGGTAGACGCGGTGATTGGCCATCACGATACCCCCCCCTGTTGTTTTCACCCGAGCGTACACCGTTCGCGCGTCGACATGCCTAGTCTGATTTCGGCATGCGGTGCAGCGCGCAGATTTTGTTGCCGTCCGGGTCGCGCAGGTAGGCAATGTAGAGGTCGCCAAAGTCGCTTGCGCGAACACCCGGCGGATCTTCGCAGGCCGTACCGCCGTTCGCGAGACCAGCGGCATGAAACGCATCGGCTTGTTCGGGGTTCTCGGCGCGGAAGCCGATCGTGCCGCCATTGGCGAAGGTGGGTGGGTTGCCGTCGATAGGCTTGGTGATCGCAAAGTTGACGCCACCACCGCTGTAGAAATAGCGGTCGCCGTCGCGCATGGGACCTTTTGCGCCGAGCACGCCCAGTACGGCGTCGTAGAAGGTCTTCGAAGCGTCGAGGTCGCTGGCGCCGACCATGATGTGCGTAAACATGATGCTATCTCCTGGAGTGGTGTGATCGGTCAACGGCGCGCGGACTCGACGATGTTGGCCAGAGTCACGGCGTCTTTGTGTCCTTCGCGTCGCAGTGCTTCTGCAACGCCTTCGCGATCGGTCTCGGGTCGGTTCTGACTGGCCTTCCACTTCGCCTCGAAGCGCGCAAGCGTAATCTCGACGCCAACGACAGCGCGCAGCATGCGCGCCGTAAACGGCTCGGGCGCATCACTGACTTGCCAGGGTGTTGGTGACGCGGCCTCGTGCCGGTTCGTCATTCGTTCCATATGGCTGCGGATCCAGTCCCGGTCTTCGATCGCTCGCAGCGTCCCGTAGGCATGCGCCACCACGTAGTTCCAGGTCGGCACAACTTTGCCGTGGACCTGTTTCGAGGCATACCAGCCCGGCGACACGTAGGTGTTGGCCCCTTGGAAGACGACGAGCACCTCTTGCGATTCTGTCTGCCACACCGGATTGGCGCGCGCGACGTGTCCCAGCAGTGTGCCGTACTGGCCTGCATCTCGATCGAGCTCGAAGGGGATGTGGTTCGCTTCGAGCCCGTCGGTGCCGGTGGTGATCAGCGCACCCAGTGGGTGCGTTTCGATCAAGCCGTGAATCTCGGCCAGGTCGGATTGCCTGAAGATCTTCGGTGTGTGCATGCGTCCATTCTATTTCAGCTCGATGACCGCCGTCTCCACGTTCGCCGGGCACACGGGCTCGGGATTCCGGGCCCGGTAGCTCGCGAGCAAACGCTCGGATTGTGCGGCTTCGGTGTCCGTCAGCGCCTGGTACTTGCGCTCGAACGGCCAGCCGTAACCCCAGCGGTACCACGTGAGGAAGTAAGGGCTGCCGCCCACGCGAACGCCGTCGTACATGAGCCGGCCAAAGGCAGGGTCACCGGTTTTCTTGATCACGCAGTCTCGCAGCGCCGCGTCCGCGGCCTCGCGCTCTGTTCTCGTGCCACCGCGCCAGTAGGCAATGTCGTGCTCAAAGCAGCAGCTGCACCAGTCCGCTTCGCTGATGATTGAGCGGTCGGGGAACAGCGAGCAGCCGTCACTGGTGAACGGCTTGAGCTTGGGCTCGCTGCTGCAGCTTGCGGCAGCGAGAACCAGCGCGAGCGTCAGCGGGCTGACGAGACGGCGGATCATCTGCGCTTTCATAGCGCTGACGATAGCGAAAGCAGCGCCGCGTTGCCTTGCGTTTTGAGCGGAAGGGCCTGTTCGGCTGGCGATCCAGGTAGCGCGCCCCCGTGTGCTACGCTCTGCGGCTCGATTACCGGCACAGGGGACATGCCATGCATCGGATCACTCGCACTCTGGTGGCGCTCGCGGCTGCGAGCCTTGTTTGGATGACGCCTGATGCCGCGCTCGCGGACGGGCACGCTAAGAAATGGGTGTTGGTCACCGGCACCAGTACGGGCATTGGCCGAAACCTCGCCGAGACCTTGGCTGCCGACGGCTACTACGTTTACGCAGGCGTCCGAAAAGAAAAGGATGCCGAGGCGCTCAATGCCATCGAGAATGTCACGGCCGTCATGATGGACGTGCGTAACCAGGATGAGATCGACGCGGTTGCCAAGTTCATCAGTGAGCAGGGCACGGGACTCTACGGTTTGGTCAACAACGCTGGAGTCGGTGGTGGTGGCGCTGTCGCGGACACGCCAATCGACGCCCAGAATTTCGTTTACGACGTGAACGTGGAGGGGGTGTACCGCATCACCCAGACGTTCGCGCCGTTCATCATCGAGTCGAAAGGCCGCATCGTGACCACAGGCTCGATTGCGGGCACCTTGTCCTGGCCGGGCGGCAGCGCCTATGCGGGCAGCAAGCACTGGATCGAGGCATTTACTGATGCGCTCGCCGGTGAAATGGAACCGTTGGGCGTGTCGGTCAGCGTCGTCGAGCCCGGCAACTACCAGTCACACATCCGTCGCAGCAGCGTGAAGCGCATGTTCGCGCGTATCGAGGCGGCCGGCGGCGAGATCACGCCGGAAATGAAGGCCATGTACAAAGCCACCGAAGAGCGTGAGCTGTCGTACAAGGAGCCCGACGAAGTGTCGGCGGCGTTCATGCATGCGCTGTTCGCTGAGCAACCGCTACGTCGCTACATGGTCGTTCCCAGCGAGGAAGAGCAGGCCATGACGATCAATGTGAAGATCGAGCAGTTGCTGCAGCTCAACCAGTGGGGGCCCTACAGCTACACGCGTGATGAGCTCGTTGCGATGCTTGATGCTGCGATCGAGGATTCGGGCGGCAAGCAGGGGTCTGACTGACGCCGTATCCGAGCGGCAGGGCTAGGGCTGTTGCTTGACCGCGTTCATGAGGCGCGCTTCGGAGTAACCGTGGACCACCACGCCGTTGGCGTGGACCACGGGGACCCCGCGGCCACCGAGCGCTCGGTACGCACGCTCTGCGTCTTTCGACTTCTCGATGTCATGCTCGACATAGGGGATGTTGTTGCGCGCGAATAGTTTGCGCGTCTTTTCGCAGTAGCCACACCACTCGGTCGCGTAGAGAACAACCGACGTCTCGTCGCTGATGTAGTCGGGTGTTCCCGCGAAGTAGCCCTGGATCGCGTCCCAGTTCTGGTAGATGCCGATCGCCAGGCCGACGATGACGAGCTTTTTGAAGTGTTCCATGACGCGTTGCCTCACGCGCAGTTCGCTGCGGTTTTACGGTCTCACACGCCGGCCAGACAGACATTGACGGCGTTCACAGTGTCGGCGCCTTGCGTGTTGTCAGCGCGCGGCGGCTAATAGTCGAACGGGACCGTGACGCTGTTCAGCGTCGTCGGAATCACCAGGTATTCGTAGGGAATGTAGATGCCAACGTCGATGGCGCCCACCCGCGCCCATTCCACGGGGCGGTCCACGCCACCGAGCATCACGCGGTAGTCGCCGCCCAGGGCTTCGGTCACTTCCTTCACGTCCTCGCCCAGCAGCTTGATCACGGCGGATCGATAGCTCGACGGGTTGATGATCGTGATTTGGGTATCACCTTCAACCTCGACTTCCGTGCGGCCCACCATTTTGAGTTCGCGCACAAATTGCTTGAGATTGGCGACCTGGGTCTCGGCGCCGTTGCCCGTCCGCGGGATGGCGGTCTTTACGCTGAAGTTCGCCCGACTTGTGTCAGGCCTGCTGCCGTTCGAGAGATCAATCTGGTAGTTGGCGCTGTTGAGCTGAACCACGAATCCGCCGTCTGTGATGACACTGATCTCGGTGCCCTTCAGTCGGTTTGCCTGGCGGATGGCGCCCAGCAGTGTTTCGTGAATCTCCGACTCGCGGACGTCTGCGTCTCGAGAGTCGTTAGTGATACGCACGCTGACCAGCAGATTGTCGCCGCGGCGAATCAGCCGTTTCGCTGGCGGGTTTGCAGCGGAGAGCCTGCTGCCTGTGACGACGACCTCTTCCAGCACGTCGGCTGCCGCGAGCGCGGGCAGAATCAGAAACAACAAAACGAGATAACGCATCACGGTCTCCCCAATAAGCAGGTGATCTACGACTCCCGCAAGCAGTGTACGCCGAATCGCTTTTTCGCGTGGTCGTGCCTGTGCTATATGGTGATAGCTCAATAATAAGAATCGGGGGCAGCAATGACGGCGCGAACGATCTGGCAGCGAATGGCTGCGCTACTGTTGCTCGGCTTGCTGCAGTGCAACCTGGTCCGGGCGCAAATACCGGAACCGCAAGACACCGAAAACCGGGCACTTGAGGCCTATGTCGACGGGCTCATCGCCACCTACCGCGCCATTCATAACGCACCGGGGTACACCGTTTCGGTGGTGCGCCCGGATCGCACCGTGTTCGCCAAGGGTTACGGCTACGCCGACCTTGACGCGGGCACGCTCGTCGACCCCGACGCGACGCGCTTCTACATCGCTTCCATCTCGAAAACATTCGTCTGGACGCTTGCCATGATCTACGTTGATCGCGGTGAGCTCGACCTGGATCGCGACGTTAACGATTACCTCACGCGCTACACCGTACCCGACGGCGAGCGCCCGCTGACGCTCGACGACCTCATGGCGCATCGCGCTGGCTTTGAGGAGTCGCTCGACGTGTTCGTGCCGGAGATCGCGGCGCTGCCGTTGCCCGAGGCCATGGCCGCCAGCGAACCGGCGCAGGCGTTCCCGCGCGGTGATCGGGCGGCGTACTCGAACTGGGGCTCGAACCTGGTTGCGCTGGTGCTCGAAGACGCAACCGGGAAAAGCTACGAGGCACTGCTCTACGACGAACTCCTGGTGCCGTTGGGAATGACAGCAACGACATTGACCGAAAACAGCCCCAACGCCAACGATCCCGACACCTACATCTCGAAGAACTACACCGTGGGCGGCAGTGGTCCTGAAGAAGTAGAGCAGATCGACCTCGGCGCTTTTGCCCCCATCGGCGGGATGACGACCACGGCCAGCGATATGGCGCGGTGGATGCGCTTTCACTTGAATCGTGGCGAGCTCGACGGCGCGCGGCTCATGAGTGACGCCACGTATGCACTCATGCTGGAGCGCAAGTTCAACCCTGTGCCGGGATCGGGCGGACGCGCGCATGGGTTTTCCGACCGGCCTTACCGTAGCACGCGTTTCTTCGGCCACACGGGCTCGATCAATGCGTTCTTCTCCCATTTCGCATTTTCGCCCGAGTTGGGCCTCGGCGTGTTTATCTCACAGAACACCTCCGACTCCTTCGACCCGTTGGCAGGCGTACCCACGCTCGTGTTCGATCGTGAGCTGAGGCTGCGAGGTGCCGATGACTTCGGCAAGCGGGCAGCACCTGTGGCAGCCGACACAGCATTGGCTGAGCAAATTGCAGGCGACTACATCACGAGCCGCCGAGCGGTCACGGGATTCGAGAAAATGCTCACGCTCCTGGACGGTGCCATCAGCATTAGTGCCGACGAGGGCAGGCTCAGTGTGCCCGGCGCCAATGCGCCCTACACTCGGATTGGAGACAATCTCTGGGAGAACCGCCTAGGGCAGAGGCTTGCTGTGGTGCGCGGCGAGCAAGATCAGGTCATACGTCTTATCGGTTCGTCAGGCGCAACGGACCTCACACCGGTGACGTTTCTCACCAATCCCAACACCGCACTGATGGCCATCGGCGCAACCGCCTTCTTTGCCGTGACCACGTGGCTCGGGTTCTGGCGGCGGGTTGGCCAGCAACGCGAGAAGACCGGTGTTGGCGGCGGTCTTACGGTATTGGCGCTGCTTGGTATTGCACCCTTGATCTGGATGGGGGCGCTTGCCGCCAGCATGGGAGACGCATATGCGATGTCGTTTGCCGAGCTCTTCGCGGACTGGCCGCCACCACTGATCGGCGATTTCACGCTCGCAGCCACGGTGGCGGCAGCATTCGGTGTGCTGTTGTTTATCGGCGTCCTGCCGGCCTGGGCCAGTTCCGGTTGGTCACTGTGGCGCAAAGGGCACTACTCGCTGTTCGCAGGCTGCTACCTCGCCATGGGCGTTTTCTTTGTGATGTGGGGTGTCGCACCGCGCGTCATGTGACGCCCGTCAGAATTGGACTACCGGTCGCACCGCTCCCACCGCGGGCGTGGCGGTTACCCCCAGGAAGGTGACGATCTCGTCGCTGACGTCGCCCAGCGCCTGCGCCGTGGCGTCGAGCTGCGCGCGCATCCGCGTTTCAGAGAAGTTGTTGTCGTCCTTGTCTCGCGAGATCGTGTAGGCGCGAGTGGCGACGGTGGTAAACGGGACCAGTCCCGTGCGCGTATCGAGCAGCACGGCTTCAACGCCGCAGTAGGCTCTGCTCTCGTCGGCACGGAACAACCGGTAGCGGTCGAAACTGCGGCAGTAGCTTCTGTAGACGAGCAACAAGTCGGCCTGGTATCGCGCAGCGGCTTCACGCAAGTAGGGCACAGTGTGTTTTCTTGGCACGAGAATCGAGGGCAGGTAGGAGGCGTCGTAGACGCGGGGCGAGGCGCGTAACCCCGTCAGCACTTCGGTTTCCATGTTCGCTGCCGCCACTGCCAGCTCCTCGGACCACCGCGACCAGACCTCACGGCCGAATGGCATCAGTGCAATGCGACTGAGAGCGGGCGGCTCGTAACGATAGTTCAGAATGCGCTGTATGGAGTCGTCAGAGAGCGTGCGCGCATCGCCCGCGAACAAGGAGCCGCCTGCAGGACCCGAATCGACACTGGTGTAGTAGTCGTCGGGGCGGGCTGTCGTCGAGACGGGGCTGACGCAGCCAGCGAGTAGGGTGAGCAGGGTCAGTATCAGCAACGTACGCGTCATGGTGAGACTCCTTGGTGTTGGGATGTGGCGGGCCAGGTCAGACCCAGGCGCAGGCCTGTGAGCAGCATCAGATAGCTGGTCGTGAAGCCCAGAAACAGGCCGATGGGGTGACCGGGCACGCCACGACTGAAGAGGTAAGCGAAGTAGCCGACGGCGATGAGGTTGGCCGCAATCGCCAGTTGCAGCGACCAGCGTTTGCCGAGCCAGAGCACGGCGCACACGGCGATGTTGATCATGCCCGACACGAGCAGGATGACGCCCGGCAGCATGATTGCGAGACGTTCGCGCAGCAGAGGCTGCGGCTCGCCGTTGAGCACGGGCCATGTCGCTGCGAAGTGCCCCCAGGCGCCTGCCAGCAGCAGCGCACCCATGAGCAAGCCGCACACGGCGGCGACGGGGTACAGCGCATTGCGCGGCGACTGCTTGATGAGACTAGAAACCGACATCTCTGGCTCCTACTTTTGCGAGCCCACATTCGTAGGCGAAGACGACGGCCTGTGCACGATCGCGTAAGCCAAGTTTTGAAAGCACGCTGGAGACGTGTGTCTTGACGGTTGCCGGTCCGATGAACAGCGTGTCAGCGATTTCGAGGTTGCTCTTGCCATCGGCGATGGCTTCAAGCACTTCGCGCTCGCGAGCCGTCAGTCGGTCAAGACGTCCGCCATAGTCCTGTTCCGTTCCAAGCTCGCTCGCAAACCGCGCGATCAGACGGCGCGTGATCGTCGGGTCGAGCATGGCGCCACCGGCGGCCACGGTGCGGACCGCGGCAACGAGCGCCTCGGGCGGGATATCCTTGAGCACGAAACCGCTGGCACCCGCGCGCAGCGCGCGGTAGATGTACTCGTCGGGGTCGAACGTCGTCAGGATGATGATGCGCGTCTCGTCGCCGACTTCCTGGAGGATGCGCGCCGTTGATTCAAGGCCGTCGAGCTCGGGCATCCGAATATCCATGAGAATCACGTCGGGCTTGTGCGCGCGTGCCGCCTCGATGGCTTCGAGTCCGTCGCCAGCCTCTGCCACGACCTCGATGTCGGGCTCGTTGCCCAGCACCATGGCAAAGCCGTGCCGCACGAGCGCCTGATCGTCAACAACAAGTACACGCAGCATTAGCTGGCCTCGCTCTGGATGGGAAACTCGGCGCGGACTTCGAAGCCGCCCCCAGGTCGCGCGCCCGCTTCTAGGTCGCCGCTCAGCATCTCGACGCGTTCGCGCATACCGACGATGCCGTGGCCGCCCGAATGGCCTGCTTCGTTGCCGGTTCCGTTGTCCGTGACAGTGACGATCACGCGGTCGTCGTGACCGTCGATCGTGACGGTCACCGCCGCATTGGGCCCGGCATGCTTAATCACGTTGGTCAGCGATTCCTGAACAATGCGAAAGACACTGAGTTCGAGTCGAGCTGGCAACGCATCGAGTGCGCCACGCGTTTCGAGCGTCACTTGAGGTCCCGCGTCCTGCACGTGCTGCACAAGACTCGGCACGTCGTCGATGCCGGGTTGCGGAACCAGGGCGTCATCCGCATCTGCGGGCCGCAGAACGCCGAGCAGGAGGCGCATCTCTTCAAGCGCATGACGACCGGCGGACTCGACGGCGGCCATGGCGTCTCCGGCCGCGCCGGGGTCCGTCTTGCTCACGGTGCGCGCCGCGCCGGCTTGCACGGTCATGAGGCTGACCTGGTGCGCGACGACGTCGTGCATTTCGCGCGCGATGCGCGTGCGCTCGGCGGCGACGGCGCGTTCTGCTTCGGCATGGCGTTCGCGCTCGAGGTGGCGCGCGCGTTCCTCGAGCAGGCGCAGGTATTCGCCGCGAAAGCGAAGCCGACGTCCGGCGTACCAGATGCCGAGCGCACCCAGCGCCGAGAACAGACTGATCGTGCTGGCTTCGGTGAAGATGCGCATGTCGATCGCGAGTACGAGAAACGCTGCAACGGCGCCCGCAAGGCTGGCGCGACTGTTGGGTTCGTAGCGTCCCAGGCTGTAGAGCGAGAAGACGAGCGCCACAACACCATCGGCGGTGGGGCCCAGATAAATGAGTGTGGCGATGCCCAACACGATGATGTGTACCGCAAGCGGGTGCGTGCGGCGCCACAACAGCGAGAAACTGGCGACGAATGCGAGCAGATAGGCGCCGATTTCGAGCCAAGAGCCCAAGAGCTGCTGCTCGGGCGGGATACGCTGCGCCCACATCGCAAGCGTCAGCCCCAGTGACACCAGCACGATGATGAGGTCCGTGGTCTTTGGCCAGGCTTCGAACGGCCCGCGGATCGGCCGGCGCACGCCGTGTGCGGCAAGGTCGACAGCGGGTTGTTCCTGAGGCTGTTCGGGCATGACGGAAAGGCTAAACCAGGCCGCTGTGGCCTGCCATGCGTATCGCGGCGGATTTGTGTACCGCTGACCTCCCTCTTTTGGGGGAGGCGCGTTTCCGCAGCGCGGCCGATGTGGGCCTCTGCGAACGCGCGCACGATGGTGGCCCATTCAAGCTGCACCCTGGAGCCACCATGAGCGAACTGGCACTTCCGCAACGAACGACCCTCGAATCAGGCTCCGAGCACGCGGTGGGCATTGCGACCAAACTCTGGTTTGTTGTCGCTGCCATCGGCCACTGGATTTTCATGGTCTACATCGTCGCAGCCTTCTACCCGTCCGTGGCTGCGCGCGGCCTCATGGCGCTTGAGGGGATGCACCTGCCCTCGGGCTTCATTGAGGGCGACACGCTGGGCAACATCGCCTCAGTCAGCCACGTCGTGCTTGCCGCCATCATCATCGGCGGCGGTCCACTGCAGCTGATCCCCGCCGTGCGCAGCCGTTTCCCGACGTTTCACCGTTGGCTCGGTCGCAGCTACCTGGTGGCCGCAGGGTTGAGCGCCCTAGGCGGGCTTTACATGACCTGGACCCGGTCGCCGATCGGCGATGTCATCAGCAAAATCGGAATCTCAGGCGATGGCGTATTGATTCTCGTCTTTGCCTTCCTGGCCGTTCAAAACGCCATGGCCGGCAGCATGGCTGCGCATCGCCGCTTCGCGCTGCGGCTCTTCATGGTGGCCAGCGCCGTCTGGTTCTTCCGTGTCGGGCTCATGGCCTGGGTCATGCTCACGGGCGGCATCGGTATCGACTGGGAGACGTTTACGGGGCCGTTTCTCTACGTTCTTGGCTTTGCCCAGTACCTCCTGCCGCTGGCCATGCTCGAGTGGTACTTTTACTGCCAGCGGAGGGCGTCGCCCGGCGTGCGCGTGGCCTACGCGAGTACGCTGTTCGTACTGACGCTGGTGATGACGCTCGGTATTTTCACGGCGACGATGGGTATGTGGTTGCCGCGGATGTAGCCGGGGCGATCACGGGGTCAACCCTCGGGCTGACCCCGTGCCCTTTATCGCGTCATATCGGCGTCGTTAATCTGGATGTTGCCGTTGAGCGTCTTCATCCGGATCACGGGGCCACCGCCGTTGATGTTGGCGATGATCATGTTCTCGACTGCAATTTCGATCGTGCCGCTATCCTCACTGCGCGATACTTTTGGCTCGCTGGGCTGGACTTCGATTTCGAAGTCCGAGGAGATCTGACCGCGCGCCGTGTCGATGTGGACCTGCGCCTTGGGCTGTCCCGGCAGTCCGACGGCAAGGTCTCCGTTGACTGAGGACAGTGACGAGGCCGTCACGCCGTCCAAATCGGCGAAGGAGATATTAATGTCTTCGTTGACCGACTCGGCAATCACAGCGGACGCCGCGCCCTTCACCGTGATGGGGCCGTTGGTGTTTCTGAGCTGCATTTCACCCTGGACGTTTTCGACGACGATCGTGCCGTCGTTCGTGGTCCAGAGATTGACAGCGGCCGAGGCGGGGACACGCGCGGTGATGTCCAGCGTGCTCATGCGCCAGTCCGAGGAGACTTCAACGATGTTGTTTTCCTCGGTCGCCGAAAGCCGGTAGCTGGCGCCACCGATCTGCTGGCTGCCCGAGGGTGTGATGATGCGCCGCCCACTGTTGCCGCCGTCGACTTCAAGCTGGATGTCGTTGCGACGCTCGCCGATCACGACGATATTCGCCGAGAGCATCCCAAGCTTGAGGGTCATGGGCTGGTCGGGTTGCGACAAGTCGATGATGACGGGTGCCGACTGCGCATGCGCTGGCGGTGTGAAACTGGCCAGGAACAGGCCTGCGATCAACAGGCCCGCGGCACGATCAATAGTGCGGTACATGATTACTGACTCCTTGCGACGAGCACGTCGCCATTCAAGCTTTTGAGGGTGAGCGTCTTGCCACCGCGACCCAGTCGCAGGCCGGCAAGTTGCTCGATGTCGTAGTGGTTGCGCCCATTCTTCGTGCGGCGCTCGACCGTGGCGGCCATCTCGCGCGGCGCCAGGTCCACCTCACTTAAGATCTTGCCGTTGAACAAGGAGACCGCAAGATTGGCATCGGCGCCCGGTGCCATGTCCAGCGCGATGTCGCCGTTAAGCGTCTCGATGCGGCAGTCTGTCGACGGGCTTTGTGTAAAGGTGACTTCGACGTCGCCGTTGATGGTCTCGACGTTAGTACACTGGGTCACACCCTTCGTGGTGATCGAACCGTTGACATTGGCGGCCGTCACGCGGCCCTCGACGCCCCAGATTCTGACGTCGCCATCGTTGACAGTCTTTACATCAAGCGCTGTGCTGACGGGTACGGTGATCTCGAGATCAACGTGCAGGCGGCAGCCGTCGCAACGGTAGTCGTTCCACCATTTCTCCTGGTCGCGACCGACACGCAGATAAACGTCGTCACCTTCCTGCGCAATGCGCAGGGGGATGAGCTCCAGCGAGCGCTCGAAGCTCACGGCGTCGTCGGCTGTGCGGACCGAGCGGATGCTCATCGTAATCTCATCGCTCGCGCCAGGCTTGATCGAGATGTTGCCCCAGATGTTGTCGATGGTCAGCGACGGGTTGCCGCCCACGTCAAACGTCTCGTTCCAGTCCTTCTCGTCGGTGACGCCGTCAGCGAGCGCAGGCGCGCTGGCGAGTGTGGCCGCAAGGGCCAGGTGCGTAATGCGCTTCATGTCTCCATGCCTCCCATGGTGTCTTCCAAGTAGCTGGACAGCGACGGGTGAATGCCCCCCGCGCGCCAGCGTTGTTCGAGTGCGTCGAGCAGCTCGGCGTTGCCGTGGCGCAGGATCAAATCGATGATCGCGAGCTGTACGATGGGTGAATCGTTCTCTTCGAGCACCGCCATCAGCTGCATCGAGATTGCGGTGTCATTGATCTCTTCGCCCAACGCACCGATGGCGGCGGAGCGAACGGACGGCACGGTGTCGATCGCTGCGCGCTGCACGAGTGCCGCGGCGATGGCAGGGTCGCGCTGCTCGAGATTGGCCGCCTGCAGTGCGGCGGCCAGACGCTCGCCGGGCGCCGTCGCGGTGAGCCGGCTCATGAGGAGCTGCTGGTTTACGTCGCCAAGCTGCAGCTCAAGTTGCGCCATGCGGTTGTCGAGGTCCGGGTCGGAGATCGAGCCGAAGCTTCCGATCGCCAGACCGATGAGTGCCGAGGCGGCGAATCCTGCCCACTGCGGCGGACGTGTCGGCAGCAAAGCGGCAAGCCAGTTGCGCTTGGTGTTGTGCGCGTGGATGTCGTTAAGTACGCGGTGGCGCAGTTTGGCATCTGGCTCGGCCTGCGAGAGCTGGGCGAGTTTCTGCCACGCGTTGTTACCGTCTTCGGCCTGCAGCGCGCTGTCGTCTTCGATACGGTCAGACATGGCTGGGTACTCCATTGAAGTGGTCGAAGGCACTGTTGAGTGCCTTGATGGCGCGGTGCATACGCACGCGCGCAGTCGCCGGCGTGCAGCCCAGGGCTGAGGCCAGTGATTGGTAGTCGGGGAATTCGAACCGACCGAGCCAGATGATGTCCTGCTGGTCGATAGGCAGCCGGGCCAATGAGCGGGCGAGCAATTGCACTTCCTGCTGACCGGCAGCGCTTTGCTCGGCGCTGCGCAGGTCGACAAGCTCCTGCTCGAGGACTTCTTCAGCGTCGGTGTCCGTCTTGCGGCTCTGCACCTGACGCAGTTGGTCGAAGGCCAAATTGCGGAGGATATGGAAGGCCCAGGCCTTGAAGCTGGACTCGCCGCGGAAGCTGGACGCCTTCTTGAGCAGGCGCAGAAACAGCTCCTGCACGAGGTCCTCGCTCTGCGCGCCGTTGCGCGTGAGCTGCAGGGCATAGTTGTAGAGCCCCTTGTGATGGCGCTCGAACAGGGTCCCAAGGCAGGACGCGTCGCCGTCCGCAACCCATTGAATCAACTGTTCGTCTGAAACTGCCTGCATGCGAATTCTCGCCTCCTGTGGCTAGAGACGAGTGACGGGGCGAAGTGTTACAGGAATTTCGCGGAACCGCGAGATGAGTGCACTGCGCCGCCTGTCGTGGGCAGACCGGCACCGTCAATCTCAGCGGACGCGCTCGAAGCGGTGTCATCGCTGTCAGATGACGGCGTCGACGCCCGGTGGGTACCATTGAAAGCGGGAGGGAGCGGCGTAACGACGTTGGGATACGGAGGACCGATGCAGCGAACACTACTGGCTTTTCTTCTGGGCGGCGTTGTGGTCGGTGTTGCATGGCTTGTGCTTGGTGGTGGGCCTGAGATCAGGGAATCTGCCAATCCGGAGGCGCTTGCTGATGAACCAGAGACGCCACGGTCTTCTGAGGCGATTCAAGCGCGAGCATCAATCGCCGGCATCGACAGCGTTGCGAACGAGGAACTCGCAGGGGATGTCGCCGAACTGTCGGCTGCACAGACGACCAGCGGCGCTGCGAGTGCCGCGGAGGCTCAGGCAGCTTTTCTGGACAGCGTCTTGACCCAGGCGCTTTCCGACCGGGCGACGGGGAGAATAAATACGGTTTCAGAAGCGGAGCGTCTTGCCGTCTATGATCAGTTCTCGCAGGAGCGCGTCGACCCTGTTTGGAGCGCAGAGATCACGAACCGGTTCAATGAAGGCATGGCTCAGTTGTCACGAATAGACAAGGGCATTGACCCTGAGCTCATAGAATGCCGTGCGTCTACGTGTCTGGTGCGATTTCCCAAATCGCCGGGTGAGGACATGATCGCGGTGACTGAGCCTGTCGCGTACTTGATGGGCGCCTCCGGAATGATTGCGAGGAACACGATCCAGCAGTCAGATCAATACAGCGATGTCTACATGACCGATATCAAGAGTTTCCGTACTGACGAGTGACTAGAGAAACCTACTGACGGCAGCAGCAACGGTGCGCCGTCCTTGATGCCTTGGGAGGTCATCCGGCGTCCTCCCCGCGCGAGGGGTTGCGCTTCCCCGTGATCAGCCGCGCACCGCGACCGTACGTCACGTACTGACGGAACCAATTGAGTGCCACCAGTATCGGGCTTCGAACACCGATCAGAAAATAGATGTGTGCGATGCCCCAGATCCACCAGGCCAGGGCGCCCTTGAGCCGCATGGCGGGCAAATCAACCACGGCGGAACTGCGGCCGATGGTCGCGAGGTTTCCGGCGTGTTTGTATTTGAACGGGTCGGGTCTGGCGCGCCCGGCCATCTCGGCGCGAATGAGCTTGGCTACGTAGCGGCCTTGCTGCTTGGCCGCTGGTGCGATGCCCGGGACCGGATTGCCATCCGGATCACTGACGGCGGCCGTGTCCCCGATCACGAAGATGTTCGCGTGGTCGGCGACGGACAGGTCTTCCTGCACCACCACGCGCCCCGCGCGATCAGCCTCGGCGCCCAGCCAGCGCGACGCCGGTGACGCCTGAACGCCAGCCGCCCAGAGGATCGTCGCGGCGGGTATCGGCTCTTCGCCGATCCTCACGCCCTGCGCGTCGCAGTGGGTTACTGCGTCGCCGAGTCGCACCTCGACACCCAGCTTACCCAGCGCACCCACGGCGTAGTCCGAGAGCTTGTCGGGCATGGCGGGCAAGACACGTGGGCCGGCTTCAACGAGCAGCACGCGAGCCTTGCGAGAATCTATGCGGCGAAAATCTGCCGCCAACGTCCATCGGGCGAGCTCGGCAATCGTCCCGGCCAATTCGACACCCGTCGGTCCGGCACCAATGACGACAAATGTCAGGAGGCGGTCTCGCTCCGCCTCGTCATCCGTCATTTCGGCGCGTTCGAAGGCCAGCAGCACACGCTGACGAATCTGCGTCGCGTCATCGATGCTCTTGAGGCCGGGCGCATGTTGCGCCCAGTCCTCGTGCCCGAAGTAGGCGTGGCCTGCGCCCGTCGCCAGCACGAGGTAGTCGAAGGGCAGGGATCGTGCCGCGGTTTGGATGTGCTGTGCGTCGAGATCGACACTGCGGACCTCGTCGAGCAGCACGGTCACATTCTTCTGTTTGCTTAAGATGCCGCGTATGGGCCAGGCGATGTCAGAGGGCGCAAGGCCCGCTGTCGCCACCTGGTAGAGCAGCGGCTGAAACAGATGGTAGTTCTGCTTGTCGATGAGCGTGATGTTGGCGTCGGCCTTGCGCAGGCCCAGCGTTGTGAACAGGCCGCCGAATCCCGCACCGACAATGACGATCTCGGGTCGTCGCGTTGCATTCACGCCGAAGTCGCTCCGAGTGGCCTAGATCAGGTCTCGCGATGAGCGGCGCGACGCCGCAAGAACAACTATCAATGCGACTAGCGCTGGCAGGCCTTGTGTGAACAGGATGCTGGTCTTCGCCGTCAGCCCACCAAAGAGGCCCGCGACCACGACACATCCGAGGAAGAAGACCTTTATGTCCACGCGGTCCCTAAGGAGTCCCCAGAACAGCCCGGCGGCAAGGAAGCCGTTGTACAAGCCCTGGTTCATGGCCAGTACCTCAGATGAGGCGGCGACTTCGGGCGTCATCGCAAAGATGCGTTGGCCAACCGGGTGGTTCCAGAAGAACATCTCAAGCACCAGGATGCCGACGTGGGCGATTGCCACCAACAGGATTAGGGCGTTAGCTAGAAATCTCATGCGCGGTCCCTCTATCGAGCGGCGCGGGTTGTTCGCACCACTCGATGGAGTCTAACTGACCGCCAGGGCCTTGGTGGCCGCTCCGGCTTACAAAATGTCGCCCCCGACGGGCAGCTGGCTGGGGACATAGCTTGGGATTTGGCGCGAGAAGCCTTCGTCTGTGAGCGTTTCGAGGAAGCGCTGGATGTCGCCGAAGTCATCGTCGTCGAGCGTGACACCCAGGTCGCCGCGTTCTTCGTAGATCGCGATGGCGTCATTCAGCGTCGCGCGTGAGCCGTCGTGGAAATAGGGCGCTGTCGCGGCCACGTTGCGTAATGACGGCGTTCGTACGGCTGGCTTGTCCGTAAAGATGGGCTTTTCTGCGTCGATGAAGTTGTCGGACAGCATGGGACCTTCGTGGCAGTCCGTGCAGCCGCCGTTGATGAATTTGTTGAGGCCCGTGATTTCGCCCGGTGTCAGCGCGGTGTCGTTGCCTGCAAGGAAGTCGTCGAACCGGGTGCGCTGGGTGGTGAGCGTGCGTTGGTAGGTGGCGAGCGCTCGGGCGATCGTCGATTCCGTGATGGGGTCTTCACCTGGGAACGCAGCCGTGAACAGGCTGACGTATTCGGGGACCATCGAAAGCCGGAGGACGATCTCGGGCATGATTTCTGTTTCGAGGAAGTCGCCGCTGCGCATCTCGACCTCGCTCTTGATGGGCTCAATCGCCTGATCTTCGAGCGTGGCGGCACGCAGGTCCCAGAAGTAGCTGCCGGCCACGAAGTCGGCTTCGGGTGTCGTCTGCTGCAGACCGGTGAACGCAACGTTGAGCACCGTCGGCGAATGGCGCGGTGTCACAGCATTGCCCGTTCTGTTGGGGCCGAGGCCCATCCCGTCCACGCCGATCGAGGTGGCGCGACCGTCTGCCCAGCCGTGGTCGGGGTGATGGCAGGACGCGCAGGCGACATTCATACGGCCCGAGAGAATCGGGTCCCAGAACAGGAACTCACCCAGCTGCGCCTTTTCGCTGCTGAAGGGGTTATCCGCAGGGAAGACGGCCGTTTCCGGCAGAGGCGTGAAAAATGTGGTGTAAGCTTGCGCGGGCGTATCACCCGACGCGCCCTCGGGCTCGCAGCCCGCGAGGCCAATGAGGGATAGGACAACGAACAGCACGACAGGCCGCTTCATAATGAACTCCTGGGGGGTAGTTGAACGGTCATGCTATGGAGCGGTCATAGCTTCCAGCCCAAGTCATTCATCGATAACGTAAAAACTTCGTGAGTCGTCCTGTTAACTCCGTGAATCGTCACCCCGGATTCGGCTTGAAACCGACATCTGCGCGCGACATGCGCCTGGGTGCACTCGTACTTGCCATAATCGCGCTCAATCAGATCGACGATCCGATGATCGGAGCCACCGTTGGGCAGGAGATTCTCTACTGGGTAGTGCGAACGGGCGTGTTCGCGGTGGGCCTCTGGTGCGCCGACTGGTTCGTCGCGCGGCAGTTTGCGGGCGGTATGGAGCGGCCACGGTGGCTGAAGCCTGTTGTGCTCGTTTCGCTATTCGCCGTGCTGCCATTGGCGTTGGCCGAGATTCTCATCGAACCGCATCTGCCGATGCGCCCCGAGTACGTCGACGACGACCTTTGGGCGATGTCGCCCGTGCTCGCGTTTCTTAGTGAGTACGCGACGCTGTTGTCGATCATCTTGCCCGCGCACTTGCTGCTTTGGCTGATCGTCGAACGAAATACAGAAACGGCGACCACGGAGGTTGCGTCACCGCCACCGGCGTTTCTGGCACAGACGGCGGCGCGCAGTGCTGACGATGTGCTGGCTTTGCAGGCCGAAGAGCATTACGTGCGTGTGTTCACGGCATCCGGGTCGGAGCTTGTGCATCACCGGTTTCGTGATGCGGTCGCCGAGATGCCGGAAGCGCTTGGGCTGCAGGTGCACCGGTCGTGGTGGGTGGCGGAGCAGGCCGTGCGCTCGGCGAAGCGGGGTTCACGGCGCTGGCAGCTCACGCTCGACGCGGAGGTGTCCGTGCCTGTCAGTGACAGTTATGTGCAGGCCGTGCGCGAGCGCGGTTGGCTCAAGCGCAAGCTTGGCGCCTAGTTGTCACCGGTGATGCCTGTCGGCTTCTGATCGAGGCTCTCGGTGTTGCGTTCCTGCCAGTAGTCCTCGATGCCAGACCGGCCGCGTCCGTCGGCCCATTTCGTGAGTGTCGGGCGTTCGCCCTTCAGCTCGTAGTAGGGCACGGCGTAGCCGCAGGAGGTTTGCACCATGTCGAGGTGCACGTCGAAGATCTGGCGTGCGCCCGTGAACTCCGGGAAGCGGTCGATGTGTTCCTGCCACGCAGCATCGCGCGGGTGGACGACCGTGGCCTTGCCGTAGAGCCGCAGGATTCGCGGGTGCTTGTCGAACGAGCAGAACATGATGGTCATGCGGTCATGCTCGAGCACGTGTGCGGCTGTTTCGTTGCCGCTTCCTGTCAGGTTTAGCCAGGCGACCCGCGACGCGTCGACGACTCGGAACGTGTCCATGCCTTTGGGCGAGACATTGATCAGTCCTTCGGCCGCCGCCGTCCCCACAAAGAAGAGGTGTTGGTTGCCGATGAACTCGATGTGCTTGTCATCGAGTGCTTTGAATTGTTCGCCCATGGTTCTCCCCGCAGCGTGCCGATCTACTCGTAGACCTCAAAGCGAATAATGCCTTCAGTTTCACCCCCGATGGTGCGTTTGTCGAAGGCTTTTTGGCGTTGGCGCTCTTCGCTGTGCAGTCGGTCGACGATGGCGCTAGCGGTCTCAACCAACGCGTCGCAGTCGGTGGCCGGGCGCAGCGCGTTCAATGCGGCCAGTATCTCCTGCGAAACCTCAAAAGCGATGTCCTTGTGTTGGCGTTCGTGCTTGAGAATGCGGGGGTAAAGTGTCTCCCAGCGCGCATTGATGTCATCATCGTCCGAGACCACCTTCGGCATGCGGTAGATAACCTCGAGTGTGACGGACGCGCCCGAGACGCTGCAGGCGCGGTTGTCGGAGGTCATATCGAGTGACCAGTTGTGGCGGGACAGCGTTTCGGCAATGGCGGCCGGGCCCAATGCCTGTTTTCGGCCAGCCGCAAGCAGCGCAGGCCCCAGGTCATTCACGGAGTCCGGGTAGACAGAGAAGAAATCAAACTCCTCGGTCAGCCGGACGTCGTCAGCGACCGCGACAGTCGCGACTGCGTACAGAGCAATGATGAAGATGAGTTGTCGCGCCCGTGTCAAAAGGTCACTCCTGAGATGATCTGATCAAGCCCGCCGCAGCAACGGGCTATGTGGCACAGCTGGCCGCTTCAGTACGGGGACGGCTCTTGTCCCATATTGGAGACAGCAGCGGTGGCCACTGGTTCTCACCAGTCCTCTATTGGCGTTTGGTCTGACATCCAGCGCCATTCCACATCGGTCATGAACCAGGTGTAGGCCTCGATGTCGCTGACACCCCAGTCGCGAAAGTCTCGGACTAACTCGAACAGCCTAGTGGCGTGTTCGCCATGAGGTTCGTCAAGCAAGGCATCGAAGAGTGTCATGAAACCGGCTGGCTTCTCCGCCACCGAGTTTAGGGTTCGGTGGAACCACTTGTGATAAGGAAAGAGTCGGCGGTTGTGCGCGAGGATGAGCCTGCCGGCGAAGAGCGCGAGCTGACTGGCTGCGCGAGTCAGCGTGTACCGATTGCGATGGCGCTCCGCCTCGTGGAACAACCAATGCTGAATAAACGCCATGCTGTAAAAAGCTTTAACGCGATCGTCGTGCCCGGCGTCGGGATAGACAGGGATGCGTTGCATCAGGTCGTCGATATTGGGGATATGCGAGAACGCGGCGAAGGCGCCTTCGAACGCGGCGCGCGATGGCTCGTTTCCCTTCTTCGCGAGCGCCTCCAGAAACGAGAGATTGATGATCTTGCCGTCGACGAAACCGCCGTCGTAGTCACAGAGGTCCCTGCGGTTGATGAACAAATCGCGGGCTTGCTTGTGTTTCTCGAACGCGTCGTCTGTTGCAACGATGAGAAAATCGACGTCTGAGTCGTCTCGTGCGTACCCCTTGGCGACGGAGCCACCGATGATGAGCGCGAGAAAGTCTGGGTCATTCCGATAGGCGTCGGCTAATCGATCAATGGCTCGCTGGTGATGATCTCGAATTCGCATGCGCCGAGTATATCGGTCGCGCATGTGGCTGCAGTGACTGGTTATGCCGCGCTTTGCTCAGTAGCCGTCGTCTTCGGTGAATCCAGGGCTGTCGCCCAGCGCAGCGGGGGAGGCAGCGCACAACAGGATGGCGCAGGAGAGCGTGATTGTGCAGCGCCGCAAGATCACCTTTGTCGCCAACCCAAGAGACCACGTTGCCTATCGAGTCGCGGTGATGGCCTTGTGCGTGTCATAGAGCTCAAAAATATCGACGATCTTGCCGTCCTGCATCGTGAAGATGTCGACTTTCGGCGTCATCACGTCTTTGCCGGTCCTCATGTGCCGCCAGTGGCAGTTGCCAATGGCCACGATGCGATCGCCTTGGGCGATGAACTCGTCCATTTGGAAGTCGACCATGTCCCATTCGCTGGCCAGCTCCTCAAAGTAGCGCAGGACGTCGTTCTTGCAGTTGCAGGTGCGGGTGAAGGCCATCGCTTCATGGCCGTCGGCCAAGGATCGGAACTGGACGTTGTCGGCGATCAAGTTCATCCAGTTTTGGAAGGCGGTTTCTTTGTTATCGCTCCAGTGGGCGTAGGCATTCTTTAGAACGGCTACGTTGTTGTCTTCGAGCACGTGCGACTCCTTCTATTGCTCGGCTGCCGTAATGCTGTTGCGATTTAATCGCCGGAGACGTCGTCAATGAGTTCTAAAGGTGACACCACTGACAGCGTACCGCGGTATCGGTTCCTGACAACGCCGTCCGTCGTGAGAAAGTAATCGCATTCCGCCAGTTCCGCAGTCCACAAGTGATACGCATCCATTAGGCTGTTGGCATTGTCCTGAACATTGAGGTCGTGTTTGATCTGCGACAATCGGGCGTCTTCAATGCGGCTCAAAACGGGCAGCACCAGTGATGCTGCGTTCGGCGGCTCTACGATGTTGCGAGCTTGAGCCAGCAGATAGCGAAAATCCAGTTGATATGCAAATTGTCCTACGGGAAGACGGAACAGAGCTTCGCGCAAAATTTCATCGATCTTGTCGGGATGGTTGCGGAGTAGCTGGCTGTACTTCGCGAAGTCGGCGGATGGCGTGTGGATGAACGTCTTGGGTTCAGAATCACGATCCTGGGCAGACCGGGCACCGTCCGGTAGCAACGGCGACGCGATCCGCTCGAGCGGGGCGCCATAAAGACGCCCTGGCAAGACATCTACGGACGGCTGAAACAATAGTTCTAGCTCAACTTCATATGAGTACACCAGTGCTACTTCGTCGCCCTTGGCCAACTCAGCGATAGCCAATAAGGCGCCAATTTCGGCCCGTAGTTGCCGATCGGATACGGACTTAGACTTTCGCGCTTTCAGGCCCAGTTGGGTCACCAAGGTCTCGCGTTGAGATCCGTCGCGGCTCTCTATCAATCCTGGTCCAGAGAACGCTGTGGTGCTCAGCTTGGTATCTGTTCCATAGCCAATGACCATTGTGTCGACGAAAACTCGATGCATGGTTTTAAGGCCGCTAACGCCGGTGTTCAGCTCCGCTTCCCGCGAGCGCCGCTGCGGCGGCGGCCTGGGTGATGCTCGGCTCAAGCGACAGCGGCTGTCGCGAGTCGCATGGCCAGGCGCTCACTACTCGTCGACGTCTATTCTTGGCCCAGCTAGACGACGGGTGATAAGTCATGTCCTGAGGTCATTCTTCGATTCGAGATGGCGAACAAGTTCAGACATCCTGCTAATCGGGAGACTCCACTTGCCCAGTTTTCCTTCCGTGAGGTACCACCACAGTTTGCCCCACGGTCCGCTATGGCGAACGGTGTGGCGGTAACGTATGCGGGTGCTTTCGTCGTTCAGCTTGGTGATCGAAAACTCATCGTCGCCAATTGATATTCGAATCTTAGGCTCGTAAATGATGTCCTCGCGGTAAGTCTCGGCTTCGCCCCAACGAAATGGTACGGACGGCCTAATGCTTGGGTCGCGACTGCTAAGCGTGCCGTAGCTCCAAGTACCGAACATCCAGATACGCCAGTTTAGAGGGTCATCCAGTTGCTCCCAAACTCTGTCAACTGGAATCGATACATCGCGCGTACTTAAGAACACGCTTGGCTTGACAAGCCACTGGTAGGTGGGCCGCAACGCGATTGCGCCGGCGACTATGGACACGATGGCAGCGGCGACTTGCAAATCCACATTCGTCTCCGAAGTCAGGTGCTATTGCTACCTGCCGCAATGCTGGCAAAACACCAATCAGCGAAGCGACCAGGACTGTATCCGCTATGGGTCAGAAGCGATCAGAATAGCAGACACTCGCCTGGCGGAAGGTTGCTGCTACAAGCGGTCCAATAGACTGTTCTAAATATGCAAAGTGTCGCTAACCTTGATCAAGCGCCGACTATTGCGCCTGTGTTTCCAGCTTTGATTCTTCGTAGCGAAGCCATCCCCAGTACTGCTGACTGAGCGGTGTGGCTGGATCCAACACTTCGAGGATTCTTGGCATCACGCGCAATGAGGGTAGCTCTCGTGCGTTCAGCAACACGATGACGCCATCTCTCGTCTCAGTATTGATCCCAAATGCAGTAAGTACCGAGTAATCATGCCCGCCGTGCGCAATAAACTGTGTATCGCCATAATCAAGGACTTCCCAGCCCAGGCCGTAGCCCTGCTCCAGAGGACAGTCGTCAACGCCCGGCTCATCGCAGTAGTACATGGGACGACCCTTAACCGACTGGACCCTGTTGCGATCGGCGGCCATCGCAGCGTTATAACCGTCGGCGTTGGCCACTGAGATCGCGAACGCGGCAAGACTCTCAACCGTCATCGTCATGTTGCGTGAAGTGCTGTAGGCGCCATCTTCCAGGCACGAATCCGAGACGATCGAACAGTGATAACCCCAATCGGTTCTGAATTCGCCTGAATCTTGGTCAACGCTGAGAGCGACATTCTGAAAATTCGACTGCTTGTACGCGAATGACGCACCGGTAATGCCCAGGGGCGCGAAGACCTCCGTTTCCACAAGCTCTGGGAATGGTGCGCCAAGTTTCGCTTCCACAAAACGCATCAGATACTCAAAGCCTTCGCCCGAATAACCAAATGCTGTTCCCGGATCGGCAAGGAACTGGAGCTTGCCGTTGTCGGTCTTAGACCGGCGGCTCGGGAAGCCCGTCGTATGGTTCAGAACCATACGGGGCGTTAACTGCAGTGCGCGCGGATCGTCTTCTAGATCGGGATCGATCCAAAGGTCGCCCATAGGTTCATCAAGCTCAAGCAGCCCCTCACTGGAAAGCCGCAATACTGTCTCGGACGAGACCACCTTGGTGATCGAGCCGGTATCGAACTGAGTTGCCGATGAGGTTGGCATGCCCGGTGACTGCTCGCCGTAGTAGCCCGCCCAGATCAGCTCCCCATTCTCAATGAGACCTACCCCTGCTGTTCTGATGTCCTGGCCTTCCAGAATTTCCTGGATGGCTGAACCAAGCATTGCCGCCCTTTCGGAGTCAGCTGGCGCGGAGCCGACCGAGGGAGTGACACTCGGTCCATGAGCGCAAGCGGATAGCAGGATTACATTTGTGAGAAGAATGAAGAGTCTCGTGGTTGGCATGTGCAATGACCTCTTCGAGTCTAGCCAGGGTTTGCAAGTACGGTGGAAGTGTGCGTATCAAGAGGCCGGGGCACAGTCGGACCGCGACGATACGGTCTGCGGAACGAGAAGTACGATTGAGCGGTAAGTACTGCAAGCATACTGGCCCAGCCACGGATTTCGCCCGCAAGTTAATATACAACTCGTACGCTCACCACGATCCGCCAACGTATTCCAGAAGCGCATCTTGTGCGGCATAACGCCGGGGCTCAGACGCATGGACGCGACTGGCGCAGGCCTTGCGGATGCAAGGGCTGTGACAGGCGCCCCGTGTCGGATGCAGTGACTGGTTATGTGGCGTGGATGGCGGCACGCATTTTCTCCGCTGAACTCTCCAAATCAACAATCCTTGTAACGACTCCAGTCGCGACGACTCGGCTTCCCTCGCGCAAGTTGAACTCGTCTCCGGCCTTTATCGTATTAATGATCAGGTGAGGGCTAAGAAAGGAGATAGAAACCGAGTACTTCGAGCCAGGCTCCATTCTCACATTGCCTGGGGAGACAACGACCGATATCCAGTCCTGGCCGCGCAGATGGAACTGCGGGCGGTAGCCGGAGTCCGCGTAACCTTTTCGTCCTCCCTCGCCTGTTGCTAGGAAGCAAACGTCGGCCTTAATGTCACTCCAGTCGTGCAACGGTGCACCTGCTAGGCAGCCACATAACGCCGGGGCTCAGACGCACGGACGCGACTGGCGCAGGCTTTGCGAATGCAAAGGCTGTGATAGGCGCCACGTGTCGGCTGCAGTGACTGGTTAGGCCGCACTTTGTGCGACCGCTTACTCATCATCCGGCCACTCCCAAGCAGGCTCGTCTACCCGTCCTATGAAGTCATGGTATGGGCTTCCCTCATACCCGCCTTGAAATGGAGAGATGTCACAGTCCTCAAGCGCTTTGAGTGTTTCGAACACGCCTCTCTGAAAAGCATGTGCCAGCATTTCGGCCAAGGTCTCTCGTTGCGTGGAGCCCAGCGTTTTCAGAAGCAGGTTAATCTTGTGCTGGTTTTCCAGCTGCTCCGTCGTTGCTTCCGCATTCCAAATACCAGATCGAGCTCGGCTTGGCCCGACCGCGCCTTGGCCAGTCCGGCACTCGTCAGCCATGCGGTCAATAAAGTCCCGATACAGTTGGGGTTTGGTCATATCCGTCCCGTGCGGCCTAACGCCGGGGCTCAGACGCACTGACGCAGCTGGCGCGAGACTTGCTCAAGCAAGGCTCGTGACAGATGCCCGGTGTCGGCTGCAGTGACTGGTTAGGCGGCAGCGCTATCCCATCGATGCAAGGAAGTCTGATCATTTGCGCAGACTATGGTCTTTCCTACAGGTCATCGCCGCCCCTTGCCGTCTCCAATATAGCTCTACACCGACTGGGACTCCGTGACCGAAACGATTCTAGCCAAGCTTCGAACACGCCTTCACCCAATCTGTCCGTTACCACTTCGCTGATTGTCCCAACCGGCGCCGATCCACATGCTTCGCTCAGCACCTGCTTCTTTCTCTCACCTAGCAAACCCATGAGATCACGAAGCAGCTCCACAGATTCGTCATCGGAAAATCGCGCTACATCGGATGCTCCCACCAAATCGCCAGCGCGATTCATGATTTCTGCAAGTTTCAGCGTGAAGTGATCGGAAACAGCGTGAACAAAAACAGGGCCATATTGATCCAGAAAGACAGGAGAGAAATGCGGCAGAAATCCATCTTCCACATTGACGCTTATGCGGTTCGATGCCGTCAAGACTGCCGCCTAACGCCGGGGCTCAGACGCACCGACGCAACTGGCGCGAGGCATGCGCATGCATGGCTCGTGACAGATGCCCGGTGTCGGCTGCAGTGACTGGTTATGCATCATCATCGACCACCATGAAGGGACTCTGCAGGATCATTCTCTCTCCCGAGTTGTTGTCTGTGATCTCTGCGTACACAACATATCTTCCGTTCGGGTCGGTTGGGGTGATTCGAATAATGAAGTACCGATCACCGATCACGAAGGTATTAGGTGCGACCGGCCGTCCTCGTACGACGTCCATCACGCGATCTTCGACATGAACAGTCTCATCCGGCTGATCAATCTTGAATCGCGCCTCCACATCACAATTACCGTCCGCTCCGGACTTACATCCTTGTAGCAGGATTATTGCGTAGATTGTCTCTCCCCTCGAGACTTGTGACTCAAAACTAAAGGCCAGTTCCTCGGTTGGCCCATCCCACACCTCATATTGGCCTTGCGCGTCTGTCGTCAGAAACATTCCTAGAGTTAGACCACTCTCAGTGCTCTGAAGCTCAACACCCTTCCAGCTGTTGCAGTCAGTCTGCGAGCGGCAGCCGACCAGTGTCGTCGCCAGTAGGCCCAGCAGTATGAGCGCACGTAACCCCGCGCGGCGCTCAAGATGATGCATAACGCCGGGGCTCAGACGCACGGACGCGGCTGGCGCGAGGCATGCGTATGCATGGCTCGTGACAGATGCCCCGTGTCGGCTGCAGTGACTGGTTAGGTGGCGTGGTCATTCCTCTCCAAGTGTAGCTCCAAGCCTGATCGGCCAACTACTGAAACCCTCTCCCCAACAGCAGGAGGTGGACGTCCGTCGTCGGCCATCGTTCCCAGCCAGTCCTCGCTGTCCATTCGAACCCGAGTTTCGAACCTACCCGCGCGAAGCTCAAACGGACGGTCAACAACGACAGAGGGAGGAAGTGAGACTTCCGCCTTGTTTGCACTCAGATGGCTTTCGACGAATGGGCCGGCGACCACTACTAGGAAAAAAAGAAAGAGAATTATGGTCGCTGCTGGCTTGCCGAATGTGCCAATAAGGACAATCGTCGCAATGAGTAAAATCAGACAGACAAACAGCACAGCGCAGAACAGGAACCACAATCGCTCTACGTCAATCCGCTGCGACATCGAGCCACCTAACAGCTGATTCTGCCGCAGGGAAAAACGCTGCGCATGCGGCAATTGTGCTGCAGCGGTTCAATCCGAGAAAGCACGGAGGGCTTGGTCAAGAGCATATTCATGGGGCGCCAATGAGTGTCGTAACCTTGCTACGGAAAATCGCGCAAGCGCATTGATATTGCAAGTCAACCATCGGCATGTTTTTGGGGCCCGTCCGTAGTCGCTGTCACTGAGATCGCGTGTATCCCGATGACGCCGTCTCGTCGTCTCAAGCAGGTGAGCGCCGCGTTGCAGCCATGTCAACTGAGCGAGCGGCCCCTGGTATAGAACGGGAACTCGCCTCAGTCGCCGATATGGGTTGGCGTGAAGGGCAACACCTGATTCCAGTCTCGTTCAGGCGCATCCAGTTTTCTATCAAACTGGACGCCCGGCCGGTTGCCCGCGAGATCCTCGAGCCGTGGGTCGATCGCGATCTGGTAGGGCGCGGACGACCAAGACTCGCGGGGGGTGAACTCCCAGACCCGCTCTGCCTGAGCCAGTGCGACGTCGCCGCTCACGCGCTCGCCCGCTGCCGTGAAGACGCGCAGCCGATAAGCCATCGAAACATGGTCGTGGGTGCTGCCGAGATCCACAGCCAGGGTGTCGCGGGTACCTGCCATCGGGACCGAGAACTGCCATGCTTCCGGCGCGGGCGGATCGTGATCCGCGGGCCCTGCCGTGAAGGCAAACTCCGAATCGTCACCCAAGGGGCAGTCCTCGGTGTCGCGCAACGTGCCGGGGACCTTGATGCTGTAGTGCGTCCCCGACACCAGCGCACGCCCCAGCGCTACATTGGCCTCCAACCCCGTCTTCACGCGCCCTGGGTCGAGCAACACGGTTAGCCGCCGTCGATCCGGTGACCAAAGCCCGAAACGCGTCGGCAAGAATGCACCCGGTATCTCGTTACCGTCGGGGCCGAGCAGCAGTAAGTCCGATGCACTGACATCGGGTCCCATGGGCCGCGGGAAGTACACGTAAACGCGGAGCAGGTTCTCAGGCAACACGCTCGCGGTGGGGTAGAGCTCGGGCCCTTCAGCCGGATCGGCCGCCGGGCACGAGGCCATAGCGCTATTAACGAGGAGCGCAGCCGCGACGCCGCCCAGCAGCTTCATGGAGACTAGCGAGCCTGGTCCGGGTAGCCCTCGTCGGCCTTGAGCATGTTCTGGAACATGCGCGTGCCCTGCGAGAACGGGTCATCCTTGTACTCGTAGTCGGGGAAGTTGTACTCACTGATGAAATCGCTGAGCCGGAAGAACGCACCCTTTCGGAACGAGACGAGTTCCGTGGCGCCCGAGTCGATGTTGCGACGCATGGTCAGGATGAACTGGTTGTCCTGATCGGCTGCCTGCATCACGCCAGCCAGCGGCAGCGTCGTCGTGGGCACGCCCGCCGTGGCGCCGAGATAGGGCACGGGCGTGGAGAGGCCATCGGCCGCGACGGCTTCGGTCAGTGCATCAAAGGTAATGAGATCGGCTGCCATCTCGCGGTTTACCACGAGCACATAGCTGCCGACCTTGCCTTCCATGTCGGCGGCTGAGAACGCGATGACTTCGAGGGGCGTGTTGCCGTAGCCGAGCTCCGCAATGGTCTTGCCAGTGACCTTGGCACCGTCTTCCAGGCTGTCGACAGGCAGTGTTACGAGCGGTGTGCAGGTGTATGCCGCAACCACAAACGGTTCGCCGTCCAGATCGATCACCGTCATCGCGCGGATGGGTGCGCGAGTTTCGTTCTGCGCGTGCGCGGCGTGGTACATCTCGATGTTGGCGGCCGCGGCCGGCTTGTCGAACGGATAGGGCACGCGGCGCAGGGTGGAGGCGAATTCACCCGTTGAGATACCTGAGACGAACAGCTCACCCTTCACGTAGTCGAGGTCGGTGATCGTGAGCGTTGGGGCGGGGATGTCGCGCCAGAACGTGACCGCATCGTCCGCGGTTTCTTCGAGCTGAAAACTGGTCTTGGGCACCTTGGTCAGGTTGAGCTCGCGGATGTCACCGTCACGGCTCACGGAGGCGACAGCCGAAACGGGCTTGCCGCCGCGGCGGAAGCTGATCGAGACGTAGGCATCGCGCGTCACAGGGTGCACAGCCAAATCGTTGTAAATCACGGTGCCCGGCTCGGCGTCAAGTGCGTCGACTATCAAGCCATCGAGGTCGAGCAGGTTATAGGCCACGTCGGACTTGCGCGCGCGGCTGTCACCGGGCAGGTCGTAGGCGTGAATGGCGCCAGACTCGGAGTCGCCGACGAACAGCGTGTCGTCGAGTCCGAACTCGAGCACGCTTGCCGTGGTGTCGGCGACAGCGGCGCCTACAAAGAGGAAGGGAACAAACCAAACATACCGTTTCGCGATAGACATCAGTGTCTCCTCTGTAAGGCAACTGTTGGGTAAGCAGGCAGAGTGTTGCTGTTGTCTTGGTGTGTGCGCAATGCGAGCAGGTGCACACTCAGTGTGCGTCTGCGCACCTTTCGAAAACCCCGATGTTGCGTACGCTTGGCGCCGACGTTCCTGCTGTACAGGGACCCCATCGTCAGGTTTTGCAAACACCGGCCGCGGCCAACCGGCCCAAGTCCAAGACAGTTTGTCGACAAGAAGGGGACAGCAATGAAGCGCGTTCGTATTGGGGTTATCTCTCTACTCACCACGCTGACCGTGGCCTGCCAAACGACCGAGCCGGTTCGCAGCCCGGCCCCACCTGCGCCGGCACCCTCGCAACCGTTCTATGATCGCCACAAGATCGACGTCGCTAACCTTCGGGAGCTCTACGAGGGCATGCTGATTGGCGACATGATGATCCACGCTGACGCCATGTTCAGCGCCGAGACAAAGTGGAAGATGACGCTCTACCAGATGATTGGCGCGCGGAGTGGGCACCATCAGGCGCGCAGTGCCTATCAGCTGGCCTATCTCGGTGTACCGCTCGCAGATATCCACGCGCTCTGGTCGCCGGACTACGTGGACAGCATTCGAGACCCTCGCGAAAAGGCCGCGTTCGAGTTCATCGGGGCCGTCTCCAATCTGCCAGCCAGCGTGACGGCCGACACGCACGCGTCGCTGCGCCAGCACTACACCGACCGGCAGATTGCAGAGCTCATGGAGATGGCCGCGTTCAACGCCTCTAACGCCGCGCTAGACGGTGCCTTGCCGATACCGACCGATCCGGACACTGTGGCCTGGGCGACGCGAAACCTGAGCGCCGTCGGTTGGCGCATAGGCCCCAACGCGAGCAGCAGCGCCGACGAGCAACGCGCGGCCTTGTTCGCTGCCGACCTCATGGCACAAGCGCACGAAGAGATCTTGGCGAACTGGGTCCGCGACGACGTCACGGCTCCCGCCGCAGACCTCGATAGCGACTGGCTCAACCGCGTTACGGGTTATGGCATCTCGCAGGTGACCTTCGACAGCGACTCGGATGGCGTCGAAGACCCATTCGACGCATTTCCGCTGGACCCGGACCGCTGGCTGCCGCGCGGTGCGCGCGAATCCAACCAGCCCGCGGTCGGCACGCCTGCATTCCCGGTCGCGGCCTTTGACGTTAGCTACTACACCGCTCCCGTCGTGCCCAAAACTCGCTACGCCTTCAGCGACCGAATCCGCTTCGATACTGAGTGGACGCGGCAGAACGCCATGGGCACCTCGCGCATTGAAAACTACTTCGCGGCCGGCGATCGGGCGCTGCCCATGAAGTTCCTTTGGCAGGTGTTTGTCGTCTACCAGCTCTCGTCAGGTTGCGTGCACTGCCAGGTGCACGGTACGCGCTGGCTCTACGAGTTTCTGGAGAAAGAAAGCGAGACGGGTGTTGTCTCTGACGCCGCTATGGGCGACATCTACGACCTGTTCGACTTCGAGCGTTCCGAACGCTTCTCGGAAGCCGAGATGGCCGCGCTACGCTTTGGTCGCGATGCGGGGCCGTTGCCCAGCCGCATCACCTCGGCGCACATTGAAGCCCTGCGGCAGCACTACGCGGACCGTGAGATTCAGGAACTTTTGATGATCGTAGCTGCGGGCAGCCGTCTGGCTGCAGGCCAGCAGGCCAATGTCACGGTTACCGATCGCACGAGCATGGGCTGGGCGTTGCGCGCCTTGCCCAAGGTGGGCTGGCGGCCCGGTGGTCACCTGGGGCTGCCGCAAGAGCAGCGCCGTCTGTTCATGTCGGAAATCGAGATGGTTGCCATTAGCAAAGCCATGGCCGGCGAGCCGCTGGACTTTGCGAGCGAATGGGTGGGCCTGCACGTACCGCCGGCTGTCGACACCGACGGCGACGGCGTCGAGGACGCCTACGATGGCTATCCCAACGACCCGGCGCAGTGGGAAGACACGGACCGTGACGGCATCGGCGACGCCCGCGACACTGATATCGACGGCGACGGGCTTGCCAACGCACTTGAGCGCCGGATCGGGACGTTCCCCTACAAGGCCGACTCCGACGCTGACGGCATCGACGACCAGGCGGAACGCGCTGCCGGTTCAGACCCGCTCGACCCGACTGACTTCTAAGCGTGCGCCGTGGCAAGGACGCGGCGCTTGGTGTTTCAATGACATTGTTGCGGTAGTCGAGAGGGCTACAAGATTGGATAAATGGAATGAGTTCCGTACGGCCTACCATGTGGCCAAGTACGGAACGGTGAGCGGCGCCGCCGAGCGACTCGGTGTCCATCGGGCCACGATCATCCGGCACATCGATAGCCTGGAGAAAGAGCTCGGCGGCAAAATTTTCTTTCGCAACGCCAAGGGCTACTCGCTCACGGAAATCGGCGAGGACTTGTTGCGCGTTGCGGAGGCGACCGAGGACAACTTCAACCAGTTCATCGGCCGTGCGACGTCACGCAACCCCGGCATCTCCGGCGGGCTTGTGGTTTCCACAGTCGATGTCGCGGCACAAGTGCTGGCGCCCGGGTTTCATCACTTTATCGCAAACAACCCCGACTCGGACCTGTGTTGTTCTGTGACGGCGGATGTGGTGCGGCTGGAATACGGGGAGGCGCACATCGCGATTCGCGCTGGTGAAAAGCCGGACGATCCCGACTATGTCGTGATACCCATAAAGCCACTCGACAGCGCGCTTTATGCCAGCAAGTCCTACGTCAAAACGCACGGTGTACCGGAGTCGGTGATCGCGCTCGCTGATCATGACTTTGTGGGGCTGACGCGCGGGCGCTCTGCCGGTCCTTATGCCTGGCTTAACCGCCGAGTGAAGAACGCCAAGTACCGTTTTGAGAGCGACAGCTTCCACTGCCGCGTCCAGGCCTTGCAGGCGGGTGTCGGGCTTAGCTTTCTCCCAGTTGAACTGGGGCAGCAGCTAGCGGGGATCGTCGAAGTGCTTCCGCCCAATCGTGCCTGGCGCGCGAAGCTGTGGCTGGTGACGCATGGCGCGACGCACCGCACCGCCAAAGTGCAGTCGTTCATTCAAAGCCTGCGCGTGTCAGGGTTTCTTGCGAATAAACGGTAGGCGACCCAAATCCATGCTAAGGAGTGCGCATGACGAAGCTGACGATGCCTGAGGAACGTGATTTCGGTTGGAAGCTCAAATCGGTCGATAACGCCTTCTTTCAGATTCACGAGCGAGCGAACGGTCAGTTTTGCGTGGTACTGAATCACCCGCTGATCCGCGGCGTCAGTGCCGAGATGTTGCACTGGTGGTTTCTGAACTTCACGCGCCTCAAGGTACGGCTCGCGGACGTGGAAGGCTATCAAGGCCAACTCGTACCGGGCTATCTTCTTTGGCACCCGTCTGATCATGTCGGCGCCACGTTGTCGGGAAAAGTGGGGCCGGGCCACACGGCCAAGGTCGGCGCGACGATAGAGATTCAGGAGGCGATGCAGTACGACAAGTACGGCTGGAAATACCCCGTCAACAACAAGCTCAAGGTCTACTACTGCGACGCCGATGGATGGGCTATGGGCAAGCAGCTACCGGCGTTTGGGCCAGTGATGATGTTGCGCATCCACTTTAAGGATGTGGTCGAGAGCGGCGAACACCTCGGCGTGCATTACCACTATGAGATCGTGATTGGTGTGTCGGCACACAATGCCCTGGGTCGATCGATTAACCGACGCATCACAGGCCACTTCTCGCCCGAATTCTTCGAAGCCTGGCAGACGCACAACGTGATCGAGGTAGGGACATTCGAGAACTTCCTGCCTGCGCTCTTCGCGCAGCGGGAGCAGGGCATCCTGCTCGATTACGAAAAGTCGATGAACGCGGCGCAGTCACCTGTGGCGCAGGTCGGCTACGACAGAGACCTGTTCCTCGAGCGGCTACGGGGTTACACGGAAGCCGACGACCCGCATCGCCATCAGGCGTTCCAGGCGCTGTCGTTTCTGTAGGCGCCCAGAAAAAGTACGAGCGGCAGCAGCGACCACATCACGAGCGCGACAAAGTAGAGCCCCTCAGGAATCACACCGAGTAAGTTCGCAGCCAACATCCCGCCCACCATCAAGACGTGCGCCAGCACGGCCCAGATCAGGCTTGCGAAAACTGGCAGTTTCAAGGCCCGGTTCTCACGCAGTACCCTGCGATAGAACACGATCGTCAGCGGAAGAAACAGAAGGACGGATGTCAACAGGCCGGGGTTGTAGGCGAGTGTGACGATGCTGCCGATAATGTGGGTTGCGCCATTGACGAGCGCAATAGCCGCCATCGCGAACACCGGAAACCAATGGGTTCGCGCGCGAACGATCGCAGCCACACCGACGAGCCAAACCAACGACGTGTTGATCACAAAAATGCCTGTCGGCGTCAGTGGCGCCACGCTCAGATCGTCCGTGCCGATAATGCCGCGTACCAGTGCGTTGACGTAGGCGTGAAACGCGTACTCGTTACCGAGCACGTCGATCCAGTGCTCTTCGAACTGGTGGGCGATGTAGGCGGCCAGCAGAAGCAACGAGGCCGCTAGCGGATCCGAAAGGCTTGGTCGAGTGGATGTGGTCGCCGTATACCCCAGTAACAAGAACGGTGCGGCAAAGGTGCCGATCTTCATCCAATGCGGTATGAGGAATTCGTGTTGCCCAAGCGGTAACCACAACATCAAAAACAACGTTGCGGCCACCGGGGCTGCAAGTCGACCGTTCGCAGGCGTTATACTACCCTTCCCTGCAAGTAGCGTTCTTCGTGTCATAGAGACCAAAACCGGCCACGATTGCCAAGACTCTATAACACGAGAGGCGAGAGGCCTATCGGCCGACCAAAAGAGCGCAGTGGTTTCCGCCAGGTATTTTCGGGACTCGCCAACGCGGCCAAAGTAGTGGGTGTTACCCACGGCTATTGCCCGTCTGCCGCCCGCTGTTGGGCTGGACTACAGGGAGATTGCCCGGCGTTACTTGGAGCCGGTGATCTGGCCAAAGCGCTGGTGCAACTCTGCTGTCGGCGTAAACCCCACGGCGAGTGGGTAGGCACGATTTTGCTCGTCAGTAAGAAAAAGCGCTGGAAAGCCAGTGACTTGCAGTTGGTGTACGACGCTCAGGTGCTGCTGGAATAGCTGCTCCGTGTCGTCGGATCGCAGCGCCCCCAGGAACTGAGCCGCGTCAAAGCCGATATCGCTCGCGCACGCGACGAGCGTGTCTTCCAACGAGGGATTCTTTGCGTGTTGGTAGTAGGCGGACTGTATCGACTTCACCATCGATGCCGAACTGACCTTTCGGAGACGCTCCGCGGCAATCACCGCGCGGCAGGCCGCGTACGTCGAGCGATACGGTGTGTTTCGTTCCCAGAAGTCGTGGTTGAACGTGACCTGCGAGACGGCTTCGATCTTGTGCCAATAGGAAGCGATCGTTTGCTTCAACGCGTCGTCCATCGGCTCGTTCGTGTCCGGTGCGAGACCGCCCATGATCCAGTCGACTTCAGCGGAAGGGTGTCGTGCGAGGAAGCCCTCAAGCTCGGGCTGAAACGCGTAGCACCAGCCGCACATGGGGTCCATGACATACAGGAAGCGCATCAGGTACGTTGGGCCTAGGCGTTCGTCTTCGAGTTGTAGATCGGGTCTTTCTCGGCAGTCAAGGAGGCGTGCTTGTCATCGACACAGTCTGCTTCGACCTCGACGAGCCATCGTTCATCAATAAAGCGTGACACCTGAACAAAGGTACAGGCCGGCGCCACGTCCGAGAATACTTCGCGGTGCGCCCGCGCCGCCGCTTCCCAGTTGCTGATATCGGTCAGCATGATTCGGGTGCGGATGACTTCGGCTCTGCCCATGCCGGCCTGAGAGGCTGCCTCAACGATGAGTTCGAGGCAGCGACGGGTTTGAGCGTAGGCATCCCCCTCGCCATAAACCTCGCCGTCCCCGTCAATGGGGGCTGTGCCCGAGATAGCCACCATCGGCCCAACGCGGACCGCGCGTGAAAAGCCGATCTGGTCTTCAAAGGGTGAACCGGAGCTAACGTGTTTGCGCATATCTGTGTAGAAGCGGTCCGGTCGCGGCGCTATCCCTGTGTCAGCAAGAAATCGAAACCGACGCCCACGACAATGGCGGTGAGAACGGTGACCGTCGCAGCGATGAAGGCCACCTTCATCGATTCGCCGAGTGTGAATCGCAGCCAGAGAAACGGGACAAAAAAGTAGAGTGTGATGCCGGCGACAGCCAGAATCGGCGGAAGCTGGAAAGTCGATATGGCGATCGTCAGGAGCCAGTTCAGCAGCAGCGGCGGCACCACTGCTGCGATGGCCGTATTGCTGTCCAAGTGCTTCGTTTCCGGCAGCACATGGAGGATGCCGAGCACAATGGCGAAGATGATAAACGCAGCGAGCATGAAGTCGTCCCAGATCGTGTCAGTTATGGTGTTGCGCTCTCGCTGAGTCCCAGAAGGAAATCTGTGCGCTGTAGATCAGTAGCAACAGCTGGGCACCAACGGTATCGGTTACTCCGGCAGGTCGAGAGCGACATACTCGATGTATTCGGTTTGGTAGGCGTCCGGTTCTCTGATGTAGATGGCGAACGTGCCAAGGCTCGGTGACATGTACCAGGTCTCCCTGACACCCATGCTTCTGCACACGACTTTGTAAGTATCAAATGAGCCGGCCTCGATGGTCACTTGGACAGCGGAGTCCACGAAGCACTTGGCCTTCCTGCTTCGCCACCGAGTCCCTCGATGGTCGAGGCCGGAAACCGTGTAACTCCAAGAACGTCCCAACTGCAGCGGCCAAGTTTCTCCGGTGCGTTCCACCTCCTGCACCAAGTCAACTCGGGCGAAGTCACAGTCCCGAAACATGAGCGGGGGGGTAAACCAGTCTTCGTACATTCGTCGACAACCCCGGCTGTCGACCGTGGTAAAGGTCCTTTTGCCCTTTTTGTCGATTCGCCACCACAACTCCCCGCCACCGTCGATCATCACCCGCCACCTGGCCATCAGTTGCCACTCTGTTCCCGCTGGCCAATCGGGCTTCTGCATTGGTGGCATCGGTTGCGCCACGTCACTCTCAGGAACAAGCACGGGTGTGCAGCCGGCGGCCACAAGGATGACCAAGACAGCCATCAACCAACGCGCGATGTGGCGCGTTTCACCATCTGCTCGATGATCAGACTCGCGAAGTGCGGGAACCACTCTAGCTACCTCCATGCTGACGCCCTGTACGAACGAGATGTGCGTGTCGCGGCGCAAGGACTGGCAACGGACGGTGTTTCATATCCAACCTGGATTCACGACTACGGTTTGAATGTTCAGCCTAAGGCACTGCCACAACATGACGTTCTATCTCACGCCACACGCTCATTCTTTAAGAGGAGCTTAGCGTACTCCTGCCAGCATCGCGTGCACGCATGATAGGGTCGCGGTCAATGGTGGCAATCCCGCTACCGAGCCTGTGAGAACCGCAAATGCTACGAAAGCGTCTCCTTGTATTTGCCCTGCTTGCTTACGCTCTACCGGGAGTTGCCGCCGAGCCGGCGGCTGCCGCAGAAGAGGCGGCGACCAGCAACTGGACGCACACCTACTTGAAAGCGGCCGACGGCCAAGCCGATGCGCTTCGGCAGTTTATCGAGCAGAACTGGTTTGCGATGGACGCCATTGCCGTGGAGCAGGGGCTCTTCAAGAGCTATGTGCTGATCGAAAACCTGGCGGAGGACACGCGTGAATGGGATTTCATCGTCGCGGTCGAGTACTTCGGCGACCAAGGCTATGCAGACATCAGGGAGCCGTTCGAGCGGATTCGTGCGGCGCACGAGACGGTCCTGATTGACGGCAAACGCTTGCCAGAGCTTGGGAGGATCGTTGGCTCGGAACGCGTGCGCTATCTGCGCGCAGAAGGGGATTAGCGAAAGCCGCTCAGCCCACAATCCGCTTCTGAATTTGCGTGCCGCGGAAGGCACCCGTCACGATGTTCTCGTAGCCATCGCGTTCGATCACGACGCGATTGCGGCCGCGGTTCTTGGCCGTGTAAAGCGCCTCATCGGCAAACTGCAGCAGGCTGCGTGAGGAGCGTTCCGTCTGCGGCTGGACCAGCACGCCGCCCACGCTGGCCGTGAGCTCCCCAGCAACTGGCGAGCGCGCATGCTCGATGCCCAGGCCTTGCACGCCTAGCACGAGTCGTTCACCCGTTGCGACCAGATGTTCGTGGGTGCAGTTGTAGAACAGTACGGCGAATTCCTCGCCACCAATACGCGCCGCAATATCGAAGGGCCGCGTGGTCACGCAGCGAAGCACAGTGCCAATGGCGGCCAGGCAACGGTCGCCGGCCTGATGGCCGTAGTGATCGTTGTAAGGCTTGAAGTGGTCAACATCGAGCAACAAGAGACCAACGGGCTTGCCTTCGCGGATGCCCTGTTGCCAGAGCATGGTCAGCGCCTCGTCGAAGGCGCGGCGGTTCTTGAGCTGTGTCAGCGCGTCGTGGTTGCCGATTTCCTCGAGCACCTTGCGCTGCAGGAACGCGGTGCGCTGGCTGTGCTCGAGGCTGTAGATGAACACGCAGGCGAGTGCTGTGGCCGTGAACATGGTGGGCGCTTCAACCTGAATCACATCGATGGGCGCACCCGCGTAGACGAGGTTGGCGACAAACACGAACGTCAGTACAGAGCCGACGGCGACGAGCTGCCAAAAGAGCAGCCCCATGAGCATGTAGACGCCGAAGAAGCCGGTGAGCATGCTGATAAACGCATGCACGTTGCCATTGGCGACGAGCATGGCGACGTTGAATGCGCCCACGGAACCGAGAATCCCAAGCAGGACGGGTGCAACCGTCAGCCAGTGGCGCGCGTAGAAATTCCTAAGCAGTGCAGAGACCAGCAGCACAACCGCAACCGGGCGCATCACCCAGGCGCGCAGGTTGTCGGCCAATGGCGGGACCGTGTCGCCGAAACTGCCGGATCCTGTGACGAACACGTGCCAGAGCACGAAGGTCAACGCGACCAGCAGGCTTGCGATCACGCGGTTGCGGATCGTGGCGAGATGCTCGGCCCGGTATTCGCATTCCAGCTCTGACGCGAAGCGCAACGTCGGAAATCGACGTTTGAGCTGGCGCGCGTAGCGCGACTCATTTGGCGCGTTGTCAGTCACTGGCGGCTTCGGGTCCCCTAGATGGCGTTAGCCTCCGGGTTTTATGTCAGCAACTCTACCGACCTCATCACGCTTTCAGAGGGCCGGACTTATGTAAAAACGCAGTCTGGTCGGGACGTCACATATCGCGACGTGCATTCGACGCCGAGCGAAACGATCCCGTCACGACGTTTTCGTACTCCTCAGTCCGAATCAACACCTGATTACGCCCATTGTGCTTGGCTGCATAGAGCGATTCGTCGGCGAACTGCATCATGCCTTGAGGTGTTCGATTCATGACGGGCTGGACCAAAACGCCGCCGATACTCACGGTAACCACCGCGCCGGTCGGCGATGCGGCATGCGGCATTGCGAGCGCCTGAATACGGCTGCGAATCTGCTCGGCGGTTGCTGCCAGGTGTTCGCGCGTGCACCCGTAGCGCATCAGCGCGAACTCCTCACCGCCGACGCGCGCGGCAATGTCGAACGGCCTCGAGCCGGTCTGGCGCAATATGGCGCCGATTTGTGCCAGACAGCGGTCCCCGGCCTGATGGCCGTAGTGATCATTGAAGTGCTTGAAGTGATCCACATCCAGCAGCAGCAATCCGATGGGTTGGCGGTCACGCATGCCTTGTTGCCAAAGCATGCTGATCGCCTCGTCGAACGCGCGCCGATTCTGCAGCCCCGTCAGTGCGTCGTGGCGACCGATCTCTTCCAGGGTGCGGCGTTGCAAGAAGGCCGTTCGCTGACTGTGCTCCAGGGTGTAATCGAATACCGCTGCCAGCGTCGTCACGGCAAGCATGAGTGCGCACTGGTACTGCACGACTTCGGCTGGCGCGCCCTGCAACACCAGACTAGCGGTGTAGGTGACCACGAGCGCCAAGCCCACAGTGAGCAGTTGCCAGAACAGCAACCCCATGAGCAAGTACACGCCAAACAAGCCGATGACCATGCTAAAGAAGGCCTCGGCGTTGCCACCTGCGACCAGCCCCGCGACGCTGTAAGCACCGATGGAGCCCGAGATGACGAGGCTCGGCGGCGTCACAGTGAGCCAGGCTTTGTGAAAGAGGCTGGGCACGAAAACCGTGACGACGAGCATCAGTGTGATGGGGCGAAGCACCCAAACACGCAGATGGTCTATGAGTTCCGGCGGTGCGGACGCTGCGTGGCCACCGTGGTTGCGAATGGTGAGCGCGATGCTCAAGGCGATACAGGTCAGAAAACAGGCGATAACGCGCGTGCGAATGGCGCGCAGGTGGTGTGCACGGAATTCGCCCTCAAGGGCCGGTGAGATTCGGAGCAAACGAAACCGTTGCTCCAAGAGTTGCGCGTAGCGCGATTCTCCGTCTGTGTCGGGTGAGTCCAAGGCCGCAGTCCCACGGTGCGTCGTAGGGCTAGCGGCCAAGGCACCGGTTTGCTTTAGCGTTCTTCTTCTAGTCGGCTAAAGCACTCAACCCGTCGTCGCGACGAAGTAGGCCTCGGGGTGGCGTGCGAGCAGACGCTGCGACCACACCTCAAGCTGGCCCTTCTCGACCAGAGACACAATGCAGCCACCAAACCCGCCGCCCGTCAGTCGGGAGCCAACCGCACCCTGTTCGACGGCGTCGGCCACCAGGTAGTCGATGGCGGGCAATGACATCTCGAAGTCTTTGCACATCGAGCGGTGGCTTTCGATCATGAGTTCGCCGAGTGCCACGACATTGCCTTGGCGCATCGCCGCGGCCGCAGCCACTACCCGCTGTTGTTCCGTGACGCAATGGCGTGCGCGCCGGCGTAGCGCAAGATCGACGCGCGGCAAGTCCTTGATCGTCGCCAGGTCGAGCGAACACAGGGCTTTTGTGTCGAAGATCTGCTCGGCGCGCTTGCATTCCTCGGCGCGTCGAGCGTAACGGCCGTCGGTGAGCTCACGCGTGATGCCACTGTGAATGATCGCAAACGTGTGCGAAGTCGGCAGCGCAATGAGACGATGTGTCAGACGCGTGGTGTCCAGCAGAATCGCTTGGCCGGGCTCACCGACGGCGACCGTGAACTGATCCATGATCCCGCAGGGCACACCGATGTATTCGCGTTCCACGCGCTGGGCGAGCAGCGCAATATCGATGTCGCCCAGCAGGCAGTGCTCGTCGGCTGAGCGCATGGTCTTGAGCAGCGCGACGAGCAGGGCAGCTGAAGAGCTGAGTCCCGCGCCACTTGGAATGTCGGAGCGAATGGCGATGTCGGCGCCACCTTGCATCAGTCCGACTTCGTTGCCCATCTGCACCGCGGCGAGCGCATGGTCGGACCAGTCGCCACGCATGACATCGCCGAGATCGCGCGGCGGCGTGTCGGGATAGCCCTCGGCGACAACACGGACTGTAGTGTCCTCGCGCGGTCGCATAGCCACGCGCAGCGTCATCGGCAGCGTCGCGGGCAAAACCGATCCGCCATTGTAGTCGAGGTGTTCGCCGATCAGATTGACGCGGCCTGGGGCAGCGCCCTCAAGCGTCGGTGTGGTGTCGAACGATTCAACAAACAGCTGCAGCAGGTCCCGGTTCACCGGCCCAGTGTACGCAAAGCCGTTTGGCCCTGGCTATGCAGGCCTACTCGACGATGGCCTCCAGGTGGAACACGAGACAAACATCGGGATAGGTCAGTGGCAGCTGGAGACCGTGTTTGTCGAGGGATTCGCCTGAAACCACGACGCCATCGCCTTGCAGATTCGCGGCCTCGATAATCGAGGGCGCGGTCACCGATACGTCGTCTCGTGGCCAGATCAGCGTCAGCCGGTAGCGCTGCGTTGCGTCCAGACCGGGCACGCGCAGTCTCGGTGGCAGCGTGGTGGCGTGCCCGTCAAGCTTGGCGCAGGAGACGAGCGCCTCACTGCGGTCCAGCGCGACCACCGCGAACGCTGCGAGGAATACGGCCGTATCGATTCGGTGGTAGTGACCTGTGTGAATCAACGCGCGGTGCTGTTTGTGCAGCGCGATGGCCGCGCGCAGGGTGTCGAGGTCAGCCTCGGTTTCGTCAGCCAAATCAAGCTCAAGCCCCATGTGGCCAAACATCGCGGTTGCCGCACGGAAAGCCATGCTGTGTGTGCGCTGCGTGATGTGGCATTGCCGTGGGCCCACGTGGGCGCCACTGACGGCCAGCGGAAAGAGATGGCTGGCACCGCGTTGGATGTGCTGCCGATCGCGCGCGTCGTTGTTGTCGGATATCCAGATTCGCTCGACGAGCGGCAACACACCGAAGTCGGCGCGACCGCCACCCGAGGCGCAGCTTTCAATTTCCAGGTTGGGAAAGCGCGCGCGCAGCGCCGTCATCAGCGCGTACACTGCGTGCGTTTGTTGGTGGGCGACCGCGCGACCCGAACTGCCCGGGTGTTGGATGTCGCGGTTCATGTCCCATTTGATGTAGTCCACGCGGTACTCGGCGATGAGGTCTGACAGACGCACCAGCAGGTGGTCGCAGACTTCGGGTCGGGTCAGGTCCAATGCGACTTGGTTGCGTGAAGGCAGTGTCTCGGCGCCATCGACGCCGAGCACCCAGTCGGGGTGTTTCCGAAACAGCTCCGAATCTGGGTTCACCATCTCGGGTTCGAACCAGAGCCCAAGCGCCATGCCGTGCTCGCGCACGCGGGCCGCGATCCGGTGCAAGCCCTCCGGGTAAACGGCGTCTGAGACCCACCAGTCGCCGAGTCCGCTGCTGTCATCGCGACGCGAGCCGAACCAGCCGTCGTCGATGACGAAGCGTTCGGCGCCAATTGCGGCCGCCCGATCCACGAGGTCCAGGATGCGCGCCTCGTCGTGCTCGAAGTACATCGCTTCCCAGGTGTTGAAGTGCACGGGCCTGGTTTTGCTCAGCAGGTCGCCGCCGCCGGCGTGTTTGAGGACATGTCTGTGAAAACGGTGCGACAGGGTTGAAAGGCCATCGTCGGACCAGGCCGAGAGTAGGGCTGGTGTCTCGTAAGACGCGCCCGCGTCGAGGACCATCTCGCCTGGGAAAAACAACTCGCCGAGCTGGGCGACCGCGCGACCATCGTTGTGGCGGTCGACACGTAGTCGATGGTTGCCGCTCCAGGCCAGATGGAAGCCAGCCGCCACGCCCCGCGACTCGTTGGTATTGCATTCCCTCGCGATGACGAGCGGCAGATTGTCGTGGCTTGTCCGGCCGCGCAGGTTGTCGCGCACCACGCTGCCCTCGAAAGGTGCTATGTCCTGGCGTTGAAACTCGCCAGCCCAGCGACCGGTGAAGGTGGTCAGTGACCGCAGTCGCTCATCGAGCGGTATGCACAACGCCGCACACCAGTCGACCGTGAGCGGTGCATCGCCCCGGTTTTCTAAGGCGGTTCGCGCACTGAGCACGTGGGAGTCAGCGTCGAGCTTGAGCGTGTACGTGACTCGGATGGAGGCGACAACGTCTTCACACACAACGCTGAGCGCGTTCACGGGCGAGATCTCAGCCGATACGACCGACAGATGGGTTGCCCAGTCGTGTCCGTTCCGGTGCAGCCGCAATCCCGGTGGCCCCGCTTGGCCCGCACCAAGTTCGTTGGACAGTGAGTCGGCGACGACTACGCTTGGGCCGCCGTGCGCCCATTGGCGCGTCGCAAGCCGGGCGAGCTCGGTGGGATCGGTGTGCGGCAGCGGCGAACCCCAGTACACGATGCGCGGCCGACCGCCGGGCGTGACGTCGACGATGAGTTCGGTTTCGTCCGTCGTCAGCCGGCGTACACTTGGGGTTCCCGGGTTCATTCACCCAATGGTATGACAGAACGCAGGTGGCATCGCGCATGACCGATACGGCATCACCCCGCCGCTGGACGCCACTGACGCTGGCGGCCGTCGTGCTGCCGATGATGCTTATCTACATTGCTTTCATGCGCATCGATACCGCCAACGCGGATCTCGAGATCACCAAGCACCAGGTCGGGCCGACGCCCGTCACGCTCTACTGGGCCAATGCGGCGCCGCGCGACGGCGCGATGCCTGTCGTCATCATCGCGCACGGCTTTGCGGGCTCTCAGCAGCTCATGCAGCCATTCGCCGTCACGCTTGCCAAAAGCGGCTACGTGGCCGTGACCTTCGACTTCTATGGTCACGGTCGCAACCTGCGCGCGCTCGCAGGGGACGTGACCGAAATTGAAGGCGCGACACGCGAGCTCGTAGCGCAGATGGGCGAGATTGTTGCGTGGGCGCGGCGCCTGCCGGGGACGGGGCGCGGGCTTTCTGTGCTCGGTCACTCGATGGCATCGGACATCGTTGTTCGCTATGCACAACAGGATTTGCGCGTGGACGGCACCGTGGCTGTATCCATGTTTTCGCCTGCAGTCACAGCCGAGTCGCCCGGCAACTTGCTCGTTATTGTGGGCGGACTCGAAGGCTTCCTAAAACAAGAAGCCTTGCGTGTACTCGGGCTGGTCACCGACAAGCCCGTAGCGGGCGTGACCGTTGGCGACTTTGATGACAATACGGCGCGACGGGTGGCCGTTGCGGAAGGCGTGGAGCATGTGGGTGTGCTCTACAGTGTCACGAGCATGCGCGAGGCGTCGCAATGGCTCAACGCGATGAACCATATGCACCCGCCCACCTACGCCGATTCACGTGGGGTGGCCATTGTGCTGCTCGTGCTCAGTCTCGTTTTGCTGGCCTGGCCGCTGTCGCGGCTGTTGCCGAAGGTTTCCGAGCCCGGGGTTGGCGCGGCGCTTCAGTGGAAGCAGTTGTTGCCCGCGGCCCTTATTCCCGCCGTAGGCACGCCATTGTTGCTCGCGCCGTTTCCAGCCGATTTCCTGGGTGTGCTCGTGGGCGGTTACCTGGCCGTGCACTTTCTCGTCTACGGCGTGCTTACTGGCTTGTGTTTGTGGTGGTTGGGTCGTGGCAGCGAACAACCCAAGCGCTCGACGGCCTGGGTCGCGCTTGGCGTCGCCGCCATTGCGGCCACCGCCTACGTGGCCGGCGTGGTCGCCTGGGTCATGGATACACAAGTCACGTCGTTCGCGATCACGGCTCCGCGTGTCCCCATTGCGGCAACGATGTTCGCGGGAACGCTGTGCTACTTCCTCACTGACGAGTGGCTTACGCGCGGCGCCGGGCACGCGCGCGGCGGTCACTTGTTTACCCGATTTTGTTTTCTGCTTTCTTTGGGGCTGGCCGTCGCGTTGTCTTTTGAGGACTTGTTCTTCCTCGTGATCATCGCCGGCATCATCGTGATCTACTTCTTCGTTTACGGCCTGTTCAGTCGCTGGATTTACTCGGCCACGGGGCACCCGGCCGTGGGTGCGCTGGCAAATGCGGTGGCGTTTGCCTGGGCTTTAGCGGCCGTTTTTCCGATGTTATCGGGCTGATCCTGGCCCGCGTCGGGGCGTGATTGCTATTTCGGCGAGCGTATCGCGCAAAACCCTAAAATTGTTACGCCTGTAAGGACTTAAGCGCGCGGTGCCAGTTTGTTGGGCATGTCGCGCGCGACGATGCTCCGCAATGGTGCATCGCATCAATTTCAGGCGCTGCCCCGGTTTTCCCCCTTTTGCCCTAGAGGCTTGTGACAGCAGCGTTTCAGCGCCGCGACCGTCGCTTGGCACGGCGCTTGCTAAGTCCCCCGTGCGGCGCGAGCCGTGAGTGCAAGAACGAGTAAACCAGGAAACCACAATGACCAAACTCAGGAACACTGCCGCCCTGACCGGGCTCGCCACGCTGATGCTGGCTGCTGCGCCGCAAGCCAATGCAGACGACCTCTCCGCGAATGTCGGCATCTCCAACAACTACATCTGGCGCGGCCTGACGCAGACCGAAAACGGTACGGCAGTCTCAGGTGGCATCGACTACGCAGCGGACAGCGGCTTCTACGCCGGCACCTGGGTGTCGAACGTCAGCTACGCGCCGGGCGACGTGTTCTCCTACGAGCACGACATCTACTTCGGCTACAGCGGCGAGTTCGGTGACGGCATCGGCTACGACTTCGGCTACCTCTACTACAACTACGATAAAGAGGCGGAGTTCGATTTCGGCGAGATCTACGGGTCGCTGTCGATCGACGCGTTCACGTTTGGCCTGAACATCGTGACGAACACGGAGGCCGATGAAGGTCCGGGACAGGACTTCGGTTTCGGCGAGACCTTCTACGCCTACGCAGACTACTCGGTCACGGTGCGTGAAGACGTCGAGCTGGGCTTCCACGTCGGCTACCACGACGGTGACTTCAGTGAGGCATTTAACGGCGTCCCCGAGGGTTACCTCGACTACGCGTTGTCGCTGTCCAAGGACGGCTTCACGTTTGCCATCACGGGCACCGATCTTGACGACCCCGGCCCGGACAACCTCGATAACGACGAGATCAAATTCGTCGTCAGCTACGCCGTCGACTTCGCACTGTAAGTCAGGCGCAATGACAACACCGCGGGGCGCGCTTGCGTGCGTCCCGCGGTGCTTCTTTCAGAGCGCGATGCCATTCGCGTGGATCGCGTTGAGCTGATTGGCGGCGGGCGCCTCGGCGGCGGTTGAAACCCAGGGGGGTACGACAGGCGCAGTCCTGTGTGCGGGGGTCAGTTAACGCCTGGAATGATGGTCGGCAGCTTGGTGTGTCTGGCGGCGTGCACCATTTGCGCGATAATCGGCACATGCCCGGTGTCGCGACATGAAGAAAACGATTGCCGCCTATGCGGTCGTACTCGTTGGCCTTGCGTTTGTGCTCGAGTGGCTCGAGTACCGATTCCTGATGCGGAGCCTGCCAACGTCCGGCGTGATCGGAATCGTGGCGCTTATTTTCATCGCGTTGGGGATCTGGGTTGGTCTTCGGGTCGCGCGGCGCGAAGCCCCAGGGCCTTTCGAAATCAACGACCGCGCGCTCGCGTCGCTGGGCATTTCAGATCGCGAGTACGCCGTGCTCGAGCGGCTCGCGGCCGGCCAGTCCAACAAGGAAATCGCGCGCGAGCTTGGCATTTCTCCCAATACCGTCAAAACGCACGTGGCACACCTGTATGCGAAGCTGTCGGTGTCCAAGCGCACCGAGGCCGTGAACAAGTCGCGGGAGCTAAAGCTAATTCCGTAGTGTTTTCGGGCGATTAGCGGCAAATCACCCGTTTGGGTGATGGTGTCAAAGCGGGTCCGTAGCCAGCATTCGGGGGCACGTTGCAGAGGGGAGACACAGATGCAGGGCTACATTTTCAAGTTCGGCGCGATTTCGGGGCTGCTCGTGATCACGCCCATGGTCATTGGCATGGCCGCCGGTGGCCAGGACAGCTTCGCGGCTGGCGAAGCGTTTGGTTACACGCTGATGCTGGTGGCCTTTTCGCTGATCTTCATGGCGATCAAGCGTTACCGCGACAAGGAGCTTGGTGGTGTTATCCGTTTCGGCCAGGCGTTTTTACTTGGACTCGGGATCGCCGCGGTCGCTGGCGTGGCCTACGTCTCTGTTTGGGAGTTGTTCCTCTACACGAGCGACTACGCCTTTATCAGCGAGTACTCGGACGGCGTGATTGCAGCGGAACGCGCGGCGGGCGCTGATGCCGCGCGAATTGCGGAAGTAGAGGCGAAGATGGCCGCGATGACAGAGAGCTACGGCAAGGTGTGGTTCCGCGTCCCGATTACCTTCTCCGAGATCTTCCCGATCGGCGCCATCGTCTCGCTGATTTCGGCCGCCATCCTGCGTAAGCCCGGCGTTCTGCCGGCCTAAGCAAAAGAACACACCAAAGGGAGACAAGACATGGAACTGGGAACGTTTTCAATCAGCCTCAACGTGGCCGACATCAAGGCGTCGCGCGAGTTCTATGAGAAGCTGGGTTTCGAGACGCTGGGCGACTACTCCGACCAGGGCTGGCTCATGATGAGAAGCCCGACGCTCACGCTCGGGCTCTTCGCTGGCCACATCAAAAAGAACACGCTGACGTTTAATCCGGGCTGGGATGCCAATGCGCAAAACCTCGACGCGTTCACAGATGTGCGTGAGCTGCAAAAACAGCTTAAGGCAGCTGGCGTCGAGTTTTTTCGGGAGGCCGATGAGACGACTGAGGGGCCCGAGCATTTCGTTGTCGTCGACCCCGACGGTAATCCGATCCTCGTCGACCAGCATCGTTAGGTTAAGTACGCCGCGCGCGGAGACTTGAACAGCCCCCGGACAACGAGCTTCCAATACCGAGCGCGCTAACGTTGTAGTACCTTTGAGGGAAACGACAAGAACACGCAACGGGGGACGCGATGCGTATTCGATTGGCTGCTTTGGTACTGGCGGTATGGTCGGCGGTGCCTTGCACCGCGGCGGCGACAGAGGAAGTGGCGGCGTTCGCGAAGCTGCCACAGTTCTCAAATCTTCAGATTTCACCTGACGGCAGCCGGATAGCTGCGCTGGTCACGGTCCAGGGCAAGCGCGCCATCTACACCCTCGAGATCGGTTCGAGCGCGCCAAAGCTCATGGTCGGGGATGAGGGCTGGCACCTAAGCTGGATCGACTGGGTCGACAATCGTTATGTGCTCATCGGTATCAAAACGCCGTACCGTCGCGGTGGCGTTGCGACCGTCGAAACCAGGCTCGTCTCGTTTGACTCCGAGACGGGTAAGGGCAGGTTCCTTTTTGACCGTTATATGAGCGCGATAAAGCGTAACGGCGGGTTCATCCCACAGATTCAGGACGACGTTCTGCATTTTCTGCCCGAACGCGACGAGGAGTTCGTCATCGCGTTCGACAAGGAGGGCACGGGTGGTGAAGCGGTCTACATCGCAAACGCCCGTACAGGAAGGCTTGGCAAGAAGATCCAGAGCAAGGATACCTATGTCTCCCAGTGGCGTGCTGACGCAGCGGGAGACGTCCGTGTGGGTTGGGGTGTCACACGCGACAAAAGGAGCTTCATCTACAAAATCAAGGACGCCGAAGGCGAGTGGCACGATCACAGCGAGCGTTACAACGAGGGCGGTTTTCGAGTTGCCGAGCTGCTGGTCGACGGGACCGGGCACGCGCTTGTGCACTCAGATCACGAATATCCGCTCGGTGCGGTGTACCGGTTCGACCCTGTGTCCGGGGAATTCGTCGAGCTCGTCGCGCAGCACGATGACAGCGAAATCTCGAGCATCCGCTTGTCGGCGGACGGCAGTGCCATCGAGTCTGTTCACTACGCCAGTGAGTTTGTCCGCAATGAGTACGTCGACAAGCAGCTCGATGCGACGATAAAGGGCGTTCGCGAGGCGATGCCCGACCTGAGCCTGTACCCGGTCTCACGATCGACCGACGGCACGCGCATTGTTATGCGGTCGTACGCGGCCGATAAGGCGCCAAGCTACTATCTCTACGACGGCAACAAAAAGTCGATTGGCCCCATCACATCGCGGTATCCCGCGCTCGTAGAACGTGACTTGGCCCGCCCGAGCATTCACCGATTCAAGGCGCGCGACGATCTGGAGATCACCGCCTACGTGACGCTGCCCCCAGGGCTGACGCCCGATACCGCCGACAGGATTCCTTTTGTCGTCAGCGTTCATGGTGGCCCGAACGCGCGCGACTTCCTCCGGTTCGACTGGGAAACCCAGATGCTCGTCGCGCGTGGCTACGGTGTGCTGCAAATCAACTTCCGTGGATCGACGGGTTACGGGCGTGAGTTCAAAGAGGCCGGTGATCGCGAGTGGGGCCAGGCCATGCAGGACGATGTGGCCGACGGCACGCGTTGGGCTATTGAGCAGGGTTGGGCTGATCCTGATCGCGTGTGCATCATCGGCGGGTCCTACGGCGGCTACGCCGCGCTTATGGGCGCCGCGCGCGACGGTGACCTATACCGTTGCGCCGCCAGTCTCAATGGTGTGTCCGACCTACCGGCGCTGCTAAAGAGCTCTTACCGCTATGTCGGCGGTCGCGCGCGCACGCGCCACATTGGGCGCTTGTACCAGGATCGTGCGCAGCTGCGCGCCAATTCGCCCGTCAATCTCGTCGAAGCCGTCGATACGCCGATATTGCTCGTGCACGGCGAGAAAGATCGCGTCGTTTCTGTGAGCCAGTCGCGCAAGATGGCCAAGAAGCTGGAGCGCAAAGGTAAGGCGGTGGAGTACTTCGAGCTGCCCGAAGGCACGCACTCGCTCGAGCGCGAGTCGAACCGCTTAGCCTATGCCACGGCGTTGGTTGAGTTTCTGGACACACACCTCGCCGCCCGCGGTGAGCCGGCGGCGCAAGCCGACTAACTCGCGGCGTCCACGATCGCATCGAATGCGGCGACGGTCTCAGGCCAGTCGTCCTTCGCTGTCGCCGCTGTAAATGGCGGTCTGCACGATGACCGTGTTTTCCTCTGGATTCACGTAGAGCCACTGCCCGCCATAGCCCCGCGCCGTGAACGCCTGGCCGTTGGGCCAGAGCCACCAAAAGTGTTGGTAACCGAATTGTGACTCGCAACCGACGTTGCCGCGGTGCAGGAAGGGTCGGGCCGGGTCTTCGCGCGTTGCCGTCTCGATCCAACGTTTCGGAATGATCGCTTCGCCGTTGTAGCGCCCGTTCTCGAGCATGAGAAGCCCCAGGCGCGCGTCGTCGCGCGTCGTCGCATTCACGCAGCAACTTGCGATTTCCATGCCGCCGGGTCGGTCCAGCAACCAGCTCGCGTCGTTGCCGGCACCCATGGGCTGCCAGATCCACTCGGACAGCAAGTCCGCTAGCGGTCGTCCTGTCGCGCGCCGCACAACCCAGCCGATCACTTGGGTCTCAATGCTTGCGTAATAGAAAGCTTCTCCGGGCGGATACAGTTTCTCGTCGCACCAGAGAATCGTGTCGTTGTAAGGCATCCGCTGTTCAGCGACACCCAACATCATGACTGGCCTTCCTTGCTGTTGGGTTTCGTGTAGTCCTCCACGAACTTCACGCCCGAGCTCATCTGCAGCAGGTCGCGCAGGGTGACATCGCGATAGCCGCTGGCCTCTAGCTCGGGCACGTAGTCCCGCGCCAGGTCGGTCTCCGACTCGATAAAGCCCCTTTCGATGGCGATGCCGAGCAGCGTGGAGGTCAGCGACTTGCCCATGGACCACGATGTGAATGCGGTCGTGGGGGCTGTACCCATGCGATACGTCTCGAAGACGATGGCGCCGTCCATGATCACCAGCATTGACGTGCCGTCGTTGCGTCGTAGGTAGTCATCCAGCGTAAACCGCGTGTCGCCGTAGTCGTAACCGACCCGACCAAGTTGCCGACCGGCGATGGGTAGTTCCCGCACCGGCCCCGCCCTTGAGACGGTGCGCGCAGGGTAGATCTGCGCCATCTGCGTCCACGAGCCCAACAAGTAAGGCGGTTGCAACACCTCCTCGCGGTTGCCGATGGGGGCTGTCGCTACATCGGCCCGGGCCATGGTACTTACGATCAACAGGACTGCTATTGCACATCGATTCATAAGCCAACCCCTCTAGTTGCACGCCCAAGGACGGGCGTCATACGCCGTCATGAACCTGTCATCCCGACGTCATGTCTGACGGTGTACATGACTTTCCGTGTTCAAGCTGTCGGTCTGGCGGCGTTTTTCCTGCCCGATGCCATTTGGCTGTGCGGTGCACAGCGAAACTGCCGTCACGACCAATTCACATAATAGTCACTGCCCTGACGCGGCCAAAGCGTAGCGTGATTCGTGCGGGCCTTCACGGCCCGCGGGTCAAGGAGTCGATTACGTGTTCCATGGGGAGGAAGATGATGCGCAATATTTCTCGCAGAGAGTTCTCAAGGCTCATGTCGAGCGCCGCCGCCGCTTCGGTCGTGGCCCCACTGGGTCTTCTTAACGCCCGTGTCGCGTTGGCGAACGGGCCGGGTGGCACGGCAAGTTTTAGCGTGCCGGGTTTTGGTCCCATCAGTCCCGTTGTGCCGAATAACACGGCGAGCCTGACGAATGTCGCCGGCGCTGGCGATCTCAGTGGCATTCCGCTGCTGCAGTTACCCGCAGGGTTTCAGTACACCGCCATCTCGATCCGCGGCGATACGATGAGTGACGGCAACCTGGTGCCGGGCGACCACGACGGCATGGCGGTGTTCTACGCTGGCCGTGGACACTACGCGCTGGTCAGAAACCACGAGCTGTCGATTATCGAGAGCGAGGCCGGTGACATAACGGGTTGCCTGGCCGCGAACGGCAAGCAGTACGATCCGTTTCAGAATGAGGCGGCCGGCCTCGGCGGCGGTGGCACGTCTACGGTTATTGTCGATCTCGAGGGTCGCGTCGTAGAGGACTACGTCTCGCTGGGCGGTACGATCAGAAACTGTGCGGGTGGTCCCACGCCCTGGGGGTCCTGGATTTCGTGCGAAGAAAATGTCACGACGCCAGCCAGCGATTGTCGCGCCATGATGAAGCACGGCTACAACTTCGAAGTGCCATTCGCACTCGGAGAGGCGGTCGACCCGATTCCGATCATCGACATGGGCCGTATGAATCACGAGGCTGTGAGTGTCGATGAGACAACGGGATACATCTACGAAACCGAGGACCGCGGCGATTCGGCCTACTACCGCTTTGTACCCAAGGTGCGGGGTATCCGCGGATTCGGCGCGCTGCAGGAAGGGGGCGACCTCTACGCCATGCGCATCAAGCCCGGCCAGCGTTCATTGCGAGACGGCAGCCCGTTGCCGACGACCTTTGCGAATGGCACTGAGGTCATCGACACACGCGGTACGGGTCGCGGAGCACCCGCGAGTTTTCTCCCCTTCCTGGGGCAGCCGCTGGCCGTCGAGTGGATCAAGCTCGAGGACGTGGATCCCGAGGGCGATACGCTTCGTGCGGAGGCGCAGGCCAAGGGCGCGTCAATCTTCTGGCGCGGTGAGGGCGCCTGGCAGTTCCAGGGCAAGCACTACTGGGTCAATAGTGGTGCCGGTGAAGCCCGCGAAGGCCAGGTCATGGTCTACGACCCGGCAACCGAGACGGTCACGCTCATCGTCGAGTCGACCGACGAAAACCTGTTGGATGGTCCCGACAACATAACGGTGGGTCGCGACGGCACGTTGTACCTTTGTGAAGATGGCTCGAGCGGAACGCCCGGCGCGCCAAACTTCAGTCAGCGCGTCGTCGGTGTCGATTCCACCGGGGGTCTGTTCACGTTCGCGCAGAACAACATCGACACGAGCGAATTTTGTGGTGCGTGCTTTGACCCTGTCGGACGTCGCATGTTCGTCAACCTCCAGGGCATCGGCATTACCTTCGCGATCTGGCGCAGCGACAATTCGCCGATCACGTTGGGCGCGCCGTTCGGTCGCCAGCCCAGTCGAGCGCCTGCGGGACGGGGTCGTCTACGCTAGCTGACCCGCTTGGGTTACCCGGAGCCCCTGGGGCGGCGGCGCACGGTGGCCGCGGCCCCTGGGGCTTCTTCTTTTCCGCGCGTATGGCTACCCTGTCGGTGGGTAAACGAACGGGGACGACGCCATGCGATTCGCTGTGATCTTTTTGTTTTTGCTACTCACCGGCTGTGCGACCACCATCGACGACGGCCTCAGGACGGTGCCGAGCGCCCATGACGTGCCCACAACGGTCGAGCGGCTCGAAGCCGCACTCACCGAACGCGGCATGACGATCTTCAACGTTATCGATCACGCGGCGGGCGCTGCTAGCGTAGACCAGTCGCTGCGCCCGACGGTGCTCGTGTTGTTTGGTAATCCGCGGGTCGGGACGCGACTGATGAACTGTGAGCAGCGCGTAGGCATCGATCTGCCGATGAAGGCGCTGATCTACGAGGACGAGGACGGCCTTACCTACCTCGCCTACAACCCCGGCTTCTGGATCGCGGAGCGACATGGCCTGGGTGCTTGCTCCGGCGTCGTGCAGAACGTCAATAACGCGCTCGCCGCGTTCGCCAACGCGGCCACAGCAGGCCCTTAGGCGTGACGATGCGGCGGGCAAGGTTCGCACTGTTTGTCGCCGGGTTGTTTTCAGCAACCACCTGGGCGGACGAGTACAGCGACAAAATCGCAGGTCTTGACGCGCAGGCGGGCTTGTTTGAGATCCACGCAGCAGCGGGCGGCGGGAAGCTGCTGGCGACGCTGCCGACACCCGACGCGAGCGGTGCCGTCGGTCGCTACATTTACGCGACACGGCTGCGCGCGGGGCTCGGTTCTAATCCCGTCGGTCTCGATCGTGGCGCGGGCGACAGCGGCATTCTTGTGGCGTTCCGTCAGGTCGGCGAACAGCTCGTCATCGAGGCGGTGAATACCGACTACCGTGCGTCGGCGGATAACGCGGAAGAGCAGCGCGCTGTGCGTGAGTCGTTTGCATCTTCGGTGCTCTGGACCACACCGGTTCTTGCGCGCGATGCGAGCGGGCGGTTGTTGGTCGACCTGTCTGGCTTTCTCGTCCGCGACCATCTGGGTATCGCCGCACAACTCCGACGGACAGGGCAGGGCAGCTTTCGACTCGATGCCACTCGGAGTTTTGTGGATGGTAAGCAGCTGGCCTTTCCGGACAACGTGGAGCTCGAGGCGACCCTAACGTTCGCGAGCACCGAGCCCGGCAGCGAAGTGCGCGCAACGGCCGCCGACGCGCGCGCCGTGAGTCTCGTGTTGCACCACACATTCGTACGCCTGCCGGCGCCGGGCTATCGGCAGCGTGACTGGGACCCGCGCTCTGCGGCCATCAGTGTTGACTACTACGACTTCAGTCAGCCGCTGTCGGGTTCGCTGGTGCGCCGTCTGGCGCGTCGTTACCGACTTGAGAAGATTGACCCGAGCGCTGCGCGCAGCGCCGTGAAGAAACCCATCGTGTTCTTTGTCGATCCGGGTGCGCCCGAGCCGATTCGCTCCGCCCTGATCGAGGGTGCGTCGTGGTGGGGCGACGCTTTCGAGGCGGCAGGCTTCGAAGACGCCTACCGCGTTGAGGTGCTCCCCGAGGGCGCGCATCCGCTGGACGTACGCTACAACGTCATTCAGTGGGTGCACCGGCAAACGCGCGGTTGGTCCTATGGCGGTGGCGTTGCCGACCCGCGCACGGGCGAGATGCTCAAGGGTCACGTCATTCTGGGCAGTCAGCGTGTGCGACAGGACCGCATGATCTTCGAAGGCCTTGCCGGGCGCGGTGGCGTGGATGCCGAGGCGGTGGCGCTGGCCCGCATTCGGCAGCTCTCCGCGCACGAGGTCGGCCACGCGCTTGGTTTCGCACACAACATGGCCGCGAGTGCTGACGACCGGGCGTCGGTGATGGATTACCCGGCGCCGTTGATCACCGTGAACGCTACGGGCGCGATTGATTTCAGCGCGGCCTACGCAACCGGCATGGGTGCCTGGGACGACTTCACCGTTGCCTGGTTGTACTCGGAGTTTCCGCCTGATACCGATGAGCGGGCCGGCCTCGCGCGCGTGATTGATTCGGCCTACGGCTCTGGCCTGCACTTTGTGGCTGACCAGCACTCACGACCCATCGGCGCCGCCCACCCGCGCGGGAGCCTATGGGACAACGGCAACGATGCCGTCGAATTTCTAGAGGAAACGATGCGCGTTCGCAAAGCCGCGCTCGCCGACTTCGACCTTGATCGGCTTGCGCCCGGACAGAGTGTCGCGGACCTGCAAACCATATTCGCGCCCATCTACCTCTATCACCGGTACCAGGTTCAAGCGGCAGCAAAGTTTGTTGGCGGTGCAAGCTTCGATTACGACATTGCGGGTGGTGAGGTCACACGTGTCGAATCCGTTGCGGTTGCCGATCAGCGCCGTGCACTGGCCGCGCTGGCGGCGACGCTCGAGCCCGAGGCACTTGCGATTCCGGCCCGCGTGCTGGCCCTCATGCAGCCACCGTTTGATAGCCGCGAGCCGATTCTTGGGCGTGAGCGCATCGAGAGTCGCCGCGCACCGTTGTTTGACCCGCTGGCCGCCGCGGGGGCGGCCGCGCGACTGACGTTGGGTTCCGTTCTCGATGGGACGCGCATGGCCCGCGTGACGCTGCAGCACGCACGCGACGCCGAGCAGCTGGGGCCCGAAGAAGTCTTCGACGCACTTTCCCAAGTCGTGTTTGCACCGGGCGCGGCGGCGCCGGAGGTGCAGTACGCCGTACAGTGGCAGTACGTCACAGCGCTGGTCACGCTCGACGGGGACGCCGACGCCGACGCGCCCGTTCGTGCCGCCGCGCGTCAGGCGCTCGGCAATGCGCAGCGCCAGCTCGAAAACCGCAGGCTGACTCAGTCGGTGGCGGAGCGTAGCTGGCTTGCGCGCGTGATCGCGCGCTACCTCAGTTCCGGTGAATGGCCCACTGAGCGGTTACCCGCGGTTGCGGAGATCCCGCCGGGCAGTCCGATCGGTTCAGGCAGCAACTGCTGGCACTGTGACAGCGCCACCCTGATAAGGTAGCGCGGCGACCGCGAAAGGCCTGGGGGGGCGAGGGTGTCTGCAGATAACTGGTTACTAACGGCGACGACCTGCATCGCGTTCATGGCGGCCGTGGCCGTCGTTTCGTATCTCAAGACGCGTGGCGAAGTCGATACGCGCGACGGCTACTTTCTCGCCGGCCGCGGCCTTACGGGCATCTTCATCGCGGGCTCGATGTTGCTTACCAACCTCTCGGCCGAGCAGCTCATCGGCCTCAACGGTTCGGCCTACGGCTACAACATGAGCAGTATGGCCTGGGAGGTGACGGCGGCATTTGCCACGATCTGCATGGCGCTCGTGTTTCTGCCGCGCTACCTCGCAGGCGCGTTCACGACACTGCCGGAGTTTCTGAGCAACCGCTTCGACGACGGCGTGCGGCGCATGTCTGTGGTGCTGTTCATGGTCGGCTACGGCCTTGTCACGATTCCGTCGGTGCTCTACGCCGGGTCGATTGCGGTTCTGCGCTTGTTTGACGTGCCGACGCTGCTCGGCGTCAGCTACAGCCAGGGTCTGCTCATCACGATCGTTACGATCGGCAGCATTGGCGCGGTCTATGCGATCTTTGGCGGACTCAAGGCGGTCGCCGTGTCGGACACACTCAACGGCATCGGCTTGCTCTTCATCGGTTTGCTCGTGCCCGTGCTCGGGGTAATCAAGCTCGGAGACGGGTCGTTCTCGGCGGGGCTCACGACACTGACAAGCAGCGAGACGCAGAAACTCAATGCCATCGGGTCATCGACGGACCCCACACCGTTCGCGACCATCTTTACCGGGATGCTGTTTGCCAACCTGTTCTACTGGTGCACGAACCAGTACGTCATCCAGCGCACGCTGGGCGCGCAGTCGCTTGCGGAAGGGCAGAAGGGCGTGCTGCTCTCGGGCTTCTTCAAGGTCATGGTGCCGTTCATGATGATGATCCCGGGCGTGCTCGCGTTTCATCTCTACGGCCCCGGGCTTGAGACGATTGATCTTGCGTACCCGCAGCTCATTCGCGATGTGCTGCCGTTCTATCTGTCCGGACTCTTCTTGGCTGTGTTGCTGGGCGCGGTGTTCAGCTCGTTTAACTCGCTGCTGAACAGCGCGGCGACGCTGTTCTGTCTCGACGTGTACGCGCCGATGAAGAAAGAACCCGTCTCCGATGCGCAAATGGTCAAGGTGGCAAAGATTGCGAGTATGGTCATTGCGCTGTTCTCGTTTACCGTGGCGCCGCTGTTGCAATACGCACCCGAGGGGCTTTGGCAGATCATTCGCATCTTTACGGGCTTCTACAACATCCCCGTGGTAGCCATCGTCATGGTCGGTTTGTTCACGCGCCGCGTGCCCGCGCTGGGTGCCAAGATCGTGATCTGCTTCCACGTGGTCGCCTACGGCATTGCGCGCTTCGGCTTGCCCGAGGTGTTCACGCTGCACTTCCTGCACCTCTACGCCGTGCTGTTCATCATCGAAGTCGGCATCATGCTTGGGATCGGCTACCTGCAGCCGCGCGAGGGAGCCTGGGAGTACACGACAAAGAGCGCCGTGGACATGACCGAATGGCCGTTGGCGCGGCCAGTGGCTCTGCTGCTGCTCTCGACGATCATATTGCTCTACCTCGTCTTCTCGCCTGTCGGACTCGTCAACGGCGGCAACGGGCTTTTTTGGCCGCTGGCCGGGGCGCTAGCCGTTGGGACGGCCGTGGGCTGGCGACTACTCGCTAAACCCTGATAGTTGCTGCATCGCAGCATCACCGTTGCGCGTACGCTACAAAATGCAAACGTTTGCATTTGCCATCCAGGGGGCGTAGAACGGGGCTGGACGGGGGGTGGACTTTGCCTAGACAGGGCGGGTCTGCTCATTGGTTTGGGGGAACCAGGAGAGCAAACCATGAGGAATGGCATGGTAGCGGCTGCAGTTATTGCGGTTGCACTGCAATGGACCTTGTCAGCGCCGGCCGGCGCGCAAGGCGCAATTGAAGAAATCACGGTAACGGCGCAGAAGCGCGAAGAGTCCATCACTGATGTACCCGTAGCGGTATCGGTACTCGGTGCAGACCAGATCGACGCGAGTTTTGCGCGCAATATGGAAGACCTGCAGGCATTGGTGCCTTCGGTGTCCTTCCGAACCGGTAACACCACACGCAACAGTGCGCTGACGGTGCGCGGGATCGGCACGATCTCGTTCAGTATCGGTGCCGAACCCAGTGTGTCGACGGTCGTCGATGGCGTGGTGCTGGGCCGATCAGGCCAGGCGTTCGCCAACCTCTACGACCTGGAACGGGTCGAGGTGCTGCGCGGTCCGCAGGGCACGCTGTTTGGCAAGAACGCATCGGCGGGTGTGGTGAACATCATCACGAAGAAGCCCACGGACACGTTCGAGGGCTACGTGCAGGCGAGTTACTTCGAAGACAACGAGATCATCACCAAGGGCCGGATCTCCGGTCCGCTTAGCGATGATGTTCGCGCCAGTCTGACGGTGTTCGACGCACAGTTTGATGGCTACATCGAAAACGTCTTCAACAACGAAACGGTCAACGGTTACGACCGGCAAGGCATCCGCGCGATGCTCGACTACGACGTGAATGACACGACCAGCGTGCTCATGATCTTCGAAGACTACGAAGCCGACAGTGATTGCTGTGCCGATCTTGAGGCGCGTCCCAGCGGTCGCAATCCGGACAGTGAGGCGGTGCCTTCAGGCATGGGCCTTGATCTTGACCAGCGCCGCGTCGACCACGATTTCGAGACGCGCACACTGGATTCGTTCTCGGGTGTCTCCATCCAGGTTGACTCCGAAATCGGCGAGAATGCGTTCACGTCGATCACGGCGTTCCGGTCGTGGGACAACACCGAATTCCGTGAAGGGGATTTCACCTCCATCGCGGGCGACAGCAACCAGCCTGTCTTCGGTGTGCCATTCCAGCTGCACGACATCGGTCCTCAGGAATGGCGCCAGTTCTCGCAGGAGCTGCGTCTGACCTCGCCAGCCGGTGAAGCGCTTGAGTGGCAAGTGGGCTTCTTCTACTGGAACATTGAGTCGCAACGTAGCTTCACCCGTGAGGCAAGCTGCCAAAACAACAATGGACAGCTCGACGAGGCAATCACGTTCCACCTGGGCACGACGTTGGGCCTGCCCAACTCGCCAGCGGACGTGGCGCAGTTCATCGCGGATAACGGCATCACCTGTAACGCGAACGACATCGTGTCGGCGACGGGCCGGTTTGACACCGACTTCGAGAACTACGCGTTGTTCGGTCAGGGTACGTACAGCTTCACGGATCAGTTGCGCTTGATCTTTGGCGCCCGCTGGACGGAGGACGAAGTCTCATTCAACCACAACCGCTTCAGCAACGATGAGTTCGGTCGTCGCGGCGTTGGCGTTCGCCCGCGCACGGAAGACACCAACTTCGATGGCTCGACCGATGAGAGCGACTTCTCGGGTCGTTTGGGTCTACAGTGGGATCTCAGCGATGTGGGCACGGCTTACGCCACCTACTCGCAGGGTTACAAAGGTCCGGCGTTCAATGTGTTCTACAACATGAGCGCCAACGACATTAACCCGATTGACGCAGAGACCTCGGACAGCATCGAGATCGGCTACAAGCACGCAGCGAGCTGGGGTTTCCTGAGTCTTGCCGCGTACTCGACCGAAATCGAGAACTTCCAGGCCAACGACTTTGACGATTCGGACGGCACGACGATTACGGGCTTCACGAACGGCGGTGACGTCGAGACGCAGGGCTTCGAGGTCGACTTCATCTGGAACGTGTCTGCCGACTGGCTGATCAGCGGTGGTGCTTCGTTCTCGGATGCCGAGTCTACGCGCGGTGATCCGCTGCCGTTTGCTCCGGACACGAAAATCTCGCTGGCCAGCCAGTACGAGCTCGCACTGGACAGCGGCGCGAGCATCCGGTTCTTCGGTAGCTACGTGTACACCGACGAGATTCTGTCCGGCAACATCGGTCAGACCGCCGACGATCCGTTCCTGTTGCCCGACTACAGCATTCTAAATGCGAGTGTCGGCTACCACACGGCGGATGATCGGCTGAGCGTTACGCTGGTCGGCAAGAACTTGACGGATGAGTCCTACGCGACGACGTTCTCGGGTGACGGCTTCCGTTACCAGATTCCGCGCGACGCGGATCGCTACTTCGGCGTGAGCTTCCGGCTCAACTTCAACTGAGGTCTAGCGCGCCGGCGGTGTCTGACACCGTCGGCGCGCCACTCACTCACTTCGGCACGGGGGCTGTCGAGCCTCGAACCTGCAGCTCTGGTGCCGGTACGGCGGGCCGCTGCGCATTGCGGCCTTCGCGCAGTTTGTACAGGTAACGAATGCTGTGTTGACCCATCTGGTACATCGGCCAGTGCACCGTCGTCAGCGGTGGCTCCAGTCTTGCGGCGATCTCAAGATCGTCGTGTCCGGCAACGGACATGTCACGCGGGATGTCGAGCCCGCGCTCGCGCAGCGCGTGGATCAGTCCGATGGCACAGAGGTCATTCCAGGCAAACACGGCCGTTGGTTGCGGCTTGCGCCGCATCAGGCTATCGGCCAATTCGGCGCAGTCGTCGAGTGCGCCCGAGAAGCTCAGGATGAAGTCGGGCTCGTAGGCGATCCCGTGTTGCTCAAGCGCTTCGCGGTAAGCGCGAATCTTGGGCTCGGGTCCGGGGCCGGTTGGCCCCGAGACGAAGGCGATGCGCCGATGCCCGAGCTCGAGCAGGTGTTCCATGATGGCCCGACTGCCGCTCACCGAGTCGCAGCTGACGTGGTGCGGCGCCTCGGTCCGGTTGACGTGCACGATGGGCACAGTCGCCGCCAGGCTTTCGTAGAATTCGTTGGGACAACGCGCCATCGGGACGATGACGCCATCCACCTTGAGCTCGAGGAAGAATCCGACCGCGTCACGCTCGGCGGACTCGATCCCGCTCGTATTCCGGATCAGCACCCGCAAACCATGTTTGGCGGCCTCGTCCTCGATGCCGTGCGCGAGATCGGCAAAGAACGGGTTGGTCATGTCCGGGATAGCGACGCCCACGATGTGGCTGCGCCGCATCACCAGCGTGCGGGCCGCCATGTTGGGGCGGTACCCCATCTCTTGGGCCAATGCCGCAACGCGCTCGCGTGTGTCGGGCTTGACGCTCGGGCTACCTTGCAGCGCGCGCGTCACCGTCGACGGGTGCACGTTGGCCGCCTTGGCAATGTCCTTGATCGTCACACGGCGACTGCCCAGGTGTCGGCCCAACTCGAAACTCCTCTTGCACGGCAGCGCGCTGCCGCTCCTCTTTTTTTTGTAGCACGCCGGGCGCGCCAGTTCGACTGCCGGCGTTGCGCGACGCGAGAGCTACGCTCATGACCGAGTCGATTCGACCCCGCATGCGACATTTTGAGTCGGCGACGGGCCAGCAGCACATCACGGCCGCAGATCACTACATCTACGCGCGCCGCGATCCGGAGTACACGATCAATGTGATCGGTACGGGCACGATCGGCACCGAGCACATGCGCGTCGCGGCGCTGCATGGTCGCGCGCGGGTCGGGGCCATCTGGGATCCCGCGCCGCAGAGCATGGCGGCTGCAATTGAGATGTTTGCAGGGCGCCAGCCGGAATTGCCCCGCCAGCACGACACGCTGGAGGCGGCCTGCAACGATGCCGACGCCGACGCGCTCTTCATCTGCTCGCCTAATCACACGCACCTCGATGTGCTGCGCAAGGCGATGGCGTCAGGAAAACCGATCTTCCTTGAAAAGCCCATGGCTACGACCGTCGCTGACGCGGCCGAGATCGTTCGGTTGGCCGATGGCTACGACAGCTTCATACAGATCGGGCTGCAGTACCGCTACAAGGCACAGTACCGCGAAGCGGGTTTCGAGGTGTTTGAGCGCGACAGCATCGGGCCGCTGCACATGATTGAGATCAGTGAGTACCGGCCGCCGTTCCTGGACAAGGTCGGGCAGTGGAACAAGTTCAACCGATTCTCGGGTGGCACCTTGGTTGAGAAGTGCTGCCACTACTTCGACCTCATGAATGGCTTCGCGCAGTCGCGCGCCGCGCGCGTATACGCTTCAGGCGGACAGGCCGTCAATTTCCGCGACTTCGACTACGACGGCACGCCCTCAGACATCGATGACCACAGCCTCGTCATCGTCGACTACGCGTCAGGGCTGCGCGGCAGCTTTTCGCTTAACATGGCCGCACCCAGCTTCCGTGAGGACCTCGTGTTGTCGGGCAACCGCGGTGTGTTGCGCGCCAGCGAGCGGTTTGATTTTCTGCACGGTGGCGGCGAGTCCTGCAAGCTCGAGATCGAGCGCCACGAGCCCTCGACGCGTCGGTTGGTCGACATCGGCTACCCGGCCGTCATCGAGAAGAGTGGCCACCACGGTGCAACCTACTTCGAGCACATGGCATTTAGTGACCGGCTGGCCGGTATCGCCTCGCATGCCGCGACACCCCGCGATGGGCTGTGGTCTGTGGTTGTCGCCTCGGCCGCGCAACAGTCGATTGCGAGCGGTGCGCCCGTGATAATCGACACGCTCATTGAACAGGAAGGGCTGCAGGACCTCTGCGGCGACTAAGGAGACTACCGTTGGCTTTCACCACTGAATTCACGTCGACGATGCCGCAAGTGGGTATCGGGCTCTGGAAGATCGACCGCGACAAAACTGCCGAGATGGTGCGGGCGGCCATCGCTGCCGGTTATCGCCACATCGACAGCGCCTGCGATTACGGCAATGAGATCGAGGCCGGGCAGGGCATCGCCGACGCCATTGCGGCGGGCGACTGCACGCGCGAAGAACTCTGGGTGACGTCCAAACTCTGGAACACGTTCCATGAGCCCGACCGCGTTCGGAAAGGTCTCGAGAAGACGCTGGCCGACCTGCAGCTCGACTACCTCGACTTGTACCTGATCCATTTTCCTATCGCCCTACAGTATGTGCCCATCAGCGAGCGCTACCCGCCTGAGTGGTTTCCGGACCCGGACGCCGTGTCGCCGGCGATGACGCCCATTGCCGTGCCGCTCGCGGATACCTGGCGTGCCATGGAGGCACTCGTCGATGAGGGGCTCGTGAAGCGTATTGGTGTGTGCAACTACAGCACGGGGCTGGTGCATGACCTTATGAGCTACGCGCGGATCAAGCCCGCCATGCTCCAGGTTGAGTCGCATCCCTATCTAACGCAGGAAAAGCTGTTGCGGTTGGCGTCGATGTACGACTTGCCCATGACGGCGTTCTCGCCGCTGGGTGCTTCGTCTTACAAAGAGCTTGATATGGCCACCGAACAAGACAACGTGCTCAATTCGGATGTGGTAACCAAAATTGCCGCAACGCATGGCAAGTCGCCGGCGCAGGTGGTTTTGCGTTGGGGCGTGCAGCGGGGCACGGCCGTGATTCCCAAGACAAGCCGGGTCGAGCGGCTTGCTGAGAATATCGACGTGTTTGATTTCGCGCTGAGCGACGACGAAATGACGGCCATCGCGGGCATGAACAGCGATCGCCGCTTCAACGACCCGGGCGTATTCACGGAAGCGGCCTTTAACCGCTTTCACCCCATATTCGACTAATGCTCGCGGCTTACGTGCCGCGACACCCAGAGGTGCCGCATGAACGTCATCGAACGAACTGACCTGGGCCGCATACGCGGCGACGACTGTTTCCCGTTGCTATTCGAATGCCCCGATGGCGCCAATCTCGAGCAAAGCCTGGATTGGGTCAGTGGCCAGCGCGAAGCACTCGTGGCGCGCGCCGCCTCACACGGCGCCTTGCTGTTTCGCGGCTTTGGTGTGAGCAGTGATCATGATTTTGACGCCTTCATCCGGGCGTTCGGTCTGCCCAACTTCACCTATGCGGAGTCGCTTTCCAATGCGGTGCGTGTCAACCGCACGGAGCGGGTATTCACGGCTAACGAGGCACCGCCCGAGGCCGTGATCGACATGCATCACGAGATGGCGCAGACACCTGTGTTTCCATCGCGCTTGTTCTTCTTCTGCGAGCAAGCAGCCGCGCGTGGCGGTGAGACGCCGTTGTGCCGGTCGGACTGGCTGCTCGACGACCTCAGCGCTGAGCTACCGGACTTTGTGGCGCGGTGCCGAGAGTTGGGCGTGCGTTACCGCAACGCGATGCCGGCCGAGGATGTCGCGCAGTCGGGGCAGGGGCGGAGCTGGGCAAGCACGCTGAGCGTCGACAGTCGCGACGCGGCCGAGGCACGGCTCGCCGCGCTCGGCTACGACTGGGAGTGGCTCGAGGACGGCAGTCTGCGGGCGATCACACCCGTGCTGCCCGCCATCCGCGAGCTCAGCGATGGTCGTGAGGTGTTTTTCAATCAGATCATCGCCGCCTACCGCGGTTGGAAAGACGCGGAGCGCGCGATCACGTTCGGCGATGACTCGCCATTCCCACGCCACGATATGGAGCGCGTTTGTGAGCTTGCCGCTGAGATCACGTTTGATACGCCCTGGGAGACCGGGGATGTCGTGCTCGTCGACAATTTCCTCGTGATGCATGGGCGTCGGCCGTTCACGGGGACGCGTCGGGTGTTGGCGTCATTGGTGGCTGATGACGGGTCGCGACTGGCGGCGTAGCGCGGAAGACCAAGTGACAAATGTCAGCCTGGCCGGCTGACACGTGACACTAACGGTGTAAGCCGTAAATCCCGATCCTGTGCGTGTGTCATGCGAACCCACCCACAGGAGAGAGTTATGGAATCCAAGACCGTTTTGGTCACTGGCCTCATCGCCAGCATCATTCTGATAGCCGCCAACGTCCAGGCAGGCAGCATCGATTCTGTCGAGCGTGCCAGCCGCAACAATGACCTGACCGCGCTCGAAACGCAGCGCAGTGCCATTGTCGACGCCGACTCACCGTATCTCGCGGCCCTGGCTGACTACCGGATTGGTATTGCGCACAGCGTACGCTCTGACGAGAAGTCGGCCGGTATCGCGCTGACTGCGGCCAGCGAGCAGCTCGAAGCGCTCGTCAAATCCGAGCCCAAGAATGCGGAGGCCTGGGCCTTGCTCGCTAACGTGTACGGCATGCGCATGGGTTTGAGCCCATTCTCGGCCATGAGGCTTGCCGGCCAGGCTGATCGCGCGCGTGCGAAAGCACGAGCGCTGGCACCCGCGAACCCGCGTGTGTTGCTGACGGATGGTATTGCGCTCTACAACACGCCCGGCATGTGGGGCGGCAGCAAGCCAAAAGCCATCGCCGTGCTCGACCAGGCCATTGCCGCGTTCGAGGCGACGCCCGATTCGGGTTGGGGCTTCGCCGAGGCGCTCGTCTGGCGCGGGCTGGCCCATTCCGAAACTGGCGATACGACGGCCGCCGAACGTGACTTCAAGCGCGCCGTCGAGATTGAGCCTGATTACGCCTGGGCGCAGTCGCTGCTCGCACGCCAGCGCGCCGTAGCCAGTAACTGATCGCTAGGTAGAAACCCGCGCGGCGCGCCCCGGGCTCGCCGCGCGGGTTCATATCGGTGCGCTAGTCGCTGAGACCAGGCCGGTATCGACTGACGGCACGCGCCTCCACCTCGTCGCGGTAGAACGGCACATCTTTGAACGCGCCGTTGACGTAGCGCTGCGCCTGATCGTCGAAGTGCGGCGAATCCGGGTCGCCGCTTTGTCCGCCCGCGAGCAGGGACTTGGCGCGGACGCGGTCACCGAACTCGACAACGGCGACGAAGCTGTTGCCCGACACGCCGTAGATTCGCTTTGAGCCATTGCCGCGGCGGGCGCGGAACGACGCGAGTGCGCCCCAGTCGCCCGAGGCCAGGCCTACGGGCAGGCTTGGCGCCTCATCGTCGTAGCGCAACGCCAGATTCCCCGTGAGACGCTGGAAGCGATTGACGTCGCCCCAGGGGATATCCCAGCGGCCGAAGTCGCGCGTGAGTTCGTCGACCGTGCGTTCAAACGTTGCCACGCGCTCCTGCGTCACGGAGCCTGTACCAAGGAACTCGATCAGCGCCATGCCTCGAAGTGTGCCGGGGTACGTGCCGTGCTTTTTGAACTGCATTCCGTAGTGGTGGGCTAGCGTCATCTCGACCGAGTTGGCGTTCGTACGGTGATCCCAGTTTCTCAAGCGGTCGATGGCCTGCGCATAAGGTGCATCGTCTCTGCCGGTGTCGTCCCACGCGGAGATAAGACCGCTCAGCAAGGACTCGAAGCCAGGCAGCTTGTCGTCGTAGGCAAGTGCAATGAGACCCTCTATCGTGAGATCAGACACACCCTCCAGCACGCGCTGCGCATGAACGCCGCGAAAGTTCTCCGGGTCGGGCGCCATGTACACGGGGTAATCCTCGCGTTTGGGGCTGTCCGGTCCCGCGGAGGTAAACGGCGTGGAGTTGCAGTTCTGCAGCCAGCCGATCGCCGGATTGACGACATTGACGGTCTCGTCGACTTCATGGATGCCCTGCCAGTCCGTGCTCGGGTCACTCCCGTCGACGGGCTTCGAATAGTCAAACTGCGGGTCGCGCCGCGGAATGAAGTTGCCGTGGTAGTAGGCGATCGTGCCGTCGGCATCGGCGTACACAGTGTTGTTCGACGAATTGGTGCGCCGCTGCATCATTTCGCGAAAGCCCGCGTGATCGCGTTGCTTCGTGCGCACAAAACTCTGCGCCAGTGCCTCGGCGGGTTTCCAGTTGATGCGTGTCGCCACCCACTTCCCATCGATGGCGTGTGTGATCGGGCCATGGTGCGTGCGGTAGGTCTCGAATTCGCGCTCGGCCATGCCCGTCGTCGTGCGGTAGCGCAGTGTGACGGTCTGTGTCGTTACGTCACGTAGTTCGTTGCCGTAGCGGTAGACGCGGCGACCGTCGCGCATCGAAACGTCTTCGATGAACTCGTCAAGGAAATCGACGTAGGTCGAGGTGTGCATCCAGCCCGTGCGCTCGTTGAAGCCCTGGTAGACGAAGAACTGTCCCCAGGTGACCGCGCCATAAGCGTTGAGGCCTTCGTCACTGACCACATGGATTTCGGGGCGGAAGTAGAAGGTCGTGTGCGGGTTGATCAACAACATGGCGTCACCCGAACGCGTGTGTTCGCCCGAAATCGCGAAGCCGTTCGAACCCAGGTGCTGCTCGAAACCGAGTTTCGGTGCGCGTTCCGCATCGACCTGCGCCTGCATGATGGACGCGCCGCTGCCGTAAAACGCCTTAATGCCGGTCAGCGGAATCTGTTCAATGTCGCCACCGATGGAACCCTCGAAGAAGTACATAGGCATCCAGGGCTCGAACCGCGTGAGGAGCGCCGGTGTCATCTCGGGATGCGTGGCCAGGTACCAGTTGAGTCCATCGGCGTAGGCCCGGCACAACGCGCGCAGCCATTCGGGGGCTTCGGCGTAGGCGGCTTTGGCCTCCGCTTCGGTCATGTACAGCCGGGCGCGAAGGTCACTCCATATCGCCGACTCGCCTTCGACCTCGGCCAGCCGGCCAATGGCCCAGATGTAGTTGCGCTCGACACGTGCGAAGTCGTCCTCGGCTTGCGCGTAGAGCATGCCGAACACGGCATCTGCATCCGTGGGTGCGTAAACGTGCGGGACGCCAAAATCGTCGCGCAAGATTTCGACGCGCGCCGCGCGGTCGGCGAGACGCGCCATCTCGGTGTCGCCGGGAGACTGCGGCTGCGGCAATGCGCAGGCCGCCACAGCAAAGATGGTCAGGGTGAGAAGCACGAGTCGGGTGGTGCGCATTGCGGGTTCTCCTGGGTGAGCGCGGCAGCGGTTGCCGAGGATAGCACCGTGCGCGACGCGGTCGTGCCGAAGCGGTATGGTGGCGGCATGACCGAAGCGCAGTGGGGGCAGGCGCATGAGCAGAAATCGAAACCAATTCCTGGCCTGGGTGATTGCACTGGCGGCCTCAGTCTCGGCCTGCGCGGCGCCTGTTGCCGATGAGGCCCGCATCCCCGTCGACGTGCGCCGCACAACGCTGCTCGTCAACGACACGGACAAGTCGCTGGCGCTCTACCGCGATGCGCTGGGACTGACCGTGATCTACGACCAGTTGATTGAGTCACCCATGGAAAATGGCGAGACGAGATCGCGACGGCTCGTGCTGTTACAGGCCAACGACGATTTCATCGGTGTGCTGGGTCTGCTCGAGTACATCCACCCGAAGAAGCCGCAGCGCCAGGAACACTTCGATGAGCCCGTGCCCGGTGATCCGATCATCGTCATCAACGCGTCGGATCTCGACACGCGTTGGGATGCCGTTGAGGCGTCGCCCGGTGTGACGGTTGTGGATGCGCCCGAGCGCGTGGAATACCCGCGCGCGGGCGGCGGCGTCATTCGCGTCAATGTGTCGATGATCCGGGACCCGGATGGCTACTGGCTCGAAATCAACCAGCTGCTCGACGCGCCCGCGAGCGCCGAGGACGACTGATCCAGTTTAGGACGCGGCGCGTCCCTCGGTAATGTCGGATACAGAGGCGTCCTGCTCGCGCGCCCGCACGCAACGATTGCGGCCACCGTTCTTTGCCGCGTAAAGCGCGTTGTCCGTGCGGCGCAACCAATCGTCGGTTTCCTCTTCGGGGAACAGCTCCGCAATGCCAACAGAAATTGTGACGGACCGGCCGTCTACGAGTTTGGCGGTTTCGACAAGCACGCGAAGATCTTCGCCGAGTGTGTCGGCAATGGTTGCCGTGGCGCCCTCGGCGATGATGAGAAACTCCTCGCCGCCGACGCGGTAGACCGAGTCGGTTTCGCGGATGCGCTGGCGAATCAGCTGCACGAGCTTGGTGAGTGCGCGGTCGCCCACGGCGTGTCCGAGCTCATCATTGATGCGCTTGAAGTTATCGAGGTCGACCATGAGCATCGATGCAGTCACAGGCCTGCGGCGGTGCGTCGCGATAATCTCCCGCAGGCGTTCGGACAGTGCACGCCGGTTCTCAGCGCCCGTGAGCGGGTCTTTGGTGGCCAGCATGATGAGCTGCTTGCGTTGATCGGCCGTGCGCGAGCTGAACGCGTACGAAAACGTGATCGTGACGGCCAGCGTAAAGAACACGGTCATGAGCGACTCGGACGCCATGGGCAAGATCAGCTTGGGCAACAGGATCGAGAGGCCGAGCAGGTTGAGAATCAATGCTTCAACAGGCTGCAGCAAGTAGAAGATGATCAGGACGGTTGGGAAGGCCCAGTAAATTTGCTGGGGACCCTTGATGTAGACGGTACCGATAATGGCGGCCATCGACATGATCGACACCGCGTAGCTTGCGAGCACCGTGCGGTGCGTTCGCCACACGTAGGCGCCCAGGAATACGAGCCCTGCGACAAGCGTGATGTCGAGCGCAAACAACAGCGTTTCGCCGTGCATAAGCCGAATGATGGCAAACGGCAAAACCGCCACGACGCCCGACAGCGTCATGCTGATCAGGATCGCGCGTTCGGTTTCGAGCTTTCCGTGCTTCATGTCCGCGCGCTCCCCTTCGCCCGGCCTTGCCCCCGATTCGAGCCTAGCCCAGCGGTCGCAGCCGCAGCAAAACCCCCTGTCGAAGTGGTGTCCGCCGCGGGCGATGGTTGCATGTGATACTCACAATCACGCGCAAAGTGGTCACGATATGCGTCGAAAAGTCGTGAAATCGCATGATTCATCGGTAATGGGCAAGAATTCCCCGTTATCCCTGTCGTGCTGACAGAGCCCGCCCTGCGCGCAATTCGATTAGACATAAGCTGGTCGTCTCCCCTCGAGGCGTATGTCGGCGCGACGCCGGTGCGTCGTCTTGAATCCCTTGGTGACCGTCTGTCACGGAGGCAGTCATAATCCCGGTATGGACGGCACACCATCACAATTCACGCTGGCGCTCGGCGACATTGAAGCGGCGCAGTCGCGCCTTTCGGGCGTCGCCAACCGGACCCCACTGATTCATCACGCCGCATTGGATGACCAGGCGCAGGGTACTGTCCTGCTCAAAGCGGAGAGTTTGCAGCGCATGGGGTCGTTCAAACTCCGTGGCGCCTACAACACGCTGGCCAACATGGCGCCCACACGCCGCGAGCGTGGCGTCGTGGCCTGGTCGTCGGGGAACCACGCTCAAGGCGTGGCGCTGGCGGCGCGTTTGTTCGGCGTGTCCGCGCATATCGTGATGCCCGAGGACACTCCCGCGGGTAAGGCGGCGGCGGTTCAGTCACTGGGTGGGCAGATCGTCACCTACGATCGGTATCGCGAGGATCGTGAAGCCATCGCGCGCGAGCTTGCGGAATCACGGGCTGCGCCCGTTGTGCCGTCCTACGACCATCCGGACGTGATTGCAGGGCAGGGCACTGTCGGCTTGGAGGCGGCCGAACAGCTACAAGCGGCAGGACTCGTTCCCGACCAGGCTCTCATCTGCTGCGGTGGCGGTGGCCTCGCTGCAGGTTCGTCGACGGCGCTGCGTGCGCGTTTTCCCAAGCTGCAGTGCTTTGCCGTTGAGCCCGAGCGCGCCGACGACACAGCGCGATCGTTTGATGCCGGAAAGCGTGTTGCGAATGCGCCCGACACACGGTCCATCTGCGACGCGCTGCTGTCACCTGAGCCCGGTGCTCTGACGTTCCCCATCAATCAGCGCCTGCTCACCGGTGTGCTGACGGTGAGCGAGGACGCGGTCCGCTATGCCGTGGGGTTTGCCTACCGCGTGCTACGCCTTGTGCTCGAACCCGGCGGTGCTGTGGCACTCGCGGCCGTGCTGACGGGCGCGATCGAAACGAGGGATCGAGTCACGTTGGTCGTGTTGTCGGGTGGCAACATCGAAGACGCAATGTTGGCGGAATGCCTGGCGCACTACGACGCCAAGGCGGCCGATTAGAACGACTCGGTCTGACTCACGTCCTTGTCGTCATCGCTGCCACGGCTCGCGATGAAGTCGCCTGTAATCATCTCGCTGTAACTCTGTCCCGGACCCACCATCGGGTAGACCGAGGCGTCGGGGTCGATGATCACCTCTAGGAACGCGGGCCCTTCAAAGCCAATAAACTCGGCAATCGTCTGTTCCAGTTTGGCCTTGTCGTCAAGACGTACGGCGTACTCGAAGCCGTCGGCCTTGGCCGCGCGCACGAAGTCCTTGCGGTGTAGCGACTTGTCGCTCGCCGACAGCCGACCCTTGTAGTAGAGCTTTTGCCACTGGCGTACCATGCCGTCGCCGTAGTTGTTGAGCACCACGATTTTTACGGGCAGGCCGTAAGTGGTGACGGTTTCGAGCTCGCCCAGGTTCATGCGGATGCTGGCGTCACCGTCGATGTCGATCACGAGCTTGTCAGGGCGTCCGAACTGCGCACCAATGGCCGCTGGTACCCCAAAGCCCATCGTCCCCATGCTCCCCGAGGTGAGCCAGAGGCGCGGCTCGCGGAAATCGAAGTACTGCGCGGCCCACATCTGATGTTGGCCCACGCCCGTTGAGATGATGGCCTCGCCTACGGTGATCGCGTTAATCGCTTCGATCACGGCATTCGGCTGAATGAGCGCGGACTCGCGGTCGTAGTCGAGCGCGTGATTGCGTTTGAGCGCCGCGACCTCGTCGTGCCAGGTTTCGAAGCGCTTTACGAAGTTCACACGATCGGCGTAGTCGACGATGGCGTCGAGGTCGCGGTCGAGCACGCCTGTGTGGTGCCAGGACACGCTCTTTACCTTGTCGATTTCGGATGGGTCGATATCGAAATGGGCGATGTGTCGTGCGTTTGGTGCAAAGCGCTGCGGCACACCAGCGACGCGATCATCGAATCGCGCTGCGGCGGCGATCAGAAAATCACAGTCCTCGACAGCGTAGTTGGCGTAAGCCATGCCGTGCATGCCCAGCATGTGCAGCGACAGGTCTTCTGTCGTGTCGCTCGCGCCAATGCCCATTAGCGTCGTTGTAACAGGAACACCGAAGCGGTCCGCGAAGCGTCGCATCGCGGCGCTGGCGTTGCCATTCACGACGCCCCCGCCCGCGTAGATGAGCGGGCGATCCGATTCTGACAACAGCTGCAGGAACGACTGACAGTCGGCGTCCTCGAGGACGCTGTCCGTCACGCGTTGCAGCCGCTTTCGGTAGCCGGGGATTTCGAGTCGGGCCGAGCCGTGGAACGTACCGGACCAGTTCTGAACGTCTTTCGGGACGTCGACAACAACGGGCCCGGGGCGACCCGTGCGCGCGATCTCGTACGCGGTTCGGATGGTGGCCTCTAGTCGCGTCGGGTCGGTGACCAGAAACACATGTTTGGCGACGGAGCCCATGACCGCCGTGATGGGGGCTTCCTGAAACGCGTCCGTGCCAATCGCCGCGCAGGGCACCTGGCCGCAGATGAGGACTATCGGCACGGAGTCGGCGGCGCTGTCGCGTACGGGTGTCACCATGTTCGTGGCACCGGGGCCCGACGTGACCATGACCGTGCCCACCTTGCCTGTGGCGCGGGAGTAGCCCGCGGCCATGAAGCCGGCGCCCTGTTCGTTGGCGGGCACAATGAGTGGCAGCGCGCCGTTGCCGTCGCTGCCCGGATTGTCTTTGTTGAACCGGAAGACCGCGTCGTAGGTCGGCAGGATCGCACCGCCCGAGTAGCCGAACACGACGTCCACGCCCTCGTCCGCGATGACCTGAACGATCATCTCGGCGCCACTCATTTCGCGACCGGCCAGTGGGTGGTCGGCCGGCTGCTGCTGGCTGTCGGCGATTGCGCGCATGGGCTGTATTTCCGGTGGTTTGAACCGAGTCTCTGTGATCGTTTTGTGCATTGCAATAGTGCAGGTGGTGCGAGAGTATCCACCGACGCCAACAGGGCAGTCAGGTTTTTAAACGGGAGCGGTGCGATGCGCCACGTCATCTCGGTATTGATGCAGAACGAAGTCGGTGCGCTCACGCGGCTCACGGGCCTGTTTTCAACGCGCGGCTACAACATCGAATCGCTCAACGTGGCGCCCACAGAGGACCCGCTGATTTCGCGCCTGACGCTCGTTACTTCGGGCTCCGATGCGGCGCTCGCGCAAATCGCGAAGCAGCTCAACAAGCTCGTCGATGTTGTCGATATGCATGACATGACCCTGGGCGACCATTTCGAGCGTGAGCTTGCGCTGCTCAAGCTTGTGGTTCGTAACACGCGGACGCTGTCGGAATGGTGCGTAAGCCACGGTGCGGCTGTGCTTGATGACAGCGCAAAATCGTTCACGGTCGAATACGCAGGCAACACCGCCGACGTCGACAAATTCGTCGCGGCCATTGGTCGCCACGGTGAGGTCGTCGTGCTGGTGCGCTCTGGCAGTCTGGGCATCTCGCGCGGCGAGCGCGTACTCGCGGGCGAGGTGCGTGCGCTGCCCGTCGAAGGGCAGGCGGGGATGTGACCAACGCGCCCGATGCCGCGGCCCTGCTCGATGCGGCGGCATCCATCGTTATCAAGGTCGGCTCGGCGTTGCTCGTCGACGACGCGCACACACTGCGTCGCGACTGGCTGGATACGCTGTGCGCAGATATTTCGCGGCTGCAAGCGCGCGCTGCGCGAGTCACGGTGGTGTCATCGGGCGCCGTGGCGCTGGGCGCCCAGGACGTTGGGCAACCGCGCGGCGCGAGTGCACTGGCCATCAAACAGGCCGCAGCCGCGGCTGGACAGGTTGGGTTGGCACAGGCCTGGCGCAGTGCGCTGTCCGATGCTGGCTGTGGCAGCGCGCAGGTGTTGCTCACGCCCCAGGACACCGAGCATCGCCGTCGGCACTTAAATGCGCGTGCCACGCTCGATGCGCTGGCCGCGGCACGCATTGTGCCGGTCATCAACGAAAACGATACCGTAGCCACTGAAGAGCTGCGCTATGGCGACAACGACCGTTTGGCGGCGCGTGTCGCGCAGATGATCGGCGCTGATCTTTTGGTCCTGCTCAGCGATGTTGACGGGCTCTACACGGCCGATCCCGCTACCAACCCCGACGCGACACACATCGCTCACGTGACAAAGATCGATGCGACCATTGATGCGATCGCGGGCGAGTCGAGCAGTGCCCACGGCACGGGCGGCATGCGCAGCAAGATCGCTGCGGCGCGTCTTGCGACGGGCGCTGGCGCAGCGGTCGTGATCGCGTCGGGGCGCGACCTTTCACCCGTCGGTGCCCTGGCGAAGGGCGCACGTGCCACGTCGTTCGACGCCGCGACCACGGTGCCGGATGCACGACGACGCTGGATTCGTGCCAGCCTGCGCCGGGCCGCCGCCGTCATTGTGGATGCCGGCGCCGCCAATGCGCTGGCGCAAGGCGCGAGCTTGTTACCCGTAGGCGTGGTCGACATCGTGGGTGAATTCGAACGCGGTGACTGCATTGCGATTCGTAGCCAGTCCAGTAATGCGGAACTTGGCATCGGGCTTACGGGTCTCGATAGTGTGGCCGCGCGCGATGCGATGGCCGCGTCCAAAGGCGGGGCGCGTACAGTGCCACTGGTGCATCGCGACGACCTGGTGTTGGAGAATCCCAAGACTCATGAATGAGACAGACGCACAAGCGATCATCGGCACGCTGGGACGCCAGGCGCGTGACGCCGTCGCGATCCTCTCGCGTTGCGACGGTTCGGCGCGCGCGGCGGGTATCCGCGCCATGGCCAACGCCTTGCGCGAGGGCGCGCCGCAGGTGCTGAAGGCCAATGCCGCCGACGTGGCCGCCGCAGAAGCCAACGGGCTGAGCGCGGCGATGGTGGACCGGCTGCGCCTCGATAGCGATCGTGTCGCGGCCATTGCCGACGCGCTCGATGCTATTGCGGCGTTGCCCGATCCCGTGGGGCGGGAGCTGTCGCGCTGGCAGCCCGACAACGGTCTCGACATCGCTCGCGTCAGCGTACCGCTGGGCGTCATCGGCATTGTCTACGAAAGTCGCCCGAACGTGACCGCTGACGCTGCGGCCATCTGCCTCAAGGCGGGCAATGCTGTGATCCTTCGCGGCGGCAGCGAAAGTGCGGCGAGCAGCCGTGCCATTGTGGCCTTGCTGCGCGGCGCACTTGAGGACAGTGGCCTGCCGGCAGACGCCGTACAGATGGTGCCTGATCAGGACCGCATACTCGTAGGCGCGCTGCTTGCGGGTGGCAATGGCACGATCGATGTCGTGGTCCCGCGCGGGGGCCGCGGCCTCATCGAGCGCGTGCAGCACGACGCGCGCGTGCCCGTCATCGGTCACCTCGATGGCATCTGCCACATCTACCTGCACAGCGCGGCCGACGCTGTTATGGCGCGCGACATCACGGTCAACGCGAAGCTGCGACGTACAGGGATCTGCGGTGCGGCGGAGACCTTGCTCGTGGACGCCGCGTTAGGCCCGGAAACGGTGCGGTCTGTCTTCGACGCACTGTTCGCCGCCGACTGCGCTGTGCGCGGCTGCGAGCGTTCGCGGGCGGTGGACGACCGGATTACACCGGCGACGGAAGCCGACTGGCGCACGGAGTACCTTGATCGCATCATCGCCGTGCGCGTGGTCGACAATCTCGATGCGGCCGTCGAGCACATCTCGGAGTTCGGCTCGGGCCACACCGAATCGATCATCACCAGTGACGCGGCTGCCGCACAGCGTTTTTTCGATGACGTCGATAGCGCCATCGTGATGCACAACGCATCGACGCAATTTGCCGACGGCGGCGAGTTCGGCATGGGGGCGGAAATCGGTATATCGACAAGCCGCATCCATGCCCGCGGCCCCGTCGGAGCCGCGGAGCTCGTCAGCTACAAGTACGTCGTGCGCGGCAGCGGTCAGACGCGCCCATGAGAGTGGCGCTCATCGCGCTCGAGCCTGATATCACCGCACAGCTTGCCGGCTGGCTGGGTGACGACGGGCATCTCCCCAGACGCTTTCAAACCGTCGCGGCATTCGCAGCGAGCGACGATGTCGCCGTCGCGGACGTTGCTGTTTGCGATGGTGAGCACTCGGCGGCCGTCGCCGCCGCCATCCGCAAAGGCTGCCGTTTGCTGGTCACGGGCGGTGACGGCGTCGCCGCTGACGCACGGATCGATCTTCCACTTCGACGAAGGGCTGTTCTCAGTGCGTTGACTGAGGGCGAATAGCACACCCGTCATTGCGAGCTGACGCGTAGCGTCATCGCGAGCCTGCGAAGCGGCCGCGGCGAACTCCCAACGCATTCGTGCCTTCAGTAAGTACGACTTCCTATCCACGCCCGCCTGCCCGCACCGCCGATGGGTGTTGTCGGGAACGCTCGAGTCCATCCCTGGATCGCTTGGCGAGCGACATCC
>JBCBIJ010000002.1:0-442290 GCA_038524795.1 Pseudomonadota bacterium | reverse complement strand
TCTCATAGATGTTGCCCGACACGACGCCGTCAACGGTACCGTCTGCGCCCCAGAAGCTCACCAACAGGGGCTGGAACACTGGGAAGCCCTGCTCGAAAATCGGCCGTTCTCCGCCAGAAATCACGCGCAGCAGGTTCTTCAGGCTCTCACCCTGGGGTGAGAGCTGCGCCGGGAAGCCTGCGCCATTGTTTGCGAACAGGGTACCGATGGTCAGCGGCAGCGTCGTCGCTGCGTAATTGTCGGGCGGCGGAAACTGCGATTGCACGAATGGATTCACCTCGGCAGCCAGAGCTTCGGCACCAAACTGGTAGTCGGCGAAGTACTCGAACAGCTCGACATCGCCCATGACGCCGCACAGCGGTGCTGCGCCGTCATACTTCACACCACCCGAGAGTGCGCCCAGCACACGGACGAAGCGGCGGCACAGACGGCCCCGTCGACCTTCGGGGCAGCGGTAGTTCGGGAACATCTCGATGGCTGCGCCCGTGACGTGACCGCCCATGGAAAAGCCCGTGATCAGCGTGCGATTTGGCTGCCCGACTTCGCGTGCGAAAATTCGCGCGAGGCGGTTGGTGCTTTCTACGCCGTCTTTAACGTCGTAGCAGTTCTTCGAATAGCTCGAGGCCGCCCAGGCGTAGCCGCGCAGCAGGAAGTAGTCCCGCAGCGGCGGATTGTCGACGGTCAAAGGAACGAGTGCGCCCGTGGCTTCGTCGGCAAAACAGCCGCGGAATCCATGCGCATACATGACGAGATCGCCGTTCCAATTGACGGGCACCTCGTAGCGGTAGATCGCGCCGTGGCTGTCGATGTCTTCGACAATGATGTCGGTGAGACCCGGAACTGGGTCGAAGGATCCGGATTCGCCGATCGGAAAGACGCGATCGTCTTGCGGGACGCCGGGTATGTGGCTTGCAGTCGCCGATACAGCGACGAGGCAAGCGGCTGCAGCAAGCAGCCTCGCTCTTCTTAACATAATTTTCCCCCGTACGTGGCCGATATCCCCCCGGATGTGGCCACGGTGCTTCAGCACGTTCGAGCACATCATAACGCGTTGCCGAGGGCCCGCAACACAAGGCACCTGTGCGACGCGGGCTGACAGTGCAGCAATGACGAATCAGCTTGCTTGGAAGAAAGGTGTTGGACTGGCGCCGTCGCGGATGTCGGCGCGCGCACCGAACAGCGCAGCAAACTGGTCGGCGGGGACGGGTTTGCCAAGCAGGAAACCCTGGACTTCATCGCAACCCAGTCGCGCGAGGCACTTGAGCTGTGCCTCGGTTTCAACGCCCTCGGCAACGACGGACAGATTCAGACCGTGGGCCATCGCGATGATGGCCGCACAAATCGACTGGTCTTCATCACTGGTCGTGATGTCGCTGATGAATGCGCGGTCGATCTTCACCGTGTCGAGCTGGAAGCGACGCAGATAGGCCAGCGACGAGTAGCCCGTGCCGAAATCATCGACGGCCAGGTGGCAGCCCATGTCGCGGAGTGCCTTGAGTGCGGCCCGTGTCTGCGGTGCGTCCTGCATGATCACAGATTCGGTGAGCTCAACGTGAATGAGGCTTGGGTCGATGTCCACTTCGGCGGCGGCAGACTGGATGGTGCGCGCGGGGTTACCGGTTCGGAACTCCACGCTCGATACGTTGACCGCCACAGGAATCACGGGCTGGGAGAACTGGTGCCAAATGTCGATTTGGCGCGCGACCGCGTCGATGACCCAGCGGCCAATAGACTCGATCATGCCGGTCTCTTCGGCCAGCGCAATGAATGTGTCGGGCATCACGAGGCCGCGTGTCGGGTGCTGCCAGCGAATCAGCGCTTCGGCGCCCGTCAGCATCTGACGCTTGATGTCGAATTTGGGCTGGAGATACAGCTCGAACTGGTCGGATAGGATCGCCTGACGCAGGTCGCGTTCCAATGTGAGTCGGTCTTTGATGCGCTCGGCGATGTCGTCGGAGTACACAAGACAGCGGCCGTTGCCGTCGGTGCGAGCCGCGTGCGCGGCGGCCTGCGCATTTTTGACAAGCGCGTCGGCGCGGCTGCCGTGCGCGGCGTACCAGGCCACGCCGACGTTGGTCATAAGCGCGATGCGTTCGCCGTCATCGACGAGCGTCTCGGAGAACCGCTGCACGATATGACCGCCCAGTCGCTCGGCGCGCTTGCCCGCATTGGCGCCCGCGATGACAACCGCAAACTCGTCGCCGTTAAGGCGCGCCGTCTCAAACACGTTGAGATCGTGACAGGTGCTCGCCACGGTGTGCATGAGCCGGTTAGCGAGTGCCTTCAAGACACGATCGCCGGCACTGTGGCCCAGGCTGTCGTTGATGCGCTGCACGTGATTGAAGTCAACAGCCAGGACGGCGACCGCGCCCTCGGCATCGGTGTGCGTCTCAATCGCCGTGCGTACCTGCTCGAGGAAGCGTTTGCGATTCGACAACCCAGTCACGGGGTCACTGTGTGCGAGTCGTTCCATTTCAGCGTCGCGCTCGACCTTGCTGCGGTACCAGCGCAGCGACAGCCAGGTGGTGAGCGCCAGTAACAATGCGTAGCCCGCGTAGGCCCACCAGGTCGCCCAGGGTGCGGGATGCACGCGTAGTGTCAGCAATACGGTTTCCGGACCCGGAACGCCCGCGGCGCTAATGGCACGCGCGTGCAGGCGGTACTCACCTTGGGTCAGGTTGGTGTAGGTGAAGCGCCGCGCAGTCACTGGTGACACCCAGCCCGCATCGAAGCCTTCGAGTCGGTAGGCGATGCGGTTCTTCGCGGGATCCACGTAGTCCGGAACGGCCAGCTCAAAGGTAATGATGTCCTGGTCGTGTTTGAGATCGAGTTTTCGAAGACCATGCAAGGTCGTCGCGCCGGCGTAAGCCTGGTTGTCGATTTCGATGGCCGCGAGTCGCACGGTAGGAGCCGCGACATCTTCGGAGACGCGCACCGGAATGAATGCGTTAAAGCCGCCCGCGCCGCCAAAGTACAGGCGTCCATCGGGGCCGCGGTGATGCGCGCCGAAATTAAATTCCTCGCCCTGCAGTCCATGCCGCGTGTGGAACTTGCGAACCGCGCGCGTCTTCGGGTCGAAATGCATGAGGCCGCTGTTCGAGCTTAGCCAGAGGTGGCCACGCGCGTCGGGCTCGATGCCATAGACTACGTTGTCCGACAGCCCATTACGCATGGAGATGTTGCTGAAGCGCGGACTGGTCAGGTGCGCACCGTCAAGCGGCAGCACGTCGAGACCCCGTCCCGCGGTGCCGATCCAGAGTCGTTGCGTGTCCGCGTCGTGGTAGACCGCGTAAAGCCGATTGGCGCTCAGTGTCCGCTCGTCGTTTTCACTGGAAAGAAACTGCGTGGTCTTGGCTTCGACGGTGTCGTGGAAGAACAGCCCGTCGCCATCGGTCGCAAACCAGAGGCCCGTGCCACCGTCGCCCACGATGGCTGTGACGCGCGACTGAGCCAGCTTACTGCCGTCACCGAGCGCGCCGTCGAGCCGGTCGACGGCGCCCGTCGTCGCGTCGATCCGGTTTGCGCCACCACCGAAGGTCCCAACCCAGATCGCGCCGTCGATGGTCTCAAACAGCGACATGACGCCCGCCGCTGAAAGTGTGCCCGCGTTCGCAGGATCGTGCGGGAAGCGTGTGATCCGGCCCGAATCGAGTGCCACCTGGAGCACGCCATTGGCCATCGTGCCCACCCAAAGCTGGCCACGGCTGTCGAGCAACAGCGACATGGTTCGCAAACCCGCGAAGCTGTCGCCGAACAGGGCGGAAGCCGGCGTGAGCTCACCGGTCTCGAGTGTGAGCCGCTGGAGCCCTTTACCCATGGTGCCAATCCAGACGTGGCCGCGACCGTCGGCGGCAAAGGCCACGATGACGCTGTCGGCAAGATCGGACATGGTGCGCAGGCCGAGTGTCCAGCTGCGTGGGTTCCACGCAGCAACGCCTGCGCCTCGTGTTCCCACCCAGAGAACGCCGCCCTGATCCTGAAACAGCGTCATAACGTAGCTGCTGCCCAGGCTGCGGGCGTCGTCGCGACGGTTCGCGTAGGTCGTGAATCGATTCGTGTCGCGGTCGAGCAGGCTCAGGCCGCCGGCTGTCGCCACCCAGAGTCGCCCGTCGGAGTCTTCGAGGATGTCACGGACGTAGTCGTTGGCCAGTGCGCCCGCGTCGTCGGCATCGGCGCGGTAGCGGCGCAATGTGCCCGCTTCGCGATCAATGGCGTTGAGGCCGCCTTCATAGGTGCCGGCCCAGATGACGCCATCCGACGCTTCGTGCACGGCAATGACCGTGTTGTCGGAGAGGCTCGTGGAGTCGTCTGCATCGTTAACCCAGCGGCGCATGGCACGGCTGCCTGTCTCGCGTGCGTAGAGACCCGCGCTTGTGGCGAACCACTGCGTGCCGCCTGCTGCTTCGATGATGTCGAAGACGGTTGCCGAGGTGGGAATCGAAATCGCTGGGTTTGGATGGTCGAAGCGTTCAATCTCGCCAGAGGCGACATCGATGCGGTTTAAGCCGGCATCTCTGGTACCGACCCACACGGCGCCGCGGCTATCGATATCAAGACTGCGCACCGCATCGCTCGACAGGCTGTTCGCGTCATCGGCGTCGAATCGGTAGTGCGTGAACTGTGCGGTTTCCTGTTCGAAGCGAGCGACGCCGCCGCCGTCGGTGGCGAGCCAGAGGTCGCCCTGGGCATCGATCTCGATGTCCCAGATGTAGTCGTTGTTAAGACCGCCCGTTGCGCTCCGATCATAGACGAAGCGTTGTACGGTGCTGCCGTCGTAACGGTTCAGTCCGCTTTCCGTGGCGATCCAGATAAAGCCGGCAGGGTCTTGCGCGACGCGCGTGACCGTCCCCTGCGACAGGCCGTCCTCAATAGAGAGGTGGTCAAAGACCATTCGCTGGCTGGCGCCCTGGGAAAATGCCGCGGGGCTTGCCGCAAGACACAGCGCGAGTGCGCCGAGGACGCTGACAGTCCCTGTCGCGCGTTGCGGTTCGTCGCTATGTCGTGAGCGGATCATGCTATCCCGTTCCCAGGGCGCGGGTTCATTCCCGCGCGCCGAAACCTACTCGTGTGGCGTCCAGCTGTTTGCGTCCAGCGTCGCTGCATTGGGATCCACACGCTGCCCCCAAATGTAGCCCTGTCCCCAGATGTAACCCTGGCCCCAGACGTAGCTTTGCGCCCAGACGTAGCTCTGGCCCCAAATATAGCCTTGGCCCCAGATGTAGCCCTGCCCCCAGATGTAGCCCTGGCCCCAGACATAACCGTCTGATTCCGTGTAGTGCGTGCCCTTGGCGTCGACCCAGTAGAACGAGCCATCCTCTGCGACGCGTACCGGACCCACCGCGTGGTGCACGCCATCTTCGTCCACAAGAACATCATTACCCTGGTTGGCGCAACCTTGAGTCTTGCTCCTGGCCGCGAGATCCGCGCGAACAACGCCGGCGCCCTGGCGCAGTACGCTCTCAATGTCGGTGCCGTTCTGGTTGCTAACGGGCAGTGCCGAATCGATGAGGCGGCACTTCACATCGTCCGGCGACAACGCCGGGTTCATCTCGAGCAACAGTGCAGCCACGCCGCTGACTACGGCGGCCGACTGCGAGGTGCCGGACATGGCAAAGTGGCTCTGGTTCCAGTGTTGCGAGTCGGGATTGCGCTGTGCAATCGCGGACTGCGATGGCATGCGACCGATGATGTGACCGCCCGGTGCGACGACTTCGGGTTTTACGAATCCGGCCGGCGTCGGGCCAGCGCCCGAGAACGACGTGACGAAATCGTCGGTTGGATCCTTGGGCGTGTAGTTGTCGCTTGTCGCGCCCACGGTGATGATCTGCGGCACGTTTCCGGGTACGCCAATCGAGAAATAGTTGCTGCCGTCGTTGCTGGCCGATGCGACCACGACGATGCCTGCGTCCCAGGCCGCCATGACGGCTTGCGCCAGCGGGTCCTGCCAGTAGTAAGAACTCGGCGCCGCGCTCAGCGACAGGTTGAGTACGCGGATCTTGTGCTGCTCGCGGTTCGTGACCACCCAATCGATGGCGCGAATCACGCTGGCGTAGGTGCCTTTGCCCTCGGCATCAAACGCCCGCAGCGCGACGATGCCGGCACCGGGCGCGATGCCTTCGTAACCGGAGTTGTCGAATGCCCAACGGTTACTCGCCGCAACGCTCGTCACGTGCGAGCCGTGGCCCGAGTCATCGCCTACGCCCGTTTTGACGACGGCTGTGGCGCCCGTGGTGTCGACCTCGGCGCGTAGGCGCATATCGATACCGTTGAACATCCAGGACTCCCAGATGCCCGAGTCGACGACGGCAATCGTGACGCCAAGGCCTGTGATACCCAGGGCATGAAGCTCGCGCGCGCCGACTTGGTCTGCATAAGCGGTGTATGCGCCCGTGTCGGCCGACACGTTCTCGTTATCGCCGAACAGACCCGACTGGCCCGCACTTTTGGTGTTGGACAGGTCGGTCAGGAACGCGTAGGTGAGCGCGGACAAATCCTGCCATCCAGTCGTGGTTGTGCCCGACGTCGTAGCGGACCCGGCCAGCGCGTCGCCCGAGGCGGCGATCTGCTGGGTTTCCGTTCCGGATTCGGTACTGGGCGCGGACGTGTCGTTGGCGTCCGCGTCTTTTTTGTCCTTCTTGTCTTTCTTGTCTTTCTTGTTTTTTTTGTCTTTCTTCTTGCCGCTGGTCTCGACCGGTGCGTCGGCGAACACGGAGACGGACGGCGACGCCTGAAGTGCAGTGACTTGCTCAGCGGTCAGATCGGCATCGATTGCGTTGATGATACCGAGCTCACCAATCATGAGGCCGTCGACGTCCGCAACAAGTTGCGCGGCCGTGGCCACAGAATCCGCAGACACGATGTAGCGGGTGGTCTCGGGTGGAGCGGCATCGTGTGGCAACTGTGTCGTGCCCAGTACAGCTGCCGTAGCGGCGGCGAGAGCGATGACGATGCGGCGTTGTCGTTGTGGCATGGCGCAGGGTCCCTGATGAATGGTGCGACGCTGGCGTCCTGCCGGCGCGAACTGTCTGTGATTTGCGACGCATTACAGCAGTTGGCGCATGTCTACGGGATAGACGATGTCGGTAATCGCCGGTTTCGAGTGTGACCCGAGTCACATAAGGGCCCGGTTAAATGTTGCAGTCGTTACGAGCTTTACGGCCCTATGTCTCTGTGCAAGCAGCGGTTTCCCCTGCTTTAATAGCGGCCAGGGTGTTGCAAGCTGCGGGGGCGAGCGGATGAGAAGGACCGGGACGATCGTGCTTGCACTGGCTGTGCTGGCCGGTTGCGCGAACCGCGGGCCCAACACCGATTTTCTCGCGATCAACTACCAGCGTACGGCCCAACTTGAGGGGCCCGATCGCAACCCCGTGCTGGTTATTCCGGGGTTGTTGGGATCCACGCTGCGCGATACGCGGACCAACGAGTTCGTCTGGGGCGGCTTCGACGGCGTGTCCGTCGATCCGAACCAGCCCGAGGGACTACGCGCGCTGGCGTTGCCCGCATCGCCTTCGGCAGACGGGCGGATCTCCGATGACGATGGCGTGGAGCCAACCTGGGTACTCGCGCGGGCTCGCGTCAAGGTGCTGGGTTTGCCGTTCAACCTCAACGTCTACGCGGGCATTCTGCAGGCGCTTGGCGTCGGCGGTTACCGCGATGAGTCGCTGGGCACCGCCGGTGCGATCGATTACGGCCCCGATCACTTCACCTGCTTTCAGTATCCCTACGACTGGCGTCGCGACATCGTCGAGTCGGCGCAACGACTGCATCACTACATCGCCGAGAAGCGCGCCTTTGTGCAAGGGGAGTACGCAACGCGCTTCGGCATCGAGGACGCGGATGTGCGCTTTGACATCGTCGCGCACTCTATGGGCGGACTCGTCGCGCGCTACTTTCTGATGTACGGGGATGCGGATCTGCCCGCGGATGGCAGCCTGCCCGAGCTGACCTGGGCCGGCGCGCGCGTCGTGGAGCGCGTCATTCTCGTTGGCACACCCAATGCGGGCTCTGCCTTGTCGTTTCGCAATCTCGTGAACGGATGGTCGCTGGGATTCCTGCAGCCCACCTATACGGCAGGCTTGCTCGGCACCTACCCGTCGGTGTATCAGCTCATGCCACGCAACGCAGCCACGCCTGTCGTGTGGCGCGACACGGGTGAGCCCGTGGGCGACCTCTATGCGCCGTCGCTCTGGCAGGCGCAGGGGTGGGGGCTGTCATCGCCAGAGGCCGACGCCGAGCTTCAGCTATTGCTGCCCAGCGTCACGGACCAAGCTCAGCGTGGTGCTATCGGCCGCGAGATGCAGGCGCGACTGCTGCGTCGAGCGGCGCAGTTTCACCGCGCTATTGATCGCGAGGCGCCTCTGCCCGATGACCTGTCGGTCATGCTCGTAGTGGGAGATGACCGCAGCACGGCGTCAGTGATCGCGGCACCGCGCGGAGGCGGCAAGGTGTCGATCTACGCGACGGGCGATGGCGACGGGACGGTGTTGCGCTCCAGCGTGCTGCACGATCAGCGCAGTGCCGACGACTGGCGGCCAACGCTGCGCTCACCGCTCGACTACGACAGGGCTTTGTTCCTGCCCGAAACGCACACGCATCTGACGGACAGCCCGACCTTTACGGACAACATCCTGCACTGGCTGCTCGAGGACCCGCGAGACTAGCCCGCGGGTCCTCTCGTCAATTAGAGGGGCCTCAGCGTCCGGGCGTCCAGGGCACCTTGGCCGCGTCCATAGCAGACTTCAGCGCAGCGTAGTCGCGGTCAATACGCTGGAGTTCGGCGACAATGTCGTCGTACTGGGCCCGCGCAATGCGGTAGCTCTCGCGCTGCGCCGGTGTCGGGCCATAGACGGTTGACGTCGGTGCGAAGCGCGCATGCCAGAGACGCATGTAGACGCTCATCTCTTCCCAGGCGTGGTAGATGTCACGCGTTGGGTGCGACATCAGGCGCTCTTTCTGATCCAGGAGCCGGTCCTGGAGTGCCACGGCGGTCGCGTAGAGGCTGCCATCGGTGGTGGCCCGCTTGAGCGTCATCTTTGCGGCGCCCAACTCCTCGTGCAGGCGCGTAATCGACTGCCCGCTGCCATCGGCGGCGCTCATGAGTTCCTCGAGCTGTTGCTCAAAGATCACACGGTCTTGTTGGCTCGAACCCGGCAGCACCGGGTCCGGCCGGATCGACACGACTTCAATGGCTTGTTCCTGGCCGAGGTCGGTGCTGACGCCGTCGACTCGGCGCGCCATGCTGACGGTGTAGTCACCAGGCGCGACCATGACACCTGCGCCGGGCTCAAATTCCTTTTCAAGCTCGCGCGGGGTCCAGGCTTGAAGCGACGGGTAGCGCAGATCCCAGGCGATGCGGTGGAAGCCAGCCTTGGCCGGAGCTTCGATACGTCGTACGACGGCGCCGGCGCTGTCGCGCACCGTGAACACGATGGCGGGTCTGTCTTCGCGTTGCTCATCGAGAAGGCTCTCGAAGCTCGGGAAGCTGACGTCCTCGTTTTCCTTTTCAAGTTCCCTTTCTTCCTCACGGCGGGCTTCTTTCGTCGTTTGAACGTCTTCAGCGAGGTAGTAGGTCAGCAAGGCGCCGAACTCGGGGTTCTTGCCCACCCAGAAATTGTCGCCGTTGGAAGACTGGCAACCGTTGCTGCCGCAGCCAAGACCGCGCTTCGGCACGTACCAGGGCGCCGGGCGCACCGGGAACAGCACGCTGCCATTCTCGAGTGCATCGGCCGTGACATCGCGCAGCGCCGAGTAGTCGTCGAGCACGTAGAAGCTGCGGCCAAAAGTGGCGCCCACGAGATCGTTTTCCCGCGTCTGGATGGCCAGGTCGCGGAACGCGATGTTGGGTGCGCCGCCTTTGAGCTTGGTCCAGGTGCCGCCACCGTTGACGGTGAAGAACACACCGAATTCGGAGCCGACAAACATCAGCTCAGACTTCACGTGGTCTTGCACGACGCGCCAGAGCACATGTCGTTCGGGCAGGTTGTTGGAGATGCGTGTCCAACGGCGGCCGCGGTTCTCGCTCTTGTAGATGTAGGGTGCGAAGTCGCCGTTCTTGTGGTCGTCGACGACAACGTACACCGTGTCGCCGTCAAACAGATCGGCCTTGATGTCGTTGACGAAGTAGCGCGCGCCAACGCCGGGCAAGCGCTCGATGCGCCGCCACGTCGCACCGCCGTCTTCGGTGACCTGGATCAAGCCGTCGTCGGTGCCGGCATAGATGACGTCGGCGTCAACGGGCGACTGCGAGATGTTGACGATCGTGTTGAACTCCGACATCGCGTACAGGTCCCAGGGCGCGTCGTAGCTCCAGGTGCGGCCCATGAGCGGCGCATCAACGCGTCTTTCGTTGCGAGTGAGGTCGCCCGAGATCGCGCGCCACGTGTCGCCGTAGTCGTCGCTGCGCCACACGCGCTGCGAGGCGAAGAAGAGCGTCTTCGAGTCATGCGGACTGATCAGAATGGGCGCGTCCCAGTTGTAACGGTCCGGCGCTTCACCTTCCGCAGCCTGCGGTTTGATGTACACCTGCTCGCCTGTGCGTCGGTCGTAACGGACCAGATTGCCCTGCTGCCACTCGGCGTAAACGATGTCGGCATTGTTGGGGTCGACCGCGGACTGGTGGCCGTCACCGAACAGTGTGACGAACCAGTCACCGTTCGTGATGCCGTGCGCGTTAACAGTGCGGCTCGGGCCGCCCATTGAATTGTTGTCCTGCGTGCCGCCGTAAACGTTGTAGAAGGGCGTGTCGTAATCGACGGCGACCTTGTAGTACTGCGTGATCGGCAGGTTCGAGACGTAGCGCCATTTTTCGCCACCGTCGTAACTCTCATAGATGCCGCCGTCCGTACCTGCGAGCAGATAGAGCGGGTCATCGAGGTCGAACGCGAGCGCGTGGTGATCGGAGTGGCGCGTGCGCCCGGGGACCTGGGCGAACGTGTTGCCACCGTCTTCGGTGATGTGCATGCGCACGTCCATCTGGTAGACGCGGTCCTTGTCGAACGGGCTCGCGAAAATCTCCTGGTAGTAGTGCGGACCGGTGCCGCTCGAGAGGTAGTCGTTACGCTTTTCCCAGGTTTCGCCGCCGTCCAGTGAGCGCCAGAAGCCACCCGTTCGGTTGGCGAGTTCGATCGTGGCGTAGACAATGTCGGGATCGACGGGTGATACGGCGACGCCGGTCTTGCCCATCGTCTCCTTGGGCAGACCCTGGGTCAGCTCTCGCCAGGTCTCACCGCCATCGAATGACTTGTGAATGCCCGTGCCCGGGCCACCGTCGAGCAGTGCCGCGACGCTGCGCAGCCGCTGCCAGGAAACGGCGTACATGACGTCGGGGTCACGCGGGTCAAGGTGAACCTCAGAGACGCCTGTGTAGTCATCATCGGTATCGTCGTTGCCGAGACCGTCACCGAGTACATTGGTCCAGTTCTCGCCGCCGTCTGTGGTCTTGTAGAGGCCACGGTCACCGCCGCCTGACCAGAGCGGGCCCTGTGCGGCGACGAATACGGTGTTTGAGTCGCGCGGGTCAATGCGGATCATGCCGATACGCTCGGAATCCTCGAGACCCGTGTTCTCCCAGTTTTTGCCCCCGTCGCGGCTGACGTAAACGCCTGAACCGTAGCCCACGTGGCGACCTGAGACGTTCTCACCCGTACCCACCCAAATCACGTCGGGGTTGTTGGGATCGATGGCGACGGCGCCCACTGAGTAGCTGTCCTCATTGTCGAAAATCGGCGTCCAGGTGGTGCCGCGGTTTTCAGTTTTCCAGACCCCGCCCGAGCCCACGGCGACGTACCAGGTGCTGGCGTTCTCCGGATGAATGGCGATATCGGCGATGCGGCCCGATTTGAGCGAAGGGCCGATGGAACGCCATTCGAGACCCTTGAACGTGGCTTCGTTGAAGCCGGGGCCGGAATCGTCGTCCTGAGCGGAGACGGAAACGGACAGGAACAGGCCGAGCACGGCCGCGAGCCAGTAGCGCATGAGGATCCCCCAAAAAGTGTGCGCCGAGTATAGCCAGCGCCGCGGTGCCAGGCACCTGTTGTCGGCAGGATCAGTAGGCGTAGCGCAGGGTCAGGTAGAGATTTCGGCCTGTGGCGTCGATGCCCGAGCCGTGCACGCGGTAGCGCGCGTCGAGCAGGTTGTCGACGCCCGCGGTGATTTGCCATCCGGCCACGTCCTGCCAGGTCACGCGCGCATCGACCGAGACCCAGCCCGCTGTGCCCGCGGGATCGATGCGCGGGTCCCGGACATCGCGTGCGCTGAGGCGGTTCTGCTCCCGAGAAAAGTTGACCCAGCCCTCTGCAGTGAAGGCGGTACCGGCATAGTCGATGCCCAGGCGGCCTGAGAGGGGCGGGATGCGGTCGCCAGGCTCTGCAGGGTCGTCGAATTCACGCTGCTCGCCGCGTGTGTAGTTGAGTATCGCGTGCCCGGTCACAGTGCCAGTCAACGCCCAGCGGCCGCCGGCCTCGATGCCGTAGATGTCGGCGCGTTCGCCGTTCTCGCTGCGCACAATGTCGCGGCCTGCCGGCGTGACATCACCTGTGAGCACCGAGGTGATGCGATCGTCGTAGCGCAAGCGGTAGGCGACAATCTCGAATTGGTCGCGGGCCCGGCGGTAACGGAAACCGGCATCGGCGTGCTGCACGCGTTCCGAATCGAGCGCGGTATTCGGTACGTTGAACCGGTTCCCGGGACGTTCGCCCAGTGTGCCCAGATCAAAGATGTTGGGTGCGCGAAAGCCCCGACCCGCGTTGGCGACGAACTGCCAGGCATCGGTGATTGCAAAAATCCAGCCGATGTCGGCGCCGATATCCGTGACACTCAAAGAGGCCGCCGCCGTGGCTTGGTCCTCGGGCAGCGTGATGCCCGCGCGACTGAGTCGCAAGCCCGCATTGAGCGTCTGGCGGTCTGTGAGATCGTGGGCGACGTGCGTGTAGAGACTCGATTGCCGCACACGCGCACCGTCAGGGAAGCGGGGCGCAAGTCCCTGCGCCGCACCGTCACCGATGTCGGTTTCAAAACGGCTGCTGTCGACTCGGTCATCGTAGTGTTCGGCACCCACGAGCCACGAACCGCGTTCCGTGTCCCGGCCAGCGCTGAGCGTGAGTCCGAACAGATCGCTGGCATTGCGCTCGCGACGCCGCAACGGGCTGCCAAAGTCTCGCGTGGCGCGGTCGTCGTCGATACGTTGCCAGGCGGCGTCCGCGCGCCAGTCAAGATCCAGCCAGCCCGCATCGCGCTCGAGCCGGCCGTGCAGGAAGGTGCGGCGATCAGGTTCGAAGCGAAACTCGGATGATGCAGGTTCCGTTTGCCCGAATCCGGGCACCAGCTCGTCCACGCGTGGCGTTTCGGGTTGCTCGGCGTACTGCAGGTCGACGGCCCAACGCCAGACATCGCTGGGTTGTCCGGCCAGCGCCAGACGGGCGCCCAGTGCGCTGTAGTCACTGGGCCCGATGCGCACGCCACCGCCCACGCGACGATTGCCGGCGGTGAGGTAGTCGGCACTGGCGATGGCCGCCAGCGTGGGTGTGCCAATGTTGACCGTGCTGCGAACGGAGCGCATGAGTTCGGCGCTGTCGAAGGACAGCCCAACATCGCCGTTGATACGCGTGCCGATTTCCGAGAACTCAGGCTGGCGGGTGACGACCTGGATGGCGCCACCCACCGCGTCTGTACCGTACAACGATGCCGGCGTGCCGCGAAGCACTTCGATCCGGTCCACCGCCGTCACGGGTACGAGCGCGAGGTATTGCGTGGGCGCGCTTCTGAACAACGCGTTGTTGAGCCGTATGCCGTCGACGAGATGAAGCAGCGCCGAGCCCCGCAGGCCGCGGATAATGGCTGCGCCTTGCCCGGGTGTGGTCTGTTGCAGGTAGACGCCAGGTGCGGTTACGAGCGCATCGGTGACCAGTTTGTCCGACGCGGCAATACCGCCGTCGATGACCGTGAGTGATGGTGCGACACTGCTCGTGGTCGAGGGGCGCCGTGTCGCCGTTACGACAATCTCATCGAGGTCGTCCTGCGCAGACGCACTGGTCGCCAGCGGCCCAGTGGCGGCAGCGGCAAGTGCGCCGGCAAACGCTGCCAGGCGCCCAAATGCTCGCGTCTTTGTTGCTGCGGTCATGCGAACTGCGGGCTGCGGCCCGTCTGGTCTTCTTAGGGTTGCCGACGGTAGCGCGCGAGGGTCGTCCTCGCCAGCACCCGTCGGATGGGTATCAGGCGCTCCTGCGCCGGGTGGGCCGCCGCCGGCGTTTCTTCGCGGCCGGCGCATTCACCTTGGCCGGGCTCTTCTTCTTGCCGGCCCCGCTTCGGCGCGGCTTGCCGCGCTGGCCGCCCTTGCTTGCTTTCGGTTGCGGCGTCGCGCGCGGGTCAGGCTCGAATCCGGGTACGACTTGTGTCTCGATCTTCATACTGAGCAACCGTTCGATATCGCGCAGGAGCTTGTGTTCGTCGACGCAAACCAGCGACACGGCGTGCCCGTCCTTGCCAGCCCGCGCCGTGCGCCCAATGCGGTGAACATAGTCTTCAGGCACTTCCGGAAGCTCGAAGTTCACAACGTGAGGCAGTGTGTCGATGTCGAGCCCGCGCGCCGCGATGTCCGTGGCGACCAAAACCCGGACCTTGCCGGCTTTGAAGTCCGCCAGTGCGCGCGTGCGGGCGCCCTGAGACTTGTTGCCGTGGATGGCTGTGGCTGCCAGCCCGTCCGTTGTCAGGGCTTGCGCGAGCCGGTTGGCGCGGTGCTTGGTGCGCACAAAGACGAGCACTTGGCGCCAGTTACCGTTGCCAATGCACCAGGACAGCAGCTCGCGCTTTCGGCTGCGATCGACAGGGTGTACGACCTGGCTCACGCGCTCGGCCGTCGTGTTGCGCGGTGCGACTTCCACTTCCACAGGGTCGTGCATGAAGCTGCCAGCCAGACGCCGAATGTCCTTTGAGAAGGTTGCCGAGAACAGCAGGTTCTGTCGGCGCTCGGGGATCAGCGCGAGCACCTTGCGGATGTCGCGAATGAAGCCCATGTCGAGCATGCGGTCTGCCTCGTCGAGCACGAGCATCTCTACCGAAGACAGGTCGATGGTTTTTTGCTCGACGTGATCGAGCAGGCGGCCCGGTGTGGCCACAACGATGTCCACGCCCTTGCGCAGTTTCGCCGCCTGAGGCCGAAAACTGACGCCGCCGAAGATCTGAATCGAGCGCAGCGGCAGGTGGCAGCCGTAGTCTCTGACACTCTGCGTGACCTGCGCGGCCAGCTCACGGGTGGGCACAAGAATGAGCGCGCGGACGCGGCGCCCGCGACCTGGCGTTTCTGACAGGCGCTGCAATAGCGGAAGCGTGAATCCTGCGGTCTTGCCCGTGCCGGTCTGAGCGCTGGCGAGGACGTCGCGTCCTGCCAGGACTGGCGGGATGGCTTTGCGCTGGATGGGTGTGGCTTCGCTGTAGCCCTGCTCTTGGACAGCACGAAGCAATTCGGCCGTGAGGCCGAGTTCCTGGAACAACATGGGTGTTCTCTCCGAATCGTCTGACCCGCAGCACACTGTGAGTGCGCACGGTTCGGCCCAGACTGGAATTCTCTCGGGTATGCCCCGTTGGCAAGACTGCGTGGCGGGGGGTTGGCGCAGACCAAAGTACGCCAAGCGGGGCGGACCCTAACAGATTCAGCGCCGTCGTACTCGATTTAATTCAGATATTTACGAGTTTCTTTACGAGCTGGGTCGAGGCGGGTGATGTCGTGCCAGGTAGCGGTCGAGGCCGTTCGCGAACGCCTGTTTCTCGCGTTGACCAAAGGCAGGCGGGCCGCCGCGGGTGTCGATGCCGCTCGCACGCATCGTGTCCATGAAGTCGCGTATGTTGAGCTTGGCGCGAATGTCCTCCGCTGTGTGTACCTCGCCACGCGGGGTCAGCGCTTCTGCGCCGCGCTCAATCACCTCCGCGGCCAGCGGGATGTCGGCCGTGATCACGAGGTCGTCTCGTTCCACCCGCCGCACGATCTCGTTGTCGGCAACGTCGAAGCCCGCGGGTACCTGAAGCATCGTGATGTTGGGCGCGCGCGGCACGCTCAACGACTGGTTGGCCACGAGTGTGAGCTGTACGCCCGTGCGTGTCGCGGCGCGAAACAAGATTTGCCGGACCACAAGCGGGCAGGCGTCGGCGTCGACCCAGATCGTCACTGTGGGCTCAATCGAAATCGACGCCCGCGTAGGGGTTGGGGCCGCCCGCGTCGATCCAGGCGTCAAGCTCGTCGGACAGCACCGACAGCGGCACCGAACGCAACGCAAGGATGGTGTCGTGGAAGTAGCGCTGATCAAAAGCTGTCCCGAGTTCCGCCTCGGCACGGGCGCGTTTGTCGCGAATCAGGATCTCGCCGAGCTTGTAAGACAAGGCTTGGGCCGGCCAAGAGATGTAGCGGTCAATCTCCGTCGTCACTTCACGCTCCGACAGCGCCGCGTTGTCGCGCAGGTAGGCGAGTGCCTGCTCGCGCGACCAGCCGTAATGGTGCACGCCCGTGTCGATGACGAGACGACAAGCGCGCCACATCTCATAGGTCAGCTGCCCGAATTTCTCATAGGGGGTCCGATAGATACCGATCTCACCACCCAGCCACTCGACGTAAAGCCCCCAGCCTTCGCCGTAGCCCGAAAAATAATTGTTGGCGCGAAACTCGGGTACGTCGCCTGGGGCTTCATTCGCGATCGCAAACTGTAGCGAGTGGCCCGGCGAACACTCGTGCAGCGTCAGGGCCGGAATCGTGTAGAGCGGACGCTGCAACAGGTCGTAGGTGTTCATGAGGCAACGACCATAGCCGCCGCGGCCTGCAGTGTAGGTTGGCGCGATCTCATCAGGCACGGGCTCGATCGTGTGGCGTTGCCGCGGCAAGAAGCCGAGCACGTCATGGATGCGGCCGGCCATGCGCTTGTCGACGTAGGCGGACACACCCATGAGCTCGTCGGGCGACCTGGCGTAGAACTGCGGGTCGGTCCGCAAAAACTCGAAGAACTCAGGTATCCCGCCATCGAACTCCAGGTCTTCAATGATGGAGAGCATCTCCGCTCGAATGCGCGCGACTTCTGAGAGCCCGCGTTGGTGTATGGCTTCGGGCGTCAAGTCCAGCGTGGTGTACTGGCGGATCTGCGCGCGGTAGAACGCGTCGCCATCCGGCAGGTCCCGAGCCGCCAGCGTGGTGCGTGCGTTGGGCAGGTATTCGTCCTGCAAGAACGACAGCAGCTCGGCAAACGCCGGCATCACCGACGTGTTGATGGCCGTCATGACTTCGTCGCGAATGCGCGCCTGCTCAGCCGTCGTCATGGTGTTCGGGAATCGAGCGACTGCTGCAGCGAACGGGTTTTGCGCGCCTTCCCGGAGGAAGGCGACAATGGAACCGTCGCGTCCCTGCAGCGTCACGGCGGGCGGCGTGTAGCCGCGTGCGAGCCCTGCGCGCATGTTGGCGATTTGCTGATCAAAATAACGCGGCAGATCGTTAAGCCTGCTCACATAACGTTCGTAGCTGGCGAGATCTCTGAAGCCGCGACGGGGTGCGAGGTAACTCCAAAAGAACGAGTCAGAGTTAAGCGGCGCTTCGTAGGTTCGAAAGCGTACGTCATCGGCCGCCGACGTGACGATCTGCTCGAACACAGCCGCGTTGATCTGCTCCTCGGGACTCAGCGCGTCGCGCGGAATCTCAGCCAAAGTGGCCAGCGCGTCGTCCCAGTAGGCAAGCCGCGCGGCGTAAGCCTCTGGCGAGACGTCCGGGTAGCGTGCGCCAGCCACCCACCGGCCGTTGGCGTCACGCTCGCGGCCTTGCTGTTCCTGGCGCCAGGCATACTCGTTTTCATAAAGCACGACGAGTCGGGCGTCCGCGTCACCGCCGACGTCGGGCAGCGTGGTGCATGCACTGGCGAGTAGCGTGGCAAGCAGCAAGGCGATTCGTGGCATGGCGCGGGTCCGTGGTGAGCAGGCAGGGCAGACCATACGTCACCTCAGGATGGGCCGCCAAGCCCGGTACGACGCGCTCAAGAAGCTCCTGGTGCAGGGCTTGGCACCGCGTTATTGCCGCAGCACTGCTGCTCTTGCGAAGAGCCGCCGGTCCTCGGGCTCGTGATCCGTGGGGATGCCGATGATCACTTTGCGCACCGAGGCCGGTTGCGTTGTGCTGATCCGAAAGGGTCCCGGCTGAAACGTCACAACGCGCTGACTATTCGTCGTCGGCCTTGGCCTTGATCAGTGCTTCGGCCTCTGCGAGTCGCGCTCGCAGCGCGTCACGGCGTACCTGAAGCGCGGTGCGCGCCCCCTCGTCGCTGTCGTTCGCTTCCTTGCTCTTGATGGCCAGCAACTCGGCTTCGAGCTTCTGCAAGTCCTTGCGCAAGGACTCAACGGACGCGGCGTCCTCGGCTTTGTCGAAGGCGACGTCCTCGCCCTGGGTACGAGCGGGATCGGGCCGCTGCCGTCTCTTTGCCGGAATCACGCTGTGCTGCGGGTCGAGTGCGCGCGTGCTCATGAAATTGGGCGAGACGATCTCAATGCTCTTGTCGTGCAGGGCATCCAGCATCGCCTCGCGCAGCCTCGAGCGTGCCGAAATGAGGCTCTTCACGTCCTCGAGCAGCCCCGCGACGCGATACACAATGGAGAAGTCGCCAAGCTCACGCACCTGCACGAACCCGTCTTTGAGTCCGGCCACATGCGTGGCCTCACGCAGCAGCTCGACGACGCGGCGGTGGCTGACGTCATAGCCCAGTGAGACCTCGGCGGTAATGATCGTCCCTGAGGCGCGAACCACCTGCATCGGCTGCGTCACCATGTAGAGGTTGGGCACCGTGACGAGATCGCGGAACTCGGTCTGGATCTCGGTGTGCAGCAAGTCCATCTCAGTGATGCGGCCCGTTAGGTCTGCGACTGTGATGAAGTCGCCAGGACGTGCATTGCGCATCACGCGCAACATGACGCCGGCCATGATGTTGCCGATGAACGTCGTAGAAGACAGCGCAATGGCCGCACTAAGCAGAATGCCAATGAGGCTCAGTAGCTGACCGCGCAGGGCGTCCGTAATCGGCAAGGCCACGATGATCGTGAGCCCGCCGGCAAACGTGAGTGCCAGCATGATGAACTGAAAGCGGAACTGCGCGCTGGGGTCATCACGCCAATGGCGTCGCAGGATCCAGTTCGTCAGGCCGAGCAGCACCAGCACGGCTACCACGGTGGCAAGCAGGGGCAGAAACCCGGTCAGCACCCCAAAGACGTCGTTTTGCACGTTGCACCCCTGTCCAGCCCTCAGGCTCGGGAGCTTAACGCGGCCGCTTCGCACACTCCATGCGCTGCCGTGACGCTGTGATGAGTCGGTCACCTGCGCGTGATCCTTTCGTGAACATTGGGCGCCACTGTGTCCCGGCACTGTTCACAACCCCCACTCGCAAGGGAGCGCAACCATGAAACTGTTTCAATCCAAGGGCCGCAGACTGGCCAATGTGGCGGCCGTCATCGCCGTCGCGATCATTACCCTGCCGACGGCCTCTGCCGACCGGACCTTTTTCGGCGGCGAGACCTATCGCATCACGATCACCAACCTGACGACGGGCCAGCCGTTTACGCCGCCGGTCATCGCGGTGCATAACCCACGCGCTAACGTTTTCGCACTGGGCACGCCTGCCAGCGAAGGCGTACGTCAGATCGCTGAAAACGGCAACAACGCACCGCTCGTCGCCGCGCTGTCCGGAGACCCCAACGTGAGTGAAGTGATCGAAGGCACGGCACCCATCGTGCCTGCGTCCAACCCTGGCGGCACGCCGTTTGACAGCCAGGCGACGTTTGAGTTTACGACGCTGACGCGCCGCACCCACATCTCGTTCGTCAGCATGCTGATCTGCACGAACGACGGCTTCACGGGCATCAACACGATTCGCCTGCCGCGAAACAGAACCACGATCCTCGCGCGCGGCTACGAGACCCGCACGGAGCAGAACACGGAGGACTTCGCCGACATCGTGCCGCCGTGCCAGGGCCTAATTGGTGTGTCGTCGGACGACGCGGGTACGGGTGAAAGCAACCCGGCGCTGGGCGAGAACGGTATCGTGATCCCGCACCAAGGTGTCGTGGGTGACAACGATCTCGTCTCGCGTGTCCACAACTGGGCTGACCCGGTTGCGAAGATCGTCATCGAGCGAGTTCGTTCTGATCGCCGCTACTGATCTCCACGCTCTTGATCAAAGCGGTCAGACGGGGCGGCCTCGCACTAGCGGGGCCGCTCTTTTTAATTGTGCGACCATACGCACCATGACGCAGGCCATCCTCAACGTCTTCACGATTTCCCACTACTGCGAGAAAGCCCGATGGGCATTTGACTATCTCGGGGTGCCGTACCGTGTGCAGGTGCTCGCGCCAGGCGCTCACCTCAAGCTGGCACGAGAACATGGCCTGCGCCGCGGTGGCTTGCCGTTTTTGCTGACCGATGCGGGGCCCGTGCAAGGCTCGGCCGCAGTGGTGACCTGGGCCGAGCAGGCAGCAACGGGCGATGGTCCCGTGCTTTCGACGGAGGCCACCCGCGACACGATCGCAGGCATTGAAAGTCGGCTCGACGATGTTGCGGGTGTGCACTCACGTCGACACTTCTACTCCGAAGCGATCCTGACGCAGCCAAAGGCGGTGCGCTCGATCTTCATGAAGGAGCAGTCGTTGCCGCAGCGGCTCAAGCTGTTTGCAGGCTGGGGCACGATTTGCAGACTCATGGCGCGAGGCATGGACCTGGGACCTGCGCAACGCGAGGACAGCCGTGACGCGCTGGAACGCGAGTTCGACTGGCTAGACGGCTTGCTAGCGGATGGACGGCCCTATCTGGCCGGCGATCAGTTTTCGCGCGCCGACATTGCGGCCGCGAGTCTGCTGGCGCCCGCGGTGCGACCGCCTGACCATCCCCTGCACGGCGTGATCGCGTCGCCACCGCTGCATGATGCCGACGTCGCGCGCTGGGCCGAGCGTCCCACGGCCCGCTGGGTGCGCGCGATGTATGCGCAACACCGCGGCCGTACGACGGCTAGCTGACGACGGGGCTCAGGAAGCCCGGTGGCTTGACGGCCATGATGGCGCAGTCAATCCGCCCCAGAATCGCCTCGGCTGTGTTGCCGATGAAGTAGCCCGGAATCCCGGTGCGACCCACAGTGCCCATCACGACAAGCTGTGCGTCGATGGTGGTCGCGAGCTGGGGTACCACGGTCCGCGCGGCGCCCTCGATCAGGTGTCGCTCAGGTTCGTGCGCGCCGTCTAGTGAGGGGCAATCGTTTGCAACCACGTTGGCGAGCCAGGTCTGGTGCACAGTACGTTCGGCACGAACAAGTTCATCGACCTCGACGGCGGGCAGACCCGTTCGCGACGAGCGCAACGTGTCCTCCCCCTGCAAGCGCCAGGCGTGCGCAACGTGCAGCCGCGCGCCCTCCATGCTCGCCAGTGATGCCGCCATCTCCAGCAGCTGGCGGTTGAGGGCGTCGTTGCCGTCGTTTTCCGGGCGGTAGTCGATCGCGACCAGAATGCGCTCGTACCGCGCAGGGCCGTCATCGCGAACCAGCCACACGGGGCAGGGACACTTGCGAAGCAGCTTCTTGTCGAATGGACCCAGAGTCTCAGCCGCCGACTCCGTCGGTTCCGTGGCCTTGATGACAAGGTCGTAACCGTGCACGACCACCGCGCGAATCACATCGATGGGTGTCGCGCCCTCGATGAGCTGGGTGTGGATGTCCGGTAGGTAGTCGGGTGCCTGCGACACGAGGTGGCGTAGTTCTTCGCGCGTGCCGTTGGCGACGGCCTCGCGCAACGCGTCGTTGGCGATGGGGCCGAGCTCGGGTGCCACGGCCATGACGGTGAGCTTGGCGCGGTTGCGCGCGGCCAAAGAGGCGGCACGGTGCAGGGCGGCCTTGTTGTCCGCATCGGGCTCGACGATCAACGCGATGTTGGCGAATCGCTTCATGGTGGTGTCCTCAGGACAGTGCGCTCGCCACTATTGTCGCTCAATCTATGTCGTATTTAGGAGGTCTTTTAGTTCGGCTTTGCCGAATTATCATTCGTTTGCCACGAAGCATCAGGTGCCGGCGTGATCCCTTTCAGGCGCGAGCGAAGCGTCTGCGTAGGCCTCCACGTGCGCGGCAAACGCCGTTCCGGCTTCGGTGTACATGTTGTAGACCGTACTGGCCCCATGCGCCTGCAATTCCTCGGCTTCGTCGGGCAACTTTGCCAGTGCCGCCTTGAGCCCGCGAAAGTCAATCTCCTCGAGCCGGCGCAGTACGGACAGCGTCGTGCGCAGCTTTGGTAGCGCGAGCAAGACCTGCTCCAGGCGGTGGGTCGCCTGGACGCGGTCCCAGAAATCGGCGTCGCTGGGATCGCCCAGCATGACGCGCCGGCCGGCCTCAACATGGTTGCGCGCCGTTACAGGGTCGATGTCGATACCCACGACGGCTTCTCCGGCCGTACGCCTTACCTCGTCGTAGGCCGCCGTACCCACACCCCCCATGCCCACGATGACGATGCGTGCGTCGCCGATGTCCAGCAGCCGATCATCGGGCAGGCGTTCGGCGTGCTGCCAGCGCCGCACTGCCTGCCCGAAGCGGACATAGAGCCCGTGCGTGCGCGCAGTGAGCAGGGCGGCAAGCACGAAGGACAGCGACAGCGAAACGGCGATCACGGCGAGCCATTGCGTGCTGATCAAGCCCAGCGAGGCCCCGATGGCGGCGACGATGAGTCCGAACTCGCTGTAGTTCGCAAGATGGTTTGCCGCCAGCAACGCGGTGCGCGCGCGCAGACGGAAGCGCGTGAGCAGCATGAAAAACCCGGTCGCCTTGAGCAGTACGAATGGCGTGAGTGCCACGCCAATCATCGCTGTCTCTGCATTGAGCCCACCCGCAAGACCGATCGAGAGAAAAAAAGCGACCAGGAAGAGGTCCTTGAAGCCCAGCATCCGTTTGGCGAGCTCATCGGCCTTGGGATGGTTGGCGATGAGCACGCCGAGCACGAGTGCGCCCAGGTCGCCCTTGAGTTGCACAAGCTCGAAGACTTCGGCGCCGCCCAACGCAAGCAGGAAACCGTACAGCACCATCAGTTCGCCGTAGCCCACGCGGTCGAGCAATACCGTCAGTACGCGCCGCAGCGGGATCAATAGCAGGAGCAGCAGCGCCAGTGCGGAGGGCAGCTTGCCGGATGACACGGCCAGAAAAACGACGGCGGCGATGTCCTGAATGATCAGGATGCCGATGGCCACCTGGCCGTGCAGGGCGTTCATTTCGCCGCGTGCTTCGAGTGCCTTTACGGCGAAGACGGTGCTCGAAAAGGACAGCGCAAAGGCCAGCAGTGCGATGCCCGGAGTATCCAACCCGGCAAACACACCCAGTCCCGTCATTGTGAGCAGCAAAAGGCAGGCACCCGCCACGGCCACGGTGGTGATCATGTGGACGCTGCCCACGAGCCAAACCTGGGGCCGGGAAAGCGTGTTCAGATGGATTTTGAGCCCAACCGTGAATAGCAGCAACGTAATGCCGAGGTCGGAGAGTTTCTCAATCAGCGGGCCCGTGGCCACGCCTTGGGTGGCCAACAGGAAGCCGGCGGCCAGGTAGCCGACAAGGGGAGGCAGACGCACCCATTGCGCAGCGAACCCGAGCGCAAACGCGAGCGCGAGGACGGAGACGTCCCCGAGATTGACGGCTACCCACTCGAAGTCCATGGCGGGCGCCAGCTTACCGCACCGACCTCCGGGGCGCAGACCCAAGAAGGCCGCGGCGAGCCAGGCGCGCCGCGGCCGTTCTGATTGTCGTCACAGCAGGTGGTAGAACACCACGGGGGCGGCTATCCAGAGCAAGCCCTTGATAAAGAAAAACCAGAAGCTGATGGCGCCGAATCGTTTCAGCCAGGCGGGCAATGCCCGCCCCGCTGCGAGTGTTGCGGCGCTCACTGCCGCGCCTCGGTCAGCGTGCTGTCACCAGCGCGACGGAACAGGCGCTTTAGCGACGGCACGAGCATGGGTACCCGCTGTTTGTAGTTGCGGTACTCAGGGTGCATGTCGGCCAAGTCGCGTTCCTCGAGCTGGATGCCGACAAGAATGTAGCCCGTTGCGAGCAGCGCGAACACGAGGTGCGCCATCGTCATCACGGGCGTGGCCCAGACGATCAGCAGCCAGCCGACGTACAGCGGGTGACGCACGACGCGGTAGATCCAGGGCTGCACGAACTTGAGCGGCGCGGGCTCACGGCCGCGGAATGCCGCCCAGCTTTGGCGCAGACCAAACAGGTCGAAGTGATTGATGGCGAAGGTGGCGTAGAGCAGGATCACCCAACCGAGGCCGTAGAGACCCCAGGCAATGGCTTGGCCCGTCGGATTCGCGATCGACCAGATAACGCCGCCCATGGGCTCCCAGAGCGCGAAGAGCAGAATGAGCGCCAGACTCGAAAACAGCACGTAAGTGCTGCGTTCGGCCGCGGGCGGCACGATACGCGTCCACCAGCGTTTGAAGGCGGGCCGCGCCATGACGCTGTGTTGCACGGCGAAAATGCCCAACAACAGGGCGTTAATGAACAAGGCTGTACCGAGGGGCGCCTGAGGCACTGAATCAATCGATTTTGGTACGATGAAATTGCCGATGAAGCCGATCGCGTACAGAAAAGACGCGAAAAAGACGGCGTAGCTGAACAGGCCATAGGCCAGGAATGCAACACGTTTCATGTCGTTGTCCTCTTTGTCGGTTGTTTGCGTTAACCGTTGATAAAAAAGCGCTTTTGAAGCGTGGGGACAGTCTGGGTCAGGCGCGGTCACAAGTCGTGACCACCCTCTGACCCTTTGCTGACGGTGTGATGACCGATGGCTGATCGAGGCGTGGGGTGACAGAAACGGGGTCAGCGCGCTACCGGTTCGGGGACTGCGAACTCGATGTCGGTACGCGGGAGTTAAGGCGGGGTGGGGAGTCCGTGTCCCTGCAGCCGCGCGTGTTCGACTTGCTCGTATTCCTCATCGAGCAGCGCCACCGTGCCGTGGACAAGGATGAGATCCAGGACGCGGTCTGGGCACCGATGATCGTCTCGGAGACGGCACTGACGCGCGCCATCATGAAAGCGCGTCGGGCCGTTGGCGACGACGCCGACACCCAGCAGGCCATCCGCACCGTGCACGGCCACGGCTACCAGTTCGTAGCACCACTCGCGGCGGCCGAGACGCGGTCCGATATCGAGGCGCAGCCGCAAGCCGTTGAGCCCGCGGCGGCGGCACCAGGCCCACGCCGGGCGGGACTGGCGTTGGCGGCCATGACAGTCGTGGCCATTGTCGCAACCGCACTCTGGCCCGGCGCGTCCAGCGACGCGGGCGCCGTCCGCGTGGCAGTCCTGCCGATTGCGAATCACACCGGTCATGCCGAGTACGACTGGGCGCGACTGGGCCTGATGGGCCTCGCCCACGACTATTTCACCGACATGGATGTCGTTGACACCGTGGCGACCTCGGATGTCGTCAGTTTTGTCGACAACTCGGGATGGTCGGGCGCCATCGACAGCCCGGACGCACTGGATCAGGCGGCCCGGCTGCGCCGCGCGTTTGGTGCGAGCCACGTCCTGTTCGCGTCGCTTGAGGCCAACGTGGGCGGATTGCGACTGAGCTACACACTGGTCGACGCCTCGGGTCCGCGCGCCGAGACCACGATGGTATCGTCGCAAAGTACGCCACTCGTGCGCGGCATGGTCACGGGCGTGAGCAACTTGCTCGGGGGGCGCCGCTATGCGCCCGATGGGACGACAGAGGCTGTCGACGCAGACCCGTTCATCAACGAAGCCTACGCGCGGGCCGTGGCGACGGCACTCGAGGGACGATGTGCGGAGGCCGCACCGTTGTTCGATGTGGTGCTGGCGCGCAATGAGGCGCTCGATCGCGCGCGCATGCTGGGCGCGGGCTGCCGTTTTGAGCTCGGAGAATCGGATGTCGCGCAAGCCGCGTTCGACGCGCTGTTGCAACGCGACTCGGTTCTGGCCGACCCAGGTCTGCATGCCGAGGTGCTGCGTCGCCTGGGTATGCTGCACCACCGCGGCGGCCGCTACGACATCGCAGCGGCCGCCTACAGCGAGAGCCGAACAACAGCGGCGGCGGCGGGTGACAAGGAAGCGCTGGGTCGCGCGTTGATCTCTTCAGCCATCCTGGCCAAGGATCGGCGCCAGTTCGACAGGGCTAAAGACTGGCTCTCCCAGGCGACCCTGCAGTACCGCCAGCTTGAGTGGCAAGTGTTGCCCGGATCCATCGCGTCGACGCTTGCGAACATTGCGATGAACGATGGCGAGCTCGAGGCGGCTGAGCAACATCTCGACGACGCGCTGGAGAGCTTTCGTGCCTTGGGTGACCGGGCCAACGAAGCGAAGATGCTCAATAACTTCGGTTTCCTGCGGCGCCTCCAGGGCCGCTTTAGCGAGGCCGAACCGTTGCACCTGCAGTCGCTTGAGATCCGCCGCGAGATCGGCGACCGCGTCGGGCAGGGCCGCATTCTGAATTTCCTCTCCGTCTTGTACCAACGCGAAGGGCGGCACGAGGACGCATTTACGGCCGCCGATGAAGCCATCGTGATCGCGCGCGAGGCCGACGACCAGCTGTTCCTCGCCTCGGGCCTGGCGCAGCGCGGCGCAGCCGAGCGCTCGCTTAAACGTTACGACACCTCGATTGCCACCTACACCGAGGCCGGCAATATTTTCATGCGCATTGACGATCTGTCGCGCGCGCTGCAGGTGCGGCTGCGGCTCGCGCGCATCGACATCGAGCGCGGTGATACAGACAGTGCGAAGAAGCGCGTTACCGACGTGCTCGACAGGGCGCTGGCAGCCGACTTACCTGAGCCCGCCATCGAGGCCATGCGCTACGCGGGCGATATGGCTTGGGAACGCGATGACACGGCGCTGGCGCGCGACTATTTCGAACGCGGTTTGGCCCATGTCGAGCAGACGGGTTTCGAGAGCATGCGCTACCCGATCGCCCAGCGTCTGGCGTCCATCTACCTCGATGTGGGCGAGCTCGATGCGGCGGCTTCGATGCTCGGGTTCCTCGTTGAGCAGGAACCCAGTGTTTACAACTTGGCGTTGCAGGCGCGGTACGCGCATCTGACCGGCGACGCGGTGCAGGCCGTGACGTTCATGTCGGAAGCCAAGACACTCGCGGGTGACGCCTGGGCCGAGGACAACGAGCAGCTTTTGACCGAGTATCGAACGCTGGCCGCGCAGCGTTGATCTAGGCGCGCGCGCTCGCCGCAGCCAGCACGAAATCAAACTCACCGATCAAGCCGCCGTCTTCGAGCTCTGTCGTGCTCATGAGCAGCCGCTCATCGTAGATGCTGTCGTCGGCGTTGCCGGCTTCGCCCGGAAAATAGAGCTGCGTGGTGAGCAGAGCCGTTCCAGGACCCTGCAGCTTCACGTGAATGTGAGGCGTACGGCTGATGCCGAAGTCTGTGTAGGGTGCCGGCTTGATGGTCTCAACGCGGAACCGCCCGTTCTCGTCTGTGAACTGGTGGCCGCGCAACGTGAAGCCCTCGTTGTCGTAAACGCCTTCGGCATCGCAGCTCCAGACATCGATCACGGCGCCTGCGACGGGCCGACAGTCCGTCGTCAGAATCCTTCCCGAGAGCAGAAGCGCCGTGCCCGCCGTGTCAGATTCGCGCAGGTTCGCGCGCTTCGGCGTGTTCGGTGTGTAGTAGGGCCCCTGCGTCTGCGGGATCGTCGCTGCGCTGTCTTCGCAGGCGGGCGTCGGCTCAAGCAGTCCCGCGGACTCCGGGTAGGTATAGCCGTGTTCGGTTTCTCGCGTTTTCGCGGCAAGCCACGCCGCGCCCCCCGCGGCGGTCGCAGCGACTACGCCCACGGCCCCGCCAGCCCATTTGATCAAACGTCGACGACTGACACTCATAGCACGTTCCCCCTGACGTGAGACACCCAGACTAGCACGGCGTCGACGCGGTACTATTCGAGTCGAGATGAGACGGGCGACCCAGTGAGCGACAACCCCACCAATCGCGGCCGGCGTGACTGGCTCCGCGCCGCAGGCGCCGCTGCGGCATGGCGATCTCTGGGCATGGTGGTGCCGCACTGGCGGTTCATTCCGGTCGGCTTGCTGCCTGTCGTCGCAGCGGCTGGGGATGACGTACTCGACGCGCTCAGCAAGGGCGGGTTGCGACTGCTCAATGATCGCCCTCTGAATGCCGAAACGCCTGCGCACCTGCTCGACGATGCGGTAACGCCGGTGGCACGGCATTTCGTACGCAACAACGGCTTCCCGCCCGAGGTGGTGACCGATCCAGATGCCTGGGCGATTCAGGTGCACGGAGAAGCGTGCGCCGCGCCCCGCACGGTGACCGTGGGCGAACTCAAACAGCGCTTTCGCCAGGTGACACTGCAGCTGCAATTGGAATGTGGCGGCAATGGCCGCGCCGAGTTTCGGCCGCGGGCCAGCGGCAATGCCTGGACCACGGGCGGCATCGGCTGCGCCGAGTGGCGCGGCATACGCGTCGCCGACTTGCTAGACGACGTCGGCATGACAGACTCGGCAATGTACGTCGCCTATTGCGGCGCCGACACCCATCTTTCGGGTGCGCCGGACAAGGACACAATCTCGCGCGGTGTCCCTGTGGCCAAGGCACTCGAGCGCGAATCGCTGTTGGCCTTCGAGATGAACGGTGCGCCCATACCGCATGTGCACGGCGCGCCGGCGCGGCTCGTTTTTGGCGGCTGGCCTGCGTCGACCAGCGGCAAGTGGGTCAACGAGCTTCTGATCCGAGACCGCGTTCACGACGGCGCGAAGATGGGCGGCAAGGCGTATCGCATGCCCTGCGAGCCCATGGCGCCCGGCGCAAAGGCCAAGGACGGCGCCATGTGCATCATCGAGTCGATGCCCGTGAAGTCACTTATCACGTTTCCGAAGTCAGGGACTACAGTGGCCGCCGACACGACCTTCGAGATACGCGGACACGCCTGGGCGGGCGACGACCGCGTCAAGCGACTGCACGTCTCCACAGACTTCGGTGCCACCTGGCAGCGTGCGCGCCTCAGTCGTCCGGCCAACCGGCTTTCGTGGCAGCACTTTCGTGCCGAACTTACACTGGACACACCGGGCTACTACGAAGTCTGGGCGCGCGCAACGGACGCGCGCGGCGTTACGCAGCCTATGTTGGTACCCGGCTGGAACCCCAAGGGTTATCTCAACAACGCGTGTCACCGAATCGCGGTGCAAGTGACGTGATGCGATTCGCTCTTGTCCTGGCGCTGCTGCTGCCCTCGATGTCACTGCATGCCGAGGCGCCCAAGATTGATCCGGACTCGGGGCTCGTTGTCGCGCCGGGCTGGCAAATGGTCCGGGCGCACTGCGGCGCTTGTCATTCGCTGAAGCTTGTCACGACGCAACGCGGTGACCGCGCCTACTGGGTCGAGCTCATTCGCTGGATGCAGAAAACGCAAAACCTCTGGGACCTGCCGCCGGCGATTGAATCGCAGGTGCTGGACTACCTGTCCGAGCACTACCGCAACGACGATTGGGGTCGGCGGCCACCCTTGCCCGCACGGCTATTGCCGGAGTAGGCGCCGGCGGCCTCCGCTCAGGGGCGCCACAATCGGCGACTGTTCCACGAGCCATTTTACAATCTGTGTGTCGTCGGGAATGCGGATGTAGCCGTAGCCCGTTTCGACGAGACCGAGTTGCCGAAGCCTGGTGAGTGCTTTGCCGAGTGCCACGCGTGACACGCCAAGTTCATCAGCCAGCGTGTGCTGCGTCACTGTAATGCGGTCCGTCGCTTCCGAGTCACGGGGCTGCCGGAGCAGCGCCTTGGCTGTGCGCGCCGGCAACGACAGGCGGCGTTCGTCGTCGATGATCTCGAGTGCGAGCTGTAAACGGTTCGCGAGCAGCGTGATGATAGCCGTGGCGACGCTCGCGTCGTCGGACATGAGTTGTTCGAGTGTCGCCGCGCCGATCACGCACAGGTCGGTCTCACCGACGGCTCGAAAGTCGAAGAAGCGCGGGGAGCCCGCAAACAACGGAAACTCGCCGAATGAATCACCGGGCGCGAGCGTTGCGATCACGACGTTGCGACCGTCACGGCCCAGGTTGGAGAGTTGTACGGCACCACGGATTACGATCGACAGCTGCCGGTCCGTGTCGCCGCGCCGGTGCAGCCAGGTACCGTCCGCAAAGGTGCGACGGCTGCCGTGCAACAGCAGGCGTTCGCGCACGCTGCAGGGCAGGGCCGCGAACAGGCTGGCGTCGGAAGGTGCGACGGCGGGTGTTTTAGTTTCAGTGCTCACAATGCTAAGAAGTTAGCATTCCGCGACATGCCGAGTTGATACGATCTTGTGGTCGACATGCCTGCTGAGCTGATCATGCGCATCGAAATGCTGCTTATCTTGCTGATATTTATGGGGTTCGCGCTCGCGGAGCTCTTGCGTACCCAGCTGTTTCGCAAACCCGGACAGCGCCGCAAGGACGCCGTCGTCGAGGCCGTGAGTTCGGTGCTGCTGGCGTTCGTCACGCAGCCCGCCGTGCTGCTCGCGAGCGGGGCGCTGATGGCCCTTGCGCTGCCGGAGCACTGCGACGCGTTGGCCGCCTTGCCGGTACTGGCGCAAGTTGGCCTGCTGCTCGTGTTCGATGACTTGACGCAATACGGGTGGCACCGGTTGTCGCACAACGTGCCCTGGCTCTACGCTTTGCACCGCCCGCACCACGATGCGCCGTACATGAGTATCCGCATCGTTTACCGCAATAACTTCTTTTACTACCTGCTCATGCCCGGCATCTGGTTCTCGGGCGCGCTCATCTACCTGGGGCTTGGTTCGGTCTACGCCGTGTACATTGTGGTCAAGCTGCTCGTTATTTTTGGTGCGCACTCGGACGTTCGCTGGGACGCGCCGCTCTATCGCAGTCGCGTGCTTGCGCCTGTGATGTGGCTCGTTGAGCGCGTCATCTCCACGCCGGCGACGCATTCGGCGCATCACGGAAAGCACGCGGTCGATGGCGTGACGAATTACAAGGGCAACTACGGCAACCTGCTGTTCTTCTGGGACGTCCTTTTTGGCACGGCCAAGATCACACGGCGTTACCCTGAACAGTTTGGCGTTGAGAATCTGCCCGAGGTCGGCGCGGCGGAGCAGCTCTTCTGGCCCCTGGTGCGAAAGCGGGCGGCGCAGACCGAGGGCCACGCCGCCCGCGACGAAGGTCATGCGCCGACCTAGAACGAGTAGCTGAGACCGATCGACAGCACGGGGTAGAGGTCGTAGTCCTCAAGGTCGTCCTCGGCGATGCGTTCCTCCGCCTCGAGGTCAGCCAGAAAGGTCGGGTCGGTCGACAGCGTGCCACCGACACTTGTGAACTGTACGGTCGCTTCGCCCTGGAACAAGACGCCCAGGTCGAAGTTGATCAGAAACCGCTCACCGACGTTCCAGTCGTAGCCGAGGCCGAGATAGGGCGCCACGCTGTCGAAGTCGGTATCGGCTGAAAGCACGCCCGTCTCTTCGATGGTGTAGATCGTGTCGTCGATTTCATAAGTGGCGGTTGGATCGGCGACGGCGACGATCGCGTTCTCGTTGAACACAGCGCCTCCCGTGATCCGGAATCCGCCTCCTGTGGGTCGGTAGTCGGCGAATAGCGTGATGGAGCTCAACTCGAGGTCACCGTCAAAATCCACGCCGTCGAGGTCGTCCTCGAAGTCGTAGTCGTACTGATTGAACCCGCCGCGCACGGCCCATTTGTCGGTGAACTGATAGCTGCCTTCCAGTCCCAGGCCGAGTGTTCCGACCTTGCCGCCAATCGTGCCTTCCGCGTGCGCTTGCGACAGGGCCAGTGCGGCGATCGCCGCCATCCAGAATCGCTTCATGATCATCTCCCTCGGTGTTCTTGCTGTGGAACGCGGCCGCGAACGACCGACACGCCAAATGTGCACAGCTTGGCGTTTGGGAACCTTTGGAAATGCTTAAGTTGTTCTGAAGGTTGGCTTAGTCGTTGAAGCCGTTGGGAAAAAAGTTCGCACCAAATGGCTGTCGGGATGTTGCGCCGGTTGCGCAACGGCCTGCTATGCTGTGCCGCCCATCATTCACCCGGAAGCTTCGCGTTGACTTCGAAAGCCCGTCTGGCGCGCGCCAGTGCCGTCCTTACCTCTTCTTTACTGGTCTCCGCGGCTCTTGCTGACGTTCCCATCGTGCAGCCCGGTGCGCCGGGTGAGCAGCCGCGCGCGTTGAGCGCGGACGAAGCGACCGCGATCGCGGACACGAGCTATACGAATGACGATGTGCGGTTCATGCAGGACATGATTCCGCATCATCACCAGGCGCTGCAGATGGCGGGTCTGGTTGGGACGCGCACCAACAATCCTGACGTGATCGACATCGCGGGCCGCATCAACGTGTCGCAGGACGATGAGATTGGCTTCATGAAAACCTGGCTCGCCGAACGTGGTGAGTCGGTGCCCGACCCCGCCGCGCATGACGCCATGCATATGAGCCACATGATGGCCGGGATGGCATCCCCCGAGCAGATGGCCCAGCTTGCCGCGGCCAAGAGCACGGCCTTTGATCGTTTGTTCCTCGAGCTCATGATTGCGCACCACGAAGGCGCGGTGACGATGGTCGAGGACCTGCTGGAGCAGGACGGCGCGGTCTATGACCCCGTGCTGTTCGAGTTCACCAACGATGTCACCAACGACCAGACAGCCGAGATTGAACGCATGAACGTGCTGCTGGTCACCCTGTCGGCCGATCCGCGCGCCGGTCTTGCCGTCGGGCTGTTTGATGCGGGCGAGGCCATCAGCAACCTCGAACTCGTAGCGACGTTGCAGAAGCCGGCGGGGTTCTTTGACCCGGAAAACCCAGCGGAGCTGCCTTCGGACCCGGCCAGCGTGAAGGAAGACGACGAAGCTCAGGAAGAAGAGAGCGACGATCTGCCGCGTCGTCCGGACCCGCGCAACCTGCGCTACCCGAAGCTGAGCTTCTCGAACACGGACATGGCATTTCGCGACGATGTGCTTGTTGCCGGCAGTTACCACGGCTTCAACGTTTACCAGCTTGCTGAAGACGGAAAACCTGAGCTCATGTCATCGATCGTTTGCCCGGGTGGCCAGGGGGACGTTTCCATTGTCGGTGATCTGCTCATCATGTCGGTCGAGGAAACGCGCGGTCGACTCGATTGCGGATTGCAGGGCATCTCAGAAGATGTCAGTGCAGATCGCTTCCGCGGTTTGCGAATCTTCGACATCCAGGACCTGACGCGTCCCGTGCAGGTGGGTGCGGTGCAAACCTGCCGCGGGTCGCATACGCACTCCGTCGTTTCGGGGCCCGGGCGGGATGGCAAGATCATTGTGTACAACTCCGGCACGTCGAGCGTGCGCGAGTCTGATGAGCTGCCAGGTTGTTACGACGAGACGCCCGGTGATGCGCGCACGGCGCTGTTCCGCATCGACGTCATCGAGATTCCCGTTGCCGATCCTTCCCAGTCGCGCATCATCGACAGTCCGGCTGTTTTCGCCGACGACGAAACGGGTGCGCTGGCGGGACTCTGGCGTGGCGGCGATCACGGTGACGAGACGCAGGACACGCGACGCACCGATCAGTGCCACGACATCACGGTATTCCCGAGCGCGAACATCGCGGCGGGCGCCTGTTCCGGTAACGGCATCATCTTCGACATCTCCAACCCGCGTAAGCCGAAACGCATCGACGCGGTGGTCGACGCGGGTTTTGCGTACTGGCATTCCGCCACGTTTAACAATGACGGCACAAAAGTGCTGTTCACGGACGAGTGGGGCGGTGGCAGTCGCCCACGATGCCGTGCCTACGACCCACTCGACTGGGGTGCCGACGCCATCTACGACATCGTCGACGGCAAGCTTGAGTACCGCAGTCACTACAAGATGCCCGCGCCGCAAATCGACACTGAAAATTGCGTCGCGCATAACGGTTCCATCGTGCCCGTGCCGGGTCGTGACATCTTTGTTCAGGCTTGGTACCAGGGCGGTCTCTCGGTGGTGGACTTCACAGACTCCGCCAATCCCTACGAGATTGCTTACTTCGATCGGGGCCCGATCGACGAGGACTTTCTCGTAGTCGGTGGCTACTGGTCGACGTACTGGTATGAAGGCCACATCTACGGCACCGAGATCGTGCGCGGTCTGGACGTCTTCGCATTGCAGCCCAGTGAGTTCCTGACCGAGAACGAGATTGCCGCCGCGCAGCTCGCCGATCAGGGCCAGGTGTTCAACCCGCAGCAGCAGCTGCCTGTGACCTGGCCTGCGGAACCCGTGGTCGCGCTCGCTTACATCGATCAGCTGAACCGTGATGAGGCGCTGGACGCGACGCTGGCGAGCGACATTGGGGCTGCGCTTGAACGCGCGGGCCAGCACCTGGCGTCCGGGGAACGCGATCGGTCGCTGTCCCGTGAGCTCAAGCGGCTCGCCAAACGCTTGGGCAGCGACGATGCGAAGGGCGCGGTAGCGCAGCGTCTCGACGCGCTCGCGGCTACGCTTAACGACATCGCTAAACGCGTGGGGTAAACCGCGTGCAAGGCGCCCTCGAATTCGTGGCGGCGGTGATACTCGCGCAAAGCGTGTCGACCGTTGCCATCGGGTGCGACCGCGCCGCGCTCGAGGCTGTAGCCGAGGCCGATCGTCCCACGCGGCAGCATCTGCTGGCTTTGCGTCCTTGTCTGGCGGACCCGGACCCCGCCGTGCGCGATGGGTTCGCCTACACGCGTTACGTCGAAGTGCTGCGCTCGGGGGCTGTGGCCCCGGACACGCTCGAGCAACTGCTCTCGGTGCTGCTGCCCGGGTTGTCAGTGTCTGACGCTGATGACGCAGGGTTCGACGCGCCATTCGTGGCGCTCGCCCTGGCGGAAGTCGCACGTGCGGATCGAGTGGACCGGTTTTTGGACGCGAACGAGCGCGACGTACTCGTCAACGCAGCGGCGAATTACCTGGGGGCGCTGCGCGACTACCGTGGCTACATCGAAGGCGAGGGCTGGCGACACGGTGTGGCTCACGCCGCCGATCTCGCCATGCAGCTCTCCCTGAATCCGTGGCTGACAGAGGCGCAGGGGCAGCGGCTTTTGCGCGCGATCGCCCAACAAGTTGCACCCACCAGTCATCACAGCTACATCTTTAATGAACCGGGGCGGCTGGCCCGCCCCGTGTTCTTTCTCGTCACGCATCAACGCGTGTCCGAAGACGCGCTGGATGCGTTTTTCGTTTCGATCGCGCCCGATTCCGAACAGGCGCGCTGGCAGTCGCCATACACGTCTGCCGCCGGACTGGCGGCACTGCACAACACGCGCGCCTTTGCACAAGCCTTGCATGTGTACGCTGCGACGAGTCAGTACGAAACCGCGGGCTCATTGCGCGAGCGCGCGGCGGCCTTGCTGCGCGCATTGCCCTGACGGGCATCAACGCGCGGCGTCTGCGGCCGACGGCTGCCTTGCGCCACCTAAGATGCGGCGAAGCGGCGACCGACGCACAAGCAACTCGTAGCTGGCCAGAATCAGCGGCAGCGACACTGCGATGGTGGCGAGGTATTTGAGCGCCGCTGGGATGTCGAACACGGACATCACGCCGCCTGCCGCAATGACGATGGGAAAGTGGATCAGGTACACCCAGTACGAGGCATCACTGACGTATTGGCCCAGAGCGCCGCGCGTGGCGAAAAAGCGCTGGAAGATGCCAAGCAGACCCAGTGTCATGGCGACTGCCAGGATGGCGTTAGTGCCGCCCGCAATGAGGCCGAGCTTGAGGTCGGCAACATCCTCGGCCAGCAGCCGCTCCCGCGTGGCCCAGCCACAGAGCGGCATCACAGCCAGGGCGACTGCCGGACCCAGCCACCAGCGTGCGGTCAGATTCGGCAGCAGATCGCGCCAGTGAAACAGCGTCCAACCGAGAAGGAAAAAACCGAAGACGGCGAGCTGCATCCAGCCGTCGGTGCCCTGGCCCGTGCCCGATGAATAGGACGGGATCATGAAGGCGGCCACGCACAGCGTCAGCCCGATGAGACCGGGCGCCCGAAACAGGGTGCGTTTCACGCGCGCGGCGGCGGCCGCTACACGATCTGCCTGCGCGTTGGCCAGAGATTGGACAATGACGGCGCCCCCCGAAAACAGCACCAGCGAAGCCAGGAACCAGAGGTGGTACACCTTGCCCCAACGCAACCACAGGGCTTCCGTGACGACCTGCCACGCGCTGGCCAGACTGCCTGTCTGCGCTGCGATCTGTGCAAACTCGTAGGCGGCGCGGGTCAGGGGTGTCAACAACACGTAGCCCACAACGAGCGGCAGTGCGATGCGCAGGCCGCGGTTCTTCCAGAACGCAGCGCTCCCCCGTCGGGCGTAGAGCGCCGAGGCGGCGAAACCCGCCGTAACGAAGAATGCCGGCATGGCAAAGCCGTACAGAAACACCGCCAGCACGTCCACCGCCGCTAGCGTTTCCGGGTCTTTGAATCGTCGCGGCACGGTGGTGTAGGGCAACAGGGGGTGGCCGAGCATGACCACGCTCATCATGGTCACGCGGAGGCTGTCAATGGCGGTATTTCGTTGCCCCGACTGCGCGGCGTCGGCGAAACCGTGGCTTGCTTCTGTGCGTGTCACAGGTGTCCTGCTTCTGCGCTGCTTTGCAAAATCCTAGCATCTACAGAGCCTTACGGGCGGCTGGGATGGTTCGGGATTCACGTAGTTTCAGAAAAAACTGAAATGCTTGACGTACCTGCGTCGAGCATTAATATCTTCGCATCTTCAAATTCTTGAAGATATGAATATTCAGAGAGATCAAGGGCACGTTGTGGGGACGGCGTCGTCCGGGATGCGAGGAATCGTCAGGTATGCCAAGTCGTGAAGTGATCGCCAAAGAGCTTGCGGAGATCTTCAAGCTCGTGTCGCACCCGGACCGAATCCGGATTATCGAGGAGCTGGCGAAGGAAGAGCAGGACGTCAACACGCTGGCCAGCGCATTGAGTTTGCCTGGCACGCGCGTGTCGCAGCACCTGTCGAAATTACGTGCGTATCGCTTCGTCGAAGAACGACGTGACGGTCGCCACCACTACTACCACCTCACACACCCCGAAATCGCGCAGTGGATTGTGGACGGGGTGGAGTTTATCGAGAAGCGGGCCAACGGCGTGAGCGACCGGGAGATTCGGACGGCACGCCAGCTTTGGTCCACGAGTTGAAGACCGGGCGCTACACGCCACGGTAAGCAATTCACAACAAGGGAGGTCCTGATGCTTCGGTTCGCTGAAGACGTGTCGAATGCCAGCAGGGTCTCTTCAACCGAGAGAACGACCTGCTTGATAAGGAGCGCGTCATGAAATTCTTTGATACTTCCAACATGCGTGGAGACATCTACGGCGGCCTCACCGCCGGTGTCGTTGCGCTGCCGCTGGCTCTGGCCTTCGGTGAAGCGTCGGGTGCCGGTCCCATTGCCGGTATCTGGGGCGCCATCTTTGTTGGCTTCTTTGCATCGCTGTTCGGTGGCACGGGATCGCAGGTCTCGGGTCCGACGGGCCCCATGGTCGTCGTGTTCGCCGGCGTCTTTGCGTCGCTGTCTGGCGACCCGGCGCTCGTGTTCGGCGCGGTGGTACTCGCAGGTCTGTTACAGATCGTCTTCGGGTTCATGAAGCTCGGTCAGTACATCCGGCTGGTGCCTTACCCCGTGATCTCGGGCTTTATGAGCGGTATCGGTGTCATCATCATCGCGCTGCAGGTCTCACGTCTGTTCGGACATGAGCCGAGCGGCGGCGGCACGATCCCCGCACTGACGGCGATCCCTGGCGCGGTCATGGATCCCAATATGTCGGCACTCGCCATCGGCGCCGTGTCGCTGGGCGTGATCTTCTTCTGGCCGGCGTCCCTGGGCCGGTTTATCCCAGGCGCGCTCGCTGCGCTGATCATCGGCACCGTCATGAGTCTGTTCATGTCAGGCGCGCCGATCCTCGGTGATATCCCGACGGGCTTTCCGTCGCTGATCGTACCTGGCTACACGGCCAGCACCTTCCTGATCGTTGCGGAAGCGGCCTTCATTCTTGCGGTGCTGGGTGCGATCGATAGTTTGCTGACCTCGCTGGTGGCCGACAACATGACGCGCACGCGTCACGATTCGGACAAAGAGCTCATCGGTCAGGGCATCGGTAACACGTTTGCCGGTCTGTTCGGTGCCATTCCGGGCGCCGGTGCCACCATGCGTACCGTGGTGAACATCCGTACGGGTGGCCAGACCAAGATCGCAGGCATGCTGCACGCTGTCGTTCTGTTCGCGGTCGTCATCGTCGGCGCACCGCTGGCCTCGCAGATTCCCCACGCGGTACTGGCCGGCATCCTGATTAAGGTCGGCTGGGACATCATCGACGTGGGCTACATCAAGCGCGCCCACCGTGGCCCGCGTTGGGATCTCGTGCTGATGGCCAGTGTGTTGGGTCTGACCGTATTCGTCGACCTGATCACCGCAGTACTGGCGGGCGTGGTCATGGCAGCGCTGGCCTTCGTCAAGCAGCTGGCCGACCAGCAGCTCAAAGAAGCGCGTGACGGTCGTGACGACACGGTCGTCACCGACGAAGAAGAAGCGTTGCTGCAGTCCGCTGATGGCCGCGTCATCCTCTTCGACTTCGGCGGTCCGCTGAGCTTCGGCGCAGCAACGGATCTGGGTCTGCACGTACGTGAGCGCGTGAAAGGCAAGTCGAGTGCGATCGTGCTGGACTTCCACCGCGTTCCGTTCCTGGACGTGTCCGCCGCGCGTGCGGTCGAGACGATCATCTGCGACGCCCGTCAGGCTGAGCGTAAGGTCTTTACGACGGGTATGAGCCCTGAAGTGAAGCAGGTGCTGCGTGTCATGGAGGCGGATCACTGTCTGCCAGAGGACGCGGAGTATCAGAAGCGCGTGGACGCGATCCGAGCCGCGGTTGAAGAAATCCGCAAGAACGGCACCGGGTCGACCGTTGGCGGCGGCGATGCTCAGGCTGTAGCGGGCTAAACCCGCGCCGCAAGGCGATCCGAACGGCCGGCGTGCTTCGTGCACGTCGGCCGTTTTTTATTCCTGTGCGCGCCAGGCGAGGTAGAAGGTCTCGGGCAGCTGTGCCTCGAGCTCGCCTTCCGTGAGTGCCTGGTTGCCTGCTAGCAGTTCCTCGAGTGCCTCGAGCGCCGCATCGGTTTCGCCGCGTTCCCAGAGTCCGATGATGGGTACCAGGCGCGCGTCAGTCGGTGTCGCCGGGGTTGCGACCTCAACTGCGGCTGCCATACCGAGCAGTTCGGGTTCGCTTGGTGTCGCGGCTTGTCGCGCGGTTTCCTCTGCGTCCTCCAAGTCCCCCTCGCTTGCGGCCACTTGTTCGCGCCGTTCCGGCAAGTCGGGCGCTACTGCGGGACTGGCGACCAGCGATTGCGAGGCGCGTTCCACGCTGCGTTCACGACGTGTGAGCTCGGCCTTGGCGACGGGCGGCGGGTTCTCCACATCGACGCTGGCGTCCGGACTTACTCGGCTGCCTGTCACCACGATCGTATCGACACCCTCAGAGTCCTCCGTTTCTTCGGCCACAACCTGACTTGTGTCAGCCATCAGCTCAGATTCGGCGGGCGACCTGGCTGCCGCGACCTCGGGCCGGGCGCTGGCCGGCGCTGCCGTGGCGCTTTCGGTCGACTCCGGTGGGCGCATCGTGAGGACCAGTGTGGCGCTCAGGATGACCACGGCGGCGACGGCAAGTCCCGGCCGCCAGCGGCGTGCTACGGGTGCGGGTTTGGCCGCGCGGTGCGCGGCAGCAAGCACCCGCTGATCGAGCGCGGCATCGGGCAGTTCGCCCCCATCGCGGCGGTAGGCCTTGCGCAGCTCGTCGAATTCACGGTCGTGATGCTCAGTCATGATGGGCTTCCAGTGCTTTGCGCAGCTTTGCGAGCGCATAGCGCAATCGGCTCTTGGCGGTCTCGGGCGTCACGCCCGTCACCTCGGCAATCTCATGCAGATCGAGGCCGCCTTCCTCGCGCAACAAGAATGCAGTGCGTTGCGGCTCGGGCAGGTTGGCGATGCCTGCCGCCAGCGAGGCCATGGCGCCGTCGAGTTCGGCCTGGCGTTCTGGCTCGGATGACGGGCCGCCCGCGACGCTGTCGGGGTCTGTCTCGCCGCGTCCGTCGTCGGCGATGCGTACGGCACTCCGTCGGTAGTGGTCGATGATCCGGTTGCGTGCCATCCGATAGAGCCAGGTCGTAAAGCGCGCTGTCGGCTCGTAGCGGTCTCGCGCATCGATGAGCTTCATCCAGATGTCCTGGTAGAGCTCGTCGGCCAATGCCTTGCTTGTGACCTGGCGCAAGACGAAGCGGTACAGGCCACCGCGGTGGCGGTGGTACAGCACGTCGAAAGCCGCTGCGTCGCCGTTGCGGTAGCGGGTCATGAGCGCTTCGTCAGACTCGGGCGCATCCATGCGCCCGAGTCTGGCCGCAGCCAGCGTCGCGGTCAAAGCGACGTGTCAGTCCCGGCCGCCCTGGGCGACAGGCACCGGCGTCGACAGGCCGCGCGTCAGGTTGACCAGCGAGACGAACTCACCGCGGTAGCCAAACGCGTCTTTGCCGCGCGCCGAGTTGGCCAGCGCCGTGATGTCGCCATAACCGAAATCACCGAGGTGATCGCCGCCGCGCAGTTGCTGCGCAAAGGCGGCAACGGCGGCCGAAAACCGGAATGCCTCTGACGCCCGTGACAGACTGGCCAGCGCATCGTCGCGCATTACGGGCCACTCAAGCAGTTTGCTGGCGCCGCCTTTCGGCGATTTGTAGCGCATGCGCAGGAAGGCGATTTCATCAACGTTGCCGCGCGCGTTCTCGGTCTTGCCGTAACGCAGCGGATCAATGCGACGCGAGCTGCCCTCGACGAAGGCCAGTTCGTAGATCGCCGTGACGGTGTGGCCGGCGCCAATCTCGCCCGCGTCAACCTTGTCGTTGTTGAAGTCCTCGCGCTTGAGCGCGCGGTTTTCGTAGCCTACGAGGCGGTACTCGGCGACAACGGCTGGGTTGAACTCCACCTGGATCTTCACGTCCTTTGCGATGGTGAGCGTCGTTGCCGTCAGTTCATCGACGAGGACCTTCTGCGCCTCGTTGAGCGTATCGATGTAGGCGTAGTTCCCGTTGCCGACGTCCGCGATTTGTTCCATGAGATGGTCGTTGTAGTTGCCCGTACCGAAGCCGAGTGTGGTCAGCGCGATACCCGCCTCACGTTTTTCGGCAACCAGGTCTTTGAGCATCTCGATGTTCGTGGTGCCCACGTTGAAGTCGCCGTCGGTGGCGAGGATGACGCGGTTGATGCCCCCGTCGATGAATGCCTGCTCCGCCATGGCGTACGCCAGGCGGATGCCGGCGCCGCCGTTCGTGGAGCCGCCCGCCTGCAAGCGGTCGAGTGCTGCAATGATCTCGGCATTGCGGTCACCTGGCGTGGGCTTGAGCACAACGCCTGACGCGCCGGCGTAGACCACGATGGCCACGGAGTCTTCAGCATCGAGTTGACGCACGAGGAGCTTAAGCGACGACTTGAGCAGCCCGAGCTTGTCGGCCGAGTTCATTGAGCCCGAGACGTCGAGCAGAAAGACGAGATTGGCCTGGGGCAGCACGTCAGGCACGTAGCCCTTGACGCCGATGTGCATCAGCCACTTGTCTTTGGCCCAGGGCGCGGGCGCGACTTCACGCGTGACGCTGAACGGAGTGCTGGCACTGCGCGGTGCACGGTAGTCGTAGTCGAAGTAGTTGATCAGCTCCTCGGCGCGAACGGCGTCCCGCGGCGGCAACTGCCCCGAACGCAACAGGCGACGCACATTGGCGTAGGCGCCCGTGTCGACGTCAATGCTGAAGGTCGAGACGGGATCCTCGGCAGCCAGACGTAGCGGGTTGTCTTCGAAGTGGGCGTAGTTCTCCCGGTTGACGACGGGCGCCGGCGGCATGGCGATGACGTTGCGCGAGAGCATCGCGCCCGTGACCACAATCTCGTCCTGGCTGCGTTCACGCAGCGCTTCTTGCTTGGCCACGGGTTTCGCGGGCACTGGTACTGAGAGTGAGGGGGTGTCTCCCTCGGCATCGGCAATCGGTTCGGCGATTTCCTGCTCCGTCCTGCCAGCCTCCGCAGGGGGCGAGTCGGGATCACGGGTCACAGGTTCGTGCGAACAAGCGGCCAAGGCGGCGACGAGCAGCGCCAGACAAATGAAAAGAACGCGTTGAATCCAGGGCATCGGGGTCTCCTTCAGGGGGTTCTACTTACGATGCCCTTACAAACGCAGCAACCCATCGAAACGGGTTAAGGTGACCGAAGAGAATTATCTAAATCAACTAAATCATAGTCTTATAGGTTTAATCTCGAGCAATTGGGACGTCAGTCGCGGTGCCCGCATTCAATCGAAGGCCCCGCACACCTTGGAGAGCCCCCAAACCTCGTCGTTGCCCTGGCAGATCCAGTAGGCCAGCCCGGGCAGGTCGTTTATGCCGATGTGCAGAAACACGTCATCGCCCGCAAAGTCGCTGCTGCTGAAGCTGCGCACCCCGTAGCTCAAACGAATCTTGTCGCCAGCCAAACCGGCAGACACGCTCGCCCCAAGGTTGTGCTCTCGTGCACCCGGTTCATCGGTCCAGGTGTAGGTGTAGGTCGGGCCGACGCCCACGCTGCTAAACAGCGGGTTGCCAAAGCGCCGAGTCATTAGCGCACTGACTTCTGAGAATTCAATAGTCTCGTTGGCGAAGCGTTGGCGGAGCCAGGGTGCCACGCGGAAGTCGACTTCATAGTTTCCGCTCGAGCGGCGCCACGCCGGGTTCAGGTAAAGCGCCAATCCACCATTGCGGGCATCGAACGCGGCCTCGGCAGGCAGAACGCTCGCGAGCCAGCGCCGCTTCGCGCGCCGCGGGACCGCCGTTTGGTCTTCGAGCCATCCCGTGCGCTCGGCCATCGCTGTTTCGGAAGCGAGTCCACCAACGGCGAGTGCAGGCAGCAAGAGACTGCTGCCTGGGGCGGTATCAATGCCATTGGACTCCCGGATATCGACATCCGCCTTCTCAAGGGCGATGAGCTGAGGAATCATGGACTCCGCAAGCGGGTAGAACCAGGTCGGCACGGGTCGTGTCGAGAGGGCCAGCATGCGGTTGAGCACGGGGCTCTCACCGGCTGTGAAGCCGCTTTCCGAGTCAGCCAGCTGCCGGACGAAGCTCACGAACGGATCGCGACCGTTGTCGCGGGTGTCCGATGCCGCGGCTTGAAGCGCCCGCCCGACCGACGCGAGCTCGTTCGCTGGCATGCCCGCGACAAGCTCTGCGGTCCACGACCAGTCACCCAGATCGCAGTTGCGGTTCGCCTCGAGGATGACGGCGGCGCCACACTGTTCAAGCGTCGCAAGGTGGTGCATGACCGCATTGGCAGCAGGCGCGGTATGCCGACAGGTGGCCATCGTCGCGTCGCCCGGGACACAGAGCTGCAAGTAGGCAAGCTTGCTGCGCGCCGCACGACAATCGCTGATGCCGGCGTAGTCGTCGCGGTCCTCGAGACAGGTCAGTTCGGCCGCACCGTAGACGGCGTCGTAAACGCCGGCGTAGTAGTCGTAGTCGCGAAACCGCACGTCGAGGAACGCCGCAAACGAAAACAAAAAGTCCCCCGTGAGTGTGGTCAGACGCGTCGGCTGAAGCAGCTGCAGCGCTGTGTCGGGCAGCTCGGGCAAGGTGCCGTCACGCCAGTCATTGCGCATGAGCTCGTCGTGGAGCCGGTAGCCACGTGCCGAGGAGACGGACCCGCCCAGAAAACCGAGTTGTGTCGACATACCTTCAGGGGGCTCGCCCACGACGGCGATTGTGCGATTTCGCGTTTTTTGTTCCCGTTTCGCGCGCTCGGCCAACTTGGCGGCAGTGCTGGCTGGCACGGACGTCGGGTCGCAGAGCGGCTTGAAGGGCTCGTCGGGGTGAAACGGTACGAGTCGGTCGCCGGGCGACACAAGGATCGGTGCGTTGACGTACTCGCGTTGTTGCCGCCCGTTGGTCTCGACGAGCGTGTCGATCGTGCCGACGAACAAGAGCGAGTTGGCGGCGCTTTCCACAAGTTCGAGCGTGTGGTCTGCCGGTGGCCTGCCGCTTGCGCTGAAACACTGGCGTACCAAGATTCTCGTTTGCGGCGGGTTCTGGCTGCTCAGTGTTGGCCGCGCTGCCCACAACACGAGATCGAGCGAATCGCCGGGCTCGGCGAACTGCGCAGTCTCGAATTGGAAGGTGTCGCGCGCCGGACGACGCTTGACGGGATCCACTTTGATGTAGCGCACGGTGTCGCCCGGACCACGCATGCGCAGCTCGGACAACTCGCGCACGAGCTGTACGGGGTCGTTGTCGAATACGCCGCCATCCACAAAGCGGGAGCTGAGCCTGCGGTAGCCATCGGGGCAGCGCCCGCGTGGGTCTGCCTCGCTCTGGTAGGTGCCACGCCCCGGTGAAACGGCACGCTGCCGCTCATTCTGAAAGAGGCAGTAACTCAGTTTCATGGGCGAGAACGCGACCGGGAAAGCCGACGATGCTTTCACGGCGTCGAATACGGCGGCCAGCGAGATAGGACCGCGCTCGATTTCGTCGGACGCGCCGTCGTCGATGTAGATCACGCTCGATCGAAAAGCACGTTCGCGTAAATCGTCGGGGCTGGGGTTTTCAAAATTGGGTCGCTCGAGGTCTTCAAAGTGGCGAATATCCAGTGCGCCCGTGGCCAGACCGCGCAGGCGCATGGGCAGCAGCAGCCGCTGCTGGCTGATATCGACGCCCGCGTTGGTAAAGAGCACGGGCTTGTCGCGGGTCAGGGAAACGCCAAAGCCAACTTCGCAACCGGGTGAGAACCGTCGTGCGCCGATGGCGTCGCGAACGTCCTCCTCCACCTGGCGCATCGCAGCGCGTGAAAAGCCTGCCTGGTCCTCGTCGAGTTGTTGGTCCAGCGGTACGTGCTTGAGCAACTCGTTGATGTCGATGTAGCGCCAGGTGTTACGGAACAGATTGTCGTCGAGCGTATCGGGGCCTGCGCCCCCGGCCGGGCGTTCCGTACACCAGATGAGGCCGGCCAGAAAGCCGTTGACAGCGCCGGCCGAGGCGCCCGCGGCTGCGTAGAGCTCGGGCTCTATCGTCGCCTGAGGATCGTCGCGCAGGTCCTTAAGGAGCCTCAGCAGCGCCCAGTTCACGCCGGCCTCGTAGGCGCCCAGACTGGCGCCGCCGCGTATCACCATCGAGAACGGACGTATCTGGCCCGGCGCCGTGCTGCCCGCGTTCAGTGTCGCGGTCATAGCCTTGCGCAATTCGTCGTTCATCGAGGGTGGGTTGGCCGACGCTGTAGCGCCGAATAGGACGCCGAGCACGGCAACGAGCACGCGCAGTGGCGTGCGACGGGACTGCCAGACCATGTCTCCCTCCTGGCCGCGCCGCGGCTTCTGGTCCTGTCAGATCACTGTCGTGAGGTTGTAGCACATCCCGCCTGGCCGGATGTGGGCGGTATCAGGCCTGACCCGAGAGTTCCCGCTGCCGGTATTTTGGCAACCGCTTGAGGATGATGCTGTGGGCATCGCGCAAGAGCGATTCAAGCTCAGCCACAGAGAGCGGGCACTCGGCGGGATTGACTTGTACCCATTTGGCGCGCGCGAGATAGGGTGCGGGGATGATGCCCGGGATGCCCGTCAGCTCGAGGAATCGCTCGTCATCAACCTTGAGGGAGTAGCGGGCATCCGCGGCGTCGCCCGTGATGGCAAACATCTTGCCGCCGATTTTGAAGACGTGGTTATCGCCCCACTGAACGCTCTCCGTCGCCCCGCGCAGCGTCGCGCAGAACGAACGGACCTCGGCAGCATTCATGCACTTACTCGACGGTGATGGTCACGACTTCAGAGTAAACGGGTGGGTCGTGCGGGATGTGCAGGTGGTCGCCGAAGAGGAGGCGCAACTCGTACTGGCCCGGCTCAAGCGTCAATGCCGTCTCAGTCTGGCCACCGCCAAAGTGAACATACTGATCCGACTTCGGGATGGGCAGGCCGAAATCGGGCAGAGGCGCATTGATCAACAGGTGGTGGTGACCACTGCCGGGCGTGTTGTCGCCCGCTGCGATCACGGTGATGTTCTCGGCGCCGAACTCGACGGTGAATGGCGAGGACACTGTGGCGCCGTCTTCGGGTGCAATGATGAACGCGCGCGCACCCTCAGGCGCCGGTGTTCGGGGCAGCGCAGGCGCTGCGGTCACTGGTTCGGGCGCAGCCGCCGGCGTGGCCTCGGGGTCCGGATCCTTGCTGCAGCCGCTGGCAGCGAGCGCGGCGACGGAGACGAAGAGGGCAATGGTGTGGCGCATCAGCAAGGCATCCTTTTGGCTCTGCCGAGAGGTTAGCGTCTGCGCCCCGTCTCGGCTAGTCGGCGTCTAGAAAGCCACCAACACTTTGGATTGGCGCCTGCCGACCGCGCGCGGTCACCCAGGCGGCGATCGCCGTTCTTTGTGCGTCTACGCGTGCACCGGGCAACGCACCCATGGCTTCAAGGCCGTCGGCGGCCGACTCGAGCGGCAGGCTGCGCAGCCCGAGCAAGACAAAGTCGTGTTCCAGCCTCCGCCCACGGTTTTCGCCCGCTTTGACCTCTGTGGCAAGGTCCATGCCCAGGATGGCGATGTGCAGCGTGTCTGCGGCGATACCTTCGGCCGGTTCGAAGCGCGCGGAGAAGTTCTCGCCATCACTTTCGATGGACAAGGCGCCAACCGCTGGACCCGGGCTGCGGCCCGGCCCGCCCAGACGCCAGGCGCGCCATTCCTGTCCGTTTCGGAACAGCCCCGGTGTGTAGACCACCCGCGTGCCGCCTTCCTGGGCGTAGCGTCTTTGGCGATCACTGTAGTCGCGGCTTGCGAATCGGTCAGGCCAGCCAATGTCGTCCCAGTAGTCGACGTGTAACGCGACCGGTACAAAATCCTTCCAGAGGCCCGGTGCCGACTCGAGACTGCTGAGGTAGCGATCCGCAGGTGGGCAGCTGCTGCAGCCCTCGGACGTGTACAGCTCGACGAGTGTGACGGGTGTGTCGCCGCTCGCGAAGACGCGAGTCGTTGACGCCGTATTGGCGTCGAGGCTTAAGGTGGTAAGCAGCAAAACCAGTCCGATCGCGGTGCGCATGACAGACTCCTGAAAGGGTGACACTGCGAAGACCGGACTTTCCGCCAGGAGATTACGGGCGGGAGTGGCGCCCGTGTCGCGGGCTCCTTACCATCAAGGGCATGAAACGGGGTTGGTTCATCTTGTTGCTGGTTGCCGCTATGGGACATGCCGAGTCAGTGTCATCGCCAGACGGGCGGATCACGGTCACGGTGACCCTCAATGACACGGGTGCGCCACGCTACGGCGTGACCTTTGCCGGGACCGCTGTCGTATCCGATTCCGCGTTGGGGCTGTCCTTCGCCGATGCGCCCGATCTCGTATCGGGATTTGAAATCGCATCGGCAGCAACGCGCAGCGCGGACAGCACCTGGGAGCAGCCCTGGGGCGAGCGACGGACCGTGCGCGATCACTACAATGAGCTGACGCTGACGTTGGCCGCACATTCACCGGCGCGAGAGATGGTCATCCGCATACGCGCGCACGACGACGGCGTCGGCTTGCGCTACGAAGTGCCCGAGCAGCCGGCCTACGATGCGTTGGTCGTCAATGATGAGCTCACAGAGTTTCGGATGCCGTCCGACGCCCGAGCCTGGTGGATTCCGGGTCGCGGTTGGAATCGATACGAGTTTCACTACACCGAGAGTGTCGTCACGGACCTCACGCTGGCACACACCCCGGCCACATTTCGATTAGCGGATGGCGTTCACGTGGCCTTGCACGAGGCGGCGCTGGTCAATTATCCCGCCTACGTCCTCGAGCAACGCGGCTTCGGCGCGCTTAAGACTAATCTGACGCCCTGGTCCAACGGTGACCTGGCGCGCGTCGACACGCCATTTGTCACACCCTGGCGCACCATCCACCTGGCTGCCGATGCCACGGGGCTGATCAACAGTGATCTGTTGCTGAACTTGAATGCCCCGAATGTACTCGGTGACGTGTCCTGGGTGCGTCCCGGCAAATACGTGGGGATCTGGTGGGAGATGCACCTCGACATCGCGACCTGGGGGTCCGGTGACCGGCATGGCGCGACCACCGAGAACGCCAAGCGCTACATCGACTTCGCTGCTAAGCACGACTTCGACGGTGTGCTCGTCGAAGGCTGGAACACCGGTTGGGACGGTAACTGGACCGAGAATGGTGCCGTGTTCAGTTTCACGGAGGCTTACCCGGATTTCGATCTTGAGGCGGTGGCGGGCTACGCGCTCGAGCGTGGCGTCCGCCTTATTGGGCACCACGAGACCTCGGGGCACGTGAGCAACTACGAGTCGCAGCTCGATGACGCACTTGATCTCTACGAGCGCCTGGGTGTGACCCAGATCAAAACGGGCTACGTCGCGAACGGTGGTGACCTGCAGGTCGAGGACGGCAGCGGTGATCTGCAGCGCGAGTGGCACGACGGACAGTTTGGCGTGGGCCACTTCATTCGCGTGCTTGAGGCCGCTGCTGAGCGGGGCATCAGTATCAACACGCATGAACCCGTCAAAGACACCGGCCTGCGTCGGACCTATCCCAACTGGATCACGCGGGAGGGCGCCCGTGGCCAGGAGTACAACGCGGCGTGGGCCGAGCCGAACGCGATTAACCACAATGCGACGCTCGTCTACACACGCTTCCTGTCAGGGCCCATGGATTTCACGCCCGGCATTTTCGACTTGATGCACCAGGGTCCTGACGCAACGCGCCGCGTGCAGTCGACGCTCGCGCAGCAGCTGGCGCTCTACGTCGTGTTCTACAGCCCGGTTCAGATGGCTGCGGATTTACCGAAGAACTATCTCTCGCGCCCTGACGCTTTCCAATTCATCAAGGACGTTCCTGCCGATTGGGAAGAGAGCATCGCCATTGCGGGCAGCGTCGGGGAGTATCTTGTCCAGGTGCGTCGCGAGCGCGCCGGGGATGACTGGTACCTGGGTGGGATCACCGACGGGGCGGCGCGGGAGGTCCGTGTTTCGCTCGACTTCTTGGCGCCTGACGAGCGCTATGAGGCGCAGATCTATGCCGACGGCGCTGACGCGCACTGGCAGTCGGCGCCCTATGAGATGGCCCTGTCAACGCGAGAGGTGGCCGCTGGCGAGACTCTGAATCTACGCATGGCTGCGGGTGGCGGTGTTGCTGTGCGGTTTCGGCAGCTGCCCGCGAACGACCAGTAGCGTCGTAACTGTGACGGGCATCGGCGGCAGCTCTGCCGGACTGGGTTAGGGTCGTATTTTGTGAGTCGGGAGCAGGGGTCGCGCATGTTGCGGGTCGTTGTGTTGCTGGTGTTGCTGTGCGTGCCGGGTGTCCGAGCTGCAGAGGTTCTCGACGAGCAGGCGTTTACAAAGCGGTACGCGGCGATGCTGGTGTCGAGCTACGAAGGCGCCAACGTCGAAATCGTTGGACCTCTCGAGGTCCGCGTAACGGGTGTCGGTGACGAGAACTCGACCAGTTTCCTCGACAATGCCTACGGCGCCTATTTGTCGGATCCCGCTGAGCTCGAGAGCATTCTGCAGCGGTTCGTCGATTCAATCGGTGAGATGATTGCTGACGAAGACACGACGGGCGACATCGATAGCCTGTTCCCGGTCATCAAGGACGTTGGCTACATCGAGCAGGTGCGTGAGCTCATGCGTAAGTCGGAAGGCGCGGGCCAGGAGGCTCCGTTCCCGCTGTACTTCGAGCCGCTGAACAACGATCTCGTGGTGATGTATGCCTTCGACTCCGAGGCTTCGATTCGCTTTGCCTCAGGCGCGGACATCGAGGCACTGGGTATTCAGGGCAAGGCGCTTCAGGTTCGCGCGCTCGATAATTTGCTGGCCTACCTGCCAGAGATTGGTCGCGAGGGAGACGACAGCCTGTCGATGATCGTTGCCGACGGCAACTACGAAGCGTCGCTGCTGCTCTACGACGAAATCTGGAGCCGCGACGTGTTCCGCGTCGCGGGCGATATCGTTGTGTTCGTGCCCGCGCGTGACGTGGTGCTCGTCACGGGAAGTGAGGACGAAGCGGGCCTGGCGCGTGCCCGCGATTTGCTCTCAGAGAACGACTTCTCCTACGCCATCTCGCCGCACGCGTACGTGCGCACGGCCGACGGCTGGGCGCGCTTCGAGCCCTGACGCGGATACTTTTGGGCATCCAGGCTGCCCGCTCCACCGAACACGTAGACGTCCCCCAACTGGAGCAGACGATGCGGTGGTTAACGATGCTCGCGCTTGCGACGAGCCTGCTGGGAGCGCCAGCGATGGCCATTGAGGAACCGGAATTCGAAGTGTTGGCAAGCACTGACGACTACGACATTCGTAGCTACAGCCCCTACATCGTTGCCGAGGTCGATGTACCGGGTGATCAGCGCACTGCGGGGGGCCGCGCGTTCCGCGTTCTAGCGGGCTACATTTTCGGCGACAACGTGCCCGAGCAAAAGATGGCCATGACCGCGCCCGTGGAGTCGGCGCCGCGGGGTATCAAGATGAACATGACGGCGCCCGTCGAGGCGGTGGCCAGCGACGACACGGGCTACACCTACGCCTTCGTCATGGAGCGCAAATACTCGATGGACTCGCTGCCCAAGCCCAACAACCCAAACATTCGCCTCGTTGAGCGACCCGCACGAGTCATGGCAGTTCTGAGGTTTTCAGGTCGGGCCAATGCGGTCAGCTTCGAACAGCGACGCAAAGCGCTGCTTGCCGCGCTCGAGCGCGATCAGATCGCGACCATGGGGCCTGCCGCACTGGCGCAGTACAACGCGCCCTACACGCCGGGCATTCTGCGGCGCAACGAAGTGCTCGTAGAAGTCCTGTGGCCAGAGCAGACGGCAACGTCTGATGAATGACGCGAGCGACGTGCCTCGCCCTGTGGCGCCAGGGAATCAGCGCGTGATGATGCCCTGCGCGTTCTTCGGGAAATCGTAGCCAACGACACGCCGCGCCGCATAGGCGAAGCCCTGCCAGTCGTCCACCTCGGCCTCGAGCGTGATCATGGCACCCGTGGGCATATCGCCGGGGAGATCATCGCTCAGTGCATTGGCCAGGTAGGACATGCCCGGGTTGTGGCCGATGACGATGATGCTTCGAAACGCGGGGTCCTGATCGCAAACGGTGGCCATGATCTCGTCGGGTGAGGCGAGGTAGAGCGCGCGTTCGCGGTGAATGAATTCGACGGGGAAGCCGATCGCGCGAGCGACGGCGCGGGCGGTCTCTGTCGTTCGACGTGCACTGCTGGCGAGAATCAGTGACGGACGGATGCCACGGGCCTTGAGCCGCTGGCCCATCTCGGGTGCATCCCGCTCGCCACGTGCATTCAGCGGGCGGTCGTGATCGGACAGGGACGCATCGTCCCACGACGACTTCGCGTGTCGCATGAGCGTGAGCGAGTGCGTCGGTAGCGCCATGGTCAATACATCATGCCCGTCTGCAACCGTGCTTCTTCGCTCATCATCATGTGGTTCCAGGGCGGATCAAAGGTGAGCTGCACGTTGACTGATTCCACGGTGGGCACGATGGCCACTTTCTGTTCCACGTCTTGGACGATGATGTCGCCCATGCCGCAACCCGGTGCCGTCAGCGTCATGTCCACATCGACGTCGCGACCGCCTTGCTCGTTGGTCGTGACCTCGCAGCGGTATATGAGCCCCAGTTCGACGATATCGACGGGGATTTCCGGGTCGTAGCAGGTCTTGAGTTGGCGCCAGACGATTTGTTCGAAGTCGTCATCGCTGATGCCCTCGGGGACTTCGGGTGGCTTCACAGGGTCCTTTCCCAGGGCATCGGCGTCCTTACCGTCGATACGGAACAGGCTGCCCTCGACGTAAACCGTGAAGTTGCCGCCAAGTCCCTGCGTGATAAAGCCCTTTGTGGCCTTGCGCAGGTTCACTTCCATTCCGGCAGGGATGATGACGGCGCGCACGTCGCGTTGGAGGGTGAAGGGCTCAGAATCCTGGGAAAACATGGGGGTCGCTTATTCGGTGGTTACTGTATCGGCGTTTTCGGTGAGCGCGCCGTGGACGGCCTGCCAAGCAAGCGTTGCGCACTTGATGCGGGTGGGGTAGCGGCGCACGGCGGCGAGCGCGGCCACGGGCTGTTCTGCAAGCTCGGCGTCAAGGGACTCACCATCGCCACTCGCTAGCATCTCGTTCACGCGCTCAATCGTCTCAACCGCATCGCAGCAGCTGCAGCCCTCGAGCATCTGCGTCATCATCGACGCAGACGCGACGCTGATGGCGCAGCCGTGCCCTTCGAAACTCAGCGCACGAACATGATCGCTATCAAGTGCGATGTAAACCTGCAAGCTGTCGCCGCAAAGCGGATTGCTGCCCGAGACCACGTGATCGGCGTTGTCGAGCCGACAGAAGTTGCAGGGCTCACGCGAGTGGGCGAGCACCTGATCGCGGTACAGCGCTTGAAGGTCGTCACTCATTTGAAGAGTTTGCGAACTGTCGCGAGCGACGCGATCAGCGCATCGATGTCGTCACGGTTGTTGTAGAACGCGAGCGATGCCCTTGCGGTGCCCGGCACCCCAAAGCGCTGCATGATCGGCATCGCGCAGTGGTGGCCCGTGCGGACCGCGACGCCATGGTGGTCGACAATGGTACCGAGGTCATGCGGGTGCACACCGTCGATAAGGAAGGAGACGACGGCGGCCTTGCCAGGCGCCGTGCCTACAATGCGGACATCGCCTTCGGCCTCGAGCTGCTCGGTCAGCGCGTCGAGCAACAGGTGTTCGTAGCGGGCGATATTGTCCATGCCGACGCCGAGCAGGTACTCAGCGGCGGCGCCGAGTCCGATCGCGCCAGAGATGTTCGGCGTACCCGCCTCAAACTTGAAGGGCAGGGTGTTCCAGGTGCTTTTTTCGAGCGTCACACTCTCGATCATGTCGCCGCCGCCCTGCCAGGGGGGCATGGCGTCGAGCAGTGCCTCACGACCCCAGAGCACACCGATTCCTGTCGGGCCGACCATCTTGTGGGCACTGAATGCAAAGAAGTCAGCACCCAGCGCCTGCACGTCAACGTGCTGGTGCGGGACCGCCTGCGCGCCATCAACGACGACCGTGATGCCTGCTGACTTTGCCGCAGGAATGATCTCGTCCAAAGGCAGCACGGTGCCCAGTGCATTTGAAACGGCGCTGATGGCAAGAATTCGCGTGCGGTCGCTGAACTTGCCCGTGACGTTTTCAGCCGGAACAGAGCCGTCATCTTCCACGTGTGCCACGACGAGCTTCGCGCCCGTGCGCTCACAGAGCATTTGCCAGGGCACGATGTTGGCGTGGTGCTCAAGGTGTGTGATGAGCACTTCGTCGCCGGAGCCGAGTTTGGGCGCGGCGAAGCACTGTGCGACCAGGTTGATCGACTCCGTCGTGCCGCGCGTGAAGACCACCTCGCGCGTACTCGCAGCATTGATAAAGCGCCGCACCGATTCGCGGGCACCTTCGTAGCTTTCTGTCGCACGCTGGCTCAGCGTGTGGACGCCACGGTGCACGTTGGCGTGGTCGTGGGTCTCGTAGTGCGTGACGGCATCGATCACGGCCTGGGCGCGCTGCGACGACGCGGCACTGTCGAGAAACGAGAGCGGATGGCCGTTGACCTCTTGCGCGAGCGCTGGAAAGTCGGCGCGATAGCGCGCCATGTCGCGTTCGAACTGGTCTTCGCGGGCCTGTTTTGGGTTGGCACTCATGCAATGAGCTCCAGTGCGGAAAAGTCGGGAATCTGGTCGGCGACGAGCTGTTCGGCGGCGATGCGCAGGTCATCGTTCTCAATGCCCGTCAGCACCTCACGGCAGAACGCGTAGGTCAGCAACTGAATGGCTGTAGCCTCGTCGATGCCACGCGAGCGCAGATAGAACAGCGAGGTCTCATCGATCTGACCCACCGTTGCGCCGTGCGCGCACTTGACGTCATCGGCGTAAATTTCGAGCTCGGGTTTGGTGTCGATTTCGGCGTGATCGGAGAGCAGCAGGTTCGGGTTGGACTGGGCCGCATCCGTGCCGTCGGCACCCTTGTGCACAAAAACCTTGCCGTTGAACACGCCCCGGCTGCGATCCCGAAGAATGCCGCGATAGTCTTCCCGGCTCACGGTGTCTCGGGCGACATGATCGACGCGCGTGTGGTTGTCGATGTGTTGTTTGTCGTTGCCCAGGTACACGCCGTGCATGTCGACGCGCGCGCCAGGGCCTTCGAGTCGGACATTGAGGTCGTTGCGAACCGTTTTGCCACCCGCATCCACCGTCACGGTATCGAGCGTGGCGTTATCGGCCAACGTCGCCTCGATGCGCGTGACCTGCAGTGTCTCGGCGTCGAGTGCCTGCAGGCGTCGCAGGTGCAGTGTGGCGTCTTCGGCCAATTGCACGGCGACCACCGTGTTGTGCATGCCCGCGTCGATACCGTCGTCGGCGTAGTGTTCGGCGATAGTTAAAGAAGCACCTGGCCCAAGGTCCATGGCCAGTCGAACCTGGCCAAGGGAAGACGGTGCGGCCAATGTGTGCACGATATGCAGAACGCCATCGATGTCCTTCCCGGCTGCGACGTGCAGGGCAAGGTCCGCACCGGGCAAGGCCGCATTGATGAGTGCCAAGGCATCGTCGGCGCCCGTGCTGGCGACGGGCATGCGCGTCGCCTCCAAGCGGATGCCTTCGGGCAGGCGCGTCAGCGCGTCATCGAGTACGCCGTCAATGAAGACCAGACGGCCAGCGCCCTTGAGCGCATCGACCCGCCGCGCTGCGCGTGCACGCGCGGCGTCGACGTCCGCTGAGTCCGGTGCGTCCGTCAGCGCCGCAATCGCAAACTCGGCCAGTGGGGTGGCCTTGGTGTACTTCCAAAGTTCGCTCTTACGTGTGGGCAGGCCACTCGCGATCAGCGCGTCGAGCGCTTCACGCTGCCCGGCGCGGCCCGCCCCGCGGGCGTCGAACGCTTTTTCGAGTGCGGACAGATTCACGCGGCCGCTTCCTCGAGTACCCAGTCGTAACCTCGCGCCTCGAGTTCCAGCGCGAGCGATTTGTCACCAGAGCGGATGATGCGCCCCCCGGCCAGGACGTGGACAAAATCGGGTTCGATGTAGTCGAGCAGTCGTTGGTAGTGCGTCACGAGGACAAAGGCCCGATCGGGTGAGCGCAAGGCGTTGACGCCTTGTGCAACGACTTTCAAGGCGTCGATATCGAGGCCCGAGTCGGTCTCATCGAGCAGGCACAGGCGTGGCTCAAGCACGCTCATCTGAAACACCTCGTTACGTTTCTTTTCGCCACCCGAGAAGCCTTCGTTGACGCCGCGGTTCAGAAAACCGGCATCCATCTCCATGGCTTTCATTTTTTCACGCGCGAGCTTCATAAAGTCCACGGCTGAGACTTCGTCCTGACCGCGCGCCTCGCGGACAGCGTTAAGTGCGGCTCGCAGCAGGTAGGTGTTGTTCACCCCCGGGATCTCGACGGGGTACTGGAAAGCCAGAAAGACACCCGCATGCGCACGCTCCTCGGGTTCCATGTCGAGCAGATCGGCACCATCGAGCGTCGCGCTGCCGGCAGTGACTTCATAGTCATCACGCCCCGCAAGCACGTTAGCGAGTGTGCTCTTGCCCGAGCCGTTCGGGCCCATGATGGCGTGCACTTCGCCCGCGTTCACCGAAAGCGAGAGCCCTTTGAGGATGTCCGTGCCCGCGACGCGTGCGTGCAGGTCGTTGATGTCGAGTAATGCCATGAGTGATCTGTTCCGTTATCCAACCGCGCCTTCGAGGCTGACGTTGAGCAGGGCTTGCGCCTCCACGGCGAACTCCATCGGGAGCTCGCGGAAGACGTCTTTGCAAAAGCCATTGACGATGAGGTTGACCGCATCTTCTTCGCTGATGCCACGCTGGCGGCAGTAGAAGAGCTGGTCGTCAGCAATACGCGATGTGGTGGCTTCGTGTTCCACCTTGGCACTCGCGTTCTTGACTTCCATATAGGGGAAGGTGTGCGCGCCGCACTCCTTGCCGATGAGCAGCGAGTCGCACTGCGTGAAGTTGCGTGCACCCTTGGCCTGCGGCAGCACTTTCACGAGCCCGCGGTAGCTCTGGTTGGCGCGGCCCGCCGAGATGCCCTTGCTGACAATCGTGCTCGTCGAGCCTTCGCCGATGTGGATCATCTTGGTGCCTGTGTCAGCCTGCTGCAGGTTGTTCGTCACGGCCACCGAGTAAAATTCGCCCACTGTGTTCTTGCCGCGTAGGATGCAGCTCGGGTACTTCCAGGTGATGGCGGAGCCCGTCTCGACCTGGGTCCAGGAAATTTTTGAGTCATCACCACGGCAGTCGCCGCGCTTTGTGACAAAGTTGTAGATGCCGCCTTTGCCGTCCTCGTCGCCCGGGTACCAGTTCTGAACCGTCGAGTACTTGATCTCGGCACCCTCAAGCGCGACGAGCTCGACGACCGCCGCATGCAGCTGGTTTTCGTCGCGCATCGGCGCTGTGCAGCCCTCGAGGTAGCTCACGTGGCTGCCTTCGTCAGCAACAATCAGCGTGCGTTCGAATTGCCCCGTGTTGAGTTCGTTGATACGAAAGTAGGTCGAGAGCTCCATGGGGCAGCGCACGCCCTTCGGGATGTAGACGAATGAGCCGTCACTGAACACAGCCGAATTGAGCGCTGCGAAATAGTTGTCACTACGGGGGACCACGCTCCCCAGGTACTTTTGCACCAATTCCGGGTGCTCGCGCACGGCCTCGGAGAACGAGCAGAAGATCACACCGGCTTCGGCGAGTTTGTCGCGAAATGTGGTCGTGACGCTCACGGAATCAAACACGGCATCAACGGCGACGCCGGCAAGGCGCGCGCGCTCGTGCAACGGGATGCCCAGTTTGTCGTAGGTCTCGAGCAGCTTGGGGTCAACCTCATCGAGACTCTTGGGCTTGTCGGCGTCGCTCTTGGGCGCCGAGAAGTAACTGATGGCCTGGTAGTCGATCTTGGGGTAGTCGACATGTGCCCACTCGGGCTCGGCCATCTGCTTCCAGGTCTCGAATGCCTTGAGGCGCCACTCCAGCATGAAGGCGGGCTCACCCTTGCGTGCGGAAATGGCGCGGATGACGTTTTCGTCAAGACCCGGCGGAAAGGTATCCGACTCGATGTCGGTAACCCAGCCGTGCTTGTATTTCTTGTCTACAAACGCTTCGACTTCGGCATTGCTCGAACTCATGGGGTGAGACCTGTCACTTAGTTGTTTTGGGTGGCCGACCGCGGCAGCTGGCCGCGACGAATGGTCATGGGTTGCAGCGGCATGACCTCGGGGATGTCGCGACCCGTGCGCAGGTCGTCAAGGCTGATGCCTTCGAGTGCTGCCCGGATCGCCCGGTTGATGTTCTGCCACGCATTACCGACGCCGCACACGGCCTCGAGGTCACAAGGCTGGTCCGCCGCGCAGTCGGTAATGGCCACGGGGCCTTCAATGGCGTCGATGATCTCCGCGGCGCTAATGGCCGAGGCGGGGCGGGCCAGCGTGTAGCCGCCGTTGCTGCCTCGCTGCGAGTTTACGAGCCCCGCATGCGCAAGGCGCTTTAGCAGCTTGCTTACCGTCGCGCCGCCGAGCCCGATGCGACTTGCGATGTCGCCGGCGCTCGTGGGGGCATCCGCGGCAGCGCCCAGCTCTGAAAGGACGAGCGTGCCGTAGTCGGTCATCTTGCTGATTCGAAACATCTCAGAGCGCGCGCGGACCGTGCCGTCGCGGCCTCGGTGACGAAAAGAGCACCATTTTAGTCCTAATTAGAATTCCTGTCATCTTGAAAGCGCTGATCGCGGCACCCACGTTGGCAGTGTTGTTATAATGTTGCTGCACTGCGCACCGCCCCAGCTTGGCCATTTATCCCCGTGAACCCGACCCTGTTGCGTTCTCGCGACACGGCCACTATGAACCCGGATATACCCCATGAACGCCGATCACATCGTCGAAATTGAGGATCTGCACTACGCACGCGGCACGCGCCCGATCTTCAGTGGGCTGAACCTCAACATCCGGCGCGGCGAGGTCACGGCCATCATGGGCCCGAGCGGCACGGGCAAGACAACGCTGCTGCGCCTCATCACGGGGCAACTGCTGCCTGACCGGGGGCGTATCCGTGTCGACGGCGAATGGCTGGCAGGTCTGCGCCGCGAGGGCCTGTACGCGCTGCGTCGCAAGATCGGCATGCTGTTTCAAAACGGGGCGCTGCTCACGGACCTGTCCGTCTACGAGAACGTTGCGTTCCCGCTGCGTGAGCATTACGAGCTGCCCGAACGCCTGATCCGCCATATCGTGCTCACGAAACTGCACGCGGTCGGCTTGCGCGGTGCCGCCGAGATGATGCCGACGGAGCTGTCCGGCGGTATGGCACGTCGCGTGGCGCTGGCACGCGCCATGGCCACGGACCCTCGCATTCTCATCTACGACGAGCCGTTCGTGGGCCTGGACCCCATTTCGATGGGCGTCATCGTGCGGCTTGTGCGCCGGATGAATGATGCGCTGGGCATTTCCTCGATCGTCGTGAGTCACGATGTTCAGGAGATCAACACGGTCGCCGATTCAAGCTATCTGATCTCGGAGGGCAAGGTTGCTGCCAGCGGCAGTCCCGACGAGTTGTCCAACGCGCCGTCGGAGCTCGTGCGCCAATTCATGCACGGCATGGCCGACGGGCCCGTGCCGTTCCATTTCCCGGCCCCCGACTACACATCACAGCTCATCGGTAACGGCGAGGGCGACGACGATGCGTGACCTCTGGGAAGCCTTCACCGGGTTTCTGCGCACATTCGGCGCGCTGCAGCTGTTTTTGTTGCGGCTCATCGTCGAGTCGCCGCGCGTCCTCATGCGCCCCCGACTCGTGTCGCAGCAAATCTTCAACGCGGGTGCCTTGTCGCTCGTGCTCATCATGGTGTGCGGCTTTTTCGTCGGCGCCGTGATCGGGCTGCAGGGGCATTCCAACCTCGCACGCTTCGGCAGCGAGGACATCCTGGGGCTGTTCTCTGCGCTCTCGCTCATGAAGGAGCTGGGTCCCGTGATCACGGCATTGCTCTTCGCGGGCCGGGCGGGCACTGCACTGGCTTCCGAGATCGGGCTCATGCGCACGACGGACCAGCTTTCGGCTATGGAAATGATGGCCATTGATCCCGTGATTCGTGTGGCGACGCCACGCTTTCTGGGCGGCGCCATTTCAATGCCACTGCTCACGGCCATCTTCACGAGCGTCGGCATTCTCGGTTCCTGGGTCGTCGGCGTACCACTGCTGGGCGTCGATGCGGGCGCTTTTTGGTCTCAGATGCAGGCCGGCGTCGGCATGGCAGACGTCTGGGAAGGTATTCTCAAGAGCATCGTGTTCGGCCTGGCGGCCAGCCTGATCGCCGTGTGGGAGGGCTACAATGCCATCCCGACAGCGGAAGGCGTGGGGCGCGCCACGACACGAACGGTGGTGATCACGGCTGTGGTCATCCTCGTGTTCGATTTCATGATCACCGCTATGGCGATCAGTTTGGGGTAAGACAACATGCAGCAAACAAAAACGGTTGAGATCGGCACGGGTGCCTTTGTTGCCCTGGGCTTCGCGGCGCTGTTCTTTCTGGCGACACAAACAACGAGCATCCAGCGGTTTGAAGAGGGCAGCTACGACATCACAGCCCGATTCGACAACATCGGCGGGCTCAAAGAGCGGTCACCAGTCGCCATGGCCGGCGTTCGTATTGGCCGCGTTGAGTCGATTGTGTTCGACAAGGACCGCTACGAAGCGGTCGTCACGCTCCGCATCGACAGCCGCTACGACACGCTGCCCGAGGACTCGGACGCCAGCATTCTCACGGCCGGCCTGCTTGGCAGCCAGTATGTGGGTCTGCAGCCGGGCGGCAGCGACGTCTTTTTGGGCGATGGCGATCGGTTGGAATTCACGCAATCAGCCATTGTTTTAGAGAACCTTATTGGCAAGTTCCTGGTCAATTCTGGTGAGGATTGATTTCGGACAGGGAGTAACCCCCATGAATACACCCCGAGTTTCGCGGCACCGAAGCCGTTTCGTGGCCGCTGTCGCAGGCCTGGTGCTGGCTGTGGCTGGCGGCAACGCCGTTGCACAGGACGAGCCCGTCGACGTCATCAACGGTGCCGTGGATGCGCTCAAGACAGGCTTGCAAGGCCAGCGCGACGCGCTCGCTGAAGATCGTGCCGCGCTCATTCGCTTTGTTGACGATCTGCTCGCGCCGCGGTTCGACCGCAACTACGCCGGTCGGCTCGTTCTCGCGCGCCACTGGCGCGATGCGACGACAGAACAGAAAAAGCGCTTCATTGATGGCCTCTACAACAGCCTCATCCGACGCTACGCCGACGGTGTGCTCGAGTTCGAGGAAGACCTCGTTGAGGTGCTCGAACCACGGGCCGGCGACAATGACGAGAAGCGCGCCACCGTGCGCACAGTCGTGACGCTCGGCGGCGGTGAGTCGGTTCCGGTGAACTACGGCCTCGTCAATCGCGGCGACAACGGTTGGAAAGTATTCGATGTCACCATCGAGGGCATTTCCTATGTGCGCAACTTCCGCGCCGAGATCGACGAGGAAGTGAAGCGTACGAGCCTTGACGCAGTCATTACGCGGCTCGAGACCGAGGCTGCGGAAGCGCTGGGTGAGCTTGACGAAAGCGACGTGAGCGCTGCGACCGCCTCAGGTTCGTGAGCGCCGCCGCAGAAATCATTGAGGTCGGGGAGGGTCGCTTTTCGCTGAAGGGCGACCTGACCTTTGACACCGTGGCCCGGCTTCTGGACCGCGGCACCCGCCGCTTTACGGAGCACAGTCGCATCATCGTGGACATGGCCGAAGTTGACCGCACGGATAGTGCGGGACTCGCGCTCCTGATGGAGTGGGTGGGCTGGGCCAACCACAGCGTCCGAGAGATTCGCTACGAAAACGTGCCGGAGCGACTCGTGAGCATCGCCGCCATCAGCGAAGTTGAGGGCATGCTCGAGGCTGGCGAGCGCTGGACGGGGTTTATCTAGCGCGATTTTGTGCGCTAGAGATCGTCGTCGAAGTCGTCGAGGTCGTCGTCAAATCCTTCCTCCAGCTCGAAGTCATCGGCCGGCGGATTACCGTCATAGATGAGGAAGTTCCTGCGCTGCAAATAAGCCTCGCGCAGGAAAATGTAGGGGTCCTGCGACGCCTGCCACTGGGCGTCGAGCGGCAGTAAGCTCGCGCGCGTCGAAATCACCTCAAGCACTACGAGTTTGTCGCGCACGCTGGAGTTGTCGATCAGGTTACGCCCGTGCAGGGTCTGGTTGCCGATGGTCATGATGCCATCGCGCAAGGTGCTCGGGCCGAGAAACGGGATCATGATATAGGGCCCGCTGGGGACGCCCCACACTGCCAATGTCTGTCCGAGATCTTCGTTGTGCTGTGGCATGCCCATGGGCGTGGCCACGTCGAAAATCCCCGCAACGCCAATAGTTGAGTTCACGAGGAAGCGACCCGTGTCGCTGAGCGCCGCCTTGCCTTTGCCTTGCAGCGCGTTGCTCAGGATGACCACGGGGTAGCCCAGGTTTGAGAAAACGTTGCTGACGCCGCGTTCAACCGGATCCGGCGTGATGAAGCGATAGCCGCGTGCCACAGGCTTCAGGAAAATCTTGTCCACGCCGTTGTTGAACGCGTAGATGCCGCGATTGAGGCCTTCCCAGCTGTCCTCGGTTGGCACTGTCTGGCTGGTGGCGCAACCGCCCAGGAGTCCAGCGCACAGCGCGATGAGCACAGCGGGCCGGCGTATCGTTTGAAACATGGGGTCTTCCTTGCCTGTGAACGGCGCGGTGGGCGTCGCTTGAGTAGGTTACCGGGTTGCCGCGAACGACGGACGCTCGCCGCGCCGCACCTCGAGCTTCTGCTCTTCGGAGAGGTACTCGCTGACGAAGTCGGCGCGTGCGAGGAAACGGGCCCGCTGGATCGGCGTGGTCTGCTGGAGGTTCGCGCCGCGGCGAAGCAGCACGACGGCCTGCACAAGGTTGCCCGTCATGATGTTGTACTCAGCCATGTAGTAGTGGGCCTCAGCAATTTGCTCGGCATCGATCGCGGCGCGAGCGATCAGCCGCACCTGCTCGGGCGTCGGCGGCACGTTGTTGAGCAGATCGAGCAGCAGCTCATGCGCCTTACCGGGCTGGTTGGTCTCGAGCAGCACCTCTGCGTGGCGGATGGTCAGCGGTACGTTACGCGGGAAGAGCTCCTGCGCACGCTCAAACGTTTCGAGTGCCGCGACTTCGTCGTCGTTCGCGGCTTGCGCCAGCGCGAGGCCGATGTGGTAGGCGATGACCTTGTGCTGGCCTTCGATCAGGCGCTCGAAAATCGCCTCGGCTGTTTCGGGGCGGTTGGCGCGCATCATGCCCAGCGCGCGGCCGTAATCATTGGCGCGCGTGGGTGTTTCACCCATGGGCAGTGCGAAGTGGGCCAGAGCTTCCTCGGGCGTCTCTGCGAAAAGCGCCTTGGTGCGGGCCTTCATGAGGCCGTAACTCACACTGTTGGATGTCGCAACATCGGGGTAGCGGGCAGCGCGCGCCTTGGCCTCAGCGGTACGCGACGACGACACGGGGTGCGTACGCAGGTACTCAAACTGCACCTGCCCGCCGAGCGTGCCGTTGGTACGGCGTCCCATCCGGGCGAAAAAGTCAGCCATGGCGTTGACGTTGAAGCCCGAGGCGGCCAGCGTGGCAATGCCCACGCGGTCGGCTTCGTATTCGTAGCCGCGTGTGAAGTTGATCTGGTTTTGCGCGTCCACGGCCTGCGTCGTGGCGATGGCACCTTCGAGAAACTCGCCGCCGGCGCCTGTTGCCGCACCGATGGCAATGGCGCCGAGCATGGCCGCCATGGTCGCGAGACTGGCACGCGAGTTGTCATGGATCGTGCGAGCAATGTGGCGCTGCGTGACGTGCGCGATTTCATGCGCGAGCACGCTGGCGAGCTCGTCTTCGTTTCGCGTGAGCTGAATCAGCCCCGTGTGGATGCCGATGAATCCGCCCGGCAGCGCAAAGGCGTTGATGGTCGGATCGTTGACGACGAAAAACTCGAACTCGTAGTCGCCCGAGTTGACGTTACCCACGAGTCGGTGCCCGAGGTCATTGATGTACTCGGTCAGCTCGGGGTCTTCGATGATGCGGCCCTGCTGGTGGAACCAGCGCATGATCTGGCGTCCTATGCGTGCCTCTTCGTTCCGCGGCAGCAAGGCGTCCGCGGGGCTGCCGATGCTCGGCAGCTCGAACGTCGACTGCTGCGCCGTGGCCGCGGGCGCAGACAGGGCCGCCAGCACGATCACGGTCGTGCTTGCGAGGGTCAGCAGCGTTTTCCGAAGACAAGCCATCATCGCCTCAGACCCTGCCACAAAGCGCGCGTTCCCCAGCAAGCGCGCCTATTTGGCGCCCTTGTTCAGCGCTTTGGCGGACTCGAGGACAGCTTCGGCGTGACCCTTGACCTTCACTTTGCGCCATTCCTCGGCCAGCTTGCCGTCGGCGCCGATCAGGAACGTTGAGCGCTCCACACCCATGACCTTGCGGCCATACATGTTCTTTTCCTTGATCACGTCGAAGTACTGGCACAACGATTCATCCGGGTCCGAGATCAGCTCGAAGGGCATCTCGTATTTCGCTTTGAACTTCTCGTGGGATGCAAGCGAGTCGCGCGAGATACCAAAAATGACCCCGTTAGCGCGCTTGAACTTACCGTTCAACTGAGAAAAATCGACGCTTTCGTTCGTACAACCCGGAGTGTTGTCCTTGGGGTAGAAGTACAGCACCACCTGGGTGCCACGCAGGCCTTTCAGGTGTACCTCGGTGTCACTCGTGGCAGGGGCCTTGAAGTCTTTGACGACGCGATTCAGCGCAGGTCCGCTCATTGGGGGGGTCTCCGATGGGATTGGGGATTCAGGTCTTGATGGGTTCCAGGATGCCGTCGATGTTCATGTGGTCACAGAACTGCAGGAACTCTTCGCGCATCTGGGCGATCGAGAGGCTGCCGGGAACACTGACCGTTGCCTGGATACTGAACATGGGCGCACCCGTGTGGGCTGCCGGGTAGCTGCGCGTGGAGAGCTCTGCGATTTCGACGCCACGGCTGGCCAGAAAACCGGATACGTTCGACACAATACCTTCCTGGTCCAGGCAAATGACGTCGACCGCGTAGGGGATCAGGGGCTCACCGGCGGGCTTGTGGCGCGTCTGGCGAATCGTGATGGACAGCTCGCTGGCCGTCGCGAGCGTCTCGAGCGCAGCCTCGAGCTTGCTTATCGTGTGCCAGTGGCCCGACACAAGCAGCAGCATGGCGAATTCACTGCCCAGCGTGGCCATGCGGCTCTCGAGGATATTGCCCTCATTGCGGCGGATGACCTCGGCGACCTCGTGGACCACGCCGGCGCGGTCCTGGCCCATCGCTGAGATGACGAGAAGCTGTGACATAGGCACTAATGGCCCCCTGGGGCCTGTGCAATAAAAGACCCACCATTGTACGCGGAAAGCCGCTTGCCGCGAAGCTGGGTCAGCAGATACACTTTCGCACCTTTTTGGCGCGGAGCCCCGCATGTTTTCAGGCAGTTACGTCGCGATCACGACGCCGTTCATCGACGGTGGCGAGATCGATTACGACGCGCTCGAGCGCCTGATCGATATGCACGCCCAGTCGGGGACGGCGGGTCTCGTTGTCGGCGGCACCACGGGCGAGTCGGCGACGTTGACACGTGATGAGCACGCCGAACTCGTGCGCCGTTCGATTGCGTTCAATGCGGGTCGTATGCAGATCATTGCGGGCACGGGTTCCAACTCGACGGCCCAGAGTATCGATTTGTCCCAGGCGACGGACATCGATGGCGTCGACGGTTTTCTACTCGTGGCGCCGTACTACAACAAGCCGCCCCAACGCGGGCTGGCTGCGCACTTCACCGCGATTGCCGATGCTGTCTCCAAGCCCGTCATGCTCTACAACGTGCCCGGTCGCACGCAGAGTGACTTGCTGCCAGAGACGCTGGCGGAACTCGCCGCGCATCCGCGCATTGTGGCCATCAAAGACGCCACGGGCGACATCGAGCGGCTTGAGGCGCAGCAAGCGGCGTGTCCGGATGACTTCTTGTATTTCAGCGGCGATGATTTCACGAGCTGTGAGTTCATGCTGCGCGGCGGCCACGGCGTGGTGAGTGTCACGGCCAATGTCGCGCCAGCGCTTATGGCTGAGCTCTGCGAGCTCGCCTGTGGTGGTGATAAGAAGGGCGCACACATTATCGACGCGCGTCTGGCCGCATTGAACGAGGCGATGTTCGCGGAGTCGAATCCTATTCCCGTCAAGTGGGCCCTGAGCGAGCTCGGCTACGGTGATGGGTCTCTGCGACTGCCCCTGGTGCCTCTCGCCGAAGACCGGCACGCCCAAGTCATAACAGCGCTCAAGAACGCGGACTTAAAGTAATGCAACGAATCCAGTTTTTTGCCCTGGCCCTGGCCGGGATGGTGCTCGGCGGCTGCGGCACGGCCAACCCCTGCGAAACTCGCGTCGATTACCAGCGTGCCTTAGAAGCCCAACCGATCGAGGTGCCTGAGGGCTATGATGCGTTGCCGCCCGAGGCCAGGTTGGATATTCCTGCGGCATCGACGCCGCCCGACGTCGATCAGAGCTGCCTCGAAAGGCCGCCGCTCTATTTTGAGGAAGGGGAAGGCGAAGACGGCGCCGACTGATTCGCGGCGTTCGGGGACAAGATTCGGAGAGGTGGCTGAGTGGTTTAAGGTGCTCGCCTGGAAAGCGAGTGTGCGGTGATACCGCACCGGGGGTTCGACAAAACGCATCGCGTTTTGGACGCCCGCAGGGCGCCCCGAAGGGGTGAGAATCGGCTTAAGCCGATTCGAATCAATCCCTGAAGTGACAAGATTCGGAGAGGTGGCTGAGTGGTTTAAGGTGCTCGCCTGGAAAGCGAGTGTGCGGTGATACCGCACCGGGGGTTCGAATCCCCCCCTCTCCGCCACTTTTTGCGGCCAATTGAGCCGAGCCTGGATCAATACCCAAGCAACGGAATCAGGTCGCCATATTCGCCGTCGAAGTGCTGCGTGACGCGCGGGGTGAAATGCGCCTGCCACTGCCCCGGTCGCGGGTCACGAATGTGGGGATCGTCGGTTCGGCGCGCGCTTCTGAACCGGTGGGCAAGTCTGCTCATCCGCGCCTTCTCGCCGCGCGACAGTTCGTAGAAGTCAGCGATGTCCTCAAACGTCTCGCGCTCGTTGCCGAGAATCGACTCGTAGCGGTAGAGACGAATTCGGTCGTCCCGAGGCCAATCGCGCAACGACTCAAGATGCGCGGCGCGAAATTCGATCTCGGCCAGCAAACCGTCTTCAACACTCAGCGACTCCAGGTATTCTGCATAGGTCAGGTCGTCGGGCATGGCTGCCGGCACCCGGCCGTTGATCGCGCTCCAGTACGCGTCGGTCGGTCCACGGAAGCGAAACCAGGGCTCAGCGCCACGGCGGTGGTAGAAGTAGCCAGAAACGATGAGGTCCCGCGGGTCGCGCACGAATCGCACGATGCGAAAGTCTTCGCCCAGACGCGTCGTGTCGACGGCAAAGCCGCTGCAGGAGATGACGCGCAGGTCGTGGAGCCGGTTGTAGAACAGGCCCTGAATACTCTCGACGTGATCAAATTGCGGCCGGCGCCAGGGACGATTGAGCGCGCCACGCATCACGCGCAGGTAGTACATCGTCAGACACTTGTGCAGCGTGGCGTGGACGCGAATCATAGTGCTTAGCGCCGTTGTGCCCCGGAATAGCTGGCCCAGGCGTCATGCGTTTCGCGCAGCGTGACCTCGAGGTCGCCCGCGAAGCCGTCTGCGAGCCGCGCCTTCACGGCGTCATGAATGTGCCGCGCGACGTGTTCGGCGGTGGACAGCACGCCTGCAAACTCGGGCAGCTCGTCGAGGTTGCGGTAACGCAGGCCGTCGAGCACAGCCGATACGGTGTCGCGTGCGTGCCCAATGTCGATAACCACGTTGTACTCGTTGAGCGTCGGCGAGAGAAAACTCACATCGACGACAAACGTGGCGCCGTGCAAGCGCTGCGCGGGACCGAAAAACGGGTCGTCGAGTGAGTGCGCGATCATCACGGAATCGCGAACTTTGACTGAGTACATGGCCTAGCCTCCGTAGTCGATGATCCAAACCAGCCCGTCGGGCAGGGGCCCAGCGCGCAAGGTCTCAAAAAACCGGGGTGCATCCTCGAACGGTACGCGCGTTCGGGGAATGCCGTCGAACACCGGATCGGTGAGCAGATCGATGGCGGCCGCGCGACGGTCACGATGACTTAGGGTCTCGCGCTGCGGGACCGCCACGTGCCCAACTTGCGAGCTCAGGATGCGCAGCCGGTTGTAGTGGAATCGATCGCCAAGTGTCAGGCGAACCGGATCGTTGCCGTACCAGCTCAACTCCACAATGCGTGCTTCGAAGTCCGCGTGATCCAGGCACCATTGCAGTCCGTTCGCCGTGCCTGTCGTGTGGAACAGGAGTTCGAAACTTCTGGCTTGCGTCGCGTTGTCGGTCACGACCTCAAAGCCGATATCGCGTGCCAGCGCGGCACGCCAGGGTGCGTGCTCGACGACGACGACATCGCAGTCGTGAAGCAGTCGAAGCGTCAATGCGAGCAAGGCGCCGACGCTGCCGAAACCGCAGACGAGGACGGCGCTGCCTGTCTGAGGCGGAGCGTCCCAAACCGCGTTGAGGGCGGTCTCCAAATTGCTCGCGAGCGCCATGCGTTCGAGGGGTGCGCCTTCGGGTAGCGCTACGAGGTCTTCAGCAGCTACCCAGGCCGTCGACTGGTGCGGGTGCAGGCAGTGCACCGCGCGTCCGTCGGGGTCATGGCCCACGAGCGAGTAGCCGTACTTGATGGGAAAGCCGAAGTGTCCGTCTGTGTGGGGCGCCGACATGGCGTCGTACGCTGTGGTCGGTACTTTGCCGCAGGCCACGAGTCGTTCGGTGCCTGTCGAGATCATCGAGTAGCGCGCTTGAACGGCGATGCCCTTGGCCGCACCGTCGCGCGACACGCGACGCAGCTCGGAATGCGTCGCGTCGAGGTGCCAGAGCGCGCGGCTCACAACTCGGCCGTCACCATGAACGCGTTGCCCATGACTGTGTACACGGGATGCTTTAGCGTCACGGCATCGTCAACGGTGGTGATTTCGGGCAGCTCGAGCACGGGGTGCCCGGAACCGAAGAGCACGGGGGCGACATGCAGTTGCAGCCAGTCGACAGCATTGGCTTCGTGGAATGCACGAAACGTCTTGGGGCCGCCCTCGACAAGAACACTGTGGATACCTGCCTCGCGGAGCCGGGTCAGCAGCTCAGGCACATCGATGGTGCCGTCGCGCCGCGTGCACGGCAGCACCTCATGATCACTCTGCTCGGCGTCGCGGATTTCGCAAGCGCGCGAGCGCAGTACAAGCGTGCGCATACCGGGCACACGCGGCAGGGCCTCGAGTGCCGTTTCACTGTCGCTCAGCAGGATGCGGACTGGATCGTTGCCGCTCACGCGTCGCACGTTGAGGCGGGGCTTGTCCTGGATCGCCGTTTTACCGCCCACGAGCACGCCGTCCACCAGTGCGCGCAGCCGATGCGCGTGCTGCAGGTTGTCCTCGTTGCCGATCCACTGGCTGTGCCCGGCCACCGTGGAAACGCGCCCGTCAAGCGACTGCGCCATGTGCACGAGCACGAAGGACTGGTCTGCCGAGACCCAGGACGCGAGTGCCAGCGGGGCATAAATACGCAGCGCCTGGCGCAACGCCGGCTCGCAGTCGGGTCGTGTCCAGAGCCAGAGTCGCGCCTCGAGGAGCGTCTCGCACTGCCAGCCACTCGGCGCCTGCGGCGAGCAGCAGATCACCGCGCGGGTTCGGGCGTCGATGTGTGTCGTATCCGTTGCGGTAAGCGACGTGGGGGTGCAACACACGCAACGGTCGGGGCCGGTGATGCCCGCAGCCTGCTGTCGCAGCGCCAGCATCTGCTGCCAAAGCGTCTCGTCGAGTATCACGACGCGACCCCGTTGGGCTTTGCCGCCGGTGCATGCGCATCAACGATCGCGCGCAGTTGCTTGACCGCGGTTCTATTCGACAGGGCGAGCAGAATGCCGACCGACAGGCACTGTACGCCGCCCCAGAGAACCGGGTAGGCCGAGTCGATGATGAGCCAGGCGCTCCAGATCACGGCCACAAAGGCGGCGGCCTGAATGACGGGCCCGGAATCGCCACTAGGCACCATTGAGAGCCGAGCCAGTTCAACGCGGAAGATCAGGGCATTGGCACATTGCGAAACGAGCAGGGCGATGAGGACACCGGGTACCCCGTAGCGGGGCGTCAAAGCGATTAACAGGCCGATTGTCACAATCGTGCGGCACAGCGTCCACAACGTGAGTCGCACGGTACGTCCTGCGTATAGGTAAAGCAGCCCCCAGAAACGCGTAAACAGCATGGGCACGAGCGCCGTGACGCCCAGCGGCAGCCAGGCGCGAACCTGCAAATACGTGTCATCGCGCGTGAGCAGGCCCAGCGTCGACCCGACCAGGGCCACGAGCGCGAGCACCAGCAGACCCGTCGCGATGTAGAGGCCGCCAAACACCTGGACGGCATGGTGCGCTTGTTGCTCTGCCTGACCCAGCGCTGTGTACAGCCAGGGGCGGATGCTCGCGTCCAGTGCGTTCAGCAGCATGCCGCACACGCCCAGCAGCGCGGCCAGCAAGCCATAGCCCCCCACGGTATTGAGATCGAAGTACTGCGCGAGCGCGATGCGGTCGAGCCGTGACTCGAACAGGTAAAGCCACGCGAACGCAATGAGCGGCAATGAAAAGCGGATCGATGGTGCGAGTGCCGACCAGTCGGGTCGACGCAGCAGCCGACGGCGTCGGGTGGTGAACAGTACGACAAGCAGCGTGATGGGCGGCAGCAAGGCGCCGACAAGCGCACCGCGCAGGCCCCACCCGAACGGCACGATCAATACGACCTGCAGTGCGAGATTGGCGATGATCAGGAATAGTGAGTAGCCCGAATACTCCCGCAGCGCGCGCCGGTTGCGCAGGAACGCGAATAAGGGCAACAACGCCGCGTTGGCGCAGGCTGTTGCAAGCGCGATGATACCGAGCGGGAAAAAGCGGATCGCGTCATTTGGAAACACGGTGCTGTAAAGCGAGGGCCCGAGAAGACACATCACGCCGAGGCTTGCCACGATCAAAGCGAGCGACCCGCTGAACAGCAGCGACAAGTACTGTTCCTGCTCGGCAGCCGTATCGTAGTCAAAATACAAGCGACGCATGGCGGCATCGAGCCGGCCATTGGCCACGATCGCAACGAGTGCGGCCATGAGGTTGTAGAGCACGAGTGCGCCGAGCGCATCGGGTGCCAGGTAAACGAGATACACGGGCAGCAGGACGACAAAGCTCGCGCGGCGCAGGGCGTCGAGCCCGGCGTAAGTCAGGAGCGACTGCCAGAATCCGCCGGCTGCGCCGCTCATGAGGGCTCCTCGGGCGTGTGCCCGTAGCGACGTGCCATGGCGTCGAGGAACAAGGGCATAAAGTCCTCATGTCGCGTCGTGTTGTCGGTCTCCGGCGCCAGGCCGTCCACGTAACCGCCATCGACGAATTGCGCGACGAGTTCGGCGTCGCGAGACAGAATGTGCACAGGCGTGGTGACACCCATGTCGTCCGTCGCAACAAATGGCGGCTGATGATCACCGAAGACGACGAACACCGTGTCGTCGGCCGCATGGTCCGCGACGAAATCCGTAACCACATCCAGCTCGTAGCGCATCGCAGCGACGTAGCGCGAGGTCGTGTCAGATTCGGCGCTCTGGTCGATGTCAAGCGACAGGTCTTGGTCGTTGAGCGCGCGCCAGTCGTCGACCTTCGCAGCGGGTGCGTCGAACGGAAAGTGGGAGTTGAGCGTCAAAAAGAACAGTGAGAAGGGCGCGCCACTCGCCCGCGCACGCTCGTACGCGGCGTTGAGCGCGTATTGGTCGGGCGGGGCGAAGCGGTGCGCAAGCCCCATGTAGGGCAACGTGGGCCCGGCATAGTCGAGGCCGTCGAAATCGATCATCACGTCGGCCTGAAAGTTGCGCTGGATGCGGTCCCAGTCCACATCATGTGCGGCGACGCCGCCCAACGGACCCAGCAGGTGGTTGCGGTAGCCATTGCGGCGCAGCACATGGAATACCGACTCGTAGGCTGCGAACGCACTGTCGGGCGCGAACAATCTGTCGTAAAGCACGAGGTTGTCGATGCGCAGCCCATAGGTAAACGTCGTGTAACTGAGCCACGAGCCGCCCGTGAAGAGCGGCGCTTCGGACAGCACGGAGGCGACGTGCAGGCCGGCGGCTTGCCGCTGCGAGTCGAATCGTTCGATTGCCGGGGCGAGTCGCGCGCGCAGCGCTGGCTGCGTGTACACCACGCCGCCGTAGGACTCGATGCACACGAACACGATGTTGGGTGCGTCTCGCAGTGTGAGCCCGCCGAACCGGTTCAGTGCGGCGAAGTGCGCGGCGTCCTCATTGATCATCCGCTGATAGCCACGCCCGACCTCAAGGTTGCGCGCAAAATGCAGCGTCGGCGAGTACACACTTCGGTAGATGACTTTCTGGTAGGGGTAGCGACGCAGGTTGTAAAGGCAGGGCGGCAGCAGCGCGACGGCAACGACGAGCAACAACACGTTGCCGCTCGGCATTGCGCTGAGCAGAGCGCCCATGATGCTGTAGCTCGCCCAGGCCAGCAGGCTGAGTGTGAGTAAGAGTCCTGCCACGATGCCCGTCAGCCGGCCACGCACGATCGATACGCCTGCCGTAAGCAGTGCCAGGTCACTGCCAAGCACGGGCGGCCGTTTGAACACGGCCTGCATGACACTCGTGTAGGTGATTTCGATGAAGCCAAACCAGAGCACCGTGGCCAGAACGACCTGGGCGACGCCACCCTGCCAGCCCAGGAAGCCAGCCAGCAGCACGCCGGTTGTCACGTCGAAATTGATCCGGAACGGATCGGAGAAGGGCAGCTTCGAGTAGAGCAGTTTGATGCCCCGATTGTCGGAGGCGTGACTGGGCCGCAGGAACTCAAATGGGTTGGGACGCTCCCGGAAGTTGAGCAGGTAGTGGGGCAGGAAACAGGCCACATTGATTGCGGCGAGCCAGAGCAGCGCGCTGATCATGAGCCTGGTGCGGTCCAGCGCATCATGAGGTAGCGCATGTGCCCCCGTCGGTAGAGGGTGTCGAGGTCAAATCCAGCGGCGTAAATCGGGGCGAGCTCACGCACGCCGGGGCGGACGGCGGAAGCGGCCGCGAGCAGTGCGCGTCGCAGCCAAAGGCGTGGCAGCGACACTCGGCGCGTCCAGGGCGTCAGGTCTTCAATTTCGCAGGTGATCGTGGGGTGTGCGTCAATGAAGTCCGATTCCCGGTACACACAGGCCAGAGCCCACGCCGCCTCGAGTCGTCGTAGGCGCTCGGGATCGGGTGCGCCCGTCAGGACGTCGTCAACGACCACGAGCGAGGCCCCGGGCTGCAAGCCCTCAATAAGGTGGCGGATGCTGCGCGCAAGGTTGGCACTGTGCTTGAGTGACTCCACGGCAACGATAAGCCCGTACGCCTGCACGTCCACCTCGTCAAAACTCTGCACCGCAAAGTGCACGGCGCCCGTGCCCGCGCCGGCGCGCGCCTGCGTAACCTCGGGCTCGCTGAGGCTGATACCCAGGGCTTCCCGGCGGAGGCGTTGCGCGAGTCGCGATGTGCCAAACCCCGTGCCGCAGCCGGCGTCGAGAATTATCGCACCGGGCGCCACCGCGACGCCTTCTGCCACGAGGTCGTAAACGTCCTTCCCATCGGGCAGGTCCAGCTTCTTGTGCACCGGGTAGGTGCCGCCGTGACGCGGCGCCTCGAATGCGACCAGTCGATCATAGACCGACGCAACCTGCTGGCGATTCACGAGGCGTGCTTCAGGATGAACAGGAATTCATTGGCGCCATCGATGGGGCCGTCAGGCCGGATCGGCGCCTTGAAGTCGACGCGCCCGAGGCCGAGCCGTTGCCAGTGCTTGCGTCGGTGTAAGGGATACTGATCGGGCAGTACGTCGACGATCTCAAAGCCTGTGTGTTCAAAAAGCTCGCGCCAGTTGGCGAGCGAGTCGGCGTCCTGATGTCCGCGACGACGACGCTGATCGCGCGAGCCCGTGAGCCAGCGAAAACCCAGTGTCGCCGAATTTCTCACGAGCAGGCAGAAGCGTGCATCGGCGCTGCCCACACGTCGCATTTCCCGGAGCACCTGTGGGCGATCCATCATGCGCTCGAGCGAACCGAGACAAGTCACGACATCGAAACTCGCATCGGCGAAGGGCAGCTGCTCGGCATTGCCGACCACGAGCTTGGCTTCGGGCAATTTCCGCTGTGCCGCTGCGATCGCGACGGGTGAAATATCGATGCCTGTGCCCGTTACGCCATAGGTAGCAGCCGCCTCGAGCAGTCGCCCCAGGCCACAGGCGATGTCCAGCAGGCGTGTGTCAGTCTTCACCGCGAGCAGTTCGAGGAACACGTAGTAGGCGCGAAGCGGGCGCAGGTAGCGTTCGCCCTTACGCCGGTAGGTGGCGTCGAACCAGTCTGCGATGCGCTGTTGCTCGTTCATGCGGTCCGTCACAGCAGGTACCTGGGCGTGCGCTCGCGGTAGTGTGTGAAGTCGGCGCCGAAGCGGTTGCCGAGGTAATCCTCTTCAAGTCGCACCTTGGCGTGCATGTGTAAAACGTACACGACGAGACCCAAGGCAAAAGTGAGGGAAGGCATTGCAAGCCAGTAGCCTGCGAACATCATGTACATGCCAACGAGGCCCGGGTTACGTGACCAGCGAAAGATCGAGCGCGTTTGCAGGGCACGGTGGTCTTCGGCCGCAAAGCGGCGCAAGGCGAACACCGATCCCAACGTGAGCGCACGACCCAAGGTCATCAAGGCCGCGGCCGCAACTGTGAGGGCAGTGCCCGGGATGAGCAGATAGTCGCCAAGCACTTCGGGCCCCCAGATGAGATCGGCGAGGGGGTAGAGGAACACGCCGTAGACGATCACCAGTGGCAGCACAAATCGCAGCGCCTTTTGCAGGGGCGGCAGCTCAAACCAGCGTCGAAATTCGGGCGAATAGAATGCGAGCTCCTCGTCGTCGGGCGACCAGAGCCGGCGCGAGGAGGCCACACTGGGTGTGTGCAGCACCGTAAGCTCGATGGCGAGCAACAGGTAGCAGACAACGATGAGGGTGCCAATAGGTGACATCAGCGCCGTGTCAGCAGCGCGTCAAAGGCTAACGCGACGTCGCGCCAGCTGCGACGGGGTGGCGGTTCGGCTGCGCGCAGGCGCGCATACGCCCGGGGGTTGGTAAGCAAGTCGCGCAACGCGTCCGAGGCGGCGGCGTGGTCTTCGGTATCCACGTAGCAGATGGTGCCATGTGGGGCGAACTCACGCATCGCGCCCGTGGGGTGCGATAACACGGGCAGGCCGCAGGCCAGTGCTTCGGCGGTCACCATGGAGTAGCTCTCGTCGACAGAAAACTGCAACAGTAGATCCGCTTCGCGCATCAAAAGGTTCACTCGATCGTGAGTCACTGCGCGCTCGACGCGGATGCGCGTATTGAGATGCGCGCCGTCGACCCTCGCACGCACCTGCGCAAACCGGGCCGGGTCAAAGTCGGCGTTGCCGTGACAGGTCAGCGTCCACTCGAGGTCGGCGAGTGATGCCAGGGTGCCGATAAGGCGACCGTGCCCTTTGCGCGGCAGGTAGTTGGAGAGGCAGAGCAGACGTCGCGGGGTCTGCGCGTAATGCGATTTCGGTTGCCAGTCGTCGTTTATGCCGGGTGCGATGCACGTGAGTCGATCTGCGGGCACGACGGCCCGCGCACGCATGGCCTCGCCAACGGGCTCGCCCGTCACGACTACGTGACTCGCGGCGGATAACCCGGTGTCGCCCGGGAGGCGTTCGGGCCGCATGTGCAGCAGCGCCACACGCGGCCCGGTGTGCGACGAAAGTTGCGGCGACACAGACTCAAGCACAAGCCCGTCAATGATCACAGCGTCGTCTGGGGCGACCGCTTCGACACCGTTCTGATCGGCGTGGTAGCGCACCCGGTGACCGAGCTTCTCGAGGGCGTCCATAAGGCATGCGTTGTAGAGATAGCCGCCGGAGACCTGGTCGGCGCGGCCGCTACTGAAGAGATGGACGGTGGGCGGCATGTCGGAACAGCTCTGCGAACGAGACGGCGAACGAGCCGGAGAGTAGCAGCGTCGTTAACGCGAGCGCGAGCTGCTGTGCGGAGCCCGGCAGCAGCGTGGCGCCGCAGAGCAGCGCGAAGCTCACGCCGGCGATCACGGCGGCATACTGACGCCGGCGTTCGGCAAAGTCTCCGCCTGCGAGGCCCCAAACGGCCAGACGGTAGACATAACGCAGCAATCCCGGCACCACGACCCAGAGCGCGACGCCCGCGACGAGGTGAAAATAGAGCCCGGCTGTCAGCACGTAGACAGCGTCGACCTCCATATCAAAGTGACTGCCAAAACGATCCGTTTCGTTTCGTGCACGGGCGATGCGTCCGTCCAGAACGTCGAGCGCCACATTGCTGGCGAAGGCGCCAAACGCCACCGTGGGTGTCAGGGTGTCAAACAGGCCTAGCACGATGACCAGCAGCAGGAGTCTCAAAAGCGTTAACAGGTTGGCCACGCCGGGCGGTATCTGGTGCTGGACGAGACGTCGACGCTGGCCTAGCAGCAGGCCACCAAACAAGACGACGCAGGCGCCCGCGACGATCTCTGGGGCATCGAGCGGGATCGCGACCGCGACGGCGACTGGCATCACCAGTGCGATCAGGTTGCTGAAGTGATTGAGTCTGCGGTCTAGCGCGTCCATGGGGTGCTTTCGGTTGGCGTCTTCGGGTGTCTGGCGAGCACACTGACGGGTCTGCTTGATTGCCGCAACAGCGATGCTGTGGGCACAATACTGGCGCGTATAGCTCCCGTGCGCATAACGGAGTCACGCTTCATGGCGCACGACGCCGACCGGTCTGAAGATTACACGCCCGTTTTTAACGATTTGGTGTTTCGTTCACTCGAGCCCGTGTGCCTGGGTGTGTCCGTCCTATACACCGTCTTCGTGGTCATGGGCTTCCTCGACGCGCACACGACGGGGGTGCGCCTCATCGTTGTCTCGACCGACGCGCTGTCTGCGGTCATCTTCTTGGCGCTCTTCCTCGCACTGCGGCGCGGCTTGCTCACCTCGCGCTGGATCAATCCGCTGTGCGTCATCCTGGCCTGCATCTGCGTGGCCAATGTGCTGCTCGCGTTCCACTACGTGCAGGACGCGTTCTATCTCATCTACCTGCCGATGATCATCGTGTGTTACGGCGCGTTCCTGTTGTCGCTTAAATGGTTGCTCGTCAACGTCACCGTTGTGTTTCTGGGCACGGCAGTATTTGCGGCGCCAGCATTGCCCGAGCCGCTGCGCTACCGGTACCTCCCGGCGCTCGTGGGCGCGACGGTCCTTGCAACGATCATTCTTTATGTCCGGCGACGTGGCGTGATCGCGGCGCAACGGGCGCTAGCCGCCGCACGCGGCGAGCTTGAGAGCCGTTTGCAGGTGGAGGCGCAGCTGGCGCACTCGCAGCGTCTGGACAGTCTGGGCAAGCTCGTCAGCGGTATTGCACACGAGTTCAATAATCTGCTCATGGTCATCATTGGTTACGCCGACCAGCTCGTCACCACGCGCCGGGGCGCACCCGAGGAGAAGGACCTGGTCGCGATCCGCGATGCGGGCGAACGTGCCGCCGCGCTGTCGTCGAAGCTGCTGGCATTTAGTCGCCAACAGGTCATGAAAACCCGCGTGGTTGCGGTCAACCAGATCATTCGAACTGCGACGCCGCTCGTCGAACGAAGCCTGACGGGCGATATCTCGCTGTATGTGGATCTCGCCGAGGACGCCGGTCAAGTCAGCGTCGATACGCTGCAAGTCGAGCAGGTATTACTCAATCTCGCGCTCAACGCGCGTGATGCCATGGCCGAGACGGGCGGTACGCTGACGATCTCAACCACGGTTGCCTCAGACCACGAGGCTGTAGAGATTACGGTGACGGACACGGGGTCCGGCATGAGTCCTGAGATTCGGGAGCGGGCGTTCGAGCCGTTCTTTACGACCAAACCCCAGGGCAGCGGTACGGGTCTCGGTTTGGCCACGGTGTACGGCATCGTGACGCAAAGTGGTGGCACGATTGATGTCGAAAGCGCGATCGGTCAGGGATCGACGTTTCGGATCACGCTGCCACGCGTCGAATCGTCTGGTAAGGAGGGTGCCGACGCGGAGACCCGTGGGGAGCGCGCGACGCTCACACTCACGGGCACCGTGCTGGTCGTCGATGACGAGCCGAACGTGAGAGACGTGGTCACCAAGACGCTCGAAAATCTGGGTTGTCGTGTTATCGATGCCGACAGTGGTGCCGCGGCGCTCGAACTGGCGGCGACGCGTGCGTTTGATGTGCTCCTGACGGATATCATCATGCCCGGCATGTCGGGCATCGAGCTTGTCGAGGCACTGCGCCGTGACGGCTTCCAACAGCGTGTGATCTACATGACGGGCCACGGGGCGGACGATGAAGCACGCGCTGCGGCGCACGGCCCGTTGCTGCGCAAACCGTTCCGCAGACAGGCCCTGATCACCGCGCTGGCCGAGGCGCTGGAGCCCGCACAGGCTTAGCCCACTGTCGGGGTACACTGCGGAGCCTGGCAATGGGGGGAGGGCCGGTGGACGACACCACGCCAAGGGACTGGACGAGCTTTCGGCGCATACTCTGGGTGGCACCCGGATTGGTCCTCGTCGCGGCTATCGTGCAGGGCGCCTGGACCACGGCTGTGCCGCTCGCGGGGCTCGCGGTGCTGCTCGCGGCGCTGCTCGTGTTTCGGAAGGGCAGGTCACGCGCGTTGACCTTGCACCTTTCGATCGCCGTATTGATCGCGTTTCAAACCGGATTGCTCTACACGACCACTGACGAGGCCAATGTCGGCATCGTCTGGTTTCTGGTGGTGCCGGCATTCGTCGCGCTTCTGGGTAGCCGCAGCCACATCCTGATCTGGACGCCCGTCACTATCGCCGCGATCACCTACGTCTGGTCTCTTTACGCCGACTACGCGTCTATGGCGCACCCGATGTCGCTGGTCAATCTCATTGCGGCCACCCTGGTGATCTCAGCGGCCGCGCTCGGCGTGGTTACGGAGCGCGAGCGCCGCGAGCAGGTGCTCGTAGAAACCGCCCAACAGGCGCAGGCGGAAGCGCGGGACCGCGAAAGGGCACAACGTGAGTCCGACGAGGCGCGAAAGGCCTTGACGCGCTTCCTGGGTTCACTGAGCCATGAGTTGCGTACCCCGCTAACGAGCATCGTGCTTGCTGCCGACATGCTCGAAGACGTACTGGTTGGTTCAGACCATGCAGTTTGGCCGCAGAACATTCGTCGCAATGCCGACTCGCTGCGGCTGCTACTTGACGATGTGATTGACCTGGCCCGCAGCGACGCCGCGCGAGCCTCGCGTGACCCTGTGCCCTTCGAGGTGTCGGACCTTATTGAGGGCGTGCGGACGATTGTGCAGCCCGTGGCCATGGCGCGCGGTCAGCGCTTGTTCGCAGGCGCCATGCCCGACGTGCCCGTGCGCTGGGAGGGCGAGGCCGACCGCATTCGCCAGGTGCTCGTAAATTTGCTCACCAATGGTTTGCGGCATGGGCAAGGTTCCGGCGTATGGCTGCTCGTGCGCTACGACGACGACGCGCTCGTGTTCGAGGTTGGCGATGACGGCCGAGGCATCGCGCCCGAGTGGCACCGAGAGATATTCCAGCCGTTCTTTCAGGCGCCCGTCCCCGGGCGTACCGAGGAAGACTCGGGCACGGGACTGGGCCTCTCGATTTCGAGCGGCTATGTCACTTCGATGGAGAGCGCGTTGCAGTTGTGGTCGGCGCCGGGGCAGGGCGCCGTATTCACCTTCTCGCTGACGCTTGGCGCACTCGGAGACCGACGCCTGTCGACGCGGTACCCGCGCGGCAGTGGTTGGCCTGTGGAGGTTGATATCTTGTCGACCCTGGACGGTGCGATCGAATGGGCGCGCGCCTGGTGTGAGGTGTGGCGTATCGAGGTCGTCGAGGGTGCTGCGCCGTTGACGCTCGACGACACCGCGGCGCAGCCTCTGGGTAGCACCGCTGAGCTGGTCCGCAACCTGGAGCAATTGGCGGGTATTGAGACGCCTGATGTCGTCGACACCAATCCGCAGGAAGCTGCACCAAGCTTCAAATGCGTGGTTTGTGACGATGATCGCGACGTGCTGGCCGTGCTCGAGGCGCGGCTCCAGGCTGCCGGGCACAGTGTTCGTGCCTTCGTCGCTTCGGCGGCGATGCTCGGGTACCTGCGAGCGAAGCCGGTTGACGTGGTGCTGTTGGATGTCGACCTGGGTGCGGAATCGGGCCTCGACGTGCTCACCGCGGTCCGCGAGCTTGAAGGCCCGAATGCCGAGGTCCCCATCTGCATGCTCAGCGGACGGATTGATCAGCGCGAGCGTAGCCTGGCGCAGGGTGCCGATGCCTATCTGCTCAAACCGTCCAGCGGTCCCGAGCTGTTGCAAACGCTTGCGAATCTCGTCCGCAATCAAGCTTGAGGTCTGGGTTCTTGTCGTCAGAAGCGCTGTTGGTTCTCGGTAAGGGGCTGCTTTGGTGGGGCATTCCGCTGGCGTTCTGCGCCTACCAGTGGTGGACGGTCAGGCGTCGTGACTAAGCCGAACGTCGACAGAACCCGGTCACCAGTGTCTAGTTTTATTGACAGATCAATTTAGACAAAAATTGACTCAGACTGAGACACGAGAGTAGTCTGTCCAGTGCCGCGAACACCCGTCCGACCACCTTTTTGGGCTGTGTCGGTTGGTTCTGACACCTTCAATCCAGGGGAAGGCTACCGATATGTTCCCAATTACACGCTTGTTTGACTCCGAGCAGGCCGCCAGAGACACCATCGACCGGCTCGTCGAGGGCGAAGAACCGCGCGAACGCAGTCTTGTGATCCGCCCGGGCGACGCCAACGCGCCGGCTCAGGTGGAAGCGGCTATCGCATCGGGCATGATCATGGAAGGGCATCGCAAATCCATCATGGCAGCGCTGGCGCGTGGCCGGACCGTGCTGTCGTCCCGTCCCTCTGAACTCAACACGGGTCGCTTTGTTGAGCAGACGCTGGACGCGGCCGCGGTTGATCAGGGCTCGATTGTCGATTACCTGCCTCCCAACCCGGCACCGTTCTCGGAGTTCTTCGGATTCCCGGTGTTGCTCGAGAGCAAGTCAGAAACGGGCTTGTTCAAGTTCGACAAGGACAGCTCGTTTGGCCTCAAACTGCTGAGCAAAAAGCAGGGCCCGCTGTTCGGCGTCAAATTGAGGACGCACAAGAGTGCGCGCGGCTCGTCCGTCGAGCGCATGTCGCGGACTGCAGCGCCGCTGTCGTCGCGCATCGGGCTAAAGCAACTGTCGTCGCGTAAGATTGCTTCGGGCAGCGCGGTGTCTCGGATGTCGCGCACCGCCGCGCCGTTCTCAAAATTCATGGGTTTGCGCGTTTTGAGCAAGAGAAACTAGGGGTTTTCGCCAATCGCCCGTGCGGGCGATTGGTGGCCTGTCTCGAAAGGCGGTACCTGCGGGTGCCGCCTTTTTTTGAGGTGTCGAGCCTACAGATTTCGACAAATCTGATGTGTCAATTAAGGCTGACACAGCATTTGCCAATAAGAGTTGACATGCGGGTCATAGACGAATTAGTGTCTAGCTTCATCGGCATGTGCCCTCTGGGTGAACGCTGATCGGTTGCCCGGCACGAAGATCGGGTGCTTGGGGCCCATGTGGGTCTCGTGGCTACCAATAGGAACTTCGGGAGACACCTATGTCTGACTCGGATCGCGTCTACGGGACGGGGTTGACCATGAAGCAGTCCGAAGAACTCCATAAGCACATCATTGATGGCACACGGGTGTTCTTCTTCATTTCTGCGATTGCTCACTTCCTCGCGTACTTGTTCACCCCTTGGTTAGGTTAAGGAGCACAGCATGAATCAGGCACGTATGTGGTTGGTTGTGAAACCGACCGTCGGTATTCCGCTGTTTCTTGGCGCAGTGGCGGTTGCCTCACTGGTCGTTCACTTCGCAATTTTGAACAACACGACCTGGTTCCCGGCGTTCTTCGGCGGCTAGCACCCCTTTGGGGGCGCTGGTTCTGAACTCCGGAACCGACAAAAGAAAAACCGGGCTCGCCCGGATACGAAAGGGCGGGGTCCGTTTATCGGGCCCCTTCGTATTGGTGACATTTCGACGTGGGGCGAATTAGTCAACGACTGACCGAGCGGTGGATCGCGCTCGGTCCGCGCTTTATGCCGTTTGCGGATATCGCGACAGCAGATTTGCCGTTGCGCCGTTTGCTGCGCCTGTCTTTGTTCCAGGTCACCACGGGTATGGCGCTCGTGCTGCTCGTCGGCACGCTCAACCGCGTCATGATCGTTGAGCTCGGCGTACCGGCAACACTTGTCGGTGCAATGCTCGCGCTGCCGCTCGTGTTTGCGCCGTTCCGCGCGCTCATTGGACACAAGTCCGATACCCACCGTTGCGAGCTGGGCTGGCGGCGCGTCCCGTTCATCTGGAAGGGAACGCTCTGGCAGTTTGCGGGCTTCGCCCTGATGCCCTTCGCGCTGCTCGTGTTGGCCGGCAAGGGCGAGTCGGGATCTGCGCCGCTGTGGATCGGCCATGCGGCGGCCGCGCTCTCATTTCTGCTAGTCGGTGCCGGCTTGCACACCGTGCAAACGGCAGGGCTTGCGCTGGCCACAGATCTCACCCCACGCAGCTCACACTCGCGCGTCGTTGGGCTCATGTACATCATGTTGTTGCTGGGCATGATGGTCAGCGCATTGCTGTTTGGCATGGCGCTGCAAGAATTCACGCCAGGCCGACTCGTTCAGGTGATCCAGGGTGCGGCGCTGATCACGATTGTGCTCAATGGACTTGCGATGTGGAAGCAGGAGAGCATCTCGCGGCAGCCGCCGCAGGTGGCGCCCGATCCGACGTTCGCCGAGTCCTGGGCCAAGTTTTGCGAGGGCGGCAATACGCGCCGCCGGCTCGCCATTGTCGGCATCGGCACCATGGCCTTTGCGATGGCCGATGTCTTGCTCGAGCCGTTTGGCGGCCAGGTGATGGCCATGTCCGTTGCCGCGACGACCAAGCTGACGGCGTTGCTGACCTTCGGCGGTCTGCTGGGTTTTGCGCTGGCCTCCAAACGCATCGATGACGGTGCGGACCCCTATGTCGTCGCGCAGTACGGCACCTGCATCGGGCTGCCGGCGTTTGCGCTCGTCATTGCTGCGGCTCCGCTCGGTATGCTGCCGCTGTTTCTCGCAGGCAATTTCCTGATCGGTTTCGGCGGCGCGCTCTTTGGGCACGGCACGCTGACTGCCACGATGCACCGTGCGCCTGAGAAGCAGGCGGGCCTGGCCCTGGGCGCCTGGGGCGCTGTGCAGGCCACGGCTGTAGGTGTCGCGATGGCCTTAAGCGGCGCGCTGCGCGACCTCGCGGTGGTGCTCTGGGGTGCGACCGACGGTTTGTGGGGGCTCGGTGGCGTTGCAACGGCCTATTACGCCGTGTACGCCGTGGAAATCGTGTTGTTAATCGTTACGATCGTGGCAACGCTGCCGCTGATTCGTCGGGCCGTGCAGCGTCGCGCCGCTCGCGCAATGCCCGAGAGTGTCGCTGCAGAGCAGGGCGCCGATGACGTCGTGTCGGGCGGCAGTGCGGCGCAGGCGCCTTAGCGTGGCAGTACGGAACATCCTTGAATACCCCGACCCGCGGCTGCACGAGCTGTCGCGCCCAGTCGATCACTTCGATGACGCGCTGCTGCGCACGGTCGAAGATCTGATCGAGACATTGCACGCGTCGGCGTCCATCGGGCTTTGTGCGCCGCAGATCGATGTTCGCGAGCAGGTGCTGGTCATGGACCACTCCCAGGACCAGTCCGCCGCGGAGGTCTACATCAACCCAGTCATCACGCGGCGTCGCGGCTTTGGCCTCGTTGAAGAGCGTTGTCTGTCCGTGCCGGGCATGTCTGCGTTCGTATTTCGGGCGACGGCCGTTGAGGTTCGCGCCCAGGATACAACGGGTGCGACCTTCGAGCGGACGCTCACAGGCATGCCTGCCGTGTGCCTGCAGCACGAGATGGATCATTTCGACGGCAAGCTCGTCGCCGACCGCATGAACTGGTTTAAGCGCCGCCGGCTGCGTGCCGCGATTGATAAAGCGCGGGAACCCGCCTAAACCGCTTCCGCGACCTCGCCGTCATCGAAGATTGCCTCGATAGGCATCTCGAACAACCGCGCCACCCGAAATGCGAGCGTCAGGCTCGGATCGAACTTGCCGGTTTCGATAGCGTTCACGGTCTGACGAGACACTTCGAGTGCTGACGCCAATGACGCTTTTCTTCGGAGGGCTACCGCTCCAGCGAGACGAGCTCGTAGCGGTTCATCATGTAGCCGTCGATGCTGCCGTAAACGAGGATGCAGTCGGCGTCATCGGTCACCCAGACGTCGTAGGTCGGGTGTGTGGTGCCACCCATGCCGGCATCAGAGTCGTCGATGAACCTCAGGTGGCGGCAGCGAAAGGTGCCGGCTTCGACGGTTTTCTCTTCGATGCCGACGTACTCGAGGTCGATGTGCACCTCGGCGACTTGCGGGGGGGTGGCGCCGCGGTGATCGGGCGAGGGCAGAAAGACCCGCAGTTTGCGTCGGTGCTGCCCCAGGCTCGTGTCCATGCAACGGGCAAGATAGCCGTCGCCGACGACAGGGTGCGTACCAAAACCGTCGAATGGTCCTTCCACCTCGACGCGTTCTGACACACGTCCCAATGACGGGCTGTCGCTCTCGCACTCGATGACGCCCTGACTCGAATCGTGACGCAGCCAGCCACTGCCCATGGGGGCGTCGCCAACGGTAAGGTGGACGTGAAGATATTCGGGCACACCGTCGGAGTCCATGGCGTAGACGATGTCGCGCAGCACGGTAGGTTCGGGCTCTTCGATTTCGCAATGCGCGCGCATGATGACGCGGCCGTCCCCGTGGTGCGTGAATCGAAACCACTCCTGGCCCCGTTGCTGGTCCATGAGCTCAGGTTTTTTGGATGTGTAGCGAATATGACCGGATACGCTGCGGTGCGGCATGGGCATGGCGGAGAATCTCAGGTTTAGGGGTCGCGCATTGTGCCACGCACGGCGTGCGGGCTCAGCGGGTCACGACCATTTCTTTTTGGCGTCTTCGTGTGGCTTGCGCAGCAGCTGTTCCGCTTCGTTGATCAACGCGTCCTTGACCTCGTGTGCGTCGCCATCGCGTTCTGCGATTCGCCGCATGAGCGCGACGGTCGACTCGGCTTGTTCTTCATTGAACTTCTCCTGACTCGGTTTGAGCACGCGCTTGAGCTGATCGTAAAGCTCGTTGCCCTTACCGAGCAGGTAGGTGGATGAAATGAGGAGCGCGGCGGCGTCACGTTTCGAGAGCCCGAATTCGTCTTCGAAGATCCGGAGAATCTCGGCTTTCTCGTCGCTGCTCATATCGCCATCCGCCTTTGCGGTGCCCGCGATCAGCAGCGCGGCGACTTCCATCGGGCTCGTGACATTGAAGATGGAGTTGCCCTGGTACTGCTGGCGCCATTTGCGGCGTCGATTCCAAAGCCAGGGATTCAGGCCGCCAAGATCGATGCCCATTTCAGCCAGTCGATGTAACAGCCAGAGGATGGTGACGATGGAGCTCAGCGCGCCAAGGATGATGTGCACGGCAAATCCCTGTGTGTGAACGGACGATGTTCGGTGGCCACGCCACCGCGCCATTACACGACGTTGGGACTACCGCTGGCAACCCGCGCGTAGTCCAGCCCAAGCCCCAGCACGAGCACGGCCGATGCCGCAACATCGATCCAGGCGATGCGAAGCAGTGGCGCGCCGACACCCTCGATGCTGAACGCCAGTGCCGTGAAACTCAGCATGCTGACGAGCCCGGCCAGTGCGGCTGCGAGGCGCAGATTGGGCTGGAAGGCCGCCGCCAGCAGCAGGCCACCAATGATGCCGAACAACACGGCGCGGTGTTGCAGCAAGAGCGACAGGTCACCCGAAGCCGCGCTGACGCCGTACAGGCGCTGCAGGGTATCGGCCCCGCGAATCCCGACGATCGGCGCGAGATTGATGAGCCCGGCAACAACGAAACACAGTGTGATGACAGTGCGCATGCCGGCTAGCATCGGGCGTTCAGTGCGCTCCTGCAATGACCTGCAACGTCATACGGCGTCGTAGGTATCTGCCACAAGTGGCTGCCGTTGCTGCGTTGTGTCAAGCTGGTATCAGCCGCGCAGGCTTGCGCGCGATCGCAACGATCGGACCGAGGCCGGTTCCTGTGCGCGATAGCCATGCCGTGGCAAGGGAGGGCGACGCGATGGCACATAGCGAATCGCATGGCGCACGCCCAGGTGCGCCCGCACCGCTGCACGAGCGCGAGACCGAACGACTCGTCGCGCTGCGCAGCCTGGGTTTGCTCGACTCGCCTTCAGCATCCCGCTTCGACGCCATCACCGAGCTCGCTAAGCTCGTGTTCGATGTTCCCATCGCACTCATCTCGCTGGTCGACCGAAACCGTCAATGGTTTCTCTCGCGTCAGGGACTCAACGCCGTGGAGACGCCAAGGGACATCGCGTTCTGCGCCTATGCGATTCACGAGACACAAATGCTCGTGGTTGAGAATGCGCTCCAACATCCCGTGTTCAGCAAGAATCCACTCGTTACCGGTGAGCTCGGTATTCGCTTTTACGCAGGCGCCGTGCTGCGGTCCACGGAAGGCATGCCACTCGGTACGCTTTGCGTGATTGACACCGTGCCGCGAACGTTCGACGCGCGAGCACGCCGCACCTTACTGACTCTGGCGCGCATGGCGCAGTCCGAGATGCTCCTGCCGCCGGCGCTGTCCGCGGGACGCGCCCGCGCCCAGGTGGGGACGAGTCGCGATCCGATTACGGGTCGGCTCTGGGGCGACGCGTTTTTCGAGCGCGTCGACGAGCGGCGTGCGGCCACGTTGCGCGAGCTACATCTCGTGATGTCATTGCACGTTGAGAGTATGGGCTATTTCTCGAACATGTACGGCAGGCTGGTTGCCGATGAGATCTCTATCGCAGTCTGCGAACGCACAGAGTGGGCGATGTCCGCGGAGGGCCGGCAGTTGCTGGCGCGTCTCGACAATGACTGGTTTGCCGGCATCGTAACCTTGCCCCGTGACACCGACGTTGCGCTGCGACTCGAGCGCTTGCGCTGCGCACTTGCAGACGCGCTGCGTCAGCCACTCACGACAGCTGTTGGCTCTGTCCACGTTCGTGCGGCCGTTGGTCTCGCGGTGCTTGAAGAGGCGGACCGCAGCGCCGGTGCCACCGTACGTTTGTGTCGTCTTGCTGCGGCGGAGCTAGCCGAGCCCTCGGACGTTCGGGCTGTCGTCGTGGACGGGACCTTGCGCGACGCGGCGATGCGGCGTCAGAAACTCTCAGGTGAGTTGTCGGCCGCGATTGACGAGGACGCGCTGTCGCTGGTCTTCCAGCCCAAGATTGATTCGGATTCGCAAGGTCTCGCGGGACTTGAATGCCTATTGCGTTGGCACCATCCCGAGCTCGGCCTCATTTTCCCAACCGAGGTTCTCGAAATTGCAAGCGAGTCCGGACTCGCGGGCAAGCTGGACCGTTGGGTGCTCGCGACGGCAATGGTGCACGCCGCGCGCTGGCAGCAACGCGGCTACACCTTCGGGCGTGTCTCCGTGAACATCATGACGGGCACGCTCGTCGATCCCGCGTTTCGTGGCTGGCTACATGCGCAACTCGATGCGCATGGCTTGCACCCGCAGAGCCTCGACCTCGAGATTGTCGAAAGCGCGGTGGTCAGTGATCTCGAAGCGACCGTCGAGGTGATGCGCCGTTTGCGCGATGACGGCGTGACGTTTTCGCTCGACGATTTCGGTACGGGCTTCTCGTCATTGTCGATTCTTCGCGAGCTGCCGGTCAGTACGCTCAAGATCGACAAGTCGTTTGTCGAACGCGTGGGCGACGATGCGCGCGCTGCGTCATTGTGTTCAGGCATTGTGAATCTGGCACACGAGTTGGGACTGAGTACCGTCGCGGAGGGGGTCGAGACGACGTCGCAATCGGGTATTCTGCGCGCGCTGCGTTGCGATCAGTTGCAGGGGTTCTGGTTCGATGAGCCCTTGTCCGCAGATGACTTTGAGGCCCGTTACGGTAAACGAGCTGCGGACGTCTGACTGAGTGCCAGCGGACCGCGGCGCCGGGCGCTATCCCTTTAGCAGTTTCCTGAACGCCCACTGGCTTGCCCAATACCCCTCGTATTTGGGCAGCGCGTCATCGACGTCGGCGACACGCTTGTCATAGAAAATGTGCGCGGCCGGTTCGGGCAGCGGCGCAGCGACCATGCGCGCCGGGATCATCGTCAGATTCATGAAGGGGCGCGCGTTGAACCGCTCAAGCGCAGGCTGTTCGCATCGGACGCAGACGCCACGTCGGACATTGGGTGGCGGGCGCCAACGCTTGAACGCGATGGTGCCCGGCACATGCGGCGCAACATCGCGCGCGTCAAACACCAGGACGTCGCCATGCGTGTCTTGGTTAAACGCCTGACAGATGGTGCAGTGACACAGCACGCGGAATTTGGGCGCCGCCGAAATCGGGATTGAGACGGAGCCGCAGGAGCACTGTGCTCTGGCCTGTTCTTCTTCAGCGCTCATGTTGTCTGACTACGCTCAAGCAGCGCTCCGATCTCGTCGTGGTAATCGCGCCAGTGCGCGAAGGCCGCGCTCGCCCAGCGTCGCACGGCGGCCACGTGAGCTTCTTCTGACTGAATCGGCCACACATCGTTCACGGTGACGGTGTGCGCAAGAGGCGGTGGGGCCAACCAGCGAAACGTCGACTTGGCGGAAACGACGCGACGTCGCACGTCAGCCAGGGACTGCAGTGGCACTTGCTGCTTGAAGTGTGCGTAGAGGCTCGCGAGATGCACGTTCACAGACTGGATCGACTGTGGCCCCGCAACGCCCGGGTGTTGAACGGCGTAGGCATCGACGGTGAGCGGATGGATGTGCATGAGCGCGGGGTTCTGGTACTCGCGGGCGAGCACATCGCCGAACCGAGCCCAACAGCCCGTGGACGCGAGCATGTAGCGGTGCGTCTCGCCTTTCGGGACCTCGGGCGCGACGGCGCCGCAGCCCGGGCAGGGCGCCGGCTCGACGGTGGATGGCGTGAAACGCGCGCTCATGTCGGCATCGTCGCACGCCGGGCGGGTGCTGGCGAATGGTCGGCTGGCCAGCCTGACTGTTGCGCCGCGGTCGTCGCCGGTATCCTGCGCGCATGGCGGCCACAGACTCACTCGATCACTGGCGTAGCGAAGGTGCGCTGCACAGCGTTTTGGGGCGCGAGTTATTCGTCATGGACAGTGCGCCCGGCGACGCGATGCGCCCGACGGTGCTGCTCATCCACGGATTCCCAACGGCCGGTTGGGATTGGCACGCGATCTGGACGCCTCTCGCGGAACGCTACCGATTGGTTGCACCTGACATGCTGGGCTTTGGTTTCTCGGAGAAGCCGGCAGGTCACAACTACACGATGCACGAGCAGGCCGATTTGTTGGAAGCGTTGGTGGAGACGTTTGAGCTCAATCGGTTTCACGTCCTTGCTCACGATTACGGCGATACGGTCGCGCAGGAGTTGCTCGCGCGACAGAACGCGCTGGGCGATGCGCACCAGTGGCAGTCGGTGTGTTTTCTTAACGGTGGTTTGTTTCCCGAGACGCACCGGGCGCGGCCCGCACAGAAGTTGTTGCTGGGCCCGCTAGGCGGGCTCGCGACACATCTCATGCAAAGGGGCACGCTGGATCGGAACATGCGAAGAATTTTCGGCCCGGAGTCACAGCCGTCGCCCGAGGAGCTCGACAACTTTTGGCGCCTGATGCGCCACAACAACGGCAAGCGCAATTTCCATCGGCTTATGCGCTACATTCGCGACAGGCGGCAGCACCGCGAGCGCTGGATTGCCGCGCTGCGCGACAGCGTTGTGCCGATCCAGCTCATCAATGGCAGCTACGATCCCGTATCGGGTGCGCACATGGTGGCTCGCTTCCGTGAGCTCGTGGGGCATGGCGACATCGTCGAGCTCGAGCGGATCGGCCATTACCCGCAGATCGAGGCCCCGGACGCTGTGGCCCGACACTTTATGAATTTTGCGAGGCAACACGACTGATGTGGGACCTTTTGATCCGGAACGGCTACGTTTTCGACGGGCTCGGCGGCACGCCGAAGACGCTCGACATTGCCATTCGTGGCGAACGCATTGCGGCGCTCGGTATCGAGCTCGATCCCGCGCAGGCGGAGCGGGTCATCGATGCCTCCGGCAAATGGGTCATGCCGGGGCTCGTCGATGTGCACACGCACTTTGACCTGGAGGTCGAGATCGCCCCGGGTCTGCCCGAGACGGTGCGGCACGGCACGACCACCGTTGTCGTTGCAAACTGCAGTCTGGGGCTGGCTTTCGGGAACCAGCGTCGTGAGGGTGCCGACCCCATCGTCGATTGTTTCGCGCGCGTTGAGAACGTGCCGAAACCCGTGTTGCGCAAAGTTGCTGATCGCGCCACGTGGTCGGACAGCGGCGACTACCTGGTGCACCTCGACAGCCTGCCGCTGGGACCCAACATCGTTACGATGATCCCGCACTCGATGCTGCGCATCGAGGTCATGGGCATGAAGGGCAGCATCGAGCGTGAACCCACGGCCGCAGAACTCGATGAGATGACACGCTTGCTCGAGAAGGCCATGCAGGAGGGCTACCCGGGCTTCTCCACGGACGCACTGCCGTTTCACTACCTCGCCAACGATCCAAATCGCCAACGCAAGATCCCGACGCAGTACGCGGGCTACCGCGAGCTCAAGCGGCTGACCCAGGTGCTGCGCAAGCACGATCGGGTCTGGCAGGCCACGCCGCCCAAGGACAAGCCGCTCGAGATCTTCCGTCAGTTCCTGCTCACGAGTGGCCGACTGCACGGCAAGCCGCTCAAGATCACGGCCGTGGCCGCGCTCGACGTCGCCACCAATCGCGGCATCGCCAAACTCGGTTTGTTTATGGCGCGCGTTCTCAACTCGGCTGCAGTACGCGGCAAGTTCTGGCTGCAGGCGCTCGCAGCACCCTTCAAGGTCTGGGCCGAGGGACCGTTGACGCCCGTGTTTGAGGAGATCCCGGAGCTCAGGTTGCTCAACGAGCCCGATCTCGAGGACCGCGAAGGCCGGCGCCGCCATCTCGACGACCCGAACTACATCCGCCGCTTCCGCGACATGTGGTTACGCGGGAAGCAGGGTTACGGTCTCGACCGTCTCAAGCGACTGATCAAGCGTGAAGACCTTGCGTTCAGCCGGGACCTCGCGGACATGGTCGTCGAGCGCTGCCCCGTGGCGGCCTGGCAGGGCGTGAGTTTTGCGCACATTCAGGAACGTGTGCTCGCGTTCCAGGCCGGACGTCTTCAGGTTGATGATGCGGAGGAGGCGGAGGCGCTCGCCGCGTTCCCGGCGCCACTCGAGGATGAAGCCGATCTCGTGCTGCATCTGCTGCGCAGCTATGACACGGAGCTGTACTGGTACAGCGTGACTGCTAACCGCGACCCCGAGATGGTCAGCAAACTCATCCTGCACCCGCACCTGTTGCCGGGCTTCAACGATTCAGGTGCCCACCTGACAAATATGGCGTTCTACGACGGCAATCTGCGCGCGCTGCAGATTGCACAACGCGAGGGCGAACGCGCTGTTGCCTTTACCGTCGAACGTCTTACGCGCGTGCCCGCAGAGTTTTTCGATGTCGACACGGGCACACTGGCGCCCGGCAGTCGCGCCGACGTCACGATCGTCGACCCCGAGGCCCTGGCTAACTATGACGCCGAAGCCAACATCGAGAGTATGTTCCGCGAAGACTTCGGGCACGAGCAGCTCGTTAATCGTTCGGACGGCGTGGTGGCGGGTGTCGTCATTGGCGGTCGTCTCGCCTGGGACGGCGCGGCTTATGTCGCGTACTTCGGGCAGGAGCGGCTCGGGCGTGTGTTGCGCGCGGGTGGCGCGGCCGCATCTGGTCGCGATAAATCGACCCCAAGCTCGTCGTAAGGTCGACATGCAACGTGTCGCCGCGAAGCATGGGACTCATGCGGTCGATGGCGTGCAAATATGGGGGCGCGCCATTACCATCGAGTGAGACGCCCGGACTGCGTCCGCCGGCACGCCACACAGTAGACGGAACAGCGGTTGCTTGACACCACAATAGATGTCGAGACGCCTGAGGGCGTTCAATTGCTCATCCCGGTTGCCGGGCTTGCGCCGCGCGCGATGGCCTGGCTCATCGACGCGATGATCAAGATCGCCCTGTTCATCGTCGCACTCATCGTGGTCCAGCCTTTGGGTCTTACCGGCATGGCGATCTGGTCGCTCTTCCTGTTTACGCTGTTCTGGCTCTACAACGTGCTCTTTGAGGTGCTCTGGCAGGGGGCGACGCCAGGGAAACGCGCGTTGCGGCTTCGAGTTATGAATGCCGATGGCACGCCCGTTGGCTGGACGGGTGCGATCGTGCGCAACCTGATTCGTCCGGTCGATGCGTTGCCGGGTTGCTACTTGTTCGGGTGTCTCAGTGTGCTGCTGAGCCGAAATTTTCAGCGCCTGGGTGATCTGGCGGCGGGCACCATTGTGGCGTACAGAGCGACCGATCCCGAGCGCAGCCGGACGCATGTCAACGAGCCGATTCCGTTGGCCATACCGCTGTCCTCCGATGAGCAGGAAGCCCTCGTCAGTTTTTCCGAGCGTCGCAAGCAATACTCGCAAGCACGTGCCGAAGAACTGGCTCAGATTCTTGAACCCATCCTGGGCGAGGTCGACGCCCGGCGCGTGCGCAGCTATGCCGCCTGGCTCGCGGGCAAGGGAGCGCCCACATGAAGCAGGAGCGCTTCGAGCGGGAGCACCGCGAACTGTGGACCGGATTTGAGGAGACGGTCGGTGTCTTGTCCCGCGCGCGCGGCCTGTCCCGGCTCGCGCCCGATGAACGGGAACGGCTGTGCGCTGATTTTGACGCCCGCTACCGTCAGATCTGCCAGCACTTGGCGCTTTCACGCGCTCGTCGCTACAGCCTCGAGTTGCAGCACCGCCTGAATCAGCTCGCGCTTGAGGGACACCGCCATTTGTACGCGGCGCGCAGTCCGATACTCAAAGACATCGCTTATTTTTTGGTTGCGGGATTTGCCCAGGCGTTTCGTCGTCGCTGGCGTTTCATGGCTGTTTCAGGGCTGCTGTTCTTCGGCACAGGCATCGGGATCGCACTGGCCATCGCTGCCAACCCCGACCTGGTGTACTCCATGGTCTCCCCGGAGGACGTGATCCAATACGAAGAGATGTACGCGACGGATCGTGACGTGCTCGGTCGCGAGCGCGAATCCGAGTCAGACTTCGCGATGTTCGGTTATTACATCTACAACAACGTCTCGATTGGATTTCGCACCTACGCGGGCGGGCTGGTTTTCGGCCTGGGCACGCTGTTCTATGTGCTGTTCAACGGTCTTTACATCGGTGCCGTCGCAGGACACCTCACGATCAGCGGACTCGGCGAGCCGTTCTGGTCGTTTGTGTCTGGGCATTCGGCCCTGGAGCTCACCGCAATTGTCATATTCGGCGGCGTCGGGTTGACGCTGGGGGCGAGTGCGATCTCGCCCGGCAAGAAGCGCCGCTGGCGCGCGCTGCGTGACACGGCGCGCGATACCCTGCCGCTGGTCTACGGCGGCACGGTCATGTTGTTTATGGCGGCGTTTGTCGAGGCTTACTGGTCGTCGACCACCTGGCCGCCGCCCGCATTCAAATACGGTGTTGGCATTGCCTTTTGGTGTTTGCACGCTGCCTACTTTGTGTTGGCGGGGCGCAGGCGGTGAATCTCGAAGACGTCACCGTCGCTTTGCGCCCGCGCGGCCAGTGGGAGGCCATGGATCTCGGTGCGCGGATGGTGCGGCGCGACGCCAAAGCGATCTACCTGACCTGGTTTGCGTTAACGCTGCCCGCGTTTGCACTGGCGCTTACCGCCGTGTGGTTCACGCCCTACGCGGGGTTGGCCGTGTTCCTGTACTGGTGGATCGAGCCCATCACGGACGGTCCGATTCTGCATGTCATCTCACGGCGTCTGTTTGGTGAGCGGCCCACCGCGCGTGATGCCCTGCGATCGACGTGGCCGGCGCTGCGGCGCAACTGGATCTACCTGCTTACCCCCTATCGCTTGCATCTCGCACGATCGGCCATGTTGTCCATCACGCAGCTCGAGGGGCTCAAGGGTAAGCGTCGGCGCGATCGAGCCAAGGTAATCGGGCGACGGATCGCGCGGCCGGGCGGCGGGCTCACCGTGGCCTACCACCACCTGGCGCTGGCGGTGTACTTCGGTGTCATCTTGCTCGTGTTTGTACTGCTGCCAGAATCCCTGCAAGCCTCGATGGGTGATGGCATGTGGCAGCTGCTCTGGACCCCGGACTCCCGGGAAGCCAACCTGATTTCCTTGATTCTCGTCTACATCGCTCAGACCACGATGCACCCGTGGTGGGTCGGTGGCGGCTTCGGGCTCTACATCAATTGCCGCACGAGTCTCGAGGCCTGGGATCTTGAGGTCGCGTTCCGGCGAATGGTCGCGCGTCGGCGACGTGGCGTTGCCGCAGCCGCGGTGCTGTTGTGTGCGCTGGGACTATCGCTATCGCCGGCGAGTGAGGCTCAGGAAGTTGCTTCCGATGAAGCCGCCGTCGAGCCCGTGCCCGTGACGGGCTACTGGAAGGAGAGTGAAGTGGCGCCGCCGCTGCGTCGCGTTCAGGAGTCGGACCAGTTCGTGAGTCGCGAGACGACCTACGAGTATGAGTACCGGTGGCCGCGGGATGCCGACACGGAGGAATCAGTGGAGGAACGGAGCGCCGAAGCGCGCGACGGAAGCTGGCTCGACGGCTTGTTTGGTGTATTTGCCATCATCATCGAATTTTGGCTCTGGATTATCGTTGCCCTCGTCGTTGTCATTCTGTTTCTGACGCGCAAACACTGGCTCGGCGCGATATCGCCGTCGAGTCCGCGCGAGCGACAACGCGCCAGCGTTCGTGTGGCGGGTGAGCTCATTGAGGCCGCGGATTTTCCAGAGGACTACGCGGCCGTTGCCCTGAAGCTCTGGCGCGATGGTCGCGCGCGCGACGCGCTGAGCCTGTTGTTCCGTGGGAGACTGCTCGACGCCGCGCAACGCTTCGACCTCGCGCTGCCCGACAGCGCCACAGAAGGTATGTGCGTCACCGCGGTGGCTAAACAGGCCGATGCCGCGTTCACCCAGCATTTTGCGAGCCTGACGCAGGCCTGGGTTGCCTGCGCATACGCCGGTCGTCTACCTGAGGCGGCGCAATTTCAGCGTCTCGCGGAGTCCGCTGCAGTGACTGGCGGGGAGGTGGCATGAACCCGCGCATGATCACACTGCTGGTGATCCTGGCAACGGTCGCCGGGTGCAGCGCGTTCTTCCTGGCCTTCGACCGTGTTCCGTCGTCGCGCTTCGTACCTGCCAGCGGCGAAGCCCGTTTAAATCCGTTCCTGGCCGCGCAGTTGCTGCTTGAGAAAACAGGCTATGAGGCGGACGCCCTCGTGCAGCTCGACTTCGACCGCATCGACTACGAAGACACCATCGTGACGCGGCTCGACGACGTGGGCTACGCGCCGCCGCAGCGCGAGTCTGTGACCGATTGGGTGCAATCAGGCGGGCACCTCGTGCTCGAGGTGCGGCGACCGCCTGAGGCTGCAATCGCAGATTGGTTGGCCGGATTCGGATACAAGGCACGTTGGCTCGACAAGGAAGCGGGTAACGATGTTGAGGGCTTGGTGGAAGCCGGCCTGATAGACGATGAGAATTTCCGTCTGCCCAACGATCGATTGCGGTTCGACGATCTCGACGACTCTGGCGTCTACACCGCCGTCACGGACCAGTTCGGCATCATTGTCGGGCGCAGGGTCTTTGGCAACGGCGTCATCACCGTGGTGTCGGGTTCGCGATTCAGCAACTACGATCTCGTACCCCTAGGCGCGAGGTTTTCCGATACCAGTGACTACGACGCGAAGGAATCGGCAACGCTGTTGCTTGATATCGTTGCCGGCGAATTCAGCCCGGGCCGCGTCTGGTTTCTCTATCGCGTCGACTATCCCTCGCTGTGGCAACAACTGCGCGAGAACGCCCCTCTGCTGCTGTGGTCAGCGGGGTTGCTGCTGTTGCTGGCACTGTGGTCTGCGGTACAGCGGTTCGGGCCGCTGTTTGGTGAAGCGGACCAGCGGCGGCGCTCGGTTGTCGAGCACATTGCGGCGTCCGGCCGGTTCTCCTGGCGCACGCGACAAATGGCGGCCATGACGGCCACGAGTATCGATGGCGTACTACGCGCTGCTGAGCGCCGTTATCCGGGTATACGAAATCTACCGCGCCAGAAGCGCGACCCGCTGATCGCGCAGATCAGCGATTTGCCGCTTGAGCTGATCGAGGCGGCATTCGATCCCGAGCCCCGCGTCAAACGACGGAGCTTTACGGAGCACATGAGTCAACTGCAACGCATAAGGAACAGTCTGTGACGGAAATTGAAAACCCGGGCCCCGGGGTGGGCGCGCTCATGCAAGGCTTGCGGTCGGAGATCGGAAAGGCGTTTCTCGGGCAGCAGGAAGTCGTCGACCAGGTCATCGCGGCGCTGCTTGCCGGCGGTCATGTGCTGCTGGAGGGCGTACCGGGGCTCGGTAAAACCCTGCTGGTAAAGGCACTGGCCCGTTGCATCGGTGGCGACCACGCGCGCATTCAGTTCACGCCCGACCTCATGCCCAGCGACGTGAGTGGCCACGCACTGTTCGACCGCCAAACTGAGACCTTCAAGATTCGCCGTGGGCCCGTGTTTACCAACCTGTTGCTGGCCGACGAGATCAACCGGGCGCCCGCCAAGACCCAGGCGGCACTGCTTGAGGTGATGCAGGAGCAGCAGGTCACGATTGAAGGCGAGTCGCACGCGCTTGAACCGCCGTTCATGACCATCGCAACGCAAAACCCCGTCGAGCATGAGGGCACCTATCCGCTGCCCGAAGCGCAGCTCGACCGGTTTCTGCTCAAAGTGCTCATCGACTATCCCGATGCGAACACCGAGAATCAGCTCGTATCCGCCGTCACTGAAACACGCCTGGGTGATGCGCTCTATGTGGACGACTTGCAGGTGGTGATGTCGTTGGCGGATGTTCTGGCCGCGCAACAGCAAGTGGCCCGCGCAAGAATGGACGCCGCTATTGTCGACTACGCTGTGCGGCTGGCGCGCGAGACGCGCTCGAGCCCCGGCATCCGCATGGGGGTGGGACCGCGTGGCGCCATCTCGCTTGTCCGTGCCGCGCGCGCGGCCGCCGTTATGGACGGCCGTGACTTTGTGACCCCCGACGATGTCCGTGCTATGGCCGCCCCCGCGTTGCGCCACCGGATTGCGCTGGCGCCCGAGCTCGAGATCGAAGGACACCGCCACGATGACATCCTGGCGGCGCTCGTTGACCGCGTGCAGGCTCCGCGCCAGTGACGCCAGCTCGGCTCCTGTTTGTCGCGGCAACCGCACTGCTCATTATCGGTGCGCTTGCGGCGTTTCTGCCGGCCCTCGGCAGTGTGTGGCAAACAGCGGCTGCTGCGGTTGCGATTACGGCGCTCTTGGATGCGCTCGTGTCGTGGCGCAGCGCGGCGCCCCAGTGCACGCGCAACCTCATGGCCTCGCTGTCGCTGCAGAACTGGAGTGACGCCGAACTCGTCGTGCAGAATCCGACGGGGCGCGATCTCATGCTTCGCGTGTACGACCACCATCCCGAACACCTTGACGCCGAGGGATTACCCGCCGAGCTCATGTTGCCTGCCGGCAAGTCGGCCACCATCACCTACCGAATCCGTCCCCGTCGCCGTGGCCAGATTGCGCTCAGTTCTTGCGACATCAGGGTGCGTTCAGCGTTGGGCTTCTGGTGGCGGCGCCATCGTCTGGCCGTGTTGAGCGAGGTGCGCTGTTTTCCCAACTACTCGAGCGTGTCGACACTGCTCGAGTACGAAGCGCTTGGTGGATTTCAGGACGCCGGGCTGCGTCTCAGCCGCCGCCGCGGCGAGGGGATCGAGTTCCACCAGTTGCGGGAATACCGCGAGGGTGACTCGCTGCGCGCCATTGACTGGAAGGCGACGGCGCGGCGGTCCACGCTGATCAGCCGCGAGTACGAGGACGAGCGTGATCAGAATGTGATTCTGATGCTCGACGCAGGCCGGCACATGCTCACGCGTGATGGTGAGCTCAGTCACTTCGACCACGCGCTGAATGCCATCCTGCTGCTGAGCTATGTGGCGCTGCGCCAGGGCGACGCCGTAGGCGTGGCAACGGTGGGTGCAGGGCGCCCCTGGTTGCCGCCGCGCAAGGGTGCGTCTGCCATCAATGGCATTCTCAATCATGTCTACGACATCGAGGCGCGGCCTGTCGAGGTCGACTACGCGGCAGCGGCCACCGAACTGTCCGTCTTGCAGCGACGACGGTCGCTGATCATCCTCGTTAGCAACGTGCGCGAGGAAGACACCTCGGATCTTCGGCGCGCGACGGCCTTATTGCGGCGACGCCACCTGGTCATGGTGACGAGCCTGCGCGAGCGCGTGCTCGATGACACCATTCGGGTACCCGTCCGCGACCATCAGTCGGCGCTGACCTTCGCGGCGACAGAGCGCTATCTCGAGGCGCGGCGTGAAGCGCAAAGTCTGTTGGCCGCACGCGGCGTCATTGTTGACGATTGCCTGCCCGACCAGCTGCCCGCAACCATCACGAACCGTTACCTGGCGATCAAGCGCGCGGGCGCGCTCTGAGGTCGCCGCGACAGGCACCAGGCGCATTCCAAGAAGAACAGGGAGGCAGACATGACAGAGTTGGAATCAAGTATTTACGCCGCGCCAGAGAGCGACACTGATGTGTCGACGTCGGAAGGTCATCTGGCCGCGTACGTTGGTCCGAACAACACCGAATTCTACATGGAGCGTTTCTCGAGGTTTGAGTCGGGGCAGTCGAGTGTGAGTTGGAACTGGCCGGCGTTTTTCCTGACGGCCATGTGGTTGCTGTACCGCAAAATGTGGGCGGCAGCCTTGGTGTACTGGATCGGCATCCCGGTGGCGGTTGGTGCCCTCGGACTCGCGCTCGTGGCGGCGGAAATCATGTCGCCAGTGGCTGCTGATCTGGTGACGACAGTGCTCTACTACGGGTTCTCACTCACCCTGGTGCCGATGTACGCGAACAAGCTCTATTACGATCATGCCCAGAAGAAAGTCGAGAGTGTCAAAGGCTCGTACTCGGATTCAGAGCAGCAGCTTACGGAGCTCGGCAGGATCGGTGGTACGAGCGTTATTCCGTTCTTCATCGCCATACTGGTTGTGGTGCTGTTCATTTTCGTATTCGCCGTGGGCTTGTCGGGGGCCTAATGCCAGCCTAGTTCGATGCGGTGGCATCGCGCCGCAACTCGCGTGAGCTCGACCAGCTTGAAGCGATTCGCGGCGACGAGTTGGCTCTGACACGAGTCGTCCAGATTCAGCGACCAGACTGGACTACAATTCGCGTATGAACGGAGGCCACAGACGGGTTGCGGCAGCATGGGCTGTCGCGGCACTGCTGATCCAGGCAGCCTACGCGCCGGGCTACATGCCCGCGTCGCTGGCAGACGGACGGCTTGCGGCACTGTGCCCGAGTGGTTTGCCCATGCCGTGGCGCGCGGCGCTATTTGGCAAAGACCAAGGCCACCAAGGCCACCTAGGCCACCAAGGGCACCACGATCACCACGCGGAGCACGCCAAGCCTGTTGAGGCGTCCGAGCTTTGCGAGTTCGCCGCCACAGCGGCGGTCGGGCCCACTATCGTTATTGCGCCGCTCCTGGCGCAACCACGCCGCGCGACCTCAGTTGGCGTGCAAGGGCCGTGGTTTTTTTCCTTAAGCCCCGTCAGAGGTTTTTCGGCGCGCGCACCGCCTGCTCCTGCCTGATTCGATCCACCCCCTAATCGACTCAGAACCGGGAGACCCCGATGAATGATCTGATGCGCGCGTGCGCGGCGTCGTTGCTGATATGTGCAACGGCCCAGGCAGACACGCGTCCCGATGACCATGCGCCGCTGGGCGTCATGGGTGACCACACCCATGCCCAGGGCGAATGGATGTTTTCCTATCGCTACATGCAAATGAACATGGCGGGAAACCGCGATGGCACCTCGGACCTCTCGCCCGAGACCATCGCGACGACAGTACCCAATCGATTCGCCAACCCCCCGATGATGCCGCCGACGCTACGCGTGGTGCCGACCGAGATGACCATGGAAATGCACATGTTGGGTGCCATGTACGCGCCCAGCGACGCAGTCACGCTCATGGCCATGACCCACTACATCACCAAGGACATGGACCACGTGACGTTTGCCGGGCCGGCGGGTGATACGCGCCTGGGTACCTTCACGACAAGAGCCAGCGGTCTTGGCGACACGAGCCTGTCGGCGTTGATCCGCCTGGGCGGCGACACCCACAGTCGGTTTCATGCGACGCTCGGCGTGTCTGCGCCAACGGGATCCATCGATGAAACGGATGAGGTACTGACGCCGATGAACACGCGGCCGACGTTGCGCCTGCCGTACCCCATGCAGCTTGGCTCAGGCACCTGGGACCTGATCACGGGTCTGACGACGAGCAGCAGCCACGATGGCTGGGGCTGGGGTGCGCAGTGGCGCAGCGTCATTCGCACAGGCGAAAACAGTAAAGGGTATACCTTCGGCGACGAACACAGCGCAACCGGTTGGCTAAGCTGGCAGCTGTCGCCGACAGTGAGCCTGTCCGGTCGTCTGGCCTACCACGACCGGGGCGATGTCGATGGCATCGACGCGCGCATCATGGCGCCCGTGCAAACGGCGGACCCCGACAACTACGGCTTGCGCCGGCTCGATGCGGCCTTCGGCGCGAACTGGCTTGTTGGCGACAACGGTCACCGACTCGCGATCGAGGTCGGCGTGCCCGCGTGGCAGGACCTTAACGGTCCGCAGCTCGAAACCGACTGGACAGTTGTGCTCGGCTGGCAGTTCGCGCCCTAGGCGCTTGCCGTGCTGGCTGGCGGCGTCTCAGGCGCCGTCAGCCAGCGCCAGTGCCTCGATGTGTACATGCACGTCATTGGCAATGAGATTGGCTGCAGTCGTTAACCCGAAATCAGCACGATCCAGGTTCGTCTTGATCGTCACACCCATGGCGGCCCGCTTTGTGGCCGGGTCTGTGCCTGTCTTATTGATGGTCACAGGTAGCGCGACCGACTGGGCCTTGCCGAGAATCGTGAGGTCGCCGGTTACGGTCAGCGTGCCATCTGCGTTGGCCGATATTGCCGTCGATTCAAAGCGCATCGTGGGGTGGGCGGCGGTGTTGAGCCAAAACTCGCCCTGAAGGTGCCCGTCGCGCGTGTCGTCGCCGCTCTCGATGCTTGCGGTCTGGATCGTGACGCTGACGCTGCTGTTGCCTAAGTCCTCGGCGTCGTAGTCGATCACACCCTCGGCGTCGCGGAAGTGGCCGATGACGCGATTGAACCCGAATCGCATGATCGAGAAATGGATGTCGGTGTGGCTCATGTCGAGCGCATAGCGTTGGGTATCGGCCTGCGCGCGCGGTGTCACGGCCAACAGGCAGAGTGCCAGCATGCCGAGCCGGTTCATGATGTGTGTGGTCATCGTTGCGTCCCCCCGAACGAGTCAACACGATAGACACTATCATGCAGTGCCTGTTCCGCGAGAGGCTAACGCGCTGATCGCAGCCGCTAGAAGCGCCAGGTCAGCGCCGCCATGGCTGACCACTGCACCACAGTGTCGCCCTCGACATTGATGGCGCAGGTCGCACCGCCGGCACTGACGCAAAACACGCTCGTGTCTTCATCAACCCAGGTTGCCAGGGCGCGGGCCTCAAGCCGCAAGGCGAAGCGCTCTCCGAGTGCTTGGTAAAGCCCCAGACCCCCCGTCATGGCCGCAAATACCTCGGACTCGGTATCGGGCGCATCGGGCGAGTACCGCGCCGCGCCAACAGTCAGCATGACGTAGGGCTGCCAGGATCGCTGCTCGCCGATGGGATAGTTGCCGCCCACCTGGAAGTACTCGATATCCAAGTCGACCTCGTTGGCCGCCGAGAACAGCGCAGATGTGCCGATATCCGTCGCCTGTCGCAGGTACAGGAACTCGTACTGGCCACCGGCCGGTGCATTGATGTGCGCGGCGATACCGAAGCCGGCCGCCGCGTCGATATCCAATTCACTGCCGCTCTCAAGGTCATCGAAGCTGCCGCCAGCGATGGGGCCGGCCAGCAGCGTGATGTCGCCTGTGTCCGCACGCGCACCCCCAAGGAGAGACAGGATCAGAGTCAGAGCAGTGCACCAGCGCATAGGTCACCTCGAGGTGGGTTGGGTCCCGGTCGGCGTGTAAGCTCAGGCCGACCGGCTTAGGATGACGGGGTGCAGGCAGCAAGCCAAGGCCTTTGAGGTATTGCCGGAATGCGATACGGGGAGACCGCGATGAACCGCATGAAACTGCTGACATGGATGACGCTGGCTGCACTGACCCTGGCGCCGGCGCGCGCGTCTGAACAGATCGACATCGCGCGCTGGGTGACGGATGGCGTCGAATCAGGCAACGCGATGGCGATTGCTGCGGCCTGGGATGACGGCAGTGAGGTGCGTCGCGCCCATGCAGGAGCACTGGGCGACGACACTGACGCGGCCCCTGATGCCGAAACACAATTCCAGATCGGCTCAATCTCCAAGGTCTACACCAACTTATTACTGGCCGAGATGGTCGCGCGGGGCAAGGTGCGCTACGACACGACAGTGGCGGAGCTCGCAGGCGATGGACAGCAGTTTCGCAATGCTGCAGTAGGTGAGATCACGCTCGAAGCGCTGGCCACGCACACGAGCGGATTGCCGCGCATGCCCGCCAATTTCCGGCCCAGCGACCCGGCCGATCCCTTCGCGTCCTATTCGTCCACGCTATTGAGCCAGGGGCTCGTCATCTCGCGCGCCAAGCAACCGCTTGGCGATCACTACGCCTACTCGAACCTGGGCGTTGGCCTGCTGGGTTACCTGCTGGGCGAAGCCCATGGCGGTGGCTACACGGCGGCGCTCGAGGAATACGTACTCGGTCCGCTGGATGCTGCCAGAACGGGCATGACCGCCAGCGGCAGCCACGCCTCGGCGTCGAGCGGCGGTGAAGTCATGGCCGACTGGCACTTCGATGCCCTGGCGGGGGCAGGTGCGCTCTGGGGCACCGCGACGGACTTGCTGGCGCTGACGGCCGTTATGCGCGGCGACACGGACAGCCCGTTTGAGTCCGCCATCAGGGACACGCTGGCGCCGACGGGCATTGCGGCAGGCGGCTTCAGCGTCACGCGCGTGTGGCACACGGCAGCGGCGGGCGAGGCCACGATCTACTGGCACAACGGCCGAACCAACGGGTTCAGCAGTTTTGTCGGGTTCCGGCCTGACGATGGCCGCGCTATCGCGATGCTTTTGTCAGGAGATGGCGATCCAACGGGGGTCGGACTTCAGTGGCTCGGCTACGAGCGACCCGAGGTCGCGCCGCTTGAGTTTGATGCGTCGGTGATCGGCACGTATCAGCTGGGCCCCAATGTGGAAATTCGCGTCGTCGAACGCGACGGGCAGCTGACGGGCCAGGTCTCAGGGCAGCCGCCGTTGCCGCTGACGCCGCTGGCCGAAGACTGGTACGTGGTCGATTCCTTCGACGCGAGCTTCCGGGCCGTACGAGAGGCGGGCGAGGTCGTAGCACTCGAGCTCGTGCAAAACAGCGTGGTGCAGGTTGCGAAGAAAACCTCAGACGAGGTCGTCGAAGCACCTGAGCCTGTTGAGGTGACGCTAGATGACGCCGCGTTCGATGCGTTCGTGGGCGAGTTCGCGATGATGGCCGCACCGGTGAAGTTTACGATCCGCAGGCGCGAAGGTGGCCTGGAGGCGCAGATCACGGGGCAGCCGTTTTTCCCCATCTTCGCCAAAGGCGACGACGTCTTCTTCTACAAGGTCGTGGAGGCCGAGCTGCACTTCGAGCGCGACGAGGCGGGCGCCGTCAATGCGCTCATGCTGCACCAGGGTGGGATTCGGCAGCGCGCCACGCGCGTGCCATAGCGGCTTACGCTAGTCGTCGCTGCCTGACTTAAGCGTCTGCAACCGCGCCTGGTAGGCGCGCGCGAACTCTTCGCGGGCCACCTGCGGCAAACCATCCGCATCGCGGGCGGCGATGGCCTGGTAGTACTGGGCGTACTTGTCCCAGAGACTCGCTTTGCGTGAGGACGCAAACAGCCCTTTGCCTTTGGCGCCCAGTTGCGCGAGCCGTTGCGTGATCTCATCGGGGTCGAGCTGGTCGATAAATTCACCAAGCGCTGCGGCCGCGGCATTCTGCAGTGCCTCGTGGTGCTGCATCAGCGCGCGCAACACGCTCGCGATGTTGTCGCCTGCCGCCTGGTAGATTTGGCCGCGACCCAGAAGCAGGTCGGTGATGTCTTCGTTGAGATCTGTTTCCGTCAGATCGTCGACATCCTGTTGCGTGGCCCGCATGCCGAACTGCTGACGGCTGCGCGCCCGGTCGGAGCGCATGGCCTTGAGCCCGCGAATGGTCTCGCGCAGCGCCTGGCCGACGGCGTAGGCCACATCCGAGGCATCGCGTGCTTCAAGCGCAATGGGGTCGACCCCGAGACCGCGTACCAGAGAATCATAGGCGTCCGACTTGCGGCGTCGACGTTCAACGGGTTCGGGCGGTACGTTGGGCAGGCGGTGTACGGTTGCTGAGCGCTGGGCCGCGGCGCCGGGGTCCTCGACGGCGTGGGTCTCGCCCAGATCATCGAAGCCCGTGAGCTCCGAGGTGCCCGCGATGAGGCTTGCGTTGGCGCTTGCCATGCGGTCGTCGAGCATTTCGTCGAGATCGATGGGCTCGACCACTTCGTCCTCGACGAGCAGCTCTACGGAAAACGCGGTGGAGTCTTCCTGTGTGTTGGGGTCGAACAGATCACCGCGCATCAGGGTCTTCTGATCGGGTTTAAGAATGTCCCGTACGTGACTGACTTCCATGCGGTAATTACCCATACGCAGGCGTGTACCATCGGTCAGTCGGTAAGGTGCGGTGGGGCCAAGCGGCGTGCGATTGCCGTTGACGTAGACGCCGTTCATGCTGGTGTCCACGAGGTAAAACCCGTCTTCGCGCGCCTCGACGCTGGCGTGTACGCTCGAGACGTAGCGTTTGGCATCGGGCAGGATCCAGTCATTGTGGCCGGCGCGTCCGATCGTGCCGCCACTCTGGTCGAAGACGAACTCAGCGTTGTCGCCGAGCGCCTCCCGTAGGCCATTGGTTACCCTGATTTTCAGCTGCATCTTTAGCGTACGGCGTGTCATGCCGCCGGTTCTTTCCGAGGCTTGCAAGTATGCGGCGTCATGGCCCCCGGGACCGGTACTCGGTCACATTTACATAAGTTCTCGTGGGCGCAAGCCCTTGAACTTTGGGCAATAGGGGCCTAAATCTTGGAGCAGTTCACAAAGGTGCGCAGCGGCGATGTATCGCATTACGTTTCTTAACAAGGGTGAGGTGTACGAGGTCTACGCCCGGTCTGTGGGGCAGGGCAGCCTGTACGGCTTTCTCGAGGTCAGCGAGATGGTCTTCGGGGAACGCACGACGGTTGTTGTGGACCCGGCGGAGGAACGTATCCAGTCGGAGTTTGAGGATGTGACGAGCACGTTCATTCCGATGCACCATGTACTGCGAGTTGACGCCGTGGAGCGCCAGGGCAAGAACCGCATCTCAAGCGCCGGCGGCGATAACGTCACGCCCTTTCCGGCCAGCCTCTACCCGACCAAACCCGCGGAGTAGCCAGGTCTACCGCACGCGGATCGTCGCGACATCGTTCGCGGGTTATCATGCGCGCGGTTTTCGAGGCGCGCGAAGTCATGGCCCAAGATTCTCCGGCCGGTGGTCCTGCACCGGTGCACCTGACGCTGGCGGGTACCGACGCACTGGACCCGTTTCGACGCGAACGGCGCCTGCAGAGAATTCGAGAACGTACCTCGGTCGTCACGGCGCTCGACGCGAGATACGTCTATTTCCTCGATTGCGATGGCGCCCTTGACGATGAGGCGATGCGTCGGCTTCGGGTCGTTCTCAACGATGGCCTGGCCATCGAGCCACTCGACGATACCGGCTTCGAGGTTGCGCCCCGCGCCGGCACGATTTCACCCTGGTCATCGAAAGCGACAGACATTCTGCGGCGCTGCGGTATCGCAGGCGTGAGACGCGTCGAGCGCGGTATCCGCTACCGGCTCGAGGGCGCGGGCCCTGCCGAGCTCGCGATTGCTGAACCCGAACTGCGCGACCGCATGACCGAGCAGTGTTACCTGCCCGGAACCGCAGCGGCCCTGTTATTCGAACACCCCGCGGCGCGACCGCTCGTGCACATCCCACTGGGCGACGATGCGCAAGCGGCGCTGGCCGACGCCAACGTCACGCTGGGTCTCGCCCTGTCGCCTGATGAGATCGACTACCTCGCCGAGCACTACGCCGAGATGGGGCGGGCGCCAACCGACGCCGAGCTCATGATGTTTGCGCAGGCGAACTCCGAGCACTGCCGACACAAGATCTTCAATGCCTCCTGGACGCTCGACGGGGAAGCGCAGTCGCAGTCGCTGTTCCAGATGATCAAGAACACGACCGCGCAATCGCCGGGCGGCGTGATCAGTGCCTATTCGGACAACGCTGCGGTCCTCGAGGGGGCGACCGCGTCGCGTCTTTTCGCTGCCGACGGTCGCCGCTATGGCCAACACGAGGAAGCCGTCGACATCCTCTGCAAAGTTGAAACCCATAACCACCCCACGGCCATCGCGCCGTTCCCGGGTGCCGCCACGGGCGCGGGCGGCGAGATCCGCGACGAGGGCGCCACGGGGCTTGGTGCCGTACCCAAGGCGGGGCTCACGGGTTTTACGACGTCTGACCTCGAAGTGCCCGGATGGCCGCAACCCTGGGAGCGCTTCCTGGGTAAACCGGGACGGATCGTTTCGGCCATGGAGATCATGCTGGAAGGGCCGATCGGTGGCGCGGCGTTCAACAACGAGTTTGGCCGCCCGAACCTCGGTGGCTACTTTCGGACCTTCCTGGCCGAGACGGGCCGTGATGCCGAACACTGGGGCTACCACAAGCCCATCATGATCGCAGGCGGATTGGGCAACGTCCGCCGCGCGCATGGGCTGAAGCGCGACGTGGCGCCGGGCAGTCTGCTCGTGGTTCTGGGTGGCCCCGCGATGCTCATCGGTCTGGGCGGCGGCGCGGCGTCCAGTGTGGCCAGTGGGCAGAGCGACGCGGCGCTCGACTTCGCATCGGTGCAGCGCGGCAACCCCGAGATGCAACGTCGGGCGCAGGAAGTCATTAACCAGTGCTGGGCGCTGGGCGACGACAATCCCATCGCGCTGATCCACGACGTGGGTGCGGGTGGTTTGTCGAACGCGGTGCCCGAGGCCGTTGACCATTCCAGTCTCGGTGGTGCCTTCGCGCTCGAGGCGATCCCCAGCGACGATCCGTCGATGAGCCCCATGGAAACCTGGTGCAATGAGTCCCAGGAACGCTATGTCCTCATTGTCGAGCCCCGTGACCTGGAGACGTTCGAGGCGTTTTGCGAACGCGAGCGTTGCCCCTATGCCGTGCTGGGTACGCTGCACGATGATGGTCGCCTGCGCGTGGATGATGCGGCGCGCGGCGCGGCGCCCGTCGATCTCGATATGGGCATGCTGCTCGGCAAGCCGCCCAAGCTTGAGATTGATGCCGAGCGGGTCGACGCGACGCTGCGCCCCTTTGATGCGAACTCGCTGCCACTGGGTGACGCGCTGGACCGGGTGCTCACACTGCCGGCCGTGGCGGACAAGCGCTTCCTGATTCACATCGGCGACCGCAGCGTTGGCGGGCTCGTTGCCCGCGATCAGCTTGTGGGCCCCTGGCAGGTGCCCGTTGCCGATGTGGCCGTGACCTCGGCCACACACACGAGCCTTGGCGGCGAGGCCATGGCGATGGGCGAGCGTACGCCTGTCGCATGCGAGGATGCGCCTGCGGCGGCGCGGCTCGCGATTGCCGAGGCCATCACGAATCTGCTGGCGGCCGACGTTGCCGCATTGTCCGACATCAAGCTGTCGGCAAACTGGATGGCAGCGGCAGGGCACTGCGGGCAGGATGCGGCGTTATTTGACGCCGTGCGCACGGTCGGACTTGAGCTCTGCCCGGCACTGGGCATCGCCGTGCCTGTGGGTAAGGACTCGCTGTCGATGAAGACCGCCTGGCAGCGCAGCCGGGGCGAAGACGTCACGGTCGTGGCGCCCGTGTCGCTTGTGGTGACGGCTTTTGCGCCCGTGGGGAGTGTCCGCGACACGTTGACGCCTGAGCTTGTGGCTGGTGATACGCGCCTGTTGTTCATCGATCTCGCCCAGTCGACTACGGCGCTGGGTCGTAGCGCGCTGGCGCAGGTCTACAGCGAACAGGGCGGTGCGCCCGCCGATCTGTCATCAGCCGAGGACCTTGCGGGGTTTGCGCGGGCCTGGCGTCGCGTTCGTGATGCCGGACAGGTGTTGGCGGCGCACGATCGTTCGGACGGCGGTCTCATCGTAGCGGCCGTCGAGATGCTGCTCGCCGGTCGTCGCGGCGTCGTGCTCACGGTGCCCGACGCGGAAAAGGACACGAACGCCTGGTTGTTCTCCGAAGGCCCGGGCATGGTGATCCAGGTAGCGACAACGGCGCTTGAAGACGTGCGCGAGGCCTTTGCCGCCGAAGGGCTCGCGGCCCGCACGCATGAGGTCGGCACGGTAACCACAGAGGCGGGCGGCCTTGAGGTGCAGCAGCGCGGTAGAACACTGGCGTCGCGGACCCGCGTCGAGCTGCAGACGCAGTGGTCGTCACTGAGCTATCGCATGCAGGCGCGACGGGACAACCCCGACACGGCGCGCGAGGAGTTCGAGGCTCTCCTCGACGACAATGACCGGGGCTTGCACGCGCAGCTGTCCTTTGATCCCGATGACGATGTCGCGGCACCCTTTGTTTCCGTTGGCGCACAGCCGCGTGTCGCTGTCCTGCGTGAGCAGGGCGTCAACAGTCAGCTCGAAATGGCGGCGGCGCTCATGGCGGCCGGATTCGAGGCGCACGATGTGCACATGAGTGACCTCGAACGTGGACAGGTGCAGCTAGACGACTATGCGGCTCTCGTGGCCTGTGGCGGATTCAGCTACGGCGACGTTCTGGGCGCCGGTGGCGGCTGGGCCAAATCGATCCTGTTGAACAGCGCCTTCAATGACGCATTTGCGGCATTCTTCGAGCGCCCCGACACACTGGCGCTTGGCATCTGCAATGGGTGTCAGATGCTGGCGCGGCTGGCGCCGATCATCCCGGGCGCCGAGGGCTGGCCAACCTTCGCGGGCAATCGCTCGGCGCAGTTTGAGGCGCGTCTGTCGATGGTCGAGGTCACAGGCTCGGGCCCGTGGCTTTCCGGTATGGCCGGGTCACGTTTGCCCATCGTCACGTCGCACGCTGAGGGTCGCGCCGTGTTCGCCGCCGGCGATCTCGATCGTTGCGACGACTCGGGCCGTATCGCCATGCGCTACATCACCAATTCGGGTGATACCGCCACGCGCTACCCGGGCAATCCCAATGGTTCGCCAGGCGGTGTTGCGGCACTCACGAGCGCCGATGGTCGCGTTCTCGTCAGCATGCCGCACCCGGAGCGGGTGGCGCGCACGGTTCAGCACTCCTGGCACCCGCCTGAGTGGGGCGAGGCTGGGCCCTGGTTGCGGTTGTTCCGCAACGCGCGCGTCGCGCTAGGTTAAGCCGAGTTCGCGGCCGCCGTGTCACCGCGGCGCAATGCTTCGCGCAGCCGACCGGGCCGGATAAACGCCTGGTGCAACATGTCGCGCAGCAGTTCGAGCAATACGGCGGCCGGAGCCGGCGAGAGTTCGGGCGGCTCGTCGCTGGCGGCCATGGAGAACAGGATGTCCCGGCAGAGTCGGCGCATCGGGGCATCGATGCCCGCGCTCTCGGCGGCCGCGGTTACCGTGTTGAACAGCTCCAGCTTCCCGCTGGGGCCCTTGAGCCCGGTGGCGAGCGTGGTGATGCGATTCGCAACGAGCGCAAATGCTTGCAGGTGGCCGTCGGCGTAGCAGGCCAGGCCCTCGTCAACGAGACCGCGCAATTCGGCCGGTAGCAGCCGAGTCTCGAAACGCGGTCGCGGTTTTCGAACCGGCACGAAGCCCGAGTCCAGGCGGATGGCGTCCGCCGCATAGTGGGCGCGACCGCTTTCCAGATAGACCGGTCTCGAGCAGGCCGTGCAGTCCAGCACAACGCCGACGCGGGCCGGCCGGAATGTTGTCAGCGTGTGCCAATCGGGCGCGGTCGTCAGCCGCATCCGTGAGAACACATCGCAGTGCGGGCAACGCAATGTTGCCGCGTCGTCGAGCAGCGCGTCGAAATCCGTGTCGGGTTCGATGCGCACGTCAGGATCAGGCCGAAAGCCGCTTGTAGCGGATCCGGTGCGGATTGACGGCCTCGTCGCCGAGCCGCTTGCGCCGGTCTTCTACGTAGTCGTCGTAGTTGCCTGAGAAAAAGGTCACCTGACTGTCACCCTCGAACGCGAGGATGTGTGTGGCGATGCGGTCCAGGAACCAGCGGTCATGCGAGATCACCACGGCTGAGCCCGGGAACTCAAGCAGTGCCTGTTCCAGTGCACGCAACGTCTCGACGTCGAGGTCGTTGGTGGGTTCATCAAGCAGCAAGAGGTTGCCGCCCGACCGAAGCACTTTGGCCAGATGCACACGGTTGCGCTCACCACCCGACAGCTGGCCTATCTTCTTCTGCTGGTCGGAACCCCGGAAGTTGAAGCGCCCAACATAGGCGCGCGACGGGATGACGTAGCTTCCGACGGTGATGTTGTCGAGCCCGTCCGAGATTTCCTCCCAGACTGTCTTGCTGTCGTCGAGCGACTGACGCGACTGATCGACGTAGGCGAGTTGTACGGTCGGGCCCACGCGGATGCTGCCGTCATCGGGTGTCTCGCCGCCCGTAATCATGCGGAACATCGTGGTCTTACCGGCGCCGTTGGGGCCAATGACGCCCACGATGCCACCAGGCGGCAGCGTGAAGCTCAGGTCGTCGACGAGCAGCTTGTCGCCAAAGCCCTTGTTGAGGTGTTCGGCCTCGACCACGACGTCACCCAGGCGCGGTCCCGGCGGAATGTAGATCTCGTTGGTCTCGTTGCGTTTCTGGTAGTCCTGCGAGGAGAGCTCCTCGAACCGGCGCAAGCGGGCCTTGGCTTTCGCCTGGCGACCCTTGGGGTTGCTTCGCACCCATTCGAGCTCCTGCTCCATGGCTTTCTTGCGGGCGGCCTCGGTGCGCTCTTCCGTTTCCAGGCGTGCCTGCTTTTGCTCAAGCCAAGAGCTGTAGTTGCCCTGCCAGGGGATACCGTGGCCGCGGTCGAGTTCGAGGATCCAGCCCGCCACGTTATCGAGGAAGTAGCGATCATGGGTCACTGCGATCACGGTGCCCGGGTACTCTTCGAGGAACCGCTCAAGCCAGGCGACGGATTCGGCGTCCAGGTGGTTGGTGGGTTCGTCCAGCAGCAGCATGTCGGGCTTCGACAGCAGCAGGCGGCACAGCGCCACGCGGCGGCGTTCACCGCCCGACAATTTTGTGACATCGGCGTCCCAGGGCGGCAGGCGCAGTGCGTCCGCGGCCACCTCAAGCGTGCGGTCGAGCTCCCAGCCCCCGGCTGAGTCGATGGCGTCCTGCAGCTTGCCCTGTTCGGCAAGCAAGTCATTCATCTCATCGTCTTCCATGGGCTCGGCGAACTTCATGCTGATCTCATTGAAGCGATCGAGCAGCGCCTTGATCTCGCCGACGCCTTCCTCGACGTTGCCGCGCACGTCCTTGTCGGGATCGAGCTCAGGCTCCTGCTCGAGGTAGCCGATGTTGATGCCAGGCTGCGGCCGTGCCTCACCGTCAAACTCCGTGTCGACGCCCGCCATGATGCGCAACAGTGTCGACTTGCCCGAACCATTCAGGCCCAGCACGCCGATCTTGGCGCCGGGGAAAAACGAGAGTGAGATGTCGCGCAGGATCTGCCGTTTGGGCGGCACGATCTTCGAGACGCGATTCATCGTGTAGATGTACTGGGCCATGCGGGTGTGTCCGTGTCGAGCCTGGGTCGCGGTTGCAGGCGCGGGGCGGCCTGCGAGCGGCCGCGATTATCGGGTACCCGGCAGTCTCGGGCAAATGCAGCGCGCTGCGTGGGGTGCGTGCGTCCGGTACACTTGTGGGTCTGTTGCAGCCATTACGTCCGGATTTTCCGGCGGAGATCACCGCATGTTCGACCAGAGCTACACCATCAACGGTTTCGATGACGAACTGGCCGTGGCCATGCAGGCCGAGCGCGTACGCCAGGAAGAACACATAGAGCTCATCGCGTCGGAGAACTACGCAAGCCCCCGGGTACTCGAGGCGCAGGGTTCGGTGCTGACCAACAAGTATGCCGAGGGCTACCCGTCGAAGCGTTACTACGGCGGTTGTGAACACGTGGACGTGGCCGAGCAGCTGGCCATCGACCGCGCTTTGAAGCTGTTCGGCGCTGATTACGCCAACGTTCAGCCACACTCGGGCTCGCAGGCCAATGCGGCCGTGTACCTAGCACTGCTCGAGGCCGGCGACACCATATTGGGAATGAGCCTGCCGCACGGTGGTCATCTCACGCACGGCGCCAAGGTCAACTTCTCGGGCAAGCTGTTTAACGCGGTGCAGTACGGCGTCGATGATGACGGCATCATTGATTACGACCAGGTTGAGGCGCTCGCGCTTGAGCACAAGCCCAAGCTCATCATCGGCGGATTCTCTGCCTACTCGCGCGTCATGGACTGGGCGCGTTTTCGCGAGATCGCCGACAAGGTTGGCGCCTACTTTCACGTCGACATGGCCCACGTCGCGGGTCTCGTCGCGGCCGACGTCTACCCGTCGCCCGTACCGCACGCCCACGTGGTCACCACGACCACGCACAAGACGCTGCGTGGTCCGCGCGGCGGCATGATCCTGGCGCTGGGACAGCCCGAGTTGACCAAGAAGTTCAACTCGCTGGTGTTCCCGGGTACGCAGGGCGGGCCGCTGATGCACGTCATCGCGGCCAAGGCGGTTGCGTACAAGGAAGCGCTGGAGCCCGGGTTCCGTGCCTACCAGGAGCAGGTCGTCGCCAACGCGCGTCGGATGTGCGAAGTACTGACCGAGCGCGGCTACAAAATCGTCTCGGGTGGCACTGACAACCATCTGTTCCTCGTAGATCTCATCGACAAGGACATCACGGGCAAGGATGCCGACCGCGCCCTGTCGGCTGCCAACATCACCGTCAACATGAACACAGTGCCCAACGACCCGCGCTCGCCGTTCGTCACGAGTGGCCTGCGTATCGGCACGCCGGCCGTGACCACGCGTGGTTTCGGACTTGAGGAATGTGCGCAGCTCGCGGGCTGGATCGCCGACGTGCTCGACGACCTCGGCGACGAAGTACGCCAATCGCGGGTTCGCAGTGACGTGATCGCCTTGTGTCAGCGCTTCCCTGTCTACGCCGATACGGTCGCGGAACTGCCGGCGCGCTCGCAGCAGGGCTAACCGCCCGGCAGGTTCGCCACCATGCATTGCCCGTTCTGCGGCCACGAGGAGACCAAGGTTATCGACTCTCGGCTCGCTGCGGATGGCGGGCAGGTACGCCGGCGCCGCCAGTGTCTCTCGTGCCGCGAGCGCTTTACGACTTTTGAGACGCCAGAGCTTGTGTTGCCGCGCATCGTCAAGCGCGACCAGATGCGCCAGCCTTTTGATGAAGAAAAGCTGCGCAACTCCATGGCGCGGGCACTCGAGAAGCGCCCCGTTAGCGCGGATGAACTGGAGTCGGCCATGACCCATCTCGTGCACGCGCTGCAAACCATGGGTGAGCGCGAGATTCCTTCGAAGCTGCTCGGTGAGATGGTCATGGAGGCGCTGCGCAAGCTCGACGAGGTGGCCTACGTGAGATTCGCCTCGGTCTACCGAAGCTTCCAGGACGTGACGGAGTTTCAGGAGGAAATCCACCGTCTTGAGCAGATGTCGCGTGCCGACGATCGCGAGCAGATGTCGCTGCTGCCCGATTCGCCGGGCAATGCGCGCCGTCGAAAGCGCTGACCCGTGGCGGCTTTTACGCCCAGCGATCATCTACACATGGCGGAAGCGTTGCGCCTGGCGCGACGCGGGCGCAATGGCGTCACGCCAAATCCCGCTGTCGGTTGCGTCATCGTGCGTGACGGGGCCGTCGTCGGCCACGGCTGGCATCAGCGCGCGGGCGAGCCGCACGCGGAGGTGTTTGCGTTGCGCGAGGCCGGTGCGGCGGCGGCCGGCGCCACGGCCTACGTCACGATGGAGCCGTGCTCCATTACGCGTCGCACACCGCCCTGCACCGAGGCGCTTATCGGAGCGGGCGTCCAGCGAGTCGTCTATGCCATGCGCGACCCCAATCCCGCGATCGATGGTCGCGGTGGCGAGGCCATGCGCGCGGCGGGCTTGCAGGTTGATGAAGGCCTCATGGCCGATGAGGCGGCGCAGCTCAATGAAGGCTTCGCGTTGCGCATGCGGCGCGGTCGACCTTTTGTCACGCTGAAACTGGGCGCCAGTCTCGACGGTGCCACGGCTATGGCCAGCGGCGAGAGCCAATGGATCACGGGGCCTGACGCGCGTCGCGACGTGCAGCGTCTGCGGGCGCGCTCGTGCGCGATTCTCACGGGCGTCGGCACCGTGCTGGCCGACGATCCGTCACTGACCGTGCGCGACCCGTCCCTGGGCGCGACGCCGCGGCAGCCGCTGCGCGTCATTCTGGATAGTCAGCTCAGGACGCCAGCCACCGCGCGCATGCTCGCGGCGCCCGGCGAGACTTTGATCATCGGTCGTCGCCCGTGCGAAGATGCGGCCGCGCTGGCTTCCGCCGGCGCCCGATATCAGCCCCTTGCGGGTGATACGCAGGACCGCGTCGCACTCGACAGCATGTTGCATGCGCTCGGTGACGCGGAGATCAACGAGCTGCTCGTGGAGGCCGGGCCCACCCTGGCCGGCGCGCTCCTTGATGCGCACCTGGTCGACCGCGTCGTTGTCTATCAGGCGCCCGTGTTGCTCGGCAGCGAGACCCGGGGCCTTGCGGATACGCCACGTTGGCGGCGGCTCAATGACGGACTCAGGTTGCAGCTTGACGAGGTCCGTCGCATCGGCAACGACCTGCGCATAACTGCCAGACCAGGAGAGATCGCCTGACATGTTCACCGGCATCATCATTGCCAAGGGCCGTCTCGCGGCACTGACGCCGCGCGGCGGCGACGTGCGCGTACGGATCGACTGTCCCGAGCTTGAGCCCGAGCAATTCGCTGAGGGGGAGAGCATCTGTGTTTCGGGCGTTTGCCTAACGGCACTCGATATTGATGCCAAGGGATTCTCGGCGGACGTCTCCCGTGAAACGCTGGATGTCACCGCGTTCGTGGACTGGCGAGAAGGCAGTACGGTCAATCTGGAGCCCTCGCTTGCGATCGGTGACCGCTTGGGTGGCCACCTCGTCACGGGGCATGTCGACGGCGTCGCCCGGCTCGTATCGCGGCACGACGACGCCCGCTCGATTAGAATGGTGTTTCGGTTGCCCGAAGCGCTCGCGCGTTATGTCGCGCGCAAAGGCTCCGTGTGTGTCGACGGCGTGAGCCTCACGGTCAACGCCGTGGGTGGCGACACCTTCGACGTCAACATCATCCCGCACACGGCCGCGGAGACGACACTGGGTGAGTTGGGCGACAACGACCCCGTTAACATCGAGGTCGACTTGCTTGCACGCTACGCCGAGCGGCTGATGGGCAATGACGCCTCGTCCGGACTGGATCATGAGCGTCTGTCCGCGGCGGGTTTCACGGATTGACGTGAACGAGTAGAGAGAACGGTCTAAGAGAACGGTCTAAGAGAACAAGTACGCATGTTGAAGCCGAAACTGGCAAACACCGATAGCAACGATAGCGGCGCGTTCGCACCCATCGAGGACATTCTCGATGCCTTGCGCGACGGACAGATGGTCATCATGGTCGACGACGAGGACCGGGAGAACGAGGGTGATCTCGTGATGCTGGCAAGCCACGTTCGCGCCGAAGATATTAACTACATGGCGCGCTACGGTCGTGGTCTCATTTGTCTGACGCTGACCCGCGAGCGCTGCCAGCGGTTGCGCCTGCCGCTCATGGTGAGTGGCACGGACAGCGCACACAGCACCAATTTCACGGTGTCCATCGAAGCGGCCGAAGGCATTACCACGGGAATCTCGGCGCACGACCGCGCGCGCACGGTCCGGGTTGCGGTGGCCGCCGACGCGGTTGCCGAAGACCTCGTGCAGCCCGGCCACATCTTCCCGGTGATGGCGCAGCCTGGCGGCGTGTTAACCCGCGCGGGTCACACCGAAGCTGGCTGCGACCTGGCGCGGCTGGCCGGCGAGTCCGAACCGGCGGCCGTCATCGTCGAGATCTTGAACGAAGACGGCAGCATGGCGCGCCGGCCCGACCTCGAGTCTTTTGCGGCCGAGCACAAGCTGCTCATCGGCACAATCGCCGATCTCATCCGTTACCGGCTTGAGAAGGAAGTCGCCGTAGAGCGCATCCAGACAACGGACGTGCGCACCGCAGAAGGTGCGTTCACGATGCATGCCTACGAGGACTACGTGAACCGTGACGTTCACCTGGCGCTTGTGCACGGCGACATCACCACAGTCGATGCGCCGCTCGTGCGCGTACACGTTGCCGATACGCTCGGGGACGTCATCGGTATCGACGACCCCAGGCTCGGCTGGCCGCTGCGCGACGCCATGCGCAAGATCGTGGAAGCGGGCGCGGGCGTTGTCGTTCTGCTGCGCTACAGCGAGGGTCCCCGCGAGCTTGTGGATATGATCCAGGCGCTCGATCAGAGCGCGCCTCAAGTGGAGGAGGGCGGCGGCGACGCCGACCGGGAGCTGCGCCAGTACGGCGTCGGCGCCCAGATCCTGCGCGACCTGGGTGTGACCCGTATGCGGGTTCTTTCGGCACCGGTGCACATGCACGCGATTTCAGGCTTTGGCCTCGAGGTCGTCGACTACATTAACGACTGAGAACGCCATGCAGGACATCAAGACGCACGAGGGTGGTTTGACGGTTGTCGACGGACGCTTCGCCATCGTGGCGGCCCGATTCAATGACTTCATCGTCAAACGGCTCGTCGAAGGCGCTGTCGATACCTTGCGCCGGCACGGCGCCGCCGACGCCGACATTGAGCTTGCCTGGGTGCCCGGTGCCTGGGAGCTGCCGCTGGCGGCCGACAAACTCGCGACCACGCGTCGCTTCGACGCCATCATCACGCTGGGTGCCGTGATTCGCGGTGCCACGGCGCACTTCGATTACGTCTCCGGCGGCAGCGCGCGTGGTATCGCTGCAGTGGGAGAGCGGCATGGTCTGCCTGTGATCTTCGGTGTGCTGACCACAGACACGATTGAGCAAGCGATTGAGCGCGCGGGCAGCAAGGCCGGCAACAAGGGCGGGGAGGCCGCGGCCACGGCCATCGAAATGGTTAATCTGCTGCGCGGGATCGACTGAGTCGTGAGCCGGGGTAGCGGAAAAAACAAGCGCAGCCACACGCGTGCGCTGGCCATGCAGGCGCATTACCAGCAGCAGCTTGATGGCACGTCGCGCGGCCAGCTGCAAACGCAGTTCGAGGAACGGCGTGAACATGAGCGCGTGGACGCGGAGTACTTCGCCACGCTGCTGAAGGAATCGATGCGCGACGTCGAAGCACTCGATGCCGAGATTACCGAACGCGCGGATCGCAGCTTCGACCAGCTCAACCCCGTCGAGATCGCGATCCTGCGCGTCGCCATAACGGAGCTCAAGCACCACATCGAGGTGCCGTACCGCGTTGTCATCAACGAGGCCGTCGAACTCGCGCATCGTTTCGGTGCCGAGGACGGCCACAAGTATGTCAACGCGATTCTTGACCGCGCCGCTGCCGAGCACCGTGCTGTCGAGCACGCCGCACGCCGCCGCTCAGGCTGACGCGCGAACCCCAAGCCGTGGACGAGTTTGCCCTCATCGCCGAGTACTTCGCCGGTGACGCAGGTGCTGCCCTGGGCATTGGTGACGATGCGGCCCTCGTAGAAGTGCCGTCAGGCCAGCAGCTCGCGGTTGCCGTCGATACGCTCGTGGCGGGGCGTCACTTCCCGGAGGCCACACCGCCCGAGGCGATCGGGCACCGCGCGTTAGCCGTGAACCTGAGCGATCTCGCGGCCATGGGCGCCACGCCGCACTGGTACACACTCGCCCTGACCTTGCCTGAAGCGGAACCGACTTGGCTTCAGGGCTTTAGCAAGGGTCTGCGCAGTCTCGGCGCCGAGCACGGCTGTGCACTCATTGGCGGCGACACGACGCGGGGGCCGTTGACGGTTAGCGTGCAGGTCATGGGTGCCGTGACGGCGCCCGCCCTGACCCGGGGTGGCGCGCGCCCTGGCGATCGCGTGTGGGTCGGCGGGTTCTTGGGCGACGCGGCCGGTGGCCTCAATGACGCCGCCCAAGGCCTGCACAGCGCGCTTTCGCGTCGGTTCCATTATCCACAACCCCAGCGCGCACTCGGCGAGGCACTGCGAACGGTTGCTACCGCCTGTATCGATGTGTCTGACGGCTTTGTTGCCGACCTCAATCACCTGCTGAGCGCGAGCGGGGTAGGTGCCGAAATCGATCTGGCGTCTTTGCCTGTATCCCCCGAGCTCGTGGCCAGTGTTGGCCACGAAGCGGCGCTGCGGTTGGCGCTGTCAGGCGGCGACGATTATGTGCTCTGCTTCACAGTGCCGGCGGATACGCGCGCGGCATGCTTGTCCGGGTGTTACGAGGTCGGTCGCGTTACAGCGGAACTGGGCCTCCGCCTGCGCGACGGAACGGGCGCCCTGATCGAGGAGGTGGCGGATGGCTACCGACACTTCTAGCCCCACCGGGTCACCGGGCTGGCGCGTTGTCTTCGGCGACCCCGTCCACTTCCTGGCCTTCGGCTTCGGTGCGGGTCTGTCACCCAAGGCGCCCGGGACCGCGGGAACGCTTTGGGGCGTGCTGCTGGCCTTCCTGACGGCCGATTTGGGCTGGGCGGTCGAGCTCGGGATTGGGGCTGCGCTTTGCCTTGTGGGCATCTGGATCTGTGGCGAAAGCTCACGGCGCCTGGGCGTTCACGACCACGGCGGCATCGTCTGGGACGAGATTGCCGGGGCCTACCTGGTATTCCTGCCACTGCCCAGAACCTGGCCCTGGCTGGCCGCCGGATTTGTGCTGTTCCGTGTCCTGGATATCGCTAAGCCCTGGCCGATAAGAGAACTGGATCACAGACTCCACGGTGGCCTCGGAATTATGCTCGATGACGTGGTGGCCGGGCTCATAGCGGCTGCCGCGCTGTCGTTACTAGCCGGGGCTGTCTTGCCCTGAGAAGGGAGCCCGATGGCCGCTCACGCGCCCACGAATACCAAGCCCAAGGCCGCCAATGGCGCTGCCATTCCCGAGAAGTTCGGGAAGTACGTGATCGTCAATGAAGTCGGTCGTGGCAGCACGGGGACCGTGTACCTGTCGCACGATCCTTACTACCGTCGCGACGTCGCCATCAAGGTCTACAACATTGGCTCCGAAGACTCCGATGCAGAGCGTTCGCGGGTCACGCGCAAGATGTTTTTTAACGAAGCGCACATGGTCGGCATGCTGCAGCACCCGAACATCATGCCGATCTATGACGCGGGCGAAGAGAACGGCAAATACTACGTCGTCACCGAACACATCCACGGTGCGCGCACGCTGGCGTCTTACTGCAAGCCGGGCCGACTGTTGCCGGTCGATGATGTCATCGAGATTGTTTACAAGACGGCCAAGGCGCTGCACTACGCGCACGGTCGTGGTGTCATCCACCGCGACATCAAACCTTCCAACATCATGCTGACGATGGACAACGATGTCCGCGTCATCGACTTCGGCATCGCCCTGATCAAGGACGCGGACTTCTCGCGTATCGAGGGTATCGCCGGGTCGCCGAGCTACATGTCGCCCGAGCAGGTGCAAAGCGAGGAGCTCACGAACCGCTCCGACCTCTATGCGTTGGGCGCCGTCATGTACGAACTGCTGACGGGCTATCGGCCGTTCCGTGCGGGCAACCTGTCCAAGCTGTTGCACCAAATCGTGTTCGCGACGCCGCCGCCGATCCATCGCTACCGCGAGGACATTCCCGACGAACTCGAGAACATCGTGGCCGTGTTGCTGCAAAAGGCATCCGACAAGCGCTACGCTAACGGGCTCGCGTTGGCGGCTGAGCTGACTCAGGTTTACCAGACGCTACGGGCCAAGGCCGATCAGTTTGACAACCAGGAACACTTCGACCTGCTGCGCCGACTGAGCTTTTTCCACGACTTCTCCCATTCGGAGATCTGGGAAGTGCTGCGCGCTGGCGAGATCGCTGAGTACCAGGCAGAAGACGAGATCGTCCGCGAGGGCGAGATCGACGACCGCTTCTACATCATCGTAACCGGTGAGGCCGAAGTCGTGTCCGGGCAACGCCAGGTGGGCGTATTGGGCCGGGGCGACTGTTTCGGCGAGTCGAGCTACCTGTCAGATGCGAAGCGCAACGCGTCGATCCGGGCCAAGTCGCCCGTGACGCTGCTCAGCGTGAGCGCGACGCTCATGGAGCAGGTCAGCTCGAGCTGTCAGTTGCGCTTCAACAAAGTGTTCCTGCGCTCGCTCATTGAGCGGCTGCAGCGCGCGGGCGGCGCCCGCACCTAATACGGGCGCCCCAAAGGCGCCCACACCCTGCAAGCTTAGTCTTCGTCGTCGTCGAATGGCTTCGGCGAGTCGTCGAGGCCGGCGTCAGCCATGAGCAACTCGACCTTGCGTTCCGCGGCTGTCAGCGCCGCTTCGCAGTCCCGGGTCAGGGCAACTCCCTTTTCAAACTGCTTGAGGGCCTTGTCGAGTGGCAGGTCGCCGCGCTCGAGTTCGTCGACGAGCGTCTCGAGCTCACCGAGTGCCTTCTCAAGGTCGATGGCCTTTTCTTTGGTCTTTCGGCTGCCTGCTGCTGCCACGCGCCTGTCCCCTGGGTTGCTGACGATCGCAATGATACCGCCAGACCGACGCCCGCGGTATGCGTCGCACTGTCCAAGCCGCGTTTACGAGCGCGTTGCTGGGTGGCCGCTGCGGTTCCACGTAGCCCTGCTATCATTCGCACCAGCCGTCGCATTACGACTATCTGAAAGCTAATATCCACACCGACGCCGCCCGAGCCCGGGAACGCGGCTACTGCAGCGCGGTGCGTGGAGGACCATGAGCAACACATACAACGCCGCTGACATTGAGGTGCTCAGCGGCCTCGAGCCGGTGCGCCGCCGGCCGGGCATGTACACGGATACGGCGCGCCCCAACCACCTGGCCCATGAGGTCATCGACAACAGCGTCGACGAGGCGCTGGCCGGGCACTGCAAGCGCATCGACGTTACGGTGCATGACGATGGTTCTTTGTCCGTGTCGGACGACGGCCGCGGCATGCCCGTCGACATTCATCCCAAGGAAAAGATACCCGGGGTGGAGCTGATCCTCACCAAGCTGCACGCAGGCGGTAAGTTCTCGAACAAGAACTACCAGTACTCGGGCGGTCTGCACGGCGTTGGCGTCTCGGTGGTCAATGCGCTCTCGGCGCAGCTCGAGGTCTGGATCAAGCGCGGCGGGCAGGAGTACAACATCTCCTTCCGCGGCGGCAAACGTTCGAGCAAGCTCGAGGCGGTCGGCAAGGTGGGCAAGGCCAACACAGGCACGACGCTGCGGTTTTGGCCTGACGCCCAGTATTTCGACTCCGCGAAGTTCTCGGTCCCGCGGTTGCGGCATGCGCTGCGCGCCAAGGCCGTTCTGTGCCCGGGCCTGGCCATTTCGCTCACGATTGAGAAAACGAAAGAGACCGAAACCTGGCACTACGAAGGCGGCCTCGAGGAGTACCTCGTCGAGGCCTGCGCGGGCGCCACGTTGTTGCCCGAGCGCCCGTTCTCGGGCTCTGTCAGCGACGAGCACCACGCGGCCGACTGGGCGCTGGCCTGGCTCGCCGACGAGTCGCCGATCGTTGGCGAAAGCTACGTCAACCTGATTCCGACGGCGCAGGGCGGGACCCACGTCAACGGCCTGCGCACGGGGCTTACCGAGGCGATTCGCGATTTCTGCGAGTTCAGGAGCATCCTGCCGCGTGGCGTCAAGCTCGCGCCTGATGATGTCTGGGACCGCGTGAGCTTTGTGCTGTCGATCAAGCTCGAAGACCCGCAGTTCTCGGGGCAGACCAAGGAACGCCTGTCGACGCGCGAGGCTGCAGCCTATGTGACGGGCATTATTCGTGACGCGTTCTCGCTCTGGCTGAATCAGCACCCCGATACGGGCGAGCAGATTGCGCAGCTCGCGATCACACGTGCGCAGCAGCGTCTGCGTGCTGCGAAGAAGGTCGTGCGCAAGAAGGTCGTCACGGGCCCGGCCTTACCTGGCAAGCTCGCCGATTGCTCGTGCCAGGAGCCCGAACGCAGTGAGTTGTTTCTTGTCGAGGGTGACTCGGCGGGTGGGTCGGCCAAGCAGGCGCGCAACCGCGACACGCAGGCGATCATGCCGCTGCGCGGCAAAATCCTGAATACCTGGGAGGTCGATACGACCGAGATTCTGGGCTCGCAGGAAGTGCACGACATCTCGATTGCTCTGGGCGTGGATCCGGGCAACCCCGACCTCGATGCGCTGCGCTATCACAAGGTCTGCATCCTGGCTGACGCCGACTCGGACGGGGCGCACATCGCGACGTTGCTCTGTGCGCTATTCGTGCGCCATTTCCGCAAGCTTGTGGAGGCGGGGCACGTGTACGTCGCCATGCCGCCGCTCTACCGCGTCGACGTGGGCAAGGACGTGCATTACGCGCTGGATGACGCCGAGCGCGACGCGATTATCGAGGCGCTGCCCGCGGACAAGCGGCGCAACAAGATCACGGTGACGCGCTTCAAGGGACTCGGTGAGATGAACCCGCCACAGCTTCGCGAAACCACGATGAACCCAGATACACGCCGGCTTGTGCAGCTCACGATTGCAGGCGCCAACAACACTGACCAGACGCTGGACATGCTGCTGTCCAAGAAGCGCGCGGCTGATCGCCGCGCCTGGCTCGAGACCAGCGGCAACCTGGCGTCGCTGTGAGCGCGGCCGGAACTGCCGCCCAGGACTGATTCATGCAAAACGAGCTCAACCTCGAGGGCATCGAGAAACTCTCGCTGCGCGACTACACCGAGAAGGCCTACCTCGACTACTCGATGTACGTCATTCTCGATCGCGCGTTGCCCCACATCGGCGACGGCCTCAAGCCCGTACAGCGGCGCATCATCTACGCGATGAACGAGTTGTCGCTGGGTGCCAACGCGAAGCCCAAGAAATCGGCGCGCACCGTGGGGGACGTCATCGGCAAGTTCCACCCGCACGGTGACTCCGCCTGTTACGAAGCCATGGTGCTCATGGCGCAGGATTTCAGCTACCGCTATCCGATCATCGACGGCCAGGGCAACTGGGGGTCGCCCGATGATCCCAAGTCCTTTGCGGCCATGCGTTACACGGAGGCGAAGTTGCGGCCCTACGCGGCGTCGTTGTTGTCCGAGCTCGGTATGGGGACGGTGGACTGGCAGCCGAACTTCGACGGTGCCTTCAAAGAGCCCGTCATGCTGCCGGCGCGCCTGCCCAACCTGCTGCTCAATGGCACCCAAGGTATTGCCGTCGGCATGTCCACCGATGTGCCGCCGCACAACCTGCGCGAAGTCGCCTCGGCGCTGATCCACCTGCTCGACAAGCCCAAGGCCACCGTTGCCGATCTGCAGAAACACATCAAAGGCCCGGATTTCCCAACGGGCGGTGAGCTGATCTCGCCGGCCGCGGACGTCCGTGCGATCTACGAAACGGGTAACGGTTCGCTGCGCGCTCGTGCGACCTGGTCGAAGGAAGGTGACGATATCGTCGTGACGGAGCTGCCGTTCCAGACCTCCGGCGCCAAGGTTCTTGAGCAGATCGCGAGCCAGATGCGCGCGAAGAAACTGCCCATGGTCGAAGACCTGCGCGACGAATCTGATCACGAGGCGCCAGTGCGGCTCGTCATTACGCCGAAGCGCCGGACCGATATCGATGCCCTCATGTCGCACCTCTTTGCGACCACGGGCCTCGAGCGCACGCTGCGCGTTAATCTCAACGTGATCGGCCTCAAGGGCACGCCGCACGTGTTTGACCTGCGCAGCCTGCTCAAGGAGTGGCTCGTGTTCCGCAAAGCCACCGTGGTTCGACGCCTCGAGCACCGGCTCGCCAAGGTAGACGAGCGCCTGCACATCCTCGAAGGCCTGCTTGTGGCCTACCTCAACATCGATGAGGTGATCCGCATCATCCGTGAGGCCGACGATCCCAAGGCCGACCTCATGGCTGCCTTCAAACTGTCCGAGCGCCAGGCCGAAGCCATCCTCAATCTGCGCCTGCGCAACCTGGCCAAGCTCGAGGAGATCAAAATCCGTGGCGAGCAGGACGAGCTCGCTGCCGAGAAGGCGGATATCGAGAAGCTGCTGGGCAGCGTTGCGCGACTCAAGACGCTCATGAAGAAAGAGATCGCCGCCGACGCCGAAGAATACGGAGACAATCGACGCACGCGCATCATCGAGCGCGAGCCGGGCAGGGCGCTCGATGAGACGGCGCTTGTCGCGAGCGAGCCGGTTACCGTTGTGCTCTCGCAGCGCGGCTGGGCGCGCACGGCCAAGGGTCACGAGATCGATCCGCGTGCGCTCAACTACAAGTCAGGTGACGACTACCTGTCATCGGCACGCGGCAAGAGCAATCAGACGGCGCTCTTTGTCGATTCGACGGGGCGCGTTTACAGCCTCATTGCGCACGTGCTGCCGTCGGCGCGTGGGCAGGGCGAGCCGCTGTCGGGTCACTTCAATCCGCCCGATGGTGCGACGTTCCGTGGTGTGATGTTTGGCGACCCCAAGGACCGCTGGGTCGTGGCGACGAGCGCCGGCTACGGGTTTGTCGTTCAGGCGGAGGCACTCGCGAGTCGCGCGAAGGCAGGCAAAGCCATGCTCACCGTGCGCGGTGACGCGCAAGTGCTGGTGCCGTCGCCGACGCAGTGGCTCGAGGGTGAACTGGTGGCTGCCGTGAGCAACATTGGTCGCCTGTTGCTGTTTGACCTTGACGATCTACCCGAGCTCGCCCGCGGCAAAGGCAACAAGCTCATGGACATTCCCAAGCGCAAGTTTGAGTCCGGCGAGGAATGGATGGTTGCCATGGTCGCGATCCCGGCCGATGCCAGTCTCGTCGTGCATTGCGGGGATCGCCACATGACGCTCAAACCCGCTGACTTCGAACGCTACATCGGCACGCGGGGCAACCGCGGGCAGATGCTGTCGCGCAACTATAGAAAAGTGGACCGCCTCTCCGTTGCGGAGTAAGCGCGCTCGTCAGGCCTGCTTCTTGCGCGCCCGGTCTTCGATGTCGACGTCGAGGTCCTCGCTCAGTTCCCCGCGCAACGCCTCGGCGCTCGCGTCAAGAATCGCGGATGCGGAGCGAATGTCGAGATCAAGGTCCAGCGTTGGCATGGCGTCCGTCTCGGCAATCGTATCGTCAGGCTGCCCGACATAGCGCGCTTCTGTGGCATCGTGAAACCCGGCGGTTTCCTCAAGCGGCATTTCCACCGTGTCTTCCGACTCCGTGGATGCATGATAACCGTGCATCTCGATCGTGACGTCGTGCTCGGGTTCGCCGCCGCTCTCGAGCGCCCGCCGTGCCGCTTCCATCTCGATCTGCTGCGTGCGGGTTAGCTCGGCCTCGTAGTCCGCCTCGAGCATCTGCTGCGTTTGATCGTCGAGATCCGGTGCCAGCGCTGCGAACTCGTACGAGGTCAGCGTGCCTACCTGGATGTCGGCACTGGTGGTCTTGGGCGACAGGTGCTTGACGGGAATGTCCGGTCGCTTGGTCTCGGCCGTGTGGAACGTGAATTCGCCTGCGCTGTCCTCGACCACCGATTCCGGCGCTTCAAACAGCTCTGGAGTCAGCGGCGGCGGCGCCGCAACGGGAATGGGTGTGGACGGTTTGGGTGTTTGCGCTGCCGGCGTCCGGTCGCGAGCTGGGATCGGGCGCCGCAGTTTTTCCGTTTCCGGCAGCGCCGTTTGCGCGGTGCCGATCGGATCGACGTCGACCACGGTGCGCTTCTGCGGCTTGCGCCGCGGCCACAGCGTCAAAATGACCAGCGCGATCAGCATGCCAGCGCCCAGTCCGAGCAAACGCTCGGTCCAACCGGTCTGGGGGGCAGCTTCAATGAGGTCGGGCAACGGGGTCACCGCAGTCGGGTTGGCGGCAGCTTCGGGGGAGATCTCCGGTTCATCGGCAAAAGGGCTGCCGGCTTCTGTACCCAAAGCCCGGCCCGCGGCCGCATCGCCCACAACACTGAGCAGTCGATCGGTCTGGGACCGTGAGGGCGATGCCTGCGAGGTTGCGGCTTCTGCGGCACGCGGTGCAGGCTCGACCACAACCGGTGCCACGGCCTCGCGGGGGGGCGCCACCGTCACGATGCGTTCAGGCACCGGCGATGCAACAGGCTCTATGTCCGTCGGCATATCGTTGACGGGGAGGCGCAGGATGGCGCCTGCGATCAGGCGGTCGGGATCATTGTCGATGAACGCCTGGGGATTCGCGGCGACGATGGCATCGACGACGGGCCAGAAGCTCTGCCCCGCGGGCGTCAGTGTGGCGGCAAGGGCCGACACGGTGTCACCGGTTTGGACCTGGTAGCGACTCGCGTTCGCGAACGCTTCTGGCGTTTCCCGCTGCTCGGGCGTGCGCGGTGCAGGCGCAGCGCGTCGCGTAGCGCGCGTCGACAGGACACTGGCCGGTCGTGCGGCGTCGCGTGTGGCAGGACTAAGAAACAGTGTGTAGCTGCGTGACAGCCGCGCCACGCCGGGGCAGGCCACTGTGACGGCGAGTTCGAGCATTGGCTCCGTGACGATGCGCGGCGTAGAGATCACGAGGCCGCCCGGCAGTTGCCGCTGACCCGAGGCACGCAAGGTACCGCCCAGTGGGCCGATACGCGCCGAGACACAGCCGTTGGGTAGGGGGGTTTGCGCCTGGACCGGGATTTCGACGAGCAATCGCTCACCGAGTGCGGAGCGCACGTTGGGTTCGCCGATCTCCAGCGCCGATGCCGAAAGCGACAAGGCCCCGAGTGCGACTGCCACGGCGATTCGTAGTGTGTTCAGGCGTTTATGCTCGCGCTTCAAGCCAGGACTCCCTCTCCAGCACTGCGATCAGCGGCGAATCGCAGATATTGGGCGCGTTGTAGCACTTCTGTAGGCGTCAGGCTGTGTCCTGGAGCACAACTTCGGGTTCTTGTACGTAATGCCCCTGCATGAAGCTGATGCCAAGCTGCCAAAGCGCGGCCATGGTGTTGGCGTCCTGCACCTTCTCGGCCACGGTGCGCACGCCGCGCGATCGGGCTGCCTCGACGATCTGGCCCGTCGCCGTGTGCGCGTCGCTGTCCGTGGACAGGCTCGTAATGAGCGCGCCATCGATCTTCGCAAAGTCGAGCGGAATGCCATTGACGAGCTTTACCGACTGAGGCGAGTTGCCGACGTGCTCCAGTGCAAACTGGCATCCCATGGCGCGCACGGCAGCGGCGGTCTGCATCACAGCCTTGAGGTAGTTGAGCGCCACTTCCTCGGTGACCTGGAAACAGAGCGACTTCGAACTGACGTCTGACTTCGCGACGATGGTCTTGAGCCAGGGCGCGAAGGAGCGGTCGGTAACGGACTGCTCCGAAATCCGAACGAATAGCAGGTCGGGCCGCTGTTCACGGCTCATGGCGATCGAGGCGCCGATCACCCATCGGTCGAGCGCCTGCATCATGTTATTGCGACGCGCTGCAGGTAGGAACTCACTGGGTGCAATCGTCTCGCCCTGTTCGTCGACAAGCCGCATAAGGATGTCGAAGACGCCGGCCGCCTCGCCATCGAGCGCGGCAATGGGCTGCTTGAGCAGACGGAAGCGGTTTTCCTTGAGGGCCGCCGTCAGACGCTTGGCCCAGATCGCGTCATGATTACGAATCCGCGTGTCTTCGTCGCTGGTTTCTGCGATGCGCACCGAGCCGCGGCCGTCCTTGCGCGCCGCCGTGTGGGTTTTTTCAGCAGCCTCCACGAGAGCCGGCACCGAGTCGATGAGCTCGCCGTAGGCCGCGATGCCCACGCTGCAGGTGAGCGTGATGGTGCGATCGCCCACCTCGAAATGCTGGTCGGCCACGAGTGCCGTGAACTTCTCGGCCCAGACGCGCGCCTCGCTGTCGGTGGCGCGCTCCATGAGGATCGTGAATGCGGTGCCCTCGAAGCGCCCGGGGATGTCCCCCTTGACGACGCAGCGACGCAGCAGCTCAGCAAACTCAGCGATCACGTCTTCAGAATCGATGACGCCGAGTTCGCGGCGGACGTCTTTAAAATTGTCGATACGAATCCACGCAAGCATGCGCACGCCAGCGTCAAGATTCTCGGCGACACGCTGGCCGACGAGTTTTAGAAAGTGTTTGCGGTGGTAGAGGAAGGTGCTCTGGTCCTTGGTCATCGCATCGCGCATGAGCGAGGAGACGCGCTTGTCTTCTTTCTCCTCGGGCTTGACGGCCACGCGCACGGCGGGGTCACCGTCGAACTGAGCCGCTGTGAGCAGCAGCGTGAGGTCAACATTCTGGCCGCCCACTTTGACGGCTTTCACGTCCAGCGGCTCGTCTTTCCATTTGCCGCGAGAGATTGCTTTCAATGCGCCCTTGATGGCGCTTTGGCTGCGCGGCGCGATGGCGTCCATAAGCGGCAGCGCGACACAGTCGTCGTCGTCTTCGTACCCGAACAGCTCAAGCCAGGCCTTGTTGGTTTCAACAATGATGCCTTCTTGCACGTGCGCGATGGCGTCCGGCACGTTGTCCATGAGCGTCGTGAACTGTTGTTGGATGGTCGCAACGTTGCTGCGCGAGCTTGCGACCTGGCTGTAGAGCATCTGCAGGTCGAGTTCGCGTTTGAGTGTGGCGGTCAGGCGGACGGTGTTCTCAAGCGTGACGAGGTCTGCGGCACCTGAGTCGATAGCGGCGCTGACGGACGCCTCGTCAAAGGACTCACTGATGGCGACAATCGCGGCGCGGCACTCGCGTTTTCGCGCCATGGCGACAGTTTGTCCGACGTCGGGCAAGCTGTCGCCGATTCGCATTACCACGAGGTCTGTGTCGGCGTTGACCTGCTTGGCAAAACTGTCGCCGTCCGGCACCCACTGGCAGCGGGCGGCGAAGCCAGCACGGCGCAAGGTTTGGTTGAGTGCCTCGACGTCATCTTCGGTCTCGGTGACAACGATGACGGATGCGTTTCGCGGCTGGCTCAAGGCGACTCCAAAGTATTCCCTCTGCGCAACATCTGGTCGTGTTGCGTCAAACCTGATGGTAGTACAGCGACTGCGCCTGGCGCGGGTCGGGACCCCAAAAGCGTGACGTAGTTCGCGCCCCATTTAGCGACGAGGGTCACAGATTCTTGAGAATGGGCCAGAAATCGACGACTTTCGGCCTGCGCGGCAGCGGGGTAACATGAGCCGCGTTTCGACTGAGCGATCCCTCATGGCGTCCTATAACACCAACGAATTCAAAGGCGGACTCAAGATCATGCTCGACGGTGACCCCTACACCATCGTTGAGAATGAGTTCGTAAAGCCCGGTAAGGGCCAGGCGTTCAATCGCGTCAAGGTCCGCAACTTAAAGACGGGCAAAGTACTCGACAAGACGTTCAAGTCCGGCGAGTCGGTCGAGGCGGCTGATGTGCACGAAACGGACATGCAGTTCCTCTACTCGGACGGCGAGTTTTGGCACTTCATGATGCCCGATACGTTTGAACAGTACGCGGCGCCTGAGGCTGCAGTGACTGACGCGGCGCCTTGGCTTAAGGGCGAAGACGTGTGTGCGGTTACACTCTGGAACAACGCACCGCTGTCTGTGGCACCACCCAACTTCGTTGAGCTGACGATTACGGAAACAGATCCGGGATTGCGTGGCGACACCGCTCAGGGTGGTGTGAAGCCGGCGAAACTCGAGACCGGCGCCACGGTGCGCGTGCCCTTGTTTCTTGAAGAGGGTGAGGTCATCCGTGTCGACACGCGCTCTGGCGAGTACGTGTCGCGCGTAAAAGACTGAGCGTGCGCTAACCGGGTGCGAGGGCGCGGGCGAGCTCGCCCTCGGCCAGAACCTGCTCGAAACGCTGTGCCATTGCGACGATCCCTGTTTCATCGTCGGCACTGAAGCGCGCCTTCTCGGGGCTGTCGATATCGAGTACGCCGATTAGCGTTCCGGCCCGGTACAAGGGCACCACAATCTCTGAATTGCTGGCCGCGTCGCAGGCGATGTGGCCCGGGAAGGCATGCACATCGTCCACGCGCTGCACGTCGCCGCTGGCGGCTGCCGTACCGCATACGCCGCTACCGATGGGGATGCGTACGCAGGCCGCCAGACCCTGAAAGGGACCAAGAACGAGTTCGCCATTGCGCAGTACATAGAGTCCAGCCCAGTTCACGGCCTCAAGTTCCTGGTAGAGCAGCGCGCACAGGTTCGCGATGTTGGCGAGCGCGTCGGGCTCATCGGCGATCAGTGCGTCCGCCTGTTGCAACAGCAAGGGGTAGTCGGTGTCGTAGCTCATGTTGAGAATGCCTTTCCATGGGGGAAGCTCGTGACGGCGTGGATCGAGTCGCTGTGAGTGGCACGCATCACGAGTCGGTCAAAGCCCAGCGCCACGCCTGCGCAGTCTGGCAGACCGTGCGCCAGGGCTGCCAAGAACTTCTCGTCGAGTGGTCTCAGTGTTTGCTCTCGATCGCGCCGTTTCGCCTGATCGGTTTCGAACCGTTGTCGTTGCGTGACCGCGTCGGTGAGTTCGACGAAGCCGTTGGCGAGTTCCACGGCGCCGTGGAATACCTCGAAGCGCAATGCGTAACCGGTCGCGGCGTCGATGCGCGCCAGTGCGGCCTGTGACGCCGGGTAGTGTGTGATCACCGTGAGCCCGTCTTCATGAAAGCTCGGCGCCACCTCGCAGGAAAAAAGGTAGTCGAGCAACGCGTCGCGGTCGTTCGCGATGTTGGGTCCCACGGTGTCGCCGGCCACCGCACGCAGTGCCGTCGTGTCTGAGTTCGAGTCCACGCCGCAGTGCGCGCGCAAGGCTTCGTCGTAACGTAGCCGGCGCGGTGCACCGGTGACCGCCTCTCCGAGCAGCGAACGAATCAACGCGACGGTGTCTTCCACGATGGCATCGAGGTCCATGCCGTGTCGGTACCACTCGAGCATCGTGAACTCGGGCTGATGGCGGCGTCCGACTTCGCCATCACGAAACACGGTGCAGATTTGATAGATGTCGGGGAAACCGGCCGCAAGCAGCCGCTTCATCGCGTACTCGGGCGACGTGTGCAGGTAGCGGGGCCCGTCGAGTGCCGTAACGGTAGCGGCGATACTCTCTATATTGACGTCTGACACTGCCGCCGCATCCAGCGTCGGTGTGGTCACCTCAAGCACGTCGCGATCAGCGAACCACTGCCGGGCCTGCGCCAGCATGCGGGCGCGCAATCGGGCCACCTCCAGGGTGTGCCCCGGGCGCCAGTCAGTCGTCACGCGGGCAGTGCGCCGATGCGCTCGCCCATGCGCAGAACGTCTCCGGCGACGAGTCCGTCGCGCCAGCCCGCGCCGCGCGGCGCCAGAAGGATGACGGTGGACCCCATGTTGAACCAGCCCACCGTTTCACCGCGCGCAAGTGGCATCTCGGGTACGGGCAAGGGCAGTGCACGCTCGTGGTAGCCCGCCGTCACGGCGCCGTGCCAGGTGGTCGTGATACTGCCTACATTGAGCGCGCCGACCATCACCATCGCCATCGCTGCGTCGCCGTCGATGTGGAAAATACGGCGTTCGTTGCGCGAGAACAGTCGGGGTACGGCCGCCGCCGTCGCACCATTGACCGAGAACAGGCGACCGGGGACGTGTCGGTGATCGCGAATCGCGCCCGCGATGGGCATGTGAACGCGGTGGTAATCGTAGGGCGCGAGATACACCGTCATGAAGCTGCCGCCGTCATACATCGCGGCCTGCGTCTCATCGTCAATGAGTTCGGCGACCGAGTATCGGAAGCCCTTGGCCTGAACGAGACGGCCTTCCTCGATGGGGCCCAGCTGGCTGATGGCGCCATCACAGGGCGACACGATGACACCCGGCGCGCCGTCAATGTCGCGTGCGCCGTCACGCAGCGTGCGCGTGAAGAACGCATTGAGGCTTGCGTAGTCTTCGGGCACGCGACTCGCGGCTTCCCGGGTGTTGATCGAATAGCCGCGGACGAGCCCCCGGATCAGCAGGTTTTTGAACCACGGGGCTTCACGTGAGGCGAACCACCCAATCAGACGCGTGAGCAACATCTGCGGCAAAAAGTACTGCAGCGCGATGAACAGGCGACTGCCGATGCCGAGTCGGTCTTTGTCGCTCGGCGTCGAAGTCACGGCGTGTCTGCCCAGGGGTTGCTGCGCGCTACCGGGACTTCAACAGTCACAACGGGCGTGCCCGCATTCGTGAGTGTGAGCTCGATGAGCTCAACGCCCTCAAGCGTTGCGCGCGGATCGCCAAGCATGATGTGGTCAGCGCCGGGCGCAAGCACCGCGCGGCGTCCCGGTGCAACTGTCAGCGATTCGATTGGGCGCATCTGCATCCGTCCCTCGCTCATTTGTGTGGTGTGCAGGCTGGCGTCTCCGAACTGTGGGCTCGACACGCCGTCGATGACGATGGGATCGCCGCTGTTGTTGACCACCTCTAGGTAGGCCGCGCTCATCATGGCACCAGGTGCGGGTGCACGCATCCAGCCGCGCTCGACCGTCACAGCGGGACCCGCGTCATTGCCCGAGCAGCCCCCCAACAAGGCCAGCGCGGCCAGCACGATCGTGGCCTTTCGAATCATGACTCGGACTCCAGAATGTGGGTCAGGTCCTGGACCAGTCCCGGTACGTCAAACGGGGGGCTGAACACAGCGCGCAGACTCAGATCGGGTCCAATCAGCAAAACGGCGCCCGAGTGGTCCATGGTGTAGCCGAAGCCCTGCATCGGCACCCGGCGGTACACGATGCCCAGCTCTCCGGCGACGGTCGCGATGGCTTCGGGCGAGCCCGTCGCGCCGGTGATGCCCTCGCCGAAATAGGCCACGTAGTTCGTCATCCGTTCGAGCGTGTCGAATTCGGGGTCCACCGTGACGAGCAGAATGCGCGGCGGCGTCAGGCCGTTTTCGGCGACGCGCTCTCGCGCGTCCGACAGCAACTGCAGTGTGGTCGGACAGAGATCGGGGCAGCGCGTAAAGCCGAAGAACACGAGCGACCACTGACCGGTCATGGCGGCGGCGTCGAGCGTGTCCGGGCCCGTGCCCTGTAAGTTGAACGGGGCGACGGCGCGCGGTGGCTCTAGTAGCGTGCCCGTTGTCAGTGACAGCGGCTCGGGGCGCAGCAGGAAGCCTGCGGCAATACCGCCGGCGAATGCCAGCGCGGCTGCGGCAGCAAGTAGAGGTCTTGGCATGTGGGTGGTGGTCGTCAGGGCGCGGTAGCCGTAGGCGGCGCGCGGTTCACGGTCGCGCATTATCTCACAACAGGCCCGCGGCGACCGATGATCACAGTTGGACAGCAGCAGGACCGTAGCCTACCGTCGCGCCATGTCTGCCCACGATTCAATGTCCCGAGACCTTGCAGCCGCTGCCAGCGGCGCCGCGGCGCTCGACGCGTTGACGCAGTACTTCGCTGCCGCGCCCCTGGCGTACGGCCACGGTACCGATAATGCTGCCGATGAAGCCGCCTGGCTGTTCGCCGCTGTGGCAGGCGTCGACTACGCCCAAGCGGACTGGGTGGATCGATTCGAGTCGGCGCTTTCCGCGTCGGTTAGCGATCTCGACATCGCGCGCATGGCCGCGCTGGCCGATCAGCGCGTGGCAACGCGCCAACCGCTCGCCTACCTGCTGGGCGAGGCCTGGTTTGCGGGGCTGCGTTTCGAGGTGACCACCGACGTGCTCGTGCCGCGCTCACCCATCGCGGAGCTTATCGCGGCCGGCTATGCGCCCTGGGTGACCCCCTCTGAGGTGCGGCGCGTTCTCGAAATCGGCACGGGTAGCGGATGCATCGCAATCGCAACGGCGCTCGCGCTGCCTGACGCGCAGATCGATGCCAGTGATGTGTCACAGGCGGCACTGGCCGTCGCGCGCCGCAACGTTACGCATCACGATGTAAGCACGCACGTGCGGCTTATCGAGTCGGACCTATTCACCTCGGCGGCGCTGGGCCGCTACGACCTTGTAGTCACTAACCCGCCCTACGTCGATGCGGGCGATATGGCATCGCGACCCGCTGAGTTTCGGCACGAACCCGAATTGGGTCTGACGGCGGGCGACGATGGTCTGTCGATCGTACGCCGTCTGTTGGCGGAAACGGCATCTCACCTTGAGCCCGGTGGCGTTTTGATCTGTGAAGTCGGCAACAGCGCTGAGGCGTTGCAACACGAGTACGCCACGGTACCATTCACGTGGCTTACGTTTGAGCATGGCGGGCATGGCGTCTTTGCACTGACCCGTGAACAACTGGAAGAGCACGCCCCGGCGATTGTGGCTGCAGTCGACCGCGGGTCAGAGAACACATGAGCGGCAACACCTTTGGCACCCTGTTCCGGGTCACGACCTTTGGCGAGAGCCACGGCGTGGCGTTGGGCTGCATCGTGGACGGCTGTCCGCCCGGGCTTGAGCTCGAGGCGGAGGACATCCAGAGCGAGCTCGAGCGACGGCGCACGGGCAAGTCGCGTCACACGAGCCAGCGCAGGGAATCGGACGCGGTCCAGATCCTCTCGGGTACGTTTGAGGGACTCACCACGGGGACCCCCATCGGGCTTGTGATCTACAACGAGGATCAGCGCTCGCGCGATTACTCGAAGATCAAGGACAAGTTCCGTCCCGGCCACGCGGACTACACCTACCTTCAGAAGTACGGCATCCGCGACTACCGTGGCGGTGGTCGCTCGTCGGCGCGCGAAACGGTGATGCGGGTGGCGGCGGGTGCTATCGCTCGCAAATACCTCAAGGAGCGGCTGGGTATCGAGGTCACGGGCTACGTATCTCAGCTCGGCCCAATCGCGCTGGAGGCGAAGGACTTGTCGATCATCGACGACAACCCGTTCTTCTGTGCCGACCCCGACAAACTCGCCGAGCTGTCAGAGTACATGGACGCGTTGCGCCGCGACGGCGACTCGATCGGCGCGCGCATCACCTGCCTGGCGCGCGGTGTCCCGCCCGGGCTCGGCGAACCGGTGTTCGACAAGCTGGGTGCGAGCCTGGCGCACGGGCTCATGAGCATCAACGCTGTGAAAGGTGTCGAAATCGGCGCCGGCTTCGGGTCTGTTACACAGCGCGGCTCAGAGCATCGCGACGAGATCGCGCCAGACGGGTTTGCCAAGAATGATGCGGGCGGCACGCTGGGCGGCATCTCTTCCGGGCAGGACCTCGTCGTGAGCATCGCGCTCAAGCCCACTTCGAGCATCACCAAACCAGGCCGCACGGTCGACACGGCGGGCCAGGAGACAAACATTGTGACGACGGGGCGCCACGATCCCTGCGTGGGATTGCGCGCCACACCGATTGCTGAGGCGATGGTGTGTCTGGTGCTGCTTGATCATTACCTAAGGCATCGCGCGCAAAACGCAGATGTCACCTCGGAAACTCCGGTCATTCCCGCTGAGCAGCAGTCATGAGTACTACGGATATCGATATCGCTGTCGTAGGCGCCACGGGTGCGGTCGGTGAGGTCATGCTGTCGATCCTCGCCGAGCGGGATTTTACAAGCGGCGCCGTGCACGCACTGGCCAGCGAGCAGTCCGTCGGCAAGCGTGTCGAGTACGGCGAGCGCAATTTGCGCGTGGCGGATCTTGCGACCTTCGATTTCTCGACGGTGCGTCTGGCGCTGTTTTCGGCAGGCGGGTCCGTCTCAGCCGAATACGCGCCGCGCGCGGCCGAAGCCGGCTGCGTCGTCGTCGACAACACCTCACACTTTCGCTACGACGACGACGTGCCGCTCGTGGTCGCCGAGGTGAACCCCGATGCACTCTCGGGTTTTGCCGCGCGCAACATCATCGCCAACCCCAACTGCTCGACCATGCAAATGCTCGTCGCGCTCAAGCCTATTTATGACGCGGCCGGCATCGCGCGAATCAACGTGGCGACCTACCAGGCCGTTTCAGGGGCAGGGCGGGCCGCCATCGAAAAACTGGCGGGGCAGACGGCGTCGTTGCTCAATGCCAAGCCGCTCGAGCTCGAGGAAGGCGAAAAGCAGATTGCCTTCAATGCGTTGCCACATATTGACCGCTTTGAGGACAACGGCTACACCCGCGAAGAAATGAAGATGGTCTGGGAGACGCGCAAAATCCTCGACGACTCGGAAATCCAGGTGAATCCGACCGCCGTGCGCATCCCGGTGTTTTTTGGCCATTCAGAGGCTGTGCACCTCGAGACCCGAGAGCCCATCGAAATCGACCAAGTTCGTGAATTGCTTCACAAAGCGCCCGGCGTGACCGTACTCGACAAGCACGAGTTGGGCGGATATCCGACACCCGTCACAGAAGCAGCAGGCACCGATCCTGTATTTATTGGCAGAATTCGAGGCGACATAAGCCACCCACGCGGTATTAACTTGTGGATCGTCTCTGACAACATTCGTAAGGGCGCGGCTCTAAATAGCGTGCAAATCGCTGAAATATTGGTCAAAAATCATTTATAAGCTATCATCGGCGGCGTTTTGGGGCGGACACCCGCTGGCCCCGGTTGGCGGCGTGATCGAGAAACAGCCCGGCAGGCGTCCGGGCCGGAGAAAAACTATGCATCGTTGGTTGGCCGCACTCGTGTTTGCGGCGTGTCTCCTCGCGGCACAGGGCGCTCAGGCGCTCGGTCTCGGCGAGATCACGACCCGCTCGGCCCTGAACGAGCCCATGGACGCGGAAATTGCGCTGCTTGGCGCGACTCCGGACGAATTGACGACGCTGGAGGTGAGACTCGCCTCGCGTGACACGTTCGACCGCTACGGCATCGATAAGCCCTCGTTTCTCAACAACTTTCGCTTCAAGCTGCGCGGCGGCGCCAACCCCGCCATCGAAATCACCTCGACGCAGCCTGTAACGGATCCTTTTGTCACCATGCTCGTGGAGGCCGTGTGGCCCCGCGGCCGTCTGCTGCGCGAGTACACGGTCCTGCTCGATCCGCCGACCTACGCGGCGCCGCAGGCTCAGACGACGGCGCCGGCGCCTGTACGACGCACGCCGCCGCCTCAGCGTGAGAGCCGCTCGAGCGGCGCGGTGCAGCGTTCGAGCGCTCCGGCGCCCGCACGGCTTGAAGGCGATCAGTACCGCGTACAGCGCAATGACACGCTCTGGGAGATCGCCGAGCGCGTGCGTCCCGATGAGAGCGTCTCGATCAACCAGGTCATGCTGGCCATATTCGAGGCTAATCCAGAAGCCTTTGACGGCAACATCAACCGACTCAACGCAGGCGCTGTCCTGCGGCTGCCGAGTTCGGACTCTCTGTACAATGTCAATCGCTCTGCTGCGTTGCAGGAAGTCCGCCGCCAGATGCAGGACTGGCGCGGGGATAGCAGCGGTACGCTGGTTCTGACACCGCCCGAGGAGGGCGCTGGCGTATCGGGGCCGAGCACAGCAAGCACACGCCCCGCCGCCACGGGCACGAGCGCAGCGTCGAGCGCAGAGCTTGAGCAACTGCGCCGCGAACTCGCTGAGCGCGACCGCCAGCTTCAGATTCAAAACGAAGAAATGGCGCGGCTGCAGCAGCAACTCGCCAACCAGGACGCAGCCGCAGCGGCGGCCGCCGCCGAAGCTGCCGAAGAGGCGCCCGTTTCGACGCAGGACCTCTATGCCGACACAGACGATGCGGCCGAAGACGACGACGCGGACCCGGCAGCAGCTGAAGCCGGTGATGACACGACCGATGGCGCGGCCGACGGTATCTTTGCCGAATCGGGCGATGGCGCGGACACCACGACGACAGCAGACGCCGCGGACGACAGCGCCGACGACGCCGCGGAGGAAGCCAGCACACGACCGGCACCGGCCGCCGTCGTCACCACACCCGAGGAGCCCTCGCTCTTCGAGAGCCTGCTGAACAACGTCTATGCCTGGGTAATAGCCGGTGTGGCACTCCTCGGTGGCGTCGCGCTCATCTACGCGCGCCGCAAGGGCGCCGACGATGACGCAACGGGCACCTGGGAGGCGCTCGATTCCGCCGACCTCGAAGACCTCGATGGCACGCTCGCGGCGACCGGCCGCCTGCGCGACATCGGGTCGGCAAAGCGCGCCGACACATCGACTACAGCCGAACAACCCGCGCTCTACTCTACGGACAGTTTCGAGGCAACAGCACCGGTCGACGAGATCGAGCCGACGGCCGAAGCCGAGACGATCGGCGGCGACGAAGACACGAGTGCTGGCTACTCACTCGACGATACGTTCAGTTCCGAAACGGCAATCAACCTGGACCAGTCTGATCCGCTGGCGGAAGCCGACTTCCACATGGCCTACGGTCTTTACGACCAGGCTGCCGATCTTGTGAAGGGCGCGCTGGCCGTTGACCCCTCGGACAACCGACTCAAGGCCAAGCTCGCCGAGATTTATTTTGTCTGGGGCAACCAGGACGGCTTCGTAGCGGCGGCGGAAGATCTCAAATCGGGCGTCGACGCCAGCGACCCGGAATGGAACAAGGTCGTCATCATGGGCCAGCAGATTGCGCCCGCTCACGCTCTGTTCAGCGGCGCGGTGGCCAGCTCTGAGGGTGGCGATCTCGATCTGTCGCTCGACGAAACGCGCGCCACGCCGGCGTCAATCGACGCAGAGATTGGCGGCGACGATGACGGCTTCGGTGAGGTGTTTGACACGGCGACCGCTGATGCGGACGACGACGGTACCGTAGAGCAAGTGGCCGCAGATATTAGCGGCATCGATTTTGAGTTTGACGAGTCGATGGTCTCCGACGACGACAAGGCAGCTGCAGGCGACACGAGTGCCTCGGGCGTCGATTTCGAGTTTGACGGTGACGCGCTCGAAGACGGCACGATCGAGCAGCCCGTGGACCTCGGTGATCTGGGCGGTGCTGACGAAGGCTCGGCAACGGCTGAGATCGATATCTCAGACTTGGACCTGGATACAGGTGATCTGGAGTCGTCGTTGGGCGATGCCGCTGACGACATCTCGGGTGACCTGCTCGAAGCGACGGGCGTGACCTCCGTGTTGCCGGACGACTTTAAAGTGAGCCTGCCCGACGCGCCGGCTGACGATGAGGAAACCGTGCTGGCGGATACGAGCGCCTTCTCGGATGCGACGCTGGAGATGCCGTCGGACGGCGCCAACGACGCGACGAGCGAAATGCCGGCCATCGATATCACGGGCGAGATGCCTGCCTTCGACGAAACGGACGCAGGTGACGCCACAGCGATCCGCCCCGCGGGCGCGATCGGTGACGTCGACCTTGACGTGGCCGACCTCACCACCGAACTGGCCGTCGACGACCTTGGCGACGCTGACGCGACGCGTGAGCAGCCTCAGGTGGATGCCGGCTCAACGCTGTTTTCTGAAGAAGTGTTTGCGGGTGACGAGGGTGTCGATCCAAACGCGGACACGGGCCTGAATCTGGCCATCGATAGCGAGGACACAGGCAACACCAACGTGGCCGAAGTGGGCACGAAACTTGACTTGGCCCGCGCCTATGTCGACATGGGCGACCCCGATGGCGCGCGCAGCATTCTTGAAGAGGTGCTGCAAGAAGGTGACGACGAGCAGAAGGGCGAAGCTCAGAAGCTGCTCGACAGCCTCGGCTGAGGCCGGCTACCCGTCACGTGCCCCGTATCGCGCTCGGCGTTGAATACGACGGCACCCGCTTCTGCGGCTGGCAACGCCAGGATCACTGCGAATCGGTTCAAGGCGCGCTCGAGCGCGCCTTGTCCGTTGTGGCCAACGAAGCCATCACTGTGCACTGCGCCGGTCGCACCGACACGGGCGTGCACGGCACGGGGCAGGTCGTGCACTTTAACTGCGCGGCGGAGCGCCCGCCCGATGCCTGGATCTTGGGAGGAAACAGTAATCTGCCCGACGATGTCGCCATTCGCTGGTCCCGTGAGGTTGGCGATGATTTTCACGCGCGGTTCGATGCCATTGAGCGCCGTTATCGCTATCTGATTCTCACGGGGCGCAGCCGCAGTGCGTTGTACGCGCATCGGGCCTGGTGGATCCACGAACGCCTCGACGCCGAGGCGATGCAAGCTGCGTCTGTCCCGTTGCTGGGTGAGCACGATTTCACGTCGTTTCGCGCTGCGGGCTGTCAGTCGAACTCGCCCATTCGCGACTTGCGTCAGATCCGGGTGCGTGCGCATGGCGACTGGATCGTGGTGGACGTGGCTGCCAATGCGTTTCTCATGCACATGGTCCGCAATATGGTCGGGCTGCTGCGTGTGGCGGGCCGCGGTGAGGCCGACGCGGCCGCGGTGGCCGACATCCTGGCGGCGCGTGACCGAACGCTGAGCGCCGCGGCGGCACCGTCATGCGGCTTATACCTTACCGAGGTGCACTACCCCGAATCGCGTGGCGTCCCATGCCCCGTGCCCGATGACGCGTTGGCGCCCACACTGCCGTTGATTCCGGGCCGCAGCGTGACGGCTGCGTCGGGCGAATTACGGTAGACTTCGCGCCATGAGCTGGTTTGAAAAAATCATGCCGTCGCGTATCACGACGGAGCGGCGGACAAAGTCAGTCCCCGAAGGCCTTTGGATTCAGTGCCCGCACTGCGGCGCGCAACTCTACCGCGCCGAACTCGCGCGCAACATGCTGGTGTGCCCCAAGTGCGGCCACCACATGCGTATGGGTGCACGCGATCGTTTGCGCACGTTCTTCGATGAGGGCGCGTTTACGGAGATCGGCGAAAACTTGCAGCCGCAGGATCCGCTCAAGTTTCGCGATAGCAAGCGCTACAAGGACCGCATTGCCCAGGCGCAGAAAAACACCGCCGAGCAGGACGCACTGATTGCGGCCCACGGCGAGTTGTTCGGTATCCCCGTCGCCGCCGCAGCCTTCGAGTTCAAGTTTATGGGCGGTTCCATGGGCGCCGTCGTCGGCGAGCGATTCCGGCTCGCGGCCAAGCACGCGCTCGAGAATACGGCGCCGCTCGTATCGTTCTCGGCGAGCGGTGGCGCACGCATGCAGGAGGCGCTGTTCTCCTTGTTTCAGATGGCGAAGACGAGTGCGGCGCTGGCAGAGTTGTCCGAAGCGGGTGTGCCCTACATTTCGGTGCTCACCGACCCGACAACAGGCGGCGTGTCGGCCAGCCTCGCGATGCTCGGCGACATCAACATCGGCGAACCGCGTGCGCTCATCGGGTTTGCAGGCCGTCGCGTTATCGAGCAAACGGTCAGAGAGACCTTGCCCGAAGGCTTCCAGCGCAGTGAGTTCCTGCTCGAGCACGGGGCTATCGATATGGTCGTCGACCGTCGCGACATGCGGGAGCAGATCGCGGACCTGATCCGCAAGATGACGCACCGTCCCGCGCGCCTCAGTGAAGACACGGCGACGCTCAAGGCGCTCGATCTCAGTGAGCAGGACGCCGCCGACTGACGGCAAGCCCTACCGCCCGACGGCTGCGCTGTCGCGCTGGCTTGCCAGGCTGGCGCGGCTCGACCCCGGTCGCATGGTGCTGGGCCTTGAGCGCATTGCCGACGTGTACGCCCGCCTCGATGCCGAGATGGATGTGCCGACAGTGGTCGTGGCGGGCACAAATGGCAAGGGCTCCTGTGTTCACCTACTCGATGCGCTGTTGAGCGCACAGGGCATTCGCGTCGGGCGCTACACCTCGCCGCACCTCGTCGATTTTCGCGAACGTATTCATGTCGGCGGCGTACCCGTTTCTGACGACGCGCTGGTGTCAGCCTTCGAAGCCGTAGAGTTGGCGCGTGGTGAAACAGCACTTAGCTATTTCGAGTTTGCGACGCTTGCAGCGTTCGCCGTATTCCGCGCCGAAGGTGTTGGTGCGCGTGTGCTCGAGGTCGGTCTGGGCGGCCGGCTCGATGCAGTCAATGTCGTTGCTGCCGATGCGGCCTTGCTGACAAACGTTGGGCTTGACCACCAACGCTGGCTGGGCGACACGCGCGAGGCCATCGGGCGCGAAAAGGCGGGCGTGTTCCGCGGCGGTAAGCCCGCGGTCATCGCGACCCGCGATGTACCCGACAGCGTGCTGTCTCACGCCGCTGATGTTGGCGCCCGGGTACTGAGACTCGGTCGGGATTTCGAGGCGGACGCCAGCGCGGGCGCTTGGACCTGGCGCGGCGTCGAATGCGTCATCGACGGGCTCGACGCCCACTGCGATGCCGCGATGCGCGACAACGCGAGTGGTTGCCTGGCCCTGCTCGAAGCCCTGTCGCTGCTGCCGAGCGATGCTGCAGCTCGTGGGCCTGTCGCAACCGCGCGGCCGCCCGCGCGGCTCGAAGAGGTTGCGGGCGCCCCGCCTGTGTTGCTCGATGTGGCGCACAACGTCGAGTCTGTGGCGCGGTTGCGCGCGTGGCTCGAGTCCGAACCCGCCGAGGGCGGGAACACACTCGTGTTTGGGGTCATGCGCGACAAACCCGTGGACGGCATGCTTGCGCAGCTGGCGCCCGTCACCGCGCGCTGGATCGCCGTCGCCGCTGACGGCGGCCGTCCGCTAGAGGCCGATCTGCTGGCGCGACACATGGCGCAAGCGTCCGGGCTGCCTGCGCTCATTGCGGGATCACCGGCGGCTGGTTGGCGTGAGGCACGCAGACTGACACCGGAAGCGGGGCGAATTGTCATTGCGGGCTCTTTCCCGGTCGTTGGCGCCGTGCGCGCTCGGCTATAATCCGGCCCCATGGAGCGGCCTGCGAAAGAGCGCCTGATCGGCGCCATTGTCATTGTTACCGTGGCGTGGCTACTGATCCCCGTGTTTCTCGACGAGGGCGGTGGTGACAGCGATGCCGTGGTGTCACGTGAGCTGGCACTGCCGGATTCCGATGCCGCCAGCGGCGCGACGCTGCGACGCGAGACGGTCACGCTGGGCGAATCCGAGGACGCTGCGAGCCGCGTTTCGGCACCTGAGGTGGCGCCTGTTACTGAGCTACCCCTGCCTGAGGCCGACACCACGGCCGCGCGTGACGAGGGCCCGGCAGAGGAAACGACTGAAGGTGAGACGGAAACCCCGGCCGAACCTGCGCCTGAGCCTGTGGTCGCGACACCGACGCCCCAGGATGCCGAGCCGGTCGAGACCGTCGCAACGGCGCCCGAGCAGGCACCCGAAACGCCGCCGCCGGCACCTGCCGCCGGCGACGGCCAGCTCTGGGCCGTTCAGGTGGGCAGTTTCTCCAATCGTGAGAATGCGCAGCGCCTGGCCACGGAACTGCGCGGACGCGGGTTGCTCGCCTTCCTGAGCCAGGTCGAATCCGGTGGCCGCACCCTGCACCGCGTCCGGGTTGGACCCCAGGCGAGCCGCGCCGAAGCGACCGCGGTTGCGGCTGAGCTCACGGCCAGCGGTCAGGGCACCGCAGCCGTCGTCCCACACCCCTGATCGACTTTCGCGTTCCGGTGACCCGTACGCCTCTGATAAGCTTGCGGCGTTTTCCCGCCTGCGCCGCGCTATGACCGTTTTAGACTGGGTTTTTATCGTGATCATCGTCGTCTCGATTGTGGTCGGTGTGTTCCGCGGCTTCGTCAAGGAGGCGGTCTCGCTGGCAGCACTGGTGATCGCTGTCTGGGCGGCCTTCCAGTTCGCCCCGGCGGGCGAGGGTCTGCTGGGTGGCTGGATCGAATCTCCCGCGCTCAAGACATGGGTTGCTCGCATCGCGATATTTACGCTTGTTCTGATGCTCGGTGGCCTCGCAGGCTGGAGCCTGTCGCATTTCCTGAACCAGGTGGGGATGTCCGGCGTAGATCGCACGCTCGGGGCTGGATTCGGCTTCCTACGCGGCGCAGTCATTTGCGGGCTCATCGTGATCGCCGGGCCGTATCTTGAGCTCGACGGCGATGAGTGGTGGCAGGAATCCAAGCTGCTGCCCTTTGCGACGTCGATGGCGAAAACAATTTCGATCATTGCGCCAAAGGCATTCGACTACTTGCGTGATGAGATCACGCCCGAAGCAGAGCCTGATGCTGAGGTGCGCACTTAATGTGCGGCATCGTCGGCATCTACGGCCACTCGCCCGTCAACCAGGCGATCTACGATGCGCTAACCGTTTTGCAGCATCGGGGACAGGACGCCGCGGGCATCGTGACCAGCGACGGTGAGCGCATCTTCCAGCGCAAAAAGAACGGCTTGGTACGCGACGTGTTCCAGCAGCGACACATGCTGCGTCTTCGCGGCAACGCTGGCCTCGGTCATGTGCGTTACCCGACGGCGGGCTGTTCGAGCTCGAGCGAGGCGCAGCCGTTCTACGTGAACTCGCCGTTTGGTGTGCTCCTGGCACACAACGGAAACCTGACCAATGCCGCGGAGCTTGATCGCATGCTCGTCGGCAAAGACCGGCGTCATTTGCACACGGGCTCCGACAGCGAGGTTCTGCTCAACGTGCTTGCGCACGAGTTGGGCGACGCGAACGACGAGCAGCTCACACCAAAGGGCGTGTTCGAGGCCGTCTCCAAGTTGCACGCGCGTTGTTCTGGCGCCTACGCCGTTGTAGCCATGGTTATCGGCAATGGCCTGCTGGGCTTCCGTGACCCGTGGGGCATTCGGCCGCTTGTACTCGGGCACCGCGATACGGCATCGGGCCGCGAGTACATGCTCGCGTCTGAGAGTGTTGCACTCGACGCGCTGGGCTTCTCACTGATGCGTGATGTGAGCCCCGGCGAGGCCGTCTACATTGACCGGGACGGCGCGTTGCACACCCACCAGTGTGTTGCACCCAAGAGCTACTCGCCTTGCATCTTCGAGTACGTGTACTTCGCGCGCCCCGATTCGATCGTCGACAACATCTCGGTTTACAAGGCCCGGCTACGCATGGGCGACACGCTCGCGGAGAAAATACTTCGGGAGCGTCCCGACCATGACATCGACGTCGTGATTCCGATCCCCGACACGAGCCGCACTGCCGCCGTGCAGGTGGCGCATGGGCTGGGCGTGAAGTACCGCGAAGGCTTCATCAAGAACCGCTACATCGGCCGCACGTTCATCATGCCCGGCCAGGAACAACGCGAGCGTTCCGTACGCCGCAAGCTCAACGCCATCGACCTCGAGTTTCGCAACAAGAACGTATTGCTCGTCGACGATTCGATCGTGCGCGGTACGACCTCGCAGCAGATTATTCGTATGGCCCGCGAAGCCGGGGCGCGTAAGGTCTACTTCGCGTCGGCGGCACCGCCGGTGCGCTATCCCAACGTGTACGGCATCGATATGCCTGCGGCGCCTGAGCTTGTCGCCAACCGCCGCAGCGAAGCCGAGATTGAGGCCGAAATCGGCGCTGACTGGCTTATCTATCAGGAGCTCGACGGACTTGTCGATTCCGTGGCGCACAAGCACGCGCACATCACGAGTTTTGACACTTCGTGTTTTTCGGGCGAGTACGTCACGGGCGACGTGTCGGAGACTTACCTTGCACGTATTGAAGCCTCGCGCGCCGACGCCGTACGCCGCGCCAGTGACGAAGACGATCGTCGCGCCGGGCTCGGTGAACACCGATACGTGGTATGAGCGCGGCCGCCGACCGAATAAGCGACGGTTTCGCGTGCGAGGTACCTGAGCCGATCCGCACGTTTCTGGGCGTCGCGTCATCGCCGAACTGGGCGGATGCACTCGCCGACGACCTTGAGACGCTGCTCATCGATCATGCGAACTGCGAGCTCAAGGCTGCAGCCAGTGCGCTGGCGCTCATGCATCGCTACCCCGAGCGCGCGAACCTGATCCATCGCATGTCGCGGCTCGCCCGAGAAGAGCTGCGCCACTACGAACAGGTCCAGCAACACATGGACGCGCACGGCGTTGCCATGCGGCACTTGTCGGCCTCGGGTTACGCCGCGGGACTCAAAGCTGTGGCCTTGCGCGACGAACCCTTGCGTCTTGTGGACACATTGATCATCGGCGCGCTAATCGAAGCACGCTCCTGCGAACGGTTCGCGCTAATTGCACCGCGGCTGCCGGAGTCACTGGCACGCTTCTACCGCGGTTTGCTGGCCAGCGAGGCGCGACACTTCGAACACTACCTCGAACTGGCGCGCGAGGCTGCGCAAGGCGATGGCGACATGGTGACGGCGCGACTCGCCGTCCTGCGTGAGCGCGAGCACGCGTTGATCGCCACGCCCGCGGATACGCTGCGATTCCACAGCGGCCCGCCCGCCGGGAACTAGGACCCGCCTATCGCGGCAACGCCGCGAGTTCGAAGCCGTCTGCCGTCCAACGGCCCACGCTGCCCTGCGTGTACCAATCACCGAGCACAATGCGTCGCGCCTTGCGCCCGTCGGCAAGTGTGAGGTCGTGCACCGCTGGTCGGTGCGTATGTCCATGCAGGAGGGTGTCGACGCCGGCTTCTGTCAGGGCCAATTCAATGGCCTCGGCATTGACGTCCATGATGTCCATCGACTTGTCGGCGTTGGCCGCGCTGGACTCGGCGCGTGCGTCGCCCGCGAGCTGGCGGCGGGCTTCGACGGGCAGGGACAGCACCTGCTGCTGCCAGGCTGGATCGCGCACCATGCGCCGCACGGCCTGGTACTGGTGGTCATCGGTGCAGTAACGGTCGCCATGGCTCAGGAGTACGGACGTGCCATGAATGTCGTGAACCACGGGGTCGTCGAGCACCTCAAAGCCCGTGCGCTCGGCAAACCGGGCGCCGATTAGAAAGTCGCGGTTGCCGTGCATAAAGAAGCAGCGCACGCCTGTGGCGCTGTACTCGGCAAGCAGGTCCTGCACGTGGTTGTAGTAGGGGCCAGGCTCGTCGTCGCCGATCCAGGCCTCAAACAGATCGCCCAGAATGTAGAGTGTCTCGGCGTGGCGCGCTTCCCCCTTGAGGAAGGCCTCAAACTGGTCGCCGATGTCGGGGCGAGTCGGTTCCAGGTGCAGGTCTGAGATGAACAGCGTCGCCATCAGTCCGTGGCACCCTCTAACGCTTCGCGCGCGGCGTCGAGCTCCGCCTGCACGCGCTTGGCCACTTCCTCGTCGGTGAGAATGCGCATGTTGCGCACAATTGCGGGAACGGCCGGTACCTCCTTGGCGAACGGACCGCCCGGGCCCGTGGGGATGTTGCCGATCTTCTCGACTGTCTCCATGCCCGAGGTGACGCGCCCGAACACAGTGTACCCCCAGCGATCCGAGCGCGGGTCGAGTGCTGTGTTGTCCTTGAGGTTGATGTAGAACTGCGTGGTGGCCGTGTGCGGGGGCTCATCGCGCGCCATGGCCACGGTGCCCAACTCGTTGCTGAGGCCGTTGCCGGACTCATTGATCATCAAGGGTACGTCAGGTGTGGCGCTGTAGTCCGTCATGTGGCCGCCGCCTTGGATGACGAAATTCTTGATAACTCGGTGAAAGATGGTGCCGTCGTAGTAACCCTCCCGCACGCGTTCGGCGAAACGTGCCGCAGTCACCGGTGCGCGCCGACCCTCGAGTTCAATGACGAACTCGCCGTGGCTCGTGGTGACCAGTACCTGCGGGAAGCCCGCAAGCGGGTCGGGCAGCTCCTGCGCCGACGCAGGCAGGCAGGTCAGCGACAGGGCGATCAGGGTGGCAGCGCGCATGGGAAGGGCTCTTCAGGCTCGGGCTGGCGGCACGATAGCAGAGCGGGGCGGCCGCGCCCAAACCGTGCGCGTTGACTGCCCCTGGGGCCAAACGTATGATTCGCCTCGCGAAGCGGGTCGTACAGGCCGCGTCGCAATCGGAGCTGTCACTCGGGGCATGGCGCAGTCTGGTAGCGCATCTGCTTTGGGAGCAGAGGGTCGGGAGTTCAAATCTCTCTGCCCCGACCATCACCCCGCTGGACCGCGGGTCTGCAAGGCGTCCCGGATGCGCCCGTAGCTCAACCGGATAGAGCAACGGCCTTCTAAGCCGTGGGTTGCAGGTTCGAGTCCTGCCGGGCGTGCCAGCCCCGATGGAATGCCACTATGGTGGGCGTAGCTCAGTTGGTAGAGCCCCGGGTTGTGATCCCGGTCGTCGTGGGTTCGAGTCCCATCGTCCACCCCATTCTTTCAGACATCCTCAACCGGGCTCTGGCAACTGAGCTACGCCCACCCATGGACAACAGGGCGTGGCGGGGCCGCGCAGTGGCAAGGTAGAGCCCGGGTTGTGATGTTGGGTCCCTATTCTTGTTGCCGTGCAACATTCGCCCCAAGCGGGTGAGTGAGTTGCTATAATTGCCGGCTGATCCGATGGCGGGCGTTGCGGAAGTGGCGGAATTGGTAGACGCGCCGGATTTAGGTTCCGGTGGGGCAACCCGTGAGAGTTCGAGTCTCTCCTTTCGCACCACTTCCCGCTCAGTGATACTCACACGACCAAATCGGGCGTGATTTCAATGTTTTGCAGAAGGTATCTCAGATGCAGGTTTCTGTAGAGACCAGCGGCGCACTGGAGCGCCGTATGAAAGTTCAGGTTCCGGCCCAGCAGATTGATGCTCAGATCAATGAGCGTTTGAAGCGCGTGGGTCGCACGGCACGGATGGAAGGGTTCCGCCCGGGCAAGGTGCCGGCCAAGGTCATTCGCAAGCGCTACGGACCGCAGGTCCGCCAGGAAGTCATCACGGAGCTCATGCAGTCGAGCTACGCCGAGGCCATCCAGCAGGAGCAGCTCACTCCAGCGAGCAACCCGAGCATCGAAGCCGAAGAGGCGACGGAAGGTCAGGATTTCACGTACACGGCCGTGTTCGAGGTGTTTCCCGAGGTTACGCTCAAGGATCTCGACAAGATTGAGGTGCGCGTTCCCGAGGTCGACATCGACGACGCGGACATCGACCGTATGCTCGAAAGCCTGCGTGAGCAACGCGCAAGCTGGGAACCTGTAGACCGCGCCGCGGCTGAGGGTGACCAGGCGCTGGTCGATTTCGACGGCTTCCTCGACGGCGAACCGATCGAGAATGGCAGCGGCAAGAACGTGCCCGTGGTGCTGGGTGGCGGTCAGATGCTGCCCGACTTTGATAAAGGTCTTGCGGGTGCCAAGGCGGGCGATGAGCGCAGCTTTGATGTGTCCTACCCCGATGACTACCCGGCAGAGGAGCTCGCGGGCAAGACGGCCGAATTTAAGGCGCTCGTCCAGTCGGTCAGTGAAAAGGTACTGCCCGAGATTGATGAGGATTTCGTCAAGGGTTTTGGCGTCGAGTCGGGAGATCTCGAGCAGCTGCGCAAGGAAGCGAGCGAGAACATGGCCATCGAACTGGCCACAAAGCGCCGTGCCGACATCAAGCAGCAGGTGCTCGATCAGCTCCTGACGCACAACCCGCTTGAAGTGCCGCAGTCACTGGTCCGCGAAGAATCCCAGACGATGCAGCAGGAAGCGATGCGCCAGCTGGGCGTCACGGATCCCGCAGAAGCCCCGCCGGCGGACAACTTCCTGCCGGGTGCTGAGCGCCGGGTGCAGGTCAGCCTGCTGGTGCAGGCGTTCATTCGCGAAGAAGGCATCACGGTCGAGCGCAATCGCGTCGAGGCCAAGATGCGTGAATTGTTTGCCGGCTACGACGACAGCGACGGCCTGGTTGCAAACTACTTATCCGACCCCAAGTTCCTTCAACAGATTGAACCGATGGTGCTCGAGGATCAGGCCATAGAGGCGTTGCGGACCAAGGGCACCGACAAACCGGAAACGATCGCGTTCAAGGACTACATGGACGCAAGGTAAACAGCCCCTCGCGGTGCGGATCACGCCACTGGTCGCCATTGTCGACACAACGGTATAGTGAGACCGCACGATGCGAACCCGGAGAGTGCATTGACAACACCGACAGCATTGAACCTCGTGCCCATGGTCGTCGAACAGACGGCACGCGGCGAACGCTCCTATGACATTTACTCGCGCCTGCTGAAGGAGCGCGTGCTGTTCATGGTGGGCCCGGTCGAAGACCACATGGCCAATCTCATCGTGGCCCAGCTCCTGTTTCTGGAGTCGGAGAACCCCGATAAGGACATCCACTTCTACATCAACTCGCCGGGTGGCGCCGTGACCGCCGGTCTCGCCATCTACGACACGATGCAATTCATCAAGTGTGATGTATCGACGATCTGCGTGGGGCAGGCCGCCAGCATGGGCGCTTTGCTGCTCTGCGGTGGCGCTGAGGGCAAGCGTTATGCGCTGCCGCACTCGCGCATGATGATCCATCAGCCCAGTGCCGGTTTCTCGGGCCAGGCAACGGACATCGACATCCATGCCCGCGAAATTCTCGAAATGAAGAAGCGACTCAACGAAATTATGGCCAAGCACACGGGTCAAACCGTGGAGCAGGTGCAAAAAGACACCGAGCGCGACAATTTCATGAGTAGTGCGGCCGCACAGGAATACGGCCTCATCGACACGGTTCTCGAGTCGCGACCTGCGGCCTTGTCGAACGCGGAATGACCCGTGCCCGGGCGGGCTTCCGTGACGCAGTTCGCGGGGCCCCGCGGGAATTTTGCCGCGGCCTTGGGCCGCGTGTTATATAACGGTCATAAATCCGGTCTCTTCGAGGGACAAGGCCGGCAAAAGGGTTAAGGATGTCAGACGAAAAGCGCGGCAAAAATGACGATAGCAAGCTCTTGTACTGCTCGTTTTGCGGTAAGAGCCAGCACGAGGTGCGCAAGCTTATTGCGGGCCCGTCCGTGTTCATCTGTGATGAATGCGTAGAGCTCTGCAACGACATCATCCGCGAGGAGCTCGAGGAGAGCTCTGAGCTCGGCCACCGCAAACTGCCCAAGCCGGCCGAAATCAATGCCACCCTCGATGACTATGTTATCGGCCAGGCGCGTGCAAAGCGCGTGCTGTCGGTTGCCGTGTACAACCACTACAAGCGCCTGGAAAGCCGTGCCGAGCGTGGCAAGGACGACGTGGAACTCGCCAAGAGCAATATCCTGCTCGTGGGCCCGACGGGCTGCGGCAAGACGCTGCTGGCTGAGACGCTGGCACGTCTTCTCAATGTGCCCTTCACGATTGCAGACGCCACGACATTGACCGAGGCGGGTTACGTCGGCGAAGACGTCGAGAACATCATTCAGAAGTTGCTTCAGAAGTGCGACTACGACGTCGAGAAAGCGCAGACCGGTATCGTCTACATCGATGAGATCGACAAGATCTCTCGCAAGTCGGACAACCCCTCGATTACGCGTGACGTGTCCGGCGAAGGCGTTCAGCAGGCACTGCTCAAGTTGATCGAAGGAACGGTCGCATCCGTGCCCCCACAGGGTGGCCGCAAGCACCCGCAGCAGGAGTTCCTGCAGGTCGACACCTCGAACATCCTGTTCATCTGTGGTGGCGCCTTCGCAGGTCTTGAGAAGATCATCCGCAACCGCTCAACCAAGAGTGGCATCGGCTTTGTCGCCGAAGTAAAGAACTCCGAAGACGAAGGCGTCATCGGTGAGCTGTTGCACGACGTCGAACCCGAAGACCTGATCAAGTTCGGCCTGATCCCTGAGTTTGTCGGCAGGCTGCCTGTGGTGGCCACGCTCGAGGAGCTGGACGAGGACGCACTGGTCACGATCTTGCAGGAGCCGCGCAACGCGCTGACCAAGCAATATCGCAAGCTGTTCGAAATGGAAGGGGTTGAGCTCGAGTTCCGTCCCGACGCCCTGCGTGGCGTGGCCCGCAAGGCCATGGAGCGCAAGACGGGCGCACGCGGTTTGCGCACGATTCTCGAGAACGTGCTGCTCGACACGATGTACGAATTGCCCTCGGCAACCAACGCGTCCAAGGTGGTTGTCGACGAGGCCGTGGTGGTGGGCGAGACCGCGCCCTACATCATCTACGAGTCGGACGATACTGCGAGCGTCGACGAGCCGCGGCCGACGGGTTCGGACTGATCGCGACCGCGAGCACGGGGTGCGCTTGCCCCCGTTGGCGCTACAGCGCTTGAAACGGGCATCGCGCCCCCCATCTCGAACCTGTGACGGGGCAAACCCGTTGCCGCTGTCCCCGCCTGATTACAGAGGTCCGTGCCCGTGAGCGACTCCCAGACCGATAGCCTGTTCAACGACGACCAGCGATCCCTGATCCCCGTGCTGCCTTTGCGCGATGTGGTCGTGTATCCGCATATGGTTATTCCGTTGTTCGTGGGCCGCGAGAAGAGCAAGGTCGCTTTAGACCTGGCTATGGACGCAGGCAAGGAAATTCTGCTCGTCGCCCAACGCAGCGCGGAGCTTGAAGACCCGCAGCCAGCGGATCTTTATGAGATCGGCACACTTGCCACGATTCTGCAGCTCCTGAAAATGCCCGACGGCACCGTGAAAGTGCTCGTCGAGGGCGGTTCACGCGCCCAGATCGATGCGCTGCACCCGGGCCCGCATTACGCGGCCGAGATCACAGTGCTCGAGGAAGAGGACCGCTTCGATGAACGCGAGGTCGACGTGCTCACGCGCTCGATCATCACGCAGTTCGAGCACTACGTAAAACTCAACAAAAAGGTGCCGCCCGAGATCCTGACCTCGCTGTCGGGTATCGAGCAGCCAGGTCGCCTGGCCGATACCGTGGCCGCCCACATGGCGCTCAAGCTGGGCGACAAGCAGAAGATCCTTGAGATTGGCGACATCAAGGGCCGCCTCGAAACGGTGCTGTCGATGATCGAAGGCGAGATCGATCTCCTGCAGATTGAGAAACGCATCCGCGGTCGCGTCAAACAGCAGATGGAAAAAAGCCAGCGCGAGTACTACCTGAATGAGCAGATGAAGGCCATTCAGAAAGAACTGGGCGAAATGGACGAGGCACCCAACGAAACGGCCGAGCTCGAGAAGAAGGTCGAAGAGTCGGGCATGCCGCAGGAGGCGCTCGAGAAGGCGCGCTCCGAACTCAACAAGCTCAAGCTCATGTCACCGATGTCGGCCGAGGCGACCGTGGTTCGCAACTACGTCGACTGGCTCGTGAAGGTGCCGTGGAAGCAGCGCAGCAAGGTCGTGCGCGACCTGAGCAAGGCCGAGGACGTGCTTGAGGCCGATCATTACGGGCTTGAAAAGGTCAAGGAACGCATTCTTGAGTACCTGGCCGTGCAGCAGCGCGTGAAGAAACTCAAAGGCCCCATCCTCTGCCTCGTGGGGCCGCCGGGCGTTGGCAAAACGTCGCTGGGCAAGAGCATCGCGCGTGCGACGAATCGCAAGTTTGCGCGCATGTCGCTGGGCGGCGTGCGTGACGAAGCCGAGATCCGTGGTCACCGTCGAACCTACATCGGCTCGATGCCGGGCAAGGTCGTGCAAAACCTGGCCAAGGTGAAGAATGGCAATCCGCTGTTCCTGCTCGACGAGATCGACAAAATGGCCATGGATTTTCGTGGCGACCCGTCTTCGGCGCTGCTCGAGGTGCTCGACCCTGAACAGAATTCGGCGTTCAACGACCACTACCTCGAAGTGGATCTCGATCTGTCAGACGTCATGTTCGTGTGCACCGCGAACAGCATGAACATTCCCGAACCGCTGCTCGACCGCATGGAAGTGATTCGCATCCCGGGTTACACCGAAGATGAGAAGCTTGCGATCGCGGAGCGGTACCTGCTGCCCAAGCAGATCCGAGAGAACGGTCTCAAGGAAAAAGAGATCGGCGTGTCGCGGCAAACGCTGCTCGACATCATTCGTCACTACACGCGTGAAGCGGGTGTTCGTAATCTCGAACGTGAGATCGCGAAGCTCTGCCGTAAGGCCGTCAAGAAACTGCTGCTGGAAAAGCGGACGAAACAGGTTCGCATCACGCCCAAGAGTCTCGAGAAGTACCTGGGTGTGCGTCGTCACCGCTACGGCAAGGCGGAGCAGAGTGACCAGGTCGGCCAGGTCACCGGGCTCGCCTGGACGCAGGTGGGTGGCGAATTGCTGACCATCGAAGCGACAACGGTGTCGGGTAAAGGCAAGCTGCTGCACACGGGTCAGCTCGGTGATGTGATGCAGGAGTCGATCCAGGCAGCGATGACCGTGGTTCGCAGCCGCAGTGAGCTATTGGGTCTCGAGGGCGAGTTCCACCAGTCAACGGACGTCCATATTCACGTTCCGGAAGGCGCAACACCCAAGGATGGTCCGAGCGCGGGCGTGGGAATGTGCACGGCTTTGGTGTCGGCCTACACCGACATTCCGGTGCGTTCCGAGGTCGCAATGACGGGCGAAATCACGTTGCGCGGCGAGGTGTTGCCCATCGGTGGACTCAAGGAAAAGTTGCTGGCTGCGCATCGCGGCGGTATTACCACCGTTGTCATTCCGCAAGAGAATGAGAAGGACCTCGCCGAAATCCCGAAGAACATCAAAGATAAACTGACGATTGTTCCAGTGAAGTGGATTGATGAGGTACTGCAGGTTGCGTTGCAGCACATGCCGATACCTGTTGGCAAGGATGGCGACAAGGCGAAGAAGCAATCGTCGAAGGGCGATGCAAAGCGCACCGTGACAGCGCACTAGCCACACCACTCGCAGCCCTTTTTCCCTTTGTTGACAGCTGTTTTTTGCAGTTGGTATAACGACGCGACCGTTGAGATCTCAGGAGTCGACGGCTCATCGCGGCCACAGTGTGCCGCAACCGTCGAGACACTTCGCCATGCCGGCGAACGCGGTGTACCGAGGGGGGGAGTTCGGTCCGTCGCACGCACGCGTCGGCCGAGCAATACAGTTAATTGCGAGGGCAACTCAATGAACAAAGGCGAACTCATCGACGCTGTTGCGGCTGCAGCAGATCTTTCAAAAGCGGACGCGGGTAAGGCAGTGGATGCCGTGCTCGATGGCATCACGGGCAGCCTCAAGCGTGGTGACAATGTGTCGCTCGTAGGCTTCGGCACCTTCCAGGTGAAACACCGTGCAGCCCGCATGGGACGCAACCCACAGACGGGTGCTGAGATCCCGATTAAGGCCAGCAATGTGCCGTCTTTCAAGGCTGGCAAAGCCCTGAAGGATGCCGTAAACTAGCGCGCCTTCGCAGGCCGGGGGCCGGCGGGGCGTGCGTTGTGCACGCTGTCGGTCCAGCAAGGTCGGCGCAGCTGGGGCTTCGGCTCGATTGGCTGGTCCGCTGGACGGTCCTCGCTGCAATGCGGGTGCTTAGCTCAGCTGGAAGAGCGTCGCGTTTACACCGCGAAGGTCGGGGGTTCGATCCCCTCAGCACCCACCAATTCGGGAGTGGTAGTTCAGTTGGTTAGAATACCGGCCTGTCACGCCGGGGGTCGCGGGTTCGAGTCCCGTCCACTCCGCCAACATACCCGAGCCGCCTGCTACCCCAGGCGGCTTTTTTTTATGCGGTCGGCGCCACTGTCGTCGACCTGAGAACGAAAGAGACAGAGGTCGGATTCGCCCATGCTGCAGAATCTTCGCGAAGCCTTCATCGGTACCACGGGCAAGGTCATGCTTGCCGTCATCCTGTTACTGCTGGCTGGAACAGGACTTAACTACACGATCACGCCGCGGTCGTTCGTGGCAAAAGTTGACGGCGATGAAATCCCGCTCCGGAACGTCAATCTCGTGTACCGACAGATCGCGGCGCAGTTCGGCAATCAGAACCTGCCCCCAGAATTCTTGCGCCAGATTCAGGCCGAGGCCGTGAATCGGGTGGTCACAGAGGTGGCGCTGTCTAACCACCTGGCGAACACAGGCTACGCTGTCTCAGACACTCAAATTGCCCGACGTATTCGCGAGGTCCCTGACTTTCAGACCGATGGTACATTCGATAGCCAGCTGTACCGCAGCGTACTGGCTCAAAACAGCCTCAGTCCAAGTACGTTTGAGGCCGACGAGCGTCAGCGCATGCTCATTGGTCAGATCAGCGAGAACTTGGCGGCATCCGCATTTGTGACGCCTGAGGAATTCCGTCGCGTCATCGAGCTGACCAACGAACAGCGCGAAGTTGAGTACGCAGTGCTGCCGCCCGAGTCGTTCCTTGAAGGCGTTGTCATCGGTGACGACGAAGTCGCGAGCTGGTATGAGTCGAACCCCACGCGCTACCAGACACCGGCGCAGGCGAGCATCGACTATGTGCAGGTCGACCAGAACCTTGCGCGTGAACGCATCGAGATCGAGGACGCGCAGCTGCGCGCGCGCTACGAGGAAACCAAGAGTCTCTACGAGACGCCCGAGCAACGCCGCGCGCGGCAGGTGCTGCTGCGCACGAATGAAGACGCGGCGGCTGCGCGTGAGCAAGCTATCGGACTCGTGGCGCGACTGCGTGCCGGCGAGCCGTTTGAGGACATCGCGCGGACGTACTCTCAGGACGGGGGTTCGGCGCGCCAGGGCGGTGATCTGGGCTGGCTGTCGCCGGGTGACTACCCCGCCGAGAGTGTCGACGCCGCGATCTTCTCGCAGGTGACGAATCAGGTCAGTGATGTGGTCGAGAGCGATTTCGGCCTGCACATCATCCAGGTGACGGATATCCGCTCGGGCGAGATTGAGCCGTTCGAGGCGGTGGTCGAGGACGTTCGTCGTGACTATCTGAATGAGCAGCTCTCCGCAGAGCTGTTCGCGCTTGAAGAAGCACTCGCCGACCAGCTCTTCGAGTCCGATACGCTGGAGCAGATCGCCGAAGCACTGGGCGTTCAGATTCAGAGTGTCGCATCGCTGAACGAAGGCGCGCCGGGACCGTTCGGGCCAAGCACCGACATTGATGAGGTCGTTTTTGGGCTTGAGCGTCTCGAGCCAGGTGCGTTGTCGGAGCCCATCAGCCTGACGGGCGATCGCACCATCCTGCTCCGGGTCAGCGAGCGCAGCGATGCCGGCCGTCAGCCGCTCGAAGCCGTGGCCAAGGAAATTGCCGAGGAGCTGCGTCAGCAGGCGGCATCGGATGTCGCCGCCGAGCGCGGTGCGCAGTTGGCGGCGGCGTTGTCAGCCGCTCCTGAAGCCGAGTTCGAGCCTTTGCTAGCTGATTCGGGCGCCACCTACACAGCCACGCGCGCCGTGGGCCGTGCGGACGCTGAAGCGCCTGCGGCACTCGTGGCCGCTGTCTTCGCGGCCGATGTGCCTGACGACGGCATGCACGTGGGTAGTGTGTCAGCGCCTGGTGCAGGTTTCATCGTCTACCGCATTTCCGATGTCATTCCGGGCAGCCCTGGCGACATCACGCAGCAGCAGATCGAGGCGGCGCGGAGCCAGTTTGCACGTCGCCTGGGCACGAGCGATATGCTGGCGCTGCAGCAGGGCGTTATCGACGACACGTCGATCGAAATCGGTACGGCGCTGGATTCGCAAGGGGTCGGGCTCTAGCCAGCCCTGTCAGGCCTCGGGGGAGGGCATCATGCGCAAGCTCGCGCTGCACTGGCAGATCCTGATTGCGATCGTGGCCGCCGGCATTGCCGGCTGGCTCGTGGGCACTGAAACCGCGATTGCGGGCGTGTCCATCGTGGGTGTGTTCGATTTCATCGGCACGCTATTCCTGAACGCGCTCAAGATGCTCATCGTGCCGCTGATCACGTCATCGATCATCGTCGGCGTGGCCGGAATCGGTTCGAGCGGCAACCTGGGGCGCCTGGGTGGCAAGACCCTGGCGTTCTACGCGCTGACGACGCTGCTGGCGATTCTCGTTGGCCTGCTGCTCATCAATGTCGTTAATCCTGGCGTCGCCAACGGCGAACCTATCGGCGATCAGCTCGCGCTGACAGAGGACACGGACAACGTTGCCGAACGCGTCAAAGGCCGCGGGGTCGGTGACGTGGTGGAAGTGTTCCTGCGCATGGTGCCTGTAAACATCGTGCAAGCCGCAGCCGACGGCCAGATGTTGGGCCTTATCTTTTTCGCGCTGCTGTTTGGTTACTTCCTCACCAAGCTGCCTGAGAAGAACCGCGACACCATGGCGTCGTTTTGGGAAGGCGTGTTCCACATCATGATGGACATCACGGGTCTCGTGATGAAGTTCGCGCCGATCGGTGTCTTTGGTCTCGTCGCCGAGACCGTCGCAAAGACAGGCTTCGAGGCCGCACGACCGCTGTTTATCTTCTCGCTCGTCGTGCTCGCGGCGCTTGCCGTACACACGCTGGTGACGCTGCCGTTGTTGCTGCGACTTGTGGGCGCAAAACCTTACCGCGTGCTGGGTGCGATGAGTCCTGCGATGCTGACGGCGTTTTCGACCTCGTCGTCATCGGCCACGCTGCCCGTGACCATGGACTGTGTTGAGAACCGTGTCGGCGTGTCGGGGCGCGTCTCAAGCTTCGTGCTGCCGCTTGGCGCGACCGTCAATATGAACGGCACAGCACTTTACGAGTGCACGGCGGCCATGTTTCTGGCACAGGCCTACGGACTGGACCTGACCTTCGGGGTGCAGTTTTCGATCGTGGTGATCGCGCTGCTGACATCGATTGGTGTGGCTGGCGTACCGTCTGCATCACTGGTCGCCATCGCGATCATTCTCGCGGCCATCGGGTTGCCCGTTGAGGCCATAGGCGTGCTCATGGTGTTCGACCGTGTGCTCGACATGGCCCGCACCGCCGTGAACATCTTTGGCGATGCCTGCTGCGCCACCATCGTGGCGCGTCTGGAAGGCGAGGACACGAATGTCGCGGGCGCGGCGATGCCGCCGGTGCGCCCCGACGATGCCGTGACGTAGACGCTCAGTCGTCGAGCGACATGCCGATGTGGCTGTAGCCGCCATCGACATACACGATTTCGCCCGTAATCCCGCTCGCCAAATCACTGCAGAGGAACGCTGCCGTGTTACCGACGTCGATGGGCGTCACGTTGCGGCGGATCGGCGACACTTCTTCCGCATGCGAGAGCATCTTGCGGATGCCGCCCACGCCGCTGGCGGCCAGTGTTTTGATCGGGCCGGCTGAGATGCCGTTCACTCGAATACCCTGTGGGCCAAGGTCGGCCGCCAGGAAACGCACATTGGCTTCAAGGCTGGCTTTGGCCAGGCCCATGACGTTGTAGTTCGGAATTGCCCGAACAGCACCCAGATAGGACAACGTGAGCAGGGCGCCGTCGCGACCCTTCATGTGGGGCAGGGCGGCCTTGGCCAGCGCGGCAAACGAATAGCTGGAGATGTCGTGGGCGATGCTGAAGCCTTCGCGCGTCACGCTCTCAAGGTAGGTGCCGGCGAGCTGGTCGCGCGGGGCAAAACCGACGGAGTGCACGACGACATCGAGCCCGTCCCAGGTTTTTGCCAGGTCGGAGAAGGCAGCGTCGATCTCCTCGTCGTGGGCGACGTCCATGGGAAACACGAGCTCGGAGCCGAACTCGGCGGCCATCTTCTCCACACGCCCTTTGAGCTTGTCGTTCTGGTAGGTAAAGGCGAGCTCAGCCCCTTCGCGTGCCATCGCGGATGCGATGCCGTAAGCGATGGAGCGGTTACTTGCGAGCCCGACGATCAGGGCCCGTTTGCCGGCCATAAATCCCATGGTGATACCCCCCTTGCACAGTGACCGACGGCGCGTCGGTGCGGGGCATTCTAACGGAAGCGGCGAACGCGCGTGGCGTCAGCTCGACTGGCGCGTCACATCGACAAACATAGTGAGCCGCTGACCCGGGCGAAGGATGCGCGACACGTCCAGATTGTTCCAGCGTGCGATGTCGTTGACGCTGACACGGAAACGCGAAGCAATGCGCGACAGCGAATCCCCGTTACGCACCGTGTAGCGCACCTTCCGGGTGAGTCCGGGTGCACCGGATACCGGTCCAGAGGGGACGGCACTGTCCGTCCAGACGACGAGCTTGCGGCCCACGACGAGGGTGTCGCGTGGCGCCATGCCGTTCCAGGACGCCAAGGCGCGCGTGCTCACGCCGTAGCGGCGCGCGATGGTCCAAAGGCTGTCACCGGACTGCACACGGTGGTCGATGCGGTTTGCCGCACGCTTTCGGTCTTGCTTGCGCGCGAGACGTTGGTCGGCGCTTTGGCTGTAGGCGTCGAGCGGCTGACTCGCCGTCGGAATCATGAGGTGCTGGCCTTCGCGAATCATGGTGCCGCGAAGATTATTCGCGCTTTTGATGGTCGCGGTCGTCACACGGTACTCGTCGGCGATATGCGAAAGCGTCTGGCCCGGCCGCACCTTGTGACGTTTCCAGCGCATCCGCTCGTTGTCGGGCAGCGTGCTCAGGTTCGCGCGAAACGCCTCGGCCTGTTCGATGGGCACCACGAGTGCGTGCGGGCCTTTGGGCGCCGTGGCCCATTGATTGAAGCCGGGATTGAGCCGGTAAAGCGTGTCGACATCGATGCCCGCCAGTGTGGCCGCCAGCGCCAGGTCAATCTGTCCGCCCGTGTCGACGACGTCGATCTGGGCCTCGTTCTCGATGACGGGCAGGGTCAGCCCGTGTTTGGCGGGGTCGGCCACGATGTCGGCGAGTGCCAGTAACTTGGGTACGTAGGCTGCCGTCTCACGCGGCAGGCGCAGGTTCCAGAAGTCCGTGGGCTTGCCGGCCTTGCGATTGCGGCGAATGGCGCGGTCGACATTGCCCTCGCCCGAGTTATACGCGGCCACGGCCAATTCGTAGTCGCCGTCGTAGCGGCGGGCGAGGAACTCAAGATAGTCGAGTGCGGCCCGCGTCGATGCCACGACATCGCGTCGGCCGTCGTACCACCAGTTCTGCTGCAGGCCGAATCGCCGGCCTGTGCCCGGGATGATCTGCCAGAGACCTGCGGCGCGGCCGTGCGAATAGGCGAACGGATCGAAGGCGCTCTCGACGATCGGCAGCAGCGCGAGTTCTGCAGGCATGTCGCGGGCTTCGAGCTCGGCCACGATGTGGTGCAGGTAAGGGCGCGAGCGTTCGAACACGCGGGTCATGTAATCGGGGTGGCGCAGGTACCAGTTGCGTTGCGCGTCCGTGCGTTGCTGCGCTGCGATGGGCAAAGTGAACCGGTTACGCAGGCGGTCCAGCAGGTCGACGTTGACGGCCGCCGCTTCGGGCACTACGGGCTGGTGGAACAGGATGTCCTCAGTGACCCAGCTCGCGTGACTGCCCGGCACAAAGCCCGGTCCGACAGGCAGCGGGAGGGCTTCGGTCCTGCTGCCCCAGGATCCGTCGGCACTGGCGCGAGGCTCCGTGGCGGACGCGATCACAGTGGTGGCGAGCAAGCCGGCGGCGGCCAGCAGACGGGCAATTCGGGGCGGAGCGACGTTTTTCATAACGCTCGATCGTACCCAGCACTTAAGGCAAATCAAGCATTGGCTTCACATTCGGCGGAAGCGGGGCTAGATTCGAGGTATGTCACTGCCGCCAACAAGCGACAACCGGCGCGCGACGCGACCCGCATGGCTGCGTCTTCCGCTTGGTAAGTCATTGATAACATCCGAAACCGAGGTGCTCACGCACGCGTTGGACGGCGTTTTCGGCGAGCACCTCCTGCAGGTGGGTCGCTGGGGCGACGAGGCCGGTTTCACGCCGCTGGCACGAACCCAGGTGGCCACCCGGGTTTACGGAGCGGGCGAGGGCGGCGACGTGACGGCCGACTTCACGCGCCTGCCGTTCGACTCGGACAGCGTAGATGCCGTGTTGCTGCCGCACACGCTGGATCTGACAGCCAATCCGCACGACCTGCTTCGCGAGTCACACCGCGTGCTGCGCAGCGAGGGTCGTTTGTTGCTTGTGGGTTTCAAACCGTTCGGGCTCTGGGGTGTCCGCCGTCTGTGGTCGCGCGGGCGCTTTCCGCCAGGGACCCAGAACGCGTTGGGTGACCGCAAGCTGCGCGACTGGCTGCGTTTGCTGGATTTGCGGGTTTATGACCACCAGCGCTTCTTCTTTCGGCTGCCGCTCACGGGCATGGGGCATCCGCCATCACCCGAATGGGAGCAGCGCGGCAAGCGCTGGTGGCCCGAGTTGGCCGCGTGTTACCTGCTGCATGCGCGCAAACGGGTTGCCGCGATCACACCCGTGATGCCGAGCTGGCGCAAACGGGCGCACGTTGTGGGCGGCGTACCTGAGCCCAGCCTGCGCAATGTCGTGGAGTTACGCCCCGCGACCGACGATATCAACGACCCCGAACCGTCCTGACCTTGAACGCCGCCTCGTGCGGCGACACAATCGCCGGACACGTTTGGGGGCCGGGAAGCTTTGGGCACAGTCACGATTTACACAGACGGCGCCTGTCGCGGTAACCCGGGGCCGGGAGGCTGGGGCGTTGTGCTTGAGGCCGGCGAGCACCGCAAAACGCTTTGCGGTGGCGAAGCGGAGACCACAAACAACCGCATGGAACTCATGGCCGCGATCGAGGCGCTATCGGCGCTCAAGCGCCCCTCCGCGGTGTCGCTTTTCACGGATTCGGTCTACGTGCGCGATGGCATCACGCGCTGGCTGCCCGCCTGGAAAGCGCGCGGCTGGCGAACGGCGGCGAAAAAGCCCGTGAAGAACCAGGACCTTTGGCAACGGCTCGATACGGTGGCGGCGGGGCATGACGTCGACTGGCACTGGGTCAAGGGCCACGCGGGCCACCCGGGCAATGAAGCTGCAGACGCGCTGGCCAATCAAGGTCTCGAAGAAGCGCTGGCGCGCAACGCATGAGCCTGCCAAGACTCATCGTTCTCGATACCGAGACTACGGGCCTCGACCCGACTGATGATCACCGCATCATTGAGATCGGCTGTGTCGAGATCGTCAACCGGCGACTGACTGGCCGAACCTGGCACCGCTACCTGAACCCGGACCGCCGCATCGACGACGGCGCCATCGCCGTTCACGGTATCCGTAACGAAGATCTCGCGGACCAGCCGCGGTTCCCGGACGTCGCCGATGAATTCCTAGAGTTTATCCTTGGCGCCGAGCTCGTGATCCACAACGCGCCGTTCGATGTCGGTTTCCTGGAGCACGAGCTCAAGCGCATGCAGCACAAGAGGCGCCGGCTCGACGCTCTGTGCGCCATAACAGACAGTCTCAAGATGGCGCGTGAGCTGCATCCGGGCCAGCGCGCGAGTCTCGACGCGCTCTGTCGTCGCTACCAGGTCGACAACTCATCCCGCGAATTGCATGGCGCACTGCTGGATGCGCGGTTGTTGGCCGACGTGTACCTGCTCATGACCGGGGGGCAGGACAGCCTCTTGCTTGATGAGGGTAGCCAGGATGTCGAATCCGACAATGGCATCGCAGCGCACGCGCCGCTGCCTGATGTCGTGGTGCCCGCAGCCCAGGTCAGCGCTGAAGAACTCGCCCGTCACGAGTCGTTGTTGGAGCGCATCGAGTCCGAAAGCGGCGCCGAGGCGGTCTGGCGGCGGATGGCGGCAGCCCAGCGCCCGATCTAAAGCCCCAAAACCGCTAAAATCCTGCGTCGAACGGCCGCTTACCGTACACTTGCGGCACTTTTTTTGGGGCGCCCTCAGGCGCACATGCGGCTCTGATACAAAAGCGAAGGACTTCCCGGTCATGGCGAACACGTTTGCGCACGCGCTCGGCACCAACTTTTTGGGCAACTCGCCCGATTGGTACAAGAAGACGATCATTGCCTTCCTGGTGGTGAACCCGATCCTGTTCTACACCATTGACCCATTTATTGTGGGTTGGCTGCTGATCGCCGAGTTCATCTTCACGCTGGCCATGGCGCTCAAGTGCTACCCGCTGCAACCAGGTGGCTTGTTGGCGCTCGAAGCCCTACTGATCGGTATGACAACACCGGAGCTTGTCTACCACGAGGTTGAAAACAACCTTCCGGTCGTACTGCTTCTCATCTTCATGGTCGCGGGCATCTACTTCATGAAGGGCATGCTGCTCTTCGTGTTCACTAAGATCCTGCTGAACGTACGATCAAAGATGCTGCTTTCGTTGCTGTTCTCCTTTACGGCGGCAGTTCTGAGCGCCTTTCTCGACGCGTTGACCGTAACGGCGGTCATCATCGCCGTGGCGGTGGGCTTCTTCGGCGTGTATCACAAGATCGTGTCCTCAGGCGGTGACGATCACATTTATGACCAGAACAGCGACGGCAGTGTCGCAGAGGAACGTCGTGCAGATCTGGAACAGTTCCGCGCGTTCCTGCGCAGCCTAATGATGCATGGCGCTATCGGTACGGCGCTGGGTGGTGTCACCACGCTTGTGGGTGAGCCGCAAAATCTGCTGCTCGCAGAGATAGCTGAATGGGAATTCATGGAATTCTTCGTACGCGTCGCCCCGGTCTCAATGCCAGTATTGGTAGTCGGGCTGATTACCTGCGCGATCACCGAAAAGCTGGGGGTGTTTGGCTACGGCGCGACGCTGCCCAACAGCGTGAGAGAAGTGCTGTCGGACTTCGATCAAAAGAACGCCGAGAAGCGGACGCGACGGGACAACGCGAAGCTGGTTGTTCAGGGCGTCGTTGCGGTGCTGCTTGTTATCGCGCTCGGATCGCACTCAGCGCAGCCCGGCATTATCGGTCTTGGCGTCATTGTCGTCGCCACGGCCTTTAATGGCATTACCGATGAACATTCGATCGGCCCTGCTTTCGAGGAGGCGCTGCCGTTCACCGCGTTGTTGGTTGTCTTCTTCGCCATCGTGGCGGTCATTGAGTCGCAGCACTTGTTCCAGCCGGTCACCGACTGGCTGTTGACGTACCAAGGCAAAGAACAGGCCGTTTTGTTTTATGCCGCCAACGGCATCCTGTCTATGATCAGTGACAACGTGTTTGTCGCCACGGTCTACGCGAATCAGGTTCAGGACGCTTTGGCGCAGGGCATCATCACGCGTGAGCAGTTCGACATGCTCATCGTGTCGATTAACACGGGCACCAACATCCCGAGTGTGGCCACGCCGAACGGCCAGGCGGCCTTCCTGTTCCTGCTGACTTCGGCCCTGGCGCCGCTCATCCGGCTTTCCTACGGCCGAATGGTCATCATGGCCCTGCCGTATACGATCACTATGAGCATCTCGGGTCTGCTCGCCGTCATCTACTTGTTGTAAGCTTGCCGCCGGCGGTCGGCGCCTGCGCCGGCCGTTGCCGCATCCACCACAACGAGTAGCCGGGAACATTGTGCTGACACTGGATCAGGTACGCATCGGCGTCATCGGGCTGGGCTATGTTGGCCTGCCTCTGGCCGTGGAATTTGGTCGCAAGTACCCCACCGTGGGCTACGATCTGAACGTGGCGCGCGTGAATGAGTTGCGTGACGGCCACGACGCCACGCTCGAGGTTGAGCCCGAGCTTCTGGCCGAGGCGCGACAGCTCGAATACAGCGCAGATCCCGCCGATCTCAACGCATGTAACGTCTACATCGTCACGGTGCCAACGCCCGTGGGGGCAGACAAGCGTCCTTTGCTCAACCCTCTGCGTTCGGCCAGTGACCTGCTGGGCCGCGTCGTGTCGCGCGGCGACATCGTCATCTTCGAGTCGACGGTGTATCCGGGTGCCACAGAAGAGGTGTGCATCCCCCTCATTGAGGCGGGCTCGGGCCTAAAGCTCAACGAAGACTTCTTCGCAGGCTACAGCCCCGAACGTATCAACCCGGGTGACAAGCAGCACCGTCTGCCTAACATCCTGAAGGTAACCTCAGGCTCAACGCCCGAAGCGGCGGACCTGATCGATGCGCTCTATGCGAGCATCATCACAGCGGGAACCTTCAAGGCACGCTCAATCCGCGTGGCCGAAGCGGCCAAGGTGATCGAGAATACGCAACGCGACGTCAACATCGCGCTCGTCAACGAGCTCGCGATGATCTTCGATCGCGTGGGCATCGACACCGAAGCCGTGCTCGAGGCGGCGGGTACCAAATGGAACTTCCTGCCGTTTCGGCCCGGCCTCGTCGGCGGCCACTGCATCGGCGTGGACCCGTACTACCTGACGCACAAAGCCGTCGAGCTTGGTTACCACCCTGAGATGATCCTCGCCGGGCGGCGTATCAACGACAACATGTCACTGTATGTGGCGAGCCAGATCGTCAAGCTTCTGATTGGTCACGGCCGGCAGGTTAAGGACGCGCGTGTCCTGGTGCTGGGGCTCACTTTCAAAGAGGACTGCCCCGACATCCGTAACACCAAGGTTGTCGATCTTATCGGCGAGCTGGCGGGATACGGCTGCTCGATCGACGTGCACGACCCCTGGGTCGATGGCGATGAGGCCGAGCGCGAATACGGGATTGCCCTCACAGACACCCCGGAGCAGGGCGCCTATGATGCCGTGATCGTCGCGGTGGCGCACCGCCAGTTTCGCGACCTGGGCGCGTCGGGCGTACGCGCGTTTTGCGCGCCGGGCGGCGTGATCTACGACATTAAATACCTGCTGCCGGAGTCGGACTCCGACGAACGTCTCTGACTCGCGGCAGCACACAGGATTTGAGATGAAGGTTCTTGTCACCGGCGCAGCCGGCTTCATTGGGTTCTTCACAAGCAAGTACCTGCTTGACCGTGGCGACACCGTGGTGGGGCTTGATGTCGTCAACGACTACTACGACCCCACGCTCAAAGAGGCGCGCCTGGAGCTCATCGCGTCGCATCCCAACTTCCGTTTCGTACGCATGGCACTCGAGGACCGGGCGGGGGTCGAGAAGTTGTTTGCTGACGAACAGTTCGACCGCGTCGTGCACCTGGCGGCGCAGGCGGGTGTTCGATACTCGATCGAGAACCCGCACGCGTATATCGACAGCAACATTGTTGGCACGATGAACATCCTTGAGGGCTGTCGCCATCACGACGTCGAGCACCTTGTGTACGCGTCGTCATCGAGCGTCTACGGCGCGAATACGTCGATGCCATTTTCGATCCATGACAACGTGGACCACCCGCTCGCGCTCTACGGTGCGACCAAGAAAGCCAACGAGCTCATGGCGCACACGTATTCGAACCTGTACGGACTGCCGACCACGGGCTTGCGGTTTTTTACCGTTTACGGGCCCTGGGGACGGCCTGATATGGCGCTGTTCCTGTTCACGCGCAACATCATCGAAGGCAAGCCCATCGATGTGTTCAATTACGGCAAGCACCGCCGCGATTTCACCTACGTTGAAGACATCGTCGAGGGTGTGGTGCGCACCATGGACAACGTGGCCAAGCCGAATCCCGATTGGGACCCGATGAACCCGGACCCGGGCACGAGTGCAGCGCCCTATCGCATCTACAACATCGGCAACAACCAGCCCGTCGAGCTATTGCGCTACATCAGCGTCATCGAAGACTGCGTCGGCAAGAAGGCTGAGATGAACCTGTTGCCGCTGCAGCCTGGTGATGTGCCGGACACCTACGCCGACGTCGACGATCTGGTCGCCGATGTCGACTATAAGCCCTCCACGCCCATCGAGACGGGCGTGGCGCGCTTCGTGGACTGGTTCCAGGACTTCTACGAATACGACTGAGCGCGTGCGCGGAGCGGTGCTGCGCGGCTAGAATGCCGCCATGCACAAGCTGACTGCCCGCTACCCCACCGACCTGCCGTCCTGGCGCAAGCTGCGTGAGCACCTGCGTGAGCGCATGGCAGACGCCGATATCGCTACGCTGTTCCGCAAGGACCCGGGTCGCTACGAGCGCTTTTCGTTGCGCGACGGCGACCTCCTGCTGGACTTCTCGCGCAACCGCATCGCGCCCAGGACGCTGCAGCTGCTGCTGTCGCTGGCCCGCGAAGCCGGTGTTGCTGACGCGCGCGACGCCATGCTCGGCGGCGAACCCATTAACGAAACCGAGGGGCGCGCCGTGCTTCACGCGGCACTGCGTGGCGGTCGACGCGGTGGGTTCGAGGCGGACGGTGAGGGCGTCTCGAAAGCGGTGTCGGACGTACTTGATGCCATGCTCGACTTCGTCGATGCCGTACACGCGGGAGGCGTTCGCGGCAGCACCGGCAAACGGTTCACGGATGTGATCAATGTCGGCATCGGCGGCTCCGACCTTGGCATCGTAATGGCGTGCAAGGGCCTGGCGCATGTCGCCGCGGGGCTAGACGTGCACGGCGTCTCCAATGTGGATGGCACCCAGTTCGCTGACCTCGCGAAGCGTCTCGACCCGGCCACGACGCTGGTGGTCGTGTGTTCGAAGACGTTCACGACGCTCGAGACCATGAGCAACGCGCAGCTTGCACGCGAGTGGATCGCCTCGGCACTGGGCGACGCGGCTGTGGGCGATCATTTTGCGGCGGCCTCAACAAACCACAAAGCCATGGATGCATTTGGTATCCACACGCACCGCCGCTTCGGCTTTTGGGACTGGGTTGGCGGGCGCTATTCCCTGTGGTCTGCCGTGGGTCTGTCGATCGCGCTCGGGATTGGCAAAGAGAGCTTCCGCGAGTTGCTTGCGGGTGGCCGCGCCATGGATCGGCACTTTGCCGAGGCCCCGCTGGCCGGCAACCTGCCCGTGGTCCTTGCGCTGCTCGCTGTCTGGAACAACAACTTCCTGGGCGCCGAAAGTCAGGCGATCCTGCCTTACGACAACAGGCTCGAGCGCTTCCCAGCCTACCTGCAGCAACTGCAGATGGAATCCAACGGCAAGTCTGTGCGCCGCGACGGGCGCCCCGTGCGCTGCAAGACGGGCATGGTGATCTGGGGGGAGCCGGGGTCCAATGCGCAGCACTCGTTTTACCAGCTGCTGCACCAGGGCACGCGCCAGGTGCCCTGCGACTTCTTGCTGCCGGTGCGACCGTCGGGATCAGGCCAGGCGCACCAGGATCTCGCGATCGCCAACTGCCTGGCTCAGGCGGACGCGCTGGCGTTTGGCTACTCGGAAGACGATGCGCGCGAAGAGCTGGCGGCACGCGGCCTCGAGGCGGCCGACATTTCGCGCCTCGCGCCGCACAAGGTGCACGCAGGCAACGTCCCGAGCAACGTCCTGCTCATGAAGGCACTTACGGCCCGGACCTTAGGTCAGCTCATCGCGTTGTATGAGCACAAGGTGTTCGTGGAGGGCGTCATCTGGGGTATCAACTCATTCGACCAGTGGGGCGTCGAGCTCGGCAAGAAGATGGCCTCGGCGCTGGCACCCGCGGTGGCGGACCCCGCCCTGGCGGCTTCGGGCAATCCGGCTACCCATGCGTTGTTGACGCAGGCGGCGCGCTGGCGGCGTTAAGGACCTGTCGGAGTCCAGCGTGACGGCGCGCTTGCGCGAACGGAGCGCGCCCGCATTCCCACCCTGGAGCCTGAGAACCGACTACAATGCGGTGCGACGTAGTCTCGATCAGCCCCATGGACAGCATGCGTGTGGGGGATCGGGGCAGTGCGCGCGTATGGGCTGGCCGACTGGCGCGGCAATTAGTGGGGGGATCGCATGACAAGCACACTGGCGGGCAAGACGCTCTTCATCTCGGGCGCAAGCCGTGGCATTGGTCTGGCCATTGCGCTACGCGCGGCACAGGACGGGGCGAACGTAGCCATCGCGGCAAAGACGGCCGAGCCGCACCCAAAACTGCCGGGCACGATCTACACGGCCGCCGAGGAGATCGAAGCGATGGGCGGCCAGGCCTTGCCCCTCATTTGCGACATTCGCGACGAGGCGGCCGTCGAGGCCGCAGTGGCGTCCACGGTTGAGCGGTTCGGCGGCATCGATATCTGCGTCAACAATGCCTCGGCCATCATGCTCACGAGCACGCTGCACACGCCGATGAAGCGCTACGACCTCATGCACCAGGTCAATACGCGTGGGACGTTCCTGGTGTCCAAGACCTGCTTGCCACACCTGCTCGAAGCAGAGAATCCGCACATCCTCAATCTGTCGCCGCCGCTCAACATGGAAGAGAAGTGGTTTGCGCCGCACGTGGCTTACACGATGGCCAAATTCGGTATGAGCCTGTGCGTGCTGGGTATGGCGGGTGAATTCCGTGACCGCGGCGTTGCTGTGAATGCACTCTGGCCACGCACGGCCATTGCCACCTCGGCGGTCAAGAATTTGCTGGGCGGTGACGCGCTTGTGGCGCGTTCGCTGAAGCCAGAGGTGATGGCGGACGCAGCGCATGTGATCCTGACGCGGCCGTCGCGCGAGTTCACGGGCAATTTCTGCATCGACGACGAGGTACTCGAGAGTGTCGGCATCACGGACCTCTCGAAGTACCAAGTGAATCCGGACGTTGAGCCGGCGCCGGACTTTTTCGTCGAACCGAAGGCGCGCTGATGGGCACGCGGCAAGAGCAGAACTCGGGTACCCGTGCGGTGCGCGAGGCACACCGAATCAATGAATCGCAACTTCTCGAGTATCTGTCCGACACGGTCGAAGGCTTTGCAGGGCCTCTTGAGGTTACGCAGTTCAAAGGCGGCCAGTCCAACCCCACTTACAAGCTCACAGCGGCGTCTGGCAGCTACGTGCTACGTCGCAAGCCGCCGGGCAAGCTGTTGCCCTCAGCGCACGCCGTTGACCGTGAGTTTCGCGTCATCAGCGCACTCTACGGTGCGGATTTTCCAGTGCCGCGGCCTCACGTGCTATGCGCCGACGACAGCATCATCGGCACCATGTTCTACGTCATGGACTTCGTTGAAGGTCGTATCTTCTGGGAGCCGGACCTGCCGGACTGTGACCCTGCGGAGCGCGGCGCGATCTACGACGCGATGAATGAAACCATCGCGCGTCTGCACACGATCGACTACGCCGCCTTGGGCCTCGAGGATTTTGGTAAGCCGGGTAATTACTTCGCGCGGCAGATCTCGCGCTGGTCAAAGCAGTACGTCGCATCCGAGACCATCGACGTGTCAGCCATGCACCGGCTTATGGGCTGGTTGCCTGACAACATCCCCAATGAAGCGTCGACGGGCATCGTGCACGGTGACTACCGGCTCGACAACATGATCATCGCGCCCGCGGAAGCTCGCGTCAGCGCCATTCTCGACTGGGAACTGTCGACCATCGGCCATCCGCTCGCGGACTTTACTTACCACCTCATGGCCTGGCAGATGCCTGACATCGGCATTGGCTCCAGTGGCCTTGCTGGCAAGGACGTCGATGCGCTGGGCATCCCCGATGAAGCGACCTACGTTGCACGCTACTGCGAGCGCACGGGGCGCGATGGCATCGAGAACCGCGACTTCTACTCGGCTTACAACTTTTTCCGCATTGCTGCGATCCTGCAAGGCATCGCCGGCCGCGTGCGGGACGGTACTGCAGCCAGCGCGCATGCCGAGGCGGCCGTGAAAGCCGTTACGCCGCTCGCCGATATGGCCTGGGCTTACGCGCAACGCGCCGGCGCAACGGGCTAATGCTCGACGCGGATCGCCTGCGCAGCCTGTCGCGGACCGACTTGCCGTTTCTCTGGAGGACCGAGCAATCCTCCCTGTACGCACTCAGCGTGGGCCTGGGGCGCGACAGCGCAAACACCATGGCGCGGGACTACGTGATCCCGTCGGCGGCGCAGCAGGCTATCCCGACCATGGCCACAGTCATGAGCGTGAACGTGTTCGAGCAGGACTATGGCTGGGACTACACGCAGATGTTGCACGGCGAGCAACGGCTTAAGCTGCACCGGCCGCTGCGACCCGCGGCGGATATGCTGGCCGACTTTCGCGTTGAGGCTGTGCACGACAAGGGCGCCAACCGGCCCGCGATTATCGTTACGCGCACCGACGTGCGTCAGGCGGCCGACAACATCCCGTTGTTCACGGCGTCGTCGACGCTTGTGGCTCGGGCCGACGGTGGCTTTGACGGTCCCCGTGATGCGCTGCCGCAGCCCACGGCCACACCCGATCGACCGCCGGACCTGCGCCATGATGCCGAGACGCGTCCCGAGCAGGCGCTGCTCTATCGGTTCAATGGTGACCACAATCCGCTTCATGTCGATCCGCAGGCCGCGCGCGCGGCTGGGTTCCACCAGCCCATCCTGCATGGCTTGTGTACCTATGGCTTCGCCTGCAACGCCATTCTCGAGACGATTTGCGACTACGACAGCACGTTGATCGGTGAGATCAACGCGCGCTTCACAGCACCCGTGTACCCCGGCGACACCATCACCACGGAGATGTGGCAGTCGGCAGACCGCGTCGCTTTTCGGTGCCGGGTGGCGGCACGCGATGACGTGGTGGTGCTCGACAACGGCCACTGCAGGTTACTCGTATGATGCCTCGAGCTGTTGTTTCGATTGCGCTGTGCGCGTTGTTAATCGGCCCGGCGACGCACGCCGCCGCAGTCGATGCTGAGCGCGCTGCGGCACCAGCACCGGGTGACTGGCCTGCACACGGACGTAGTTACGCTGAGCAGCGGCACAGTCCGCTTGACGCGGTGAATCGCGACAACGTCGAACGGCTCGGTCTTGCCTGGGCGTTCGAGTTGCCGACGCGTCGCGGCCAGGAAGCGACGCCGATCATGGTCGATGGTGTCCTCTATGTAACGGGCTCATGGAGCATGGTGTTCGCACTCGATGCCACCACGGGCGCACTCAAGTGGCAGTACGACCCCGGCGTGCCCCGGCGCACGGGCAGCAAGGCGTGTTGTGACGCCGTTAACCGCGGTGTCGCCGTGTGGCAGGGTCAGGTGTTTGTCGGCACGCTTGACGGCCGCCTGGTGGCGCTGGACGCCAAAGACGGCAGCGTCAACTGGTCAAGGCAGACGGTCCCCACGGATCAGGCCTACACGATCACGGGCGCGCCGCGCGTCGTGAAGGACCGCGTCATCATCGGCAACGGTGGGGGCGAGTACGGCGTGCGCGGATACGTCTCGGCTTACGATGTCGCAACGGGCGAACTGGACTGGCGGTTCCACACCGTGCCCGGCAATCCCGACAACGGGTTCGAATCCGATGCCATGGCGCGCGCTGCGAACACCTGGTCCGGTGAATGGTGGCGTCTGGGCGGTGGCGGCACGGTCTGGGATTCGATGGCCTACGATCCCGAGCTCGACCTCCTGTACGTTGGCGTCGGCAATGGCAGCCCCTGGCAACGCGAGATGCGCAGTCCGGGCGGCGGCGACAATCTGTTCCTGTCCTCCATCGTGGCGCTGCGTCCCGATACGGGCAGCTACGTCTGGCACTACCAGACGACACCGGCCGATACCTGGGACTACACGGCAACGCAGCACATGATCCTGGCCGACCTCGAAATCGAGGGGCGCATGCGCAAGGTCATCATGCAGGCGCCCAAGAATGGCTTCTTCTACGTGCTGGACCGGGAGTCAGGCGCCTTCATCTCTGCGGAGCCCTTCGTCAACGTCACCTGGGCCAGCCACGTCGACCCGGAAACGGGTCGGCCTGTGGAAGCGGAGCCTGTGTACGTTGATGGCCAGCCGGTCCCGACGGCACCGTCGCCGCTTGGCGCGCACAACTGGATGCCCATGGCCTGGAACCCCGACGCAGGCCTCGTCTACATCCCCGCCATGGATGCGCCATTTACGCACGCCAATGCGGCCGCTGAACCTGATCTTGACGATCCGCTCTGGCGCACGGGAACCGATTTTTCGGCAGCAGCGACGCCGCTATTCATTGCACCCGCCGTTGAAGAAGCGCTCGCGGAAACGCTCGTGAGTGCGCACCTGCTGGCCTGGGATCCGGTGGCGCAAAAAGCGGCCTGGCGCGTGCAGCACGCCCATCCCTGGAATGGTGGCGTATTGTCGACAGCCGGCGGGCTCGTGTTCCAGGGCGACGCTACGGGACACTTTTCGGCCTACGACGCCAAGACGGGTCGGCTCATGTGGCAGCGCCCTGCCAACACGGGCATCGTCGCCGCGCCCATGACCTATGCCATCGACGGAAAGCAGTACGTGGCCGTGCTTGCGGGCTGGGGCGGTTCCATGGCGCTCAATGGCGGCCGACTCAATGACAGCGTTAAGGGCGGCGCCAACGGCCGCTTGCTCGTCTACGCGCTCGACGCGGCCGGCGAACCACCGCCCGGTGCGGTGATGGCCGAGATGCCACAGCCGCCTCGCAACACGGCACTCGACGACGACATCCGTGCGGGCTTTGGTCACTACGCGCGCAGCTGCTCCGTTTGCCACGGCATGAACGCGGCCGGCGGTGGCGTGATTCCCGATCTGCGCTACCTGTCACCCGAGAAACACGCGATCTTCGACCGCATCGTTTATGACGGCGTGCTGGCGGAAGCCGGGATGCCGGGTTTCTCGCACCGGCTAACGCGCGAACAGGTCGAGCAGGTTCGCGCCTACGTGATCTACGAAGCCAACCGCGAATGGCGACGACGCGATGATGCGGGCTGGTGGCGCGCCGTTAAAAATGCGGCGTCGCGGGCGACAGCCTGGGCGTTGCTGAAGCTTCAGTAACGATCAGTCGGACAGGCGTTGCGCGACGATCGTGAAGCGCAGCGTGATGCCCTCGGCGACGCGAATCGCGCCACCCGCCGCGGAGTAGGGCTCAAGACCGAGCTGCGTGTGCGTCAATGTGACCTCACCGCGCGCTGAGACGACGCGTTCTTCGCGCACGATCTCGACGGGCATCGTGACCAATGCGCTGTTGCCCGCAACCTCGAGCTCGCAATCGATAGTCTCGGTGATCGCAGCGTAGTCGCCGCAGGTGGCGCGGATGAACGGGTAGTCGGTGGCCCGAAGCAGCGAATCACCCAGCATGTTTTCGCGCGTGGCGGCGACGTCATCCTCGGGCACGGGTTCCGCGAATCCCTCACCTTCTTCGGCGCGTGCGTCAGCGTCATCCACGGCGAGCCCATTTGCGGGCACGACGATGCGCACGAGTGCCTCGCCAACGTCATCGGTCAGCCAGGCGGTTCCCGTGAGTGCTGTAGTCGTAATGACGTGGTTATGGCCAAGCCGGGCCATGGGGCCTTCGCGGAAGGTGAGCAGGCGAATCTGGCTGCTGGCGCTGACCACGGTGTACCGGACGGCGTCGGCGGCGGGCTCTCGGCTGCGCAGCGTGACCTCGGGCGCGACCTCAGTGGCCGTCGCGGGCGGCGCTGTCGATTCACCGACGGCGGCGCAGCCCGCCGTGAAGGCGAGCGCGATACACGCTGCGAGTCCGCAAAAATGCTTGCGCATACATCATGTCCTGAACGCCGCAATTTGCGGCAACGCCGGGGTGCCCTGAACCGTATACTACGTCAGCCACAACGACGGAGGTAAGGCCCATGAACGATCGCGTGCGCATTGATGTCCACGAACACGTCGCCACGGTCACCCTGGACCGGGCAGACAAGATGAACGCCATGGATCCCGCGATGTTCGAGGCGTTGCCCGAGGCCGCAGCGGCCGTAGCGGCGCGTGGCGACGTCCGGGCCGTTGTGCTGACAGGGTCTGGCGGCAACTTTTCGGCGGGCATCGATATCGCGGGGTTCGGCGGGCAGGACATCGCCGGCCGGTTCGCCAATGAAGCTTTTGCGCTGTGTGGCGATACGCCCGCCAACCGTTACCAGCACCCGACCTGGTGCTGGTACGCCTTGCCGATGCCTGTCATTGCGGCCATCGAGGGCGTGTGTTTTGGTGCCGGCGTCCAGGTCGCGTCGGGCGCTGATGTCCGAATCGCGGCGCCAGACGCCAAGCTCTCCATCATGGAGATCAAATGGGGGCTGGTACCCGACATGGCGATGACGGCCACGCTGCGCGGCGTCATACCCCTCGACCGGCTCAAGATGCTGGCCTACACAGGGCAGATCGTTGATGGCGCACAAGCAGCGGCACTCGGTCTCGTAACGCAGGCGACGCCCGATCCCCTGGCGGTCGCGCAAACCCTCGCCGCGAAAATCGCGGGTCGGTCTCCAGATGCCATCCGTGCCACCAAGCACCTCTGCAACGAAGCCTTCGAGAGTGACCGTGGGGAGGCCTTGCGACTCGAGGCTGCAGCCCAGCTCAGTGTCATGGGTACGCCCAATCAGCTCGAGGCCGCGATGGCCAACCTGCAGAAGCGTGCACCCGACTTCAAGGACCCAGGCGCAGCGGCTTCCGACGCGGCGGCTTAGCGTTCGACGCGTTTCTCGCTCTGCCAGAGCTGGACCACCCAGAGCGCGAACACGCTGACGTCCTCGCGAGAGCGAAACAACGGCGATGCCGAGTTGGCAGCACCGTCCAGGCTCGACACGCGCAACCCGATTGCTGCAAACGTCTTGTCGGTGCGCTTCTGCAAGGTGAACCCCAAGGTGCTTTGCAAGTAGCCACCGCGCGCATCATAGGTCGCGCGCAGAGGCGTCGCGAACTCCGGCGTCACGCTGTAGAAGTAGTCGTGCAGTTCGCGACTGGCCACGCTCGTCGTTACTGAGGCCGACCACTCGTAGCCATCGCCAAACTCGCGCTCGTATTCGAGCTGCGGGCTAAATACGAACCCTCGGGTGTTGATCTTTCGGTCATCGAGTGAGAACGCGGCCCGCACGGGCAGCTCGAGCTTCAGGCGCCGGTCGGTAACAGCCGGGTCGCTCAGGATGATCTCAAGTTCGGGGCCGATCTCGAAAATGAAACCGAGATCCGGCATACCCTCGCGCGCGCCGACATCGTCGCTCTCTGCGTCGAAGGAACCGTTGAGACTGAGATCGAGCTCCATGCGCTCGTTCTGGAACAGCCGGCCCGATGCCGCGCTGCCGTCACCCAAACGGAGAAAGTCGCCGCGGTAGACGACAACGGGCAGGGGCAACACGCGGGCCGTCGTGCCACTGGCAGACGGATAGTCCGGCGTCACAGCCGCACCGACCCCGGCGCCGAGCTCCCAGAGCGGCAGTCCCGCATCGTCGTCACCCTGGCTCGGAAAGCTCGCGCTGGATTGCGCAAGGGTTGGCGCCGCCAGCGTGCACAGCGCAGCGGCAGCCCAGAAACGATGGGTCACGGCTTGAGGCCGCGCATCAGGTACTCGGGAAAGGTGCGGACGGCGTCTTCTGCGACGACCGGATCGCCGTGAAACCACTTCGGAATCCAGTTGACGGCGCCCATGATGGCGTTACCGGTCATGCGAACGTCACAGTCGACGACGCTGCCATCATCGATGCCGCGCCGCAAAACTGTCTCGAAGTTGCGCGAGTGCGTCCTTGAGCGCGTGAGAATATCCTCGCGGTGCTCAGGCGCGAGCGAGGGGATTTCACTCATGATGGCGATGGGGCCCTCGTCGCCGCAGTGTGCGGCCACGTGCAGCTCCAGGTAGCGTCGGGCCACGTCGAAACCGCTACCGCCTTCTGCAATCGCCTGGTCCAGCACGCGCTGCCCGATGTCGGCGGCGCGCAGGTAGCACTGATAGACCAGTTCCTGCTTGCCCGCAATGTAGTAGTAGATCGCCGCGTCTGTGAGACCAAGCTGAATCGCCACGTCCTTAAGTGACGTGCCGCTGTAGCCCTTCTCGTTGAAGCAGCGCGCCGCGGCGCGGAGCAGACGCTCTCGTTTGTCATCAAATGCGCGTGTTGCGCCGGAATTGGCTGAGGTCATGTCGCGGAATGGCCTATAAGTCGTTGTTTTGAATATAACTCGACGAAAATTTTAATCCGGATTAAAATTAGGGTCACGCACACCGGCCACTGTACCGGCCCGCGGCTCTGACCGCGACTGTACCTGGCCCACAATCGCACACCCCAAGGAGGGCGCCCATGAGCGTTGCAACCCGGGAAGTAACGGGTAGAGAAGCGGCCGATCGCGAGCCGCCCCTGCGATTCGTCACCGCCGCCTCGCTGTTCGACGGCCACGATGCCGCGATCAACATCATGCGTCGGCTCATCCAGTCGAAAGGCGCCGAGGTGATTCACCTCGGTCACAATCGCAGCGTGGCGGATGTCGTCCGTGCCGCCATTCAGGAAGACGCCGATGGCATCGCCATCAGCTCCTACCAGGGCGGCCATACGGAGTACTTCCGCTACATGGTGGACATGCTGCGCGACGCAGGCGCGGAACATATCCGCGTATTCGGCGGCGGTGGCGGCACGATTACACCGGATGAGATTCGCGAGCTCATGGATTATGGGGTCGAGCGTATCTATCACCCCAACGACGGCATGAAGCTCGGCCTCGACGCCATGATCGAGGACCTCATCGCGCGCACGACGGCGTCGCGCGCGGCGCGGCCCACAGCATTGCCCGAGGGTCAGCCCAAGGCGGGGGATGCGTCGGGCATCGCGGCGATGCTCTCGGCACTTGAACAGCAGCGCTTTGACGACGATGCGCTGGCTCGCCTGCGCCGCGAATGGTCGATGGCCCGCGCGGTGCCTGTGATCGGCATCACCGGCACAGGCGGCGCCGGTAAGTCGAGCGTCACTGACGAGCTTCTGAATCGGTTCTCGCAGCACTTCCCGGAGCGGCGCATCGCCGTGGTCGCCGTAGATCCGACGCGCAGGCGCACGGGCGGTGCGCTGTTGGGCGACCGCATTCGTATGAACACGCTGCGCAATGAACGGCTCTACATGCGCTCGATTGCCACGCGGCGACAGCACCTGGCGACGAGCGACATGCTCGGTGACGCGGTGTCCTTCCTGAAAAGTGCCGGTTTTGACCTCGTGATTGTGGAAACGGCCGGTATCGGTCAGAGCGACAGCGAGATCGTCGACCTCGTGGACTTCTCGACCTACGTGATGACTTCGGACTACGGCGCGGCGAGCCAGCTCGAGAAAATCGACATGCTCGACTACGCTGATCTGGTCGTGCTGAACAAGTATGACCGCCGCGGCGCTGAGGATGCGTTGCGCGACATCCGCAAGCAGTGGCGCCGCAATCGGCTCGCCTTCCAGGCGACCGATGAAGAGGTGCCCGTATACCCGACCATCGCCAGTCAGTTTGCTGATCCGGGGCTGACCTGGATGTTCTCGGAGCTCTGCCGTCATCTGACGGAAAAACTGGCACTGGATGCCGACCGCTGGCGCGTGGACATCGGTGACGTCGAGCGCGAACCGCGCGCCACGGCGCTGATTCCGGGCGCGCGCATCCGCTACCTGGCCGAGATCGGTGAGCAAGGGCGCAGCATCAACGCCCGTATCGAGCGCGAAGCCGTCGCAGCGCGCGAGGCGCAGCACCTCTACGGGGCGCTTAAGGCACTTGAGGACCCGATGCTGCCCGCAGCGCTGGAACGCTTTGAGTCGGCGGCGCTCACCGATGACAGCGTCGACCTCTCCACGCGTACGCTGCGTCAGCGGTACAACGAGTCGCTCGGAAACCTGTCGGGCGAGGCGCTGGATTTGCTGACGGGTTGGCCGGCGCGCCGGGCCGGTGTGACCAGTGAGCAATTCGAATACAGCGTGCGCGGCAAGACCATCACGGGCGACAACTACCGCGAGACGCTGAGTCACCTCAAGGTGCCCAAGATTGCGGCGCCCAAGTTCGAAGACTGGGGCGAGCAGCTTACCTTCCTGATGAAGGAAAACCTGCCGGGCGGCTATCCGTTCACGGGCGGCGTGTATCCCTACCGCCGCACGGGCGAAGACCCGATCCGCATGTTCGCGGGCGAGGGCACGCCCGAACGCACGAACCGCCGGTTTCACTACCTGTCGCAGGGCCACGCCGCGGCACGCCTGTCGACGGCGTTCGACTCGGTCACGCTGTACGGCGAAGACCCACACGAACGGCCCGACATCTACGGCAAGGTGGGCAACTCAGGCGTGTCGATCGCGACTGTTGATGACATGAAGAAGCTCTACTCGGGCTTTGATCTCTGCGCGCCGACCACGTCGGTGTCGATGACGATCAACGGGCCCGCGCCAATGATTCTCGCGTTCTTCATGAACACGGCCATCGACCAGCAGGTCGAGCGCCATCTCGATGACACCGGCGGCTGGGACGCAGCCAACCCGAAGATCGATGACTGGTTCGGCGACCGCGCGCGGCCGTCCTATTCTGGCGATTTGCCGGAAGGCCATAACGGCCTGGGCCTTCGCCTGCTGGGTGTGCCCGGGCACGTGGTCATTGACAGCGACACCTATGCAGGCATCAAGGCGGAAACCCTGAAGACGGTGCGCGGAACCGTTCAGGCCGACATCCTCAAGGAAGACCAGGCGCAGAACACCTGTATCTTCTCAACAGAGTTTGCGTTGAAAATGATGGGTGACGTGCAGCAGTACTTCACCGATCACGAAGTGCGTAACTACTACAGCGTGTCGATCTCGGGTTATCACATCGCCGAAGCCGGGGCGAACCCCATCAGCCAGCTCGCCTTCACGCTCTCGAATGGCTTTACGATTGTCGAGTACTACCTCGCTCGCGGCATGAACATCGACGACTTCGCGCCCAACCTGTCGTTCTTCTTCTCGAACGGCATGGACCCCGAGTACTCGGTGATCGGTCGCGTAGCACGTCGCATCTGGGCACGTGCCATGCGCGAGCGCTACGGTGCGAGCAAGCGCAGCCAGATGATGAAGTACCACGTCCAGACGTCGGGGCGCAGCTTGCACGCCCAGGAAATCAGCTTCAACGACATCCGCACGACGTTGCAGGCGCTCTATGCGCTGTTCGACAACTGCAACAGCCTGCACACCAATGCGTTCGACGAGGCCGTTACGACGCCGACGGAACAGTCGGTGCGCCGGGCCGTGGCCATCCAGTTGATCATCAACCGGGAGATGGGGCTCAACTACACGGAGAACCCCTGGCAGGGTTCGTTCATCGTCGACGAGCTCACGGATCTTGTCGAAGAAGCCGTGTACGCCGAGTTCGACCGCATCTCCGAGCGCGGCGGTGTGCTGGGCGCCATGGATACCATGTACCAGCGCGGCAAGATCCAGGACGAGAGCCTGTACTACGAAAGCCGCAAGCACGATGGCAGCCTGCCGCTCATCGGCGTCAACACCTTCCTGCCGCCCGAGGGCCAGGAGGACGAGATTCACGAGCTCGAGTTGATTCGTTCCACGGATGGCGAGAAGGATGACCAGATCGTCGCCGTGCGCGCGTTTCAGCAGGCCAACGAAAATCAGGGCCGCGATGCGCTGGCGCGTTTGCAAGCCGTGGCGCGGGCGCGGGGCAATGTGTTCGAGGCGCTCATCGATACCGTACAAACCTGCTCGCTGGGTCAGATTTCCGCAGCGCTTTACGAGGTCGGCGGCGAATACCGTCGCAACATGTGAGTGATATAACACTCGAACGCGCCGGTAACGGCGTGCTCACACTTACCTTGAACCGTCCGGACGCGCTTAATGCGATCACACCCGGCATGCTTGAGGCACTGGCCGACGCGCTTGAGAGCGTGACGACCGACGATCGCGTTGTGGTCCTTACGGGCGCAGGCCGCGCCTTCTCGGCGGGTTTCGACCTCAAAGCGCTGGGCGGACGCCCGATCCACCAGGGCAAGGTCGGCGACATCCTCGATGTCCCCGCAGGTCGAGCGCTCGATGCCATGGCGCGATTGCCGCAGCCCGTCATCGCAAAGGTCAACGGTCACTGCTTCACGGGCGCACTTGAGCTCGCGCTCGGTTGCGACCTCATCTACGTGGCCGACGAAGCCAAGCTGGGCGACACCCACGCCAAGTGGGGCGTACGCCCAACCTGGGGTATGACGCAGCGTCTTCCGCGGCGCGTACCCGTCAACGTAGCCCGTGAGCTTGCCTTCACGGCACGCAGCTTTACGGCCGGTGAGGCCGCTTCATGGGGGCTCGCCAACGGCCACGCGCCCACGGCTGAACTCGACGCACTGGTCGATGGGGTCATTTCGCGTATCCTCGCGAACAGCGCGGATGTGATCGCGGCCTACAAGGACCTTTGGCGGCGCACCGAGAGCCTGCCACTCGCCGAGGGGCTGGCCGTGGAGTCCGCACGTGACTACGACATCAGCGATACCAACGACCGACTCGCGGAGTTCATTGCGTGACTCAGGCCCTGACCCCCGGCGACATGGGGATCCCCAACTACAAAGGCACGTACCTCGACTTTCTGGATTTCAGGATTATCGAGGCGCGCCCGGGCTTTGTGCGCATGCGCATGCCCATCACCCGCACCCACACGAATACGCTCGACATGGCCCATGGCGGCATCATCATGTCGATGCTGGATATTGCGGGAGCCTTTGCCTCGCACGGTGGCGAGCGCGGCGACGAGGTGTCGGTGACAATGACCCAGTCGACGCAGTTCATGCGCGCGGTCCTGGGTGACACGCTCTACGCCGAAGGCCGCCTGACACGGCGTGCCGGGCGTACCGCGTTTACACAGTCGACGGTGTACGACCCGAGTCACGGCGATGATCCCGAGTCACAAATCTGCGCGACCGCGCAATGCACATTTCTGATGCGGCCGCGCGATCGCGGCCGTCCTGACAATGGGGAATCCAATGAGTAACGGTCGGTTTGATCTCTCGGGGCGCGTGGCGCTTGTCACGGGCGGTGGCTCGGGGCTGGGGCGGCAGTTTGCGCTGACGTTGGCCGAGGCAGGCGCGGATGTCGTCGTCACGGGTCGGCGTCGTGCGCCGCTCGACGACACGGCAGCAATGATTAGCGATACTTACGGCCGTCGCTCTGCCATCGTCGAAATGGACGTTACGGACACGGCGTCGGTGGACGCAGGTATCGCTGCAGGCGTTGAAGCGCTGGGCACACCGCAGATCGTCATCAATAACGCGGGCATCTCACGTGAGGCCTTTGCGCTGCAGATGAGCGATGAGGACTACGATGCCGTAATCGAGACGAATCTCAACGGCGTTTTCCGTGTGGCGCGCGCAGCCGGTCGCATCATGGCCGAGGCCGGGCAGGGTGGCAGCCTCGTCAATATTGCGTCGATTCTCGGCCGGCGGGTTGCGCCGATGCTGGCCGCCTACTCGGCGTCCAAAGCGGGCGTCATTCGTCTTACCGAAGCGCTGGCCGTTGAGTGGGCGCGCTATGGTGTTCGCGTCAACGCAATTGCACCGGGCTTTTTTGTCACAGACATCAACCGTGAGTTCTTCGGCACGCCCCAGTCGGAAAAGATGATGAAGGGCGTACCCATGCGCCGGCCAGGCGAGCTTCCCGAGCTCGATGGCGCTGTGTTGTTGCTCTCGAGCGATGCGGGCAGCTTCATGACGGGGTCGACCATTACCGTCGACGGCGGCCACGCGGTCAACACCTTGTAGCCACATCGCTTGAGCTAAGGTGCGGGTGTGCAGCCCGGGTAGTCTCCAACACGTTCGCGGAGTCCGGCGCACAAGGCGTCAGCTTCGCCGCGTTCGCCCGCAGCCGCGAGCAGACGCGCGAGGCGGACGGTGGCTTCCGGCTCAAACGGCACGTCATTGAGGGCGCGCCGATACCAGAGCTCGGCCTCGGCGGGAGCGCCAAGCTGTTCGTGAATCGCGCCAATCTGCACACCCATGACGACCTGCCACGGTCCGACACGTTGCGGCTCGTAGGCGTAGGCGCGACCCATAGCCGCATGTGCCTGCTCGAAGTGGGTGAGGGCAGCGGGAAGGTCGCCCTGCATCGACCGGATTTCTCCAAGATTGATCATGGAGGCCCAGGCATCTGGGTTCAGGCGAATAGCCCTTTCGTACAGCGCTGCGCCGCGCTCGAGCTCGCCCTGAGCGGTTGCCGTAAACGCGAGTGCTTTGAGCGCGTCTGCGTCGTCGGGCGCGTTGCGCACGGCGCGGTTGGCCATCGATTCGGCGCGTTGCAACACGGCACGCGCCTCGCTCGTGCTGGTCAGGCCACGGTCCAGCGCCTCGGACAACGTTTCGGCGCCACGCGTACCGGCGTCGGGTTCGTCGGGCCAGCGCACCACACGCTGCACAAGCGCATTCGCAAGTCCCGCCTGCGCGCGGGTGTTATCAGGGTTGGTGGCCAACGCGCGTTCATACAGGCTGATAGCGGCCTCGTTGTCCGCGCGCGTGAACCGCATGTACAAATCGTCGGCCCGCGATACCTCCGCCGTTCCCAGATCACGAGGCCCCGTCGGTGGTGTCCCAGGCCACATCAGGAGCGCCGTCGCCACAAGCAGGGCGCCGCACAGTGCGGCGACGTGCCAGGCGCGACGTCCAGCGCGTGGGCGCTCCGTGTCATCGTTGACCGCGACCATGAGCCGATAGCCGCGCTTGGGCAGCGTTTCGATAAGAGTTGGCGCTGACGCCGAGTCGCCCAGGGCCCTTCGCAACCGCGATACGGCGCGCGCGACGGTGTCCTCGCCCACAATAACGTCCGGCCAGAGCGCGGCTTCAATCTCGCCGCGGGGAATCACGCGGCCGCGCGCGGCCACCAGCAGATCGAGCAGCGCCATGAGCCGGGGCTCAAGGGCAACGATGTCACCGTCGCGTTGGAGACGACCCGTCTCCGGCTCGACCCGCCAGGGGCCCAGATCGTACGACTGCGCTAGCTCTGGCGGTCGCTTAGCGCCTTTTTTATCAGTTGAAATCACATTCAAATGGATTCGCAGGGTATTGATTTAATTGATGTCAGGATTTGGTCAGGAAAACAGGACATGAATGCCATGGTCAATGTCCTGCCAGGCAGGCCCACTGTCGTTCACACGTCCCTCACTGGAACCTGATCATGAACTCAAACTTTCGAACGCGCCCATTCTTGTCCTTGCTGGTGTCGCTCTTGTGCTCGGTATCTGCCGTTGCTGCGGCCGAGGAGGACGACTCGCCCGGCTTCGATGCGGTGGCCATGCGAGCGGATCTGTCGGCGCTGTACACAGGCCTGCGTAGCGCCCACGTAGCGCTCTACGCGCACCGTAGCGAAGCTGAGTATGACGCCTTCTATGCGCAGCTGCAGTCGGAGCTCGATCGTAAATTTACGCCATTCGAGGCAGCCGTGCTGTTCCAGCGTTTCGCTGCTTACGGCAACGTGGCGCACGCCCGGGTCGAGTTCCCATCTGAGGTTTATGACGCGTACCGGGACGCCGGTGGACGCAGCTTCCCGATATACCTGCGCATCGTGGCGGGCCGGAGCTTCGTGGGTCACGATCAGTCCGGTGATGCGCGGATTCAGCCTGGCGACGAGATTCTGAGCCTCAACGGCAGGCCGATGTCGGACTGGCTGGATCAGGTATCGCGCCACATCTCCGCTGACACTCCCTATATTGCGCACTCGCTACTTGAGTTCACATTTCCGCGCTACCTGTGGCTTGAGCTAGGTGATGTCGACTCGTTTGCGTTGACCCTGCGACGAGACGGCAAGACCTTCGAGATGGCGCTGGACGCCAGCACGCGCGAGTCGCAGCAGGCAGCGGCAACGGCTGCCCCAGACCGGTTTTCGATCGACACGAATGCGCGCGAGTTTCGACTGCTCGACCGCGACATCGCCTATCTCAAGCCCGGTCCCTTCTACAACGCGGAGAACCCGGCATCGGCCTGGGACAACACGAGTTTCGTCGCCTTTGTCGACGCGGCATTCGAGCAGATACTGGAGGCCGACGCGCATTCGCTGATTATCGATCTCCGACAGAACCCGGGCGGTGACAACTCATTTAGCGATCCCATGTTGTCGTGGATCGCCACGGCGCCGTTTCGGTTCTTTGAGGCCTTTATTGTGCGCTCCAGCGACGAGGCGGCGGCGTCGAACGCCAAACGTCTCGAGGCGTCTGGCGCTGGCGCGGACAGTGTATCGGCGATGTTTGCACGACAGTACGCCACGGTGCCGCGTGGTGAGACCTTCGACTTTGATCTGCCCTACGCGCAGCCGCGCGATGGACAACGCTTCGGTGGCGAGGTTTACGTGCTTGTGAACCGCCACAGTTACTCCAACGCGGTCAACGTGGCAGCCATCATCCAGGACGCAGGTCTCGGTACCGTCGTTGGTGAAAAGACGTCGGACATGGCGACCACCTACGGCTCCATGGAGACCTTTGAGCTGCCCAACACAAAGATCTCCGTCGGTTTTCCGAAAGCGCACATTATCCGACCGTCTGGTGACCGACGGACTGACGGCGTGACCCCTGATTGGGTCATCGCGTCGCCAATCGTGGATGGCGCATCCGACGCCGTGCTGGACGCGCTGTTGCTGCGTCTTCGGGAAGACTAAATCGCAGCGAGGGCCTGTTTGGCAGCCGCAATGGCACGTGCGACGTCACCGTCATCCGTGCGCCAATTGCAAAGGCTGACGCGCATGGCTTTTCGGCCACGCCATGTTGTGCCACTGAAGAAGGCCTCTCCAGACGCGTTGATGTGGGCGATGACCCGTTCGGTACGGGCATCGCCGGCATCGTCGTCACCCGGAACCGGGAACCGCAGTAGCCCTTGATTGAGTTGGGCTGGCGCGACAACTTCGGCGCCGTCCAGGGCACCGATACCCGTCACGATGCGCGCACAGTTTGTGCAACAACGGTCGACGATATCGGCGACGCCCGCGCGTCCCAGCTCCATGAGTGCTGCGTAGATCGGAATCGCGCGCGCCCGGCGCGACCACTCGGGATTCCAGTCGATCTCGTCGCGTGCACCGTCACCGGGTGCGATGTAGCTCGCGCTTTGGGTCATGGCAGCGCGGTGCGCCTCGGCATCGCGGCAGATCATCACGCCGCAGTCGAAGGGTGTGTTGAGCCACTTGTGCGCGTCGGTAGACCAACTGTCGGCGCCTTCGATGCCAGCCACGAGCGCGCGCTGAGTCTCGCTGACTGACGCGAACAAGCCGAACGCGCCGTCAACGTGAACCCAGGCTCCGTGCTTGCGCGCGACCGGGATCAACTCTGCGAAAGGGTCACAGCCGCCCACGTTGAGATCTGCCGCGTTAAGCACAACGATGGCCGGACCATCGTGTGCGGCGAGCGCGGCTTCAAGTTCATCGCGAGATACCGTGTCCGCGCGTCTGCTGATGACCTGCAGGTTAGCTTGGCCAAAGCCCAGCAAGCGCACGGCGCGGTCGACTGAGGTGTGCCGGTTGCGGCCCGTTATGACCGCGACACGCGGTGCGCCGAACAGACCGTCCTGCTCTACGTCCCAGCCCGCGCTCTTGAGCACCCGGTGGCGCGCGGCAGCCAGGGCGGTGGCGTGCGCCATCTGCGTCCCCGTGGTCAGCGCGAATGAGCTCTCCCCGGGGAGTCCGAACAACTGCTTGAGCCATTCGCCCGTACGCTGCTCGATGATCGAGGCGATCGGGCTGACGTGGTAGAGCGCGGCATTCTGGTCCCAAGCTGATACGAGCCAGTCGGCGGCGAGTGCCGCGGGCGTGACACCGCCGATCACCCAGCCGAAGAAGCGACCGCCCGCGTTAGCCTGAAGTCCCCCCTGTGCGCGCTCAATGAGCGTGGCGACGACGTCGGTGGCCAATTGGCCCTGCTCGGGAAGCGGTGCGTCGAATCGAGCGTACAGTGAATCGAAACTGGCGAATGCGCCCGCGGACTGGGTATCCAGGCCTGCAAGCCAGTCGCGTGCAGCCGCTTCGGCCAGTGACAGCGCGTCGGATTCGGTCGACATGTGAGGCTCCGGTTTAGGAGCCCCCAGCATAGCGGGCTGGTGGATCGGCACCACCCGAATTGCCGCGCGGCTTATCCGCGTGGCGTCAGGATCAGTGGCAGGCCGTCCTTGGGCTTGGGGATCGGCAGGTGTTGCATGGCATGCGAGCGTCCGTCGGGCAGCGCGATATCAAACTGCATGACCAGCCGGCGCAGCATCACCTTGGCAAGGATGAGTGCGAAGTGCATGCCGATGCACTTATGCGCACCGCCGCCGTACGGGCAGAACGCGAACAGGTGGCGTTTGTGTTCGGCGCGGTCGGGCGAGAAACGTTCGGGGTCGAAGCGCTCCGGATCGGTCCAAATTGCCGGATCGTAGTGCGCGGCATCCGGCGACACGCCGACCTGAACGTTGGCCGGGATGCGCACGCCCTGGAACTCGAACTCGCGCTGCGTGCGTCGCGGCACAAACGGAACCGGGCCCCACATGCGCAAGGCCTCGTTAAATACCCACTCGGTCTGCGGCAGGGCATCGAGTTGCTCGTATGCCAGCGGGCCATCGCCCGTGACAGCGGCTTCGGCACGCAGGCGTTGCTGCCATTCGGGGTGGGCGGCGAGGCCGTAGGCTGCCGTGGTCAGCGAACTCGTGAGTGTGTCGTGCGCGGCCATCATGAGAAAAATCATGTGGTCGACGATGTCGTCGTCGGAGAAACGTCGGCCTTCGTCGTCCGTGGCGTGGCACAGACGCGTGAACATGTCCTGACCGTTGCTTTTGCGACGCTCGGGAATCTGAGTTCTAAAAAAGTCCTGCAGCAATTCGCGGCCCTTGAGCCCACGCCAGTAGCCAAGCCCGGGGATGGGGATCCGGATCAGCGCGATGCTGGCCGCCACGCTGTCGATAAAGGCTGTGTTGAGGCGATCCGCCTCGCTGCCCAGCGCGATGCCCAGGAAGGCGACGGCTGCATTGTCGAGCGTCAACTGCTTCACTGCGGGGTAGAAGCGAAAGTCGTCGCTCTCGCGCCAGTGCGTGAGCGAGCGCTCGACGACCTCGTCCATGCTGGCCATGTAGTGCTCGAGCGCGTCGCGCTTGAACGCAGCTTGCATGATCCGCCGGTGGAAGCGGTGCTCGTCGAAGTCGAGCAGCATCAGCCCGCGACGAAAAAAGCGACCGATGGTGTGGTCCCAGCCCTGTTCGCTGGAGAAGTTTTTGTCGCGGTCGAGCAGCACGAGCTCCAGGCCCTCAACGCCCGACAGCGAGACGGTGCGCTGGCCAATGAAACGCGTCCGAAACACCGGGCCGTAAGTGTCGCGCATACGTCGGCTCATACCGCGCGGGTCGGTCAGGAATTCGCGAGCCATGCCGAACCAGGGCAGGCCGTCCTCGCCCGGGATATGCAGGACATCGGCGTTTGCCGCTGGAACGGGGCGCGTGCCGGCTGCCGCCGGGCCTGCGCTGTCGATCGTGCTCGCGTCGTTCATGGCTTCAATCCTTCGCCCTGATGCACTTACCGCAGATTTTCCGAGTGGACAGTACCGCACTTGCTTGTTGACAACAAGTATCATTCCGGGCAGGCTGCAATATCGGTTGGGCATGCCCAGCCGCACCATTTAACGACGCGGGGGCGACGTTTGCGAGACAGTGCGAAATCCAGCGCAGGGAGCCCGGCGGCTTCCGCTACGGGCATGACCCAGGCGGAGCGCGCCGCGGCATCCGACCGCGCCATGATTGATGCCGCCATCGAACTCATCCTCGAGCGCGGGACGGACGGCACGACACTCGCTGCCATTGGCGAGCGTGCGGGCTACAGCCGCGGTCTCGCCACCTATCGATACGGCTCCAAGTCGGGGCTGTTCCAGGAAGTCTCCAATACGATCCAGCGCCGCTGGGTGGGCTACCTGAAGGCGGCGGTCGAGGGCAAGACGGCCATCGACGCGCTCTGCGCGGCTGCGGGCGCCTACTTCAAGTTCGTCACCGATGCGCCTGAGGACATTCGAGTCCTCCACATCCTACTCTACGAGGGCGCCGCGCCTAACTCAGACCTTCGGGGTTTGGCCAAACAGGCTTTTGCGCGCCAGATTACCGACGCCGAGGCCTGGCTCAGGAATGGCATCGAGACCGGTACCGTTCGAGAAGACATCTCACCGCGTGATGTCGCCGCGCAGTACGTCGCCCACATCGCCGGCGTCACTTACATGTGGCTGCTCAATCCGATCGAGATTGATTTCGCAGCCATTCACGAGAATTACACGCGCACCTTGCGCGAGCGGCTCGCGGCCTGACCGGTCGCCGCCACCTCCCAGAAATCAGACGTTCAAGGGGAACGACATGGCTGAAGCCTTCATCTACGATCACGTTCGCACGCCACGCGGCCGCGGCAAGCCCAATGGCGGCTTGCATGCGGTAACGCCCATCGAGTTGACGACGCAGGTACTCGAATCGCTGCGTGACCGTAATGATCTCGACACGAGCTACCTCGACGACGTCGTGCTCGGCTGCGTGTCGCCCGTCGGCGAGCAGGGTGCCAATATCGCGCGCGTTGCCGTCCTCACGGCGGGCTACGAACAGAACGTTCCCGGCAAGCAGCTCAACCGCTTTTGCGCGTCGGGACTCGAGGCCGTCAACACGGTCGCCGCACAGGTCATGGCGGGACAGTCGGACCTCGGTATCGGCGGCGGCGTTGAATGCATGTCGCGCGTGCCCATGGGTTCCGACTCGGGCGCCATGGCCGCGGACCCGCGTGTAGCCTACGACACCTATTTCGCCCCGCAGGGCATTGGTGCCGACCTCATCGCGTCCAAGTATGGCTTTTCGCGCGACGACGTCGATGGCTATGCCGTTGAAAGCCAGAATCGTGCGGCGCACGCCTGGGAGGCGGGCTACTTCAATGACTCGGTCATCTCGGTCAAGGACATGCTGGGCATGACCGTGCTGGATCGCGACGAGCACCTACGGCCGGGCACGACCAAGGAAGACCTGGCCAACCTCAATCCGGCGTTCCTGATTCCGGGTCAGCAGGCCGGCTTCGATGCTGTAGCGCTGCAGCGCTACCCTGAGGTGGAGCGCATCGACCACGTCCACACGGGCGGCAACTCGAGCGGCATCGTCGACGGCGCGGCGGGCGTGCTCATAGGTAACAAGGAAATCGGCGACGCATTGGGCCTCAAGCCACGCGCACGCATCAAGGGCTTTGCCTCGATCGGTAGTGAGCCGACGATCATGCTCACGGGGCCCGCGCCCTCGGCCGAGAAGGTCCTCAAGCGCTGCGGCATGACGACCAAAGACATCGACTTGTTCGAGCTCAATGAAGCGTTTGCGTCTGTCGTACTGCGTTTCATGCAGGCGCTCGACATTGATCACGATCAGATCAACGTCAATGGTGGCGCGATTGCCATGGGCCATCCGCTGGGTGCCACGGGCGCCATGATTCTGGGCACCGTGCTCGACGAACTCGAACGCCGCGACGAGTCGACGGCGCTCGTTAATCTCTGCGTGGGTGCCGGCATGGGCACGGCCACCATCATCGAACGCGTCTGAGACGCAAGGGGAACACGATGAAAACGATCGACTACCAGGTAGAAGATGGCGTCGCGATCCTGACCATCGACGTCAAGGAACGCACGATGAACGTGCTGACGCCGGACCTCATCAAGGACCTGCGCAGCGCACTCGACGAGGTTAAGGGTGACGACGCCGTTAAGGGTGCCGTGATCACCTCAGCCAAGGACTCGTTCGTCGCGGGCGCCGACCTCATGCAGATGGTCAAGGCCTATGACGACGGTCGCAGTGCAGCCGACAAGTACGCCGACTCGCGTTCGTTCCAGTCGCTGCTTCGTGACATCGAAACGAGCGGCAAACCGTTTGCTGCCGCCATTAACGGGACGGCACTGGGCGGCGGTCTTGAGATTTGTCTCGCCTGCCACTATCGCGTCGCGGCTGACAATCCCAAGAGTGTGCTGGGCTTGCCCGAAGTGCAGGTCGGCTTGTTGCCGGGCGGTGGCGGGACGCAGCGTCTGCCGCGCCTCATTGGCCAGCAGGCAGCCTTGCAGCTCATGACACAGGGCACGCACGTAAAGCCGGCCAAGGCGCTTGAGCACGGTTTCGTGCACGCTGTGGTCGCACCTGATCAGTGCGTCGCTGCGGCCAAGCAGTGGATTCTCGAGGTCGGTGACCCTGAGCAGCCCTGGGACAAGAAAGGCTTCAAGGTACCGGGTGGCGCGGGGCTTATGCACCCGGGTTCGATCCAGACGCTGATGATTGGCTCGGCGCTGATCGCCAAGGAAACCAACCACAACTACCCGGCACCGATCGCGATCATGTCTTGTGTCTACGAAGGCGCGGTGCTGCCCATCGACCAGGGCCTCGACATCGAGTCGAAGTACTTCACCTCGCTGCTCATGGACCCCGTGTCGCGCAACATGACGCGAACGTTGTTCATCAACAAGGGCGCCGCCGACAAGCTCGTGCGCCGTCCGCAGGGCGTCGAGAAGTCGCGTGTCGGCAAGCTCGGTATCCTGGGCGCGGGCATGATGGGCGCCGGCATCGCGTACGTGTCTGCACTCGCGAAAATGGAAGTGGTCCTGCTCGACCGTGATCGCGACAGCGCCGAGAAGGGCAAGGACTACTCGCGCATGCTGCTGCAAAAGCGCATCGACCGCGGCCGCACGACAGCCGACAAGGCTGAGGCCATCCTTGAGCGCATCAAGACCACGGAAGACTACGCAGATCTCGAAGGTTGCGACCTGATCATCGAAGCCGTGTTCGAGGATATGGGCATCAAGGCTGATGTGACGGCCAAGACCGAAGCCGTGATTCCCGAGACGGCGATCTACGCATCTAACACCTCGACGTTGCCGATTACGGGTCTCGCCAAGGCATCGAAGCGTCCCGATCAGTTCATCGGTATCCACTTCTTCTCGCCCGTTGATAAGATGCCGCTTGTCGAGGTCATCCTGGGCAAGGAAACGGGCGACCGCGCAACGGCAGTTGCGCTCGATTACATCCAGCAGATCCGCAAGACGCCGATCGTGGTGAACGACAGCCGCGGCTTCTACACCTCGCGCGTGTTTGGCACCTACACCAACGAAGGCATGACGCTCGTGGGCGAGGGCGTGAACCCCGCGCTCATCGAGAACGTGGCCAAGCAGGCCGGCATGGCCGTCGGCCCGCTCGCGGTCATGGATGAGGTGACGCTGGAGCTCGGCTACCACGTGGCCAAGGCGACGGAGAAGGCGCTGGGCGATGACTACACGCCGAACTCGGGCTTCCCCGTCATGCTCAAGTTCGTCGAAGAACTTGACCGCCGCGGCAAGCGCTTTGGCAAGGGTTTCTACGACTACCCCGAGGGTGGCACGAAGCATTTGTGGCAAGGTCTCGCCGACGTTTACCCGCCGGCCGAGGTTCAGCCGACCGCCGAAGAGGTCAAGAAGAGACTGCTCTATGTGCAGGCCCTCGATACGGTGCGCTGCCTCGACGAGGGCGTGATCACGCACCCCGCCGACGGCGATATCGGTTCGATCCTGGGCTGGGGCTTCCCGCCGTACACGGGTGGCACGCTCTCGCTGATCGAGACCGTCGGCCTGCAGACGTTTGTCGACGAATGTGACCGTATGGCCAAAGCCTACGGTGAGCGCTTCACGGTGCCTGACAGCCTCCGCGAACGTGCGAAGGCAGGGCGCGGCTTCTACGACGAAGTCGACGACGCCGAAGCACGTAGCGCGGCCTGAGCGGCGTCATGAGTGATTCACCCGTAGCCACCTGTGCCATCGACGGGCCCGTCGCCATAGTTACGATGGCGCGACCCGAGTCCATGAACGCCTTCAATCAGGCTTTGCGGCTTGATCTGACGTCGGCACTGCGCGAAGCGGCCAGCAACACTGACGTTCGTGCCGCCGTGCTCACGGGTGCGGAACGTGCCTTCTCGGCGGGCGCCGACCTGGGCGCGGGCTTCCCCGAGCAGATGACGATCGAGCAACAATTGCAGCGTGAGTACCGTCCGATCTTTGATGAGATCATCGGTATGCCCAAACCCGTGATTGCCGCCATCAACGGCGCCGCAGCGGGCATTGCGCTGTCGATCGCACTGGCCTGTGACCTGGCCGTGATGGGCGAAAAGGCGTTCTTGCTGGCGCCGTTCTCGACGATTTCGCTTGTGCCTGACGGCGGGGCCAACTGGCTCTTACAAAAACAGCTGGGCTACAAGCGTGCGTTCCAGCTCTCCGTGGAGGCAGAGCGTATCGACGCGGCCCGTTGCCTCGATTGGGGCCTGGTTAACCGCGTCGTGCCCAACGACGCGGTGCTCGATAACGCGACGGCCTGGGGCCACGAGCTTGCAGAGCGTGCGCCGCTGTCCGTGCGCGCAACGAAGCTTGTCATGCGCGCGGCTGAGTCGTCGAGCTGGGCGGACACGTTCGACTACGAGGCGCGGCTGCAGACGGACCTGGTCGGTTCACCCGACAACCAGGAAGGCGTCACGGCGTTTTTCGAAAAGCGCAAACCGGAATTTAAAGGCTAGAGTAGTGGCGCCCGCTTGCGGCGCATGGAGCAACACAATGGAAAGAAACTGTTTTACCGAAGATCACGAGATGTTCCGCGATGCCGTCCGGCAGTTCATGATCAATGAGGTTGAGCCGCATGGTGAGCGCTGGCGAGAGCAGGGCATCGTCGACCGCGAGGCATTTGAAAAAGCCGGGGAACAGGGCCTGCTGCTCATGTGGGCCGACGAAAAGTACGGCGGCGCCGGCGTCGAGGATTTTCGCTACGAGCAGATCCTCATTGAGGAATTGGCGAAGCACGGCGACCCGGGCTTCTTCATAACCCTGCATTCGCGCCTCGTCGCGCCCTACCTGGGCGCACTGGGCACTGAAGAACAGAAGGCACGCTGGCTGCCCAAGTGCATCAGCGGCGAGAGCATCCTGGCAATTGCCATGACTGAGCCTGGCGCCGGCAGTGACGTTGCGGGCATGAAAACGCGCGCGGTCGACAAGGGCGATCACTGGGTTCTCAACGGCAGCAAGACCTACATTTCCAACGGCATCAACGCGGACCTTGTGATCGTCGCCGCACGCACCGTCCCCGACGCCACGCACGGTTTGGGATTGTTCGTCGTCGAGCGGGGTATGGAAGGCTTCGAACGCGGCCGTAACCTCAAGAAGATGGGCCTGGCCGCACAGGATACGGCAGAGCTGTTCTTCAACGACGTGAAGATCCCCACGGAAAACGTGCTGGGTGATGCGACGCGTGGGTTCTACTACCTCATGCAGTTCCTGGCCGAGGAACGTCTGTTGGGCGCCGTTGGCTATATCGCCGCCTGCCAGGTTGCCTTCGACCTGACGATGGAGTTCATCACGGACCGCAAGGCCTTTGGCCAGACGGTCGCAGACTTCCAGAACACGCGCTTCAAAATGGCCGACATGCGCACGGAAATCGATCTCGCGCAGGTCTACCTGGACCGCTGTGTTGAAGAGCACAACAAGGGCAAGTTGTCGGCCGAAATGGCGGCGCGCATCAAGCTCTACGGTAGTGAGCTCGAAGGCCGTGTCATGGACACCTGTGTGCAGCTGCACGGTGGCGCCGGTTACATGGACGAGTACCGCATCTCGCGCATGTACACGGATGCGCGTGTGTCGCGCATCTACGCGGGCAGCTCAGAAATCATGCGCGAGATCATCGCGCGCTCGATTGGTCTCGACCCGCGCAAGAAGCAGCCTAAAGCCGTGAAGTCTCAGGACGAGGCTGCCTGATCGTCTGCCGCGCGCCGGTCAGGTGACCGGCGCGCGAACGATCCACAACACGGGGCCGTTCCCGGCAGCCGACTCGCGGCTGACTCTAAAACCCGAGGCTGCCAACATCTCGCACTGCCGCGCGACAGCTTCGCTCTCCGGTACCCCCGGTGCGTGCCCCCGGTACGCCATGACAGTCATCACCGCGCCAGGCGCGAGACACTCAGCGGCGGTCGCGATGGCCGCCGTTGTCGTTTCTGCGGCGGTCGTCACGGCATGGTCGGCGCCCGGCAGGTAACCGAGATTGAACATGACGGCGGCGAGTTGGCCGCACGCCGCGTCGGGTAGTTGTTCGGCCATCAGCTCGTGGCTTGCGTGAATCAAACGGACGCGTTCTGTGACGCCCGCATCGGCAAGTCGATGCCCCGTTACTGCGATGGCGCGCGCCTGCACATCAAAGGCAAAGACGATGCCGTCAGGTCCGACGGCCTTTGCGAGAAACAGCGTGTCATGCCCGTTTCCGGCCGTTGCGTCGACGGCCATCGAACCCGATTCAATCGTGTCGGCGATCGCGGCGTGCGCGACAGCCGTCAGTCGTCCTGCCATTCTCCGCTGGCCCGCAGATCGAACCGGTACTCGTCGTCAACGGGGATGTCCTTGCACAAGGCACCAGCGACCTGCATGGCGACGGTCGGCGCGTAGAGCGCGCCCTTGGAGCTGAGGCCATTGAACAGCCAGATGCGAGAGTCTTTGGGAGAGGGACCACAAACGGGCTTGCGGCCCTGCACGATGGGCCGCACGGCGGCGCGGTGATCGACCACGGTGTAGTCAACGGTGAGCAGGCGGTCGAGTTTTTCACAGAGCGCTTCGCGGGCCTCGGCGGTCGGGCGGTCGTCAAGCGTGTCCCATTCGTAACTGGCGCCCGCCAGGTACAGGGTGCCGCCCAGTGGCGTCAGCCAAAGACCTGGTGCGTGGACCGTATTTGCGATGTCCAGGTCGGCACAGCGGATGGTCAGGACCTGACCTTTTGCGGGACGCCATGACGGTCCGGCGAAATAGCTGTTGCGCGCATCGGCGTAACCCCGACAGAAAACGATGTGCCGTGCACGAACCGAAAGATCGGGCAGGGCGATACCGGCGTCTACGCGAGTGACGTCTTCGGGTTCGACGTGGCCGCCGAGCATGAGCCCCTTGTCGCAGAGCGCGGTATGCACAGCCTCCAGGTAGCGCTGCGTGTCCAGCCGCGCTGCATTGGGCATGAGGGTATTCACCTGGCCTGGTGCAATACCGGTGGGCAGCTCGTCAGTCGGCTTGAGCTCCGCGAGGAGCCCCGGATCGGCGGTGTTCCAAATCGACAGCTCGCGCTCGGTGGACAGCAGCCGCCATGCAGGGCGCGCGTGGTAACAGTCCACCTTGGTGGCTGCCTCGACGGCGCGATAGTGCGCGGCGGCAGCACCGGCGAGAAAGGAGAAGTCCGCTTGTGGCTTGAGCTTGGCGCCCGTGACGGGTGTGATGAGTCCGGCAGCCACGCTCGAGGCGCTGGTTTCGCGCCGGTCATCGATAACCAGCGGGCGCATACCGCGGTCCATGAGCGCCCAGGCCAGCGACGATCCTGCGATGCCCTGACCGACAATGACCACGTCAATGTCAGTGCGCTCAATCATGATCGCCTCCGCGAACTGCGGCGCGCCGGCGCTTCGTCTCAGAGCGGCGCTGTTTGGCTGCAAGTCGCGCGCGGTGGACGCGGGCGGGCGTCTTGGTCGCGATGCGCCGCTTGGGTTCGTGGCTCGCTTCGGCCACGAGCGCCGAGAGTCTGTCGAGCGCAGCCCGTTTGTTCTGTTTTTGCGAACGCGCCTGCTGCGCGCGGATGACCACAATCCCTGAGGCCGCAATGCGTCGGTCGTTGCGGGCCAGCAGCCGCTGCTTGACGGGCGCGGGTAGCCGCGAGGCCGGAATATTGAACTTGAGCTCCACGGCCGTCGCCGTCTTGTTCACGTGTTGGCCGCCCGGCCCGCTGGCGCGCACAGCCTGCCACTGCAGTTCGTCGTCGTAGAGGCAGATGCCAGACGCGATGTGACGTGCGATGCCGCTCACGCGTGCGACCTATGCGGTGCGATAGCGGTGCACGCCGTCATCATCGGTCTCGCGGACCAGGCTGCCCTCTTGCAGCATGTGATTGAGGTGCGCCACGGCTTCGCCTGTCGCCATGATCAGGTTGCCGTCTGTGATACGGCTTTTGAACAGAGCCGCAAAGGTGTCTATCGCGCGCTGGGGTTCGCGGCACAGGGCGCGCAACGCGTCAAAATTGTCTTCATGTTCGTCAATGAGCGCCTGCAGGCGACCCGGCGCACCCCGGAACGGTTTGCCGTGTGAAGGCAGCACGAGCACCTCATCGTCGAGCAGGCCCTTCAGTTTGCGACAGCTGTCGAGCCAGAAGCCCATAGGGTCGGCCTCGGGCTCCGTTGGCCAAACGCTGACGTTGGAGGAGATTGTGGGCAGGATCTGATCGCCGGCAATAAACAGACCTGCCTGCTCGTTAAACAGCGAGGCGTGCTCTGGGCAATGGCCACTTGTGGTGACGATGCGCCAGTCCTGCGCGCCGATGCGCAATACATCGCCTTCCTGCAGCCGGTGATAGGCCTGTGGCATCGCGTACACGGCCTTGCCGAAGCCACCGAAGCGATCGCGGTAGCGCTGCAGGGCATCGTCGTCGAAGCCCGCGGCGCGGTAAAAGTCGACGCCAGCCTCGGGGGCGGGCTGCCCCGTGTCTGCGACAAGCACGCGGCACATCAGGTATTCCGCACGTGTCATGTACAGCGGTGCGTCGTAGTGCTCGTGCAGCCAGCCCGCACTGCCGACGTGGTCGGGGTGCATGTGCGTGATGACAATGCGGCTCACGGTTTTGCCGTCGAGCAGGTTGCGCCAGTGATCCTGTGTGTCGCGCGTATTGAGGCCTGTGTCGACGATCGCGAGCGTGTCGTCGTGGTCGTCAAGGAGCCAGAGGTTGATGTGCCCGAGCATGAACGGGAGCGGCATGCGGAGCCAAGAAACACCATCGGCGACATGTACGGTCTGGCCGGGTGCCGGTACATCGGCGAGCGGGTAGTGCATGTAATCGGGAAGGCTAGGCATGGTTCGGCGCGCGGTGGCCGAAGTGCGGCACCGGCCACGGTGCCTGCGCGGTTGCGCGTAGTGTCGCGTAGTCGCCATTATAGCCGCTGAGCATGCCGTCGGGGGGACAACGATGCATCCAAGCCAGCAGGCTGTAAGCCAGCCGGACACGCCAGCCGTGATCATGGCTGACACGGGCAAGCAACTGACTTACCGGGAACTTGATGCGCTGTCGAATCGCATCGCCCACTGGTTCCGTTCTCTGGGACTGGCGCCGCGTGATCACATCGCCATTCTGCTCGAGAATTGTGTCGAGTACATGCCCATCATCTGGGCCGCGCAAAGAAGCGGGCTCGTCTATACGGCCATCAGCACGCATCTGCTGCATGACGAGGTGGCCTATATCGTCGCGAATTCGCGCTCTCGTCTGCTGATCACGAGCGACCTGTTCGCCGAGCTCGCGGCCAGTGTGCGCGATGCGTCGCCGAAGCTCGAATTCGCGACCATGTTGCGTGCCAACACCGATGCGTTCGACGATTTTGAATCGGTCATTGCAGCACATCCGGAAACACCTATCGCTGACGAAGAAGCAGGCGTACAGATGCTCTACTCGTCGGGTACGACAGGCCGGCCCAAGGGTGTGCTGTCACTGCGGCCCAATGGCACGCCCATTGACGAGATTCTGCCAATGCCGCTGGCGCTCGTAAGCGCGTTTGGTATTGGGGCCGGCACCGTCTATCTCTCGCCCGCGCCGCTGTACCACGCAGCGCCGTTGACGTTCTGCACCGTGGCCCAGGCGCTGGGCGCCACCATCGTGATCATGCCGAAGTTTGATCCGGAGCTGGCGCTGGCGAGCATCGCGCGATTTGGTGTCACCCACAGCCAGTGGGTACCGATCATGTTCGTGCGCATGCTCAAACTGCCGGAGGACGTTCGCAAGGGCTACGACCTCTCGTCGTTGCAGGTGGCCATACACGCCGCAGCGCCATGTCCCGTGGACATAAAGCAACGCATGATCGAGTGGTGGGGCCCCAGGCTCGCCGAATACTACGCCTCCACCGAAGGCGCGGGCTTTACCGCCATCGACTCGGCCAACTGGCTCACGCACAAAGGCAGCGTGGGGCGGCCCGTCAACTGTCAGGTACACATCGTTGGCGACGATGGCGAACCGGCACCGACGGGTGAAGTCGGGACCGTCTACTTCTCGGGCAACCCGCAAAAGTTCGAGTATTTTGATGAGCCAGAGAAGACGGCGCAGAGTTACAAGGGCGATTGGGCCACGGTCGGCGACGTGGGCTACGTGGACGACGAAGGCTTTCTCTACCTGACCGACCGCAAGCACTACATGATCATCTCGGGCGGCGTGAACATCTATCCGCAGGAAGTTGAAGACTTGCTTGTGTCGCACGACCAGGTTGCCGATGCGGCCGTGTTCGGGCTGCCCGACCCTGAGTTCGGTGAGCGCGTGCACGCCGTTGTACAACCGTTGGACGGCACAACAGGCGGCGATGCGCTTGAGGCAGAGTTGATTGGCTACCTGCGCGAGCGTTTGTCGCACATCAAGGTCCCGCGCAGCATTGATTTCGACGCTGCGCTGCCGCGGCATGACAACGGCAAACTCTACAAGCGCCGCCTGGTCGAACGTTACAAGGCGACCGCTGCGGGCTGACCATTTCGGATCACGCTGTCGAGGCGTTGTCAATGACCGCGGTCAATGTGGTCGCAGTTCCCGCGCCGCATCCTCTTCGTGTCAATCACGACATGACGCCAGAGAGGAGAAGGGTAATGAGGACAATGGTCGCGGCGGCACTGATGATGCTGGCCGGTTTGGCACAGGCTTACGAGGCGGGGGATATGTTGTTCCGCGGTGGCGTGGCCACGGTGGCGCCCGATGCCAGTAGTTCCGAGCTCGTGCTCGATGGTTCGGCGATTGCCGGCTCAGAAGCGGATGTCGATGACGGCACGGCACTTGGGCTGACGTTCGTATACATGATCAGCGACAAGATTGGCCTCGAAGTCTTGGCCTCTACGCCGTTCTCGCATGACATTTCGGCCGACACGGGTGCACTGGGGCTGGGCACGGTTTCCGCGGGTGAGACCAAGCATCTGCCGCCCACCGTATCCTTGCAGTACTTCCCTGCGGATCCGTCTGGCGCATTCCAGCCTTACGTTGGCGCGGGCATCAACTACACGCTGTTCTTTGATGAAGACGTCGACGGCCAGCTCGAGGGTGTACTCGGTTCTGGTGATCTCGATCTCGATGCGTCATTTGGACTGGCACTGCAGGCGGGTTTTGACTACGCGCTCAACGACAAGTGGCTCGTGAACGTTGGCGTGTGGTGGGTCGACATTGATACGGACGCGACCTTCACGTTCGGCAGCTCACAGCTGACCACGGACGTCGAAATTGATCCGCTCGTCTACAGCATCTCGCTGGGCTATCGGTTCTGACCCCGACTTAGGCGGGGACTTGCGGGTCACACCGGGGGCGGTGTGGCCCGTTTTTTTTGGCCTAGGGAATGTCCCAGGCCTTTACCCAGGTCGCGCCCTCGGCCTCGAACCCGAGCTCTTCGGTCAGGCGGCGTGCGAAGTCTTCATTGTGGCCGACGCCGTAGAAGATTCCGACACGCTTGTGCCCCTTGGCGAGCTCCCGTTGAAGGACTTCGATGGCGCGTTCGTTGCGGGCGCCGATAATCGACGAGTTCTCGTCCTGCCCGATGAGCTCACGCATCTGGTCCATCTTCATGAGCTCTTTCGCGACCGTGATCTTGCGGGTCCGACTATCGCCCGGGGCAATCAGGTTCGCGAGCATGATGGTGCTCTGAATGCCCATGGGGTCTCGCGCGCTTTGCTTGATGCCCGCGATAAAGCCGCGCCACGCGAACAGCAGCGGCGTCTCTCCGCGCTCTTGCATCGCCGCGCGCAGCTCCTTGCCCGAGAGGTCCGCGTGCACGAGGTTTTCGGCGAAATAGTCGATCTCATCAAGCTGGTAGGCGAGGTCGAGACCGTCCGTCATCGCGAGCTGCGCACCCGCGAGCATGCCTGTGCGGGGCATTCCCGGGCGTACGCGCGTGCCTTCGGGTGCTACGAGCTCGTAAAGCACGGCATCGTAGTCCTTGAATCGTTCATTGAGGTCAGCGTAGTACGCCGCGTCGCCGACGTGGACGGCGCCAATCAGGTCGACGGCGATGTCGTCTCGATCAGTGGGACTGAAATGGGCGATGGCCACTTCGAGTCCGACAATGCGCTTGCTGTCGTCGCGCTCGAAGCGTAGGAACTCGCTGTCGGCGTTCGCGGCACTGGCGGCCAGGGCCACGAAAGCCAAGGCCAGGTGCGTCAGGATGCGGTTGCGGGTCATGGTGCCTCCGGGCTGGGTGTCCTTGCGTTGGACCGCACGAGAAACGTGTTGTTCATTGTGCGCGCGGCCCGACAGCGGTGCAAAAAAACGGGCCGACCCGCGAACGGGTCGGCCCGGTGTCCTTCGGACGGGAAGCGTTTAGGTCGGCCTAGAAGCCGTCCATGGTGTAGTTCACACCCACGTAGAAAAACCGTCCGCGTGGGCTTGCCGGGAAGCCGAAGTCCGTGGAGAACGGGTCCTCGTCGGTGAGATTGCGGATGCCGCCGTAGAACTTGAGCTTGTCGCTGTAATCGAACGAGGCCGCGAGATCGTGCTGCCAGAAGGCGTCCTGGAATACGGCGTCGCCGTACAGCGTTTCCGCGGTGTCGATTTCAACGAAGCGCAGCAGCTGCTCGTCCTGGAACTGCGCCTGCCACTGCAGCTGCAGCCCGCCGTAGAACCAGTTAACGAAGACATTGCCGCTCAATTCAGGGCGACGCACCTCGCCGAGTTCCACGTCAACCACCGAGGGGTCCAACGGATCCGAGAAGCGGTTCAGATCGTTGACCTTCGTGCCGGACACCTTGACGTTGAAGCCGTGGTCGCCGAGTTCGAAGCTGTAGTCGGCCGAGAAATCGATGCCGTCCGTTTCGAGCGCCGCGAAGTTCACGAGTGAACGCTGGATGAAGTTAAAGCCGCCAAACTGCAGCGAGTTCGGATCGCCGTTGCGCGAGAACAAGTCACAAAACGCCGGGTTGAGCGTTGGGCCCTGGTAGCAGGCGTTTACGATGTCGTTATCGCTCACCGTCTCGATGGCGTCTTCGATGCGGATATCCCAGTAGTCCACGCTCAGCGTCAGGCCCTCGAGGAAGCGAGGCTGAGCAACGAACCCGATCGAGAACGTCTCTGCCGTTTCTTCCTGAAGGTCGACATTGCCGCCTTCAACACCGCCGAATGCAGCCGAGAGCGGGTCGCCGAACACGTAGTTGCCGTCGCCGTCGAACGGATCGAGCCCGATGTTGGCGAAGTCGGCAACACAGTTGGCCTGGGTTTGTGCAGCCAGCGTCGGGTTGTCTGCGGCAATGGCGTTGATCTGAGCCGCGTCACAGGGGTCGGCCGGACGCGAAGTAATACCCACCTGGGGCCCGAAGAGTTCCGTAATGTTCGGTGCGCGAACCGCCTCGGAGTAGGTGCTGCGGAAACGAATGTCGTCTACGGGCGCGTATGAAAGACTGGTCTTCCAGGTCGTCGCGCGGCCGATCGTCGTGTAGTCCGAACCGCGCACCGCGGCGTCGAATACCAGCGATTCCACGCCTGGCATGTCCGCCAGCAGCGGCAGCGAGAATTCTACGAAAGCGTCGATGGCCTCGTAGTCGCCCTGCTCGTTGCGGTTGGACAGCGCCGGGCGAAACAGCAGGTTGGCGTTGCCGCTGACATCTGCAATGTTGGTGCCCGCGCCAAACGGTGAACCCTCAGGCAGGACGCCGCGCTCAAACGCGTCGAAGCTGAATTCGGATTCTTCACGCCGCCATTCGCCGCCAGCCGCGAAAGAAACCGGGCCTGCGGGCAGTTCAAACCAATCGCTCGAGTCGCCCGTGATGAACGCCGTGAAGACCTTCTGCACGAGCTCTGTCTGGGTGTTCGTATCACGCGTAACCCAGTCGACGGCCTGCTGCGTGATGCCTGTAGCGCCAGCCCAAATGTTAAGCGGGATACATGTGCCATCACCTGGCGTAAACGAGAAGTAACCGGGATCGTAGTTGGGAATGTTGAACGGCGTGGTCTGTGCCGGCGCCATCGGGTCGACTGACGACCGGCATGCTGGCTGACCCGTTGCGGGGTCGATGACCGCATCGATGGCTGCGAGGAAGCGGTCGTTGATGATGTTGTCGTTTTCCTTGAGGTCACGCGTGAAGCGCCCGAAGTTTGCCGAGACCTCGTAGGTCCAGCCGTTATCGAGCTCGCCTTCAACACCGCCGACGATGCGGAAGGTCTCACGCTCGATCTCAGTCGTTGCGGTGCCAATGCCGATCGGGTCGATCGTGATGGCCACGCCGCCATTTTGATCGGCGACGGGCTGAATGAAACTTGGCAGGAAGGGGTTATCGGGTGCGCCGAACAGCAGATCCCAGAACTAGGTCGGCTGCTGCTCGCCCTCGTTTTCCTGAGCTGAATACTTGAGCTCGCCGAAAAAACTCATCTGTTCCGTGAAGTCGAAGCGGCCGAGCAGGTTCAACGTGTATTTTTCTTCGGGCGGGATGATGTACCCGAAGCCTTGTTGGATCGTATTGAACGAATCGCCTCCGAAGCCCTGAGTTCCTGTTGCGATAAGGCCATCCTGCACCGGGCGATACGTGCCGTCTGCGTTAACGTTCCAACAGCCGCCGATGATGCCGGCGACTGAGTTGAATCCCGTGAAGGAGTCAAGGCAGTCGGGCCGTCCGTTGCCGTCAAGGTCGATCGGCGTTTCAGGGTCGAAACCGTCAAATGTGAACGGGTTGCCCGGAATGATGTAGCCGTAGCCCGAGGTGAACGGGAACGTGCGGCCTGGCAGCACAGCGCGCTGCGGTGCGTTGGCGGCTTGAGCAATGAGCGCGAGTTCCGCGCCCGTTAGCGCCGGCGCAGCACCGAACTCGGCCGTGTAGTCCGCGATGAAGTCAGCCTCTGTTGGGATCGGCAGCCCGAAATCCGTCAAGCCGGTGTTCGCGAAGTTGTAAAACTGGGCGAAGTTGGGCGTATTGGCGGCACTGATATCGCCTTGCTGGGAGCGCAAGGCGGGGTTGACCCAATCGCGCGCCGAACCGATGAAGATCCCGTTGTCGCGCTCGTTGGCTCTGAGGCCGTCGTCGTTGCGGTAGTCGAGCGACGCGGAGATGTTGGCGCGCCCGTCGAGAAAGTTCTTGCCCCAGGTCACCGACAGCGTGGACTAATTGGCGTCGCTGTCGCCACTCATGCCCGTCATGGCGTCGATGTCGAAGCCCTCGTAGTCGTCCTTGAGAATAAAGTTCACGACGCCGGAGACGGCATCGGCCCCGTAAACGGCGGATGCGCCGCCCGTCAGAACTTCAACGCGCTCGATGAGCTTGACCGGAATCGAGCCGACGTCGACTGATTGTGTACCTGCAACGCCCGCCACGTGTCGGCGACCGTCGACGAGTACAAGCGTACGGTTGGCACCCAGCACGCGCAGGTTCAGGACGTTGGTGCCCGCAGCGATGCCGGCGTCCTGTGCGTTCTCAGATGTGGTTGAAGAGAGCAGGGCCGGGACGTCGTTGACGATGTCGGAGACCGAAAACTCGCCCGAAAGCTGAATGTCCTCGGCGCTAACGCTTTGCACCGGCTGTGCCGCAATGGCGTTGGGGTCGCGCTGGATACGTGAACCCGTGACGACGATCTCTTCCAGTGTCTCGTCGTCGTCCTGTGCCTGCAGCGGCTGCGGCAAAGCCACAAGCGACGCGAGCACCGCGGCGGCTGTGGTCGCACGTTTCTTCGAAGTGATGTAAGGCACCCTGAAACCATCCCTCTGATGGTCAGCTGCTGCCATTTCTGCAGCGGCGTGCGGTTCTTCGACCGCAGCGAAGGGTTTAGCACCAATAAACTACGAATCCAAAGTTTCGTTGTGCATTACCAACAGAGCTGCACAAGTGTGGTGCATTACGTGTGAAACTATTGCCAAATCGGTGCTTTAGCGCGCATTCGGGGGCAATGGGATGTTGTGATACTGCAACACCTATGGGGGAGCGCTATTTGGACGGGCAAAAAAAAACCCCGGGACGAAGCCCGGGGTTTCTTTGCCGGTTTGGCGCCGATCGCGCGAGGCGATCGGCGTCAGCCGGTCTTCTTAGCCGTCTTAGGCGCGGCGACGTGCGACACCGAGACCGGCGAGGCCGAGGCCCAGCAGGAGCAGTGAAGCCGGAGCCGGAACAACAGCGATGTTGTCGACGTCGAGGAACGAGGCGACCGCGCCGTCGTTCACGTCCATGACGCCGATGCCAACGGTCAACGCACCGCTAACGCCGGTCGTGAACGAGAACGAATCAATCGTACCGTCCAGCGAGAACGTATCCGCCAGAATCTCAATGCCGTCGAGGCTGACACTGACGAAGGCGAAGTCATTGAAGAACGCGCCGGAGAATTCGTTCGAGGTCCAGAACCAGTCGAAGCTCAGCGTGTCGCCCGATCCAACGTTGGTGGAGATCGAGAGTGCCGAACCTTCTACGGCGTTGCCGCTAGAAATCGCGTCGAGCGTGCCTGCGCCAAGACCCAGGAAGGCCTCGATCGCGCCATCAGAAACGCCGTCGTCGGTGGAAAGGGTGTAACCCGTGCCGACCGGCGTGACGTCCCCGATCGTGGTGATGGTCGCGCCGGCGGAACCAGCTGCGAGCACCAGAGCGAGTGCAATCAGTTTTTTCATCTTATTTCCCCTAAACAGGATTTTTTGCCAATTCCACAGTGCGAGAGCCACTGTTAATGGACAGAAAGCAAAACACGGGCCAACTTTTTAAGTCATTGAAAAAAATGGGATTCGTGCGACGCCTCACACGCTTTGAGGGTCAGTATGTAAAACTTACCGACAGGGTGCGTGCCAAGGCGCCCGCGAAGCGCGGCTTATGTTAAACCGTGACCTTGTGCGGCCAGTAGATCGGCAACCTTGGCTTCGAGCTGCTCGACACGTCGTGTCAGTTCGGCCAGCGTGGCCGCATCTTCACCCATCGTTGTGCTCGGAGCGCCCGGCGCTGCGATCGCGGCAGGTTCCGTACTGCCATCGATCTGGCCCGAAAACAGGTGCATGTATGCGCTGTCGCGGCGACCAGCCTGGCGCGGTAGTCGGACGACCAGCGGGCCGGCGTCTCGTTTCATCAGACCGTTCAAGGCCACCTCGACCTCATCGGGACCGGCGAATGTGTGCAGGCGTCCCGCGCGAGATTTGAGCTCGCCCGGGGTTTGTGGACCTCGGAGTAGCAGCAGCGTGACGATGACCCGTTCGGCGCTGTCGAACTGAAGCTCGCTGTACCGGGTGTCACAGAACCGTTGCGTGTATTTCTCGGCGCGGCCGCGGAAGTTCTCGTCGACCATGACGAGGTGCTTGTCGCTCAGCCGGCGCAGCCCGCCCTGGACTTCGCCAGAGGTCAGCGACATGACCGGGTCGCGACTCGTCTTCTGGTTGCAGGCGTTCGTCAACGCGTTGAGCGTTAACGGGTACTGATCCGGGGTGACCACGGACTTTTCAATGAGGCAGCCGATGATGCGCGCCTCGATGGCGTCCAGTTCGGGTAGCTGTGACACTTCAGTGGGTCCGCAAAACGTGGGCCTGGATGATAGCCGAAAGGCCTGTGGCGCACATGAGTCTGCTCAGTGAAACGCTGCAGAGTTTCTAAGGGTACACAGGGGGCGCATTACGCCCCCTTGTCTTGACACTGGGGGTGCAGCGCGCCTAGATCACCATCGCGTCTACGAACTCATGTACAGGCATCGCCTCAAGCGTGGCCTGGTTGTCGCAGATGTCGTAGATGCGTTGCGCCTGCCCCGCGGGGAAACGCGTGGCCAGATTGCGCCGGAACTTGGCTTCCAGCACGGGAATGCCCTCGTCGCGGCGGCGCTTGTGGCCAATCGGGTATTCGATTTCGATGCGTTCGGTCTTGCTGCCGTCCTTGAACACCACCTGCATCGCGTTGGCGATCGAGCGTTTCTCGGGCTCATGGTATTCCCGGCTGTAGCGCTCATCTTCCTCAATGACCATTTTCTCGCGCAGCGCGTCGACGCGCGGGTCGGCAGCGACATTGTCTTCATAGTCTTCGGCAACGAGATCGCCCTTGAGCAGACCAATGGCGGCCATGTACTGCAGGCAGTGGTCGCGGTCGGCCGGGTTGTTGAGCGTGCCTTCCTTGCTAATGATGCGGATGGCCGATTCGTGTGTCGTCATCACGATCTTGTCGATGTCTTCGAGTCGGTTCGTGACTTCGGGGTGCAGGCGAACGGCCGCCTCGACAGCAGTCTGGGCATGGAACTCGGCGGGGAAGCTGATCTTGAATAAGACCTGCTCCATGACGTAGCTGTCGAAGTCGCGCTGGAATGAGAACGTATTCCCTTTGAACGAGACGTCGTAGAAGCCCCAGGTCGGCGCGGTGAGCACGCTCGGGTAGCCGATCTCGCCTTTCATGACGAGCATTGCGAGACGCACAGCGCGGCTTGTGGCGTCACCGGCCGCCCAGCTCTTGCGCGGGCCCGCGTTCGGCGCATGACGGTAGGTGCGCAGGCTCGAGCCATCGACCCAGGCGTGGGAGAGGGCATCGATGATCTGGTCGCGGCTGCCACCGAGCAGTTTCGTGACAACGGCCGTCGATGCAACGCGAACGAGCAACACGTGGTCGAGGCCCACGCGGTTGAAGCTGTTTTCCAGCGCCAGGACACCCTGGATTTCGTGAGCCTTGATCATGGCGGTGAGAACATCGCGCATCGTCAGCGGCGCCTTGCCCGCGGCAACGTTCTGACGGCTCAGGAAATCAGCCACCGCAAGGATGCCGCCCAGGTTGTCGCTGGGGTGGCCCCATTCCGCAGCCAGCCAGGTGTCGTTGAAGTCGAGCCAGCGAATCATGCAGCCGATGTCCCAGGCCGCTTTGACGGGGTCCATGGCGTGGGGCGTACCCGGCACCTTGGCGCCGTTGGGGACCACGGTCCCGGGGACAAGCGGCCCTATGTGCTTGGCGCACTCGGGAAACGATAGCGCCAGGAAACCACAGCCCAGCGTGTCCATGAGGCAGTAACGGGCGGTCTGGTAGGCCAGGTCGCTGTCGATATCGGCATTCGCGACGTAGTCGGCGATCTTGACGAGTTCGGGATCTGGGTCGGGTCGGACGTTGCTCTCGACTCGGTTGCTCATAATTGTTCTCAGAAAGTCTTGTAAGTAATTGAATTAGCGCTGGTCGATGCTGACGTAGCTGCGCGCGTCAGGCCCGACATAGTCGGCGCTCGGTCGGATAATGCGGTTGTTCTCGCGCTGCTCCATGACGTGAGCGGCCCAACCCGTGAGGCGGGAAATCACGAAGATCGGTGTGAATAGCTTGGTCGGAATACCCATGAAACGGTAGGCGCTGGCGTGGAAGAAGTCGGCATTCGGGAAGAGCTTCTTCTCGTCCCACATAAGCGTCTCGATGGCTTCCGACACGGGAAAGATCACCGAGTCACCGACTTCGTCAGCGAGCTCGCGCGACCAGCGCTTTATGAGCGCATTGCGTGGGTCGCTCTCGCGGTAGACCGCGTGACCAAAGCCCATGATCTTTTCCTTGCGCTCGAGCATGCCCTTGACGCCCGACACGGCGGCATCGACCGAATCGAAGGTGTCAATGAGATCCATGGCGGCTTCGTTCGCGCCGCCATGCAGGGGGCCACGCAGCGAGCCAATAGCGCCCGTGATGCAGGAGTGCATGTCCGAAAGCGTCGAGGCGCAGACGCGGGCGGTGAAGGTCGAGGCGTTGAACTCGTGTTCAGCGTAGAGAATGAGCGAGACGTCCATGACACGCTGGTGCAGGTCACTGGCCGGCTTGTCGTGCAGCAGCGTCAGGAACTGAGATGCAATGTTGGCGTCGTCCGTATCGGTATCGATGCGAACGCCGTCATGGCTAAAGCGGTACCAGTACGTGATGATGCCGGGCAACGCAGCCAGAATGCGATCAGCAGCCGCCTGCTGCTGTGAAAAGTCCGCCTCGGTCTCGAGGTTGCCCAACATCGACACCCCCGTACGCATGACGTCCATCGGATGTGCGTCCGCGGGTACACGCTCAAGCACTTCGCGCAGCGCCTGGGGCAGGGCGCGCTGGCCTGCCAGGCTTTGCCGATAGCCGTCGAGTTCCGCCTGCTTGGGCAGCTCGCCGTTGAACAGCAGCCAGGCAACTTCTTCAAATGTCGAGTGTTCGGCGAGTTCGGCTATGTCGTAACCGCAGTAGGTCAGGCCGCTGCCTGATACGCCGACAGTGCACAACCGGGTCTCGCCGGCGCTCTGGCCGCGCAAGCCTGCGCCGCCAAGTTTCTTGTCAACCATAAGGGTCTCCCTAAGGGCGCTGTCAGGACTTCTTGGCGCCGAACAACGCGTCGAGCTTCTGCTCGAAATCGTGGTAGTTGAGGAATTCGTAGAGTTCCTCTCGCGTTTGCATGGTGTCGATGACGTCGACCTGCGTGCCGCGCTCGCGAATCGTGCGGTAGATGTTGAGCGCGGCCGCGTTCATCGCGCGGAATGCCGACAGCGGATACAGGGCCATGCGGATGCCGACCTCGGCGAGCTGCTCGGTCGTGTACATGGGCGTCATGCCGAATTCGGTCAGGTTGGCGAGCACCGGGATCGAGACCGTGTCGGTGACGCGACGGTAGTTCTCAATGTCGGTCATGGCCTCTGCAAAGATGGCATCCGCGCCTGCGGCCTCGTAGGCTGCGATACGCTCCAGCATGGGTTCCATGCCTTCCACCGCCAGCGCATCAGTGCGCGCCATAACGACAAAGGCCGAGTCAGTCTTGGCGTCTACGGCGGCCTTGATGCGGTCGGTCATTTCGTCCTGCGAGACGAGTTCCTTGTTCGGGCGGTGGCCGCAACGCTTCTGCCCGACCTGGTCCTCGAGATGTACTGCTGCAACGCCGGCCCGCTCCATCTCGCGGATCGTGCGGGCGATGTTGAAGGCGCCGCCCCAGCCCGTGTCGATGTCCACCAGCAGCGGAGCATCCGTTGCGCCCGTGATGCGGCTTGCGTCTTCCACCACGTTTTCTAGCGAAGTCATGCCAAGATCCGGCAGGCCGTAGCTTGCATTGGCCACGCCAGCGCCTGACAGGTAGATGGCGCGGTAGCCGGTTTGCTCGGCCATCATCGCGGTGTAGGCGTTGATCGTGCCCACGATTTGCAGCGGTCGCTCGGTTTCGAGTGCGATGCGAAACCGCTGTCCTGCGGATGCGTTACTCATCAGTGTGTCCCCATATTTTGGTATGTCTTCAGAGCTCGCCGTCGCGCCACTTCTGGTGGACGACTTCTATGGCACGGCGCAACCCAGCTTCGAACCCCCTGCGGTGGTCGGCTTCGGTGCGTTCGTGCGGAATATCGATGACCTCGTCGCCGTTCGAGTCGCAGATCACGGTGCGGGCGCCCGTGGCGCGCCACTCGACAACCAGACGGATGAGCCACGCCAGCGAAACGAGTGCCAGAGCCGGCGCCAGCAACGGCACCATGGCATTGATCTCGGAGAACCAGGTGATCACCGCGCCCGCGGCGAACAGCCCGGCGCGGCGCAGTGGTTGCACAAGCGTGTCGAGTCGAATGGCGTCCTCGATGAACAGCGGGCTCAGCAACAGCAGGTCGTGGCGGCTGACGCGGCGGCGGCCGTTGATGGCCCATTCAACAGCCAGCGTCGTGTCGTCATAGCGCAGCGTGTAACGGCCCAGCTGCCAGTCGAACTCAATCTCGCGGCGGGGCGCGTTGAGCGCACGAATGTTGTTGCCCGGGGCGTCCACGGCGTCAGGCGTGAAGCGGCGGCAACGCGTCCGCCCAAGGCGCGGCCTCTTCAAGTTGATAGGCGAGCTGCAGCAGCAGCGCTTCGCCGCCAATGCGCGTGGCCACTTGCACGCCGACGGGCAAGCCCGACGGTGCAAGCCCGGCCGGAATGCTGATCGCAGGCGTACCGGCAGCGTTGTGCGTCGGTGTGTAGGCTGCGAACCGTTGCACCCGAGGCATGAGCGTGTCGTAGTCGAGATCGGGCGCCATGAAACCGATTTCCGGTGCCGGGCTGCCCGTCACGGGCGTGAGCCAGGCGTCGTACTCCGACAAGAACTCGTCGACGCTCGCCTTGTAGCGGCCGAGCCCCTCGACGGCGCGTTCCAGTGCGTCCGACGGGCGTGCGTTCATGAGCTCGCCCAGTGCGATCGTGGCGGGCTCGAGCAAGCCCGTCTGGTCGGCGGGCGTACCCGTCTTCTCCTCAACCAGCTTCACTGCAGCTGCGGCGCCGGCGGCCCAGAGGGTCAGGAAGTCGTCGCCGAAGGCCGGATCGTGTAATGGGGTTTCGGTCTCGACGGCGATGATCTCGTGTCCCAACGATTCGAGCGTTTTGGTGGTGCGCTCAACGGCGGCTGCGACGGCCGGGTCAGGTTCGCCGTAGATCGATGACACGGTGACCGCGATGCGTTGGGGCGCGAGACGTTCGCGTACCGTGAAGCCGACCGGCAACAACGGGCCGCCCTCAGTGCGCTCTGTCAGCGCGAGCAACAGGGCCGAGTCGCGGACGCTGCGCGTGAGCGCGTGTTTAATCGAGATGGGCCACGCCTGCTGGCCGTAACCCTGGTCGGGGAAGCGCCCGACGCTTGGCTTGAGACCGACAAGACCGCATTGCGCCGCGGGGATGCGGATAGAGCCGCCGCCGTCGCTGGCCTGTGCTGCGGGCACGAGTCGTGCCGCGACGGCCGCGGCGGCGCCCCCGCTCGAACCACCCGTCGAATGGGCCAGGTTCCAGGGGTTGCGCGTTGGGCCGTGCAGCAGCGGTTCCGTGGTCGGTAGCAGGCCGAATTCGGGCGTGTTCGATTTGCCGAGTACGACGAGACCCGCGCTGTCGATGCGATCGGTAAATGGCGACTGTGTTTCTGAGACCTGGTCGGCGAAAAGCCGTGAACCGCGCGTCAGCGGCATATCGGCGTAGGCATTGAGGTCTTTGATGAGGTAGGGGACGCCTGCCAGAGGGCCACGGGCATTGGGCGCGGCGTCAAGCGCGCGCTCGAAGTCTGCGAACGTCACCGCATTGAGTTCCGGATTGAGACGCTCCACACGCGCGATGGCCGCTTCCACGAGTTCAATTGGCGAGACCGTTCCGCTCGCCGCGAGATCGGCTTGCGCGATGCAGTCCAGTGCCGCGAGATCGGTGGCCGACGGCGCTGCCTCGCGCCGCGAGCAGCCCGTGCTGGCCGCGAGTGCACCGGCAGCGAGCAGTTGTAGCGCTTCACGACGATCCATGGACGCCTCCTCGGACATAGATTAAGGGGGCGCGCGATGCGTCGCTGGCGAACGAGAGCACGTCAGCCAGGATCACTTTGTGGTCACCAGCGTCATGAATGGCGTTGACGCGGCAGTCGAACGTGGCGACGGCGCCCCGTACCAGCGGCGAGCCATTGCCAGACAGCGTGTAGGCGTCTGGGTCGGTCATCGGATGGTTGCCGCGCACGGCAAACTGATCGCAGATCGCCACCTGGTCGGCCGCGAGTACAGAGATGCCGAACTGGCGCGTCTCGAGCCACAGCGCATAGGTCGTCGACTCTTTCTGGACCGACCACAACACCATGGGCGGATCCAGCGAGACGGACGCAAAGGAATTGACGGTAATGGCGAACGGAAGACGTTCGCCGGCAACCGGAGGGGAGGCGACGATGCATACGCCCGTGGCGAACTGACCCAGCGCATTCCGCAGGGCCAAGGGGTCCACGGCCGGCGCGTCTGTCGCGGGCTGGGCACTCGAATCAGGCATCCCGCTATTGTAACCGACCAGGCTCGGTTGCGCTGCCGTGGCGATGGTATAGTGCGCGGCTTCTGGGGGCCGCGTCGTCTGGGTCCCGGCATTAGGTCAACCCCCGGTGAAAGCGCCGGCAGGAGCCCCGATTGTTATGACGTCCTGTTTTCCCACCGCGCTGCGCCGCCTGGGCGCGTTGCTCGTCCTACCGGGGCTGCTGGCATTGACCGCTTGCACAGATACGCCGGATTCGCCAGCCGGTCGCGGCAATATCCGGGCCATCAACGCCCTGCCGGATGCTGGACCTGTCCAGTTTCAAATCGAGGCCTTGACGCTCGACACGCCGGGCTATTTGGCAGCGACGACGTACTTCACCTACGACAGCCTGAGCTACGACTTCAATTTTGACTATGGCTCCGGCCTGGTCGATGGCACCGTACGGTTGGCTACAACGGCCTTTAGTGTCGTGCCCGACACGGACTACACACTCATTCTCTTGGGTACGCAGCAGGCCGCTCGGATCATCTCAATTGAACTGCCTCGATTTGAGCAATCCGGCGACGCCACCATGCTGGAAGCGTTCGCCCTCAACTTGTCGCCCACAGCGGGCACCGTTGACTTCTACATCGGGCTGCCCGGCTTCGATCCAGGTGCAGCGGTGCCCGTTGCTGCCAGCGTAGCCCCTGACGGTTTTGTATCGCTTGGTAACCTCGTCGCTGAGGAAGTGCAGATTGTCGTGACCGCTGCGGGCGCGCCGGGTGCAGAACTTTTGCGCACCGAGCCGGCGACCCTCAACGGCGACGATAGGGTGTTTATCTCGCTCGTGGACGGTGCAGACGAAGTGACCTCAACCTACGCAGCCTTGCTTGTTGGTGAACTCGGCAGTGTCAGGCTTATCGACGATGCTGCCCCCGTTCGTTCGCAAGTGGTGCATGCGGCTCAATCTGAGGCCGCCGTCGATCTGTACATCGAGCCGGAAGGCGAGCCGCTCACGGCTCCGGTGTTTGCCGGCGTTGCGTTTGGAGACGTCACGGCACTAGTTGATCTCCCTGTCGCCGACGATCTCGCAACCGTTGACGTCACACTGACCGCGGCCGGCAGCCCCGGCACACCGCTCGAAGAGGTCACCACGGTGTTTGGCGACGGCCAAGCGACGATTCAAGTGGTCTCGGGTTCAAGCGCAGACGACACGCTGCTTGTTACATCCCTGCTCAATTCTCGTCGACCGCTGGCTGACTCGGCACAAGTGGGTTTTTTTAATGCGATCGGCCAACAAGAAACCGTAGACTTCTACCTCCTCGAAGAAGGCGATACGTTCGATCGTGACACCTCGCCGAGACTGATCAACAACGCGCAGCTCGGCAGCAACCTGAGTCAGTTTCGAGTGCCGCCAGGGAACTTCGCGTTCTATATTGTCAGAGACGCTGACGATGTTGTTTTGCTCGGTCCTCTGACGCTGGAATTGCAGGCTGGCGACTTACGCCAGTTCATCACCACCGACAGCGCGGACCCCGGTGTGTCTGCGCTCATCGATATCGATCTGACGAGCTTCTGAACCCGCGTTGCATCCAAAACACGCCACGCGGCATCACAGGGGCCGACACCACCTTCAAGGAGTTCTGTGATGAATGAGGAAGTCTTTATTCCTCTTGCGTTTTTTGCAGCCACGTTCGGCATCACCTACGTCATCGTGCTGTTCCGGCACCGGAACCGCAAAGCGGCCCAGGCCACGCTGCGGGCCGCGATCGAAAAGGGCCAGGAGCTCAGCCCCGAGGTCATCCACTCGCTGACTGGCCAGGCGCCGCCGTCCGGCGATCGCGACCTGCGTCGCGGTCTGGTGCTGTTGGCCATCGCGCTCGCCACGATTGGTTTTGGCTGGCTGCTGGACGATGAAGACGCCTCAATGGTGTTCTACGGCTCCGCGTTGTTTCCGCTGCTGATCGGTCTGTCCTATCTGCTCATGACGCGGCTTGGGTCGCGCACGGACTGATGAATGGACGCATGCGCCACCGATCTCGATGCCGAGGCCGAACAGCGCCTGTTGCAGGCAGCGCGGCTCTCGGCCGACAGCGTTGCATTCACTCGGCTTGTGTCGCCGCATGTGGCGCCGATTCGACGCTACCTGGAGCGATTTACCCAGGATGGCGCGGATGCCGACGATCTGACCCAGGAAACGCTCGTTACGGCCTGGCGGCGACTCGACGATTACGATGGCCGCGGTCGATTCAAAGCCTGGCTGTTCGCGATTGCGTATCGCGAGTTTCTGCAGCACGCACGGTCACGTCGTCGCTTCTGGCGAGCCCTGGGCCGATTGCGTGCCGAACCCGCCGCGGAAACTGTCAGCGGGGATGCGCCCGCGGCATCGTCGGATCTGGAACGACTGCTCGACGCGCTCGAGCCCGAGGCGCGGGCATTGGTGCTGATGTCCAAGGGTGTTGGCCTGTCGCACGCCGAGATCGCGGAGATCACGGGCAAACCTTTGGGTACCGTCAAATCGGTGATCAATCGCGCTACGCGGAGGCTGATCGATGAGCACGCATGAGTCGGGCGATCGCACGCAACGCGAAGCGGAGCTCGACGCCGCGCTCCAGTCCTTGCTTGCGCAGCCCGTGGACACCGAACGCCTCTTGCGGGGTGCGCAGCGACGCATTTCGCGTTGGCGCTGGATTCGGGTGCTTACCCCTTGGCTCGTGGCCATCGCCATCAGCGTCGCTTTGGGCCCTGTACTTTGGCGTCTGGCGGGTGGCCTGGTCGGCACACTGCCTTCGGTCGGCGTGCAGTTCGAATTCACGCCGGCCGGCGTGGCCGCGTTGGCAGAACAGCTGCCCGTCTACGTGTGGGCTTTCGTAGCCGGCATTGGCGTGACCGTGGCGGCAACCCTCGCCGAACGCTAGCGCTCGATTTGTCCCAAATTGGCGTGGATCACCGCGCCATTGATCACCGCGTTGTCGATGCAAAACACAATGGTCGCCGCGATTTCCTCGGGCTCGATAAGCCGCCCAAACGTGACCCCGGACGCGATGGCGTCGAGGACGTCTGAATCACCGCCAACGTGGTCACGGAGCATCTCGGTATCGGTGAACCCTGGCGCAACGACGGCCGTGTGTACCCCAGTCCCTGCAAGATCCTGGCAGGTGGCCCGCATAAGTCCGTGCACGGCGTGCTTGCTCGTCGCGTAACTCAACGCACCGCCCACGGCCTTGTCACCCAGCGTAGACCCGACAAAGACGATCGCCGAGCCCGCGGGCAAGGCGTCAATGATCGCGGCATTCAGCGCCGCCGGCGCCACCACATTGACTTGCAGCGCGGCGTGGAGTTGCGCCGTCGTGATCCCTTGTGCGTTGTCACTGGCCAGCAAGCCCGCGTTGTGAACAATGGCCACGCGCTCGCTCTCCGCGCAAGCGGTTCGCAGCGTTTCCACGAGCTGGCGCGATGGCGCTTCGGCCAGGTCCGTCTGCAGACTTTCTACACCGTCGACAGGGCAGGGCCGTCGCGAGAGGTTGATCACGCGCCAGCCGTCGGCCAGCAGTCTCCGAGCCGTCGCGGCGCCGATGCCGGCGCTCGCGCCCGTAATGATCGCCAGGCGGCTCACAGGATGCCCCTCGTGTCGTCCCAGCGCGTGCTCGCGGACTGACCAACGCCCGACGCCACGGTGACGGTCACCGCGCTGATGGCGTAACGAATGGCGGCATCCCCCTCCAGCAATTGCTCGAGCAAATAGCAGCTAAGCTCTTCGGAGGTAATGTTCGCCAAAGGCAGCACGATCGTGTCGCCAGCTGGAAAGGTCAGTGTCTCGCCATTGAACACCGCGCGTACCTCGTCACCGTCCTCGGTCACCTCAAGATGCGGCGAATGCGCGGGCAGCAAAACGTATTCGTCGAGCGCATCGCAGAGTTCACGCATCTTTCGCTTGAGCACGTTGTAGTCGAAGCACAGACCGTCGTCGCCCACAGCGGCTGTAACTTTGGCGCTGACGGCGAAGTTGTGCCCGTGCAGCCGCTCGCGATCGGTCCCCGAGAAGATTGTGAAATGGGCGGCAGAAAAACTCAGGTACTGGTTGCGAATGTGCAGGACGGTGGTGCGCGACATGACAGCCTCTAGCGGTGGCGAGCGCGCATGATGCCGCGAAGCCCCCAGGATTTCACGCGGTCGGGCGCCTCGCTAAGGCGTTGCGTTGCGCGCGAGCAACAGGGCTGAGTTCATAATCGAGTGCAGTGTCACGGTGCACCCGCGGCACCCGCGATGGACGCTTACGCGGCAATAAACTGAAGCCAGAATCGGCAATACCACTAAAAACAATGTTTTACGTTTGGCAGCGCCGATGAATCTGCTAGTGCGCGGTGGCAATGCGGTGGCTCCGTCAGTTTTGAGATCGCTTGGCCATGTTCTATTGTGGTCGGCGCTTTGCGGCGTGCGCGCTGCACTACAGGTCGTCCCGGGGGAATCTCAATGGATCGTCGTAAGTTCTTGAAAATAGCCGGCGTTGGCGCGGGCACCATCGCCCTGCCGGTCAGCGGACGTGTGATTGCAGCGGAAGAGCTGCTGTCACCCGCTGACTTGAGTCTGAAACGCCAGCTCGCGGAGGCTGGCCTCAAGGCGGCCAAGGCCGCGGGGGCCACCTACGCCGACGTCCGCGTTGGCCGCTATCTGAACCAGTTCGTGGTGACACGTGAGCTCAAGGTTCAGAACATCGTAAACACCGAATCCGTAGGCGTAGGCGTCCGCGTCATCGCCAAGGACACCTGGGGCTTCGCGGCGACGAGTGCGTTGACGCCTGAGGCTGTCGCTGAGGCCGCGCAGACCGCGGTCGCGATTGCCAAGGCCAATGCCAGGTACCAGACCGAGCCCGTGAAGCTGGCTCCAGTCAAAGGTGTCGGCGAAGTGAGCTGGAGCACCCCGATCAAGAAGAACGCGATGGAAGTGCCCATCGCGGACAAGGTCGACATGCTTATGGCCGTTAACGAGGCGGCGCTGGGCAACGGCGCGAGTTTCGTGAACTCGACGTTCTACCTCGTCAATGAGCAGAAGTACTTTGCTTCAACCGACGGTTCCTACATCGATCAAGACATCCACCGTGTCTGGTCGCCCATGAGCGTGACCGCTGTCGACAAGGAAACGGGCACGTTCAAGACGCGCAACGGCCTGTCTGATCCGATGGGTATGGGTTGGGAGTACTTCGAAGGCGACCCCGCCGAGAAGGTTCCGGGCGTGACGACGCGCTACCGCTACAGCTACGACATGGTCGAGGACGCCAAGCTCGCCGCGCAGCAGGCGAAGAACAAGCTCACGGCACCCTCGGTTAAGCCCGGGCAGAAAACGCTCGTTCTCGACCCGACGCACCTCATGCTGACCATTCACGAGTCTGTCGGGCACCCGCTCGAGCTCGATCGCGTGCTGGGCTACGAGGCAAACTATGCGGGCACGAGCTTCGCAACGCTCGATAAGTGGAAGACCAAGGAATTCCAGTACGGCTCGGAGCTCGTCAACCTGTTCGCCGACAAGGTGCAGCCCGCATCGCTGGGCGCCGTTGGTTACGACGACGAAGGCGTCAAGACGAAGCAGTGGGACTTGGTGCGCGATGGCATCCTGGTCAACTACCAGGCGATTCGCGATCAGGCGCACATCATCGATGAGAAAGAGTCGCATGGTTGCTGCTACGCCGACAGCTGGAATTCGGTGCAATTCCAGCGCATGCCCAACGTCTCCCTGGAGCCGGGTAAGGACAAGCTGTCAGTGGACGACATGATTGCCGACGTGGAAGACGGCATCTACATCGTCGGCCGCGGTTCCTACTCTATCGATCAGCAGCGCTACAACTTCCAGTTTGGCGGGCAGCTGTTCTACGAGATCAAGGACGGCGAGATCACGGAACAGATCGAAGACGTGGCCTACCAGTCGAACACGCAGGAATTCTGGAACTCTTGCTCGGCGATCTGTGATGAGCGTGATTACCGTCTGGGCGGTTCGTTCTTCGACGGCAAGGGCCAGCCTTCGCAGATCAGTTCGGTCTCGCACGGCTGCGCCACGACGCGCTTCGACAACGTCAACGTGATCAACACCGCGCGCAAGCTCGGCTGATCCGTCCACAGAATTCGAGAGAGTAGCCAACATGACAATTCTTACCCGTGACGAAGCGAAGACGATCCTCGAGAAGGTCGTGTCTCTGTCCAAGGCCGACGGTTGTGAAGCCAATCTCAATGGCGGCACTGAAGGCAACATCCGCTACGCGCGCAACAGTGTGTCCACGGCCGGCGAAACGAAAAACGTCGACCTTGTGGTCCAGTGCAACTTCGGCCAGAAGGTCGGCACCGCCACCATCAACGAGTTTGACGACGCCTCACTGGCGAAGGTCGTAGCCCGTGCCGAGGAAACCGCGCGGCTCGCGCCCGAGTCGCCGGAGTTCATGCCCATCCTCGGCCCGCAAAAATACGCTCAGAGCAACGCGTTTGTGGACGAGACGGCCAACATCAAACCCGAGTACCGCGCGGATTCCGCGGCCGCCAGCATCGGGCCGGCCCGAGACAAGGACGCCACGGCGGCGGGCTTCCTCAATGACTCTGCTAACTTCTCAGCGATGATGAACAGCGAAGGCTTGTTCGCCTATCACACTGAGACCAACGTCAACTTCACCGTTACCGTACGCACCAACGACGGCACGGGCTCGGGTTGGGCCTCGGCCGACGACAACGACGTTCGCCGCATCGACACGACGGCGACCTCGGCCGTCGCGCTGCAGAAAGCCGTGGCCTCGCGTGAGGCGCAGGCACTTGAGCCTGGAAAGTACACGGTGATCCTCGAGCCCAACGCGGCCGCGGCACTCATCGGTCGCATGTTCTTCGCGTTCGGTGCGCGGCAGGCCGACGAAGGCCGCAGCTTCCTGGCGAAGAAGGGCGGCGGCACGCGACTCGGAGAGAAAATTTTCGACGAGAAGGTGACGGCCTATGGCGATCCCCTAGACGCGCGCGTACCGGCGGCGACCTGGAACCAAAGCGGGCAGCCCGTTGAGAAGCTCTCAATCATCAAGGACGGTGTCGTTGACAACCTGTTCTACGATCGCTACTGGGCGGATCAGAAGGACGTGACGCCTGTGCCGCAGCCGAGCAACCTCATTATGGTCGGCGGCGACCGCAACCTCGAGGCCATGATCAAGGACACTGAACGCGGCATCCTCGTGTCGCGCCTTTGGTATATCCGAGCACTCGATCCGCAGACGCAGCTCTACACCGGTCTGACCCGCGACGGTACGTTCTACATAGAGGATGGTGAGATCAAGTTCCCCGTAAAGAACTTTCGTTTCAACGAGAGCCCTGTGATCATGCTTAACAACCTTGAGGAGCTTGGGCAGTCAGAACGAGTCAGCCTGTTCGGGTTCTCGGCGGTCATGCCGCCTGTGAAGGTTCGCGAGTTCACGTTCTCCAGCCTCTCGGACGCCGTCTGAGCATTCGGGATCGACGTGGGTTTCTGCAGGCGGCGGGCGCTTCGGCGCTCGCGGCTGCTTTGCCTGCGCGGGCGAGTTCGGGCTACGACTTCTACTTCACGCGGCTCATGTACGAGTCGGGCAATTGGAATGTCGATGAGCGCATGCCCAACAATGTGCTCAACTCGCTTGTGGAATACACGACACTCAACGTCGATCCCAACGAACGGGTTGTAGCGTTGTCAGACCCGGCTGTACTGGAAGCGCCTTTCTGCTATCTGGCTGGGCACAAACTCGTGCAGTTCAGCGATGTCGAGGCGGCCAACTTTAAGCGCTACGTAGAGAATGGCGGCTTTGTCTTTGTCGACGACTGCAATCACGACATCGATGCGCTGTTCGCCGTAAGTTTCGAGCGCCAGATGGAAGCACTGTTTGGGCGTGGCTGTCTGCCGAAGTTGCCCAACGATCATCCGCTGTACACCTCATTTTTTGAGTTTGATGAACCGCCCACGACAAGCTTTGAGCTCAATGGCTGGGGCGACGATCTTGTCCACGACTACTTGCGCGGGCTAACGATCGACGGCCGCCTGGCGGTGCTCTACAGCAACAAGGACTACGGCTGCGAGTGGGACTATGACTACCGCAACAAGCGCTGGCTTGCTGTCGACAATACGCGTTTTGCCGTGAATATCGTCATGTACGCACTGAACTACTGATGGCCAACGAACCCACAGAACACGAGATCCGTCAGCAGGTCGCAAGGCTCGCCGAAGTGCGGCGCGAAGTGGGCCGCGTCATCGTCGGCCAGACCGCTGTCGTTGACGAGATTCTCGCAACGTTGCTCGCGGGCGGGCATTGCCTGCTGCAAGGCGTACCCGGACTTGGCAAGACCAAGTTGCTGCGAACCCTCGCGCGGGTCATCGACCTGCCGTTCGGTCGCATCCAGTTCACGCCCGACCTCATGCCCGGGGACATCATCGGTACCGAGCTGCTGACAGAGACCGAGTCGGGACGCCGCGAACTCGAATTTCAGCCGGGCCCGGTGTTCACGAGCCTGTTGCTGGCCGATGAGATCAACCGTACGCCACCCAAGACGCAATCGGCATTGCTCGAGGCCATGGAGGAGCACCGGGTGACGTTTGCGGGCACGTCGCACCGCCTGCCCGAGCCCTTCTTCGTCATGGCTACGCAGAACCCGCTGGAGCAGGCGGGCACCTATCCCTTGCCCGAGGCACAGCTCGACCGCTTCCTCATGATGATTCGCATCGACTACCCGACTGCGGAAGAGGAGCTCGACATCCTGCGCCGCACGACGGGCGGCGCGCAGGCCGAGGTCAAGCCGGTCATGGATGGGACGGACATCGTCGCCTTGCAGCGGCTGGTGCGTGAGCTGCCCATCAGCGACGGCCTGCTGGCGTACGCGACTCGCATGGTGCGCGCGACGCGACCGCGCGACAGCGAAGCGACCGCGACGGTACGCGAGTATGTCCGCTGGGGTGCCGGTCCCCGCGCGGGTCAGGCGATCGTTCTGGCGGCAAAATCCACTGCGCTGCTCGCCGGGCGACTCGCGGTGACGCTCGACGACATTCGGGCCGTGGCGCTGCCTGTGCTGCGGCATCGCGTGATTCTCAATTTCCACGCCGAGGCCGAGCAGCAGGACGTCGAACGTGTGGTCGGCCACCTGCTCGACGAAGTGGCGGCGCCCGAGGATCCGCTCAAGGCCGAGCGCGCCGCCACAGACTGACCCATGGACGCGGTGGACCTGCTGCCTGACGCCGCAACACGCCATCAGTTGCTGCGCTATACGTTGGCGCGCCGCCACCGGGTGGCGAGCAGCCTGCGCGCCTCGCACATCAGCCGCGAGCGCGGCGAGGGCATCGAGTTCCACCAGTACCGGCCATACTTGCCGGGCGACGATCTGCGCCGTGTTGACTGGCGTCTCTACGGGCGCACGGACCGCCACTATGTGCGTGAGGCGGAACAGGAGAGCCGGCTTACGGTGTGCCTGTTCGTGGACACGACGGCGTCGATGGGGATGCGCAGTGAGGGCGGGCCCAGTCGACTCGAGCTGGCGCAACGCACCGCTGCCGCTATCGCCTGGTTGTCGGCGCAGCGCCACCACGACTTTGGGCTGGTCACACTGACGGATGGCCGACCCGAGTACTTGCCGCCGGCCGCGGGCAATGCGCAGTTTCAGCGCGTGACCGGTGCGCTGGCGTCGTTGACGCCCGCCGGCAGCTGGCCGCGTCATGCAAACGTGCGCCACGCGCTGCAAGCGTTGCCTGCGCGCAGCAAGGTGTTCTGTTTTTCCGACTTCTTCGAGCGCGGTGATGAGCAGACGCGCGCGATGCGCGAACTTCTGGGCATGGCGCACGGCCTCACGAGCGTTCAGATCGTCACGGCCAACGAACTCGAGTTTCCACACCGCGGCCAGGTCGAAGTCATTGACGCCGAACATGGCGAGACGCGGGTCGTTGATGCGCGCGCCTATCGCCCCCGTTACCTCGCGCGCTTCGCCGCGCTGCTCGATGCCGTGCGTCGCGAGCACAGGGCACTGGGCGCCCGGGTGGTGCGCGTGACTGCATCTACGCCCGTACCAGATGTGCTGCGGGCCGCACTGGACCATAGTCTCGACGCGGCGGCGCGTTTGCTGGTTGCCGTGGACGCTACCTCGTGAGTGCGCTGTCGGCTGTGTTGCTCGGTCTCGGCGCCGCGTCGGCTGTTGTGCTCGTGCATGCGTTGTACCTGGGTGCGCGTCGGCGCGTCACCGTGGCCACGCTCAAGCCTTTCGAGACCGAGTCGCGCCCGAGGCTGACCACAGCGCCTTTGACCCAACGTGCGTTACTCGTGAGCCGGCTCTGGTTGTTTGCGACGCTCGTGGCCATGGTTGTGCGCGAGCAACCCGAGGCTCTTGTGGCCACGGCTGCCACGCGGGTGGTTGCCGTAGTACCGGGTACGCCACCCCCTGAGATCGAACCGGGCGTGCAATACCTGTGGCTCGATGGCCAGCAGACGCCCCTGTCGCGAACGCCGCAACGCACTGATGTGACTGCGGCGGCGCTGTTGGCGCTGGCGCAAACCCTGCCTGCCGACGTGGAACTCGTGGTGGCCGGTACGCCTGCCGCGGCGGATTGGCCGTCAGTGATGCCCGAGCTGGGGCGACCGGTCGTTTGGCAGCGCGGCGAAACCGCGGTGCGCGAACCCACGAGTTGGATCGCCGCGGATGCACCCGGGATGCTCCACATCGTTGGCGATGACGACACGTTACGCGCGGCGGTTCGTGAGGCCATCGGACTCTGGCGCGAAGCGGGTTTCCTGCCGGACACAGTAATTGTGTCCGATGATGCAGCCGACGGCGATCCCGGTGCGCGCGTCATTCTGGGGGAAGGTCCCCCGGTCCAGACAGCCTGGGCGGCGCGCGTCGTCCAATCCGGCGCCGCAGACTCGAACTATACGGTGGTGTATGACCCGACCCGCAGCGCAGGGGTTTTCGCAACGGCGTTGTGGCATCAGCTGACGGCCTCGGCGGGCCATCGTCCGGTTGCCGGCGTTGCCGTGGCACCGCTACCTGCTGCCGCACGTGTGTTGTCGCCGGGCAACGTCGAGCGACGTCTCACAGCACCGGTGTCGATGGCCTGGTTGTTACTGGCGGTGGTGCTGTTCGCGACCGAGCGCACACTGGCGCTGCGCGGGGCGCAGGAATGACGGCCGGGCAAAGAGCCTTGCGGCGGCATGTGCGCGGACTGCGGTCGGCGCAGCTGGCACGTTACCTGGGCTATGCATTGCCGTTGTCGATACTTGCCGGATTCGTAGCCGTTCGCTGGGTCGCCGCGAGTCCCGCCGAGGCATTCCTGTTGGCAGGGCTTGCGGCGCTCCTGCAGGTGCTGGCGATCGACGTCGCTCGTGCAGCGCAACGCGTCACGGCGGCCCGCACCGCCGCGCATCTTGATCGCCTGCACGCGAGTCTCGAGGACAGCACGACGCTGCTGTTGGCGCCAGCATCGACACTGAGCCTGCCCGCAAGACTGCAACGCGAGCGTACGGCCGAAGCACTGCTGGCCTTGGTGACGCAGGGTGCGTTGCAGACGAGTACTGCGGGGCGACTGCCGAGGGTGATGGCGGCTGCGCTGTTGTTGGCAGCGGTACTTGCCAATCTGACCTGGCTCGTCCCGCGCTGGCTTGAGCCAACGCCCGCGCGGCATGGTGTACCACAGGCGTCGTTCATTGCTGCCGTGTCCCTTGAAGCGCGACCGCCTGAGTACACCCGGCTGCCGCCACTCGAGTTTGCGGTGGGTGACATCACGGTACCCGAGTTTTCGACGCTGCGGGCGACCCTCACGGTCAGCGGAACCTATGACGGTCTCGAGCTCGTACAGGGAGATGGTCACCGCGTGGCACTCTACGATGCGGGCGACGGCCGTTGGCAGAGTACCTGGTGGCCTGCGACAGCAACGACTTGGCAGATCATGGATGCTTCCGGTACGCCCGTGCCGTTGCCGGACGGTACGGTTGTGCAGAGCGTTGCTCTCTCCAGCGACACCGCGCCCGCGATTCGGATCGCGGCGCCCGATGCGCGGTTGCACGAAGTCGATGGATTGCCCTTCACACTGCCTGTCCAGGTGTCTGTAGTCGACGATCACGGTGTTGCTGCCGTCACGGCGCACGCGACGCGGGCCACGGGCAGCGGCGAGCGCGTGAGCTTTGAAGGCTCGGTGGAGGCGTTATTCGAAGACGCTGCCGCATCGCGACGCGAGCTCGAGACGGCGCACAGTTTTACGGGCGCGCAGTTCGGTCTTGAGCCCGGCGCCGAAATCTACCTGCATTTCGAAGCCGCCGATGCGCGGCCGGGCGCGAACAACGTGGCGCGCTCACAAACGCTGATCCTGCGCTGGAAGGATGTGGACCGCGCGCCTGATGTGGTGCTGGACAACGCCGTCATCCAAGTTATGCCCGAGTACTTCCGAAGTCAGCGTCAGATCATCATCGACAGCGAAGCGCTGGTCGCCAATCGCGCGACGATTGCGCCCAACGTATTCGAAGCCCGTACCCAATCGCTGGCGCTGGATCAGCGTGCGCTGCGAATGCGTTACGGGCAGTTTTTGGGCGAGGAGGTGGGCGGGGAGCCTGCGGCAATGCCGCTCGGCGAAGGTCACTACATCGGTGATGGGCACAACCACGGTGGCGATGCAGAGGGCAGCTGGCAACAGGCCTATGCTGAGGAGCTTGAGGCGCTGCGCGGCAGCGACGCGGACCCGGATGCCGCGGATACCGGCTGGCAGGAAGGCGACGCGCACTACCCAGGCGACGGCCACAATCATGGTGATGAGCCACCCGAGTTTTTTCAGAGCGCCACGGGTGACTTCGGTGATGCGCTTGCGGCGATTACCCCTTACGCGCACTTCCACGACCAGGAAGAAGCAGCGACCTTGTTCGATCCGGAGACGCGCGAGTTGCTGCGGGCGGCCTTGCGAGCCATGTGGCGCTCGGAAGCGGCGCTGCGTCAATTCGACCCGGGGCCGGCGCTGCCGCACCAGTATGAGGCGCTGGCACTGATCAAGCGCGTGCAGAATCGTTCACGCGTTTTCGTGGCCCGTGTCGGCTACGAACCGACGCCCGTCGATCCCGGGCGCAGACTCGCGGGCGAGCTCGATGACATTGCGCCAACAGGCCGACTGTCGCCGCGCGAACAACCGACCGTCAATGCAGCGCGCAATGCGGCGATGCAGACGCTGCTCGGGGCCACGCGTTACCCGCGAACGAACTTTGATCGCAGCACGATCGACGACTGGTTCGACGAGTCGCTAGCGCAAGCTGTAGCGCAGGACGACGACGGACTCGCGCAGGCGACCCTGGATGTTCGGGCCGCAGTCGATGAGTGGCGATTGGAGGGCGAGTGCGACGGGTGTCGCGATCGCGTGCTGGCGTACTGGCAACGCTATGCGCCGACGCCACCTGCGCCAGCGGCGCGCAGAGAGGCGGGTCTCGATGCGTTCGTCGTCGATCGGCTGCTGCCGTGATCGCCGCAATGGAGTCCTGGTGGCGGGGTGTCATTGCCGCGCCGGCCACGCTTGTTGCGCTAGTCGTCGTGGTCCTGTTGAGCGCGATCGCGGCGTCTCGCATCCCGCCGCGCTTGCCGGGGGCGGTGTGGCGGGCGGGCTGGGGCGTGCTCGCGGTGGGCTATCTGCTTGCCCTGCTTGCCTTCCTGGCGCCGCCTCCTGAGCGCGGCAGTGCGCTGCGTCCTGTCCTCGTCACAACAGGCGCCGATGGGGTAGCGCTTGAGACGGTCTCAGACCGCAGTGACGTCTTCATCACGGGCCGCGCTTGGCGTGAACCCGCCATATCGAGGTGGCTCGAAGCGCGCGCGTCACGCGCGGCGCCGGGCCGTGCTGTACGCATCAGTGCGCTGGACGATCTGCAGCTTCATACGCGCGTAGCGAGCCGGCTCCGGGTTCTGGGGGACGGGCTCGATACGGCGGCCTGGGCGGACAGTCGCTGGTCCGGGGAGATCGAGTTCGCCGCACCGACGCTGGCACCCGGATTCGTCTCCGTGGATTGGTCGCCGCGTACCGTGTTGGGCCGCGCAAGCATCGTGAGCGCAGCTGTGTCCGGCGGGCTGGGTGATGACGCGCAATTCGTCTTGCGCGACGCCAGTGGCGCCGCGTTGGCAACCGCCGCGGCGTCGACGGGGCGGATTGCCGGACCCGTGCTGCCGGCAGGCCGGCATCGACTCCGTCTCTCGGTCGAGGATGGCGCGTCAGCAGGCGACCAACTAGACCTGCCCATCGAGGTACGGGAGCCGATCGCCGCGCGCGTGTTGCTGCTGCAAAGTGCACCGTCGTTTGAATGGCGCAGCCTCGGGCGTTGGCTGGCCCGCGCCGGCGCTCGCGTGGCTGCGCGGACACGTGTCAGTGACACGCGTTTTCGCGATCGATTTGATGGCCTGTCGGCGCGCGCGCTCGACACACTCGATCGGAATCTGCTCTCGCAGTTCGACCTGGTCATTGCGGACGGCGCCGCGCTGGGCGAACTGGATGAAGCCTCTCTGTTCGCGCTGCTCGACACCGGCCACGGTGCCGGGGTCCTCGTACTCCTTCACGATAGTGCCGACGCCCAGGCATTGCCGTCGTCACTCAGTGACGTTCTGGAGGGAGACCCCGAGCGCCAGGCGCTGTATCAGCTAGAGGTGTCCGCCGGGGTGCTCGAGACGGGCATGACGCGATTGGCGCTGACGTTTTCCGACGCTGCGGGAGAAGCCCTGCTGACGGCCGTGGGGGGCGCGCCTATCGTGGCTCGTGCTCATCCGGGTGACCGAATTGCCGTGGGCCTGCTCCGCGACAGCTATCGGCTGGTGGGCGTCGGTGCCCAGCAGCAACATGCCAACCTCTGGTCCGATCTTGTGCAATCACTGGCCAGGGACGCGATTCCCGTGCGGGCGCGATTCACGCCTGCACAGCTGCGGGTGGGTGAGCGACTGCGCATCTGTGTGCCGCGCGCCGCGCAATTGAGTGCGGTCCGTTTGCGCCAGGATGGGCGCGACGATGTGGTGCTGCCGCTGTCGGCCACGCCCTGGCGGCCCGCAGAGCGTTGCGGCTGGTACTGGCCAGACATTGATGGCTGGCTGCAGGTTCGTGCGGGTACCTCCGGTAATCGCGATCTGGGTGCGCAGTGGGTGGGGCCCGTTGGTCCGCTGTCCCGTGTCGAGCGCCAGGCGCGTATCGCGGCGACCGTTCGGCGTCAGAAACTGACTTTCGATGATGCCGCACTACCTGTCGCTGGGGCAGCGCCGATGTCGCGTTCGCGTTTCCTGCCCTGGGTGCTCGGCTTCGCGGTGTTGCTGGCGCTTATGGAGCGTCTGGCGTTGGTGCGTCAGCGTCGAGCGTCGCGCGCAGCGGACCGCTCGTAAAGCTGTGGCGCAACGCGGGTGTGCCTCCGATGAGGTGCTCCTGAATGATGTCCTCGAGCACCACGGGCGTGCAGCGGCGATACCACGTGCCATCGGGGTAAACGACGGCGATCGGGCCCTGCTGGCAGACGCGCAGGCAGCCGGCCTTCGAGCGGAAAATATGCCCTGAGATATCGAGCTTAAGCTCGCGCAAGCGGCGTTTCAGAAACTGCCAGGACGCTCGCCCGTCCTCGAGGTCGCAGCACTTGGGCGTCTCCGGATCGACGCAGAGAAAGATATGACGCTGATGCTGCCCAAGGCGCAGATTGCGCGCCACCTTTTCCAGAGCGGCGTCATCAGGATTCTGACCGGTAGCCGAAGTCTCGGCACCGGGCGTGACACGGTCATCGTTCATCAAGAGGACTCTTCGGGAGGCCGCGCGGCCGCAGCCGCTGCGGATGGGGCGATCGCGGTGCCATCACCGCGGTAGATGATGTAGTCGCTGTCGTACTGTTCCATGGCCGTATCCGCTTGCGTCTCTATGCGCTCTAGCATCGATTGAAGCTGCTTCTTTGTATAACGGTTGACGAGGACGTCGGGAACGATACCGCCCATGTCCATCGTGGCATGCACCACAACGAGTGTCCGCGCATCGTCGAGTGTCGCCATGACCCAGGCGCCATTGTTGAGCGGTAGCTGTACCGCTTTGCTGGCACGGCTGGTATCGAGGCCTGGTATTACGGTCTGTCCGAGCAGACCTGCGATGCGGCTCTCCGCATTGGGCTCGAGTCGCCAGTGGTGTTCCCAGATTCTTCCGTCCATGCGTTGTGCCAGTGCGACGCCTTTGCCGGTTCGAATGAGCCAGTGGCGGTCGCGCAGCGGCCAGGGCATATCGACGTGTTGGTACCAGCTGGCCCCGCCGTCATTGTGCGTGCGCACGAGATGCTCTGTGAGGCGTTCGGAAAACCCGCCGTCAAAAGCCAGCGCGGCAAGCCAAAGTCGCTCGCGCGGCTTATCGATCAAGCGGTAGCCAATGATGCGCACCGTGGTCGTGTCATTGTCGCCAGCAATCGAGCGGGTGACTTTGACTTTGCGTTGCAGCGTCTCTCCCTGCGCGAGACGGGACAGACTGCGGCGGTCCAGGTCTGCAACCGGCACGCCCGTCTCGAGCTGGTAGTCGCGCAACAGATCGCTGATTGTGTCGAGGCCATCCGTCGTGGCTGTGATGCCGCTAAGCGGCAGCAGCGTGAGCAACAGGGCGGCGAGTAAGCGAGTCAGCATCCCTCGATGGTACCAAAGCCGGGCCCTAGCCGAACAAAGCGCGCAGCAAGGCCCTGGGTCCGGGCGGCGGCGTGCCCTGCGCACGCACGGCGGCGCCGATGCGCCAGGCTGTACGCCATTGCGTCAACGTGACGCGCCAGGCATTCCAGACGGACAGCGAGGGGTCGTACATGTGCGTCGCCTCGCTGCTGACACCGTTGAGCTCGATGATGCGTAGATCGCGCCCGGCGCTCAGCGCCTCGTCGCTGTCGACCATGAGGTCGTAGCGTCCGAGGTAGAACCCCGCGAAGTGCTTGCTGATGCGGTCAATCTCCGCGGCAAGCGCGGCCGTTCCCAGCGCGCCAGCGTCCGTGAACAGGCTGCCTCGGCTGTGCGTGCCGATGGTATTGAGTACAACGCGTTCACCCGCGGCGGGTACGTCGTCGAGTCGGCTCGCGTGTTCGTGCAGGAAGTAGGGTGCCATGCAGACCGCACGCTCGTCGTCGAGTATCAGGTCGGACAAACGACGTCGACCGTCACCCGTTACGACGGTCGGGCCCTTGCGCGTGATGGAGAACACAGTGCCGGAGTCGGCATTGGGTTCGCGAATGTAAAACACGCCGAACTCGGTACCGGAGGCTTTGCGCTGCACGATCATCGGACCTGCGTGCGCATCGAGGTAATCGCCGGCTTCTGACGCGTCGTTCACAAACCCGACGTCCTTGCCGCGCTCGCCCAGGTCGGGTTTGAGCACGACGGGCCAGCCATCGCGCGTTGCAAAATTGACGACGGCGTCGAGCCTGCGCGTACGATCACCTGCGGGCACGCGCGCGAAGGGTACGACGTTGCCGCTCGACTCGAGCTGCTCGAGGATCTCCGATTTCGACTCGCCCACGAGACCACCCAGTGGCATGCCGGGATTGGCGAGTGTGAATAGCGACACGGATCGGTAGCGCAATGCCTGCAGGATGCCGTCCAGCAGTACAGGCGGATAGAACGCCCAGCGGGGCCAGAACTCGAAATTCCGAATGCGGCGCCAGCGACCAAGCAGCTGCCTGCGGCCGTTGTGCGTGAGTGCGGGCAGCCCGAAGTGCACAAGCAGCCATAACATGATGGCGCCGGCGATCACGAGCCACACTCCGAGCGCCGCGTAGCGCTCGAAGGCGCGCTGTGCCACTTCACCCCAGGCGGCCGCGGCACCTACGAGCAGTGGCGTCCACAGAACCGTCGCTACAGCGAAGTATGCTGCGAATCGCAACCACGGCATGTGCAGCGCGCCGGCTGCCGTGTAGGTAGGCAGTCGCGTGCCGGGCAGGAAGCGGCTGGCCAGAATCACGAGTGGGCCACGATCGCGCAACCAGCTCGACGCCATGCGCATGCGGTCGGGGGACACCATGCGTGACAGTGCCGGTCGGCCGAGCCAGCGCCCGGCTGCGAACAGGGCCAGGTCACTTGTGAAGATCCCGACGAGGCACGCGAGTGTTGCCGGCACGAAGCCGACGATGCCTTGTGCAACGAGCAGTCCCGCGGTGATGCAGGTCAGGTCCTCACTGATGTACGTGGCAACGACGAGCGCGAGTAAGAGTACGATGAGTGCGGCACCCGCTAGTTGGCTGCGTTCCAGTGCCGGCATGGCGCCGTTGGCCTGTTGCACTCGGTCGGGGTCCGCTGCGGCGCGGTTCGTGGTCTCGCCGCGAGTGACGCGTTCCAGGAATGGAAGCACGACCTCGGTGACCCGATCGGGATCGGCGTAGGCGGGCTCATGACCGCCGTCAATCAGCGTGAGCTCGGATTGCGGAACAAGTTGCCAGTGCGCCTGCGCTGCCGCCAGCGGGACCAACCCGTCGTCGCGACCATGAACGATGTGAACCGGCGGTTGCAGTCGCCGAAGCATCGGTTCGATCACGCGCTGGTCGGTGTCCTGCAGATTGCGCGTGTAGCCGCGCCCCAAAATGGCGTTATCGAAATAGCCGAAGTGGGGCGTGAGCCAACGCAGCGCGGCAAAGACCGCATGCTGACCGTCGTAAACGACGTGGTTGCCGCGGTAGCTGCCGAACAGTTCGTATTCCTGCAGTCCGATTGCCGACACGAGCGTCAGCGAGATGACACGTTCGGGCGCGAGGTCTGTCAGCGTGATCCCGGCCGCACCGCCCTGGCTGTAGACGACGAGGTGGACGCGGTCGATATCCAATGCGTCCAGCAGGTCCAGGAGGTAGCGCCCATGGGTGATGCTCGAGTAGTCCGGAATCGCTGCGGCGGCGCTGCCAAATCCCGGCAGGTCGGGCGCGATGACGCGCCAGTCGGCGGACAAGCCCTGTACGAGGCCGGCCATGGCACGCGACGCCACAGGCGTGCCATGCACAAGCAGGATTGGGGCTTGCGTTGACGTGGGGTCACCGTAGTCGCGATAGGGGATGCGTGTTGTGGTGTCGAGCTGCGTCGCGCCGACGCGTGTGGCGACCTCGACGAGCGTCTGACCGTCGGCGGCGACAGTTTTCGGTGGGTGAATCAGTCGCCAGGCATTCGAGGCGACAAGTGCCACGAGCCACGCGGCCAGGAGCCAGCGGCGCATGGTTGGCGTGTCAGCCGGCCTGGGTCGAAGCGTTTGCTTTGAGCGTCGACGGTGCCACGCCGAAGCCGTCTTCCATGGTCGCGCCCAGCGTGCGCGCAGCGGCCGCGATGAGCGCGTCGTGGTGCACGGTGTGGCTTACGAGGAACTGCAGTTCGCGGGCCAGCGTGGAGGGCGTCGGACGCGTTCCGCCCGTGCCACAGTCGAGGCACACAGACAGCGGCGTGTCTCCTGGTGTGTCGGCGAGTGCACGGACGGCATGGCGCGCAAATGCGATGCGATCCAGAGCCGTGTCGGCATCTGTTTCAGTCTCGGGGCAACGTGCGCGTGCGTCGTAGTCCACGACACCCGTTTTGATGCCTTGCAACAGCGCGTCGTAGTGGTCGAGGACATGACGCACATGCGCACCGATTCCGGCGTCGCAAGGCGTCACGGGACGGCTGTAGGCTGCGCCTGCAATTTGACCGACGAGGTCGGACAGTGCAGCCAGGCAGCGGTCGTTATCGTCGCAGAGCGCAACAAGTGCAGGTTTTGGAAAAGATGTCGTCATGGTTCTACGAGCCCAGGATCAGCGGCTGCAATGATGTCGCGAGGAACGTGGGCAGCGGGCGGGTTTTGGAGTTGGAGCGTGTAAATCGCGCGCTGCACTTGGAGCGCCAGCGTTTTTCGGTCCTCGGCGTGAACTGTGTCATCCGCGAACCGAATGGTAATCGTGAAGCCGCGCAGGTGCAGCAGTCGCCAGACGTGGCTCGCGAACACCATATCGCCGTAGTAGCAAATCGCACGGTGCGCGTGCGGGTCGCCGTTCTCGGTTTCGAAGTAGAGCGCCGCCACGGAGACGGGAATGCGGTGGCTTGCTGCCACCTCGAGCAGGGGTGGACGCACGGGCAAAACAAAGTCTGATTCGCTGCTGGTGCCCTCGGGGAACAACGCCACGCTGTCGCCGCGGGCGTACGTGTTGGCAATCGCCGCGTTTGTCTTCGGGATGTCGCTTTTCTTCTCGCGCCGGATGTAGAGCGTGTCGGCCAAGCGCGTGAGCGTGCCAATGATGGGCCACGATGCGACTTCGGATTTCGATACGAACACCGTCGGTGCCACCTGCGCCAGCGCCAGGATGTCGAGGTAGCTCAGGTGATTGCTCACGAGAAAAAACGGCGCCTGCGGCGGCGTGCCGTGCACCTCGGTGCGCCCTCCAAGGATGCCGATCATGAGGCGCGACCAGGTCGAGAAAAAGAAGCTGCGCACGTGTCGCCGCCAGGTGCCGAACGTCACGAGCCGCAGCAGCGCGAGCGATACGGCAACCACGAGCGTACCCGCCAAGATGAACGCCAGGCGAACCAGCGCCACGAGGCGCCGCCAGAGGCTCGGCTCAAACGAATCCGGTGCACTCACGTCAGACGGGCTCCAGAAACATCCGCCGGTGCTGTTCACTGAGGGTCTCGAGGTCGAACAGCGCCAAGTAGTCGACTGTGCCGAATTCGGCGTCGAGGGCGGGCCCTGAAGCGATGCGGGCGCCATAGGCGAGGTACAGGCGCATAAGCTTCGGCAGCTTTGGCGCCTTGCCGCCGTCGTCGGCGCCGTCGCAGCGGTAGTCGGGTTGCACGCTGACGTCGTGTTTCGGGTCCAGCATGTCCGAGTCGCGCAGTTTGCGGTGCAGTCGGTGGCCCTCAAGCGGGTCCTGGCTCGTCAGCGAGCAGCAGCCGAAGAACCAGCGGTGATCGCCGGCTAGCATGTAGGCGGCGAGTCCGCGCCAGAGTAAGAACAGTACGCGTGTATTGCGGTGCTCGATCTCGATACAAGCACGTCCCAGCTCGACGGATCGGCTTAGGACCGTATCGCCCAGCGCTTCAATATCGAACTCCGCAGCAGAGTAGAAGCCAGCGCCGGCCTGGGCCATCGCGCGACTCTGCATTCGGTAAGTGCCAACGATGTGGCCCGTGTCGAGTGCCTCGACAAGCAGGTGGTGGCACTGCCGGTCGAATCCGTCCTCGTCGCGCTCGGTCGCATACGCGGCTTCGAGGCCCTCGTCGAGTTCTAGGTTGAAGACGCGGAAACGCAGATTGAATACGGCGTCGAGTTCATCCGGGCGTGCCAGGCGCAACCGGTAATTGCCTTGCTGCTGCTCAATAGCAGCCGCAAGTTCCGGCGACCAGGGCGCGGTGAACGCGGTCTTCGCTTGTGCGCTAACTGTCATTGCGAGTGCTCCGTACCCGGCATACCTGTCCCCTTAGGCGTTCCCGTCACGAATCGATGACCCGGCGATGTCGCCGGATATCACACCAATGTGGCAAAAAGGGCGGAAATACGCACCGCTTTCGCCGCGGCGAGTGTATCAGGCGGCCCCTGGTGCCGCAGCCATCAAGCCAGGACTTTTGACATCATACGGGCCGCCGCCAGCAGCAGAAAAACGCCGAAGACGCGCCGCAGCTTCCCTTGTGGCAGCGCGTGCGCAAGACGTGCGCCCACGGGCACCAGTATCACGGCGCCAGCGGCCAGCGCGAGCACGGCGGGCAGATGTAGATAGCCCACACTGTTCGCGAGGCGGCCCTCGGTATCGAGCCCGCTGACTGCGAATCCGATGGCGCCTGGCAGTGCCACGAAAAACCCAAGCAGTGCGGCTGTTCCAACAGCGCGGTGCATGGGCAGTCCGACGCCGTGCAGGACGGGAACGGCGAACGTGCCGCCACCGATACCAAGCCAGGCGGATAGGACGCCGATGCCTGTCGCCGCGATCCGGCGTACGGTCGTGGACCAGCGCAGGCTGGCGTCGGGCGTCGGCCGTCCAAGCAAAAAGCGGGTTCCCACGGCGGCGGCCAGGACCCCGAACAACACACGAAGCGCATCTCCTGATAGGTAACGCGCCGCAAGCGCACCGGCAAGCGCGCCCGCGGCAATGGGCAGCGCCCAGAGCCTCGCCGTATCCGCATCGACACCGCCGCGCGTCGCGTGCGCCCGCGCGGAGACCAGCGATGTGACCACGATGACAGCCAGTGAACTGGCGACCGCCATGTGCATCGACACGCCTTCGTCAGCACCCATGGCAGGAAGGACCAGGCTCAGAATCGGGACCATGACGATCCCGCCACCCACCCCAAGGAGTCCGGCCACGAGTCCCGCGGCGAGTCCTGCGCCTAGCAGTGGGGCAAACGAAATCAGCGTGTCAATGGGCATGCGACGTCGGAGGCAAGGGGCGTCCAGTATACTGTCGGCCCGTTTTCTCACGTGCACACATGACTATGAGCCAGACCAATCACCGTGTACTGCTGAAGCAACGTCCTGTCGGCCCCGCTACCGATGACGTCTTCGACTTTGACGAGCAGCCCGTGGGCGAACCCGGCGACGGCGAAGTCCTCGTTCGCAACCGATTCCTTTCTGTCGACCCGTACATGCGCGGTCGTATGAACGATGTGAAGAGCTATGTGCCGCCCTTCGAGGTCGGTGCACCGCTTCAGGGCGGCGTCGTCGGCGAGGTGGTGGCCAGTCGCGCGGAAGGCTATGCCGAGGGTGACACTGTGATGGGCATGCTCGGCTGGGAGCAATACTCGATTGCCGACGGTCGTGCGCTTCGGCCCGTCGTCGCCGGCGATCTGCCGCTGTCCTACCACCTCGGCATCCTGGGAATGCCGGGTCTCACCGCCTGGGTCGGCCTCAATGTCATCGGTGCCTGCAAGCCCGGCGATGCGGTACTGGTGTCGGCAGCTTCGGGCGCCGTCGGGTCTGTCGTGGGCCAGATCGCCAGAAACCAGGGCTGCTACGTCGTGGGCAGCGCGGGCAGCGACGACAAGGTGGCCTGGTTGCGCGACTCGCTCGGGTTTGATGTGGCCTTCAATTACAAGACTGTCGACTCGGTTCATGCGGCCGTGCACAAGGCCTTTCCCAAAGGCATCGACGTCAACTTCGAGAACGTCGGCGGCGACATGCTCGAAGCCGCGATTTGGAATATGGCGCCGTTCGGTCGCATTGCCCTGTGCGGCATGATCGCCAACTACAATGCGCGCCCCGAAGAAATGCCGCCGGGGCCGCGCGGTATGACGGCCCTGATCGGGCGCAGCGTGCGCATGGAGGGCTTTATCGTTTCGAACCACCTTGAGCACGCGCCGGCCTGGGACCAGCAGTGCCGCGAGTGGCTGGCAGCGGGCAAGCTCGAGTACCGCGAGAGCGTCGCCGATGGTTTGGAGCAGGCGCCTGCAGCCTTCATGGGCCTCATGTCGGGTCAAAATTTCGGCAAGCAGATTGTGAAGATTGCTGATTAAATCAATGAAAAACATAGCGAAAATAGTGGTGATTCTCGCCGTCGTTGCGAGCACCGCGACCGCGGTGGCCCAGCAGCCGGCTGCCATTATCGATTACGGCGCGCGTCGCCATGCGACCGTTGACGCCCGAGGTATGGTCGCGGTACAGAATGCCATCGCCGCTGAGGTGGGCGCGGCCGTGCTTGCGGACGGTGGCAATGCGGTGGACGCGGCCGTAGCCGTAGGCATGACGCTGGCCGTCACGCTGCCGCGCGCCGGCAACATCGGTGGCGGCGGTTTCATGATGGTCTACCTGGCTGAGGAAGATCGCACCATCGCAATTGATTACCGCGAGGCGGCGCCATTGGCTGCCGGCCGCGACGTGTTTCTCGATGAGAATGGTGACGTTGACAATCAGCTCGCGCGATTCTCTTATCGCTCGGCGGGCGTGCCGGGCACCGTGGCGGGCATGCATCATGCGTTGACGCGCTACGGAACGATGTCCTGGCCGGAGGCATTGGCGCCGGCGATCGCCGTGGCCGAAGCGGGGATGCGAGTCAGCCCCGACCTTGCGACGGCCCTGTCGCGGCGCCAGAAATGGCTGGGTCGCGATCCTGCCACGCTGGAGACCTTTTACAAAGAGGGCGGCGAGCCCTACGCGTCCGGCGAGGTGCTGCGCCAGCCCGAACTTGCCAAGACCCTGCGTCGCATCGCCGAAGACGGCCCAGATGCCTTCTACAAGGGCCCCATCGCCGATCTGATCGTGGCCGCAATGATCGACAACGATGGCCTTATCACGCACGAAGATCTGGCGCGGTATCGGGCCGTTGAACGCGAGCCTGTCGTCGGCAGCTACCGCGGCCTGAAAATCGTCTCGATGCCGCCGCCGAGCTCGGGCGGTGTGCTGCTCGTGCAGATGCTCAACGTGCTGGAGCGCTTTGACATTGCCGAGTCGGGTTTTGGCAGCGCACGCACGATCCATCTCATGACCGAAGCCATGCGTCAGGCGTACGCCGATCGCAGCCGCCACCTTGGCGACCCCGACTATTGGGAAGCGCCCATCGCCTGGCTGGCAGACAAGCGTTACGCCGCAACGATCGCCGAAGCCATTGATCCCAACGCGGCACGTGATTCGCGTGAAGTCCTGCCCGGTGTCGATCCCGGCTATGAGAGCCCGGACACCACGCACTACGGGGTCATGGACGCAGCGGGCAACGCCGTCGTGAATACCTACACGTTGAATTTCTCCTACGGCAGCGGGATCACGATCCCCGGTGCGGGCTTCCTGCTCAACAACGAGATGGACGACTTCTCGGCCAAACCGGGTGCGCCCAACGGCTACGGGCTTCTGGGCGGCGACGCCAATGCCATCGAGCCTGGCAAGCGGCCGTTGTCATCGATGACGCCCACATTTGTCTTTAAGGACGGCAAGCCCTGGATCGCGACCGGCAGCCCGGGCGGTAGCCGCATTATAACGACGGTACTGCAGATCATCGTCAATCTCGTCGACCACGGTATGTCGCCGGCCGATGCCGTCGCGGCGCCTCGGTTCCACCACCAGTGGCTGCCCGACCGACTGTTCCTGGAGGCGGGGTTCAGCCCCGATACCGTGTCGCTGCTGCGCAACCTTGGCCACGATGTGGACGAGCGTCGCCGCACGATGGGCAGCGCGCAGACTGTGGTCTGGGACGGTACCTGGTTCCGCGGCGCGGCGGACCCGCGGCGACCAGACGCGGCCGCGATTGGGCCGACGCTGCTCGACTGCCGCGCCGCAGAGGTCGCCTGCGCCCACTGATTGGGCGCGCGGCCTGACCCCGCGCCTTGTATACTCGCGCCGCGGCCCCGCCCGGTGCCGATCCCCCCTGTCCCGAAAATCAGCCCATGAATACACCCGATACGCTTCGCAACATCGCGATCATCGCGCATGTCGACCACGGCAAGACCACACTCGTGGACCAGCTTCTGCGCCAGTCCGGCACGCTTGACGCGCGCGCTGACCACCCCGACCGGGTCATGGACTCCAACGATCTCGAGCGGGAACGTGGCATCACGATCCTGTCCAAGAACACGGCAATTCGCTGGGACGACTGGCGCATCAATATCGTCGACACACCAGGCCATGCTGATTTTGGTGGTGAAGTCGAACGCGTGCTGTCGATGGTCGACAGCGTGCTATTGCTTGTGGATGCCGTTGAGGGGCCCATGCCGCAGACGCGGTTCGTCACGGCCAAGGCCTTTGCGCGCGGTTTTACACCGCTCGTGGTGATCAACAAAATTGACCGCGATGGCGCCCGGCCCGACTGGGTGCTCGACCAGACCTTTGATCTGTTTGACCGACTGGGCGCGACCGACGCGCAGCTCGACTTCCCCGTCATCTATGCCAGCGCGCTCGCGGGCTACGCGTCCGAGGACGACAGCGTACGCGAGGGCGACATGACGCCGCTTATCGAAGCCATCACGAAACACGTGCCGGCACCCGAGGTGAGCCGAGACGGTCCGCTGCAGCTCCAGGTGTCGAGCCTCGACTACGACCCCTACGTTGGGGTCATCGGGGTCGGTCGTGTTACACGCGGGCGTGTGTCCGAGAACGAGGCCGTGACGGTCGTTGGTGCCGATGGCAAGACGCGCAACGGTCGTGTGCTTGAGCTCTACGGCTTCAGCGGCCTCGAACGTATCCGGGCGTCCGAGGCAGAGGCGGGCGATATCGTCGCATTCTCTGGCATCGATCCGCTCGATATCTCTGACACGCTGTGCGCGCGTGGTGAACCGGAGGCATTGCCGCCGCTGACGGTCGACGAGCCCACAATCAGCATGACCTTTCAGGTCAACAAGTCACCGTTCGCGGGGCAGGACGGCAAGTACCTAACGAGTCGTCAGATTGGCGAGCGTCTTGAGCAGGAGCTCAAGCACAACGTGGCGCTGCGCGTGGAACCGCTCGACGACCCTGACAAGTTTCGCGTCTCGGGGCGCGGTGAGCTGCATCTCTCGGTTCTGATCGAGACGATGCGCCGTGAGGGCTACGAGCTGGCTGTGTCGCGACCCGAGGTGATCACGATTGAGCGCGACGGTGTTCCGATGGAACCGTTCGAGCTGCTGACTGTCGACTTTGACGAAGACTATCAGGGTGCTGTCATGACACGGCTCGCCGACCGCAAGGGCGAGCTGCGCGCCATGAGCGCGGAGCAGCGCGGACGCGTGCGGCTGGAGTACCGTATTCCCGCGCGCGGGCTGATCGGGTTTCGTACCGAGTACCTCAGCGCGACGGCGGGCACCGGACTTATTTATCACGTGTTTGACGACTACGGCCCCACGTTATCGGGAACCATCGCGCAGCGAAACAACGGCGTGCTCGTGTCCAACATTGCGGGCAAGGCGCTCGCCTACGCGCTGTTCAACCTGCAGGAGCGCGGTCGTATGTTCGTGTCGCACGGCGAGCCCGTTTACGAGGGCATGATTGTGGGCATCCACAGTCGTTCCAACGATCTGCCTGTGAACCCGACCAAGGCCAAGCAGCTCACGAATATTCGTGCCGCGGGTTCCGACGAGAACCTGTTGCTGACACCACCGGTCATCCTGTCGCTGGAGCAGGCGCTTGAGTTCATCGACGACGACGAACTGGTCGAGATCACGCCCTCGAGCATTCGGCTGCGCAAGAAACTCCTGACCGAGTCCGAACGCAAGCGCGCGTCGCGAATCGCAAAATCCGGTTGACGCGCCGCGCGCGGTGACGCAGCCTTCGGGTCGGCATCGTGTAGCCTGACCTGGGGGGACAATGGCGGACAACGGCCAACGCGTGGACCCACGCGCCTACTACGCGTTGGCGATGCTTGTCGTCGTCTACACGCTGAATTTTATCGACCGCCAGATCATTTCGATCCTGCTGCCGTCGATTCAGGCCGAGCTCGACATTGCCGACTGGCAAGGCGGGCTGCTGGCGGGCGCGTTCTTTGCCCTGTTTTACTCGACGCTCGGTATTCCCATCGCGACGCTTGCCGACCGGGGCAGCCGTGTGAAGCTCATTTCACTGGCCTTGCTCATCTGGAGTGGCATGACAGCACTCTGCGGGATGGCGCAGAACTTTGCTCAGCTTGCACTGGCTCGCATTGGTGTCGGTGTCGGCGAGGCCGGCTGTAGCCCGCCCGCGCACTCGCTGATATCGGATTACTTCCCGCCGTCGAAGCGGGCGACAGCACTCGGCGTGTACTCGCTGGGTATTTCGCTGGGCATCATGTTCGGCTTGTTCGTCGGTGGTCTCATCGATGAGCTTTACGGCTGGCGACTCGCATTTCTCATCGTGGGCTTGCCCGGTGTTGTGCTCGCCATCGTCTTCTGGCTCACCGTTTGGGAGCCGCCCCGTGGGCTCTCCGAGCAGGGCCGTACGGCGACACATCGGCCGCCCGTGGCCGAGACTGCGCGCTTTCTCATGCGCCGGCGTTCCTTTGTGCATGCGTCGTTTGGTGCTTCGCTGGCGGCCTTCGCTGGCTACAGCGTGGCCACGTTCTTTCCGACGTTTTTGACGCGCACACACGGCATGAGTTCGAGTGAAATCGGCTTATGGCTGGGCCTCATCCTGGGCCTCGCGGGGGGTGCTGGCATTTTCGCGGGCGGATTCTTCGCCGATCGCTTTGGCAACGTGGATGCGCGCTGGCGCTTGTGGACCAACGCTGTTGCCGGTCTCGTCAGCCTGCCGTTCAGCGTTGCCGTTTATCTCGTCGCTGACGTGCGCATGGCGTTGCTCGTGTTCATCGTCCCCGCGTTTCTGAGCAACTTCTACCAGGCCACCACGTTCGCGCAGACGCAGAGCATCGTGAATCTGCGCATGCGAGGCGTCGCGGCTGCGGTGCTGCTGCTGGTCATCAACATGATCGGCCTGGGGCTGGGGCCGCCCGTTACGGGCTTCATCTCGGACCTGCTGGCAGATCGCTTTGGTGCCGACAGCATGCGCTACGCGCTGCTCTCACTGGTACTCGTTGGCGTCTGGAGCACCTGGCACTACTGGCGCGCGGGTGTGCACCTGCCTGCTGATCTCGAGCGCGCTGACGATCCGAACTGACCGCGTCAGTCGATGCGGTGCCGATCCGGGTGGGCGTCGGCGAAGGCGGCCATCGCGGTGCAGTGCGCGTTGATGCCTGCGAGCTTCGGGTAGGTCGTCATGTCGATATCAAAACGCTCGGCGTTGTAGATCTGCGGGATCAGGTAGATCTCGGCCAGCGACAACTGCCCGTCGACGCAAAACGGTGCGTCCTCATTTGCGCCCACCATGTGCTCCAGCGCGGGGAATGCCGCATTAATCCAGTGCCGGTACCAGTCGGCGATGGCCACGTCATCGGCACCGTAGTTGGCACGCAGATGCTTGAGCACACGCAGGTTGTTGAGCGGGTGGATGTCGCACGCCACGATCGCCGCGATTTCGCGAACACGCTGACGCGGCGCCGCGGCGTCGGGCAGCAACTTGGGTGCGTCGTAGTATTCCTCGATGTAGTCGATCATCGCGGGCGCCTGCACGAGACGCAGGCCGTCGATATCGAGGACGGGCAGACCACCCATGGGATTGATGTCGAGAAACGCCGCCTTGCGTTGCTCGCCCTTGTCGAGGGCCACGGGCACGGTCTTGTAGTCGATGCCCTTGAGGTTAAGCAGGATTCGCAAGCGGTAGCTTGTCGAACTTCGGTGGTAGCCGTAGAGGGTGGCCTGCGTGTCGCTCATGCTGCGCTCCGTGGGAAGGATCTGGCGCGGGCAGTATACTCGCCGCAGCACATTGCCTGGACACACCATGCTGCATAAGAACCGCGTCTTCGATCGGCTCAGAACCTGGCACGAACAGGGGGAGGGCATGGTGCTCGCCACCGTGACGGACACCGAGGGATCGACCTACAGCAAGGCCGGTGACTTCATCCTGATCGCGGCGAATGGCGACTACCAGGGTCTTGTCAGTGGCGGCTGTGTGGAAGGCGATCTTGCCACGCGCGCCGCGCAGGCCCTGGCGTCTCAGACGCCCGCCGTCGTCGACTACGATCTCGGTGGAGAACACGACGCGCTTTGGGGCATGGGAGCCGGCTGCGATGGTCGCCTACAGATCTTGCTGACACCGCTTTACGACCCCGAGCAATACGCGCCTTTGTTGGCCGTAGCGGATGCCTACCGCAATGGCATCAGCGCCGTGTTGGGTCTTGGTGCGCCGGCAACGCCGCAAGCAGATCTCATGACGTCGGCAAGTGCTGAGGGACATTTTGTCCACTACGGCGTCGCATCTGAGACGCAAACCACCGTCGAGCGGGTACTTGGCGAGCAGTGGCTTGCCGGCCGCTCGGCGGAGGTCGCCGATGACGCGCTCCCAGCGCCGCTTTTTGTCATCTATGTTCGGCCTGCGCCACGCGTGTTGCTCTGCGGCGCTGCCCCCGACGCTGAGCCACTGGCGCGACTGCTCGGTGATCTCGGATGGCACGTCACCGTGTACGACCATCGGCCCGCCTACGTCGATGCGTTTGATCCCGGGCTCGCCGCCGAGCGGATCGCGGCACCGGCCGCGGCACTCGCGCAACGAGTCGCTTTGGGGCACTACCCGGTCGTCGTGGTCATGAGCCACCACCTCGAAACCGACACCACTTACTTGCGTACACTGGCGCGTCACACGCACTGGCATTACGTGGGTCTGCTTGGGCCTGTGCACCGACGTGAACGGCTGCTGGATGCCATCGGTGATCAGGCAGACGCGATTCGGCCACATATCGACGGGCCCGCGGGCCTGCCACTGGGTGCAAAGGAACCCGCCGGTATTGCCTTGTCGATCGCCGCAGGTATCCACGCCCGACTTTCCGAGCGCGGCGCACTCTAGTGTCAACGCCTAGTTGGCGAGGTTGAACTCGAGGCGGATCCGGGCGCGCGCAAAGGCGTTGGGGTCGTCGGTTTCGAGCGGCTCATAGCGCCACTTCGAAACAGCCTCGGTGGCGGCTTCGTCGAAGACGCTTCCCGGCTGGCTCTCGATCACCGTGATGTCACTCGTAGTGCCGTCGGCGCGAACGCTGAATCCCACGTCGACCCAACCCTCAATGCCGCGGCGCTGTGCCGAACGCGGGTATCCGGGCGGTGCGGCGCTCTTCTGCACGAGTACAAACTTGCCAGCCTCGGGCGTTGCTACGTCGGTGGCTGCTGGTTTGCCAGCGGCGGGCTGCGTGGCCGGCGTCGTTGCGGCCACGCTGGGCTCACGGACGGGCGCCTCGCGCGCGGGCGTGGTCGTACGTTCGCCGAAACCGCCTGTACCGATACTGGCCGGCGGGGGAGGCGGCGCGGTGGTGTCCTCGGCCGCATCGGCCGGGGTCTCAGTGGTTTGTTGCGCGGGTGGCTCAACGACCGCCCGCGCGGCGTCGGCCGCAGCGCTTTGCGCCAGCGTGTCGATCTCGCCGCGCAGTGCCGTCGCCTCAACGCGGTTGGCTCCAGTGGCGACCGCTTCATTGAGCAGGCGTTCCGCTTGCGACAGCTCGCCGCGCGCTGCCGCCGTTCGCGATTCGGAGATCAGCATGCTGGCGACGAAGGTTAGACCCTGGCGCGCTGTGACGTTGTCGGGCTCAAGCTCGATGGCGGCCTGGTAGTAATCACGCGCGCTGTCGTCGACGGGTTCGATGAGGCGGCCTTCGCTGACGCGCAGCGCGGCGAACTCCAATAGGTCGTCAACGCTCGTCGGTGCCTCAGCAACGGTCGCACCGGCAGCCGGGACCACGGCGAGCCTGTCACGCAATGCCGTGACGATAGCCGGGTCCGTAACCCCATTACGCTCGAGTCGCGAAATGGCACTTTCTGCCGCGGCGGTGTCGCCCGAGAGAATGGCCGTTTCTGCACGCTCGAGATCACGCCGCGCGATTTCGCGGCTGACCTGACGGTTGTAAAACGCCAGGCGCGGGTGCCCGGGTACGGTGTCGTTGAGCACGGCCAGTGCGGCAGAGGCCTCACTGATTCGATCGGCGAGCAAGCTCGATTCAATCTGCGCAAAGGCCTGTTGCAACACGCTTTCGAGTTGCGCACGCAGTGCGGCGTCGTCGCGCACCAGTGCGGCCGCCTGAGCGAAGTGCACCACGGCATTGTCGTCGGCTGGCTGTGTAAGCCTGCCGTCTCGCAAGGCGCGCTCGCCACGCGCGGCAAGCGTCGCGGCCCGTTCGGCCGGTGTCGGCTGCGGTGCTGCGGGGACCGTTGCGGCAGGCTCGGTTGCTTCGGTCGCGCCGGCAACGGGTGCCGGGTCGTCGCCGCCGCCAAGCAGGAAGAAGCCCAGTGCGGCCAACAAAACGACAGCACCTACGATCAGTGGAACGGGGCCGAATGCGGCAAACAGTCGTTCGATAAGCCCGCCGTCGACGTCTTCCTCGTCGAGTTCGGGGACGGCCATTGTGGTTGGACGAACATCTGTTGTACGGAAAAGGCCCGAGTCAAAGGTAACGCCCTTGATGATGCCGGTTTCGGTCATCTTCTCTTGCACGTCTGAAGGCGTCAGGGGGACTTCAGTATGCGCGAGTGTCAGATGCTTCTTGGCCGACGCCTCGATGGCGAGCCGCGTGCGGCCCGGGCTGATCGGCTTAAGCAAGAATCGGTAGACGAGGCCGTCTGAAATCAGGCCCATCATCTTTTCGCCGTCTTCGCGTCGTCCGGCGACAATCGAGACCAGCGAGGGCATGTACTTGCGCAGCTTTGCTGTGATCGTCTCGACATCGCGCACCGCAACCGCTGCGTCAGTAATGAGAACGCCGCTTTGACCATCACGCACGACATCGATCGCGGCCTGAAGGTTCGGCGCGTGGTTGACGACGTGGCTTGCGCCAGTAGCCGCACGAATCGTTTTGAGGAAGCTGCCGTCATTGGTGAGAACGACGATCTCGACTTCGCTTAATGATTGCGCGGCAGGGCGCGCATCATTGGCAGCGCCCGGTTCGAGCACCGGAATGTCTTCGGCCAACAGATCGTAAGGCCCGGACACATCGCCGGGTGCTGTCGCCGGTGACGGGCTCGGCCGCGCCTGAGTGCGCGGGCCGGCCGATGTGTCGTTGGCCGGCTGCATGCTGCCGCTGCCGTCATCGGACAGCGCGTGCTGAATCGCGGCGCAGACTTCTTCGGCGCTCGCGAGCGGGCCCAACACAAGGCTTAAGTGTTTGACGTTGACGAGAGATGCGCGATCCGCGTCCGTCATCTCGGGTGAGGCGAGCAGGATGCCGCGCGTATCGGGCGAACGGCGCTTCGCTTCTTTCAGCGCTTCCTGCCCGCTCATACCGGGCAGGTCCTGTGCCGACACGATGATGTGGATGGGCGTAATGCCCAGCGTGGTGAGTGCTTCGGTGCCCGAGGCGGCCATGTGCACCGAGAAATTCTCACCAAGCAGGCGCGCGCACGGTTCCATCAAGGATGGCTCCGGGTGCAGGAACATCACCTGGGTCTTGTACTGGTCAACCATGGCGGCCTCGGTGAGGGTGAGAACCGCCGCGACCCGTTCGCGTGGCTTTCCCTCAGTTAGCAGTATATGAAGGAAAAACGCACGACATAACCGGCCTCAGCGACCGAGTTTCCAAACTGTGACCGATTCCACATAAGCCTTTTGATGCAGTGCACACTTCTGTGGCTTCCCGCACATCTGCGGCTTGTTTCAGCGGGACTACTCGACCGTCACATTCGCCGTTTCGCGCGAAACGATCTCTTCCAGCAGCGCCGCGATGGCCTCGGCACGCGGGGCAGTCTTCTGGCCCTTGGCGCCCAGTCGCCGAATGGCGACAGTGTCTTCCTCGACCTCGCGCTTGCCCACGGCCATGATCACCGGGACTTTGGCTAGGCTGTGTTCGCGAACCTTGTAGCCAATCTTCTCGTTGCGCAGATCGCTCTCGGCCTCAATGCCCGCTTTGCGCAGCTCGTTCACAAGATCGACGGCAAACTGATCGCCGTCCGAAGTGATCGTGGCGACGACGACCTGCGTGGGCGCGAGCCACAACGGCAGGTTGCCGGCGTAGTGCTCGAGCAGGATGCCCGTGAAGCGCTCCAGCGAACCGAACATGGCCCGATGCAACATGACGGGGACATGGCGGTCGCCATCTTCGCCAATGTAACTGGCACCAAGTCGCTTGGGCAGGTTGAGATCGACCTGCAAGGTGCCGCACTGCCAGTCGCGACCAATGGCGTCACGCAAGACGAACTCGAGCTTCGGTCCGTAAAACGCCCCTTCGCCCGGGTTGTAGCTGTACTCCAGACCCGTGTGCTCAAGGGCAGACTTGAGCGCCGCCTCCGACTGGTCCCAGATGGCATCGTCGCCGACGCGCTTTTCCGGGCGGTCGGAGAATTTGATACGCACGTCATCGAAGCCGAAGTCTGAGTAGATCTGCAGAATCTGCGTCGTGATGGCGATGGCTTCGCTGGCCACTTGTTCCATGGTGCAGAAAACGTGGGCGTCGTCCTGGGTAAACGCGCGCACGCGCAACAATCCGTGCAGCGCGCCCGAAGGTTCGTAACGGTGCACGCCGCCAAACTCCGAGATGCGCATGGGCAGCTCGCGGTAGCTCGTGAGTCCCTGTTTGAACACCTGCACGGCGCCCGGACAGTTCATCGGCTTGAGTGCGTAGACGCGTCCGTCTTCGGTCTCCGTCGTGAACATGTGTTCACCAAACCAGTGCCAATGACCCGACGCTTCCCAGAGCGCGCGGTCCATGACGCCCGGCGTGTGGATTTCTCGGTAACCGGCCTCGCGCTGGCGTTCGCGCATGTAGTCGATAAGCCGCTGGAACAGTGTCCAGCCACGCGGGTGCCAGAACACCGAACCCGGCGCCTCTTCCTGGAAGTGGAACAGGTTCATCTGCTTGCCGAGCTTGCGGTGGTCGCGCTTTTCGGCTTCCTCGACGCGACGCAGGTACTGGCGCAACTGCTTGTCGTTGGCCCAGGCCGTGCCATAGATGCGTTGCAGCATCTCGTTGCGTGAATCGCCTTCCCAGTACGCACCGGAGACCCGCAGCAGCTTGAACGCGGTACCGAGCCGGCCCGTTGAGGGTAGGTGCGGACCGCGGCAGAGATCGATGAAGTCGCCCTGGCGGTACAACGAGATCTGCTCGTCTTCGGGAATGCGCTCGATAAGACGCGCCTTGTATTCCTCGCCCTGGTCGCGGAAAAACGCAACAGCGTCATTGCGCGTCCAAATCTCGCGCTCAACAGTTTCGTCGCGTTCAACGATCTCGCGCATGCGCTGCTCGATGACTTCGAGGTCATCGAGCGTGAAGGGTGTCTCGCGCGCGAAGTCGTAGTAGAAGCCGTCGTCGATGGCCGGACCAATCGTCACCTGGGTCTCGGGGTAAAGCTCTTTCACGGCCTCGGCAAGCGCATGGGCGGCGTCGTGGCGCAGCACCTCGAGCCCGGCCTCGCTGTCGCGGGTCACGATGGCCACGCTGGCGTCACGATCGATCGTGCGCGTCAGGTCCCAGTCCTGCCCGTCGACCTGGGCGGCAACAGCCGCTTTGGCCAGCGAGCCTGAAATCTCTTTGGCAATCGTCAGTGGATCGACCGGTCCGTCGTAGTTGCGGACCGAGCCGTCAGGCAGCGTAATGTTGACCATGACCTTCACTTGGCAGCAGGGCACCGGGGTGCCCGGGTAGGGGGTGGTGGCGTTCGAAGCCGGCAATCATAGCGGTTTGCGGCGGTCGGGACTACGCATGACATCGCGCTCGGGCGGACCGCTCCTGTATCATGTGGACATGGCTGCAGAAGTGAATGCTGAGAGCAACGCAGGACACGACCACAAGCGGTGTGTCGCAAGCGCCCTGGCGCGTGCGGAAGTGATTTGCAGAGAGCGCGGGCTGCGCCTTACGCCGCTGCGTCGGCAGGTTCTGCAGCTCGTCTGGGCAAGCCACAAACCCGTGGGTGCCTACGCGATTCTGGACAGCCTGAAGGCCTCTGGAAGACCGGCGGCCCCGCCGACGGTCTACCGGGCGCTCGAGTTCCTCATGACCGCGGGCCTGGTCCATCGACTGGACTCGCTCAACGCCTACGTCGGGTGTCCCGATCCTGCGCATGCCCACAACGGGCAGTTTCTCATCTGCCGGAATTGTCATGACGTGATCGAGCTGAGTGCTGGCGCGATCAACGACCGCATTGAAGCCGTGGCCGCCGCCGCGGGATTCGTCGCGGAGCGCCAGATGCTCGAGGTACGCGGCATTTGCGCGCACTGCGCAACACAATCCTCGGACTGAGCTTCTGGATTCCCTGACGCAGGCGGTACTTGGTGCCGCGGTGGGCCACGTCGTGGCGGGGCGAGAGTTGGGTCCGCGTGCGGCTCTAGTCGGGGCAACATGCGGCGTCCTGCCTGATCTTGATGTGCTCGTGCACTATGCGGATCCCGTGTCGGCCATGACACTGCACCGCAGCTGGTCGCACTCGTGGTTTTGGCTCACGCTCGCGACGCCCGTCATGTGGTTGCTGCTGCGACCCCTGCCTGGCTTTCGCGGCGGCGGCTGGCCACTGTTCCTCGCAATCTGGCTCGCATTTGTCACGCATCCGTTGCTCGATAGCATGACCATTTACGGCACGCAGGCTCTGCACCCGTTTAGCGACTACCCGATCAGTGTCGGTAGCGTGTTCATTATTGACCCGATGTACACCGTACCGCTCGTCGTGGCGCTGGTCATCGCGTTGCGACGACCCACCCGCCGTCGCCGCGTACTCTCGGTTGCGCTGGCGTTTTCTACCAGTTACCTGGTGCTGACGGCGGGATTACAGGCGCGGCTCGAGCACGGTGCGGTCGCGTCTGCGCCGCCAGGCACGAGCATGGTCAAAGCGACGCCAACGCCGTTCAACGCGGTGCGCTGGCGGCTATTGAGCCTGTCGGATGACACCCATTGCGATCAGTTTGTCTACGCCTGGCAGGAGCCTCAGCCTGGGCAGTGGCGTTGCTATGCGCAGCAACGCGAATTCGACACCGAGCTTGGCAACCACGCTCCGTACCAACGCATGCGTTGGTTCACGCACGGCTGGTATGCACTGCGTCGCGAAGGCGATGCACTGGTGCTCAGTGATTTGCGCATGGGTGTGGAGGGTTACTACATCTTTACCTTCGTACTCGGCACCGTCGATCAAGACGGTGCGCGACCCGTGGCTGCACGGCAGCTGGCGCCGGCACGCCCCGAGCTCCGCGACTTCGCACAGGCTTATCGGCACGCGCGCTGAGACAAGCGATCACGTACAATCTCGGGCTGTTTGTAGCGCCCAGCCAGGCACCGACTCCATGACCGACGCCCCGAGCGACGACGCGGCCGCGCCGCGCGATTTTATCCGCCAGATCATTGCTGAGGACCTCGAAGCCGAGCGATTGCCGCACGGGCTTGTGACGCGGTTCCCGCCTGAACCGAATGGCTTCCTGCACATCGGTCACGCCTTGTCGATCTCGCTGAATTTTGGGGTCACGGATGAGAACGGCGGCCAGACCTACCTGCGGTTTGACGACACCAACCCGGTCAAGGAGCGTCAGGAGTTTGCCGACGCCATTGGCGACGATGTGCGCTGGCTCGGTTACCACTGGAGCGCGGGGCTAACCCACGCCTCGGACTACTTCGAGCGTCTTTTCGAGGCCGCCGTGTCGCTCATCGAGCGCGGCGATGCCTACGTCGACAGCCTGAGCGCGGAGGACATCCGCGCCTACCGCGGTACGCTGACGGAGACAGGTAAGGACAGCCCACACCGAAGTCGCAGCGTTCAAGAAAACCTCGATTTGTTTGCCCGGATGCGCGCGGGCGAGTTCGGTGACGGCGAGCACGTGCTGCGCGCCAAGATCGACATGGCGTCGCCGAACATCAATCTGCGTGACCCGGCGCTCTACCGTATTCGGCACGCGCCGCATCAGCGCACGGGAGACGCCTGGCCGATCTACCCGATGTACGACTTCGCGCACACGCTCTGCGACATTTTCGAAGGCATTACGCACAGCTTGTGTACGCTCGAGTTCGAAGACCACCGGCCGCTCTACGAGTGGCTCGTCGAGCGGATCCCGCACGAGTACCCGCCGCGCCAAATCGAGTTTTCCCGACTGGCGGTTGCTTACATGGTCACCAGCAAGCGGCGTCTGTCCGCGCTGGTCGAGGAAGGGCACGTGTCGGGTTGGGACGATCCGCGGATGCCGACGCTCGCGGGCTTGCGACGTCGCGGTTACCCCGCCGAGGCGTTGCGTCGCTTCTGCCACCAGGTCGGGATCACGAAGAAGGACAAGCTCATCGAACTCGGCATGCTCGAGGCTGTCGTTCGCGACACGCTCGGAAGCGCGCCGCGCAGACTCGCCGTCGTCGATCCGCTGAAGGTCACGCTCTCAAATGTTCCACAAGGCGAGACGGAGTGGCTCGAGGCCAGCAACCATCCCAATGAGCCGGAGCAGGGCACCCGCAAGGTTCCGCTGACGCGCACGGTGTGGATCGAGCGGGACGACTTTCTGGAGGAAGCGCCGCGCAAGTTTTTCCGGCTCAAGCCGGGTGGTGAGGTGCGACTGCGCTACGCCTACATTATTCGTTGCGACGAGGTGATCAAGGACGACGAGGGCAATGTCGTGGAACTCGTGTGCAGTGTCGATAGGGACACGCGCAGCGGTGGCGCCAGTGACCGCAAGGTTAAGGGCACGATCCACTGGGTGTCGGCCGAGCATGCGCTGCCCGCGACGATGAATCTCTACGATCGCCTGTTCCGGGAAGCTGAGCCGGCACGCCTCGAAGACTGGCAGGCGGCGATTAACCCTGACTCACTCACCGTGCGCCAGGGTTGGGTTGAGCCTGCGCTGGCCGACGTCACCATCGGCGATGCGGTTCAGTTCGAGCGCCTGGGCTATTTCAGTCCGGATACGACCACGAGTGACGATGCGATCGTATTCAATCGCGTCGTCACCTTGCGTGATTCGTGGGCCAAGCTCGAGCGCGAGGCGCTCGCAGGTATCAACGCCGAGGCGTGATCGCTGGCCGTCGTCAGACGGCCAGCGGGTACTGCTCGATGTGGTGATCGGCGTTGCCAAACAGCGTGTCGATCATCGTTAGGCGCTTGAAGTAGTGCGCGACATCGAGCTCCCAGGTGACACCCATGCCGCCGTGTAGTTGCACAGCTTCTTCGCCGAGCTTGCGGCCTTCGGTGCCGATCTGAATCTTGAGCGCGTGCAGCGCCGCCTCCGCACCTGCATCGGCTTCTTCGGTCATAACAGCGTGCAGAAGCAGTGAGCGTGTCTGCTCATAGATCATGAACATCTCGACCATTCGGTGCTGCAGCGCCTGGAAGCTAGCAATAGGCACGCCAAACTGCACACGCTGCTTCGAGTACTCGAGCGTCTTGTAGTTGAGCACCTGCATGATGCCAACAGCTTCGGCGCACACGGCGATGGTGGCGTCATCGATGACGGCCTTGAGTGTGGCGAAGCCCTCGCCGGCCGCACCCAGCAGCTGGTCGGCACCGACGCGCACCTGCTCAAGGTGAATCTCGGCAGCCTGGCGGGCATCCACAGTCGGGTAGGCCTTGCGCTTGATGCCGGCGCTACTGGCGTCGACGACAAACAAGCTGATGCCGTCGGCGTCCTGGCGCTCACCGGAGGTGCGCGCGCTGACGATCAGGGTCTCGGCGCTGCCGCCATTGAGCACCACAGTCTTGTGGCCGTTGAGCACGTAGCCGTCGCCGTCCGCGCTTGCGGTGACAGCGACGTCATTGAGGTCGTAGCGCGCCTGCGGCTCTGCGTAAGCCAGCGCGGCGAGCTTCTCGCCGCCGATAATGTCAGCAAGCCAGGCGGCTTTCTGGTCTTGCGTGGCGAGCCGTTTGAGGACGCCACCCGCCATGATAATGCAGGGCAAGTACGGTTCCACCACGAGCCCGCGGCCGAACTGCTCCATGAGCAACATGAGTTCGACGGCGCCCCCGTCGAGGCCGCCGTCTTCCTCGGAGAATGGCACGGCCGTCCAGCCGAGCTCGGCAAACTCACGCCAGCGATCCGCGCTGAATCCTGTGTCTGTCGCGGCGGCTTCCTGCCTGGAGTCAAAGTCGTATTCGTCTTGGATGAAGCGAGCCACGCTGTCCTGCAGCATGCTCTGGTCTTCGTTAATCGAGAAATCCATGGTGTCGTCCTGGCGTCGTGACTCTGTTAGAGCCCGAGTACGTGTTTGGCGATGATGTTCTTCTGGATCTCGTTGGACCCGCCGTAGATCGACGCCTTGCGGTAGTTGAAGTAACGGAGCGCCGTAGTGGGCTCACTCGAGTCAACGACGACGTCACCATCGGCCGCATCGAGCGTGAACTGGTCCGGTACGTAGGGCAGGGCGTAGTAGCCCGCCGCCTCCATGTAGAGCGTGTCGAGACGCTGCTGCATCTCGGTGCCCTTGATCTTCAGGATCGAGCTTTCAGGTCCCGGCGCCTTGCCCGTGGCGACGGCCGCAAGCGTGCGCAGGTCGGTGTACTCGAGCGCCTTCAAGGCAACCTCGGTGGCGACCAGCTTGCCGCGGAAGGTGGCCTGTTCCATGAGCGGCTTGGCGCCGTGTTGTGACGACGAGGCCAGTTCCTTGAGGCGCGCGAGGCGGTACTTGGAACGCGCGACGCCAGCGATGTTGGTGCGCTCGTGCTGCAGCAGCACCTTGCCGTAGGTCCAGCCGCGGCCTTCTTCGCCGACGAGGTTCTCAACGGGCACGCGCGCGTCTTCGAAGTGCACTTCGTTGACCTCGTGGCCGCCCTCAATCGTGATAATCGGGCGCACGGTGATACCTGGCGTCGACATGTCGGCGAGGATAAAGCTGATGCCTTCCTGGCGGCGCGCAACATCAGTGTTGGTGCGCGCCAGCAAGAAGATCCACTCGGCGTGCTGACCCAGAGTGGTCCAAGTCTTGGTGCCATTGATCACGTAATGGTCACCATCGCGAACGGCCATGGTTTTGAGCGAGGCGAGGTCAGAACCGGCGCCGGGCTCGGAGTAACCCTGGCACCACCAGACGTTGCTTTCGAGGATGTCGGGCAGGAAGCGCTGCTTCTGCGCTTCGTTGCCGTAGGAGTAAATGACGGGCCCGACCATGTTGACGCCAAAGGGCACGACGTCGGGCGCATTGGCATTAGCCATTTCGATGGAGAACAGGTACTTCTGAACCGGACTCCAGCCCGTACCCCCATACTCGACGGGCCAGTTCACACCCATGTAGCCGTGCTTGGCGAGAATCTTCTGCCAGCGGACGTGGTCGTCCTTGTCGAGGCGGATACCACGGTTGACCTTTTCACGAATGTCATCCGGGTACTCGTCGGCGAAGAAGGCACGGATCTGATCGCGGAACGCGATCTCTTCGGGCGTGAAACTCAAATCCATAGTCGAGACTCCTGCGGTTCGACGGACCCGAAACCCCCCGGGCCGTGGTTACCGCGTCGCGTGTTGGATCGATCTGCTCGATGCATGGCGACGCAGGGAGCGCCCGAGTATAGTCACGGATGCTGCGCTGCACAACTGAGTGATCCGGCAGCGCAAATCGTTGCCTGAGCGCGAATTTTACTTATGATTCCGCGCGACGATTTCGTCACCAGAAACCGTATACTTAGGGAGCCCATGAGCACCGAACACCCCCTGACGCCGCGAAGTCCTGACGACGTTGGTCCGCGTGACCAGCTGGGTCGCGGATTGCGTGATCTCAGGATTTCAGTGATCGACCGCTGCAACTTTCGTTGCCCCTACTGCATGCCGGCGTCGCAGTACGGTGAGGATTATGAGTTTCTGCGACGAGAGCACCGCCTGAGCAACGAAGACATCGTTCGTGTGGCGCGAATCGCGGTTGGACTTGGGGTCACGAAGCTCCGGTTGACGGGTGGCGAGCCTTTGCTTGTAAAGCGTCTGCCCGAGCTTGTGGCCGGCCTCGCGGCCATCGAAGGCGCGGAAGACCTAGCGTTGACCACCAATGGCATGCTGCTCGCAGACGCAGCACCTGGGCTCAAAGCGGCCGGTCTGCACCGTTTAACGCTAAGTCTCGACAGCATCGACGAGGACGTGTTCGCTCGGCTAAGCGGCGGCCGCGGCGATCTTACTCGCGTCCTCACCGGATTGCGGGCGGCTGAAGCGGCAGGTTTCGAAGGCATCAAGATCAACACGGTCGTGCAACGTGGTGTCAATGACGACGGCGTGCTCGACCTGCTCGAGCACTTCCGTGGTTCAGGTCACGTGGTGCGCATGATCGAATACATGGATGTCGGCAACCGCAACGGCTGGCGTCGCGATGAAGTGGTGCCGTCTCGGGAACTGCTCGAGCGCATTGCAGAACGCTGGCCCGTGTCGCCAGTCGCCGAGAATTACCCCGGTGAAGTGGCGCGACGCTACCGCTACGACGACGGTGCCGGCGAGATCGGCTTCATCTCTTCGGTGACGATGCCGTTTTGCGGCGGCTGCCACCGTGCGCGCCTGGCAGCGGACGGCACGCTCTACACCTGTCTCTTCGCGACTCAGGGCACGCGGCTACTCGAACCGATTCGACAGGGCGCCACGGACGCGGAGCTTGAGAGCATCGTGCGCCGGGTCTGGCTGGCGCGTGACGACCGCTACAGCGAGCGCCGAGCTGCGGAGCGGCGCGCGGCGCGACCACGCAAAGTCGAAATGTACCGAGTGGGTGGTTGAGCATGGCGGCACCGGGCAATAAGACGCTCACGCACGTTGACGACGCCGGCCAACCCACAATGGTAGATGTGTCCGACAAAGCCGTGACCGCACGTGAGGCCGTTGCCGAAAGCTTCGTCTGGCTGCCGTCGGCGTTGCGCGATCTGTTCGCCGATGGCGACTACGCCACCAAGAAAGGGCCCGTGTTTGCAACGGCGATTATCGCGGGTGTCATGGCGACAAAACGTACGCACGAGCTGATCCCATTTTGTCACCCGTTGGGGCTTACGGCTTGCGACATCGACATGGCCACCGACGGTGAGGGCATTCGCATTCGCTGTCGTTGCCGCGTGCAGCACCGTACGGGCGTCGAAATGGAGGCCCTTACAGGTGCCAGTGTGGCGGCGTTGACCGTCTACGACATGTGCAAGGCGTTATCGCACGAGATTGAGATTCGCGAGACCCGCCTGGTGGCCAAGACGGGCGGCAAGTCGGATTTTGACCGTGGCTGAACGGCCGCTCCTGGCCTTGATACTGGCGGGTGGCGAAAGTCGACGCATGGGCAGCGACAAAGCCGCAATCTTGATCGACGGTCAGACGATGCTGGCGCGCACCGCCTCGCTTGCCGCAGAGATCACCGAGGCAGCGTGGGTGTCGGTGCGTGCAGCAGCGGATTCCGATGCGTTGCGCCGTCAATGGCCCCTGATCGAGGACGCGCCAGAAGGCCAGGGCCCGTTGGCTGGCATCCTCGCGGCGCTGCGTCACCGTGATCATGCGGACTGGCTCGTACTGGCCTGCGATTTGCCGTGCCTGGACAGCGCCACGTTGACAGCACTGAAAGACACGGCGGCCGATCATCCTGATGCACCGGCCGTTGCGATGCGCAGTGAGCGCGATGGCACTCCCGAGCCGCTGTGTGCGATTTGGCGTCCCGCAATGCGTGCGCGTATCGAAGCGCAACTGGCCGAGGATCGACGTTGTGCGCGGCGCTGCCTCCTTGACGCAGCGGTGCCGCTCGTCGACGTCGTAACGCGTGGCGCGCTGACCAACATGAATGCCCCTGAAGACCTGACGGCCCTGCTGGCCGAGGACGTCGCATGAAAACCATTAACGTTCGCTACTTCGCGCTGTTTCGTGAGCGTGCGGGCCGTGACTCGGAAACCGTTGAGACGACGGCCGAGGATGCTTTGGCATTGTTCCGACAGCTCACCGATCGGCACGGCACGGACGACCCGCGGGGCCACTGCAAGGTTGCCATCAACGATGTGATGGCGGACTGGGACAGCCCCGTGGCGGATGGCGATGATGTCTTGTTGTTCCCGCCGGTGGCAGGCGGATGAGCGGCAGCGAGATCATGGCGATCAGCGCGACGCCCATTGATACGGCTGCGTTGCGAGCGTCGCTGGCGGATGTACGCGCTGGTGCGATCGTCACGTTTGAAGGCTGGGTCCGCAACCTCAATGAGGGTCGTGATGTCCAAGCCCTCGAATACGAGGTCTACGCACCGCTCGCTGTGACAGAGGGTGAGCGCATTATTGCGGAGGTGCAGCAAGACATCCCGTTCACGGCCGCGCGCGCCGTGCACCGCTCAGGCCGACTGGCATTGGGTGATTGCGCTGTTTGGGTTGGCGTTGTGTCGCCGCATCGCGATGAAGCCTTTCGCGCCTGTCGCCGGATCATCGACGAGATTAAAGTACGCCTGCCGATCTGGAAGAAAGAAAACTACTCAGACGGCGATTCAGGCTGGATCAACTGTGAGCGCTGTGCCGCTCACGCGCACGGCTGATCAGCGCGGACTCGGCGCGCGCGAGGTCCTCGCGTGTGTCAATGTCCATGGCCGCATGCGGCAGGTCGACGGTCACGACCTGATCGTTGCTGGCGATCATATGCCGCGCGCCGCGCTCACCGTCGAGTGACGACAGGGCCTCAAAACAGCGTCGGGGAAACACCGCCGGCACCCCCAGAATGCCGTCGTAGCGTGCGGCAACGATCGCGTGCGGTGTGGCCCGCGCCGTTTCGAGCAGCGCGTCGATGTCCGAACGGGTCAGAAGTACCTGGTCGGCCAGGCGAATCAAAACGGCATCGCAGTTCCCGCCGAGAGACGACACACCAGCGGCGACGCTGGTACCCTGACCACGGTGCCAGTGGCTATTGACGACAAAACCCATCGCTGCATCGGTCGCGGACCCAATGAGTGCAGCTTCAAGCTCGCCAAATACTGCGAGGCGCGTGTTCACCGCCGCGCTGCGCGTCAACGAGGCAGCGCGAGCGATCAGCGTCTCGCCGCCGCAGATGGCGAGCAGCTTCTTGCCCCCAAAGCGACGTGAGGCGCCGGCCGCGAGCAATACGTCCGCGATGTTTGCGATCACAGGTCCCCACCCGCAATCGCGCGACTGACGGCCGCGTGCAATGCGGGATTGGCGCACACGAGTAACGGCTCGGCGCGGGCGGGGTCAAAGCGTGCAAAGTGATCAAATGGCCGGCCGTCGGGTTGCGTCGAAAGGCCGCCCGCCTGGGCCACGGTGAATGCTGTCGCACCGACATCGAGCAGGGGTGTGGCGCCCATGAGATAGCCGCCGAGCTGTCCGTGGAATACGTTGTTCATGCAGTTGCGCGGGTCGCCCGACACATAGGCACCCAACGTGTCGTAGATCGTGACTGTTTTGGGCAGCAACGCGACCCAGTCGTCGGCCTTGTAGACGGCAAGTGTCATCGAGTCGTTGTCGACACGTAGCGGCTCGCGCGCCGCGCCGGTCCGCTGGACGAACGCACCCGCGTCGCGGTCGGCACCGTAGTACTGACCGCGTGCGGGCATGTAAGACAACGTCGCCTCAACGCGGCCTCGGCGGATCAGCGACAGGATGATGTCGAAGTCGTCGCCGCGCTCGCGATAGATGCGCGTACCGTTGATCGGGTCGAGTGCGAGCAGGTACTCGGCGTCCGCGGGAAAGTAGGAGGTGTGGAATGATGCGTCGCGCTCCTCACCCCAGAAACCCCACTCCGGGAATTCGGCCAGCGCGACGGCCTCGAGGTAGTGCTGGACGCCGAGGTCGGCGTCGGTCACGACACTGGTCCATGCATCGCCCGATTTCTCGGGCCGGGATTCGATGCGGTCGCGAATCTCAAGCGCATAGCGGCCGGCTTGCGCCAGTGCGGGCATGAAGACTTCGAAGAAGCGTGTGCTGCTCACGCAAGACTCCCGATCAGGCTTTACGATCAGTAATGCGGCGGGCGTTCGTCGCCGTCACCGGACGCGGATCCGCCTTCAATGAGGTCGGCGATGCGTTGCATGAGCAGCTCGGCCCGGCGCTCGACGGCCAGGATTTGCTGTTGCTGTGCGTCGATGGCGTCGCGAAGCTCACTGAGCTCCTGTTCGTAAAATGCGATGCGCGTTTCCAGCGCTTCAATAGGCTCGTCATCACTCACGTCGGTTCCTCCTCTGCGAGCCAGTATACTGGCGCCCCGGCTCCGCGCCGACTGCCTCGCCGCACTTAAGATCGAGACCGCTCGTGTCCCTGATTCGTTTTGACAGCATTCGTATGACCTTTGGCGACCGCCCGGTTCTCGATGACGCTTCGATGGCCATTGAGGCGGGTGAGCGCGTGTGCATCGTTGGGCGCAACGGTGCGGGAAAGTCGACAACGCTGAAGCTTATCGCCGGGCACTTGCAGCCCGATTCGGGCGAGATTATCCGCCAGAGCGATCTCACAATCGGTGAGCTGGGGCAGGCGCTGCCTCCGGCGCTCGAGGTCTCGGCAAGAGACTACGTTGCAGGGGCCGTCTCTTACTTGCTTGAACGTCGTGCAGCGTACGAGCGCGCGGCGGCGAGTCTCGGCGAGCAGGGGGATGTCGCGACGCTCGATGCGCTGCAGGCCGAACTCGACGCGGCGGGCGCCTGGACCATCGAACAGCGGATCGAGCGGACGGTGACCGACCTCGGTTTGCCCGCGGACGTGCCACTGTCGGGTCTTTCGGGGGGGTGGCGTCGGCGCGTCGCGTTGGCGCGCGTGTTGGTCACAGCGCCAGATGTGTTGTTGCTCGACGAACCCACAAACCACCTGGACCTCGAGACCATTGAGTGGCTCGAGAACCGTATCCTGGGATTCTCGGGCAGTGTCGTGTTTATCACGCATGACCGCGCCTTTTTGCAGCGACTTGCTACCCGCATCGTCGATATTGACCGCGGACAACTCGTGAGCTGGCCTGGCGACTATGCGCGTTATCTGCGCTCGCGCGAAAAGGCCTGGGCCGAGGAGGCCGAGCGCGACGCGCGGTTCGACAAGCGGCTGGCAGAAGAGGAAGCCTGGATCCGGCAGGGCATCAAAGCCCGACGGACACGCAACGAGGGCCGTGTGCGCGCCCTGCACGCGATGCGCGACGAAGCTGCCGCGCGGCGCAAGCGACCACAGGGTGCACGGGTGCACATTGAGGGTGCTGACCCCTCGGGGCGCAAGGTGGTCCAACTCCACAACGTGAGCTACGGCTGGTCGGAGGAGCCGCTTATCGAGGGGTTGACGCTGACGATTCGTCGCGGCGAACGTATCGGCCTTGTGGGCAACAACGGCGTGGGCAAAAGTACCTTGCTCAAGCTCATGCTCGGCGAGCTTGAACCTGATTCGGGCACTGTGAAGCACGGGACAAACCTGGAGATCGGTTACTTCGATCAGATGCGCCGCGAGCTCGACGACTCAAAGACGATCGCTGAGGTCGTGGGCGATGGCGGTGACTACGTAACGCTGGGTGGCAAGCCGCGCCACGTGGTCGGCTATTTGCGCGGATTTTTGTTTTCGCCGCAACGAATCCTCTCGCCTGTGTCGGCGCTTTCCGGCGGTGAGCGCAATCGCGTGGTGCTGGCCAAGTTGTTTACCAGACCGGCCAATCTTCTGGTGCTCGATGAGCCGACCAATGATCTCGACATCGAGACGCTCGATGTACTGGAAGAGAGACTCAACGAGTACGCGGGCACGCTGATCGTTGTCAGTCATGACCGCGAGTTTCTCGACAATGTGGTGACGAGTACGCTCGTGTTCGAAAAAGGTGGCCACATCGAACGCTATGTGGGCAATTACTCGGATTGGCTGCGGCGTGGCCGCGAACTCGAGGCACAGGCGGCACCCGCGAGTTCGACGGCACGCGAGTCCGGCAATGAGGCGCGCGCCCGTCGGCAGCCCAAGAAACTGAGCTACAAGGATCAACGCGAGCTGGATGCGTTGCCAGACCAGATCGACAACCTCACCGAGGCGCTCGACGCGCTGCGGGCCCAGGTCGCCGATCCGGGCTTCTACAAGCAGGACTACGATGCGGCTGTGGCACCCGTGCTGGCCGAGGTCGCGGCGGCGGAAGCGGCACTCGACACGGCAACCGAGCGCTGGCTGGAACTGGAGTCGCTCAGGGAGTCGCTGGAGACCCGCTGACAGTGGTGGCGGCGCGCCGATTCAGGCAGACTTCGGAGGCTGTAAACACGTGAATCCGGGGGGATTTATGCAGGGCCTCATGATGGAGCGGCAGCTCCTCATTTCGAGCATCGCGAAGCATGCGATGACGTTTCATCCCGACGCCACGATCGTATCCGTGACCGCCGACAATCCGCGTCACGAATACACCTACCGCGACTGCTTTGATCGCGCGGCCCAGGTGGCCCAGGCGCTGACGTCTCTGGGCCTGGATCGGGCTGACCGCGTTGCGACGCTGGCCTGGAATGACTATCGGCACATGGAGGCCTACTACGGGATTTCGGGAGCCGGGTATGTCTGCCACACCATCAACCCGCGCCTGTTCCCGGAACAGCTCGTCTACATCATCAACCACGCGGAAGACCGCGTGTTGCTCGTGGACCCGATGTTCCTGCCGCTGATCGACAAAATTCGCGACCAAACGCCGACACTCGAGCACGTCATTGTCATGGGCGGCCCGGGCAGCGTGCCTGAAGGCGGCGACGCGACGGACTACGAGACCTTCATTGCCGGACACGGCAATGACTACGAGTGGCCTGAGTTCGACGAGAACTCGGCGGCGGCACTCTGTTACACGTCGGGAACAACGGGCAATCCCAAAGGTGTGCTCTACTCGCACCGCTCAACGGTGTTGCACGCCATGGCGGGACTGCAGCCTGATATTCTCGATATCTCGCGCCGCGACTGCATTTTGCCGGTCGTGCCGCTCTTCCACGTCAACGCGTGGGGTATCCCTTACAGCTGTCCCATGGTCGGTGCCAAGATCGTGATGCCCGGCCCGAAGATGGGCGACGGCGAAACGCTCTACAAGCTGTTGTCGGGCGAGGCTGTCACGCTCGCACTCGGTGTGCCCACCGTGTGGTTGGCGTTGCTCGATTACTGCGAAAAGGCGGGCGTACGCCTGGACACCCTCGAGCGCACGCTCGTCGGCGGTGCAGCGGTGCCGGCCTCGATGATCGAGGCGTTTCGCGATCAGCACGACGTCGTGTTGCAGCAGGGCTGGGGCATGACGGAAATGAGCCCGCTTGGAACCGTCAACAAATTGCTGCCGAAGCACGACGGCCTTTCGGATGACGAACGCGTCAAGATTCAGACCAAGGCGGGGCGTGGCATCTTCGGTGTCGAAATGAAGATCGTTGCCGACGACGGCACCGAACAACCCTGGGACGGCGAAGCCTACGGCGCGTTACGCGTTCGCGGTCCCTGGATTTGCAGCAGCTACTACCGGCGCGAAGACGAAACGGGCGATACCCACGACGCCGATGGCTGGTTCGACACGGGCGACGTTGCCACGATTGATCCAGATGGCTTCATGGCCATTACGGATCGCACCAAGGACGTGATCAAGTCGGGTGGAGAGTGGATCAGCTCCATTGATCTAGAAAACACAGCCGTGGGGCATCCCGACGTCGCCGAGGCGGCGGTTATTGGCGTCGCCCATCCGAAGTGGACGGAGCGTCCGCTTATGATTGTCGTGCCCAAGCCCGGCGCGACGCTATCGCGCGAGGATATCCTGGGTTACCTCGACGGCAAGATTGCCAAGTGGTGGACGCCCGACGACGTGGTGTTCGTCGAGGAGCTGCCGCACACGGCCACAGGCAAGATCAAGAAAACCACGCTGCGCGAGCAGTTTTCTGACTACCAGCTTCCGGAGACCGGTTCGTGACCACAACTGCCACCACAGGCGCCGAGAAGATTCACGCCTTGCCGATCTGGCTGCTCGTTCTGGGTGCGCTGGCCGCCGGCAGCGGCAGCTGGTGCTTCATAGCGCAACCGCCCAATCCCGCAGGCGGTGCGGTCTTACTGGCCACGGCCGGCGTGCTGCTGGGTGCCGCGGTGATCGCGCTGCGCAGCCTGGCGGCGCGTGATCGCAAAGGGGTGTCGTCATGAACGGCGAGGGACGTTTGCACCAGCGCTTTGCCATCGTTACGGGCGCAGGCGAGGGCATTGGCGAGGCGACGGCGCGGCTGCTGGCGCAAGAGGGCGCCACGGTGTTGGCCGTGGATGCTGCCGACACGGGTATCACGTCGATGTTCAAGAGGATGCCCAATGTGCACAGTGCCGCGATCGACGCCGCCGACGCGGGTGCCCCTGAAGTCCTCGCGGAGTTGGCAGACGCCCACCTCGATGGCCTCGATATTTTTGTCTGGGTTGGGCCGGAGGCGCCCGCCCCGATCACGGGTGGTGCCGATGACGCGCGTTGGGACCGCACCTTTGCGATCAGCCTGCGGCCGTCCTACCGGCTCACGCATGCGCTGCTACCTCGGCTGCGAAAGAGTCCGGGTGGACGCGTGATCAATGTTGGTTCTGTCTATTCATCGCGGGGCGCAGCGGGATTGGCGGCCTACACGGCGGCGCAACATGGCCTCATGGGGCTGACCCGAGCATTGGCAGCCGAAGTGGGGCGCGACGGCATCACGGTCAATTGCATCCTGCCCGGCGCCATCATGACGGAGGCAACGCGCGAGGCGTTTCGTCGCGACACCGGGATGCGCGACTACTGGATTCGCAAGGCAGCGGTGGGCCGGCTTGGTGAAGCGCTCGATGTGGCCAAGGCCGCGTTGTTCCTGGCGTCCGATGACGCTGCATTCATCACAGGCACGGGGCTGCACGTCGACGGCGGCGCCATACAGTCCGCATGAACGACGCCACCACACAGCGCTTCGAGCGTTTCAGCGATTTCTACCCCTACTATCTCGCAGAACACGCGGACCCGCGCTGTCGCACGATGCACTTCGTTGGCAGTACCGGCGTCATCGCGGTGGTTATCGCGGCCATCGTGACGGCCAACGTCTGGTGGCTGCTTGCGATGCCGCTGGTCGGCTATGGTTTCGCGTGGCTCGGCCACTTTGTGTTCGAGAAGAACAAGCCAGCCACCTTTCAATACCCGCTCTACAGTCTCGCGGGTGACTGGGTTATGTACGCCGACATCTTGCGCGGGCGGATCTCGCTCTTTCGCTAGCCGCCTGCCTGGGCCTTGATCGCCTCGCTGAGCGCGCGAATGCGCTTCGCATTGGCGCCCAGATCTGAGGTGCCGACCCGCGACTTGGAGCGAATGTCGAGGCGGGTGCCATTCGCCGTGGCGGTTGCCCGGACGACCACGTCGTCTTTGTAGCCGTACCAGAATGTCACATCGGTTCCCTCGAGCAGATTCTTGCCCGGCTGAGCCACGATGGCCTCGAGGCCGATGCTGCGCGCGGCAGCTTCAGCGGCCGTGAGCGCGTCTGCGGGCGATACGCCGGGCAGATCCAGGGGCTGAATGTCGGGGTAGGCTTCCGCCTGCTGCTTGGCCGTCTCCTCGCCCGCGTACTCGGCTGGGTTGGCGGCACCGGCGCGCGCGCCCAGCAGGGCATCAAACTGCGGCGGGTTCACCGTATCGGTTGTGATGTCATGAATTGGCGGCACGCTCTTGGCCGTCATGTAGACACTGACAAGCTGAGCGACGATGCCGCCGGACAACACCAGCGCGATCATCGCTTTAGGCATGCGGCCATTGGCGCCTTTACCGATGAGTCCGATTATCAGCATGAAGACCGCGAAGACCGCGATCAACGCGGCGGCCATGACAACGCGGAAGGACAGGCTCAGCGGCAGCACGCCAAAGCGGTAGCCGGGCCCGGACAGAATCACGAACGCAACGGCGATAAAGGCGGCGAGGATACCGAGACCGACAAATCGGGTGGACCAGCGTCGTTCGCTCATGAGAGTGCTCCGTCGGGAAAGGCGCGGATCATACCGGAGTGTCGCGGGCGTGGTCTAATACGCTCCCCGTAGCCCCGCTGAGGAAGCCCGCATGGACCCGGTCCTTGCCGACCTGCAACACCTGCTCACGCTTGAGCGCATCGAGGACAACATTTTTCGCGGCGAGAGCCGAGACATCGGCAGCGCACAAGTCTTTGGCGGGCAGGTCGTCGGGCAGGCGTTGTCAGCGGCCCAGCAAACGGTTGATGACCGCGCCGCGCATTCGCTGCACGCCTATTTCCTCCGTCGTGGCGACATGGATGCCCCCATCGTTTACGAGGTGGATCGCCAGCGCGACGGGCGCAGCTTCTCTGTTCGTCGAGTCGTTGCGGTGCAGCACGGGCGCCCGATTCTGAACATGGCGTGTTCCTTTCAGGTGCCCGAGGGGGGCGTCGAGCACCAGTTTGATATGCCCGACGTGCCGGACCCCGAGTCGCTGACCGACTCGCGCGGACTGGCACGTGAAGAGGCGGAAAAGGTCCCGGCCAAAATGCGTCGTTTCATGACAGAGGCGCGGCCCTTCGAGTTTCGCCACGTTGAGCGTCCCGCGTTCCTCGACAACGAGCCGCGCCCGCCCCACAAGCATGTCTGGGTGAAAGCCGTGGATCGATTGCCCGATTCCCCGGACCTGCACCGCTCGATGCTGGCCTACGTCTCCGACTACGAGCTGCTCGGTACAAGTTCGCTGCCGCACGGCTTGCCCTACGGTCTCGGGCGTGTGCAGATGGCGAGCCTCGATCACGCGCTCTGGTTTCACCGCCAGCCGCGCGTCGACGAGTGGTTTCTCTATGTGCTCGATAGCCCAGCTTCAACGGGCGGCCGTGGCTTTGCGCGCGGTCGTATCTACACCCGCGACGGTGTGCTTGTCGCGTCGACGGCTCAGGAAGGCGTGATTCGAGTGTGGGATACGCCGCGCGAGCCACCCAGCAAGCCGGGCAACCAGAGCTAGCCCAGCGGTTCGAGTCCGTCGCGGAAGCGGTGCGCGTTGGCGACGTAGTGCGCGGCACTGGCGGCGAGCGCCTGGCGTTCCTCGTCGGTCAGCTCGCGGACGACTTTGGCGGGTGCGCCCATGAGCAACACGCCGTCAGGGAATTGCTTGCCCTCGGTTACAAGTGCATGCGCGCCCACGAGCGACTGCTGGCCAATAACGGCGTGGTTGAGGACCGTGGCACCGATACCGATGAGACTGCCGTCACCAATAGTGCAGCCGTGCAGCATGGCCTGGTGGCCCACGGTGACGTCGCTGCCTACGTTGAGTTGAATGCCCACGTCCGTGTGCAGCACCGACTGGTCCTGAATGTTGCTGCGCTCACCGATGGTGATTCGGTCCACGTCGCCGCGTACCACGGTCCCAAACCAGACGGACGCGTCGGCCTTCAGTGTGACGTCGCCGATGACGTGCGCATTGGGCGCGACCCATTGCCCCTGGCCCTCGAAGACGGGCCGCTTTCCGTCGAGCGCGTAGATCACTTGGCCTTGCCTTGATTCGCCACTGCAGCGGCCGCCTTGGCCACCGCCTCGGGGTCGCCCAGGAATTCGCGTGACAATGGCTTCAGGTCGTCGTCGAGCGTGTAGGCCATGGGGATGCCCGTGGGGATGTTGAAGCCTGTGATGTCCTCGCTCGAGACGCCGTCGAGCATCTTCACCAGCGCGCGCAGGCTATTGCCGTGTGCCGCGATGAGCACGTCCTTGCCCGCGGCCAGTGCGGGCGCGATCTGCGCGCCCCAATAGGGCTCGACGCGATCCAGCGTGGTCTTGAGTGATTCACTGGCGGGCAGCCCCTCGATACCTGCATAGCGCGCATCGTGCTTCGGGTGTCGCTCGTCGTCCTCCTCGAGTACTGGCGGTGGCGTGTCGTAGCTGCGACGCCAGATGTGCACTTGCTCGTCGCCGTACTTGGCTGCCGTCTCGGCCTTGTTGAGCCCCTGCAGCGCGCCGTAGTGGCGCTCGTTGAGCTCCCACGCGCGTGTCACGGGGATCCACATCAGATCCATCTCATCAAGTACGAGCCAGAGCGTGCGTATCGCGCGTTTCAGCACCGACGTATGAGCGATATCAAACTTGAAACCCTGGTCGCGCAGCGTGCGACCGGCTTCACGCGCTTCGGTGATGCCCGTGTCCGTGAGGTCGACGTCCGTCCATCCTGTAAACAGGTTCTTCCGGTTCCAATCGCTTTGCCCGTGTCGGCACAAGACCAGTCTGCCCGCCATGATGTCTCCCTATTGGCTCGTGACGATGTAGTTGCCGCGCTGCGCATCGTAGTCGAGCGACAGCAGTTTTTGTTTCTCCGCGGCCTTCAACAGGTCTGCGAAGCTCTTGAAGTCGTAGTAGCTTTCCGTGAAGCCCGGATGCACGCGCCGTAAGGTCTGCTTCACGAGCGATCCCCACAAGGGATCGTAGTCGCCCTCCAGGGAACGCACGATCTCCACGGTCATATCGATGGCTTCCTGGGATTTGGAACGGCGCGTGGTCTTCTTCTTTTTCTTCTTGCTGCGATTAGCCTCACGCGCCAGGTCGTCGTAGTAGATGAACTCGTCGCACTGGTTGATGAGTAGGTCGGATGTCGAGCTCTTGATACCGCAGCCAATCACGCGCTTGTTGTTTTCTTTGAGCTTGGCCGCAAGCGGTGAGAAGTCGCTGTCACCCGAGATGAGTGCGAAGGCATCAATGTGCTGCTTGGCATAACAGAGGTCGAGTGCGTCAACGACCATGCGGATGTCGGCCGAGTTCTTACCGCTGACCTTGGTCTGCGGGATGTCGATTAGCTCAACGCCCTGTTCGTGGAACGCGCGCACAAAACCCTGATATCGGCTCCAGTCGGAGTAGGCGCGTTTGTAGACGAGGCGACCTTTTTGCAGGAGTCGACGCAGCACGAGGTCGATGTGGAACTCACCGCCCGCGGTGTCCTTGGCGCCCAGAGCCAGGTTCTCGAAATCGATGAAGACGGCGATAAGCTGTTCGTCGGCCATGTCGGCTAGTCCTCTTCGGTGAGCTGCGTGAATTCGTCGACAGCAACGGTCAGTGTTGCGAAATCCGGATTCGCATTCTCACGCATTTGCTCAACGAGCTGCAGCATGCGCTCAAAGCCCGTGGCGTCCGATGCAACGAGGTCTTCGATCGAGGCTTCCTTCGCTTCGCATTGGTTCAGCGAGTGCACGCGGCTCGTGAGGTCGCGCTGCGCGCGCATCGCGCTGTCGCGCAGCGTGCCGCGTGCGCGGGACTGCCAGCGACCATCGACGGCGAGCTCGTCGATGGACTGGCGCAGCCAGTCGAGCTGCAGGCGCTTGCCAAGGCCAAAGTAGACGGCCGCGATGACGTGCGTGTCGCACTGGCGTTGCTCGGCGAGACGCACAATTTCAAGGGCGTCGGTGATGTAGGTTAGCGCGCTGACGCGCGCGGCTAGCTTGCTCGGTACGCCCATCCGAGTGTGTTGTTGGTGCAGCGCCTTGAGTCGCTCCTGGCCATGCTGTGACATGAGCTCAGGCAGGTCCTTGAGCACGCGTTGAAGCGGGGCCTGAAGGGTTTCGACCAGGTCGTGCGGAAACTCTGCGTCGTAAGTGCGCAGTAACCAATAGCAGGCGTGGCGAAGCTTGCGCGCCACCTCGAACATCATGGAGTACTGGATATCGGTGGGGATGCGGGTGTCGAGCTGTTCGATATCCGCCCACAGGTCTCGTGCGCCCGTGAGGTCGCGCGCCAGCTCGTAAGACTGTGCAACGCAGTTGATCGAATAGCCCGTGTCCTGCTCCGCACGAATCGGGAATACCGGGCCCATGCGATTGACGATGCTGTTCGTGAGCAGGGTCGTGATGATCTCGCGGCCCAGTTGGTGGTCGCCGATGAGCCCGCCGTAGCGGCGTTGCAGGGCCTTGGGAAAGTAACGCTTGAGCTCTTCGATGTGCGCCGGCTTGAGTTCGCTGGGTGACTCCGAGAGCCGGCGGTACAGGTCGAGCTTGGCATAGCTCAAAATGACAGAAATCTCCGGGCGTGTAAGCCCTTTGCCATTGCGCTTGCGCTCGTCGCAGGCTTCGTTGTCTGGCAAGTGTTCCAGTGCCCGGTTCAGCAGGTCTGAGCGCTCCAGAGACTCGATAAGCAAGCGATGTTCCGGGAATCGCGATACCGCGCGCGCCTCCATCATGCTGATCGCCTGCGTTTGCAGGTAGTTGTTGCGCAATACGAGGTGCGCGACATCATCGGTCATGTCCGCGAGCAGCTTGTTACGCGCTCGTTCGCGCAAACCGCGCTCCTCGGCCACCAGCCGCAACAGAATCTTGATGTTGACCTCGCGGTCCGAGCTGTCGACGCCGGCCGAGTTATCGATGAAGTCCGTGTTGATGCGCCCACCAGCCTGCGCGTACTCGACGCGGGCGAGCTGGGTGAGCCCGAGGTTGCCACCCTCGCCAACGACCTTGCAGCGCAAGTCTTTTGCGTCGACACGCAGGGCGTCGTTGTGACGGTCACCAACATCCGCGTCGGATTCGTTGGTGGCTTTGACGTAGGTGCCAATGCCGCCATTCCAGAGCAGGTCGATGGGCATCTTCAGGATGGCGCTGATGAGCGACGGCGCGCTGAGCGTTTTCTCATCGGTGTCGAGCAGACGCTGCATTTCGGGCGACAACGGAATCGACTTGGCGTCGCGCGAGAACACGCCGCCGCCTTTTGAAATCAATCGCGTATCGTAATCGGTCCATCCCGAGCGCGGCAGTGCGAACAGGCGCTTGCGCTCAGCGAAGCTGGCCGCGGCGTCGGGATCAGGGTCGATAAAAATGTGAAGGTGGTTAAAGGCGGCCTGAAGGCGCAAGGTTTCCGACAACAGCATGCCGTTGCCGAACACATCGCCCGACATGTCGCCGATGCCGGCGACCGTGAACGCATCCTGCTGGGTGTCGACGCCCATTTCGCGGAAGTGTCGTTTTACGGCTTCCCAGGCGCCGCGCGCCGTGATGCCCATGACTTTGTGGTCGTAGCCGGCCGAACCCCCGGAGGCGAAAGCGTCGCCAAGCCAGAAGTTGCGGCCGACGGCGATGGCGTTGGCGGTGTCGGAGAATCGTGCCGTGCCCTTGTCGGCGGCGACCACGAGGTAGGGGTCGGGGCCATCATTCGCCACGAGCTGCTCCGGTCGCTGCGCCTCACCGTCCACAAGGTTATCGGTCAGTGAGAGCAGGGCGTCCACGAACAACTGGTAGCACGCGGTGACCTCGGCGCCAATCGCATCGCGGTCGCCCGTGGGCAGCTGTTTCGGGAAAAAACCGCCTTTGGCGCCGGTCGGGACGATGACCGTGTTCTTGACGGTCTGAGCTTTCATGAGCCCCAGGACTTCGGTTCGGAAGTCCTCTCGCCGGTCTGACCAGCGCAGGCCGCCGCGCGCCACGTCACCAGCGCGCAGGTGAACTCCCTCGACGCGCGGCGAGTACACAAATATCTCGTGCATCGGGCGCGGCAGCGGCGCCTCATCAATGGACTCAGTGGCGAGTTTGAACGCAATCGTTGGCGCGGGTTGGCCCATGGCATCACGCCAATAGAAATTGCAACGCCGTGTCGCTTGCATCGTGTTGAGCATCGCGCGCAGGGCCCGGTCGGCATCGAGACTGTCGGCGTCGCGCACGGCCGCCTCTACCGTACGGAGTCGTTCGATGCGCGCGCCAGCGACAGCGTCGGAGCTCGGGTCGAATCGAGATTCGAACCAGCTGACGAGTGCGCTCGCGAAGTCGCTGTGGTCCGCGAGGATGTCCTCAAGGTAGCTCTGGCTGAATGGCAGACCGAGTTGCAGCAGGTATTTGGCGTAGGCACGAATGAGTGCGACGTTGCGGCTGTCAAGTCCCGCCGAGAGGATCAGGCGGTTGAAGCCGTCGGCTTCGGCATGGCCTTGCAGCTGCGTGGCAAACCCGATGGCGAGCTTGTGCACGACGGCGCGCAGCTCGGCAGCGGATTTGTCGACGATCGGTACGACTTCGAAATCCTGAATCCAAGTCGGACTCGCACCCGTGCGCAGATGATAGGGCCGCTCGTTGATGACGCGCAGCCCAAGGTTCTCGAGCAGGGGCAATGCGTCTGACAAGGCGATGGGATCGTCGAACCGGAAGACGCGGAAGCGGATGCCCGCGACGGGCCCACGAGGTTGAATGTGCAGGTCAAACGCTTTTAGCGCGCTGGCATCGCCCGTGAGCAGCGCGTCCAGGCGCTGAATGTCGTGGCAGGTCTGTTGCGCGTCGTGATCTTCCTCGTAGGCGAGCGGGAATATGCCACCGTAGGTTTCGAACAGGTCGGCGCCACGTTCCTCACCGAAGTTGTCGGCCAGCGCGGTGCGCAGGCGGTCGCGCCAGGTCACCACGGCGTCCGCAATGGTCGCCTCGATCTGTCGAATCGAAATGTGCGGCTTTTTGCGCCCGTCCGCGTAGACAAGCAGGTGGACGCGGGCCAGCGTCGCTTCGGATACCTGTGCGGTCGACTCGACGGTGTTGCCGTTAAGTGCTGTGAGCAGAATCTGCTCGGTATTCTGACGAACCTCGGTGTTGTACTTCTCCCGCGGCACGAACACGAGGCAGGAGTAAAAGCGGTGAAACGGATCGCGCCTCAGGAACAGTTTGACGCGACGTCGGTCCTGCAGGTTCAGGATGCCTGTTGTCGTGCGCAGCAGGTCCGACACGGTTGCCTGAAAGAGCTCGTCGCGCGGGTAATTGCTCAAAATGTGAATGAGCGCCTTGCCGCGGTGTCCCGTGGGGTCGAGGCCCGCGCGATCTAGGATGCGGTCGACTTTGCCGCGCACGAGCGGAATTGACGCGGGGTGTTCGCTGTACGCCTGCGAGGTCAGCAGGCCGATAAATCGACGCTCACCGTTGGGCTTACCGTCGGGGCCGTAGGTCTTAATGCCGACATAGTCGAGGTTGCTGTCGCGGTGCACGGTTGAACGCGAGTTCGCCTTGGTCAGCAGTACGATGTCGGGTGCACGCCGGAATCGCTCCATGGGCGTCGTGACTTCATGCGCACGGCCACGGCGTCCGGGAATACGTTTGACGCCCAGTGCGGAGCGACCCACGGGTCGCAGCTTCTGCGCCTCGCCACTGTCGTCGAGCCGATACTCGCGGTAGCCAAGATAGGTGAACTTGTCGTCGTTGAGCCAACGCAGGAGTTCGATGGTCTCATTGCGCAGGGCCGCATTGGCGGGCTTGATCCGCTCAATTTCCGCGATGGCGTCGGCCATCTTGGCGCGCATCTTCGTCCAGTCCGCCACAGCGGCGCGGATGTCGCCGAGCGTGCGCTCCAGCACCTCGCGGATCGCCTCGAGTCGTTCGGTGCGGCTCTCGCGACGGATGTCGATGCGGATAAAGGACTCAATGTGGCCTGTCTTCGCCCGGCGTGTCAGCACGTCCTGCAGCGAGCCTTTGGCGGTTCGGCGCACGCGTATCAGCGGGTGAATCGTGAGCTGGATGTCGCAACCAACGCGTCCAAGCGCCATGCTCAGCGAGTCCACGAGAAACGGCATGTTCTCGTGCACAAGTTCGATCACGGTGTGGGCGCTCTCCCAGCCGTGCTTGCCGAGCGTTGGATTGTAGATCCGCAGTGCGTGTTCACCGGGGAGCAGTCGCCGTGCATGACTGGCGTGCGCGAGCGCCGCATTGGCCAGCAGCGCCGGGTCGTCGTCTGCGATGTCGTCGACGGCGACGTTCCTGAAGTACTCGGCGCAGAATCGTCGGAACTGGTCCGGATTCTTGAAGGGTGCGTGTTTGTCAGCGGCGCGACTGATCGCCTCGATCAGCGCTTCCTGTTTATCGGTATTGCGGCGCTTGGGCGCTGGCATGAGCCTCTCCGCGGCTGACGCTGTCCCGTATGCGTCGCCGCTGTCGTGCGGACGGCGCGAGTATACATCAGCTCGCCGGTTGCGGGGCCTCGGCGATCGGCTGCGACGAGCGTGACACGGGGCGTTGCGCCTACGCCGTGCACTGCTAAGCTCGTGGGTTTTCAGCCCCTGTGGAGGGCCAGCGCGATGACCAGGCGCGAAATGGAAGCAGGTATCGTCACCGACCTCGCGAGGCGACAAAACTACTCGGCCTATTTGCAGCTCGAGCGGCTGCTCGATTGCCAACAGCCGCTTAGTGATCCGGCGCACCACGATGAGATGCTGTTCATCATCCAGCACCAGGTGGCCGAACTCTGGATGAAGCTCGTGGCCCACGAGATCGAGGCGGCCATGCGCATGCTTGAGGCCGACCGCCCGGGCAAGGCCGTGAAACACCTTGCGCGTGTCAAGGAAGTGCAGAAGCAGCTCTACGCACAGTGGAGCGTTCTTGAGACCATGACGCCCAGCGAGTACGCGGAGTTCCGCAGCGTGTTCGGTCGCGCTTCGGGATTTCAGTCGCCCCAGTACCGGCACCTCGAAGTGTTGTTGGGACAGCGCAACCGACGCATGTTGGCCGTGTACGAACACTTGCCCGAGTGGCACGCGAGGCTCACCCAAGCCATCGAATCACCTGGGCTCTACGACGTGTTCCTGCGCTACCTGGCACGGCAGGGACACGCGATTCCGGCGCACGCGCTGGACCGCGACTTCACGGGCACGCGTGAGGTCGATGGCGACGTCGTGGCCGTGCTGCGGGTTATCTACGAGGACCCGCAGACGCACTGGGATCTCTACGAGATGTGCGAGGCGCTCGTCGACATTGCGAATAACTTTCAGTTCTGGCGCTTCCGACACATGAAAACCGTCGAACGCATCATCGGTCACCAGATGGGCAGTGGCGGTTCCACAGGGGTGTCGTTCCTGCGTCGCGCAATCGAGCAGGAGTTCTTCGAGGAGCTCATCGCCGTGCGCACCGAAATCCACCGCGACACATTGGGGCGCGAGGACTGATTGCCGTCAGACGCGGGGCGCCCCAATGAGGTGGGTCCGCGCGAGCATGCGCTCGAGCAGCGTATTGAGGGTCTCGATTTCCTCTTCGCTAAAGCCTTCGAGCAGGTCCGCCTCCATGCGGATCGCAAGCGGTGCGACCTGGTCGTAGACGACACGCCCCTCATCGGAGAGGTGCAGAATCGAGCGCCGCCGATCCTGGTCGGCGAACTCACGCGTGATCCGCCCTGACTTGAGCAGGCGCGCCACGGCACGCGACACGGCGACCTTATCCATCAGCGTCTTCTCCGAGACCTGCGCAGCCGACATGCCGGGTGTACGCGCGATGACGGCCATGACACGCCACTCGGGAATCGTCAGATCAAAGCGCTCGTGATAGGCCGAAGCAATGGTGCCACTGACGGTGTTGGACAGGATCGAGAGGCGATAGGGCAGGAAATTCTCGAGCGCCAGCGTCGGGCGGTCGTCGTCCCCGGATTCTGTGTCGCGTTGCGTCATCGCGGTGCTCCTGCAGCTGCCTCGTCCCTAGTATGCCACCGCCGACCCGGCCCGGGGTTTCAGGGCCGGTGCGGACTCGCATGGTAGGCGGCTGTTTGCATTTCGGTGAGCCGGCTGCGGGTGCGCTCGAACTCGAAATCGAGCCGTTGCCCCACGTAGAGCGCATCGACAGGCACCTCGGCGGCGACGATGAAGTTGACGCGCCGGTCGTAGAATTCATCGACGAGTGCGATGAAGCGCCGCGCCGCATTGTCGTCCTTGCCATCCATTTGCGGTACGCCGGAGAGCAGCACGCTGTGCAGTCGTCGCGCGAGCTCGATGTAGTCGTTTTGGCTGCGTGGACCACGACACAGCACATCAAAGTCAAACCAGCCCACACCGGCAGCTTTGCCGCGCAGGGGGAGGGGGCGACCCGCGATCTGAATGGTGTCGGGCAGAGGTGCGGCCTGATCTGTGAGCGCCGTAAAGGCATCGTGTAGCGCTTGTGCCGCAGCTTCGTCATCGGGCGTCAGGTAACAGGCCGCGCGCTCGAGCACGCGCAGGCGGTAGTCCACGCCTCCGTCGACCTCGACTACAGCGCAATGCGTTTCGAGATGGGCGATCGCCGGCAGGAATCGCGAGCGCTGCAGACCGTCACGGTAGAGTTCAGCGGGCGGTGCGTTCGAGGTCGCCACAAGCACCACACCGCGCGCCGTGAGGTGCTGTAACAGCCGACCGAGGATCATAGCGTCGGCAATGTCCGAAACGAAAAATTCGTCGAAGCACAGGACGTCGGCCTCGGCCGCAATCCCGTCGGCAACGTCGGCGAGCGGGTCCTCGCGGTTGTCGAGCGTCTTAAGCGCCGCGTGAACGTCGTACATGAAGCGATGGAAGTGACTGCGCTTTGCGGCAACGGGCGGCAGTGCTGCGTAGAACAGGTCCATGAGAAAGGTCTTGCCGCGACCAACGCCACCCCAGAGGTACAGGCCCTGTGGTACGGGTCGCTCCCGCGAAGGCCGCCACCAACGACGACGCTGTTGCGCAACGTGGCGTGCCAGCAATGCCTCTCGCAACGATTCGAGCCGGTCGATGGTTGCCCGCTGGATCGCGTCGTCGCACCAGCCTTCGCGGGCCAGGTGTGCCTCGTAGCGCGTGTGCAGTGTGTCGGGTTGTGCGGGCGCGTCGTCCAAGCGCTCGTCTCCGGTTCGATTCTGGCGCGCAGTGTAGCCTCTGTCGAAGCCGGGCGGGCGTCTTGTTGCAGTGCAGCGAAACCGCCCCTTTGCTAGACTGGCGCGCCGCCGCCCCACGCCGGGGTACACGTTGTGAAGCGCCTACGGAGACAGCATGACCACAGAACGCGAGTCGATGGAGTTTGATGTCGTAATCGTCGGCGGGGGTCCTGCGGGGCTTGCCGCGGCCTGCCAGCTGCAGAAGCGGGCCAACGAAAGCGGCCAGGAACTCTCGGTGGTTGTGGTCGAGAAGGGCGCAGAGTTCGGCGCCCACATTTTGTCGGGCAACGTGTTCGAACCGCGTGCACTCGAAGAGCTGTTTCCGGACTGGAAAGCCATGGGGGCGCCGCTTGAGACCCCGGTCACGCGCGACGAGATCCTTTACATGACGGGGGAGACCAAGGCGCGGAAGGTGCCCGGCCTGTTCATCCCGCGACCGATGCACAACGAAGGCAACTACATCATTAGCCTCGGCAAGCTGGTGCAGTGGATGGCCGAGCAGGCCGAGGAAATGGGCGTGATGCTGTTTTCCGGCTACGCAGCTTCCGAAGTCCTTTACGACGACGATGGCCGCGTCCGGGGTGTCGCGACCGGCGATATGGGTATTGGTAAGGACCATCAGCCCAAGGCGAATCACGAGCCCGGTTACGAGCTGCTCGGCAAGCAGACCATATTCGCCGAGGGTTGCCGTGGCAGCCTGGGTAAACAGCTCATCGGCAAGTTCAATCTCGACGCTGATAGTGACCCGCAGCACTACGGCATCGGACTCAAGGAAGTCTGGGAGATCGACCCCGAGCTGCATGAGCCGGGTCTCGTCGTTCATTCGCTGGGCTGGCCCCTGCCGAAAGACACTGAGGGTGGCGGGTTTCTCTACCACGCCGCCAACAATCAGGTGTTCCTGGGCTACATCATCGCGCTCGACTACAAGAACCCGCATCTGTACCCATTCGAGGAATTCCAGCGCTGGAAACTGCACCCGGGAATTCGCAAGTACCTGGAGGGCGGTCGACGGGTGTCCTACGGTGCGCGCGCGGTCAACAAGGGCGGTATTCAGTCGTTGCCGAAGCTGACTGTACCCGGCGGCATGCTCGTCGGTTGCGATGCGGGCTTTTTGAATACGGCCAAGATTAAAGGCTCACACACGGCCATCAAGACGGGCATGCTCGCGGCCGATGCGGTGTTCGATGCCTTTGCCGATGGCGCCGACCCAAGTGGCGCAGAACTCACCAGCTTCAGCGATGCCGTACGCAACTCGTGGGTCTGGGAAGAGCTGCATGCGACACGCAACTTTGGCCCGGCGCAGCACAGCTTCGGCCGGTTCCTGGGCTCGGCGTTTATTTACCTCGACCAGAACATCTTCCGCGGCAAGTGGCCCATCACGCTGCGCAACAAGACGCCAGACTACGCAACGCTCCTGCCAGCTGATCAGGCATCACGCATCGAGTACCCGAAACCTGACGGTAAGATCACGTTTGATCGCTTGTCCTCGGTGTTTCTCTCGAGCACCAATCACGAGGAAGATCAACCCTCGCACCTGCATATCATCGATGCGAATGTGCCCGTGGAGAACCACCTGCCCAAGTACAACGGGCCGTCGCAGCGCTATTGCCCGGCCGGGGTCTACGAGTTTGTCGAGGAGGACGGGGAGACCCGTTTCCAGATCAACGCGCAGAACTGCGTGCACTGCAAGACCTGCGACATCAAGGACCCGGCCCAGAACATCGAGTGGCGCGTGCCCGAGGGCGGCGGCGGACCCAACTATAGCGGCATGTAAGCGGGGCGCGCCGCAACGCGCCCGGAACACTTACTTGGGCTGCATACGGATGCCACCGTCGAGACGGATCGTCTCGCCGTTGAGCATCGTGTTCGTATAGATGTAGGCCGCCAGGTCGGCGAACTCTTCTGCGGTACCCAGCCGATTGGGAAACGGAATCTGTTCGGCCAGTGACGCCTGCACATCGTCAGGCAGGCTCGCCATCATGGGTGTCATGAAGATGCCCGGCGCGATGGTCATCACCCGCACACCGAAGCGCGCGAGCTCGCGCGCGAGCGGCAGGGTCATGCCTACGACACCGCCTTTCGATGCCGAGTAACCCGCCTGGCCGATCTGGCCTTCAAACGCGGCCACCGAGGCCGTGTTGACGATGACACCACGTTCTCCGTCAGCCTCTGGCTCGTTGTGCTGCATCACATTCGCGGCTTCTTTTGCGATTAGGAAGGAGCCAACGAGGTTGATCATGATCGTGCGCGCGAAGTAGTCGCCGGCCATGGGGCCCGACCGGCCCAACACCCGACCGGGTGCCACGATGCCTGCGCAGTTAACGGCCAACGTGATGCCGCCCATGTGTTCGCTGGCAGCTTCCACGGCGGCCTTTACCGCCGATTCATCACTGACGTCGGTATTGATGTACTGCGTATCTTTGCCCAGATCGGCGACGGCGGCGGCCCCGGCATCGTCATTAATATCGAGCAGCGTGGCACGGCCACCGGCGGCGATGACGCGACGCGCCGTTGCCAGCCCGAGTCCAGAGGCGCCACCGGTAACAATGGCTTTGGCGTTTTCGAGTTTCATATCCGTCCTCGTGCTGTCGGAATCAGGGTCGTTCAATGGCGATGGCCACCGCCTCTCCGCCACCGAGGCAGAGCGAGGCGATGCCGCGCTTGCCACCGCGACTCGCGAGTGCGTGCACCAGGGTTACGATGATACGGGCGCCCGACGCGCCGATGGGATGCCCGAGTGCGCAGGCGCCGCCATTCACGTTGACCTTGTCGTGCGGCAGGCCGAGATCGTGCATCGCCGCCATGGTGACGCAGGCAAAGGCCTCGTTGATTTCGTAGAGATCTACGTCATCGGGCGTCCAGCCCAGTCGCTCGTGTAGATTTCGGATCGCGCCAATGGGGGCGGTGGTGAACCACTCTGGCTCATGCGCGAACCCCGAGTGCGCCACGATGCGTGCAAGTGGCGTCGCACCGAGCGCGGCGGCCGTAGCCTCACTCATTAGAACCAGGCTGGCGGCGCCGTCAGAGATCGACGACGCACTCGCCGCCGTGACGGTGCCGTCCTTCGCAAAAGCGGGTCGCAGCGTCGGGATGCGCTCGGGGTCTATGCGCGAGGGCTCTTCGTCCTCGCTGACTACGCTATCGCCGCGGCGGCCTGAAATCGTGACGGGCGTAGTCTCTGCGTCGAAGGCGCCTGCGCAGGCCGCCTTGGCGCGCTCGAGCGAGGTCAGCGCAAAAGCGTCCTGGGCCTCGCGGGTCATGTCGTAACGGTCAGCGGTGCGTTGGGCGAAGACGCCCATCATGTTGTCGTCGTAGGGGTTTTGCAGCCCGTCATAAAACATGTGGTCGATGACCTGCTGGTGACCCATGCGGTAGCCGCTGCGCGCCTTGGGCAACAGATAGGGCGCATTCGACATCGACTCCATACCGCCCGCGAGAATCACCTGAGCACTGCCCGCGCGAATCAGGTCGTGGCCGAGCATGACGGTCTTCATGCCGGAGCCGCAGACCTTATTAACTGTAGTGGCGCCGCGCGATTGTGGGACCCCGGCGGCGAGTGCGGCCTGGCGCGCGGGTGCCTGGCCCAGGCCGGCCGGCAGTACGCATCCCATGAGCGTCTCGCTGATGGCTTCGACGTCGATACCACTGTCAGCGATGGCCGCCTTCGATGCGGCTGCCGACAGGTCTGTGGCGCTGGCGCCCGAAAGGGCGCCCTGGAACGCGCCGATGGGCGTGCGCCGTGCGCCCGTGATGACGATGGCTCCGTCTGACATAAGTGCGCCGCTCCTCAGTCTTGGTCACCAAAAGGGCCCGTATTCTGACGGAAAGCAGGGTCCGCTGCACCCCGGTGAGGTCCCCGCAACACACCGTTGTTACGCTTTTTTTTCGGCAGTGATTCTGCTAGCGTTCATCGGCGCCGCCGGGGGGTGGCAGCCACGCTGTTTACGGCCCTTGGCGGGGGAGAAGGGGAAACTAAAGACATCCCACGGCCGGTTGCCGGCTAGGCGCCGGGGCGTTCTCGCCGAACAAGCATTACTACAAGCAGGATTCATTTCATGTCGTTGTTTTTGTTGAAAGACAGCGTGCCAAGCGGCTTTTTCCGCACGCTCGGCACGGTGGCACTGTGTGCAGCGCTCATGGCGCCCGCGTCGGCCCAGCAAGCCGTCAAGCGCGTTATTGATGAGCAGGGCACTTTTGACCGCGGTTCGCAGGAGTCTCAGCGCCGCGTCACGCGCTACGCGCAGCAGACCTCAGAGCTGCTGGGTGAATACCGGGTGACGTTGCAGCAGCTCGATCGTGTGCGGATCTACAATGACAATCTGCAGGCTATCGTGTCCGATCAGGAAGCTGAGGTTGCGTCGATCGAGACGCAGCTCGAAAACTTCGAGGAAACAGAGCAGGGCATTGTCCCGCTCATGCTCGACATGATCGCCGACCTCAAGGCCTTTATCGAAGCGGATATGCCGTTCCAGCAGCAAGAACGGGCAGACCGTATCGCGCGTCTCGAAGACAACATGACGGACTCCGGCCTGACAGTGTCCGAGAAGTACCGCCAGATCATGGAGGCCTACAAGATCGAGGCTGGTTTCGGCCGCACGATCGAGGCCTACGAAGGCACGGTCAACATCAACGGCCAGGATACGCAGGTCGATTTCCTCCGCGTGGGTCGCGTGGTCCTGGCCTACCAGACTCGTGACGAGTCGGTCACAGGCATGTGGAACAAACAGACTCGCCAGTGGGAAGTGGCAGATTCGGGCTACCGTCGTTCGGTGTCCGACGGCCTGGCACTCGCCAAGAAACAAGCGGCGCCGTCGCTGCTTGTCCTTCCCGTAGCCGGTGCGGAGGCAGCACGATGAGCACAGTCAAGAACCTCCGTCGCGCCGCGCTGGCGCTGACCGCATTCACGCTTCTGACGCCCGCCGCATCTGCTCAGGATTCCATGCAGGATCTACTCGGTGACGTGCGGCGCGAAGGTCGCGAGATTTCTGCCGAGAACAGGGAGCGTGAGCAGGAATTTTTAAGCAAGCGCAATCAGCAGCAGGCGCTGCTCGATAGTGCAAAGGCGTCACTGGTGGCCGAACAGCGCCGCAGTGAGCAGCTCAAGTCGGCATTCGACAGCAACGAGCTTCGACTGACCGACCTCGAGGAGACACTACGGATTCGCCTGGGCGATATTGGCGAGCTGTTCGGCGTCGTCCGCCAGTCGGCGGGAGAAGCCAAAGGCATGGTTGACACGTCGCTGCTGACGGTACAAAAGCCGAACCGCGGCGATATCGCGACAGAGCTGGGCCAGGCCAAGAAGCTTCCGTCTATCGACGAGCTGCGCCAGCTTCAGTTCCTGTATCTCGAAGAAATCGCAGGATCGGCGACCACCGAGCGATTCGATAGCGAGATTCGCGACGCTGCTGGCGGTATCACCTCGGGCGAGGTCGTCCGGGTGGGGCTTTTTGACGTCATTAGCAAGGACGGCTTCCTGCTCTTCAGTGAGCAAACGAACTCATTGCAGCTGCTCACGCCCCAGCCTGCGGGACGCTACACGGGCCCCGCAAAGGACTTCTTTGGCACGGGCGCTGGCCAGATCGTACCCATGACCATTGATCCCTCACGGGGCACCTTGCTGGGCCTCGAAACCAAGAAGGCCACCACGGGCGAACGCATCAATCAGGGCGGTCCCGTTGGCTATGTGATCATCACGATCGGTCTCGTGGGGATCCTCATTGCGCTGTGGCGCCTCATTGTTCTGACAGGTATCCGCGGCAAGATGCGCAAGCAGCTGAAAAGCGATTCGCCGTCGGCCGACAATCCCCTTGGGCGCATTTTGTCCGTCTACGCTGATAACCCGCAGGCCGATACGGAGACGCTTGAGCTCAAGCTGGACGAGGCGATCCTGCGCGAGGTGCCACCGCTCGAATCCGGCCAGTCTCTCATCAAGGTCTTCGCGGCCGTGGCGCCGCTGCTGGGCCTGCTGGGTACCGTGGTGGGCATGATCAACACGTTCCAGGCGATCACGCTGTTTGGTACGGGCGATCCGAAGCTCATGGCCGGCGGTATCTCGGAAGCGCTCGTCACCACGATGCTGGGTCTGATCGTCGCTATTCCGCTGGTGTTCCTCCACACAGTAGTCTCCGGCCGAAGCCGCAATCTGATCGAGGTGCTCGAAGAACAGAGTGCCGGCATCATTGCCCGAGCCACCGAGCGACGCTGATCGATGTACTTGCTTGAAGCACCCTGGATTGCGCTGCGCAGCTTTTTTGAGCTGGGCGGCCCGGTCCTGTTCTTCATCCTGATCGCTACGACCATCATGTGGACGTTCATCATTGAGCGTTACTGGTTTTTCTTGAAGGTCATGCCCGGGCTGAAACGCGCTGTCGTGGAGGAATGGGAGTCGCGGCGCGACACCACGTCGTGGCACGCGCACCGAATCCGCGAACTGCTGATTTCGGAGCTCAGTATCGAGACGCGGCAGTTTCTTCCCATTATCAAATCGATCATGGCGCTGCTGCCGCTGTTGGGCTTGTCCGGCACCGTGTACGGCATGATTCAGGTGTTCGACGTCATGGCCTTTCACGGGACGGGCAACGCGCGCCTGATGGCGGGCGGGGTCTCGCAAGCGACAATTCCGACCATGGCTGGCCTCGTGGCGGCGCTGTCGGGCTTGTACGTCAACGTGCTCATCGAGCGCCGTGCGAGTCGCGAGGTGGAAGCCCTCGAAGATTTACTCGTCTATCACTAATCGCTTGAGGCGCACATGAAACGACGCATTCACAGCAACGAGGAAGAGGCCGAGATCAACATCACGCCCATGCTCGACGTGGTGTTCATTCTGCTCATCTTCTTCATTGTGACGACCTCGTTTGTTAAGGAGTTCGGCGTTGATCTGTCGCGGCCTTCTAACGAGCCGCCTAAGGACGTCGAAGTCTCTGAGGTGATCGCTATCAAGATCGATCGGACGGGTACGATCACGATTAAGAATCGAGAAACCGATATCCGTGCCGTGCGCGCGAACATCGAGAGCGCGCTGGCATTGAAGCCCGATGCGTCGGTGGTCGTCGCGGCGGACCGGGAAGCGGACGCAGGCATCCTCGTGCGGGTCGTCGACCAGGCTCGCGTGGCGGGTGCGCAGCGGGTTTCGCTGGCGGCGCTGGCGCGCTAGAAAACGGGGAACCTCATGGCCAGACGACACTCTGAGAACCAGGAAGACACTGAAATCAACATCACACCGATGTTAGATATTGTCTTTATCATGTTGATTTTCTTCATTGTAACGACGTCGTTCGTTAAGGAAACCGGCATTGATCCCACGCGACCGAAGGCTGAAACGGCGATATCTAAAGCGCGCGGCAACATCCTGATCGGCGTGACCGAGTTGGGCGACATCTGGTTCAATAAGCAGCAGATTGAACTGACGCTCGTACGTCAGCGGGTCGAGGAAGCCACAGCGGAGAACCCCGAGAGTTCGGCGGTCATCATTGCTGACGAGGGTGCGCCGACGGGCGTTGTCATCGACATCATGGATCAGGTGCGACTTGGCGGGGTCATCGACATATCGGTGGCAGCTGAGGCAGAGGGCACCTAGGGCCGATTGGAGGATTACGAATGAGATTTGTGCTTTCGGTCTTGTCGGGGATTGTGGTCGCGCTGGGCTTGTTTCTGCTCATGCACGCGCTCATTGCCGGCACGCCCTCGATCGGTGACAAAGACGCGGATCGCGTGTCGCTCGACTTTGTTCGCGTCAAGCAGGACGAGATCCAAAACCAGAAAGAACGCAGAAAGCCGCCCGAGCCTGAGAAACCCAAAGAGCCGCCGCCGCCGCCCAAGCTCAATGTTCAGAATCAGCAGAAGCCGCCGCCGGATATGCCGGATATTCAGGCGCCTTCCGTCAATGTTCCCATCGCTGCCGGTTCCGGTCCGTACCTGGGAGGATGGAACCCAGGCGAGCAGGCGCCGGAAGGGGACGTGATTCCCATCGTTTCCATTCAGCCGCAGTACCCGCGTGATGCTGCTCTCGAAGGTATCGAAGGCTGGGTAGAGCTTGAGTTCACAATCGAGGCTGACGGCAGCGTATCGGAAGTCGCCGTGGTGAATTCAGAGCCACGCCGCGTGTTCGACCGCAGCGCACAGCGCGCGCTCTATAAGTGGAAATTCAAACCTCGAGTGGTTGACGGCCAGGCTGTAGCCCGCCGTGCGAACATCCGACTCGACTTTACGCTAGGCGGCTGAGCCGTCGGCAACTGGGGTGCACCAGCTTATGCAACGCAGTGTATTGATTCCGATTTTGCTTGCCGCCGTAATGACAGTAGGCAGTGGGAAGCTCGCCTACGCCCAGGCTGAGCTCGATGAGAATCGTCAGGTGGTCGAACGCGATGTGAAGCCGCAGGCCATGACGGAACAGATTTACAAGCGATTGTCTGCAATCCATGAGCTCATGGGTGAGGGCCAAAACGCTGAGGCAATGGAGCGCGGTCAGGCGCTCTTGAAAAAGAGCATGAACGACTACGAACGAGCGCTCGTGCTTCAGGCCATCGGTTTTATACATGCCAACGAAAACCGCATTCCCCAGGCTATCGACTATTTTGAACAGTCGCTTGCATTGAACTCGCTTCAAACCGCTGCCCAGCAGGGCATGCTGTATTCGTTGGCCAGCCTCTATGCCGCCGAGAGCCAGTTCCTAAAGTCCATCGAAACAGCACGCGAGTGGTTCAAATACGAGCAAGACCCCAAGGCCGACGCGTACATGCTGATCGGCTCGGCTTTCTCTCAGCTGGAACGCTATGAGGACGCGCGCCCGTACGTCATTCGGGCCATCGAGGTATCCGACAAACCGACCGAATCCTGGTATCAGTTGTTGTTGGCCATTCATTTCGAGACGGGTCAAATCCCCAAGGCCGTGCCGCTGCTGCAGCAAATGGTTGAACTCTGGCCGGATAAGGAGCGCTACTGGGAAACGCTCTCTGGCGCCCACATGGAGCTCAATCAGGATCGCCCCGCCTTGTCGACGATGATGGTCGCCTATCGCAAGGGGATGATTACCGAAGAGGAAAAACTGCTGTCACTGGTTCGGCTCAACATGTTCCTTGATATCCCCTTTACTGCCGGTCAAATCCTTTCGGAAGGCATGAGCGCGGGGCAGATCGAGCGCAATAAGAAGTCGCTCACCTTGCTCGAGCAAGCCTGGACGGCGGCGCAGGAGTACGACAAAGCGCTGTTGGTGATGTCGGAGCTTGGCGAACTCACGGGCGACCCCGAATACTCGATTCGTCAGGCGAAGATTTACAACGAGCTGACGCGTTGGGAAGAAGTGGTCGCATCGGCCAACCGCGCGCTCGAAAGAGGCTATGAGGACGCAGGTGAGGCCTACTTGCTTATCGGCACGGCCTACTCGGAGATGGGGCGCCTGCGAGACTCTCTGGCAGCCTTCAAACAGGCTGAGGATTCAGGAACCGCGGATCAGCGGCGCAACGCCCGAGCCTGGATCGGTTTCGTGAACGACCGGCTCAAGATCGCGTCGTAGGACTCCGGGGCGCGTCGCGCCCCGTCTCAGTCAGGCAGCTGACTCTACGGGCTCGAGCACGAGGTCACGCTCGCCTGTTTCCGCCATGATGATCTGCCGCGCGCGGTCTGCGAGCTGACCTGCGCTGAGCTGATCCACCTCTTCAGTTGTGATCGGCGGCAGCATTTTGATCCGAATCCGGCCGATTCGCGGCCACCAGCGGTAGCAACGCAAGATGTCACGTGTCCCCGAGAGCGCCACGGGCACGACGGGCAGTTTGCCTGCCTTGGCGGCTGCGAATGCGCCGCGGCGGAACGGGTGGATGCCTGTGTAGTCCTGGAAGGTGCCTTCCGGAAAAAACCCCAGCGCCCGACCGCCACGCGCGGCTTTCAGAATCTGGCGGGCCGCTGACGCGCTGGCTCGCATGTCGTCGCGTTTGACGAAAAAGGAGTCGATGCGAACGAGTAGCCAGCCTGCGAGCGGCACATCGCGCATCTCGGCCTTGATGACAAACGAAAAGCGTGGCGGCAGGGCGGCCGTCATGACCACGCCGTCCAGGTAGCTCTGGTGATTCGCGACGAGTACGCAGGGGCCATCGGGCAATTGGTCAAAGCCCTCGCAGTCGGGTCCCGTCGCGGTCAGCAGGAACACGAGCTGGGACATGGTCTTTGCGATGCGTTGGCGCCGCGCAAGTCCGGGAACCACCAGGATGCCGAGCAGACAAATCAGTACACAGACCGTGAAGACCAGTAAAAACCAGCCGCCGAACAGGAGGTCTGCGACAACGCGGAGCGGAGAACGGCGTGTATCAAGAGCTTCGGACATCGTCGACCACTGAGAATTATGTGACCCAGTTCCCTTTATGTTAACGGTCTGGGGGTTCTGTGACTCTGATCACGGCATTCATTGCGACGCGCGTGGAATAGTCTCGCAACGCCGCAAGTTCGCGTGCGACCGGGCCCGGTTGTGGCCCCTGAAGGCGCAGGATCGCGCCCGGAATCTGGCGCGACCGAGCGGAAAATAGCAGATGGCATTGATGGCAACAAACGACAATTCAGGTGCTGCAAACGCAGTCGCCGACGCCGAGGCGGTGATCGACACGTTCCTCGACGCGATCTGGATGGAGCGCGGGTTGTCCAAGAACACCCTGGGCGCCTACCGTGCAGATCTCATGGCGTTGGCGCGTTGGCTCGCCGAACGGAACGTTGCTCTGCCCGAGGCGCAGAAGGCGGACCTGCTCGACTTCATCGCCTGGCGCGTCGAGTCGGGGGCCAAACCGCGCTCGACGGCACGACAGCTCTCCAGCTTCCGTCGCTTTTTCCGGTATCTCGCCAATGAACACAAACGCGCTGACGACCCCACGGTCGACATCGCAATGCCGCGTATCGGGCGCTCGCTACCCAAGACCTTGACCGAAGACGAAGTCGAAGCGCTGCTCGGTGCGCCAAACGTGTCCGAACCCCTGGGACACCGCGATCGCGCGATGCTGGAGCTGCTCTACGCCACGGGCCTCCGTGTCACCGAACTCATCAGCCTCAAGCAGTCGCAGGTCAATCTGAACCAGGGCGTACTGCGCATCGTCGGCAAGGGCGATCGCGAACGTCTGATCCCGCTGGGCGAAGAGTCGCAACGCTGGCTCAAGGAGTTCATCGAGGGCCCCCGCCTCGAGATTCTGCTCGAGCGCCAGACCGAGTACCTCTTCCCCACGCGCCGCGGCGACCGAATGACGCGCCAGGCCTTCTGGCACATCATCAAGCGTTACGCACAGAAGGCGGGTATCCAGGACGGCCTGTCGCCGCACTCGTTGCGCCACGCCTTTGCCACGCATCTGCTCAATCACGGTGCAGACCTGCGCGTCGTGCAGATGCTGTTGGGTCACAGCGACCTGTCCACGACCCAGATCTACACGCACGTCGCGCGCGAGCGCATGAAGGAGCTGCACGAGCGGCACCACCCGCGCGGTTGACGGGCACCGGGCGCGGGCGGTGAAACAAATCGCCGGCTGCCATGGTCTACACTAAAGGCCCGCGCTTGCGGGTGATGCGCGCGCGTGGGAGTATCCGCGCGGCTCGCACTTCCCACCTTGTAGACACGAATCGAGACCTCGCCATGCCGATCCTGCTCCGAACCGTCATCCTGCTTCTCCTGACTGCTACGGCGACCAACGCTGCGGCTGAAGATGCGTTTGATGCGATCCGAGAGTCGCTGGCGAGCAAGTTTCCGAATCTGGAAGCTGAAGACATCTACAAGACACCGCTGCCGGGCGTTGTTCAGGTGCGGCAGGGTCCGATGGTGGCCTACCTGACCGAGGATGGCCGCTTTCTGATGCGCGGTGATCTCATCGACCTCGAGTCCGACCGAAACCTGACCCAGGACGCTGCGGCAGAGGGTCGCGTCGATCTGTTGTCAGAGTTCGGCGACGGTTTGGGCCTGACTTTCGCACCCGAAGACCCCAAGCACACCGTCACAGTGTTTACTGATGTGGACTGTGGCTGGTGCCGCGAGCTGCACAAAGATATCGAGGCGTACAACGACCTGGGCATCGCCGTGCGTTACCTGCTCTGGCCTCGTGGCGGGCCGGGCTCAGAGAACTGGCGCAAGGCCGAACAGGTCTGGTGCGCCGAAGACCGCAATGAGGCGCTGACGCGCGCCAAGAACGATCAGAGCCTGCCGGCCAAGCCGAAGGGCTGCGACACGTCCATGGTGATGCGCCACTTCGAAACAGGTTTGCGACTGGGCGTCGGGGGCACCCCGGCCATCGTCACGGATACGGGTCAGTTCATTCCGGGTTATAAGCCCGCTCAGGATCTGGCCGCGCTTCTGGCCGACACGCCGACCGTTAGCACGCGCTAACATTCAAGTAGGGGAGTGCGCCGCGCACGCGGCGAACGGCATCACCGCTCCAGGTGTTGTTCCTTACCTTCGACGTCTTTCCAGTCGTCCGCGTCGGCTGGGGGTTCCTTGGCCTCTGTGATCACGGGCCACTGCGCTGAAAGCTCGGCGTTGATCTCCAGGAAATGCTCCTGGCCGGCCGGAATTTCATCTTCGGAGTAGATCGCCTCGACGGGGCACTCCGGTTCGCAGAGCGTGCAGTCGATGCACTCATCAGGATCGATGACGAGAAAATTCGGACCTTCGTGGAAGCAATCGACGGGGCACACCTCGACACAGTCGGTGTACTTGCACTTGATGCAGGATTCGGTCACCACGAAAGTCATTTTTGGTCGGTCCTCTGTCTGGCCTGAGCGCGGAGCTTAGCGTGCCTAGGCGCTGAATTCACCCAATGAGCCGGCGCCGCGCCGTGTAGGCGTGTACGCCGTTGTTGCGGCCACCGTCCTCAATCCACTTTTCCAGAGCAAAGCGGCCACTCGGGAAGGCGATATCGTCCCAGGGGATGTCGTCGGGTGCATACATCGCCGTTTCCAGTGATTCGGGTCCTGGTGCGAAATCGGAGATGAGCTTCGCTGTGTAGAACACGTGGACCTGGCCGGCCTGGGGTACGTCGACGGCCGCGAACAGGTGGCCGATTTCAACCTCGGCACAAGCTTCCTCCATGGTCTCTCGGGCGGCACCTTCGGCCATGGTCTCCTCGAGTTCCATGAACCCCGCCGGCACCGTCCAGTACCCGTGGCGCGGTTCGATGGCACGTTTGCAGAGCAGAATCTGACCGTCGCGCTCGGGCACGCAGCCTACAACGACCTTGGGATTCTGGTAGTGGATCATGCCGCAGTTGGGGCAAACCCAGCGTTCGTGGGTATCGCCCTCGGGCACGGCGCGGCCCACTGCATGGCCGCAGTTGGAGCAGTAGTTCATTGGGAGTTTCATTCGAATCCTGTGCAAGCCCGGTCAGGGCCCGGAGGTCGTCTGTGTGTGCTGTTGGTACCAGAGGTCGGACTCGAACCGACACGCCATTGCTGGCAAGGGATTTTGAATCCCTCGTGTCTACCAATTCCACCACTCTGGCGTACGTGACAGCGACGAGATTGTAGCCCAAACACCCGCGTGGTGCCGCGTCAGGGCCGTCCGAAGGACTTTTTTGTGTCAGTCTGCGACCCTTTCGTGGCGTAACGCATCTAATCGGGCATGAGTGGGTTTGCTGGCCTCAATTTTGATACCGCCATAGTCTCGCGTGCGCAGCGGGGCGACCGGCGCGCGCTGGACATCGTTTTCCGCCAGTTGGCCAGCCCGGTGTACACCTTGTGTTACCGACTCTGCCAGTCGCAGGCCACCGCTGAGGATCTGACCCAGGAGACGTTCGTGGAGGTGTTGCGTCACCTGCCTGAGTTCCGGGGTGAGGCGTCGCTGGCCACCTGGGTGCGAACGATTGCGGTCTCTCGCTGCATGATGTTCTTTCGCTCTGCGTGGCAGCGTCGGGCCACAGCACTCGACGAGGCTCATGAGCCTGCGAGCGACGCCACCGAGCAACTGGGCCTGGCCCGCGACCTTGGCGATGCGTTGGGCCGGCTCAACGAATCCCATCGCGTCGTTGTCTGGCTCTACGACGTCGAGGGTTATACCCACCGCGAGATTGCTGACCTGACGGGCAAGACCGAGAGCTACTCGAAGAGCTGCCTGTCGCGAGCCCGCGCCGAACTTCGGCGCTGGCTCGACACGGCCGTGGCGACACCCGCGCCTGCGGCGACACTGGATACGAGGTGTATCGCATGAATGACGAATCGACATGTTCTGGGCACGAGTCCGAGGCCGTGCGCGACGCCTTGCGTGAGCTGCCGCAGCTCTCGCCGTCCCGCGCCGTTACGGCGCGACTCGACGCGCTGCTGGACGATGCGCCGACGGTGGATCGGCAACTCCCGCGGACCCGCTCAGTGGCGCGCTTCGCGTTGGCCGCAAGCGTGGCGCTCGCCGTGTGGGTGGTGTGGCCGAAGCTTGGGCCGCAGATCGGGCCCGTGACCGAGTCCTTGGCGACCCGTGAGGTCCCAACGGAAGCCGACACCGCGGACGCTGTTGGCCCAAGTATCGATGCACTCATGGCGCGGTCGGCTTATCTCGAGTCGGTGCTCGATACGGTGCCGCAGCGTGGCCGGGTGCAGCGCGTGGGCACAGCCAGCACGATCACAGCCTTGGAGGACCGCGTGGCGCTGATCGATGCGCAGTTGAGCGGCTCCGGGACGAAAGTTGACGAGACAGGCCGCACGGCGCTCTGGCGTGAGCGGGTTGGACTTATGAGCACGCTGGTGTCGCTGCACGCGCAACCGGCCACGGTCGTGTCGCTGTGATGTCACGGACGCGCAGCACGGCCCGAATACACAACGGAATGGAGTTGGAACGATGACAGGCAAGAACCGATATCTGCTGACCACGGCGCTGGCGCTGTGTCTGGCTGGCCCGCTACTGGCGCAACAGGCGCCCGAGCCGCCTGAAGCCCCGGAAGCGCCGCTGGCCGAGCGGGAAGCGCGTCTCAAGGAAGCCGAACGGCGACTGCAGGCGGCGGCACAGGAAGTCGCGCGCCTGTCACGCGACATGTCGCCCGAGTCCGTGATCATCACAGAGCGGCTGATGTCGGCGCAGTCCGGTCCCAAGCTGGGCCTGTCGCTTGCGACTCAGGAGTCGACGGATTCCTCGGGCAAGCGCGAAACGAGCGGCATCAAGATTGTGGGTGTCGCGCCAGGTAGCGCGGCGGCTGAGGCAGGCATCAAATCGGGCGATGTGCTCGTTGGCTTCGCGGGCGATGATCTCAGCGACCAGAGTGCGGTCGAGGCTGTGGAGCTCATCGGCGAGCGGCTGCGTGATGCCGAGGAGGGTGATTCGTTCCCGTTACGATTTACGCGCGATGGCAAGGAACAGGGCGCCGAGGTCACGCTGACTGATGCCGCGTTTGCACCCAACGTATTTGCGTTCTCGACGGGCCAGCAGGATTTCGACTTCCGAGTTATCGAACGCGCCAACGCTGAAAACCTGCGCGCGCTTGAGATGGTCGAGCGCGCCCGCGTGATTGGCGAGCGGAATCTGGGCGACGCCCAGCGCTTCCTGTTTCTGTCCAGCGATTCCCCGTGGTCGAGCATGGAGCTGGTGGAGCTCACACCGCGACTCGGCAAGTACTTCAAGGCGGATGAGGGTCTGCTTGTGGTGCGTGCGCCCGAGTCCGAGAACCTGGGCTTCGAAGACGGCGACGTGATTCGGGAGATAGGCGGGCGCAAACCCGCGGACGTCAGCCACGCGATGCGGATTCTCAGAAGTTATGACGAAGGCGAGGCGCTCGAAGTCGAGATCGTTCGTGACGGTCGTCGCCGCACGATCGAGATTGAGGTGCCCGAACGCGTCGGTCACAACAACCGCCTGTTCTGGGATTTGAAAGACCACGACCAGCTACACATCGCGCCACGCAGCGCCAACTGATCGCGGCGATTTGCGCCAGGCGCCACGCTCCGACCCGGGGCGTGGCGCTTTTTCGTGGTACGGGGTCTGACCCTGCTATGGGCTCTGCTACCCTGTGCGCCGATGCACCCTGACGACTTTGATTTCGCACTGCCCGACGCGCTCATCGCCCGGCAGCCGGCGGCCGCGCGCACGGCCAGTCGCTTGCTTCAGCTGTCTGCGGATGGCACGCGGGGGGACCGGCATTTTTCGGACCTTCCGGGCCTGCTCACGCCTGGTGACCTGCTGGTGCTCAACGACACGCGCGTGATCCCTGCGCGATTGTTCGGTCGCAAGGCGAGTGGCGGCAAGGCCGAGCTGCTCATCGAACGCGTCGACGGCGCGCGCCATGCCTGGGCGCAGGTCAGGGCCAGTAAATCGCCCAAAGCGGGCGGCGTGATCCACATCGTGGATGCGTCGGACACGGTGCAGGCGCACGCAACGGTCGCGGGCCGCGAGGGGCGATTCTTTTCGCTTGGGTTTGATGCGGATGTCGCGGTGGTGTTGGACGCCTGCGGGCACATGCCGCTGCCGCCCTACATCGACCGTGCGGATACCACGGCCGATCGAGAGCGCTACCAGACCGTCTACGCGCGACACCCGGGCGCCGTGGCGGCACCGACCGCGGGCCTGCATTTTGATGACGCTCTGTTCGAGACGCTCGAGGCGCAGGGCGTACAACGCGCTTTCGTGACGCTGCACGTTGCGGCGGGTACGTTCCAGCCGCTTGACGATGCGGCGCTAGAAGCCGGCGAACTGCATGCCGAGTGGCTGCAGGTGAGCGACGCGGTCTGCGACGCCGTTGCGGCAACACGCGAACGCGGCGGTCGTGTCATCGCCGTGGGTACGACAAGCTTGCGTGCGCTTGAGACCGCGGCCGCAAGTGGCCGCCTTGCGCCGTTCACGGGCGACACGCGCTTGTTCATCCAGCCCGGTTACCGATTCCGGGTCGTGGATGGTCTGATCACCAACTTCCACCTGCCGAAGTCGTCGCTCATGATGCTCGTTGCGGCACTCGGGGGGCGTGACCGCATTCTTGAGGCCTACGCGCACGCGGTGCGCGAGCAATACCGCTTTTTCAGCTACGGTGACGCTATGTTGATTTGGCCGTCGGAGCCTTCCGCATGAAGTTCTCGGTTTCGACTCGTGAGGGGTTTGCCCGACGTGGGCGGCTCGAATTCGCCCGTGGTGCGGTCGATACGCCTGCATTCATGCCCGTCGGTACTTACGGCACCGTAAAAGCGCTCCGGCCTGAGGAGGTCGCGGGCACGGGCGCGCAGATTCTGCTGGGCAACACGTTTCACCTCATGTTGCGCCCCGGGACGGAGGTCATTCGCGCCCACGGCAGCCTGCACGATTTCATGAACTGGCAGGGCCCGATCCTCACGGACTCGGGCGGCTTCCAGGTGTTCAGTCTGGCCGAGCTGCGCAAGGTCAGCGAGGAGGGCGTCACGTTCGCCTCACCCGTGAACGGTGATCGGATTCTGCTGACGCCCGAGCGTTCGATGGCCGTACAGCACGAGTTGGGTGCCGACATCACGATGGTGTTCGACGAGTGCACCCCGCACCCGGCCACAGCCGATGAGGCCGAGCAATCCATGCGGCTATCACTGCGCTGGGCGCAGCGCAGCCGCGACGCCTTCGATGCGCTCAAGTCCGATGAGCCCGACCGCGGCGACGCGCTCTTCGGGATCATCCAGGGCGGGATGTACGACGAACTCCGAGTCGAGTCGTTGGCGGGGCTTGAGGCGATGGGCTTCGACGGTTATGCGATCGGCGGGCTGTCCGTCGGTGAAAGCGAGGCCGAACGCGTGGCCGTGCTCGATGGCCTGGCCGCGCAGCTGCCTGACAAGACACCGCGCTATCTCATGGGGGTGGGGACGCCAGCCGACATCGTCACCGCCGTTGCCCGTGGCGTTGACATGTTCGACTGTGTGATGCCGACGCGGCACGGTCGCAACGGCTATCTGTTCACGAGCCAGGGCACGGTCAAGATCAAGAACGCCAAGCACCGCAACGATACAGGCCCGCTCGACCCCAATTGCACGTGCTACACCTGCCAGAACTACTCACGCGCCTATCTGCGTCACCTCTACACCTGCAACGAGCTCTTGGGCCACGAGCTGATGTCGCTGCACAACGTGCACTACTACGAGCAGCTTATGCTGCGGATTCGCACGGCCCTCGAGGAAGGTCGCTTCGCGAAATTCGCGGCCGAATTCCTGGCTTCCGCCGAGTGTGGCCGGGAGTCTGTGGCATAATTCGCGCCCGCAATCGGGGTCGCGTGCTTGATTTGGCCGCGCGCGCCCCGAGATCGATCCGAACAGCCCGGTTTTCCGCGGGCGGACACAGCAAAGGTGCAAGATGGAATTCCTGATCAGTGACGCCTGGGCGCAGGGGGCAGCCCAGCCGCAGCAAAGCCCGCTGGGCTTCTTCCTGCCCATGATCATCCTGTTTGTCGCGTTCTGGTTTCTGCTTATCCGTCCGCAGCAGAAGCGCCAGAAGCAGCACCGCGAGCTCGTCTCGAACATCCAGCCCGGCGACGAGGTCCTGACCTCGGGCGGCCTGATTGGCATTGTCCGTGAGACGAGCGACCAGTTCCTGACGGTCGATTTTGCCGACAACGTGCAGCTCAAAATGCAGCGTCAGACGGTCACCGCTGTGCTGCCCAAGGGCACCTTCGACGCCGCCTGAGCCTCACCGACCCGGACTAGGCCATGAACCAATTCCCCCTTTGGAAGTACCTGCTGGTACTGGGCGTCGTTGTATTCGGCGTGCTTACAGCCCTGCCCAACTTCTACGGCACGGCGCCTGCCATCCAGATCGGCGCGACCTCGGGCACCTTGACCGAGTCGACGCTGACCGAGTTTAGAGCGCGTCTCGCAGCTGAGGGCTTGAGCATCGAGCGCGACTTTGTACGCGACGACAAAGTGTTCCTCGCGTTCCCGGACATCGACACCCAAAGTGCCGCCTACGAATTGCTCGATGAGCTGGGCGGGGACAACGTCCGCGTTGCGCGGACGCTGGCGCCCATGCAGCCCGACTGGCTCATGAACATGGGACTTGAGCCGATGAGCCTCGGTCTCGACCTGCGCGGCGGTGTGTATTTGTTGTTCGAGGTCGATCTCGAGGCCGCAATTGAAAAGCGACTCGACGTCTACGTGACCGAGTTCAAAATCGGCCTCAGCGATGAGGAGATTCGCCGGCGCGTCACGCGCACGGGCGACACGATTACCGTCGAGCTGCGCAGTACCGAAGACGCGGCTGCGGCGCGACGTATCGTGTCGCGAATTGATCCGGGTTTGCAGATTTTGGACGGCCGCAGCGACCGTTCGTTCCGCGTTCGCATGACCGAGTTGCAGGTGCGCGAGCGTCAGACCTTTGCCGTGGAGCAGAACATCACGACCATGCGCAATCGCGTGGACGCGTTGGGTGTGGCCGAGCCTGTGATTCAGCGCCAGGGCGTCAACCGTATCGTCGTGCAGCTGCCTGGCGTGCAGGACCCACAGGAAGCTAAGCGCATCCTGAGCGCGACGGCGACACTCGAGTTCCGGCTGGTTGAAGAGGGCGGGGCCGGTGGCGGCGCGCGCCCGTTCCCCTCGCGGTTGGGCCCGGACGTCGTGCTCAAGCCTGACGTCATTGCTTCCGGTGATCAGATCGTCGACGCCAGCGCTGGGTTCAGTGAGGGCCAACCTGCCGTCATCATCCGGCTTGATGCCGTCGGTGGTGCGCGGATGCTCGACACGACTCAGGAGAATGTCAACAAGCCGATGGCGGTGCTCTTTATCGAGAGCGAACGCAAGGAGCGGATCGTCGACGGCGAGGTGACGTACTACTCGGAACCACAGTACGACGTGATCAACGTCGCGACCATTCGCGGCGTATTCTCCAACCAGTTCAACATTACGGGTTTGACCACCGAGGAAGCGCGCGACCTGAGCTTGCTGCTTAAGGCCGGCGCGCTGGCGGCACCCCTGTACGAAGTGGGTGAGCAGACAATCGGCCCAAGCCGCGGTCAGGACAACATTGATCGCGGTTTCATGGCGATTCAGATCGGCTTCCTGGCTGTCGTTATTTTCATGGCGTTTTACTACCGCGTATTCGGTGTGATCGCCGACCTCGCGCTGCTGACCAACCTCGTCCTGATTGTCGGTGCGCTGTCGCTGCTGCAGGCGGCGCTCACGCTGCCCGGCATCGCAGGTATCGTCCTGACGGTCGGCATGGCCGTTGACGCCAACGTGCTGATCTTTGAGCGCATCCGCGAGGAGCTCGATGCGGGTAATTCGGTGCAGGGCGCGATCCACTCGGGCTACGAGAAAGCGTTTTCATCGATTGCCGATGCCAACATCACAACCTTCATCGCCGCGCTCGTACTGTTCATGTTTGGGACCGGGCCTGTGAAGGGCTTTGCGGTGACGCTGTCGATCGGAATCGCGACGTCGATGTTCACGGCGATTGTCGGCACACGTGCTGTGGTCAATCTCATTTACGGCGGGCGCAAGCTCGACAAACTGGCGGTCTGAGTCATGCGTGTACTGTCTAAAGAAACGCACTTCCGGTTCATGGCGCGCCGCGGCGCGGCCACGATTCTGTCCGCGATCGCCATTGTCGGTTCGATTGCCGCCTTCCTGATAAACGGCCTGAACCTCGGAATCGAGTTCACGGGTGGTGTGGAGTTCGAAGCCGGCTACTCTGAGCCGGTTGATGTAGACGCCGTGCGTCAGCAACTCGCCGACGCGGGTTACACCGATGCTCAGGTGATTTACTTTGGTACCCAGCGCGACATCATGATCCGGATTCCGCCCAGCGAGGATTCTGACGGCACCGAGCTGCGCGAGGCCTTGCTGAGTGTGTTGCAGCAGACGGCGCCTGACGTCGAGTCTCGCAGCTTCTCGGTGGTGTTCCCGCAGATCGGCGGCGAAGTGGCCGAAGCGGGCAGTCTCGCCATGATCTTCGTACTGATCATGATCTTCATCTACATCATGTTTCCTTTTCAGTGGCGCTTCTCGGCGGGCGCCGTTGCGGCATTGGCGCATGACGTGATCATCACGGTGGGCTTGTTCGCGCTGTTCCAGTTCCCCGTCGACTCGTCGGTAATTGCGGCATTGCTGGCCGTTATTGGTTACTCGCTGAACGACACTGTCGTCGTATTCGACCGTATCCGAGAGAACTTTCTCTCGCTGCGCGGCGAGGAGTCTGACGGTGTTATCGATCGCTCGATCAACCAGATGCTCGCGCGAACGATTATCACGGGCGTGACCACATTGCTCGTGCTGACAGCGCTGTTGGTGCTGGGTGGTGAGTCGGTACGGTCGTTTTCGATCGCGCTGATCGCCGGCATCGTGATCGGTACTTACTCGTCGATCTATGTGGCCAGTGCGGTGGCGTTACAACTTGGCGTCAGCGCGCGCGACTTGTTGCCACCGGAACCCGTCGACGGCGACGAAATCGACGAATTACCCTGACGGCGCGACCGCGTCGCGAGATTGCCGCGGTCCCTTCGGGCCCTCGCAATGACGGTTGCGTCATCGCGAACCGGCGCAGTTTTGTCCCGTCACCGCGAGCCGGCGCAGTTTTATCCCGTCATCGCGAGCCGGCGTAGCCGGCGCGGCGATCTCTATCGGGCTGTCGTGTTGTTGAGGCGTGCGAACGCGTTTGGAGATTGCTGCGGACCGTGCGGTCCCTCGCAATGACTGGTGCGCCGTTTGGCGTCTCGCGGTCTTAGGTTTTTCCCAGCATCGCCCGCACGGGCACGCGACCTTCGTTGGCGAACAGCTTGGCAAGCGCTGCGTAGATTTTTGGCGTGCCTGTCATGATGTGGCCGCCGTGCAGGTAATCCTCGCCGCCGTCAACGCCACTCACAATGCCGCCTGCCTCGCGAATGATCAGCGCGCCCGCTGCCACGTCCCAGGCTTTGAGCCCGAACTCCCAAAACACATCCAACCGGCCCGCGGCGACGTAGGCCAGATCGAGCGCCGCGGCGCCGGGACGGCGTACGCCTGAGCTTGCCAGCAGCACCGTCTTGAGCAGGGCGAGGTAGTTGTCGACGTCTTCTTCCTGACCGGCGCGGAACGGGAAGCCCGTGCCGAGTAGCGCGGTCTTGAGGTGTTGTCTGCCGCTGACGCGAATCTTGCGGCCGTCGAGCTGGGCGCCCGCACCGCGTGAAGCCGTGAAGAGCTCCTGACGCAGTGGGTCGTAGACGACACCGTGCGAGAGTCGCCCGCCTACCTGGCAGGCGACGGAAACACAGAACACGGGGTTGCCGTGCAGAAAGTTGCTGGTGCCATCGAGCGGGTCGATGATCCAGGTGACATCTTCCTGCCCGTCGTGGGCACCCGTTTCCTCGGCGAGAATGGCGTGGTCCGGATAGCTCTTGCGAATCTCGTCGATGATCTTTGCTTCGGCCAGGCGGTCGGCCTCGCTGACGAAATCGTTGCGACCCTTGCTCTGAACATTGAGATCGCCAAGCCGGCGCTGGCTGCGAATCAGGGAATCGCCACCTTTTCGCGCAGCGGCGACGGCGACGTTGAGCAGGGCGTGCATGGTAGGGCTTCTCTCGGATACAGGACACGCCGGGCGGTGCCGGCGTGCAAAGGGGCGCTAGAATAACATGTTGACGAAGCCAGACGACGGAGCCCCCCGGTGCTCGACGCAGTCCGCATCGTGCTTGTAGGCACGACGCACCCCGGAAATATCGGCGCCACCGCGCGCGCCATGATGAATATGTCGCTGTCCGACCTCGCGCTCGTGCGCCCGCGCACGTTTCCAAGCGCTGAGGCCGTGGCCCGTGCGTCGGGTGCGACAGGCATTCTCGACAACGCAAGCGTGCACGACACGCTGGCCGATGCCGTTGCGGATTGCAGCTACGTGATCGGCACGAGTGCGCGGCAGCGCAGCATCGCCTGGCCGCAGCTCACGCCGCGGGAGGCGACAAAGGAAGTGCTGTCACGGACGGACGCGGGTCGCGTTGCCATCGTGTTCGGTCCCGAGAAGACGGGCCTCGGCAACGAGGACATGGATTTGTGCAGCTCCCTCGTTGTGATTCCCACGACGACGTTTAGCTCACTCAACCTCGCCATGGCCGTGCAGGTGATCGCCTACGAGCTGTTCCTGGCCACAGACCCCGAGCCGCGCCTGCAAGACCCGGAGTCACCGCCGGCGACGGCCGAAGAGATGGCGCACTTCTACGACCACCTCGAGCGCTTGTCGCTTGAGTCGGGATTCCTGAATCCCGAGAATCCGCGCTATCTCATGCGCCGCATTCGGCGGTTGTTCAACCGAGCCGAGCCTGATCGCAATGAGGTCAATATCCTGCGCGGCATTCTTGCGGCGCTTGAGTCTGAGCGCTGGCGCCGGGGAGAGGGCTGATGTTCGGACTCGAAGCGGTTGACGCGATCTACATGGATTATGCCGCGACCACGCCTGTGGCGCCTGAGGTCGCAGCGACCATGCAGGCGGCCCTGACCGATTTCGGCAATCCGTCTTCCAGCCACGCCTGGGGCACCGCGGCGGACGCGCATGTTGATGCGGCTGCGGCTGCGCTGGGCGCGGCAATGGGCGTCGCGCCTGACACGCTGGTGTGGACCTCGGGTGCGACTGAGTCGGACAACCTCGCGATTATCGGCGCAGCACGTTACCGCGCCGCGCGCGGCAAGCATGTCATCACGAGTCGAACAGAACACAAGGCCGTCATCGATGCCTGCAAGCAGCTCGAGCGCGAGGGCTTTGAGGTTACATGGCTGACACCAGACGCGGACGGCCGCGTTACACCCGAGGCGCTTGCCGGCGCTCTGCGAGACGACACGGTGCTCGTGTCGCTGATGTGGGTGAATAACGAGATCGGCACGATCAATGACATTCGCGCGCTGGCCGGCGTCGTGGCCGACCATGACGCGCTGTTTCACGTTGACGCGGCGCAGGCCTTTGGAAAGGTGCCTGTGGCGCCCGCCGAGCTGGCCATCGATCTCATGTCGGTGACGGCACACAAATGCTACGGCCCCAAAGGGGTTGGTGCGCTGTATGTCGCGCCGCGCCATGGCGTGCAATTCGAGCCCTTGTTGTTCGGGGGCGGGCAACAGGGCGGGCGTCGTCCGGGCACGCTGCCCGTGCATCAGATCGCGGGCTTCGGCCGTGCGGCAGCGCTCGTCAGCGAACGTCTCGAGGCAGACCATATCCGACTTGACGCGCTGGGCCGCGAGCTCGCCCAACGCGTGCTGGCCGTGCCGGGTGTTCTGCTCAATGGCTCGTCGACCGAGCGCCTTCAGAGCATCGTCAATGTCTCGGTCGAAGGCGTGGCCGGGGAGGCATTAGTGGCCGCCATGCAGCCGATTGCACTTGCAACAGGCTCGGCCTGCAATTCACGCGACGTGGCGCCGTCCTTCGTGTTGCGTGCGCTTGGGCGCGACGATGTGCTCGCAGGCGCGTCACTGCGCTTCTCTTTGGGGCGGGCGTCGACGCCCTCAGATGTCGACATAGCTTCGACACACTTTGAGGCTGCGGTCATGCGTTTGCGCCACATGGCCGGCGATCTGGCCCAGGTGATGCCTTGAATCCTGCGGATTTGCGCACATCTTTGTTAGACGCGCCCAGGCACTATGGGCCTGCGCCACCGGGGGCGCTTACAGGCGCTGCGGGCAGTGTTGCGCGGGCTTGTGCGGTACAATTCGCAGCCAGAGCCGGAGCGGACGGGCTTAAGGACATCCGCTACCTCGTTTTTGGCGGCCCCGATGCCATCGCTGCCTGTGAGTACGTGGCCCGGCAGGCGCTGAAAACAACGGACATCGGGTCGGCCCAAGACTGGCTCGAGGCACTGGCTTTATCGCGCGACGCGCTGTCGACCTTGTTGGTCGTCGAGGACGCGTGGCGCACTCTGGTCGCAGCAGCGACGTCATAACACGGGAACGGACGACATCATGGCGGTTTCGCTTTCTGACAACGCGGCGGCACGTGTACGCACCTATCTCGATAAGCGCGGTGGTGGGGTCGGCCTGCGGCTGGGTGTTCGCAAGTCGGGCTGCAACGGCTGGGCCTACGTGATCGATTACGCGGACGCCGTAGAAGCGAACGACGCGGTGTTTGAGCAGGACGGTCTCAAGGTCCTCGTTGACCGCGAGAGCCTGCCGATGCTCGACGGCACCGAGGTCGATTTCGTCAAGGACGGACTCAACGAGGTCTTCCGCTTCGTGAACCCCAACGTCGCCGGCGAATGCGGCTGCGGCGAGAGCTTCAACGTCGACGGCAACTGAGCGCGTTGTCGCCGGGACCACCCGGCGTTAAACTTCCGCCGCCCGGCGAGACCGGGCACCCGAATTTCCGGCCGGTCTGTGCACCGGCCGTTCCGTATCAAGAGGAAACAGAACCGATGGCCATCGAGACCACCCTTTCCATCATCAAGCCCGACGGCGTGCAGAAGAATCTCATCGGCGAGATTTACGGCCGTTTCGAGAAAGCCGGCCTTGAGATCGTTGCGGCGCGCATGATGCAGCTAACGCAGGAGCAGGCGGAAGGCTTCTACGCAGTGCACAAGGAGCGCCCGTTCTTTGGAGATCTCGTGAGCTACATGATGTCGGGCCCCGTGATCGTGCAGGCGCTTCGTGGTGAGAACGCCGTTGCCGTCAACCGCGACCTCATGGGCGCCACGAACCCGGCGGACGCCGAAGCAGGTACGATCCGCGCTGACTTCGCCGAAAGTATCGAAGAGAACATCGTGCACGGCTCGGATGCAACGGAAACCGCGGCCGTTGAAGTCGCGTTCTTCTTCCCTGAAGGCATCAGTGAGCGCACGCGCGGCTGATTCCGCTCGGGATGCCGCCTCGGTGGCGGCAGACGGCGACAACCTGCTCGGGCTGCCGCGCGCGGCACTCGAGCAGTGGTTCGCCGAGCGTGGGCACAAATCGTTCCACGCGCGCCAGCTTATGCAGTGGGTGCACCAGCGCCAGGTTCTCGACTTCGAGTCGATGACCGACCTCGGCAAGTCGTTGCGCGCCGAACTCGCGGAGAACGCCACACTCGACCTGCCGCGCATCATCAATCGGCACGAATCCGCTGATGGCACCTTCAAGTGGCTCATGGCGGCGAAGAACGGGCAGGCCATCGAGACCGTGTTTATCCCCGAGGCGGATCGCGGGACGCTGTGCATTTCGTCACAGGTGGGCTGTGCCCTCGACTGCGCGTTCTGCGCGACGGCCAAGCAGGGGTTCAACAGCAACCTGACCACGGCGGAGATTGTGGGCCAGGTGTGGACGGCCATTGCCGAGTTGCCGCGCCGCGCGAATGGCGAGTCGGCCATCACCAACGTCGTGTTCATGGGCATGGGTGAGCCGTTGGCCAACTACCGAAATGTCGTGCCCGCGCTGCAACTGTTGCTCGACGATCATGCCTACGGCTTATCGCGCCGTCGCGTGACGCTGAGCACCTCGGGCCTCGTGCCGCAGCTCGACAAGCTGGGGCAGGAGTGCAACGTCGCGCTGGCGGTGTCGTTGCACGCGCCCGACGACGCACTGCGCGATCGGCTCGTGCCCATCAACAAAATTCACCCGATTAAGGAGCTGCTCGACGCGTGCTGGCGCTACGTGGCCGCGTTTGGCAACCGGCACGTGACCTTCGAGTACGTCATGCTCGATGGCGTCAATGACCAGCGCGAGCACGCTGACGCGCTGGCGCGTCTGTTGGCCGGCAAGCCCGCCAAGGTCAATCTCATCCCGTTCAACCCGTTCCCTGGCACCGAGTTCGAGCGCAGCCCTGATGCGGTCATCGACCGCTTCCGCGACAGACTGCGGTCTCGCAACGTGGTGACCACGGTTCGGCGTACGCGAGGTGAGGATATCGACGCCGCCTGCGGCCAGTTGGCCGGGCGCGTCAAGGACCGCGTGCGCCGGCGTTTGGGAGACCGCTGAGGTCACGGCACGCCCGCCGCGTCTCCTGTAAACTCCGCGCATGTTCGATGCGAGGACGAATTCCATGGTGCGCGCGCTTTTGCTAACCGTCGCAGCCTTGCTGTGTACCGCCTGTGTGACCGAAACCGGTGGCCGGGTGCTAAAGGAATCGCCCGAGGATGCGGCCGCTTATAACTTTCGGCTTGGCGTTGAGTACATGCGCTCTGGCAAGCTGCGCCAGGCCCGCGACCGACTCGAAAGCTCGGTCAAACAGAATCCCGACTTCGCCCAGGCGCACGTGACCCTGGGTCTGCTGTATCAGCGTATCGACGAACCCAAACTCGCCGAGCGAGCGTTTCGCGATGCCATTCGCGCGGCACCTGATGAGGCAGCCGTTCAGAACAGCTACGCTATTTTCCTCTGTGGCAAGCGTCGTTTTGATCAAGCCGAAAAGTACTTTGTGCGGGCCGCCCGAAGCCCGCTCTACGCGACGCCAGCTGCCGCGTTGACCAATGCTGGCGTGTGCATGCGCAACAAACCTGACACCGAGGCCGCAGAGCGGTATTTTCGCCAGGCGCTCGACGTTGATGGCAAATTCGGGGATGCGCTGATCCAGCTCGCTGATCTCAAGATGTCGACAGGCAATCCGCTCAGCGCACGCGCCTTTCTTGAGCGCCTGTTGCAGGGTACAGACCCGACTGCAGAAACCTTGCTGATGGGATGGCGTATCGAAACAGCGCTGGGCGATGACCGGGCCGCAGACGACTACGCCGACCGGCTTGTCGAGCTGTTCCCGGAGTCCCGCGAGGCCGAGCAGTTCAAGGGCGGCTAGGCGCCGGCGATGACGGACGACGCGACGCAGGACGCTCCGGCCAGCGCCGCCGAGGCTGAATCGGCGCTGGGCACCTGGCTGCAAGAAGGCCGCGAGTCGGCCGGCTTGGGCGTGGAGGCCGTCGCCGCTGCGCTGCATCTGGATCCGGCAGTGATCACGGCGCTCGAAGGCGATGACTTCAGTGCGCTGGGCGCGCCCGTATTCGTAAAGGGGCATCTCAGGGCATTGGCTGGCCACGTGGGCCTCGACGTTGATGAAGCGATGCAGCGCTACGCCGACACCGTGGGTGATTCGGGTGCTGAGCCGCCCGAGCTCGTGGTGCAGTACCAGCAGCCGATCCGCCGAAGTCGGGCAGTGCCTCTGCTGACACTGCTTGCGGTTCTGGCCGTCGTCGCTGCACTGGTGGCGACATTCCTGCTCTGGCCCCGCGGCGCCGAGACACCGGCAGCGGCGGCAGCGTCGACGGCGGAAGCGACCGTGGCGTCGGCCGACGAGCGCGTCGAGGCTACGACACCCGAGACGGGAGACCAGCCCGAGTCGACCAATGCGGATTTCGCCTCCCGCCTTGCCGAGGCCCGCGAGCGCGCCTCGCAGTCGACGACCGCGCCGGCTACGGCAGCGCCTAAGCCCGTCACGGCGACCCCGGCCTCGAGCGTAGTCTCAAAGGTATCGGGACTCGAAATACGCTTCACCGCTGAGTGCTGGTTCGAGGTTCTTGATGCCGAGGGTCGCCGGCTCGCAACAGGCACGGCGGCACCGGGTGACTCGCGTCGACTGGATGGACCGCGGCCCCTGTCCGTCACGTTGGGGGTCGCAGATGCCGCGACGCTTATCCTGGACGGTGAAACCGTGTCGATTCCCGCGAGCGCCCGCCGCGGTCGCAGCGCGAGACTCACGCTGCGCTAGGCAGAAGCCGCGTATAATGCGCGGCTGTCCGGCTCAGCACACGCCCCTCCGGGGCCCCACGATCATGGCTCAGAACATCACGCCCGTCCGGGGCATGAATGACATCCTGCCGCCCGATGGCGACACCTGGCTTGCGCTCGAAGGCATCGTGTCGGAGCTTCTGGCCGGCTATGGCTACCGGCACGTGCGGCTGCCGCTGCTTGAGCGCACGGAGTTGTTTCGCCGGTCCATTGGCGATGCCACGGACATCGTCGAGAAGGAGATGTACACCTTCGATGATCGCAACGGCGAAAGCCTGACGCTGCGTCCCGAGGCCACGGCGGGTCTCGTTCGCGCGGCGATTTCGAATGGCCTGACACACAATCAGAAGCACCGCATCTGGACCGCCGGGCCGATGTTCCGGTACGAGAAGCCTCAAAAGGGTCGTTACCGGCAGTTTCATCAGATCGATATCGAAGCCTTCGGCTACGCGGGCCCCGATGTCGACATCGAAATGATCGTCATGTCGGCGCGACTCTGGCAGCGACTCGGTATCTCGAGGCTCTCACTGGAGATCAACTCTCTGGGCAGTGCCGAGCCGCGCGCCGCATACCGCGATCAGCTCGTGACCTATTTCGAAGGCCACCGTGCGGTGCTTGACGCCGACAGCCTGCGCCGACTGGAGAGCAATCCGCTGCGCATCCTCGACAGCAAGAACCCTGCGATGGCTGAAGTCATCGCGGGCGCGCCGTTGCTGCTCGACCACCTGGACGCCGCGTCTCAGGCGCATTTCGATGCCTTGCGCGCCGGGCTCGATGCCGTCGGGGTGGCTTATACGGTCAATCCACGCCTGGTGCGTGGTCTCGATTACTACTCGCGCACCGTGTTCGAATGGGTAACGGACGCACTGGGCTCGCAGGGGGCTGTGTGTTCGGGTGGGCGCTACGACGGCCTGTTCGAGCAACTGGGCGGTAAACCTGTGCCCGCCATTGGCTGGGCTATTGGCGTGGAGCGGCTTGTCGCGCTCTGTGAGGCGGAACAGGTGCGTCCGGCTGCGGTCGAACCTCACGCGTATCTGATCTCAGTGGGCGAGGGCGCTGATGCCGCGGCACTGGCACTCAGCGAGCGCCTGCGCCAGGCGGTACCGGGGTTGCGGCTCGAACGCCACCTGGGTGGCGGCAGCATGAAGTCGCAGCTTAAGCAGGCCGATAAAAGCGGCGCCGAACTGGCGCTGATCGTCGCTGAGCGCGAGCTCGCGGACGGCGTGGTTTCGGTCAAGCCACTGCGAGACCGTCGTGAGCAGGAAAGCCTCGATGAGGCGGGCCTTGAGCGTCTGCTTGCCGCCGAGATTGGATCGCGTTGAACAGCCGGTGGCGCCGTTTCGCGGGGCGCCCGAAACCGCTAGAATTGCCGGCTGATTCGCGCCGGGCGCCGCTGGCCCCGCCGCACCACATGACGATGGATAGGTGATGAGACCGTGAGCGATTACGAAGACGCGGAACAAGTCGAGAAACTAAAGGCGTTCTGGGACGAGAACGGCAAGCTGCTGATCAGCGCCGTGGTCCTCTCAACGGCAGGCCTGTTCGGCTGGAACTGGTGGAAGGGCGAGCAGCGCGCTTACGCCGAAGGCGCCTCACAGGTCTTCGAGCAGGCTGTCGATGCGGCTCAGGCTTCCGACCTGACCATGCTCGTGTCTCACCACGGCACACTGAGCACCGACTTCCCGGATTCGCCGTACGTCACGCAGGCCGGTCTGCGGCTTGCCGGGCTATACATGCAGCGCGGTGAGACGGAGTCAGCCGAAACGACGCTGCGCGATGTTCTGGCCCGCGAGCGCGGCAGTTTGCTTGAACCTGTCGTGGCCTCACGACTGGCCCGTGTACTGTCCTACCGGGGCGATGCGGCGCAGGCACTCGAGGTGCTCGACAGCGTCAATGACGCGGGCACGTACGCGCCGTTATTGGCTGAGGCGCGTGGTGACGTGCAGGTTGCCCTGGGCAATACGGAAGCGGCACGAGCGGCGTTCGAATCGGCCCTGACGGCGACCGGCCAGTCTCAACTCATCGACGTGCAGCTTGTGGAAATGAAGCTGGCTGACCTGGGCGCCGCGCCCGTCGTTGCCACGGAAGCGGACACGCCGTGACCCGCGCGCTGCGCCTCATGGCGCTGGCAACGGCTGTACTGGCTGTGTCCGGCTGCTCCATTTTCGGCGGTGACGACGAAGAGGCAGCGCTGCCGCCCACGCCGCTCACCGATTTTTCGCCAACGCTCAGACTTGACCGTGTGATCAACGACGGTATTGGCGGCGGTGGTGGTGTGCTGCGCTACGCGCTGCGCCCGTCGGGTGATGGCACGCGCGCCTACGCGGCGGGTGCTGATGGCACCGTCGTGGCTTACGACGCCGTCTCAGGCAAGCGCACCTGGCGCGCGAAGCTTGATGAGACCATCACAGCCGGTCCTGGTGCCGGTGACGGACGGCTCGCCGTTGCGGACCGCAGCGGTGGTATTACCGCGCTTGACGCCCGCACGGGCGACGTTCTGTGGCGACAGGACATCGCGGCCGAAGTGCTCGCGCCGCCGGTACTGGGCGGCGAACGCGTGATCGTGCGCAGCGTTGACGGCCGGCTGCTCGCGTTGTCGGGCGCAACCGGCGAGTTGCTTTGGTTCGTGGAGCAGCCCGTACCCAGGCTGTCTCAGCGCGGCACGGGCGCACCCGTGATCGTCGGTGACGCCGTAGTGGCGGGCTTCGACAACGGGCGAGTCCTGGCAGCCGATCTGCTCTCGGGTGAGGTGCTCTGGGAGCTGCCTCTGGGCATTCCTTCGGGTCGTAGCGACATCGAGCGCATGGTTGATGCTGATGGCGCGCTGGCCGCATCCGGCAACGACGTTTACGTCACGGGCTTCCGCGCGCGGACGGCCGCCATTGCCGCTGAATCGGGCCAGGCGCTTTGGGCGCGTGAGCTTTCAAGCTACTCGGGCCTCGGGATCGACTGGACCAACGTCTACATGACCCTTGAGGACGACCAGGTCATCGCGCTGTCGCGCAGCAACGGCACGCAGCAGTGGTCGAACGAGCAGTTTCTGCGCCGACAGCTCACCGCCCCTGTCGCCTTTGGTGAGTACATCGTTGTGGGTGACCTTGAAGGCTACCTGCACTTCTTGAGTGCACGCAGCGGCGCGCTGGCGGCGCGGATTCGCGTTGACAATGCCCCCATCGTCCAGCGCCCCTACGTCATGGGTGAGACGCTCTACGCCCAGTCCAGCGAAGGCACACTCGTCGGCTACCGCGAGCGCGGCGAGCGCCGCTAGCACCACGATGCTGCCTGTCGTCGCACTCGTCGGTCGACCCAACGTCGGCAAGTCGACGCTGTTCAATCGATTAACGCGTACGCGCGACGCACTCGTCGCCGACTACCCGGGGCTGACCCGTGATCGTCAGTACGGCTACGGCAAGGTCGGTGGCCGAGATTATCTCGTGGTCGACACGGGCGGTCTTGGCGACGACGACGACGGTGTGGCCGCGCTCATGGCTGAGCAGGCACGTCTGGCCATTGACGAGTCGGACGTTGTCATCTTCCTCGTTGATGCCCGGGATGGCTTGCTGGCCGGCGACTACGATATCGCGGAGCGCGTGCGGCGCAGCGATAAACCCGTGTTCGTGGCCATCAACAAGGCCGAAGGCCTGGACGCCGATGCCGTGGCATCCGACTTCTATTCGCTGGGTCTTGGCGATCCCGCGGTGATCTCTGCGGCGCACGGTGACCGCGTGGTGCCGCTCATTGAGCACGTGCTGGCTGCGGGCCCCGAAGGCGAGGTCGAGCCTGAGCCTGACGAGGCCATCATGATCACCGTGGCGGGTCGACCCAATGTCGGTAAGTCGACGCTCATCAACCGCCTGATTGGCGAGGAGCGGCTCGTTGCGTTCGACAAGCCGGGCACCACACGCGACAGCGTGCGCGTCCCGTTCGAGCGTGATGGGAAACACTATGTGCTCGTCGATACGGCGGGCGTGCGGCGACGCACACGGGTGACCGAGGCCGTCGAGAAGTTCAGCATCATCAAGACACTGCAGGCCATTGAGCAGAGCAACGTGGTGATCGGCGTCATCGATGCGCGCGAGGGCGTGACCGATCAGGACGTCTCTTTGTTCGGTTTGATTATCGAACGGGGCAGGGCCCTGGTCGTGGTCATCAACAAGTGGGACGGGCTCGACCCGGACCGCCGCCGCGCGCTGCGCGATGGTCTGGAGCTCAAGCTCGGCTTTACGGAATTCGCCCCGCGTCACTTCATTTCGGCCAAACACGGCACGGGCGTGGGTAAACTCCTGCCCGAGGCGGAGCGTGTGCACGAGGCAGCCTGCATGGAGCTGCCGGCGTCGGTGCTCACCCGGGCGCTGGAAACCGCCATCAGCGCGCACCCGCCACCGCTGTCGCGCGGGCGCCGCCCGAGGCTGCGCTACGCGCACCAGGGCGGGCGCAATCCGCCCGTGATTGTGGTGCACGGGACGCAGGCGGAGCGCCTGTCGGCCAGTTACCGGCGCTACCTCGTCAACTACTTCAGAAAAACCTTCAAGCTGCGGGGCACCCCTATCCGTCTGCAGCTCAAGTCGGGTAAAAACCCCTTCGAGGGGCGGCGCAACACGCTGACACCGCGCCAGCAGGCCCGTCGCAAGCGCCTTCTGAAGCACGTCAAGAAGCGCTCGTAGGTGACGCCTCGCGCGTGCAGCGTGGTAGGCTCTCGCGACTGACACACAGGGGATAGTGGGAGAGAACAATGAGCATCCTTGAGACCATTCTCAGTTCGGGTAACGGCGCGCTCGTGGGCCAGGTTGCCGATAGCCTCAAGCTCGATAAGGGCAAAGCGGGCGCCGCGATTGCGGAGCTGTTGCCCGCACTCAAGGGCGGCATCCGCCGCAATGCGGAAAAGCCCGAGGGTCTCGGCGCGCTGATGTCGGCGCTGCAGCGTGGCAATCACTCGGACTATGTTGAGAAGCCGGATCTGCTGAGCCGGGCAGCGACCATCACCGACGGCAACGCAATTCTGGGCCACCTGCTGGGCAGCAAAGATGAGAGCCGCAAAGTGGCCGCCGAGGCGGCCTCACGCACGGGTGTCGATGTGGGCACGCTCAAAAAGATGCTGCCCATGGTTGCGGCCATGGCGATGGGTTCGCTGAGCAAGGAAAGCAAAGGCGGCGGCGCACTGTCTTCGTTGATTGCCGGTGGCGCGTCCTCCGCGGGCGCTGGCCTGCTGTCGAGCTTCCTCGACAAGGATGAGGGCGGTTCGGCCGTGGGCAACTTGCTGGGTATGGCCCGGAAGTTTTTCTGACGGTGTGTGAGCGTGCCACGCGTCAGCGCGTGGCACGCGTTCCCCCATGACTGCCTCCGAAGCCGGCGCCCGCCGATTCCTCCACTTGCCGGGTGCGTTCGAGCTGCGCCGTGGCGGCGTTCTCGAGCGACCGACGCTCGCCTACGAGACCTGGGGGCGTCTTTCACCGGAGCGAGACAACGCCATTGTGCTGTTTACGGGCTTGTCCCCGTCGGCGCATGCCGCCTCGTCTCCCGAAGACCTGTCGCCCGGTTGGTGGGAGGAAATGCTGGGGCCGCAACGCCCCATCGACACCGACCGCTTCTTCGTCGTGTGCGTGAATTCTCTAGGCAGTTGCTTTGGCTCGACCGGGCCCGCCAGTGAGGATCCGTCGAGTAATAATCCATATGCAATTGATTTCCCGGTTCTTTCGCTAGAAGACATAGCGAATGCCTCGCTACCCGTGCTTGATGCGCTGGGTGTCGACCGGGTGTTCGCTGCGATCGGCTGTTCCATGGGCGGCATGACAGCGCTGGCTTTTGCCGCAATGCACCCGGCGCGCTGCGCCAGGCTTATCTCGGTGTCCTCTGCGGCACGTGCGGCCCCGTTTGCGATCGCGCTGCGCTCACTGCAGCGCGAGATGGTGCGCCGCGACCCAGACTGGCAGGACGGGCGCTACCCGGCTGGCGCCGGCCCGATTACCGGCATGCGCATGGCGCGCAAGCTCGGCATGATTACCTACCGCTCTGCCGAGGAGTGGGTGCAGCGCTTCGGGCGCGAGCGCGTCGCTGCCGAACATGGCGCGAATGACCCGTTTTGCATCGATTTCGAGGTCGAGTCCTACCTCGAGGCCCACGCGCTTAAGTTCACGGGCGCCTTCGATGCCAACTGCTACTTGTTCCTATCCCGCGCCATGGACTTGTTCGATATTGCGGATTACGGGGGCTCCGTGGCCAGCGGTGTGGGCCGAACGGCGCTCGACGAGGCGCTCGTCATCGGCGTCGGCAGCGACATCCTGTTTCCGCTCTGGCAGCAGCGGGAGCTTGCGGATGCGCTCACTGCGGCGGGCTGCGATGTGAGCTTCGAGGCGCTCGATTCAATCCAGGGCCACGATTCGTTTCTCGTTGATATGGACCGGTTCCGGCCCGTCATTGGTAGCTGGCTGGCCAACCGCTAGACGGTTTCCGGTGTTAGTATTGCGCCATGGTTATCGCCGCGGACAAGCCCAATGCCCGCGGGGCGGCAGGTCTGGCCCCGCTGATCGCGCTGTGCGACGAAGCGGTCGCACTGCCCGACGCCACGGACGTCGTCGACCGTATCAAGTCAGAGCTCTGCCGCATGATCCGCGGCAATGCCTTTGAGCTACCTGTGGCTGTGATGCAGCCGCATCCCGACCGCTACGCGCGCCGGCTGCTGCATCGCGACCCCGAGCGCGGCTACTCCATCGTCGCCATGACTTGGGGGCCTTGCCAATCAACGCCCATCCATGACCATGCCGGGATGTGGTGCGTCGAAGGCGTCTGCGCGGGCAGCATCGACGTTCTGCAGTACGAGCTCATGGAGCAGGCGGAGGATGAACGCTACCGCTTCGAGCCACGCAACTCCTACATGGCCGGAATTGGCAGCGCCGGGTGCCTGATCCCACCCTACGAGTACCACCTGATCGCGAATCCTTGCGACCGCAGTCCTGCGGTTTCGCTGCACATCTACGGCGGCGACATGGATCATTGCCATGTCTTTGTTCGCGAAGACGAGGGCAGCGACTGGCACCGGCGCGTTCAGCGCGCGTTGTCGTTCGACGACTGAGCGCTCGTCGTCCTTGGGGCAATGCCCTCAGTCGTCCTTGAGGCGAACGCCCCGGACTGCCGCGTCCACCACCCCATCCCTGAGTGTTACAGCCACGGCGTCGCCAGGCTTGAGTGCAACAGCGTCTGTGACGGCGTCCCCCTGGGTATCCCGCACCACTGCGTAACCACGCCCAAGGGTCGCCAGTGGACTGACGGCCTGAAGGGTCTTGGCCAGCGCGCCCAGTCGCTGCGTGCGTGCACGCCGGACGGCGGTCTCAGCGCGCACCAGGCGTCCCGCGAGATCACTAAGCGTGCGTTTGCGTCGTGCGAGCGCTGTGGCCGGCGATTGCACGCGCAGGCGCGCGGCGAGCGCGGCGTGCTGCCGCAAGCGGCGGTCAAGCGCCTCTCGTCCGGAGCGTCGCATTGACTGGGTCAGTCGCTCGAGGAGCCGCCGTTGTTCGGCAAGCCGGCGCGAGGGTCCCTGAGACTGCAGGCGGCGTGCCAGCTGGTCCATGCGCTGCGCGTAGCGTTGCAGCAGTCGGTCTGTCGCGTTGCTGAGCCGGCAGCCGCGCTCACGCGCTTGCTCCAGCAGCGTTCGGCCGTCAGGTACAGCAAGCTCGGCGGCAGCCGACGGCGTTGGTGCTCGCGCGTCGGCCACATAGTCGGCAATGGTGACGTCGACCTCGTGGCCGACCCCGGCCAGAGTTGGGATCGGGCAGTCGGCAATATCGCGGGCCAGGCCCTCGTCGTTGAATGCCGCCAGGTCTTCGAGTGAGCCGCCGCCACGCGCAAGGATCAGCACGTCACAGTCGTTGCGGGCCACCGCGAGCGCCAGCGCGCGACGGAGCTCCGCGGGCGCGTCCCGGCCCTGCACACTGGCGCCGTAAATCAACACAGGAACGCTCGGCATGCGCCGTCCGAGCACCTTGAGGATGTCGCGAACGGCTGCACCCGATGGCGAGGTGATCACGCCGATGCAGCCGGGCAGGGCGGGCAGCTCTCGCTTGCGCGCCGCGTCGAACAGGCCTTCGGCGTGCAGTTTGCGCTTGAGCTGTTCGAAGGCGCGACGGAGTGCGCCTTCGCCGGCCGGCTCGAGGTGTTCGACGATGAGCTGATAGTCGCCGCGCGGCTCATACAGGCTCAGTCGGCCACGGACGAGTACCTGGTCGCCGTTGGCGAGGTCGCGGGCGCTGCCGCGCTGGCGCTGGCGGAAGAACGCGGCGCGTACCTGGGCCTGGCCGTCCTTGAGCGAAAAGTAGACATGGCCCGATGCCGGGCGGGCGAGGTTGGAGACTTCGGCCTCCACCCAAATGCTGCCGAAGCTCGACTCGAGCAGCTCGCGCGAGGCGCGGTTGAGTGCCGTGACACTCCAGACGTCATGCTGTGCCGGTGCCCGCAACGCGTCGCTCCATGAAAGCCTGAGAGTATACGGGACGCCTTGACCGGGTGCTTACCTCGCCCGGCCATCCCCGGTACAATGGTCGGTTAACCCCCAAACACCCCCAGAAACACCGGAGGAGGCGCACCATGCGTATTGCGAGAGAGGCTCTGACATTCGACGACGTCTTGCTGCAGCCCGCGTACTCCGAAGTACTGCCCCGCGAAGTGTCGCTAGCGACGCAACTCACGCGCGATATCTCGCTCAACACGCCTCTGCTGTCTGCGGCCATGGATACCGTGACCGAAGCACGACTCGCGATCACGCTGGCGCAGGAAGGCGGCATGGGCATCATCCACAAGAACCTGCCGCCCGAGGAACAGGCGCGCAACGTTCGTGTGGTCAAGAAATTCGAGAGCGGCATCATCAGCGACCCCATCACTGTGAACCCGGAGATGACCATTCGCGAGGTGTTACAGCTGACCCGCGCCAACAACATCTCGGGCGTGCCCGTGGTGTCGGGCGACGAGACGGTGGGGATCGTGACCAACCGAGACCTGCGTTACGAGACCCATCTGGATGCGGCCGTGTCGACGGTGATGACACCCAAAGACAAGCTTGTGACGGTGCGCGAGGGCGCGGCAAAGCAAGAAGTGTTGTCGCTGCTGCACCAGCATCGCATCGAGAAAGTGCTGGTGGTCGATGATGCCTACCGCCTGCGCGGCATGATCACGGCCAAAGACTTCCAGAAAGCCACCGACTTTCCGCGTGCCTGCAAAGACGGTAACGGTGCGCTGCGCGTCGGCGCGGCAGTCGGCACGGGCGGTGATACCGAGGAACGTGTCGCCATGCTTATGGAGGCGGGCGTCGATGTGCTCGTCGTGGATACCTCACACGGTTTCTCGCGCGGTGTCCTCGAGCGCGTACGCCAGATTCGCGGCGAGTACCCCGACGCTCAGATTATTGCCGGCAACATCGTGACGCCCGAAGCCGCGGAAGCGCTTGTCGAGGCCGGTGCCAACGCCGTCAAGGTCGGTATCGGTCCGGGTTCAATCTGCACGACGCGTGTGGTCGCGGGTGTGGGTGTGCCGCAGATCACGGCCGTCGCCGAAGTGGCCGAAGCCATGGACCGCCACAGCGTACCGGTCATTGCCGACGGCGGTATCCGTTACTCGGGCGACATCGCCAAGGCCATCGTGGCGGGCGCGTCCTCGATCATGATCGGCGGCCTGTTTGCAGGCACCGAAGAGGCGCCGGGCGAGGTCGAACTCTATAAAGGGCGCAGCTACAAGTCTTACCGCGGAATGGGCTCCCTCGGGGCCATGGCCCAAGGCTCATCCGACCGGTACTTCCAGGACACCACCGACGAGCTCGAAAAGCTTGTGCCCGAAGGGATCGAAGGCCGCGTGCCCTACAAAGGCTCACTCATTGCCATCGTGCACCAGCTCATGGGTGGCCTGCGCGCGGCGATGGGCTACACGGGCTGCGCCGACATCCTCTCGATGCGCACGCGACCCGAGTTCGTGCGGATCACGGGTGCGGGAATGCGGGAAAGCCACGTGCACGATGTGACGATTACCAAAGAAGCCCCCAACTACCGGAGCGAGTGATGGCGCCAACAGCGCGTGACATCCACGCCGATCGCGTACTGATTCTCGATTTTGGCGCCCAGTACACGCAGTTGATAGCGCGCCGCGTGCGCGAGTCAGGTGTGTACTCGGAAATCCATCCCTGGGACATGGACGCTGATGCGATTCGCGAATTCGGCGCACGCGGGATCATCCTGTCGGGCGGCCCTGAGTCTGTAAATCAGAGTGCGCCGCCGCGCGCCGCGCAGTTGGTGTTCGAGCTCGGTGTGCCTGTGCTGGGTATCTGTTACGGCATGCAAACCATGGCCGCCCAATTAGGCGGTGAGGTGAGTGCCGCATCGCACCGCGAATTCGGTTACGCCGAGGTCGACGAGACCGTTGAATCGGAACTGCTCACGGGCTTTGCCGACGAACGCAGTGACACAGGCCGGGCCCGGCTCAAGGTCTGGATGTCGCATGGCGATCGCGTCGACGCGCTGCCGCCCGGATTCGCGGGTATCGCCGCGAGCGCCAACGCGCCGCTGGCGGCCATGGAGGATCGCGACCGGCAGTTCTACGGCGTGCAATTCCATCCCGAGGTCACGCATACCCTCCAAGGTGCCGCCATTCTGCACCGGTTTGTCCGTGAGATTTGCGGCTGCGCCGGCGACTGGACGACAGGCAACATCGCGAGCGACGCCATCGGACGCATTCGTGACGCCGTGGGTGACGACAGTGTCCTGCTGGGCCTGTCGGGTGGCGTCGACTCATCGGTCGTGGCGGCCATGCTGCACGCGGCCATCGGCGATCAGCTCACCTGCGTTTTTGTAGATCATGGATTGCTGCGCCTCAACGAAGGCGACCAGGTCATGGACACCTTCGCGCGACACCTGGGCGTCAACGTCATTCGCGTCGATGCCGCGGATCGTTTCTTCGGTGCCCTTGCGGGTGAGGCCGACCCTGAGGCGAAGCGCAAGATCATCGGGCGTGAGTTTGTCGCGGTCTTCGAAGCCGAAGCCGAGAAACTCGACAACGTGCGTTGGCTGGCGCAAGGCACGATCTACCCCGATGTCATCGAGTCGGCGGGCAGTGCCACAGGCAAGGCCCACGTCATCAAGAGTCACCACAATGTCGGCGGCCTGCCGGAGCACATGAACCTGAAGCTGCTCGAGCCCTTGCGCGAGCTGTTCAAGGACGAGGTTCGCCGCGTCGGCGTCGAGCTCGGTCTGCCGCACGATATGGTGTATCGCCACCCCTTCCCGGGCCCGGGTCTCGGGGTTCGTATCTTAGGCGAGGTGAAGGCCCAATTCGCCGCGCTTCTGCAGCGCGCCGATGCCGTGTTCATTGACGAGCTGCGCGCTGCGGGTCTTTATGATGAAACGAGCCAGGCGTTCGCTGTGTTCCTGCCGGTTCGCTCCGTGGGCGTTATGGGTGATGGGCGAACGTACGACTATGTGATCGCATTGCGGGCGGTCGAAACGGTCGACTTCATGACGGCGCGCTGGGCGCGCTTGCCGTATGAGTTTCTCGAGCGCGTGTCGCTGCGCATCATCAACGAGATCGAAGGTATCTCGCGCGTGACCTACGATATCTCGGGCAAGCCACCCGCAACCATCGAGTGGGAGTGACTGCTTCGCCACGCTAGCTGAAGGGGGCGCGTGTGTTTGTTAAGACGAAGAACTTCAGCGCAGACGAGTTGGCCCGGTTTCGGGACCTGCAGAAGCAGTCGTTCCGGATTCTCCATGCTGCGGCGAGCCGGCTCGCAGGCGGCGAAACCGAAAAGACAGTTGCGCGCCAGCTTGTGAAGGACTACTACACGGCGGGATTCACCTCTTTCTTCCACTTGCCCGTGGTGCTTTTCGGCGAGCGAGCTGCGCTTCCAGGCAATTGGACCGTCAAGAGCTTCTTCCCCAAGCGCAAGACACTCGAGGATGGCGACAACGTCATTCTCGATGCGTCCCCGATTCGGGACGGGTTCCTCGTGGATACGTCGTACAGCTTCTGTTTCGGTGACAACGACGTACACCGGGACATGATGCAACACCTGTCTCAGTACCGGTCGTCGATACCTGAAGCCGTGAACCAGGGCGCGACTTTCCGGCAAATCGCGCACGACGTGATCGACAACATGACGCGCCATGGGTATGAGCCCGTTCACACCAAACACATTGGTGAAGTTCTGGGTCATCGTGCGGTAAAGCTCGGGACGCTGCCGATCAAGCCGAGACTGAAGGGCTTCGATGCCTATGCCATCAGCTGGTTTAATCTCAAGGACAAGCTCGCGATGAGCGGCTTGGGCAAACGCAGTCCGTTGTGGAACACGTTGAGAGCATCGGATCATCACCCCCACGATGGGTTGTGGCTTGTGGAGCCTCACGCCGGCAAAGCGGGCGTCGGTGCCAAATGGGAAGAGATCCTCGTGATCGAAGACGGGCAGGCGCGGTGGTTGGATGACACGCCGCCGCACGTACTCCAGTGGCGCGACATCGCGTCCGGTCAGGCTTACCGCCCCGCCGTCTAAGGGTAGAGCGTTGATGATCCCTCATGTGCCCCGGCTGAATCGCCGCTCGGTTACTAAGCGAACCTGGCTGTGACGGGACTGCAGGTGCTGCTCGCGCTCAACGCCGTCTGGTTCGGAATGGCGTTCGACGCGTTCTACCGGCGTCGCGCCATCTTCGGCAAGGTCCTGGTACCCGTCCAGGCGGATCGCGACAACACAGCCTATGCCGCGCTTGTTGAGTCGGGACGCTTTATGGGCGGATTCAACCTCGCGCTGTCGCTTTTTAACGTGTTGCTGGTCTTCAATCTGGGCGGCTTCGACACAGACGTGCAGTGGGCCACGCTGATGGCGTTCAACGCCGTGGCGCATGGCTCACAGTTTGTAGGCAACATCCCGATGGCGATCGCGAACCGGCGTGGTGGCGGTTTGTGGCCCGTGTTCAGGGGTGTGATGCTGCGTATTTTTGTGATCGACTGTGTGCTGATGTTGGCCAATGCAGCGCTCGCCGCAGCGCTGGTCTTTTAGAGGCGTTTCACTGCTGTGTACGAGCAATGTCACTGCGATTTACAGATCCTGATGTGAGCGATCCGGCACGCCTCAGCGGGTTCAGCGACGACGACCACCGTTGGATGGCCGAAGCCCTGTCCCTGGCCGATGCGGCCGAGGCGGAGGGCGAGGTGCCTGTGGGCGCTGTGGTTGTGCGTGGCGACGAGATCGTAGGACGCGGTCGAAATGCACCGCGTGCGAGCCACGATCCCAGTGCGCATGCGGAGCTCCTGGCCGTGCGCGATGCGGCCGCGCGGCTGGGTAACTACCGGCTCACGGACTGCCGCGTCTACGTCACGCTCGAGCCTTGCCTCATGTGCGTCGGCGCCATGGTGCACGCGCGTGTCGCCGAGGTGGTTTTCGCAGCGCCCGATCCCAAGTCAGGCGCGCTCGGCGGCGTCACCGATGCGCTGGCGCTACCGGGCCTTAATCACCGTTTCGCCGTGCGCAGCGGGCTCATGGCCGATGTGGCCGGCGAACGGCTCCGGCGGTTCTTTCGCAACAAGAGACGTGCGACATGATTACGATTCGGGCAGCCCGGGTGGACGATGGCCCCGCGCTCATGGACCTGTTGCCAGGTCTGGCCGATTTTCCCGTACCCAACGATCGCAATCCGGATGATCTCTGGCGTGGCGATGCGAAGGTGGTGGCGCAGCACCTGGATGGCTCGCGCGATGACACCTTGTTGCTGGTTGCCGCTGACGAACAGGACAGACCGTTGGGGCTGGCGCTGGTGACACTTCGGCCCGAGTTGCTGAGCGGCGCGCCGAGCGCGCATCTGGAAGCGATCGTGATCGGGCCTGGAGCCCGGGGGCAGGGCGCCGGCCGCAGCCTGCTTGAGGCAGTGGAGCAAGCTGCGGCCGATCAGGGCGCCCAATCGATCACCCTGCATGCGTTCCGGAAGAACGAACGCGCGAGGGCATTATATGAATCAGCGGGTTATGACGGGGAGCTCATCCGCTACATGAAGCCGCTGCCGGCGCCACAGGAGCGCGACTGAAAGCAGTCCGAGCAGGCCCAGGCCGGCGCTACCGCCACCTTCTTCGGTGACCACGACGATGGGCTCGATCGGTGCATCAACGGTTTCGCTCTCGAGCGGCAGATCGAACAGGTCAGCAGACTGGGCAGGCCCGAACGTGGCGACAAGTCGGCCGTCGAAGTCGTCGTAGAGCTCGATCAGCACGTCGTAGTAGCCCGTGGGAAAGCCCGAGACGAGGTCTGCGTCAAAGAAGTACTCGTCGCCACCGCTGGTGCCGTAGATATCAAACACGGCGGTTTCGCCATACTCGATCCAGTCACCGCCCTCGAGTGACAGGTACACCACCGCATAGACCCAGGCCTGGTCGTAGACCGTATCGGCATCGAGATCGAGCTCCAGGCGCGTGTAGAAGCCGTCACCGTCGAGGTCGCCGGCAATCGCGGTGGTGGCATCGAAGATCCAGAAGTCCTGGTTAATGGACTGGGCATCAGCCGCCGTCGGCGCCTTTCGCTGCAGGCGTGCGCCTGCGCCGCGCGTCGGTGCGGTCGACTTGCTCAAAAGCTGCGCGTCTTTGCCCGACTTGCGTTGGTCCCCGTCGACTTTTTTGCCCTGTTCGACAAGCACCTGGACGCCGGCGGGGGCCGGTGACTCGGCGATGGCGGGTGCCGCGAGCGCAAGGCTGGCGGCGACAATCAGGGTGCGGAATTGGCGTACTGCGGTCATGGTGCTCACTCCCTTTCAGATGGGTCTGGGCACCATTAGGCAGGTGGGACGCTGAATGCGGCCTGAATGCCGCGACGCTTGGGCTCAGGCGCGGGTTTCGGTTCGCTCCGCAGGGGTTTCCGGGGCAGCCTCAGGCGCCGACTCATCGGCCTCGGATGCGTTTTCCCGGTTCTCGAGCCAGTGCAGGATGTCGCGATAGTTGCGGATGTTCTCGACGTACTCGACAGGCTCCCAGCCCCGTGCGTAGCCATAGGGCACACGCGAATACCATTTCTTGCGCGCCAGCAAGGGCAGCGCGTCGCGGACATCCACCCAGCGGTTGGGGTCGCCGTCCTGCATCTCGACGATCTTGCGGGCGTCCTCGACGTGGTAGAAGCCCACGTTGTAGGCGGCCAGCGCCATCCACGTGCGGTCGGGTTCGGGGATACTGTCGTTGAGCCGCGCCTTGAGCCGCGCGTAAAAGCGCGCGCCACCGCTAATGCTGGACGCGGGGTCGGTGCGGTCTTCGATGCCCAGGTAGTCGGCTGTTGCCTGGGTCAACATCATGATGCCGCGCACGCCCGTCGGTGACACCGCGGAGCGCCGCCAGTGCGACTCCTGGTACCCCATGGCGGCCAGCAGCTGCCAGTCGAGTTCATTGGCGCTGGCGGCCTCGAGGAACAGATCGCGGTAGCGGGGCAGCCGCGACTCGTAGTGGCGAATGAAGCTGCGCGTGCCCACATAGTCGAACTCGTCGTTGTGCCCGTAGTAGCGGTCCAGGATTCGCGTGAGCTCGCCATTGCGGCGGATTTTCTGCAGGTACTGGTTGGCGCGCACGATGAGCGTGTCGTCGCCGTCGGGCGGGAAGGCCCAGGCGATCGAGTCCGCGACCTCGAGCTCGAGCGCAATGCGCAGCTCAGGGTGGAAATTGCGGTGAATGCTGAAATCCGTGGAATCGGCCACCGTGTAGTCGATGTCGCCTTCCGCCACTTGCTCAAGCAGATCGGCGGCGTCCACGCTCGCGTCTTCGCGCCAGCGCAAGAGCGGCAGATCGGGCTCCAGCGCGCGCATGGTGTCGGCGTGGCTGGAGCCTGCGACGACGACAATCTCCCGGTCCTGAACGTCAACCAGCGATTGTGGGCGCCCTGTTCCGCGACGGTAGATCAGGTGCTGCTCGACCTGCTGGTAGGGCTGGGAGAACCGCACGAGTGCGAGTCGCGGTTCGGTAATCGATAGGGCGCCTGCCGCCATGTGCGCGTCGCCCTGGGCGACCGAAGGCACGAGCTCAGAGAAGCTTTCCATTGGCACCATGTCGAGCTCTACGCCCAGGTCCTCACTGAATCCGCGCACAAGGTCATACTCGGGACCCGTTGGACCGTCGCTGCCGATGTACCAGGCGGTCGGTGCATTGCGCGTGACCACGCGCAGGCGACCTGTCTCGAGGACCTGCTCAAGAATGGGGGGCGGGAAGTGAGGCGTGGTAAGCAACGCTCCCGCGATGAGGGCCAGCACAAGTCTCATGCCAGCGCCTGAAGTCGCGTGCTGCAGACGGCCATGACCGGATTATACCGTGCTCGGCGGTCGGACTCGCCCTTCTGTCGAAATCGGGGGTGAATCCCCGGGCACGCCTTGAGATACTAGGGCCTGGTCCGTGTCGGCTGCCCCGCGACGGTCAGCCGTGAACCCCGTCAGGCCCGGAAGGGAGCAGCGGCAGCGGTCACACCGGGTGCCGGGAAACAGCTGGCACGGGCCCTCGAATTCACTCGCGCCGCCGTGGCGGTGCGCCCCGGCGCATTGGTCTCCATGAGCTATCTCGTTCTCGCCCGAAAATGGCGGCCGCAACGTTTCGAAGACGTTGTGGGCCAGCAGCACGTCCTTCGAGCGCTCTCGCATGCGCTTGAAAGCGACAAGCTGCATCACGCGTACCTGTTTGCGGGCACGCGCGGCGTGGGCAAGACCACGCTGGCGCGTATTTTGGCCAAAGCGATAAACTGCGAGCGCGGTGTGTCGGCAACGCCGTGCGGCGTTTGCAGTGCATGCACCGAAATTGACGAAGGCCGGTTCGTAGATCTCATTGAGGTCGACGCGGCCTCGCGCACGAAGGTCGACGACATGCGCGAGATGCTCGATAACGTGCAGTACCGACCCACACGCGGCCGCAAGAAGGTGTACCTCATCGACGAGGTTCACATGCTGTCGACGCACTCGTTCAATGCGCTGCTCAAGACGCTTGAGGAGCCGCCTGAGCACGTGACGTTTTTGCTGGCGACGACCGACCCTCAGAAGTTGCCTGTCACGGTGCTGTCGCGCTGCCTGCAGTTCAACCTGAAGCGGCTCACACCACAACTCATCGCGGATCGCATGGCGTTCATCGCAAAAGAGGAGGGTCTCGAGGCCGATGACCCGTCGCTGTCGATGATCGCGCGCGCAGCCGACGGCAGTATGCGCGACGCGTTGTCGATCATGGACCAGGCGATTGCGTATGGGGGCGGGCGGCTTGAAGGCGACGCCGTTGCCAGCATGCTCGGCGCCCTCGACCGCAATGCCGTGGCGCGGATCGTGGACTGCCTCGCCGACAGCGATGCGCAGGGCTTGCTCGACCTGATTGAAGACGCGGACGCGCAATTCCCAGATTACGGCCGTCTGCTCGATGAGCTTGCGGGCCTGCTGACGCGTGTCGCCGTGTTCCAGGCCACGGGCGCCGGCGATGCCGATGCGGCGGTCGCTGCGGAGGTCGAGCGCCTCGCCGGCCGCATCTCGCCCGAGGACGCCCAGCTCTACTACCAGTTTGCCGTTGTAGGCAAACGTGACCTCTACCTGGCGCCCGATCCGAGGTCCGGTGTCGAGATGACGCTGTTGCGCATGCTGGCGTTCCGGCCGGGTGCACCGGCCGCGGCTCCCGCACCGGCCGCGGCTCCCGCACCGGCCGCGGCTCCTGCACCGGGGGCGGCGAGTGGCGGCAAGTCGGCAGCGCCCAAGGCGTCGCAGCACAGGGTGGCGGAACCCACACCTGCCGGGCCCTCGGCGGCGCCTGCGCCGAAGCCCGTGGCGCGGAGCGCCGATGAAGCGGCTACAGGCCTTGAGGATTGGCACCGGCTTGTGGGGCAGTTGCCGCTTAGTGGTGTGGCCCGGCTGTTGGCAGCCAATTGCGCGTTTACGGGCCGGGAAGATGGACTTGTGCGACTGTCGCTTGATCGACGAAGTGAGTCGATGCTCAAACCCGAACGTGTCGCAGAACTCGAATCCGCGCTGTCAGACTATCTTGGTGACGCGATCACGGTGCGCGTCGAAATTGACGGACAGGCGGCGGGCGAGACGCCTACGCAGCGCGTGGCGCGCGAAGCGGCCGAGGCCCAGGCGGCGACGCGCGACGAACTCGACAGCGATGCGGGTGTGGCCGCAATCAAGAACATGTTCGACGCAGAGCTCGTCGAACGAAATGGAGAACCATGATGAAAGGTGGAATCGGCCAGCTCATGAAGCAGGCCAAGGCCATGCAGGCCAACATGGAGAAGGCGCAGGCCGAGCTGGCCGAAACCGAGGTCACGGGTGAGTCCGGCGCAGGTCTCGTGCGCGTCACGATGACGGGTCGTCACGAGGTGCGCGGTATCGCGATCGACGACAGCCTGCTCGGCGAGGACCGCGAGATGCTCGAGGATCTCGTGGCGGCGGCCTTCAACGATGCGCTGCGCAAGGTCGAGGCGCTCAGTAAGGAAATGATGTCGGGCCTGGCCGGTGGCATGGGGCTGCCGCCGGGAATGAAGCTGCCGTTCTGATATGGCGTTCACGCCGCTCCTGACGGATCTCATTGACGCCTTGCGCTGTCTGCCCGGTGTCGGGCAGAAGTCGGCGCAGAGGATGGCTTTTGCGTTGCTCGAACGAGACCGCGATGGCGCCATCCGACTCGCAGACGGCCTTCGTGCCGCGGCGGAAGGTATCGGCCACTGCGAACGCTGCCGGATGTTTTCAGAAGACCCCATCTGCCCGATCTGTTCTGACCCGACGCGCGACGACAGTCAGCTCTGCGTGGTCGAGTCGCCCGCGGATGTGCTCGCGCTCGATGCAGCGACCGGGTTTAGGGGGCGCTACTTTGTGCTCATGGGGCATTTGTCGCCGCTCGACGGTATCGGTCCCGAGGAATTGGGCCTTGATCTGCTGATGAAGCGGTTGCGCGACGACCGCCTGCGCGAGGTCATCATCGCGACGAACCCCACGGTGGAGGGTGACGCCACGGCGCATTACGTGGCCGATCTGGCGTCCCGTTCCGGGGTTGCGGCCAGCCGCATCGCGCACGGTGTGCCTGTGGGTGGTGAGCTCGAGTACGTTGACGGGGGCACGCTGTCGCACGCGTTCACGGGTCGGCGCAGCGTTGAGGCCGCGAGTTAACGGGAGCCACTGGCGTGAGCACAGAAGAAGACTGCTTGTTCTGCAAAATCATCCGGCGCGAGATTCCCGCGGATATCGTCTACGAGGACGACGAAATCGTCGCGTTTCGCGACATCAATCCGCAGGCGCCCGTACACGTTCTGTTCGTGCCCCGGCGCCACATTGCGTCTGTTAACGCGCTCAACGATGAAGACGCGGCACTCATGGGACGACTGGTCCTCGCAGCCCGTGGTTACGCGGCAGAGCATGGCTTCGCGGAATCGGGTTTTCGTCTCGTCATGAACACCAATGCCCACGGTTGCCAGACGGTGTTTCACATGCACCTGCATTTGCTTGGTGGCGGACAGCTCGCGGGCGGCTTCGGCGCCACGCGATAGCCCGGACGAGCGCTACCAGTCGCGTCGCAACTGCTCCGTCAACTGGCGCAGCCGCCGGTAGCTGTCATAGCGCCGCGCATCGAGCTCACCAGACGCAACGGCTGCTTTGACGGCACAGCCTGGTTCGGCCCGGTGCTGGCAGTCTGCGAACCGACAGTGCTGCGCGTAGTGCGCAATCTCCACGAAACCCGCGCCGACATCGCGGAGTGAATCGATGCTCGGTGCGTAGTCGCGAACCCCGGGCGAATCGATGACGGCGAGCCCGGTCTCGGTACGAATGAGTGCCGCGGTCACGGTGGTGTGACGGCCCTCGCGGCTGCCCTCTGACACAGCGCCAATGCGCTGGCGCGAGTCTCCGATGAGCGCATTGATCAGTGACGATTTGCCGACGCCCGACTGACCCACAAGGATGCCTGTGTGGCCCTGTAGCAGGGACGCCAGTGCGTCGATGCCTGCGCTGCCGCGCGCGCTACAGCTCAGTACCGGGTAGTTGAGGGCCGCATAGGTATCACAGGCCTCGGGCGGGTCATCGAGATCCGACTTGCTCCAAACGATGGCAGCCTCACAGGGCATAAGACGCGCGGCTGCGAGATAGCGGTCGACGATGTAGAAGTCGGGCGCGGGCTCCGGGGCCACAACGATGATCATGAGGGACACATTGGCGGCCAGCACTTCGCGTCGACCGCGGCTGTCTGGCCGTGCCAGTTCGTTGTCGCGCGAGAGCACGGATTCGATCAGCCAGTCGTCTTCATTGGCGAGCGGGCTTGCCAGGACGCGATCGCCGGCCACAGGGCGCAGGCGCTTGCCGCGCGTGCGCGCCTGATGTTCGGGCGCGCCAAGATCGACGGGCACAGCGAGACCAAACCGGCGGCCGTAGCAGGCTGTCACGAGCATCTCGCAACTTGCGTCCGTCTCCGTTTCGCGGGGGCTTGCCATGGCGCACAGTATGCCGTTGGTCCGCGTCGAATCAATGCAGGCGTCTGCTACACTTTCGCGATGACATCGCCGACACACGCTGCCGCAGAGGCGCAGGATGCGCGCGCCGCGCGCCTGATCTGGATCGATCTCGAAATGACGGGGCTGGATCCCGCAGAAGATCGCATCATCGAAATCGCGACAATCGTGACGGACGGATTCCTCGACGAGATCGCCGAAGGGCCCGTCATTGCGATTCACCAACCGCGCGAACGGCTTGACGACATGGACGCCTGGAACACGCGGCAACACACGGGTTCAGGCCTTGTGCAGCGCGTCCTCGACAGCAGCCACGATACGCGTGCGGCAGAGGTTGCCACGCTTGAGTTTCTGTCGACCCATCTTGAACCGGGCACCTCACCCATGTGTGGCAACAGCATCTGCCAGGACCGTCGCTTTCTGGCCAACTACATGCCTGAACTCGAGCGTTTTTTTCACTACCGCAATCTCGACGTGAGCACGCTTAAGATTTTGGCAAAGCTCTGGTCGCCGAACGTTGCCGCGGGCGTGCGCAAGGGCTCCCAGCATCTGGCCTTGGCCGACATCCGCGATTCGATTGCGGAGCTGCGCCACTACCGCGACCATTGGCTCGAGGCGCCCACGGCCGATTTGAGATGACGGCGGCGACCGCACCGCGCTCGGCGCCCGCGGCCGCCCGCAACGCGGCGCTGATCGGGCGGGTCGTTGCTGACTGGCTGGCGCCCCTCGAAGGCACGCTCCTGGAGGTTGGCTGCGGCACAGGCGAACACGCGGCGGCCTTCAGTGCGCTGACACCGCATCTGTGCTGGCTGCCGAGCGACCTCGAGCCTGATGTGGCAACGATCATGGCGTGGCGCGAACGTGCCGCGCACCCCGAGCGCGTCGCCGCGCCGGCCACGCTTGATGTTGACGATGCATCGGACTGGCGGCGCTTCAAGGAGGTAGCTGCCGTGTTCTCAGTCAATACGCTGCACATCATGAACTGGCACAGTGTGACGCGACTGTTTGCCGGTGCCGCCGCCGTTTGCCGTGCCGGAGGATTGCTGCTTGTGTATGGGCCGCTGCATGTCCTGGGTCAGGCGACATCGCCCGGTAACGCCGCCTTCGATGCGCAGCTACGAGCCGCTGGGGTCGGCATGGGTATTCGCGACCTCGAAGCCGTTCGCAGCGAGGCCGCAGGGCGGGGCTGGATCGAACGCGCGCACTACGCCATGCCCGCGAACAACCAGATGATCGTTTGGCAGCGCGACCACTCGTGAGCGCCGAGCCGACGCGAATGGTGACCGGCGGCTGCCATTGCGGTGCCGTTAGGTTCCGCGCGCGACTCAAGGTCCCTGCGGTTGCGCACCGCTGCAACTGTTCGATGTGCACCGCATCGGGGTTCGTGGGTGTCATCGTGCCGGCCGATGCCTTTGAGCTCCTGACGGACCCTGCCGCGCTCACGGAGTACCGTTTCAACACCGGCACGGCGCGCCACTGGTTTTGTGCGACCTGCGGGGTGAAGTCTTTTTACCGGCCGCGATCCAACCCAGATGGGTACAACCTTAATCTCAATTGCCTGTCGCTCGATCCCGGCCACACCGTGCAGATTGAGGACTTTGATGGGCAGAATTGGGAGGCGCATGCCGACGGGCTCAAGCACCTCTCAAGGCCTGCTTCGGAATAGACTGTTGCCAGTCGGCGACAGTGTACAAACGCGGGGTCAGGGCTTAACCTGCGCCGCACAACGGCGCGTCGCTACGCGCCGTGCGACAGGGAAACGACCAGCAGTATGAATACGCCATTTTTTGGGCCGCGCCCGCTGCGACAATGGGTTGCCGGCCTGCTCACGGTACTCGCCGCGACCGCGGTGTCCGCAACGGCCAGCGCGCAGGACCAGACGAGTTACGTCACGGACCAATTCGAGATCACGATGCGCCGAGCGCCCAGCGCGGGCAATACGGCCATCGTCCGGGTCCTGCGCTCGGGCACAGCGCTCGTCGTGCTCGAGCGCGATGCCGGCAACGGCTGGTCGCGCGTCCGACTGACCACAAGCGACACGGAAGGCTACGTCCTCACGCGCTATCTCATGAACGAGCCCGACGCCCGCAGCCAGCTCGCAAGTCTTCGCGAACGCGTCGCTACCTTGCGCAACGAGAGCGGGGATCAGGGCAGGGAGCTCGATGACCTGCGCCAGGCCAGTGCTGAATCGGCGCGTCGCATCGCAGCGCTCGACCAGGAAAACCAGCGTCTCGAAACTGAGCTCAACGATTTACAGGCGAAAGCCTCAAACGTCATCAGCATCGACCGAGAGAACACCTCGCTGCGCAAAGAACTGACCGATACGCAGATCGTGCTTGAGGCCTTGCAGCAGGAAAACGACGAACTCTCGAGTCGTCGCATCATGCACTGGTTTTTGATTGGTGCAGCGGTGCTGCTCGCCGGTGTGGTCGTTGGCCTCGTGCTGCCCGGCCTGCGTCGCCGCAAGCGAGGCGGATACGGCAGCGGCGATTTGCTGTAGCGCGTCGCCGCGTTTTGGTCAGATTGTCTGGCCGGCCAGGTACAACCAGGTTTCGATGACGGTATCGGGATTCAGCGACATGCTCTCGATGCCTTGATCGAGCAACCAGCGCGCAAGCTCTGGATGATCCGACGGGCCCTGGCCACAAATGCCCACGTACTTGCCGGACTCGCGGCAGGCGCTGATGGTCATCTCGAGCAGCCGCTTCACGGCCTCGTCGCGCTCGTCGAACAGATCCGCGATCAGACCTGAATCGCGGTCGAGTCCGAGCGCGAGCTGCGTCATGTCGTTCGAACCAATCGACATGCCGTCGAAGTACTCAAGGTACTGATCGGCGAGCAGGGCGTTGGTGGGCAACTCCGACATCATGATGAGACGCAGTCCGTTCTCGCCTCTTGCGAGTCCATTTTTGGCCAGCAGCTCTGTGACCTCACGCGCCTGATCAACAGTGCGCACAAACGGCACCATGAGCTCCACATTGGTCAGGCCCATGTCATTGCGTACACGCTTGATGGCCTGGCATTCGAGTTCGAAACAGGGCTGGAAGTCACGGTCCAGGTATCGCGCCGCACCGCGGAAGCCCAGCATGGGGTTCTCCTCGTTGGGCTCGTAGAACTCACCCCCGATGAGGTTCGCGTACTCGTTCGACTTGAAGTCGGACAGACGGACGATGACGGGCTCGGGATGGAAGGCCGCAGCAATTGAGCTGACGCCTTCGGCAAGCTTGGCCACGAAGAACTCGATGGGGTCTGCGTAACCGGCCATCTGCTCGTCGATCATCTCGCGCGTGTCCGCTTCAATGTCGTCGTACTCGAGCAGCGCCTGCGGATGCACGCCGATCATTCGGTTGATGATGAACTCCAGACGCGCCAGTCCCACACCCCGGTTGGGGATTGAGGCGAAGTCGAAGGCGCGATCGGGATTGCCGACGTTCATCATGATCTTGACGGGTACGTCGGGCAGCTTGTCGAGCTCGATCTGCTGCTTCTCGAATTCGAGGATGCCGTCGTAGATGAGTCCCTCATCACCTTCCGCACAGGACACGGTGACCTCGGCGCCGTCGGCGATCGTTTCAAGGGCATCACCGCAGCCCACCACAGCCGGGATGCCCAATTCTCTGGCAATGATCGCGGCGTGGCAGGTGCGGCCGCCGCGGTTCGTGACGATGGCCGCTGCGCGCTTCATCACGGGCTCCCAGTCGGGATCTGTCATGTCCGCGACCAGCACGTCACCGCTTTGCACGCGGGCCATTTCCTTCACGTCGCGAATGACACGCGCTTTACCGGTTCCGATCTTCTGGCCGATGCTGCGTCCGCGGCAAATGACGTCAGAACGTCGCTTAAGTGAGAACCGCTGCACGGTACGGCCGCTGCGGCTCTGGACGGTCTCGGGTCGCGCCTGCAGGATGTAGAGCTTGCCGTCTGCGCCGTCCTTGCCCCACTCGATATCCATGGGGCGACCGTAGTGTTCTTCGATGGTCAGCGCGTAGCGCGCGAGCTCGATGACGTCCTCATCGGTAATTGAGAACCGCGTGCGGTCTTCATCAGTGACATCAATAGTCTCGACGCTTTTTCCGGCCTCAGCCTGTTCCGAGAAGACCATCTTGATGGCCTTGCTGCCCAGGTTGCGGCGCATGATCGGGGCGTAGCCTTCACGCAGGCCGCGCTTGTAGACGTAGAACTCATCGGGGTTCACGGCGCCTTGAACGACGGTTTCGCCAAGGCCCCAACTCGAAGTGATGAAGACGAGGTCGCGAAAGCCCGACTCGGTGTCGAGCGTGAACATCACGCCGCTCGAACCGCGATCACTGCGCACCATGTGCTGGATACCCGCCGAGAGTGCCACCTGCTCGTGTGAGTAACCCTGGTGCACGCGGTAGGCGATGGCGCGGTCATTAAACAACGAGGCGAACACCTCGTGCAGCGCGGTGACGACATTGTCGAAACCGCGGATGTTGAGGAACGTCTCTTGCTGACCCGCGAACGAGGCGTCGGGCAGGTCTTCAGCCGTGGCCGAAGAGCGCACGGCGACCGAGATGTCGTCACCGCCGGACATCTGGTCCCAGGCAGCCTTGAGGTCTTCGTGGAGTTTCTTGGGCAGCGCCTCGGCGCGAATCCAGTTGCGGATATCGCCGCCCGCGGCCGTAAGCGCGGCGATGTCATCGACATCGAGACCTTTGAGACGCTCGGCAATCCGGGTGTCGAGGCCCGTCTCGCTCAGGAATACGCGGTAGGCTTCGGAGGTCGTGGCGAAGCCGTTGGGCACTGAGACGCCAAGCCGCGTGAGGTTGCTGATCATTTCCCCGAGTGAGGCGTTCTTGCCGCCCACGAGCTCGACGTCGCCCATGCCAAGCGACTCAAAGGGAATGACGTATGGATCCACGGCGGCCTCTCTTTTTGTTCGGTCGTCCCCGCGGCGCGACGGCCTGCGGGACGCGCCCCAGCGGGGCGGATTCCGGGGCGGAGCCCGGTTCTGGGAGGCGCGCATTATAGCGGTTGCACCAGCAAAACGCTTGCCGTGCCCCGCGGGCTTCGGTTGCGTTATGGTAGCTGGCGCCGACAGCCTGGGAGCGCGCGATGGTACAGCGCACCGTATTCTTCATTTCTGACCAGACCGGCGTGACGGCCGAGACCCTTGGGCACAGCCTGCTCACCCAGTTTCCCGACCTCGAGTTTCGCCGCGTCACAGTGCCTTTTGTCGACAACGAGGCGCGCGCGCACGATTTAAAGGCCAAGATCGACGCCGCGGCCGAACGAGACGAAGAGCGCCCCATCGTGTTCAGCTCACTCGTGCACGGGCCGCTTCGCGAGATCATTCGCACGGCCGACGGGCTGTATCTCGATATCTTCGATGCCCTCGTGGGCGCGCTCGAAACCGAGCTGTCGACCAAGGCCTCGTACGCCGCGGGCCGTGCGCACGGCATGTCCGATACCGAGACCTATATGAAACGGATCGAGGCCACGAACTTCGCGCTGGCCAACGATGATGGCGGCATGACGCGCGACTATGAGCAGGCAGACGTTATCTTGCTCGGCGTGTCCCGGTCCGGCAAAACGCCCACCTGCCTGTACCTCGCCCTGCAGTACGGCATCTTCGCAGCCAATTTTCCACTCACCGATGACGAGTTCGAAAGCGGCAAGCTTCCCGATAAGCTCATGACCAATAGGAAGAAGCTGTTCGGTTTGACCATCACGCCCCGACGATTGCAGCAGATTCGGCGGGAGCGACGCTCGGCAGGCAAGTACGCGAGTGCACAGCAGGTGAATTTTGAGCTCAGAACCGCGGAGCGATTGTTCCAGAAGTTCCGCATTCCGTACGTCGACACCACGGAGTTTTCGATCGAGGAAATCGCCAGCCGGATCCTCGAAACCACGGGCGTGGAGCGGCGCGTTGCGCCCTGATTTGTCAAGCTTTTTTTGGCTTTATTTCGTGCACTGCGTCGCCAGCAAGTACAGGGCCCTGTGGTAAGCTCCGGGCATGCAAACCGACAGCCTCATCGTCCCGGAAACCGTCGTCAAAGCGCGCAGCTTTGCGGGTCTCATGAGCCTGTATGAAAGCAACTTCATCCGGCTCCGGCAGCTCATCGACGACATGGAGAACCTCGACGGCGCGCATTGTTCGGTTGTCGAGCATGACCTGCCGTTGCACCTCGAAGTGCTTGAGCGCACGCGCTACACGGCGACCTTGCAGCTCACCTACCTGTTTGCCCAGGACGGCGACTCGAGCCTCTGCTCGGAGCGGGCCGGGGATGCCGCGGATACCGATCGGTGGCTCGCCGACCCGGACTTGCGTCTGCGTGTGTACTTCGACGGGCGCCTGGCTGAAGCCATGAGCCTGACCTCACGCCACCGGCACGCCATCCTGCGCCGGATCGCGAGCTGCCACCGCGAGGAACTGGACACGCGCTGGCGGCATAACATGATGCTCAATAAGTGGCTTGAGTACTGCATCGACGCGGGCCACCACTTCAGCGGGCGTACGTCACACCGCTGACCACCTAAGCGGCCCGAGCGGCCGCAATGTGCACCCCGTCACCGTTCCAGCGCGCCTTATGTGCAATGCTTGGCGGATGGCACTCAGCGCTATATTTGGTAATTCCGGACGACGCTCGGGCGGTGGCGAGGACGATCGCTTGCTCGAGCTGTTCTCCAATCGGGTCAAGCTCAAGAAGGAGTTTGCCCGGCTGCGCAATGAGCGTTACGACCTCGAGGCCGCCCTGGGGCGTGCCGAGTCCGAAACCGCGAATATGAAGCGCCGCCTCGAATACCTCGAGGACCTGCTCACCGAGCAGCAGACCGTCGTGACCACGACGCTGTTCTACCACTTGCGCGGTCTTTGGCGCCGTTGCCACCAGCGCTTGTGTCACCTGGCCAACGACATGGGCCGCCAGATCGCCGGTCGCCGGCAGATTATGCAGATCGAGCAGTGGCAGACTTCGCGCAAGCAACGGCTCGAGAAGTCGCGTGAACTTGCTGTGGAGCAGGAGCACGCCATCGAGCTTACAAAGCAGGCGCTTGTTGAATGCGTTGAGCAGCGCCGTGCGGCATCGCGGATCTGGCACTTCATGCGCCGGCGTCGCCTCGACGAGCAGCACGAAGCGCTGGCCATGGATCTCAAGCAGCAGATGATCGCGCACGGTCAGACCATCGAACAGGTGCGCCAGCTCAAGAAAGCCAAGCCGCCTGAGCTCGCTGAGTTACCCGTCGAGGACCGGCGGGTGATCAACCTTCACGTACTCGCCATGGCGCAATTTCTGCACGCGCATTTTGACGAGTATGGTCTTGTGGAAAAGGCCGCTGCGGCCATCAACAAGCAGGTGGGTACGATCGAGTACGGCAGCGACGACGATTGCCGCGCGATCATGCGCCAGTCCGACAATGCCTTCCAGTCGCTGCTGGCGCTGGAGCGGGGCCCGGAGTTTCGACCGCACCTGTTGCGCCAGGCCGATCACCTGAAACGCAACGCCACCTATGCCACTGAAAAGTCGGTCATCCCGGAGCCCTTTGACGTGCTCGACGGCGCTGCGGACGGTGTGACGGCGTCACTCGTCGTGTCGGAGCATTTCTCTTCGCCGGGGCAGGTGCTCGGTAGCGACGTCTGGTCGATCTCGAAGGCGTTTATCCTGTAGCCGGCGTCGGTCGTGCCCCAGAGGCATTCCAGATCGCGCTGCTCCAGTTCTTCAGCTTGTCGAGCCCGATGTACACCATGGGCACGACAAACAGCGATACGAGCGTGGAGAAGGCGAGGCCACCGATGATGGCGCGCGCCATCGGATAGTAAGCGGGTCCACCTGAGCCCACCTGCGTGTCACCCACGGCCAGTGGCGTCAAACCCAGGATGGTGGTGGCCGCCGTCATGAGGATGGGCCGCAAGCGATCTCGTGCGCCTTGCAACACCGCCGCGTCGCGGGTCATACCGTCACGACGCAGGTTGTTGATGTGGTCCACGAGCACAATGCCGTTGTTCACCACAACCCCGATGAGAATCATGAGCCCGATCATGGCCATAAAGGTCATGGGCGTGCCCGTGAGTGTCAGGAACCATACAACACCCACAAACGAGTAGACGAGTGACACCATGATTGAGAGCGGGTAGAGCAGCGACTCGAAGAGTGCGGCCATTACGATGAGAATCAGCAGGATGCCGAGCAGGATGTTCTCGAGCAGCACGTTGCGTGTTTCATCGGCTCGGTCAAAGCCGCGCCCAAAGTCCCAGGCGTAACCGGCGGGCAGATCTAGCTCATCGAGAACTGCCTTCACGCGGGGTTTGACCTCGTCGAGCGTGGCGTCGTCGACGAGTGCGGCATTGATCGAGACCGAGGTCTTGCGATCTGTGCGGCGGATGTTGCGCGGCGCGCGCAGCTGCTCGAGGGCCGCGATGCGTGACAGCTCGACGGTGCTCACACCCACACTGGGGTCCGTGACAGGGATCGGTAGACTCGCCAGCTGGTCGATCGTTTGACGATCGTCGTCGCTAAACGCAATCCGCATCTCGACCTCGCCGTTCTCGCCACGGAATTCGCGCAGCCGTTCGCCACGCAGTGCAATGCCAACGGCCTGGCCCACAGACTCGGCGGTCATGCCGTAGCGGGCGGCACGATTCTGGTCGATGCGAATCTGCACCTCGCGCTGGCCAGCGGAAAGGTCTGTCGAGAAATCATCAAGGCCTTCGATCTGCCCCAGCAGGGCGTAGGCATCTCGCGTAATGCCGATCAGTCGTTCCGTCGACTCGCCCGTCAAAGAAATGCTGAAGCCTTCACCAAATCCCTGGTTGTTGCGTTCAAACGAAGGATCACCGACGGCGATGTCAGGCAGGTCTTCGAGAATGCTGGCCATGATGTCGCGTGAATCCGTCGTCGGGCCCTCGTCGGTCAGCAGCAGGGTGGTTTCGGCACGACCGCGCTCCCAGTAGCTGTACACGGCTTTGATCTCAAAGCGCTCTTGATTTTCGAACAGGAAGCCTTCGATGCGATCCACGGCAGCCTCGACGCGTTCGAGTGCGTACACGTCATTGAGGTTGTAGTGCAGCATGACACGACGTGTCGGCTCTTCGGGGAACATGTCCTGTTTGAGCAGCCCCGTGCTCATGGGAATGAACATGGAGAGCAGGATCAGCACAGCCACCACGGGTGCAATAATCCGGCGCCAGCCGCGTGCGCTAACGATGCGGCCGAGCCAGCGCGTGTAGCGCTCCGTCAGCCAGGAAATCGACTTTGTGGTGCTCAGCGTCGCGGTGTTTTTGACGCGGCTTGTGAGCATGGGAATGAGCGTCTGCGCGACGATCAGCGAGCAGACGATCGCGACAGAAATGGTGATACCGACGTGACGCAGGAACACCATGATGTCGACTTCCTGGCCAAACACGAGCGGCGCAAAGACGCACACGGAAGTGGCCGTGCTCGCGATAACGGCGATACCGACTTCATTGACGCCCTCGCGCGTGGCCTTCTCGGGATCGTCAGGGTGCATTTGCCGATATCGGAAGATGCTCTCGGTCACCACCACGGAGTTATCGACAAGCATCCCCACGGCGAGCATCAGCCCCATGAGCGTCAGAATGTTGAGTGACAGCCCGATGAAGTGCATGGCGCCCAGCGTAATGATGAGCGACAGCGGTACCGACAGCGTCACGATGAGCGTCGAAGTCATGTGCCGCAGGAAAAAGTACAACACGACGATGGCGAGTAGGGCGCCGATGATGCCCGACTTCACAAGGTCGATAAGAGAGGAGCGCACCGAGTCGGCCTGGTTGTAGAGATCAAAGATCTCGATACCCACCATCTCGGGCTCGTTACCAATTGCGGCGACCTCGGCCTTCACGCGGTCGGCGACGTCGACCATGTTGTAGCCCGTCGCGCGGCTTACGGAGATACCGATCGCGTAGTTGCCATCGAGATGGCGCCCGTAGGTGCGTTCTTTGGGGGTCTGTGTGACCTCAGCAATGTCGCCGAGGCGCAGGCTGCGACCGTCAACGACGAGATTGCGAATGTCGTCCAGGCTCTTGAATTCGCCACTGGGCCGCAGTGACCAGCGCTCGTTGCCGGCCGTAATCTGTCCGCCGCTGACCACGAAATTACTGCGGCGGAGCAGTTCACCGAGCTCGCCCAGATTGATGCCGTGCGCCGCGATCCGGCCCGCGTCGAGTCGAATCTTGACCTCGGGTGGCTCAACGCCCTCGATCTGCACCTGCGAGACGCCTTCAAGGCGCTCAAGACGGCGTTTCACGAGCCGGTTGAGCATCTCGTACTGCTCGGACAGGTCGCGGTCGCTCGACACGCGCAGGTTCATGATGGGCTGGTCGTTCATTGACCCGCTGAAGACCTGGATGCGTTCCAGGTCCGTGGGCAGCTGGTCGCGAATCGCATCGAGTTTCACGCGCGCCTCAACCGCTGCGGTCTTCTGGTTGGAGTTAAAGCCGTACTCCATCCAGATCTGGCTGCCGTCCTCGCGCGACCAGGAGTACATGCGCTGCACGCCGGGCAGCGTTGCCAGCGCTTCCTCGGCCGGGCGCGTGATTTCGCGTTCGGTCTCCGAAGGCGTGGAGCCCTCGTAGGGGATGTTCACGAAAAAGCCCGGCCATTCGATGTCCGGAAATTCCTCGAGCGGCAACAGGCGGCTTGAGATCAGACCGATGGCGGCGAGCGCCGCGAACACCATCGTGACGGTGACGGGGCGGCGCAGTGAGAATTCCGTGTGAATCATGACGAGGCCACCGCCGTGTCACCGCCCGGTGCCATCTGGGGCTCGGGCGCCGGCGCCGGTGTTTTCTCCCGATCGAGCAGGTCGTACACCACAGGGATGACCACGAGTGTGAGCAACGTTGAGGTGACGAGGCCGCCAATCACTGTGATGGCCATGGGGGTGCGCACTTCCGCGCCTTCGCCAAAGCCGAGCGCCATGGGCAGCAGGCCCAGTGCCGTTGTCAGCGTCGTCATGAGGATCGGGCGCAATCGCGCGCGTGCTGCGTCGCGAATGGCCTGGCCCCGAGCTAGCCCTGTATTGCGCATTTGATTGATCGTGTCGATGAGGACGATTGCGTTATTCACCACAATGCCCGCCAGCATGATGACACCGATGAACGCGACCACATTGATCGTCGTGCCGGTGATAAACAGCGCGAGTACGGCGCCGACCAGCGCCAGCGGGATCGTAAACAGGATGACAAAGGGATGGATGAGCGATTCGAACTGCGAGGCCATGACCAGATAGACGAGGAACACAGCCAGGATCAGGGTGAACTGCATTGAGGCCAGCGATTCCTCCATGTCCTCACTCTGGCCCAGTACTTCGGCGTTAATGCCTTCGGCCAGCGCCGTGTTGCTTAGGATGCGTTCGAGGCGGGCCGTGGCCGACCCGAGGTCACCGAAGGCCAGCGATGCTGATACAACGGCCACACGATCCTGATCGAAGCGGCGAATCTCGGAGGGGCCAGTCGCCAGTCGGATGGTGGCGACGTCAGACAGACTCACCGGGCGCGCGCTGCCCGGGTTGACGATCAGCGCACGCACGTCCTCGATGGAGGCGTCATTGGTTTCCACGCTGCGTACGGTCACGTCGATCTTCTTGTCACGCCAGCTATAACGTGTTGCCACATTGCCGCGGACGTTGCCGACCACGCGATCCGCGATGTCGCGAACCCGCAGGTCCAACGCCGCGGCGCGCTCTTGGTCAAACTCGATCTGTATCTCGGGGTTGCCGCCCTCGATGTTCGACCGCACGTCGGTGAACTGCGGGTCCGAGCCCATTTGCGCGGCCATGGCTTCGGCATGCGTACGCAGTGCCTCGAGGTTATAGCCGCGGAAGACCACTTCCACCGGCGTACTCAGGGCGAGCAGAGCGGGTCGTTCGAAGTCATAGGTCAGCCCCGGAATCGCGTCCAGTCCTGTACGCAATTGGTTCATGGCCCGCGTCTCGTCTTCGCGCGTTGCGCCCGGCGTCATACGGATCGTCAGGACGCCCGTGTGTTCACCGGCATCTACGGGGTTCGCATCGAGGCGGTTGCCCGTGCCCGTGACCGAGAAGGATTGCTCAATGTCGGAGACCGCTTGTGCCGCATCGTAGGCGCGGAGCACCACCGAATCGGTCTTGGCCAGCGGGGTTCCGGGCGCCAGGCGCAGGTTGATCGAAAACTCGCCCTGAGACAGCTGTGGGATGAGCTCCGTCCCCAGACGAGGCACCAGCGACATCGTTGCGGCGAACAAAGCCGCTGCCGCAAGGCAGACCACGGCGCGGTGTCGGAGCGACCACTCAAGTACGGGCGTATAGAGGCGTGCAACGACGCGATAGAGTCCGCCGAACACAAACGCGGGAATCAATCCGATGAGTCGACCGACAAATGCGACGGCGCGTCCCACGGCGCGAACTGCGCGCATGATGGCGGCCCAGATGCGTGCCATGAAACCCAAGCGGCGCGTTTCTTCGCTTTCCACAAAGCCGCGGCGTGCGCCCGACGAGGCCATCATCGGAATCAGCAGCACAGCCAGCAGCAACGAGAACAACAGGGCGTACGTCACCGTCAGAGACTGGTCGCGGAACAATTCGCCCGCAACGCCTGTGACAAACACCATGGGGAAGAACACGGCGATCGTGGTCAGCGTTGCGGCAAACACCGCACCTGCCACTTCGCTTGTGCCTTGTTGCGCCGCCTGGAGCAATGGCACGCCTTGTTCCCGCTTGTCGACGATGCTCTCGAGCACCACGATCGCGTTGTCGACGAGCAGGCCAATCGCAAGCGCGATGCCCCCGAGCGACATGATGTTGAGACTGAGATCCGACAAGTGCATGAGTGCAAAGGTGCCGATCACCGAAATCGGTATGGCAAGACCGATGATTACCGTCGCGCGCGCGTCGCGCAGGAATCCGTAGAGCACGATGATTGCGAGGATGCCGCCCCACAAGGCGGCTGACTTCACGTTGTCGACGGCTTCGCTGATAAACGCCGACTGATCGGCGAGCACCGTGAGGCCTGTGCCTTCTGGTAGGTCCTCGCGCAGGCGATTGAGCCGTCGTTCGATGTTGCTGGCAACCAGCACCGTGTTGGCGTCGCCTTCCTTGTAGAGTGCGATTTCAATGACCTCGCGGCCATCAACGCGTGTGATTGCTTCGCGGTCTTTGTAGCCGCGCGTGACGACAGCCACATCGCGCAAATAGATCGGTTGTCCGTTGCGGTTGGCAATGATCGCATCGGCGAAGGCCTCGACCGAGTCGAACTCATTGACGGTACGCACAAGGAACCGGCGCAGGCCCTGTTCAAGTCGACCCCCTGCGAGGTTCACGTTCTCGGCGCGAAGGCGCTCGGCCACCTCGCTGATGGACAAGTCGAGCTGTGCCAGTTTCTGCTGGTCAACGCGAACCTGGATCTCGTCTTCAAGACCGCCCGAGACTTTGGCTGCGGCCACGCCCTCGACGCTTTCGAGCTGATCTTTGAGGTCGTCTTCACCGAACTGGCGCAGCGTCTTGAGCGTATCAACATCGAGTGGTGATGCGCTCTCGTTCTCCGGGCCGACTGCGATACGCATGACGGGTTCGCTTGAGGGGTCGAAGCGAAGCAGCAGCGGGCGGCGGGCCTCGAGCGGCAGCTCGAGGATGTCGAGCTTCTCGCGAACGTCGACGCTCGCGAGGTTCATATCGGTTCCCCAATTGAACTCGACGATGACGTCGGACTGGCCCGTGCGTGACACCGAACGAACCTGGCGCACGCCACTAATCGTTCCGACGGCCTCTTCGACGGGCTTCGTTACGAGGCTCTCGATTTCCTGCGGTGCGGCACCGGTCAGCTCCGTACGCACCGTCAGGGTGGGGTAGGAGAGATCAGGCAGCAGGTTGACCGAAAGTCGGGTCAACGACACGTAGCCAAACATGATGATGGCGACAAAGAGCATAAGCACCGTCACCGGGCGCTCGGTGGCCTTGCGAACGATCCAGAGGCCGTCGCGTGCTGTGCGTTCGGATTTGGCCACGGATCAAGTCCCGGCGACAGTTTCGGCGTTTTCGGAGGCGGTCGCGAGCGTGGAGGTTTCCTCGCCGATAACGCGGACCTTACTGCCCGTCTTGAGTGCGGCCTGTCCGACGACCACTACGCGGTCCTCATCGGCCAGACCTTCAAGAACGGCCACTTCGCCTTCCCAGGCGTAGCCTGTTTCCACTTCGACGCGTTCTGCGACACCGTCACGAACCACAAATACGCTGTTGCCGCTGGTCGTCTCGATGAGTGCGTCACGTGGCAGCAGCAACGTGTTGCGTTGCTGGTCGTAAATCACGGCCAGTCGCCCGAACATTCCGGGCTTGAGTCGAGACTCCGCGTCGCTGATTTCCACGGTGGCTTTGAATGTGCCCGTTTCAGGATCGACGGTCGGGCTGATACGGGCGACTGTGCCTTCAAACAGCTTGCCGGGCAGCGCGTCAATGCGCATGCGCACAGGCTGTCCCGCGTCGATGCGGCCAAACTCGCGCTCCGGCACGTACAGGTATGCCACGAGCGGATCGAGTGCTGTGATGGTGAACGTCGGCGCGTTGCGCTCGATCGTGTTGCCGACTTTGATGTCGCGCGTGGAAACAACGCCGGAGATCGGTGCCCGGATCGTCGTGTAAGCGTACTCAAGTTTGGCGAGCTCAAACTGCGCCTTGAGGCCGTCGAGTTCGTACTTGGTTGTTTCGAACGCGCTGGCGGCGACCAGGCCTTTCTGGTTGAGCTCCACGCTGCGCTCGTACTCCTGTTCCAGCCGCGCCACGTTGGCACGAGACTGCTCCAGCTCGAGTCTCAGGCGGTCGCCGTCGAGGCGTGCGAGCACGTCGCCACGTTGGACGAAATCACCTTCTTCAACGAGGATCTGACGCACTTCGCCACCCACCTTGGCCACCACGCTCGCCTCGTCGAAGGCTTCAAGCGATGCGCTTCCCGTGTAAGCCGCGAAAATGTCGCCGCGTTCCACGGTCATGACTTCTACGGGGATGATGGTCTCGGGCTGCTCGGATTCGCCGTTTTCGGCGACGGCCTCTTCGCCGTCGACATCGCCGTCCGTGCTGGCGCCGCCACCGCCGCAGGCCGCAAGCGTGAGCGACAGCAGGAGCAGGGCGATATTACGGTGGGCAGGTCGCATTGGGTGGTTCATGGTGTAGCCGTCCAGGGGTCGTTTGATTGTGTTGTCGTCAGAACGTATCGGGTTGTAGCGGCAGGTCTCGCGCAGGCTCCAAGTCGAGCGTCGTGGTCAGAGGTGCAAACTCGAGTTCGGCGCTGGGTGGCTCCTGCAACGGGTATACGCCGCCATTCCCCTGTTGGATGCCGCTGGCGCCCAAATGGATGCACACGACCGCGATGAAGGCCGTACCTGTTGTCAGGGCAAAGGAAAGCAGCGGGCGTAGTCCCGAGGCCGGGCTCTGGTGTTGTCGCGTCGTATTTGGGGGGCTATTGGGGCGCGTCAGCACGTATTCGCTCCCGATTTACTGTTCTAGTGTTGTAGTAACATATAACACCATAACAATACACGCAAGCCTTGATTTTGGGCAAAAAAAAGCCCCGCAGTGCGGGGCTTGGGTTTTTGTCCAGGTAGCGCCTAAGCTGTGTCAGCGATCGTTTCGCGCCATTTCAGTGCGTTGTAGCGACACCATATCTGCCACGACGTCAGCAGCTTCGTTGAGCACGATATCCGGCAACTCGGCTTCCTCTAGGGCCTCCATGCTGTCCAGTGGCTCGAGTCCGGCGGCGTCGCGACGGGCGTTTTCGCGGTCCAGGCGTGCCTGGCGGAAGGCTTCGCGCTCTACCTTGCGGGTCTCTAAGTTCAGCGACACCGTATCGCGCTCGCGATTGGCGCGAATCGCCTCAAGGTCTGACAAGAGGAATTCATGGTCGGCGTCACCGCGCAGGCGCGCCTCCAGGTTCTGCGCCAGAACCGAGATATTGTCATCGAGTGAGGAGCCCGGCCGGAAACGCGTGCGGCGAATCTGATCCCAGGGCAGGGCACGCGGCCGCGTGCTTTCGCCGAATTCCTCGGCATCAATGAGAGACGGCAACTCAATGTCAGGCAATACGCCACGGTTCTGGGTGCTATCACCCGTCACGCGGTAATACTTGCCAATTGTCAGCGTCAGCTGACCCAGACCGTCGCCTTCACTGCGAGGTACGAACTGATCGAGGTTGTAGAGGTTTTGTACCGAGCCCTTGCCAAACGTCTGCTGACCCAGCACAACGCCGCGCTCGTAGTCCTGGATGGCGCCAGCGAAGATCTCTGAGGCTGAAGCGCTGAAACGATCAACAAGCACCGCGAGCGGGCCGTCGTAGGCGACGCTGGGTACGGGGTCCTTGAGTACTTCCACGCGGGCGTGGCCGTAGCGCAGTTGCACGACCGGGCCCTGATCGATGAACAGGCCCGAAAGCATGGTGGCTTCAGTGAGGTGGCCGCCGCCGTTACCCCGCAGGTCAACGACAATGCCATCGACGCCTTCTGCCTGGAGCTCACCCAGGATTCGCTGTACGTCACGTGTCGTGCTCTTGAAGTCCTTGTCGCCGGCCTGCTGCGCCTGATAGTCGCGGTAGAAGCTCGGGATCTCAATCACACCGATTCTGAGGTCGCGGTCTTCACGCGGCACCGTCAGCACTTCGCTCTTGGCGGCCTGCTCCTCGAGCTTGACCTGACCGCGAACGAGTTCAATGACGCTCTGTGAGTCGCCGGGCAGGGCACCGCCTGGCAGCACCTGCAGTCGCACGACGGTGTCCTTGGGACCGCGAATGAGCTGCACCACATCATCGAGACGCCAGCCGATGACATCGACGATCTCCCCTGAGGCGCCTTCACCAACACCAACGATCCGATCAGCGGGTTGCAAGGTGCCGTCTCGTGCCGCGGGGCCGCCCGTGATCACGTTCATCACCTTCACGTATTCGTCTTCGGTCTGCAGCGATGCGCCGATACCAAAGTAGGACAAACTCATCTGAATCCGGTATTCCTCGGAATTACGCGGGCTCAGGTAGCTGGAGTGCGGGTCAAGCGTGCGGGCAAAGGCGTTCATAAAAACCTCGAACACGTCGTCCGAGTTGACCTGGTTGAGCTGGCGCTCGAAGCGCTGGTAGCGCTTGCGCAGCTTTTCCTGAGTATCAGGCCAGGTTGTCTCTGTCAGCAGCAGGTTCAATGCGTCGTTCTTGACGCGCTTACGCCAGATTTCATCAAGTTCGGCTTTGTCGCCCGGCCACGCGGTGTTCTCGCGGTCGAACTGGAAACTCTCATCGACGCCGAAGTCTGGCTCCTGTTCGAGCGTGGCCACGGCGTACTGCCAGCGCTCCGCGGCGCGCGCCTGGTAGGTGCGGAAAATTTCGAAGACGGGATCGAGCGATGCGCCGACTACCATGTTGTCGATGCGGTCTCGGTATTGCTCAAAGCGTTCGATGTCGCTGGCGAGGAAGTAAAGGCGGTTGCCGTCGAGTGCTTCGATGTAGGTATCGAGCACCTGCGCGGAAAGCTGATCATCGACAGGTGTTCGACTGTAGTGCGACTTTTCGACGAAGCGCGTGACCAGTGAGCTGATGCGGTGGTGCTGCGGTGTCGGTTCCAGCACTTCGTCGGTGATCAGGTCCGCCGAGGCCATGCCTGCAAGCGCGCAGACTGCTGCGGCGCCGGAGGTCAGTGCAATAAGGCGGTGACGAAGGCTCTTGGATGAAGGCTTTGGGGTGCGTTCTCGGGTCGCTGTCTGCATGTGCTTCCTGGCTGACTCGGTTAGAGGGATGTTCTGGAATCTGCGTGGCGGACCGCCGCAATGGTTTTCCGCGCGGCGCGGGCACCGTACACTCTCGCCCGCGGGGCCGAGCTGTTGCGCCGCACAGTCTTTCTTGTAGCACCTTCGGTGCCGTAAAAGCTAGTCACAGGGCGCATTCCGGCCGATTGATCCCGACGGGCGATGGTCGCGCCGGGACGCGGCATATCCAACATGAAACCATTGACCATAATTACCGGCGTTGTCCTGGGCTCCGCGGCTGCCATCACGCTGGGCCTCGCGGTTGTCATGCTGATCTTCGTGCTCAGCGGGCTGGACCGGCCCCGGATACGCGACGAGTTTTCGCCACTGGCCGGAAGTGTGGCCCTGTTTGCGCTATTGACCGCAATCAGCGCCGGGAGTTTCGTAGGCCTGGTAAAGCAGCGCCATTGGCGCTGGTGGGCGCAAGCCGCGATGTGGGCGCTGCTCGTCGGTATTGGCGTCTATTACTGGCCGTCGTAGCGACTAACGGGCGCCGCGGGGGCGTCCCGCTTGCGCGTAGGCTTCGGCCAAAACACCGAGCAGTTGCTGCCGGGAAACCGCGTCGGTGATGTCCGGTGCGAGTTGGCGCCACGCCGAGTACGCGCCTTCTGCATGCCCTGGAAGCTCGTCCATAAGCTGCAGCGTGCGGTAGTCCTCAGCGAGCACCACAAAGTCGCGGCGCACGGCGTCCGTGCGTGACGGATCCGTATCGTCGATGTGCTGTCGAAGCTTCTCGGTGAGTTCAGCTTGCAGCGTTGCCGCCGCACTCCGATCGCCCACGGGGCGTGCTAGAAGATCGAGAACGGCGACTTAAAGCTGCGACTCGAGCCCGACGAGCGCGAGCGGCGTCCGCCACGGCGGCGGCGACGCATGCGCGAGTGGAGCTCGGCGCGACGGCCCGACAACCACTCCTCACGCGAGACCTCGTCTTCCTCTTTGCCGCGTCGGGTTTCCTCGCGGGCACGGAAGGCACAGAAGTCCTCGTAAGCGTCGATCTCATGCTTGAGTTCGCGTACCACGAGCTCGACCATGATGGCATCGTCGAGGAATCCCAGGCCCGGGATGTGGTCCGGAATGAGGTCTTCCTCCTCAGTGAAGTAGGCGAGCGCGTTAAGAACGCGCGTCGTCTCTTCCTTGGGCAGCTGCCATTCGCTATCGCGAAGCATCGCCGTCATCGTGGAGAGCTTGTAGAACCGTTCGCGGATAAAGTCCGGCGCGTCGCTTGTGTTGACCTCTTCGAGCAGCGCGTTGGCTGCGTCGATGATTTCAGATTCAGCGAGTGTGTCAGCGGTTTGCTGCGCCTGCCGCATGATCAACCGGAAGTGTTCCAGGTCGTTTTCGCTTAGATCAAAGGCGATCCGGATGGACATCAGCACTCTCCCCGAAGATTGATGGTCCTCAACTGCAGAGAAGCGTATGCCACGCCAGTCGGGCGCGTCAACGCGCCCGACCTGCGGGTGCGTCAGCCTGCGAGCAGACTGCGCAGCATCCAGGCGTTTTTCTCGTGCACCTGCATACGCTGCGTCAGGAGGTCGGCGGTCGGTTCGTCACCGGCACTTTCGGCCAGCGGCATGACCTCCCGCGCTGTGCGCGCGATGGCCTCCTGAGCGCTGACGAGCTGGCGCACCATGTCGAGCGCCTCGGGATGACCCGTTTCATCGGCGACACTCGAGAGCTCCGAGTACGCCGTGTAAGAGCCAGGTGCGGGCTCGCCAAGCGCGCGAATTCGCTCCGCGATGTCATCAACGGCCGTCGCGAGCTCCGTGTATTGGGTTTCGAACATCGTGTGCAGCGTTGCAAACATCGGGCCTTCGACGTTCCAGTGGAAGTTGTGCGTCTTCAGGTAGGTGGAGTAGCTGTCCGCGAGCAGGCGTGACAATCCCGCGGCGATGGTCTTGCGGTCGGTGTCGTTGATGCCAATGTCGATCTGCATGGCCTAAGTCTCCCTGCGTGTGATGTGCCGTGAAGCGATAGCCAGAATCATACGCGTGCGCAACGGGATCAGCAGTTGAAACTGCTGATCGTCGCGATAGATCGAATCGATGGTTCGGGTCTAGTGCGGGAACAGCTTGGGCGGCTCTGGGAAGGTGGCGCGACGCTCGCCCGTGAGCTCTGCGTAGAGTGCGCCGACGCGGCTGTCAGCACTGACGTCCGTTACGCGCTTGGCGCGCCGCAGTTTTACGAAGTTGAATCCTGCGCGACCGCGATCATTGATACCAAAGAACAGGCAACGCCCCGCACCCTCCCAAAGCGTGAGGAACGGCAGCCCGCGACGTGCGCGGACAGTGTTGATCAACGAGCCGCGATCGGCCACATAGTCGGTCTCGAGCAACTCTGTCCGGTAGTCAAGCGTGCTAACGGGCTCTGGGGCCGAGAATGGCACGAAGTCGGCGGGCAATGCCGTCGGCGCCGGTCGGTATCGCCAGCGCTCGGGTACGAGCGACAGGCCACCAGTAACCGGTGCCAGGTTGGCCGCGGAAAGTGGTGTCGTGTCGGCGCAGGTCGGACCGCACATCACGGCGAGTGCGGCGGCGGCAAGCCCTGCAAACACTGTACTGCGTGTGACCACGTGCTGACCCCGATCGTCCCCCCAAGAACACGGATATAGCCTAGCTGCGCAAGCGCGCTGGCGCGTCGATGCGGTTCTCTGTTTTAGGGGTATTGCCGAGCTTATGTCAGCTTCGACGGCGTTCAGGCCGGATTAGTCGCGACGCCAGATCCCGCTGGTACGGAAGCTGCCCGTGTTGTAGGGGTCCATTCCGTTATCGTCGGGGTCGTGCAGCGCGTCTTCAGAGAGTGTCAGCAACTCTTCGGTCCGCTCTTCGGGCTGATCGAGCACCTGGTCACGATTGTTCGGCGAGCGCACATGGCCTTGCAACGGTGCACCGGCGCGCGGCGCTTCTCCCGGCAGGCGGCGCACGGGTTGCAGCGTACGGGAAGGCCCCGTCGGAATCTGGGCATCGGGCGGCGCAACGTCTTTGACGCGTCGCTCCGACACATATTGCTTCAGCTTGTCGATCAGTCCAGCCATGTCATGTCACATCGACGTCTTCGAATGGACGCCCGCTTATGCAAAGTTATCTGCGACCGGGTCGATCGGCCAGCAGGCCGGGCCAGATTTGTGAGACACGTCACACTCGGCCTCAGATCTTGCGCACCAACGCAATGCCCGCACGAAGCACCGTGATGGCGAGAAGCGGTGACAGCGCAAAAAACCAGATGGCCGGGCTTCCAGCAGCGAGTTCGCTGAACAAGGAGCCCAGCCAGCGGCCCAGCGTGCCGTTGTCGCCGAAGGGGCCAAAGGTCTTGGTCCCTGCAAGGTAGGCCGCGGGAAAGACGAGCACGATGGTGGCCAGCAGGATGCCGCCCGCGATAATCGCTTCTCGCTTGATGAATTTGCCCAACGCCTTGGCCCGTATTCGCAGTGGCCGCGATGCTCAGGCAATCGCGGCGCCGGGTCAAGCCGTGTGTTCAGCCCTTTCGGGCTTCCGCGTCGCGGTTGGTGCTGCGGTAGCGAAAGCGTCTGTACAGCGTGTTGACGCCGAAATGCAGGCACAGCGCTGTGAACAGGATCCAGTGTGGAATTACCCAGTACCACGCATTGATGTAGAGCGTGGCAAACAACGCGGCAAAGCCTGCGAGGATGTAAAAGTAAGGCAGGCACTCGTAAACCAGGCGCGGCAGCCATACTTTGCGCGTGGCCGCCTGACCGATTCGCTCGGGCAAAACGCTCGTGTGTTCGAGGCTGTCTTCGCTCAACGTCGTGCTCTCCAAAGGTTGCCGGAGATACTAGCGACTTGGAGCCCGATGTTCCGTGAGGCGACTCACAAAACGCGCCGACCCCGGCGATGGGGCCTAATCAGCCGGTACGGTACGGGATGCCGCCCACCGGCGTAGGCCTGCGATGCGCTCGGCCATGACCACGGACAACGGCCGGGTGCGAGCAGCCTCTTCGAGGAGGTGCGCGGTTTCGATGGGCGTGTCCGCGGCGTCCGCCGCAAACAGGCTGCCCACGATGAGCTGTTCGAGTTCGGCGCCCGAGAAGCCATCGGTTGCGGCGGCTACGGTGGATACGTCAACGGCGCCCGGCGGCACTTCACGTCGCTTAAGGTGGATGCCGATGATCTCCCGGCGCACGTCCTCGCTGGGCAGATCGACGAAGAAAATCTCGTCAAATCGCCCCTTGCGTACGAGTTCTGGTGGCAGTCGATCGATGTCGTTGGCCGTTGCGACTACGAACACGCCGGGCGGGCGCTCGGCCATCCAGGTCAGAAACGCGCCCAACACACGTTGCGATGTTCCGGTGTTGTCTTCGGCCGGTGACAGTCCTTTCTCGAGCTCATCGATCCAGAGCACGACCGGCGCCATGGTTTCGGCGATCGACAGTGCGTCTCGCAGATTGCGCTCGGTCTCACCCTGCCACTTGTTGAACAGCGCGCCGAACTCGAGCCGGAGCAGCGGCGTGCCAAACGCGCCGGCCGTCGCTTTCGCGGCGAGGCTCTTGCCGCAACCCTGGACGCCCAGCAAGACCACGCCGCGCGGTGCGTCGAGGCCCGCGCGCTTCGCTTTGCCCAGGAAGGCGTCGCGGCGTTGCGAGAGCCACTGCTTGAGCGCGCGCATGCCGGCCACGTCGCCGAAATGCGCCGTTTCATACTCATAGCTCAGCATGCCTTCGCGATTGAGCAGCCGGTACTTGGCCTGCATGACGCCGCGAATGTCCTCTCGGCAGATCACACCGTCGTCCGCGATCGCGTTGTGCGCCAGTCGCCGCACGTCGACGTCACCCAAGCCTGCGAGATTCTGAACGAGCAGGTCGAATGCGTGTGGGTCGGTCTTGACGCGCTCGCCCGAGTTGCCCGAGCGCCATTGCGTCGCCACCTCGCGCACGATCTCTTCGCGTCGCGCCACGTCGGGCACGGCCATCTCGAAGCTCGCGCTCAGATGCTTGAGTTCGGGTGGCAGCTTCAACGAGGGGCTGATCATGACGAGCTTGCCACCGCTCTCCATGAAGTCGAGACAAATGTCCTTAAGCTGGCGGACGTGCACGGGGTCCTTGAGGTAGGGGTGGAAGTCGAGCAGCGCGTAGATGCCGGGTTTGCTCACCGCGCGGATGTGGCCGAGCACATCGGTGGGCTCGGCGTTCATGGCCTGCGGTGCCAGATCAATATCGACGCGCTGCAGCCCGTCCGTGACGGTCCAGCGGAAGAGTGGCAGGTGATCTGCTGCCCGACCGCCAATGACGTAGTCGGACAACTGGCGCAAGGCGGCGCGCTCATCGCGCGTCTCCACAAGGATCAGCGGGATGCGCGAGCGCAGTAGCAGGGCTAGGTCACGACGGTCTGGCATGGGCGGGGATTGTGCCCGTCAGCACGGGCTTTACCAGCCCTCGGCCGGCAATTTGTGACGCCCGGCACACGCGATCTCAGCCGTAGCCGGGCAGGTTCGCATCTGCGATGGCGTCGGCATCGCGACCCAGCAAGGTCCGAACGGCTTCACGCAGCGCATCGAGGGTCAGCGGACCTTCCTCCGCCGCCAGTGCCCGCACGGCGTCGTCGAGCGAGTAGCTGCCGCCGGAACGGCGCCGAATCTCGGCGTCGAGCGCACTGAGTACCGTCGCCGCGCGCGCGGTGACGGGCCCCGAAGACGCATCGGTTCGCAAAGACGTGACGTCTTGCCCCCACTCGCGCAGGTCCCGGAGCGTGTTGCGGTGCCGGCGCCGGGTGACGCTGCCGGCCCGGTAGAGTAGGGTCAGGCTGTAATACTCGGCGATGCCTTCGACGATCCAGTCCGCGCCAGGACCTGCGCTTCGCCCCAGACCCACGTGGATCAGCTCATGCAACAGCGTGCTGGTGCCATTGCCGCTCACGAGCGGCCGGTCGCTGTGCAGGAACAGGGAATTGGGGGCCGACAGTCCACCACGGAAGAACGGATCGTCGGCCATGGCGACCAGCAGCCGTTCCGGGAATCCGGGCATGACGTCGCGCACGTGGCTTAGGTGCCAGTTGAGAAACGCCATGACGTCAAGCCGGCGTGCGGCCTGTTCGCGCGGCGCCGCAATGGCCACTGTCGTGTTGGCGATGCGGTCGTAGCGCACGCCGATGTCGCCAGCCACGATCCAGCCGTCGGGATGATCCATTCGGCGGTCACTGTCCTCGATGGGAAAGCCCCCGGCAACGCGCGGGTAGGGGGTGACGATGCTCCAGCCCTCGGGCAGCTCGAACACCATTTGGGCGTCGGATTCGGCGCCGGGTCTTGTGGCACTAGCGATGGGGGGCACAAGGTCCTCGATACGTAGCAGCATCCACGCGTCGGTTTTCATGGCGTCAACGCTGCCGTTCGCGCGCCGGCGGTCGAGCGAAGCGGTCCAGGACAATTGTCCGCCGTTGGCATCAACGGTCCAGACCCAGTCATCGCCGTCGCGTGTCAGATTGCCGCCGTCATCGTGGAAGTCTGTGAATTCGGGGCCGGGGTCGGGAATTCGAAGCCGTCGCAGGGTGCGCGTTTGCTGTGTGACCTCGAGTGACACCTGGGCCGTCGTGCCGTCGCCCACTAGGACGCGGTACTCGATCGCGTACTGGGGTGGCCCCTCGGCATCGCCTTGCGCCGCGCCGGAAAACGGCCACAGCGCGGACAGCAGCAGTGCCAGGAGTTGTGATGCGGTGCGTTGGTGCGAGGCGCTCATTGCGCGATGATAGGGCAGATGAGGCCTGAACTCCCGACTAGTCGGCGTGGCCTGAAGGCCGCGCTTACCGCCGCACTCTGCATTGTGGCGGCGGCCTGCTCGTGGCAGGACCCGCCGTTGAGCGACCCCCGGGAGCCTGTGACACCCAGAACTGGGCCGGGCGCCGCACGGCCCGAACCCGCCAGACAGCTGCCGGCTCGACACGCTGACGCGGCGGCCATGGCGCTGGCCCAGGTCGGCGAGCCCTACCGCTACGGGGGCGCCGCCCCTGGCGGATTCGACTGCAGCGGTCTTGTGCAGTACGCCTATGGCCTGGCCGGCGTAGCGCTGCCCCGCACCACGCAGGCTCAGTGGCGCGAGCTGCCACGGGTGGCCGCTAGCGATCGGCGCGTGGGCGATCTGCTGTTTTTCCGCATCGACGGCCGGCTGTCGCACGTGGGCCTGTACCTGGGCGGCGGGCAGTTTGTGCATGCGCCCCGGACGGGTACCCGCGTGCGCGTTGAGCGCCTTGACGCGCCGTTCTATGCGAATCGCCTGGTCGGTGTGGTCCGCCCCTCGCCCTGACGCCTCCCGATCCTGTTTGAGCGCGCTTCGCTGTCGCTGTTAAGCTGCGCGCGGGACCACAAGAGCCGGACATACCGGCGGGGAGCACACGGTGAGCGTAGCCCGCGTTACAGAAATCATTGCATCGTCTTCGAAGAGCTTCGAGGACGCCGTCAAGCAGGGCATCAAGCGTGCCAACGAGACCCTCGACAATATTGAGGGGGCCTGGGTCAAAGACCAGAAAGTCGTCTGCGACAACGGCAAAATCGTTGAATTCCGCGTGGTGCTCAAGGTCACGTTTATTCTCAAGTAAGCGACCCGGGGGGAGGGGAAGCACCATGGATCTATTTGGATTTGCCAAAGACGTCGGTCGGCGCCTGTTCAACACTGAGGATGACGCGGTCGACAAGATTCGCGAGCTCATCGAGGAGAACAACCCGGGCGTGACCAACCTTGGGGTCGAATTCGACAGGGGCATCGTCAGCCTGTCAGGTGAGTGTGACTCTGCGGCGGCCATGCAGCAGTGCGCGCTTTTGGCCGGCAACGTGCAGGGCGTGGCGGATGTCTACGTCAACAGGATGACCGTTAAGGCACCGGCCACGCCGGTTCAATCGCCCTCAGCCGCACCCGCGGCGGCCACGCCCGCTGCGCAAGCCGAGCCCGCGGAGCAGACTTACGTCATCAAGAGCGGTGACACGCTGGGAAAAATCGCCAAGGAATTCTATGGAAAAGCAAGTGCTTACATGAAGATATTCGAGGCGAATCGAGGCATCATCGAGAATCCGGATCGCATTTATCCGGGGCAGACGATTCGTATCCCGCGCGACTGATTGGGGTATGCCGAGCAGCAAGCGGCCGCGCCGGTGTTCAGGCTGGCGCGGCCGTTTTCTTTGGTAATAGCCGGTTACTGAGTGTGACCAGCGCAAAGATGGCGGGCATCCAGGTCACGGCGGCAACACCCATAGCGAACCAGAGCCCGCGCGGAAACTCGACGGCGCCGAGTTTGTATCCCGCGTAGTACGACAGCGGTGCGGAGACTCCTGCCAAAAGGCTGCCAATGACGCGGCGGTCGCGCATCCAGCCCATAGACTCCGTCAGCGTGAGTGAAAACACCACCCAGAGTCCCAGGATCCACCAGGGCGCCAGTGGGCCGGCAGGTAGCTCGTAGTCAACAACGCCGCTGAGCGCATATCCGCCGTCCACCACAATGCCGCCAACGACGGCGAGGGCAACCAGCAGCGCGAGCCCGCTCGGGTTGTCGCTGCGGCGGAGCTCCCAGCACAGGAATGCGGCCGTGAGCAGCACGCCGGGGATCAACAGGCCGTTTGCCGCGCCCGCGACGAGCGCCACCCAGGACGCCTGGAACAGCGCGAAATTGGCGATGAGGTAGGGCATGCGACGGCTCCGGCAACGTTGCCGGAGAATTCGCCCGGGCTAGCCCCGCGGATGCAGGGGCGCTCGCGTCAGGCGCCGGACGCGATAAAGGTCTGGAGCTGCTGCGACAGGTCTTTGCAGGCGGTCGACTGCGTTCGCGCGATCAGCGGGATCGGCACGATGATTGCGGGCAGGTAGGAGGTGCCGTTAACGCGCGTCTCCACGTTGCCGGCCTCGCGGGTGCCCTCGAGGTCCCAGACCACGGCGTCATAGTCCGAGTCCGACTCCCACCAGGCGAATCCAAAGCAGCCCGCGCCGCCGGGTCCTGCGGCACAAGACACAGAGCCGCCGCCATTCGGCGTGTCGGTATTGCCATCGAGCCACACGACGTATCGCACGCCCGTTTCGCGCATACGATCGGCTATCTTGGGATTGTTAAGCAGCTTGGGCAGCGCACTGATGTCATTCGGCACGGTCCGAGGCTCGAACCAGGGGTACATCGCGTCGACGAATTGCGCCTTGGGCATGATGTTGATGGCATTGCGGCCCGAGCGCAGCTGGCTGGCCACGCAGTCAGTGAAGTCCTTCTCGGTCGCGTTACCTGTGTGGTAACTGCGCGCCATAACGACCACGGACTCCCCATCGTACTCATCCATCGATACGGTGTTCATGAGGTCTGTGCGGCTCGTCGAGCAGGCGCTTAGTGCCACGGCGGCTGCGAACAACAGCCCTCGGCTCAGGATCTGGGTCGCTTTCACAGAAATTTCTCCGCGTCGTCGGTGGGTGCCGGTGCCTGTTCAGGCGTTGTGGCCGGCTTGGGCGGCGTCTCCGCGCCGAGTGGTGCGGGCGGCTGTTGGGCTACCGCGAGCCCGGCAAGCTGGTTCTTCGCAAGCGCAGCTTCGCGCTCGAAGCCCAGCAACATCAATACGGCTGCGTCACGAATGGCCAGGCTCGCCGCAGATCGGAGCGCGGACTCGGTACCGCCCATGAGTGATTCACGCGCGGCCTTGCCGTAGGCCGACAGCGGGTATTCCGCTTGCAGGACGCCCTCGCTGTCGTAGACGCGGATCTGGTAGCGAATCCAGACCGCATAGTCCTTCGTCACCGTCTGCGCGGGGATGGCGAACTCGAGTGCCACCAGAGACGGCTCAACCAGGAGATCGATTCCTTCGGGAACGAGCGTGTCGGGCGTCACAGGCACGACGTCGGCGAACATGTCCTTGAGGGTCTCGGTGAACATCAGCGCCGATGCGCGGCCGAGGTCGATGGTGTAGGTGCCGCCCGAGGGCAGCGTTTCCTCATAGACGAAGGACTCCACGTCCTTGCCGAAGCGCACGGCTGCGGTCAGCGGGTAAGGCTCGACCAGCGCCTCAGGCAGCTGCATGTTGTCGAGTTTAACCGTCGTGCCGCAGCCCGCCAGCAGCCCCACTGAGGCTGTCGCAAGCACCGCCTTGAGGCGGGAGAGACGCAGCGATCCTGCCATTTGCGCTCCACGATTACCGGTTTTGACCGAGTCCACCCGGCCACACCTAATCACTCGAATCTACCGTGGCGCTGGGCAGCCGGCAAGCCGGCCCGTAGGCACCAGATCACGTTTTCGGCCCGCTGAAGCTCCGCACGGCAAGGCCGCGCCGGTACTGGGCTTGCCCACTCTAAAGTTCGCTGTCCTGCGGTCGCTAGATTCATATCTGCCGTGTCACGAGGCCTCAGCACTGCAGGGGGAGACCCGGATTTGAGCAGGAATGTCACAGCGCACGTCATTGTGGCCAGCGACGCAGCGGCCGCGCCCGCGCTCGAGCCGATGCTTTGCGCGCTCGAAGCCGCCGACTGGTGCGACACGGACCACATAGACGCCAGCGCAGCCCTCCTGGACCCCGACAGGCTCCGTGGCGCGGCCTGCATTGTGCTTGTGTTGTCGGACATGGCCTCTCACGCGGCTGGTGACGCCTTACCGACCCTGACCCGACGGGTCACGCCGACGCCCGTCATTGTCATGGCGCCGCAGATCGAGTCTTGCGAATCGAGCCTGTTCGCTTGCGGTGTCGACGACTGTCTGAATCCCGATGTCATACCGGTACCAGCGACGCTGCGCGTGATAAGGCGCTCGATCGAACGCGCATCACAGCGCGTCCACGTCGAAACCGCGACGCAGCAGTATCACGATCTCTTCGACCACATGCCGGTCGCAGCGTTCAGTGTGGACGCTAAAGCCTGCGTGACGGCCGCCAATCGCGAGTTCTTGAATATGCTCGGGGCGGCTGACGCTGGCGATGTCACCGACGTTCATCTCAACGGCCTCCTAACGGGCCTCGCAAACCTCCTGAAGCGCGCCCGAGACGGTGAAATCGTCGAGTACAAGCAAGGCCACATCGTTGAGTCGCTCGATGGCTTCTCACGTCACGTAGTCGTCTTTGCGCGCCGCTCCGCCGACAGTGGCGAGGCGCCCGTCATGGATGTCTACCTCACAGATGTGACGGAACAGGAAGTCCAGACGCGTCGTGTCGCCGCGGCGGAAAGCCGGTTGCGGCAGCTCACAGATAATGTGCCTGTGATGATGTTCCTGCTTGATCGGGACCGCCGCGTGTTCGACGCCAACCGAAGGCTTGTGGATGCGTTGGGGCTGGAGCGCCACGCGCTGGAGGGCATGCCGTTTACGTCCCTGCTGCATCCCGATACCGATATTGCAGCGGTGCGAAGCAGCATCGATCGCGTGTTCGGTGGCGGCGCGGAGCACGAGCAGCCGGTGTCGATGCTGCGCCCCGACGGCAGCGAAATGGAGTGCCTGTTTAGCGCCCAGCCGGGCAGCGACGGCGCGGGCCGCGTGTCTGTCGCCCACGCCATGCTCGTCGACGTCACGGATCGCAATCACGCGCAACGCGACCGGGACCGACTGCAGGAACAGTTGCAGCTCACACGAAAACTCGAGTCTATTGGCGAGCTGGCTGCGGGCATTGCGCACGAGATCAACACACCAGCCCAATATGTGAGCGATAACCTCTCGTTTCTGCGTGAAGGTTTCGAGGATCTGCACGGGCTGCTGGCGACGCTGCCCGGCGTGGTGACATCGCTGCGTGCGCTCGAGGACTCGGCGCCGGCCGATGCGCTCGAAAGCGCCGTCGATGCTGCGGATCTCGAGTACCTCGTGGCCGAAATTCCGGCCGCGTTGGCTCAGGGCCAGGATGGTATTGCCAAGATCCGCGAGATTGTCCTGGCACTCAAAGAGTTCTCGCACCCAGGCGGCGGCGACATGGAAGCCGCGGACCTCAACCGTGTCATCGAGAGTACGGTGACCGTGGCGCGCAACGAGTGGAAGTACATCGCCGAGATCGAGCGCTGCTTATCTTCGGACTTGCCACGTGTCGAATGCTACCCGTCGGCCATCGCCCAGGTGGTTTTGAATCTGCTCGTCAACGCTGCACACGCGATTGGCGACGCGCGCGACGAGGGCGATCCTTTGGGCCAGATTCGCATCGCTACAGCACGGCACGGTGACGACGCTGTGTGCTTCCGAATTTCCGACAACGGCCCCGGTGTATCCGACGAGATCCGCCACAAGATTTTCGACCCCTTCTTCACGACCAAAGAGGTGGGTCGTGGGACGGGCCAGGGGCTCGCAATCAGCCGCAGTGTGATCACCGAGCAGCACGGTGGCGACATCCTGCTCGATTCGGCGCCCGGTCGCGGGACGACGTTTACGGTCATCCTGCCGCTCAGCGGTGCAGGAAAAGACGGCATCAGGGAGGCCGCCGCGTGAAGAGAATTGTCTTCGTCGACGACGAACAGAACATCCTGCAGGGCCTGAGACGCATGTTGCGTCCCATGCGCCACGAGTGGGAGATGCACTTTGCCGACGGCGCGGATGCGGCGCTCGAAATCATGCGTGACGGTGAGTTCGACGTCGTTGTCACTGACATGCGCATGCCGGGCAAAGACGGCGCCGCATTGCTCGAGATCGTGCGCCGGGAACACCCGGGGACGGCGCGCATTATTCTGTCAGGTCACGCCGAACAGGAAATGGCGATCCGCTCCGTCGCAGCGACGCACCAGTTCCTGGCCAAGCCCTGTGACGCCGACACGCTCCGAAACACGGTACAGAGGACCTGTCAGCTGCGGGGTATGTTGGCCAGCGACCGCCTGCGCAAGCTCACGGCCGAGGTGGGCCAGATGCCCAGCGTGCCCGAGGTGTATCAGCGCATTAGCGCCGAGATGGGCAAGGACGAACCGTCGCTGGCCGAGATCTCGACGATCATCAGTGAAGACCTGGGGATGACGGCGAAGCTGCTGCAGCTCGTCAATTCCGCCTTTTTTGGTTTACGCCGGCACGTGGCGTCCGTGGACCACGCCGTCGCCTACCTCGGTATGGACGTCATTCGTTCGCTGGTGCTCTCCGAATCGGCCTTCAAGGCTTTCGACCATGCGAAAGGTGGCGTATCGCCCGACGTGCTAATGCGCCGCGGACGGCGCGTGGCGGCCCTGGCAAAAGCCATCGCAAGACACGAGTCGGACAACAAAGTCGTTGCCGATGAGGCGTTCCAGGCCGGCATGATGCACGAGCTCGGCAAGCTCATCCTTGCGGCCGAGTTGCCCTCCGAGTACCAGCGCGTAAGCGCGGCCATGGATGCGGGCGTGCCCCAGGATGCTGCGGAACGCGACGCCTTTGAGGTCACACAGGGCGAGGTGGGTGCCTACCTGCTGGGCCTGTGGGGACTGGCCGACGGCATCGTGGAGTCGCTGGCCTATCACCGCGAACCGACACGGACTGAGGTGTCCGGGTTTGCGCCGATCGTTGCCGTCCACGCCGCTGCCGCACTCACGAGTGTCGGCGAGCCGGACGCGCTGCCGCTTGACGAAGCCTGGCTTGAAGGCATTGGTCTTTCTGAGGCCGTCGAGACTTGGCGTGACCTTGCGTCGATCCAGCCCAATGAGAGAGACGCGGCATGAACCAGCGTGTGTTGTTTGTCGACGATGAGCCCAACGTCCTGCAGGCCATCAAACGTGCGATCCGCAAGGACTTCGATGTCGCAACCGCCGAGGGCCCCGAGGCGGGCTTGGCCTTGCTTGCAGGCGAGGACGACTTTGCCGTCATCGTGTCCGACATGCGCATGCCGGGTATGAGTGGCGTTGAGTTTCTTCGCGCGGCGAAACAGCTGTCGCCGCGCTCTGTGGGCATGATGCTCACGGGCAACGCCGACCAACAAACGGCTATCGACGCTGTGAACGACGGCGCCGTGTTTCGATTCCTGACGAAGCCCTGCGACGTCGACCGCCTTCGCGTAGTGGTGAGCCAGGCGCTCGATCACTACCGCTTGCTCAACGCGGAACGTGAGCTGCTGGAAGAAACCCTGCAGGGTAGCCTCGGTGTCATGAGTGAACTGCTTGCGATCTCGCGCCCCGACACGTTCGGCCGCACCCGCCGGCTGCGCTCAGCGGTTTTTGCACTGCTCGAGGGTCGCGATGAACTGGACGCTTCTGGTCGCTGGGTGATCGAAACGGCGATCATGCTCTCGCAGCTCGGTGTTATGGCCTTGCCTGAAGCGATTGCGGAGCAGGCCAATAGTGGGCAGCCGCTCAACGAGCAGGATCGGCGCGACTACGAACACACCGCCGTGACCGTCGCTGACATGCTGGCGCGCGTTCCGCGCATGGCACCCGTCGCTGACATCATCCGCTACCAGCACAAGCATTACGACGGTTCGGGCAGCCCGGCAGATGCGGTTCGCGCCGAGGCCATTCCATTGGGCGCCCGCGCACTGCATCTGGCGCAGGTTACAGATGCGCTGCGCTGCAGAGGATTTGACGCCGCAGAAATCGACGAAGAGCTGCGCACGCGGCGTCAGGAGTTTGACCCGCGCCTGCTCAAGAGGACGCTGGAAACTGCGAGCACCTCGACGTCGCAGCGCGCAACCCGAACGGTGGCTGTAGCGGACCTAGACGTCGGCATGGCGCTGGCGCAGGACTTGTGTACTGAGGCGGGCAGCCTGATCGTGTGCGAAGGTCAGCGTGTTACGCCGGCCGTGCTGGAGCACGTGCAACGCTTCATGCGCGAGGGTTCGGTCTCAGGCGCGTGTGTCGTTCTCGATGAGCCTACGCCAGAGACGGCGCGCGCCGCGAACTACTAGGCCTCGGCGGCGCTCGACGCCGCTTCATCAACCTCGAAAGTTACCCCCGCGTTGCGCTGCAAGCGCTCGATCAGCGCGTCGCCCATGGCGGCGGCGGGTGTCGAGAAGCCACCCCGTTCACCCGGGCCGCGCGGCGCACTGCGCGCGAGGCAGACGGCGGCCTCGCCAAGCATACGACTGGTGCTGCCGTAACCCGGATCACGATCCCCGGTTACCGCGGCCTGCAGCGTCCGACCGTCCTCGTCGACGCCAGCAAACCGAATGCGGTAGTGGCCGTTTTGGCGTGCTTCGGCATTGGGGCCGTCGCCTTGATCGGGAAAGACAAACCGGCTCAGGAAAGCACGTCCGGGCGCCGTCACAGCGCCGGCAAGCAGGCTTGCAAGCGCGCCGCTCATGGCAGCGGCCTTGGCGAGCCCCAACGCGCCACCACCTGTCGCCGTGTACTCGGCGTAGCGGAAGTCGCGGCCATAGGCATCGCCCATGAGCGCATTGGTGCGTCGCACGATGCGCGTGTTGATTGACGCCATGAGAAAGGGCGCGACCCAGCCGTCGATGAATTCATCGCGACGAAACCCCAGGCTCTCGTTTTCGTCGGCGCCCTGGCTCGCATTTCGCGGGTTGAGCGCGTAGGGGTCGGTTAAAAGGCGGGCCGTGCGACGGTCGCTGCGCGCCTCCTTGGCCACCTCGAGCATGCTGGCGGCTGTGCCACCGCTAAAGCCACCGTTCATCCGTTCTACGTAGCCATGCACGCGCTGCAAAGGCTGCTCAAAACGTGCTTGCGCCTCACGTTGCAGAAACCACACGCCGACGTCGGATGGGATCGAGTCGAAGCCGCAGCAGTGCACAATGACGGCGCCTGAGCGTTTGGCCGTGCCACCATGCGCGTCCATCATCCGCCGAATCCAGGGGAGCTCGCCGGCCAGGTCGCAGTAGTGGGTCCCGTTGCGAGCGCACTCGGCCACAAGCTCACTGCCCAGGCGGGAATAGGGTCCGACCGTGGTTGCCACGACGCGGGTGCGCTGCGCGAGAGCCTTCAGCGATTCGGTGTCTTGACTGTCGGCCAGGACCATAGGCGGCTTGCGCCGCCCGCGTGCGAGCTGCTCGCGCAGGGCCTCAAGTTTGTCGGGGTTGCGCCCCGCTATGGCCCAGCGCAGCTCGCCTGCGATGCCATAGGTGTCCGCCAGGTGTTCGGCCACGAGCTGCCCCGTGAAGCCTGTTGCACCCCAGACGATGATGTCGAATTCCCGCGAATTCTCTTGCGCGTTGCCGGTCATAAGTCTTGTAAACGTTGCGTTGTGCCGCAATCAAAACCACCATTATAAAGAAGCCGCCGACGCTGACATCTTCGGAGTGCATATGGGCAAGGCCATCATCCTCGTTCTCGATTCCTTTGGCCTGGGCGCCACGGACGACGCCGACCGCTACGGCGACACCGGGGCCAACACGCTGACCAGTATTGCGCGCCACTGCCGGCGCGCGTTTGAGGCTGGAGAACGCCCGCAGCCCCTGACGCTGCCGAACCTGAGCCGTTTGGGGCTCATGCACGCGGCCGAGCTTGCGAGCGGCGCGTGGCCGGATGGTCCCGTTGCCGGCGACATTGTGGGCGCCTGGGGCTGTGCCGCCGAGCGCTCGAGCGGCAAAGACACCCCCTCGGGCCACTGGGAGATCGCAGGGGTTCCCGTGCTGTTCGACTGGGGCTATTTCGACAAAAAGACCGACACTTTCCCGCCGGAGTTGCTCGAAGCCCTAATCGAGCGCGCCGATTTGCCCGGGGTTCTCGGCAACTGTCACGCGTCGGGCACCGACATCATTCGAGATCTTGGCGAGGAACACCGTCGCACAGGCAAGCCGATCGTCTACACCTCAGCCGACAGCGTGTTCCAGATTGCGGCTCACGAGGCATCGTTCGGCCTTGAGCGCCTCTATGCGCTCTGCGACATCGCGCGCGAACTTGTTGACGACTACAAAATTGGCCGCGTTATCGCGCGACCCTTCACGGGCGACAGCCCAGAGACCTTTGTGCGCACCGGCAACCGGCGCGATCTCACGACGCCGCCCCACGCTCCGACGGTGCTCGATCGGCTCGTGGCGTCAGGTGGCGACGTGGTTAGCGTGGGCAAGATCTCCGATATCTTCGCCCACCAGGGCATCACCAAGCGCGTGAAGGCGACGGGTAACGCCGCACTTGTCGACGCCACGCTGGGCGCCATGGCAGAAGCGCCCGACCGGTCCATCGTGTTCACAAACCTCGTGGATTTCGACATGCTCTACGGCCACCGACGCGATGTTGCCGGTTACGCGCAGGCGCTCGAAGACTTTGACGCGCGACTGCCCGAAGTGATGTCGGCCATGGCGGATGACGACTTGCTCATCCTTTGCGCCGATCACGGTTGCGACCCCACTTGGCCTGGCACGGACCACACGCGTGAGTACATTCCCGTCCTGGCCTACGGCAAGGCCGTGGGGCAGGGCGGCATCGGTCGCCGCGGGACATTCGCAGATATCGGCCAGACGCTGGCCGAGTACTTCGAGCTGCCCGCGCTCGACTACGGCGACTCGTTCCTCTCCGTCTGAGCGGGCCCGCCCGTCGCGGCAATGATGCGTTCACGCCATTGCGCGACGTCGCGGCGCAGCGCCTCGGCATCCATTCCCAGGATCTCCCGCTCTCGCATGAGCACCTGGCCATCGACAATCGTGGTCACCACATCATCGGCATCAGTGACGTAGACGAGGTGTGAGGCAGCATCGAAGCGCGGCGCCGCATCGAGCGCAGTCAGGTCGACCTGAATCACGTCGGCACGCTTGCCGGGCACAAGCTGCCCCACGAGATCGCCGAGGCCAATGGCCCGCGCACCACTGCGTGTGGCCATATCGAGGACTTGGCGCGCGGGCAGGGCGGTCGGGTCGCCCGTAGAGACTTTCGACAGCAGGGCAGCAAGTCGCACGTCCTCCCACATATCAAGATCGTTGTTGCTTGCGGCGCCATCGGTGCCGATGCCCACGCGCACACCAGCCTCAAGCATCGCCGCAACCGGCGAAACGCCCGAGGCAAGTTTCATGTTGGAAGTCGGGTTGTGTACGACACCGACCCCGTGCTCGGCGAGCAGTGCCATATCGGACGCCGATGGGTAGACCATGTGCGCGGCGATCAACGGCAGGTCGAGAAAGCCCATATCGTCGAGCAGCTCCACGGGCGTCATCCCGTGATTGGCGGCTGTGACCTGGATCTCGAACGTCGACTCCGAGACGTGGATCGAGACCGGCGCGCCTTCGGCGGCCGCAGCGGCCTGGACTTCCTCGAGGCGCGGCCGCGACAGGGTGTACACGGAATGCGCGCCGATGGCCGGGATGATGCGGCCGTCGCGGTCACGCCAGCGACGCACGAAGTCGACGGCCTGGGCCAGCGACTCGGCGCCGGTCTCGGCGTCCGGGCTTTTTTGCTCGATGACCGAGGGCACGATGACACCGCGCAGGCCGCAGGCCAGGGTCTCCTCGGCCATGGCATCGGGGAAGTAATACATATCGACGAAGCTTGTCGTACCGCCGCGGATCATCTCCCAGCAGGCCAGACGCGTACCGATGCGCACAAACTCCTCGTCGACAACAGCCACTTCGGCCGGGAAGATGAAGCGCTCGAGCCACTCAATAAGCTCGAGATCATCGGCGATGCCGCGCAACAGGCTCATGGCAGCATGCGTGTGCCCGTTCACGAGGCCTGGCATGACGACGCGGCCCTCGCCTGAGAGGGTGTCGGCCGCCGTGAACGCCGCATCGATCTCGCGCGCAGTGCCTACAGCGACAATGGCGCCGTCATCGATGGCGACGGCACCGTTAGCGATTTCCGTGCCGTCCACGTCCATGGTCATGACGATATCGCCGTAGACAATCAGGGCGATCTCGGTGCGGTCCTCGGCGGCCGGTGCCTCAGCGCCACAGGCGCAAAGGCTCAGACCGAGACACAGGGCCGCAAGACTGCGCGCGGCGACGCTTAAACTGCTCATGCGGTGATGTTAGCCCAGCGCCGGGGCCCAGTGCCGCGTTACTCGAGATTCTCGTAGCAGTCTGGCGTGAAGCGGGGTAGGCAGAGGCACTGGAACACGAGGTCGTCGTCGCCCGCGTTGCGGACCTGCTGCGCGGCGCCCGCAGGGATGGCGACAACGTCTCCGGGCCCGATCATGAAGGGTGCAGTGTCACCGATGTGCATCTCGCCTTGCCCGGACTGGACCAGATACCACTCCCGGACCGACAGGCTGTGACGTTGTGTGAGCATGCCGGGCGCGACGCGGCACAACGCCACGGATGCCGCAGGGTGGTCCGGATCGTTGACGAGCTCGGTGATGAAACAGCGCTCGTCCGTGTAGACGGTCTCGAGGTCGTCGGATCGCGTGTGCATGAGTCGCTCCGGTGGGGCTTGCGGGCCACGCCGCAAGGGGTGGCGGTGTATCATAGCGCTCCATTCCGAAAGGCCCGAAACGGCAACGACACGATCCATGGCGACCAAACACATGAACGCCGCGCCCGGCGACTTTGCACCCAGTGTTCTTATGCCCGGCGACCCGCTGCGCGCACAGTACATTGCCGAGACCTACCTCGACGCTCCCCGAAAGGTGACCGACGTACGCAACATGTTCGGCTTCACCGGTACGTATGAGGGTGTGCCCGTGTCGATCATGGCGCACGGCATGGGTATCCCGTCGGTATCGATCTACGTGCATGAACTCGTCACGGAGTATGGCGTTGGCCGAATCATCAGGGTGGGATCGTGCGGCACGGTCAATCCGCGCGTTCGGCTACGCGACGTCATCATTGGCGCCGGCGCGTCAACGGACTCGGCCGTCAATCGCATGCGCTTCGGTGGCTACGACTACGCCGCGATCGCGGACTACCGGTTGCTGCGCACGGCAGCGGACGTGGCGCAGGCGCGCGGTGTGCGCTACCACGTGGGTAACCTGTTCTCGGCCGACCTGTTTTACACGCCCGATCCGGACATGTTCGACACGATGGCCAAGTACGACGTGCTTGGCGTCGAAATGGAAGCCGCAGGCATCTACCCGATTTGCGCCGAGCACGGTATCGAGGCGCTGGCAATCTGTACGGTCAGCGATGACATTCGCAGCGGTGAGGCGCTGAGCTCCGATGAACGCGCCACGACCTTCGATGACATGATCCAGGTTGCTCTGGAGACCGTTCGTGAGCGCAACTGAGCCCCGGCTGCCTGATCTCGCGCGGGTGACGCCCGTCGACACCGTCGGTGTCGAGGAGCGCGTGGCTCGATTTCGCAGCCGCTCGATCAAAACGGCTAGCAAAGTGGCGGGGCTCAAGCTCACGCTGTCGATGATTGACCTCACGACACTTGAGGGCGCCGACACGCCGGGCAAAGTGCGCCAGCTCTGCGCTAAGGCGCAGCACCTGCACGAGCGCATGCCCGATCTGCCCACCGTGGCCGCCGTTTGCGTCTATCCGACCATGGTGTCCGTCGCGCGCGACGCGCTGGGGGACAGTGGCATCGAGGTGGCTTCCGTGGCGACGGCATTCCCAAGCGGCCAGGCGCCACTGTCGGTCAAGCTTGATGACACGCGCATGGCGGTTGATGCCGGCGCCGCAGAAATCGACATGGTCATCGCGCGCGGCGCGTTCCTGGCGGGCGACTACGACACCGTGTTCGACGAAATCGTCGCGGTCAAAGCGGCCTGCGGCGATGCGCACCTCAAGGTGATCCTCGAAACCGGTGAGCTCGGCTCGCTCGACCGCGTGCGCCAGGCAAGCATGCTGGCAATGGCGGCTGGCGCTGATTTCATCAAGACGTCGACGGGTAAGATCAAGCCCGCAGCCACGATGCCGGTGACGCTGACGATGCTGCACGCCATCCGTGACCACTACCTGGAAACGGGTGTGCAGGTGGGCATGAAGCCCGCCGGCGGGATCTCGGATTCAAAGACGGCGCTGCACTATCTCGTCATGCTCAACGAAACGCTTGGCGCAGAGTGGATGACACCGCGCTGGTTCCGCTTCGGCGCCAGCTCGCTGGCCAACGACGTCCTCATGCAACTTGAGAAGCAGGCGACGGGCCGCTACCAGTCGCCCGACTACTTCTCCAAAGACTGACGGAGACCGGACTCCCCATGGCAACCAAAAGCACACTGGCCTTCGAGCCTGGCTGGCAGTACGACCCGGCGCCTGAAAGCACAGATCACGTATCGTTGCGCGACAGCTACGGTCTGTTCATCGACGGTGAGTTCACCCCCGCAGCCAGCGGCAAGACCTTCGAGACGATCAACCCGGCCACGCAGGCACCGATCGCGAGCGTTGCGCAGGCAGGCAGTGAAGATGTGGACCGCGCCGTTGCCGCCGCGCGCAAGGCCTACGACACGGTGTGGTCGAAGATGAAACCCGCCGAGCGTGGCAAGTACGTGTTCCGAATTGCCCGCGCGATTGCCGAACGGGCCCGCGAGTTCGCGGTTGTCGAGTCGATGGATGGCGGCAAGCCCATTCGTGAGTCGCGCGATATCGACATCCCGCTCGCGTCTGCACACTTTTTCTACTATGCGGGCTGGGCTGACAAACTGAACTATGCGTTCCCAGGCGTGAGCCCAAAGTCGCTGGGCGTCGCGGGGCAGGTGATCCCCTGGAATTTCCCGCTGCTCATGGCGGCATGGAAGCTCGCGCCTGCGTTGGCCGCCGGCAACACAGTTGTCCTCAAGCCTGCCGAAACGACGCCGCTGACGGCGCTCAAGCTGGCCGAGCTCATCGCCGACGTCGGTTTGCCGCCGGGCGTGGTCAACATCGTCACGGGTGCCGGCGACACGGGTGCTGCACTCGTGCGCCATCCGGATCTCGATAAATTTGCCTTCACGGGCTCGACGGCTGTGGGGCGCGACATCATGCGCACGTTGGCGGGCACGGGCACACCGTACACGCTAGAGCTTGGCGGCAAGGCGGCCAACATCGTGCTCGAGGACGCAGCGCTGGACCAGGCGGTTGAGGGCATCGTCAACGGTATCTTCTTCAACCAGGGCCACGTGTGCTGTGCGGGTTCGCGCCTGCTGGTCTCGGAAGCCGTAGCGGAGCCGCTGCTCGAGCGGCTGCGCGCGCGTATCGACACGCTCATCGTGGGCGACCCTCTCGACAAGAACACGGACATCGGTGCGATCAATTCGGAAGCGCAGCTTGCGCGTATCAACGAGTACATCGACATCGGGCGTGCCGAGGGTGCCGATGTCTGGCAGGGCGGCAGCGACGCCCCGCAGTCAGGCTACTACTGCCGCCCCACGCTGATCACCGGTGTCGCCCAGTCGAACCGCGTGGTGCAGGAGGAAATTTTCGGTCCCGTGCTTACGGTGCAGACGTTTCGCACCTTCGATGAGGCGCGCGAGAAGGCGAACAACACGCCCTACGGCTTGTCGGGCGGTGTCTGGACGGACAAGGGCTCGCGTATTTTCAAGATGACGGGCGCGTTGCGCGCGGGCGTCGTCTGGGCCAACACATTTAACAAGTTTGATCCGACGTCGCCTTTTGGCGGCTACAAGGAAAGCGGTATGGGTCGGGAAGGCGGCCTGCATGGCCTGGGCGGGTATCTTGATCTCGGCATGGGGGCAGGCGCATGAGCGGCGAACGCGCGCGGCTCGACGTCGCCAAAACCTACAAGCTCTACATCGGAGGTAAGTTTCCGCGCACGGAGTCTGGCCGCTACGAGAGTTTCGAACGCGGTGACGGTGTGGGCGCGGTGAATGTTTGCCGCGCGAGTCGCAAGGACTTCCGCAACGCTGTGGTGGCGGCGCGCGGTGCCGTCACGGGCTGGTCAGCGGCCAGCGCGTACCTGCGTGGTCAAATCATCTACCGAATCGCGGAGATGCTTGAGGGTCGTTCCGCACAGTTCGCTTCAGAGCTGCATGCGGAGGGCGTGGCCGAAGCCGCGGCCGTGGCGCAGGTGGAAGCCAGCGTCGACCGGCTGATTCACTACGCGGGTTGGTCCGACAAGTACACGCAGGTGCTGTCCAGCGTGAACCCCGTGGCCTCGTCGCACTTCAATTTTTCACTGCCGGAACCCACGGGGGTCGTTGCTGCGATTTTGCCGGAGCGCCCCGGGCTGCTCGGCCTCGTGTCAGTTATCGTGCCCGCCATCGTCGGCGGCAATACCGTTGTTGCGCTGGCTTCCGAGTCGCACCCATTGTCTGCGGTGAGCTTTGCCGAAGTGCTACACGCGTCCGATGTTCCCGGAGGCGTCGTTAATCTGCTCACTGGGCAGCGCGACGAGTTGCTCTCGCACATGGCGGGGCACATGGACGTCAATGCGCTGGCGCTTTGCGATGTCAACGCAGATGCCGCCACCGCTGCCGAAAAGGCGGCAGCCGAAAACTTCAAGCGTGTGCGCCGCTTTGACGATGTCGACTGGTCCTCCGACGCCTCGGCGAGCCCCTGGCATATCGAAGCGTTCCAGGAGATAAAGACCACCTGGCACCCCGTGGCGAACTAGGCTCCGCTCAGTCGGAGACCAGTTTGGCGAGCGCGGACGGCTGAGGCCGTGCGCCCACCTGGCTGAGTGCCAATGTTGCGCACTGAGTCGCCAGGCCGGTGGCGTCCTTGAGCGCGTAGCCCCGCGCCACACCAAACAGGAAGCCTGCGACCCAAGCGTCGCCGGCGCCCGTGGAGTCGACGACGCGCTCAACGGTGTCTGCGGCTTGCACGATGTGTTCGTCGCCCTGGAAGACCTCGCTGCCGTGCTCGTGGCGCGTCATGACAACGAGCTTGCCAGATGCGGCGGCGCGCTCTCGAACGATATCGAGGTTGTCGCCACCGAACAGGGCGCGTACCTCGGCTTCGTTGCCGATCACGAGATCGGCATCGCCTTGCGCCAGCGCAAGAAACGCCCCGTGGTGGCGCTCGACGCAAAACGAATCTGACAACGACAGCGCCACGCGACCACCGGCCGCCTGCGTGTGCGTGATGGCGGCCTGCATCGCGGCCGGCCCTTCGGGCGTGTCCCAGACGTAACCTTCCATCAGCAGCAGCTTTGGTGCGCTCACCGTGTCGACCGTCACGTCGGTCGCGGCGATTTCGGTGCAGGCGCCCAAATAGGTCTGCATGGTGCGCTCTCCATCGGGCGTGATCAGCACGTGGCAGCGGGCCGTGGGTGCGGCACGCGTTTCCTCAGGCAGCCGCACATCGACGCCCAGACTGGCCATGTCATGGTTGAAGATGCGCCCGAGCTGATCCTCCGCAACCCGGCCGATGTAGGCGGCCTCGCCACCCAGGCTCGCAAAGCAGGCGACACTGTTGGCCACGGAACCACCCGCGCTCTCCGTGGCCGGTCCCATCATGTCGTAGATGCGCTCCGCGTCATCGCGATCGATGAGTGTCATGGAGCCTGGCGGATTGCCGAACTGGCTCACAAATTCGGGCTCGACGTGGCACAAGACGTCCACGATTGCGTTGCTGATGCCGAGCAGCTCGACTTGGGGTTTGCTCATGGGGATTCCAGGTGGGGCGCGGTTGGCGCCGCGGCGCTCAGGCTTCGGGCAGGTGTTCGGGGATCTCGTCCAAGATGTCCGCCAGCGCCGGCTTGTGCTCGCGGATGTCGTCCGCAGAGAGGCCCGACAGCTCGTAGGGCAGCACCAGCCAGTTGCGCGTTTCGTGCACGTAGAAGTCCGGCGGCCGGAGCGTCTGTTCGCTGGGGCGGAACCAGATGGTGGCGATCCGGATGTCTCGGGGCAGGTTGCGGCGAGACTTACGCGCAAGCTTGTCGATGACGGCCTGGGCGCTCGAGCCCGTTGAGAACACGTCGTCCACGATCAGCAGTGAATGCGACGAGCTGACGTTTTCCAGCAGATAGCGCAGGCCGTGCACGCGGATTGCGGACTTCTTGTCAGCGCGTTGCCGCTGGTAGGCATCAAAGCCTGCGTAGCTCGTGCGCACGGCAATGTGGTCGGTGTCGATGCCAAAATGCTCGAGGCCTTCCTGTACGGCGATGCCGACAGCACTGCCGCCGCGCCAAAGGCCGACCAAAAAGTCGGGCTTGAAGCCCGAGTCGTGGATTTGCACCGATAGCTTGAAGGCGTCGATGAGCATGTCATCGGCGTCGACGAATTGCTTGTCCGGAGGGGCCGTGCCCATCTGTGCCTCGGTGGCGATCTACGGTAGGATGGCGCGAGTATAACGAGTTCCAGACGCGGCCGTCAGTGCCGTGCGGCGGGGGTATGGAAAAGATCGTTTTGTCGGCACAGGGTCTGCTCGAAGACTCGTTTCGCCTGGGTGCCAATATCCTGAAGGACGGCTTCCGCCCCACACTGATCATTGCGATCTGGCGCGGCGGCACGCCTGTGGGTATGGCCGTGCAGGAATTGCTGGCCTACTGCGGTGTTGATTCCGACCACATCGCCATTCGAACCTCGTCCTACGAGGGTGTCGACAAGCGGTCGGGCAACGTAGCCATTCATGGTCTCGACTACATCGTCAACAAGATCACCTCCGAAGACCGTGTGCTCATCGTTGACGATGTCTTCGATACGGGCAACACGATTGCCGCGGTGATCAAAGAGCTTGGCCGGCGCTCACGCGACAACATGGCCTGGGACGTGCGCATTGCGGTGCCCTGGTTCAAGCCGACGCGAAACCAGACCGACCTGACGCCCGACTATTTCGTTCACAAGACCGACGAGTGGCTCGTGTTTCCGCACGAGCTCGATGCGCTGACGCCCGAAGAGCTGTCAGAACACCGCCCCAAGCTGGCCGATGTCGTGAGCACCGTGGCCGCGCGCAAGGCGGGCTGAGCCTCAGCGCCGGATGCTGACCAGCGACATCATTCGACGCAAGCGTGACGGTGCAGCGCTCGACGCGGCATCCATTCGGGCACTTGTCGCAGGCATTACCGACGGGAGTATCTCGGACGCGCAAATCGCGGCGTTTTGCATGGCGACGTTCTTGCGCGGCATGACGGCCGATGAGACCAGCCTGCTGACACGTGAGATGGCCACATCGGGCCGCGTGCTCGCCTGGGAGTCGGCCACCCTGGGTGGTCCGGTTATCGATAAACACTCCACGGGTGGTGTGGGCGACAAGGTCAGCCTGGCGCTGGCCCCCATCGTGGCTGCTTGTGGCTGCTTCGTACCCATGGTGTCGGGACGCGGCCTGGGCCACAGTGGTGGCACGCTCGACAAGATGGACTGCATTCCCGGCTATCGCAGCACGCCCGACCTCGCGACGCTACGCAAGGTGGTGGCCGATGTGGGTTGCGCCATTATCGGGCAGACCGAAGACCTCGCGCCCGCGGACCGGCGCGTCTACGCCGTGCGCGACGTGACCGCCACGGTCGAGTCCTTGCCGCTCATCACCGCGTCGATCCTCTCGAAGAAGATCGCGGCGGGTAATGAATTCCTCGTCATGGACGTCAAGTACGGCAGCGGGGCGTTTATGATGGACGTCACCCGCGCCCGCGAGCTCGCCACACATCTCGTCGAGACGGCCGCCGCTGCAAACCTGAGTGTTCGCGCCGTGCTCACCGATATGGACGAACCGCTCGGCGTCAGCGCAGGCCATTGGCTGGAGCTGCGCGAGATCCATGACTACCTGGCCGGCACCCACCGCGAAGCCCGGCTGCACGAAGTGGTCATGGCGCTGGCTTCGGAAATGCTCGTGGTGACAGGCCTTGCCGAGGACCGTGATGACGCGCAGGCGCAGGCTGAGGGCGCGCTGGCCAGCGGCGCGGCGCGTGAACGCTTTCAACGCATGGTGACAGCGCTCGGCGGTCCTTGGGACTTCCTCGACCGATTCGAACACTACGTTGAGGCCGCGCCGATCATGGTGTCGGTGCCGGCCACCAAGGCGGGATACCTGGCCGCGGTTGACGCCCGGGAAGTGGGTCTCGCTGTTGTGGGTCTTGGCGGCGGCCGTCGACGCGGCGATGAGGCCATCGATGGCCGCGTCGGCTTCTCAGACATCCTTCCCGTGGGTGCTGCCGTCAATGCGGACCGGCCCCTCGCAGTGGTGCATGCCGCCGATGACGCCAGTGCGCGCGAAGCAGCCGCACGCTACGCCGCCGCGTGTACCATCACGAGCTCAGCGCCTGACCCCCGTCCCGTGATCGCCGAACGACTCGGCGCCAATCGCTGACGATGTCGCGCCCCATATTCTCCAAGACCCGCAAGGGAATCTGATGCCTGCACAGTTGATCAGTTTTGTCGGAATCGCCGTGTTGTTTGCGATTGCCGTTGCCTGTTCCAGTAACCGACGCGCCATTCGCCCCCGGATCGTGATTGCAGCGTTTCTGCTGCAGGCGCTGCTGGCCGTGCTCACGCTCAAGCTCGATGCAGGCCAGCGCATCATCGAGGCCATGAGCAACGGCGTGATGGCGATCATCGGCTACGTCGGCAGCGGCATCGGCATGATCTTCGGCAACCTTTATGACCCGTCCGAGGGCGCGCAGAGTTTCGCGGTTGAGGTATTGCCCGTCATTGTGTTCTTCGCCTCGCTCATGGCCGTGCTCTACCACATCGGGATTATGCAGCTCATCGTCCGCGTCGTCGGGCGTGGCCTCCAGTACGTGATTGGTACGCGTCCCGTGGAGTCGCTCAATGCGGCGGCCAACATTTTCGTCGGCCAGACGGAAGCGCCACTCGTGGTGCGGCCCTACCTCAAATCCTTGACCGAACCGCAGCTGTTCGCACTCATGGTGTCCGGCACCGCTTCGGTCGCGGGTACCGTGCTCGCGGCCTACGCGCAGATGGGCGCGAATCTCGACTATCTCCTGGCCGCCAGTTTCATGGCGGCGCCGGGCGGTCTGCTCATGGCCAAGATACTCATGCCTGACGAGGATATGGACGACGACATCGCGTCACCCGTTACCGAGCAGCCCGACATCGAGCGGGAGAAGAACGTCATTTTGGCCGCAGCCAGTGGTGCACAGGACGGTGTACGGCTTGCTGTGAACATTGGCGCCATGCTGCTCGCGTTCGTCGCGCTCATCGCGCTTTTCAACGGCATCGTGGGTGGCCTGTTTGGCCTTATCGGCATCGAAGGCGTCACCCTTGAGAAGGTGCTGGGTTACGTCTTTGCGCCGCTGATGTATCTGCTCAGCGTGCCCTGGGAAGAAGCGCAAACGGCGGGTGCCTTGTTTGGCGAAAAACTGATCCTCAACGAATTCGTAGCGTTCCTGCACCTGGGTGACATCATCGATGAGCTGTCGCCACGAACGGCCGCGGTTGTGACGTTCTCGCTGTGCGGATTCGCCAACCTGTCCTCGGTGGCCATTCTGCTGGGCGGTCTGGGTGTTTTGATTCCGGAGCGCCGGGAGCTCATCGGCCAATACGGGCTCAAAGCGGTTGTCGCGGGCTCGCTCTCGAACCTCATGAGCGCCGCTCTCGCCAGCCTATTGGTTTAACGGACAGCTTGGTGCGCTAGCGCTTCTCGATGAGGCTGAAGCTCGCGGGCAACAGTTCGGCAACGCTGTGAGGTGCAAGCGTCCCATTGGCTGCCACAAGCCAGACACGGGTGTCGCTATCGGCGAACTCACTGACGCGTTGACGGCAGCCGCCGCAAGGTGAGCAAGGTTCAATGCCGTCGTGACCGCCCGCGATAACGACGTGCTGTATGCGCCGTCCGCCACCCGCAATCATGGCTGCGATAGCGGCTGTTTCAGCGCAGCTGCCTTCGGGGTAAGACGCGTTCTCCACGTTGCATCCGAGCCAGGTGTCACCCCGGTCGTCGAGGACCGCAGCGCCGACGCGGTAACCCGAGTAGGGCGCGTGCGCTTGCGCGCGAACCTCCGCAGCTGCTTCAAACAGCGCCTGGATCGTTTTGTCTTCGATCTTGATACGATCAGTGCTCATCCGTGCGCCAGTGTATCAGGGGGGCGCCCCTTTGCTCGCTGCTCGCATAGAGGCTGCCATCCGCGGCCCAGGCAATGGTCTCCGGTTGCTTGAGTACGGGGAGGCCCAGAGGCTGCAGCGATCCGTTGAGCGCGTCGAGCCAGCCCTCACCTGGGCTGATCACGGCCTGATAGGCCTCACCGTAGGTCAGCAGCGCAATCACGCTGCCGTCGGGCGACAGGTCCATGGCCGTGGGCTGGTCGCGAAACTTGCCGAAACGAGGCGACAGTTTGAGCTCGAGTGCGGTGGGCGCCGGAATTGTGGTGACGGCCCCGAGCCGCGTGGCTGTGAGCGCGTTGCCGTTGCGTGCTGCGGCCATAGCGGCACGCAGTGGCAGGCTGTAGAGCACCGGCGGTTTGGTGCGTTTGCTGAGCAGATAAATGGTATCGCGCGCTGCGTCGACGGCAACCGCTTCAACGTCGCGTGGGCCGTCGCTGTAGTTGAACTCGACGGTCGTGGCGCGGGCCAGGGCGTTGGTTGAAGTGTCCGGCTCGGGCAGAAAGTGCAGTGATACGCGGTCGCGGTTGGCATTGTTGTCGCCCACGTCGGCGATCATGAGCCAGGCGTCGTCGTCGAGCGTGAAGCTCGCCAGGTCCTCCCAGTCTCGGTTGAGCGCGCCGACGACTCGGACACGCTGCGTACCCATGTCCGGCACGCTGAGCGCAATGATCTCGGCACGGTTTCCGGAATCGTTGACGATCCAGAGTGTGTCGGACTTCGTGGGCGAGGCGGCCATACCCGAAACCTCGGGCAGTACGGTGTAATCGAGTGGGCCGACAATGGTCGGCAGCGCGAGTTGTGCAGGTGCCGTGACCGGGACAGCGGCAGGTTCGGCACGGCATCCGGCCACGAGGCCGATGACTGCTACAGCAAGCCAGTGCGCGCGTCCGTGCATTCAGCGCGTCCCGAACAGCCGGTCGCCCGCATCGCCGAGCCCCGGGACGATGTACTTGCGGTCGTCGAGATGGCTGTCCACTGCCGCGACATACACGGGCACGTCGTCGTGGTGCTCGGCCACGGCGGCCAGTCCCTCGGGGCAACTCACAATGGCAACGACGATGATCTGCTCGGCGCCATTAGCCTTGAGGATGGAGAGCGTCTCTGCCGTTGAGCCGCCAGTGGCCAGCATCGGGTCGACGACAATGTGCAGGGCACCCGCGCGCGCTGCCGGTAGTTTGCGGTAGTACTCCACGGGTTGTTTGGTGTCCGTATCCCGGTAAAGGCCCATGAATCCGACCCGCGCGGTGGGTACGAGTTCCAGCACGCCGTCGAGCATGCCGACGCCAGCGCGCAGAATTGGCACCACGATGATGTCTGTGGCGATCCGGTGGCACGCCGATTCGGCGAGCGGGGTGGTCACCGTGACGGGCTCTACAGGAACGTGCTTCAGCGCTTCATAACAGAGGAACTGGGTGATTTCGCGCGCCAGCTGGCGGAATTGCGTGTGGCCCGTATCGACATCACGAAGCAACGAGAGTTTGTGCTGGACGCAGGGATGAGTGACTTCGACGTGCATTGGCCAGATTCCGATTCGGGTCGGCGGCTGGCCATTCACCAGCCATGCCCTATTATAGCCGGCCTCGGCGCCGCTGCGCGCCGGATAGGCGATCGCGGAGGAGGCTCTTGGCCAAGCTGTTTTTTTATTACTCGTCGATGAATGCCGGGAAGTCGACGTCGTTGCTGCAATCGAGCTACAACTACATCGAACGCGGCATGCACACGATGATCCTGACGCCCGCATTCGATGACCGCTACGGCATAGGTAAGGTGACGTCGCGAATCGGCATCGATGCCAACGCCAGAACCTTTCGGGCTGCGGATGACTTGCATGATCTGGTCGCGCGCAGGCTCGATGATGCGCCCTTGCACTGTGTGCTGATCGACGAGGCGCAGTTTCTGACACGCGAGCAAGTCCTGCAGTTGTGCCAGATCTGCGACGGGCTTGGTGTTCCCGTGCTGGCTTACGGTCTGCGTACCGATTTTCAGGGCGAGCCGTTTGAGGGCAGCAAGTACCTGCTGGCCTGGGCCGACAACCTGAACGAGATCAAGGCCATTTGCTACTGCGGCCGTAAGGCGACCATGGTGGTGCGTCTGGACGGTGACGGCAATGTGGTTACCGCAGGGTCACAGGTCGAGATTGGCGGTAACGATCGCTACGTGTCGCTGTGCCGACGGCATTTCCACGAGCACTTCTACGAAGGCAAGCCGCTCAAGTAGGCGAGGGCCTCTGTTTCGCTGACCACGTCGCCGTACTTGGCGTTCATGTCGAACAGGTTGGCCTGGTGCGGGTCGTCGTGTCGATCACCGCAGGCGTCCGCAACAATAATCGGGACAAACCCGTGCGAACAGGCGTCGACGCAGGTGGCGCGGACGCAGCCGCTGGTCGTGAGGCCGGTGATGATGAGTGAGTCGATGCCCGAGGCCGTCAGCGTTGACGCCAGCGACGTTCCGAAGAAGGCGCTCGGATACTGCTTCGAAACGACGAGCTCGTCGTCGCTGGGCACGAGTCCGGCAGGCCAGGCACCCATCGGCCCGCCTGCTTTGAAGACTTCGAGTGGCAATGCCTTCTGCGCAAAGCGACCGCCGTCGATGAGCGACGCGTGATACACGACGTTGGTGTAGATGACGGGCACGCCGGCGGCGCGTGCTGATTCGCGAATGCGCAAGGCACTATCGAGCGCGGGCTGAATGTCCGCGTACAGCGCGCAATCCTGGTCGAAGTAGGCCTCGACGAAGTCTATGAGGATGAGCGCCGGACGCGCCCCGAAACCGATGCGGTTGTCGTAGGCGCGCCGGTAGTTGTCTTGTGCCGAGCTCACGCGCCTACTGTTTGAAGACCTTGCCGCCCTTCATGACGAAGCTGACGGTTCGCAGCACCGTGACGTCATCGAGCGGCGAGGTGGGCAGGGCGATGATGTCGGCGTTCTTGCCCGCCTCGAGCGTGCCCAGCGTGTCTGACATGTCGATGAGGTCTGCGGCGTTGACGGTTGCGGATACGAGGATGTCCATGACAGGCATACCGGCCTCGTGCATGAGCACGGCTTCGTCGGCATTGGTGCCGTGGCGGGACACACCGCTGTCGGTGCCGTAGGCGATCTTGACGCCGGCCTTGTAGGCCTTCGCAAAATTGCCCGACATGTCGTTGCCCACACGAATCGCTTTGGCCTTGATGGCTTCCGTCATGAATTCTGCATTCTCGGCCATGTCGGCGACCGTGGCCCCGGCGAGCAGTGTCGGAATGAGATAGGCCCCCGTCTTCTTGAACAACTTGATGGCCTCGGGCCCCGTATAGCTGCCGTGTTCGATCGAGTGCACACCAGCCTCGAGTGCCGCAATAATGCCGGCCTCGGCGTGCGCGTGGCTCGCGACTTTGCGGCCCATGCGCTCTGCAGCGAGGACTACCTCTCGCAGCTCGTCTGTTTCCATCTGTTGTCCCGTGCCTGTGGCACGGTCTGTCAGTACGCCCCCTGTCGAGGTGATCTTGATGAGGTCGGCCCCGTACTTGATCGCGTGGCGTGTGGCTCGGCGACAGTCGTAGGGGCCGTCGCAGACTGTGGCCGCCGTCTTGAGCTTCATGAGCTCCGGCTTGATGCCGCTGACGTCCGAGTGGCCGCCCGTGATCCCGACACCACCAGCGGCGATGATGCGGGGCCCATCCACCCAGCCCATGTTGATCGCGTCGCGCATGGCGTACATGGGTTGTGGGTCGCTGCCAACGTCGCGCACGGTCGTGAAGCCGGCTTCCAGCGTCTTCATAGCGTAGTGCAGGCTGCGCATGGCCATGAGTTCGTCGGACATCCTGAGCGCGTCTCGGTCATTGCCGGGCCCGAGCTCGCCCTGCAGGTGTACATGCATGTCCATGAGGCCCGGCATGACGAACGCATCCTTGAGGTCGATGACGGCGTCGGCGTCATAGGTCGCAATATCGGCGTAGCCTGCGACGACGTCGGTCACCATACCGTCTCGGACCACCACGGTGTGCTCGCTTACGGGCGCCTCGCCCGGAACCGCCAGGAGCGTACCGGCATGAATCAGTGTGGTTTCTGCCAGTGGGCTGCTCGAGAGTGTGAGCAGCAGCGCGGCGATTACAGTCAGGCGGGTGGTCATAACGCTACTCCGGCGGGTCGTCACGGTCACTGTGCCAGCCGGAACCGCCGCTGACCAGTGAGTGCGCGGCCGCTCTTGAAATCGGTACATGCGACGCCAGTTATGGATCGTGGCAGGGACGTCTCCGAGAGAGTCCTCACGCCACGGTTCAATATTGCTCACTTGGAGGATATGCAATGAACACGATAGACCTAACCCCCCTGTACCGCACCAGCGTCGGCTTCGACCGGCTGGCCAACCTGCTCGACACGGCGCTTCGCAGCGACACGGTGTCGACGGGCTACCCGCCGTACAACATCGAAGTCACGGGTGACGAGCGCTACGCCGTCACGCTGGCCGTCGCGGGCTTCGCCGAGTCCGAGCTCGACATCTCCGTCGAGAAGGGCGTGCTCACCGTACGTGGCCGCAAGGGTGACGACGCAGAGCGCAAGTTCCTGCACCAGGGCATCGCGAACCGGGCCTTCGAGCGCAAGTTCAACCTCGCTGACTTCGTCGAGGTCACGGGCGCCGCGCTTGAGAATGGCCTGCTGACGATCAGCCTGCGCAAGGAAATTCCGGACGCCATGAAGCCGCGTAAGATCGAGATCGGTGGCGGCAACGTACTGCCGCACAGCGCCTCGACTGACGAAGCGGCGTAACGCTACGGAGACAGGGCCGTGCCGCATCGTGCACGGTAGGGGCTAGCGCCCCGAGGGAGCGCCCCGAACCCGCCTGGGTCCGGGGCGTTCTTGTATCCGGGCCTTAGGACCAGCCGAGTTCGGACATCGCCCAGCCGGCGTTCCAGACTTTGGTCATGTGGCTGACCTTGCCGTCGTCATCCAGGGTGATGGCGTAGACGTAGTGCGACTCTGTCTTTTTGTTCGTCGGTGGGACGGGGCCACCATCTGCGGTGTGTGTGCCTGAGAAGGTTGCAAAAAACACCGCGGTCTTGGTGCCGTCGTCGTAGGCTTGCGCGTGCACTGCGTAATCACCGTCGGGCGCCACGCCATTCACGAATCCCGCCATCCACTCGGTGTAAGCCTCAACTGAGGTGATGTCTGTGAGCGGCTCGGACTGCGCCGAAAATGTCGCGCCATCGGCGACGTATTGCGCACACCCGGCCCAGCCTTTCGCGGATTCACAGGCGTCAAAAAAAGCCCTGGCGTTTTCGAGTGCTTGCATGAGGATCCCCTTGTTCTTTGTTTACATGGCTTTTGCAGTGTGCCGTATGCGGGGATGGGCTGGCCAGCGCCTTTGTTAGTGCACGCGGATGCCGCGCGCATTTGCGCCGCCGAACGGAATCGCTACGGCCGTCTCGAGATCCGTGCCTACCAGAAACTCCGTGAGGCTGTCTTCGGCGGACTGCGCGATGCCGTCCCGCCCAAATGTGACCTTGCGAGATGTCACACGCAGGTAGCCCACGTGCGCGTTGGTGGCGCCGTCATAGACGAACTTGAGGACCGTGAATGCGATGGTGTTGCGACTGGTGCGACGCCAGGAGCCCGTGCCGTCGCTGCCGTTACAATTGAATTCAAGCGCCCCGCCAGGCCCCGAGAACCCGCAGCCCTGGCCGAGGGCCGGGTTGTAGCTGTTCGCGTTAAGCGCTGTGTTGCTCTCGGTTACGGTTCCAAACGCGTGAAAGGTTAGGGTTTCGCGAAACGGTGGCGGGGCCTCGGGCCCTGCCGGGAAGCTCACTTCAAGCAGCCATGCCCCATTGGGCGTGTGGGCGAAGCGCTGTGCTGAGTCACCGGCTCTTGCCTGGAGGGCCAGCAAGATCAGTGCTGCCAGTAGCAGCAGGTAGGTTCTCTTGGACATCCCGTATTCCTCGTCTTTCGATCGCTCGTTGCCTGAATTACTGCGCCGCCAGGCCCAGGTATCCCTCTTGAGGATCTCAGTACGATCGTCGCTTGCGCGGTAATTGGGATGCGGTAACGCGTTTCCTCGGCCCCGTTTATCGTTGGTTGCGCCCGCTCTGGCACGACACTGCTGCGTGTGATGCTCGACAGCCACGACTGGGAGTCGTCGCCGCGGTCAACAACACCCTGGCAACGAAGATCCCGGCCTTGGCGCCTATGCGCTCAGGGCCAGGCTGGGACCTCGAGGGCTTCAAGGTCGAGTTTGCCGCGCTCGCGGTTCACCTGTTCGTAATGGCGCGCGAGCAGTTCGCGACCGCGCGGGTCATCGAGCAGGCCCGCATAAGCAAGAATTCGGTCAAGGAAGGGTTCTGGCAGCGTCAGATCCATGGCCTCGTTGAGAGCGACAAACGCAGCATCGGCGTCACCTCGAAACCAGTGCCACATACCCAGATCGGTTGCCGTTCCAGCGTTGTTGTGGCCGCTGTCCCGCCGGCGGGCCAGCGATGTCTCCCAGCAGCTCAGGAGCTCTTCGGTTGCAATATCGCGCTCCAGCATCTGGTTGGCGATGGCGACGACCGAAAGCGGAAACAAAGGGTGCTCGCACCCGCGGCCATCGCCCAGGCTCGGAAAGCGTGGTGCGAGCTTGTCGGCGATCAGGCTCCAGTCTTCCTTGGCTGCAGCGAAGTAGATGGCGGCGTAGTAAAGCCGGGCATCCTGCACGCCTGAATCCACCATGCCCATCGCTTGTTTGAGCGGAAACTCGGGCCCACCCGAAAAGGCCATAGCCGCCAGCATAATCAGCGGATGTCCCGTGAGTGATGCTTCATCGTAGGCGTGCAGACTGAGGTACGCGTAGCCCAGCTCGACCGCTACGGGCTGTACGCCGGGCGTTTCCTCGAGCACCGACTCGTACAATTTGATGCTCTGTGCCCATTCGCCTGTGTTGTACAGCAAAATGGCCTTCGTTCGTTTGCCAGAAAACAGGCCTTTCTCCGTGATGTCTTGCAGTGCCTCCTCTGCTGCGCGGTGCGCGTCTTCCCTACGGCCCGTCAGCAGGTAATGGCTGACGAGATTAGTGCGAATGGCGCCGGACGTGGGATCGAGCTCTCGCTCGCGCTCTAGTACCTCAAGTGCCTCAGCAACGCGGTTCTGCTGGATCAGGAGCACCGCATAGTTGTTGAGCCCGATATTGGGTTGAAGCTCTGCAGCCTTTAGGAAGGCCGTTTCAGCCGCATCAAATTCGCCCTGAAACAGTCGGTACAGTGCAAGCAGCACCCAGCCGCGCGGCGAGTCGGGCGCGAGCTCTCTGCCGCGTTCAAGAATCGGCCCGGCTTCCGCCAATGCCTCGGCAGCTGGCCTGTCGCCCTGGCCGCCAGACGCGTCTGAATTAAGCATGACGTTCGCCGCCAGATCGAAGTAGGCGGGGGCGTAGTCGGGGTCGATCTCGATCGCTTCGCGGTAGAGCGCAATCGCGCGCTCCTGCCCAGCGGTGGAGTAGTCACTGGCCGCTTCGCGTGCCCGCAGCATGATGTCGAATGCGGCCGCGTCGCCGCGCTGCGCGGCCACGGGAGCCGTTTGTCCGACCACCAGTATCTCGAGTTCCTCCAGAATCCGTTTCGACACGTCATCCTGGATGGCAAAGACATCGTCGAGCGTTTCGTCGTAGGTTTCTGTCCAGACGTTGAAGCCATCCTCAGCACGGATGAGTTGCGCGGTGATCCGGATCCGATCGCCCGACTTGCGCACTGAACCTTCAAGAACGTGCGCGACGCCGAGTACCGACGCGATCTCAGGCAGGCTCTTCTCAGAGCCCTTGAACGAGAATGACGACGTCCGGCTGGCGACCTTGAGGCCTTCCACCTGCGCCAGCACATTCATGATTTCCTCAGACATGCCGTCTGAGAAATAAGCCTGGTCGCCGGTATCGGACATATCCAGAAACGGCAGTACAGCGATGGAGGGCGGCCCCTCGGCCACCATCGGCGACGAGATGCGCGCCGGTTGCTCGCGGAAGAGACCGGCCGCAACAATGCCGACCACGAGCACCATCGCGCCCAGCAAGGCGAAGTCGACGACCTGGAGTCGGGATTCGGGGGCGCCTTCTGCGGCGGCTTGCGTCGTCGCGACTCCGTCGGGCGTCACTTCGAAGGCCCAGGCCAGCAGTAGCGCAAGCGGCAGGCCGGCCAGCACGATCACGATGAAGGCGTTGTAGAACCAGTCCGGGAGCGACAGCGGTTCGCCAAACTCAGCGACGATCTGTGTCAGGCCCCAGCCGACGGCGATGTAGGCGCTGCCAACGCGGATCACTTTTCGCCGCTTCAGCTCCCTCAAGAACGCGATCATCTAAGCTCTCTGGCCGTCGTTGCCTGCATTGTTCGCGACCGGCAGGCACCGCGCAAGCAGATCAGAGCCACCGCGGCACTAGGCATCCACAAAAAAACGCCGGCCGTGTGGTCACGACCGGCGTTTAGGGAGTGGTGGAGGCGGCCGGAATCGAACCGGCGTCCGCAAGCCCTCCGCTCCGAGCTCTACATGCTTATTTCGCCATTAATCTCACCGCAGGCAACCCGGCGAAAGGGGCGCACCTGCGGCCAGTTCGGTAAAGGTTTTAACCTTCAGGCCCCAAACGAACCCTCCGGCGATTCCGTGTAAATGACTCCCGGATCCGATCGCACGGACACAAGCCGGGCGGGAGGCAAACTACCGGTTTTTAGGCGGCGATTGCGTAGTTGTCGTCGTTGGCAACTATAAGTGTTACAGCTGGTTTAACGAGGTGATCTGTCCCTCGACATGCACCCGGAGGTTCGCGACCCACGTCGAAGCCATGTCGCCCCCAGAACGCCAATGATGGGGCCAGGGGCGGCTGTTTGCAATGACCGGGCTCACGAAAAGGCTGTGATAGCCAGTCTAGATATCGCCCTTAAGCAGTTGACAATGCAGTAGAAAAATGAGCAGTCGGCTCGGGCGAAGGTGCAATCAGAAACTCGGCGTAGTGGTCGAGTAGCTCCGGCTTCTCGAAGTGCAGGAAGTGTCCAACGCCTTCGATGAGCCGCAGCTCGCAGTTGGGGATGAGCGCTCTCGCCTGCTCCATGTCGTCCAGATCAATGATGGGGTCTTCGGTGCCGTTCACGATGACTGTTCTAGCGGTGATCTTCGAGAGATCCACGACATCATTGAGCTGGCCCAACTTCAAGATGTTGACGCAGTGTTCATTAAACGACTCCGCCTGCTCCCGCGTAAGCGCCTGGAATTGCGCGGCGATCTGGCGTTTGTAGCTGCCCGTGACGTTGTTCCCGAACACCTCGAGGATCAGGTCTGAGCCTGCCGCGAAATTACCTTCCTCGAACAGGCCAGTAGCCCGTGCGACCAATCGCTCCATGGCGGCATTGGGTTTAAGCCCAAAGCTGCAAAGCACGAGATGCTGCACGATGTCCGGGCGCAACGCCGCGTAGGCTGCGGCAATCGCGGTGCCCCAGGAGCTGCCGGCGAGTGTCACCTCCCCAGCGGGGCGCGTCTCCTCGATGATCGCGTTCAAGGTCTCAAGCTGCTCCTGCACCGTGACGTGGGCACCACCCGAAAGGATGCGCGAACGGCCGATCCCGGGCATATCAAAGATCACGACGGTGAAGTCACTGGCAAAGCGCTTTACGAGCGTGCGCCAGATCGCCATGGTCTGCAGCGCGCCGCTCACGCAGACCAACAGGTGTTCGCTGTTGCCGTACCGGCGGTAGGGGACCTCGAATCGGTCGAGCTCGATAACGCCTTTCGTACACTTCACTGAGCGGGTCTCTTCTGCAGCAGCGCCTCACCGCGACGGTGGGCCTGACGTTGTTTCCAATTGAACCAGCGTTCTGACGCGATCTTGTTCGCGAGTCGGTCAATAGGCGAGCGCAGCAACACATTGCCAAGTCCGGCCAACTTGTCCCCGACCCGGTCGCTTGGCGCGCGCAGTGACAGCCCAACACCTGCTTCCAGGTAGTGGAACTCGTGCCAGTAGCCGGCCGGCATAAACAGCGTCTGGCCCGCCTCGATGGTGGTCTCCCAGCCGCTTGCGTCGACCATCGCCGGGTATCGCGTTAAGTCCGGCGACTCGAGATTCACGTAGCTTCGTACGGTAAACGGGTGCCGATACAAAGCGCTCGAATCGCTTGGCGGAAACAGCCTCACACGGCGTCTACCACGGATCACGGTGTGCAGAACGTGCCCCATGTCGATGTCGTAATGCAAGGGCGTCGTAGCACCCCTGCAGCCAAAAAAGGTGAACACGAATCGCTTCGAGAATCGCAATCCGACGTCTGGAAAGACGATATCGTCGAGCAGCTCAGGGATCTGGCGGCCAATGTTGTAGAGGAACATTCTGAGATCACGGCCCTGCGTCAGGACCTCGTCGAGGAACCGCGAGAAGGGCATGGTGTCGACGCTGCCCATGTAGCCGCGACCTGGCTTTCCGAATGATGCGTCGTAGACACGAACCGTCTTGTTGCCATGTTGAGCGCTGAGCCGCTCGGGCGCCCAACGTGTCAGCGCGGGCCACGCCGCAGCCAGGTCGGTGATCAATACGGGCGTGTGCGCGTTGATGTGCTCCGTGAGCGCCTTGAGCCCGTCACTTTGGAGTGACACGGTGGGTAGTGATCGGGTGAACAGCACTTGCGACGCGTGTCCGGCCTGAGTCTGCGTTGCTCCGGACGTCTCGCCACAACCGGTGTCCAACACAGGTCGGGACGCCGGGAACGTGGAAACGGATCGGTTCGTCGAATGGCTCATAAAGCGAATATCGCGAAACTATGAAGTGCATGGGACTGTTCGCCAGCCCCCGCCATTGAATCACAAGACGCGGCGCACTGAGGGGTTCGGTAACGTCGGTTATCTCGAAACGCTGCGAGCGGACTGCTCACGCGAGCATCGTGCAGAAACGGCCGGACCCAATCATCACCCCGAAACGGTGTCGTCAGCGGGGCGCCTCAACGGCTTCGACGCAGGGCGCCAGCGTTGCCGGAATTCGATGGGATTGACTTCACTCTAATATGTCGATTATTCTCGACATATGGACGTATCAGAAGCCACTCAAAAACTCTCAGCCCTGGCGCAGGAGCGTCGACTCGCCGTGTTTCGCCTGTTGGTTCGCGCCGGTGGCGCGGGCTTGCCAGCCGGCGCCATCGCGACTGCGGTGGACATCCCACACAACACGCTGTCGACACACCTCGGCATCCTGGAGCAGGGTGGTCTGGTTGCGTCCAAGAAGGACGGTCGGCGGGTGATTTACCGCGTCGACTTTCAAGGCACACGCGCCTTGTTGGCCTATTTGTTGGAAGAGTGCTGCCAGGGGGCGCCCGAGGTTTGCGAGCCTGCCCTCGACGCGGTGCTTCCTGCGTGTTGTCCCTGACCCCCGAATCCCTGAGGACCTCGACATGAAACGACTTCACGTCAGCGTCGGCGTTGCCGACCTCGAAGAATCTCTTCGCTTCTACAGCGCCTTGTTTGGCGCCGAGCCGACGCTCGTCAAGACGGATTACGCCAAGTGGATGCTCGACGACCCTCGGGTGAATTTTGCCATTACGACGCGAGAGGGTGGCCTCGGCGTCGGTCACCTGGGCATCCAGAGTGAGACTCACGAAGAACTGGTTGAGGTGTTCGGTCGGGTTGCCGATACGGGGCGGGCCATTTTCAATGAGGGCGACACCTCCTGCTGTTACGCCAATTCGACCAAGCAGTGGGTCGACGATCCGCAGGGTGTGGTCTGGGAGACGTTTCAGACGCATGAGCAGGTCGCGGACTTCGGCGCGACGCCGAAGCGCCCGGAAGCTTGCTGCCAGCCGTCCAGTTGAACGCGTAGGCGGCCGTTTTGAGTCTTTTCGAACGCTACCTGTCCGTCTGGGTGGGTCTCGGAATCGCTGCGGGTGTCTGGCTTGGCAGCCTGTTCCCGTCGGTTTTCGCCGGAATTGCCGCACTCGAGTTCGCGAGCGTCAATCTCGTGGTGGCTGTTTTCATCTGGCTCATGATCTACCCGATGATGGTCAATGTGGATTTCGCCGCGCTCAAGGACGTGCGGCGTCAGCCCAAAGGTCTTTGCATCACGCTCGTGGTGAACTGGCTCATCAAGCCCTTCACGATGGCCGGGCTTGGTCTGCTGTTTTTTGAAGTGCTGTTCGTGGACCTCGTCGACCCGGCGTCGGCGCGCGAGTACATCGCGGGCATGATCTTGCTGGGCGTCGCGCCTTGCACCGCCATGGTGTTTGTTTGGAGCCAGCTCGTGCGTGGTGACGCGAACTACACGCTCGTGCAGGTCTCGATCAATGACATCATTATGGTGTTTGCGTTTGCGCCGCTAACCGCCGTACTGCTGGGCATTACAGACGTAGTCGTGCCTTACAGCACGCTGATTTTGTCGGTTGTCCTCTACGTCGTGACGCCGCTCACTGCGGGCTATCTGACGCGGCGCCTCCTTGATGCCGACGGCGATTCAGTGAGGCTCGAGGCCTTTATGGACCGGATTCGGCCGTTCTCGATCGCCGGACTGATTGCGACGGTCGTGTTGCTGTTCGGTCTGCAAGCCCCGACCATCCTTGCGCAGCCCGCGGTAATGGCGCTCATCGCGTTGCCATTGCTCATTCAAAGCTACGGCATCTTCGCCGTCGCCTACGGCTGGGCTTGGGTCTGGCGGGTGCCGTTCGAGACGGCGGCGCCAGCGGCGCTTATCGGAACGTCGAACTTCTTCGAGTTGGCCGTGGCCGTGGCAATTAGCCTGTTCGGCCTGAACAGCGGGGCGGCGCTGGCGACCGTGGTCGGCGTTCTGGTGGAGGTGCCCGTGATGTTGACGCTTGTGGCCTTCGCGAATCGGACGCGGCGCTATTTCGCTGCCGCACCCGCTTCGACCCCATCATCGGCAGCACGCGATGCTGCCTGATTAAGACGCCTAGCCGTGCTTCAGAATGCGTGCCTTCTGGCGCTGCCAGTCGCGATCTTTCTTGTCGGCGCGCTTGTCGTGCTGCTTCTTGCCCTTCGCGTAGCCGATCGTGAGCTTGGCATTGCCGCCTTTCCAATGCAGATCGAGCGGCACGATCGTGTAGCCCTTGCGTTCGACAGCGCCCACAAGCCGGTCGATCTGCTCGCGGTGCAAAAGCAACTTCCGCGTCCGCGTGGGCTCTGTCTTGATATGCGTCGACGCTGACAGCAGTGGCGTGATGTGGGCGTTAAACAGCCAGGCTTCGTTTTCCCGCAGCTGCACAAAAGACTCGGCGATCTGGGCCTTGCCCTCACGCAGGCTTTTGACCTCCCAGCCGCGCAGCGCCAAGCCAGCCTCAATCGTTTCCTCGATGAAGTAGTCGTGGCGCGCCTTGCGATTGACGGCGATCACGTTGTCGGGCGTCTTCTTTTTCTGCTTGGCCATGGGCGTCATCCCTGCGGGCCGGCAATGATAACGGAGGCCTGACAAAAAGCCTGCAACTTATTGTCAGTTCGCCGCAATTCGCGCACACTCTGCGCCAAAATAGCGCTGCTCAAGGGGGTACCAGCGTGGCCAATATTCCGGCGTCATCAGGCGCGCGGTCGTCACTGCACGGGCAGTGGTCATCGAGACTCGCATTCATTCTCGCCGTGACGGGCTCGGCCGTCGGACTCGGCAACATCTGGAAGTTTCCCTACGTCGCCGGGGCCAACGGCGGCAGTGCCTTCGTGCTGGTCTACCTGGGCTGCATCCTCGTGGTCGGCTTGCCCGTCATGATGTCCGAGATTCTGATCGGCCGCCGCGGACGGCGTAACCCGGTTGAAACCATGACACTCGTCGCCCAGGAAGAGGGCAGTTCGAAGCACTGGGGTCTTGTGGGCGCGCTGGGTGTCGCTGCCGGGGTGCTGATTCTCTCCTATTACAGCGTGATCGCCGGTTGGTCACTGGACTTCATCATCGAGAGCCTGACGGGCTCCTTCCAGGGTAAGAACAAGGAAGAAGTCGGCGCCGTCATCGAGGGGCTTAACGCGAGCTGGCAGCGCAGCATGCTCTGGCACAGCATTTTTATGGGGCTTAGCGTCTTTGTCGTCGCGCGCGGCGTCGAAAAAGGCCTTGAGAGCGCCGTGCGATTCATGGTGCCCGGGCTGCTCATCCTGTTGCTTGTCTTGCTCGTGTTTGCGATGACGACAGGCGCCTTTATGAAAGGTCTCGCCTTTTTGTTCACGCCCGATTTTTCGGCGCTGACCGGGCAGTCCGTGCTGATCGCGCTGGGCCAAGCGTTTTTCAGTCTGTCCATTGGCATGGGCGCGATCATGGCCTACGGCGCTTATCTGCCGCAGGAAACTTCTATTCCAAACGCTTCGATAACCGTCGTCCTGGCCGATACCTTTATTGCGCTGCTTTCGGCGATGATCATATTTCCGATCGTGTTTGCGAATGGTCTGGATCCTGAAGCGGGGCCTGACCTCGTCTTCCGCACCTTGCCGTTGGCATTCGGCCAGATGCCCGGTGGCATTGTGTTCTCGACGCTCTTTTTCGTGCTGCTGAGCTTCGCGGCGTTGACTTCGGCGATTGGTCTCATGGAGCCCGCCGTGGCCTGGACGGTCGAGCGCTTTGGGCTGACCCGACGCGCGGCGGCCATCATGATCGGTATGGTGATTTGGTGTGTCGGTATTGGTACCGCCTTGTCGACCAATCTGATGTCCGACTTTAAGATCCTGGGCCTCGACTGGTTCTCGGCTGTGGATTACCTCACGAGCAACATTATGTTGCCGCTGGGTGGTGTGCTCATCACGGTGTTTGCGGGCTGGTTCATGACGCGTAACTCGACAAGCAGCGAGCTGGGCGGTGACAGCGGCATCGTGACCGCGTGGCGCTTCCTGGCACGCTACGTGGCGCCGATTGGCGTGCTGCTCGTCCTCGCGAACTCGACGGGTCTCCTCGCGCTGATCACGGGCGACTGATGCGGCAGGTCCGGAGAAGCGCGCTCGTGCCGTACACGGCACAAGCCATGTTCGACCTTGTCGATGACGTGGCGTCGTACCCGGAGTTCCTGCCCTGGTGCTCTGACGCCGTCGAACACGAACGCAACGACGAACAAGTTCGTGCGACGCTCGAGCTGCATAAAGGCAGCATGAGTAAGCGCTTCACGACACTGAACACGCGCGAACCCGGTGCGTCGCTGACGATGGACCTTGTCGACGGTCCGTTTCGCCACCTTGAGGGCGTCTGGCATTTCGAGCCCGTCGGCGAATCGGGCAGCAAAGTCGCGCTGCACATCGACTTCGAGTTTTCCTCGCCTGTGCTGAGCCTCATGTTCGGCAGCTTCTTCGAGCAGACCTGTAGTTCGCTGGTCGATGCGTTCACGCGGCGCGCTCGCGAGGTTTACGGGTAGATGGACCAGCTCGCTGGCCGGCGCCTGGCGATTGAGATCGCCTGCGCGTTACCCGCGCGACAGACCATCGTTGCGGTCACCGTGTCACCGGGCACCACAGCGCGCGAAGCCGTTCGGGCCAGCGGCATCGGCGTACGATTCCCGGAGATTGACGTGGGGTCGGCGCAGCTCGGTGTCTGGGGGGACACGGTTGCCGATGACTACCGTGTTGCGGACGGCGACCGCATCGAAGTCTACCGGCCGCTGGCCAGTGATCCACGCGCCGCACGTCGTGAACGTGCCGCTCTGGGCGGCACAATGGGTCCAGAGGGCTGAGCTATTCTGTGGGAGGTGCGTCTTTGGTCTCAAGCCGCGCCACTTTGCCGTCCTCGAAGTACACGGTCAAAAAGTGGCGGGTCGTCGGCTCATTGCGGCCGACGCGCACGTAATAAATGTAGTCCCAGCGGTCCTCGCTGAACGGGTCGTCGACGAGTGGTGTGCCCAGCAGGAAGCGCACCTGGCTGGGTGTCATGCCAACTTTGACCTGCTCGACATCTTCGCGCTCGGCGATATTGCCTTGCTGGATGGCCAGTCGGTACACGCAGCCCGATGTGGCCGTCAGAGCGACGGCAAGGAACAAGCTGGCAAGAGCGCTGCGGCGCATCTGTGAGACCCCTGGCGGTGCGAGTAATCCGGTGCCTGCCGGACTCGTGTCCGACCGACCCGCCTTGCGACAGCGTCGCCGCATGGCGGCGCGCATGATACCGTAATGCATGAGCTTGTCGACAACGCCGGCGCGCGTTTGCTCCGGGAGACCTGGAATTGGTCCCCGGTATGCCGGTCCCAGCACAGGGCGAAATCATTGGGCGCTAAACCACAACATCAGGACCTGCGGAAAGCGGGTCTCAAGGTCACATTACCGCGAATCAAGATCCTCGAGATCCTGGCGGGCGCGCAAAACCGGCATCTGAGCGCCGAGGATATCTACCGCGAATTGCTTGATTCGGGTGAGGACATCGGGCTTGCGACGGTGTACCGGGTGCTGACCCAGTTCGAGACAGCGGGTCTCGTGACCCGGCAGAACTTTACGGACGGGCATTCCGTCTTCGAACTCGACGACGGCAGTCACCACGATCACATGGTCGACATCGACTCAGGTGAGGTGATCGAGTTTGTCAGCGACGAGATTGAAGAGCTGCAGCACGCCGTCGCCGAAGCGCACGGCTATGACCTGCACGATCACAGTCTCGTGCTCTACGTGAAGAAGAAGGGCGCGAGCTAGGCAGAGCCTGCGCGCAGCATCTCGCGGGCGTGCTCGCGGCTCGTTTCGGTGATGTCCACGCCGCCCAGCATGCGGGCGATTTCCTCGACGCGCGTATCGTCGCTCAATGGCGTGATTGTCGTACGAGTAGTCTTGCCGTCGGTCATTTTGCTCACGCGCAGATGGTGGTGCGCCTGGCCGGCAACCTGCGGCAGATGTGTCACGGCCAACACTTGGCAGGCATCGGCCAGCGCGCGCATCTCGCGGCCCACGATTTCGGCGACAGCGCCACCGACACCCGAGTCGACCTCGTCGAAGATCATGCAGGGCATTCGGTCTGTGCGACCGGCCGCGGCCTGGATCGCGAGACTGATACGCGATAACTCGCCACCCGACGCCACGCGTGACACGGGTTGGGGGGGCTGCCCCGGGTTGGCGCTGACCTCGAACACGATGCGGTCGGCACCGTGGGCAGCGGGAACGTCGCGACCGGCATCGTCGATGCGCACGGAGAAGGTACCCCCGGGCATGCCCAGACCCTTCATGCCCGTCGTGACTTCAGCCGCGAATGACCGGGCCGCCTTGTGGCGCGCCTTGGTCAGCGTCGCTGCCGCCTTGTCGAGCGCGGCGCGCGCCGCATCGCGTTCGCCCATCAATGCATCGATTTGCTGATCGGCGTCGGTGAGCTGATCGTGTTGTGCCCGCAGCGCGGATACGTGCTCCGGTAACGCCGCGACGTCGACGTTGTGCTTGCGGGCCAGTGCATCCAGCGCTGCAAGCCGCGATTCGACCTGCTCGAGCCGCACCGGATCGGACTCGATGTCGGCGGCATACCGCCGCAGCACTTCGGCCGCTTCGGCGACGCTGACTTCGGCCTCGCTGACCAGCGTCACGGCCGACGCGAGGCTGTCGTCATAGGTCACGATGTCCTGCAGGGCCCGGCCAGCTTCTGCGAGTAGCCCCTGAACGTTGGCGGGCTCGCGGTCGTAGAGCGCGGCCAGAGCTTCGTTGCTCCCTTCCGCAAGCCGTCCCGCATTCGCGAGGCGCGCATGCTCGGGCTGCAGACTGTCGAGTTCGCCGGCTTCCGGCGCCACGGCGTCCAGCTCGCGAAGCTGGAACTCTAGCAATGCCAGACGCTCTTCCCGTTGCGCGCGGGCGGCAAGAAGCTCGGCGAGGGCGGCTTCCGCCGACTCCCAGGTGGCGTGAGCCGCGGCGACCTTGTCACGTTGCCCCGCAAGACCACCGCGCGCGTCGAGCATGTCGCGCTGCCGCTCCGGCTGTTGCAAGGTCTGATGCTCGTGTTGCCCGTGGATGGCGACGAGCAGGGCGCCCAGCGCGCGTAGCGAGCCGATAGGCGCCGGATTCCCATTGATGAAGCCCCGCGAGCGGCTGTCGCGGCCGATCACGCGCCGCAACAGACAGGTGTCGCCGTCATCAAGCTCCTGATCGGCGAGCCAGGCTGATGCGGGGCTGTCTTTGGCAAGCGCGAAGCCGGCCGTGATGTCTGCGCGTTCGGCGCCCGCGCGAATGACGTCGGCCGAGGCGCGTGCCCCCAACACCAAGCCCAGCGCATCGACGAGGATCGACTTGCCCGCGCCCGTTTCGCCCGTCAGCACATTCATGCCCTGGGCGAAGTCGACGGCGACCTCATCAATGATCGCGAAATTGCGAACGTGGAGCGTCTCGAGCACCGCCTAGCCCTCGTGTCGCCGGTCGCGGCGCCGCGAATTGGCGCCCCAGTTGAGCTTCGAGCGTAACAGCTCGAAATAGTCATAGCCTGGCGGGTGAATGAGCGTCAGCCGGTGCTGCGAGGCTTGGATGGTGAGCGTGTCGGCATCGGTGAGCGCAGCGAGAAACTGGCCGTCGAGACTGATTTCGGCATGCGTCTGAGACCGCTCGGTGCGGCGCACCTCGATCACGCTGTCTGCGGGTAACACGACGGGCCGGTCGCTCAGCGTATGCGGGCAAATCGGCACCAGTGTGATCGCGTCGAGCTGCGGCTGCATGATCGGGCCGCCGCAGGACAGCGCATAGGCCGTCGACCCGGTTGGCGTGGCCGCGATCAGACCATCGCCCGCGTGATCGTTGACGAACACGCCGTTCACGCGGGTTTCAAAATCGATCATACGCCCGGGTTCGCGGCGACCCAGAACGACGTCGTTCAAGGCCAGCCCTGTGCTGGGCTCGCCGTCGGGGCGTGTGACGGTGGCTTCCAGCAGCAAACGCGTCTCGGTCAACGCGCGCCGGTCGAGTACGGCCTGCAGCGAGCGTTCGATCTCGTCGGGCGACACGTCGGTAAGAAAGCCGAGTCGCCCCAGGTTGATGCCGAGCAGCGGGATGCCATGACCGACGGCAAGTCGCGCGGCGTAGAGCATGGTGCCGTCGCCACCCACGGCGATAAACAGGTCGGCCTCGTCGGCCAGTTCGGACTCGGGAATGCGTTCGGCGCCAACACCCTCACCGGCATCGGCAACGATGACGCGGACGCCGGCGCGGGTCAGCCAGTCGGCGACCTGGCGCATCCGACTTTGAACGGCCTCGAGCTCCGGGTGACCGAATAATGCCGCTGTCTCAATGGATTGGTGCATGGTCAGGGCCGCGCAAACGGGTCCGGCCACCCGCAGGCGCATGATGCGTTTGGTTGACCGGCCGGGGCGGATGAGTATAACTAAACCCGCCGAGATTACAGGCCCTGCAATCCGCGACGCGATGGCCACAAACGACGACGAACAACTCAACGACAGAGCGCGCAGCCTGCTGCGTGCGCTTATCGAGCGTTATGTACGCGACGGTCAGCCTGTGGGCTCGCGCACGCTGGCCCGTGACTCGGACCTGGACCTAAGCCCGGCCACGATTCGCAACGTCATGTCGGACCTCGAGGAGATGGGCTTTATTTGCGCGCCGCACACCTCGGCGGGCCGCATCCCGACGCCCCAGGGCTATCGCTTGTTCGTGGACACGCTCATGCGCGTCAAGCCCATGACCGCCCGCGCCGTACAACAGGTCGAGCGCCAGCTGTCACTCGAGGCGGGCGATGCACCGGCGGTGATGTCGTCGGCGTCAAGCCTGCTCTCACAGTTCACGAAAATGGCGGGTGTGGTCACGGTGCCGCGGCCGGAGCGGGCGACGTTGCGCCAGATCGAATTCGTGCCGCTCACGGATCAGCGCGTACTCGTGATCCTCGTGATCAACTCTAGCGAGGTTCAGAACCGTATTTTGTCTACACCACGCGAATACACGCGCGAAGAACTCACCGTGGCCGCCAACTTCATTAACGAGAAATGCGGGGGCATGGAGCTGTCACAGGTGCGCGGCGTGATCGTCGATGAGCTCGAGAAGTCCCGCAACACCATGAATCAGGCCATGATCGATGTGGTTCAGGTCGCCCAGTCTGTTATCGACGAGGGGGCCAACCCCAAGGGTGAGTACGTCATGGCGGGCGAGACCAATCTCATGGACTTTTCGGAGCTCTCAGACGTCGAGAAGCTCCGCCGCCTGTTCGAGGCCTTTAACCAGAAGCGCGATCTGCTCGACCTGCTCGATCGCAGCATCGCGGCGAGTGGCGTGCAGATTTTCATCGGCGAGGAATCCGGCTACCAGATCCTCGATGACCTGTCCGTGGTCGCCTCGCCCTATGTGGTCGACAACGAGATTGTGGGCGTGCTTGGGGTCATCGGGCCCACGCGAATGGCCTATGACCGGATCGTGCCCGTCGTGGACATCACGGCAAAACTCTTGAGCAATATCTTGAATTCCCGCGGCGAAACCCCATAGCGCACGCATCAGGCGGAAACGCCTCCCAAAACCCGGAATTCGAGATCACGGAGCCCTTTGATGAGCGAGGCGAACAGCAGCGCAGACGAGCACGAGCGCGGCGACAACCCGTCCGACGACAACGTCGAGATATCTGAGACGGCCACTGAGGCCGCTGAATCGGCCGGCGAGGACGCCCTGGCCGCGGCCGAGGCGCGCGCCAACGAGAACTGGGACAAGTACCTGCGTGCCGTGGCCGAGCTCGACAACGTGCGCAAACGCGCCACCCGCGACGTCGAGAATGCCCGTAAGTACGGCGTTGAACGCCTGGTGGGCGAGCTGCTCGCGGTCAGCGACAGCATGGAGGCCGCGCTGGCCTCGGGCGAGGCCACCGACGCGGCCGCGCTGCTTGAGGGCAATAGCGCCACGCTCAAGCTGCTGGCGAGCGTTCTGACCAAGTTCGGCGTGGAGCAGATCGATCCCGCTGGTGAGCCCTTTGACCCCCAACGTCATGAAGCCATGACGATGGTGCCGAACCCGGACGTCGAGCCCAACACCGTCATCGACGTCATTCAGAAGGGCTACGCCCTGAACGGACGCCTGGTTCGTCCGGCCCGCGTCGTCGTCGCATCGGCACCTGCCGACGCTTGAATTGACGGCGCGCGGCCTTATCTACAGGCCATAGACACAAAACGTATCGCCGGGCGCGCCCCGGCTCACGAGAACTTGAGGAACCGCCAATGGGTAAAGTAATTGGAATCGACCTTGGCACGACCAACTCCTGCGTCGCTGTCATGGAGGGCGATGCCGCCCGGGTCATCGAAAACAGTGAGGGCGATCGCACGACGCCGTCAATTGTCGCCTTCACGAAGGACGATGAGGTCCTCGTGGGCCAGTCGGCCAAGCGCCAGGCTGTCACCAACCCGAGCAACACGTTGTTCGCCGTCAAGCGCCTGATTGGTCGCCGCTTCGAAGACGATGTCGTTCAGAAGGACATCGACATGGTGCCGTACACGATCGCCAAGGCCGACAACGGTGACGCCTGGGTCGAGGTCGACGGCAAAAAGATGGCACCGCCCGAGATCTCGGCGCGCGTGCTCATGAAGATGAAGAAGACGGCCGAAGACTACCTCGGTGAAGAAGTCACCGAAGCGGTCATTACGGTGCCGGCCTACTTTAACGACAGCCAGCGCCAGGCGACCAAGGACGCGGGCAAGATCGCGGGTCTTGAGGTCAAGCGCATCATCAACGAGCCCACGGCCGCAGCGCTGGCCTACGGCATGGACAAAAAGCGCGGTGACCGCACCGTAGCCGTCTACGATCTGGGTGGCGGTACCTTCGACGTCTCGATTATCGAGATCGCCGAAGTCGACGGCGAGCACCAGTTTGAAGTACTGGCCACGAACGGCGACACGTTCCTGGGCGGTGAGGACTTCGACCTGCGCGTCATCGACTACCTCGCGAGCGAATTCGAGAAGGAGTCGGGCGTCGATATCCGCAAGGACCCGCTGGCGATGCAGCGCCTCAAAGAAGCGGGTGAAAAGGCCAAGATCGAGCTGTCTTCTCAGCAGCAGACTGAGGTCAACCTGCCGTACATCACGGCGGACGCCAGTGGTCCGAAGCACCTCAACATCAAGCTGACTCGGGCCAAGCTCGAGTCGCTCGTCGCTGAGTTGATCACGCGCACGATTGAGCCCTGCAAGGTTGCGCTCAAGGACGCGGGTCTCAAGGTCGCGGATATTGCCGACATCATCCTGGTCGGCGGTCAGACGCGGATGCCCAAGGTGGCCGAGGAAGTGCAGAACTTCTTTGGCAAGGAGCCGCGCCGCGATGTGAACCCAGATGAAGCCGTTGCGATCGGCGCGGCGATCCAGGGCGGCGTCCTGGCGGGCGACGTCAAGGACGTCCTGCTGCTCGACGTGACCCCGCTGTCGCTGGGCATCGAGACGATGGGCGGTGTCATGACCAAGCTTATCGAAAAGAACACGACCATCCCGGCGAATGCCGAGCAGGTCTTCTCGACGGCGGACGACAACCAGACAGCCGTGACCATTCACGTGCTGCAGGGTGAGCGCGAGCGCTCAGGCGACAACAAATCGTTGGGCCGCTTCGACCTCGCCGACATCCCGCCGGCACCGCGTGGCATGCCTCAGATCGAGGTCACGTTCGACATCGATGCCAACGGCATCCTCAACGTTTCGGCCAAGGACAAGGCGACGGGCAAGACCCAGAACATCGTCATCAAGGCCTCGAGCGGTCTGAGCGATGACGAGATCGACAAGATGGTGGCTGACGCCGAGGCGCACGCCGAGGAAGACCGCAAGTTCCGCGAGCTGGTCGACGTACGCAACCAGGGTGATGCCCTCGTGCACGCGACGGAGAAGTCGCTGGGCGATCTTGGCGAGCAGGTCGAGGCAGAAGAACGCGCTGCGATCGAATCTGCGGTGTCTGACCTCAAGTCGGCACTCGAGGGTGATGACAAGGCGGCCATCGAGGCCAAAATCAAGTCGCTGAGCGAGGCTTCGGCAACGCTGGCGCAGAAGGCCTACGAGCAGGCAGCGGCAGCTGACGGAGAGGCCGAGGGCGCCTCGCCGGCCGGCGACGATGTCGTCGATGCCGAGTTCGAAGAAGTCGACGAGGACAAAAAATCGGCTTAGTCGGGTCTGCAGGAACCCGCACGGGGCCGCGGGCCGGAATTCCGGTTGCGCGGCCCCGTCGCGACTGCCCGCGAGACACGAGAGTTAACGGCTAGGGAATCGAAGCATGGCGAAGCGTGATTACTACGAGGTACTGGGAGTCGAGAAATCGGCGAGCGCCCAGGAACTCAAGAAGGCCTATCGCCGGCTTGCGATGAAGCACCACCCGGACCGTAATCCCGACGATGCGGATGCCGAGGCACGGTTCAAAGAGGCCAAGGAGGCCTACGAGGTCCTCTCCGACGACGAGAAGCGAGGTGCCTACGACCAGTTTGGCCATGCAGGCGTCAATAACTCGGCTGCGGGCGGCGGCGGTTTCGGCGGCGCGGGCGCGTTCAGCGACATTTTTGGTGATGTCTTCGGCGACATCTTCGGTAACGCCCGCCGCGGCAGCGGCGGCGGCCGCCAAGTGTTCCGCGGTGCCGACCTGCGTTACGACCTCGAGCTCACGCTGGAGCAGGCGGTGCGGGGCGAGCAGACGCAGCTCGAAATTCCCACCTACGTGACCTGTGAGGTCTGTAACGGCTCGGGTGCGGCAAAGGGCAGCAAGCCCGAAACCTGTGAGACCTGCGGCGGCGTGGGGCAGGTGCGCATGACGCAGGGCTTCTTCTCGGTGCAGCAGACCTGCCCGACCTGTCACGGCGAAGGCACGATCATCAAGGACCCGTGCGAGGCCTGCAATGGCCGCGGCCGCGTCCGCAAGACCCGCACGCTGTCTGTGAAGATCCCGCCGGGCGTCGAAACGGGCGATCGTATTCGCCTGAGCGGCGAGGGCGAGGCGGGCCGCAATGGTGGTCCTTCAGGCGACCTGTATGTCGAGGTTCGCGTGTTGCCACACGAGGTGTTTGAGCGCGACGGCCCGGATCTGCACTGCGAGATTCCGCTAGGCTTCGTGAAGGCCGCCTTGGGTGGCGAGGTAGAGGTTCCGACCCTGGATGGGCAGGTCTCGCTCAAGGTGCCGACTGGCACGCAGACGGGCAAAGTGTTCCGGTTGCGCGGTAAAGGGGTTCCCACCGTTCGCATTCGCGAGCCCGGTGACCTGTACTGCCGCGTCTCCGTAGAAACCCCCGTGAACCTCACGGCGCATCAGAAAGAGTTGTTGCGCAAGTTTGAGGACGCCGTCGATCTGGGCGGCGAACGCCACAACCCGCGAACGCGCTCCTGGACGGATAACGTCAAGCGCTTCTTTGACAATATCGGCTCGTGACAACGCCACTGCGTATCACCTTGCTGGGAGCTTCGGGCCGAATGGGCCAAGCGCTCACGGCACTTATCGACGCGGTTCCAGAGCTCACCCTGTCAGGCAGCTGGTCGCGAGACGCGACGGCACTGTCGGGCGCGTTTGCGGGTGCCGATGTGGCGATCGATTTCACAGACGGCGAGACCGTTGCGGCCGTCGCGACAGCCGCGACACAGGCCCGCGTGCCCCTCGTGACGGGCACCACAGGGCTCACGGCAGACGCTGAAGCCGCGTTGGCCAGCGCAGCGCAAGAGATCCCTGTCCTTCAGGACGGCAACATGAGCCTTGGCATTCATGTCATGACGTTTCTGGTCCAGCAGGCCGCTGCCCGGCTACCCGGTTACGACATCGAAATTTCCGAAACCCACCATCGGGATAAGCGCGACGCACCCTCGGGTACAGCTCTGAAACTGGGCGCGGCGATCAGTTCGGCACGTGCATTGGACGCCACTCCGAGGGCTCGAATCGGCGCCGACCAAACACGCGACGACGGCGAGATTGGATACGCTGTAACCCGCGGCGGCGCTGTGATTGGCGAGCATTCAGTGGCCTTCCTCGGCAATCACGACCGACTGGAGATTCACCACGCGGCGACGGACCGCCGGCTGTTTGCGGCGGGTGCATTGGCCGCTGCTCGTTGGCTCGTCAATCAACCGGCGGGGCATTACTCGATGGCCGCACTCTTCGCTGAAACCTGACAGAGCACTTTTCTTCGAGGTGGCCGCTGGCGTAGACTACGCCGGGTCACGCCACTTCAAGCTGACCCTGCGACGCCGCGCTTCCCGCGCCCTTAGAAGACAGACGCAGCGCCCCCTCGAGGGCATGAGGTCAGGATGGTAAAACCCGCAATTCTCGCGCTCGCCGACGGTACGCTGTTTCGGGGGCTTTCTTGTGGCGCAGATGGTGAAACCGTCGGGGAAGTCGTGTTCAACACGGCGATGACGGGGTATCAGGAGATCCTCACTGATCCATCCTATCGGCGCCAGATTGTCACGCTGACCTACCCGCACATCGGCAACACCGGTACTAACAGTGACGACTTTGAGTCGGCTGAGGTGCACGCCGCGGGCCTGATCATTCGTGACCGCTCGATCATCACGTCGAATTGGCGCAGCGAACACAACCTGGCCGACTTCCTGCGACGCGCGAACCTGGTTGCCATCGCCGATCTCGACACGCGGCAGTTGACCCGCCACATTCGCGAGCACGGTGCGCAGCAGGGCTGCATCATGTCCGCACCCGAGGGCAAACGCCTGTCAGACATTACGGACGAGGCGGTTGAGAAGGCCCGCTCAGCCCCGGGTCTGGCCGGTGCCGACCTTGCGCGTGAGGTGTCGACCGCTGTTCAGTACCAGTGGGCCCAGGGCGAGTCCTGGAACGATCCCAACCCCGTCGTCACGCGTCGCATTGCGCCCTTGCACGTCGTCGCCTACGACTTCGGGATCAAGCGCAATATTCTTCGCATGCTCGTCGAACACGACTGCCGCGTAACGGTGGTGCCTGCCAAGACCTCATTTGAAGACGTTATGGCGCTCGAGCCCAACGGCGTCTTCCTTTCAAATGGCCCAGGCGATCCCAAGCCCTGCGACTACGCCATCGAAGCCATCGGCAAGTTCCTCGAGGCCAGAGTTCCGATCTTCGGCATTTGTCTGGGGCATCAGCTGCTGGCATTGGCGGCCGGCGCGCAGACCATGAAGATGAAGTTCGGACATCATGGCGGCAACCACCCCGTGCAGGATCTTGAAACCGGAAAGGTCATGATCACGAGCCAGAACCACGGCTTCGCGGTCGATGAGGCCTCGTTGCCCGAGCACCTGGTGGCCACCCACCGGTCCTTGTTCGACAAGACGCTGCAGGGCATAGCGCATCGCGACCTGCCCGCGTTCGGTTTCCAAGGCCACCCCGAAGCCAGCCCGGGGCCGCACGATGTGCGCCACCTGTTCCACCGCTTCTCGAAGCTCATGGTTGATCACAGCCATGCCGAAGTCGAAGCGCGCGCCGCCGCCGCCGACTAACACCCGCTCCACAACGTCAGGGAACTCTTAACCGCATGCCAAAACGCGACGATCTCCAGAGCATCCTCATCATTGGGGCCGGGCCTATCATCATTGGCCAGGCCTGCGAGTTCGACTATTCCGGTGCCCAGGCCTGCAAAGCGCTGCGCGAAGAGGGTTTCCGCGTCATTCTGATCAACTCCAATCCGGCGACGATCATGACCGACCCGGAAATGGCCGACGCGGTATATATCGAACCGGTGCACTGGACGGCGGTTGAGAAGATCATTGAGCGCGAAAAGCCTGATGCACTGCTACCAACCATGGGTGGGCAGACAGCACTGAACTGCGCGTTGGACCTCGTGCGCGAAGGTGTCCTTCAGAAGCACGGTGTTGAGTTGATTGGGGCATCGCGCGACGCCATCGATACGGCCGAGGATCGCGAGCTGTTTAAAAAGGCCATGGACGAGATTGGCCTCGAGTCGCCGCGTGCCGAAGTGGCGCACACGCTCGAAGCCGCCTTTGAGGTGCAGAAGACTGTGGGTTATCCCTCGATCATCCGACCCTCGTTCACGATGGGCGGGACCGGTGGCGGTATCGCCTACAACCGCGAAGAATTCGAGAAGATTGTGAGCAATGGCCTCGAGATGTCGCCGACAACTGAGGTGCTCATCGAGGAATCCATCATCGGCTGGAAAGAGTTCGAGATGGAGGTTGTTCGCGACCGCAACGACAACTGCATCATCATTTGCGCCATCGAGAACGTGGACGCGATGGGTGTGCACACGGGCGATTCCATCACGGTGGCGCCCGCTCAGACCCTGACGGACAAGGAATACCAGATTATGCGTAACGCATCGCTGGCAGTTCTTCGCCGCATCGGTGTCGAAACGGGCGGCTCGAACGTGCAGTTTGCCGTAAACCCCAAGGACGGCCGAATGGTCGTCATCGAGATGAACCCGCGCGTGTCGCGAAGCTCGGCGCTGGCCTCGAAGGCCACGGGCTTCCCGATTGCCAAAGTGGCCGCCAAGCTTGCCGTGGGTTACACGCTCGACGAACTCGAAAACGAGATCACGGGCGGTGTCACGCCTGCGTCGTTTGAGCCCGCCATCGACTATGTCGTGACCAAGGTCCCGCGCTTCACGTTTGAGAAGTTCCCGGGTGCCGACACGCGCCTCACGACCTCGATGAAGTCGGTGGGGGAAGTCATGGCGATTGGGCGCACCTTCCAGGAGTCATTGCAGAAAGCGCTGCGCGGACTGGAGACGGATCTGACGGGCTTCGACCGCCAGCTGCCCAATGACCTGAGTGAAGAGGCGGCGCGCGAGCGCGTCGAGCGCGAGCTGCGCGAACCCAGCGCAACGCGCTTGCTCTGGATCGCGGATGCGTTTCGCCTGGGTCTCAGCATGGAGCAGGTGCAGTCCCTGTCAGGGATTGACCCTTGGTTCCTGGGCCAGATTCTCGACCTTGTGCGGGTGGAAGGCGGTATTCGCGCCATTGGCGACGGTGTGTTCAAGAAGGCCAACCTGCGTGAACTCAAGCGCCGCGGTTTTTCCGACGCGCGCATTGGCGCGCTCTGTGGCAAGACCGAAAGCGAGGTTCGCGAAGCGCGACTCGCGAATGACATTCGTCCGGTTTACAAACGTGTGGACACCTGCGCTGCAGAATTTGCCTCGTCCACAGCCTATCTGTACTCGACCTACGAGCAGTACTGCGAGGCCGACACGAGCGACAAGCGCAAGATCATGATCCTGGGTGGCGGGCCCAACCGCATCGGCCAGGGGATCGAATTCGACTACTGCTGTGTACACGCAGCGCTTGCGCTTCGTGAAGCGGGGTACGAGACCATCATGGTCAACTGCAACCCCGAAACGGTGTCCACCGACTACGACACTTCAGACCGACTCTATTTTGAGCCTCTGACGTTTGAAGACGTCATGAGCATTGTTGACCTCGAGAAGCCCGAGGGCGTCATCGTGCAGTTTGGGGGGCAGACGCCACTCAAGCTTGCGCGTGCGCTCGAAGCCGCGGGCGCGCCGATCATCGGCACGACACCCGACTCGATCGATCTCGCTGAAGACCGTGAGCGGTTCCAGAAGATCATCGAAGAGCTCGAGCTTAAGCAGCCACCCAACCGCACGGCGCGCAGCACCGAAGAAGCCATGCAAAACGCAGCGGCTGTGGGTTACCCGCTCGTGGTCCGGCCCTCGTACGTACTTGGCGGTCGCGCCATGGAGATCGTCCACGGCGACGACGATCTTGCGACCTACATGCGCGAGGCGGTGTCGGTGTCGAACGATAGCCCGGTGTTGCTTGATCGCTTCCTCGACCAGGCCGTCGAAGTCGATGTCGATATCATCAGCGACGGCACGCGCACGATCGTCGGGGGCATCATGCAGCACATCGAGCAGGCCGGGGTGCACTCCGGGGACTCGGGCTGCGTCCTGCCGCCGTTCTCCCTTTCGGAGCCGCTGCAGGCGGAACTCACGCGTCAGGTGGAGGCGCTCGCTTCTGCGCTCAACGTTGTGGGCCTCATGAACACGCAGTTCGCGGTTCAGGGCGACACGGTCTACCTGCTTGAGGTCAACCCGCGTGCGTCACGCACGATCCCGTTTGTCTCCAAAGCGACGGGCGTACCGCTCGCCAAGCTTGCGGCACGCGTCATGGCGGGTGCCACGCTCGATGAGCTTGGAATCGATGAGGTGGTAACGCCGACGTTCTTCTCGGTCAAAGAATCGGTGTTCCCGTTTTCCCGATTCCCGGACTCGGACCCGATTCTGGGCCCCGAAATGAAGTCTACGGGCGAAGTGATGGGCACGGGTGTGTCATTTGGCGAGGCCTACGCGAAGGCGCAGCTCGCGTCGGGTGTACGACTGCCCAGCGGCGGCTCAGCGATTATTTCGGTGCGCGACCGGGACAAGGACGACGCCGTCGAACTGGCGCGTATGCTCATCGATCTCGGGTTTGATATCGTGGCGACGCAGGGCACGGCCAAAGCGCTGGGCGCTGCGGGGGTCCCGTGTATGCGGGGTAACAAGGTCAGTGAGGGCCGACCGCACCTTGTCGACATGATCAAAAACGGTGAGATTGCGCTTATCGTGAATACGACCGAGGGCAAGATGGCCATTCGAGACTCTCAGGCGATTCGCGGTGAAGCGGTTGCGCGCGGCGTAACGTACTACACCACGCTGGCCGCAGCGCAGGCGACATGCGTTGCCATGCGCCATTTGGCCGACGACGCCGTGAACTGTCTTCAGGACCTGCACGCACGTCGCGTGGCCTGAGCGGGGTAGGGCCGGCGTATCCGGTCCTTGGCAAGAACCAGGAATAACGAGATGAACAAAGTGCCGCTGACAGCGCGCGGCGCCGAGAAGCTGCAGGCAGAGCTCAAAAAGCTCAAGTCGGAAGACCGGCCCCGCATCATTCAGGCGATCGCCGAGGCGCGGGAGCACGGCGACCTCAAGGAAAACGCCGAGTACCACGCCGCCAAAGAGCAGCAGAGTTTCGCCGAAGGCCGGATTCAGGAAATCGAGGCCAAGCTGTCCAACGCCCAAATCATCGACGTCACGTCGATGACCAACAACGGCAAGGTCATTTTCGGTGCCACGGTCGAATTGCTCGACCTCGAGAGCGACGAGCAAACGGTCTACCAGATCGTGGGTGAGGACGAGGCCGACATCAAGGAAGGCCGAATCTCCGTCGGATCACCGATTGCGCGGGCGCTCATTGGCAAGACCGAAGGTGACGAAGTCACCGTGGCCGCGCCGGCAGGCGCGCGCGACTACGAAATTATAGAGGTGCGCTACGTCTAGTGCGCGCGGCGCCTCAACGGCTGCCCAGCACGACGCGCGGCGCTTCCGGGTTGCGCCGAAAGACGAGTGCAACATTCCCGATTCGCTGGACGAGTGTGGCACCGCTGTTGTCGCAAAGTTCACTGATCAGCGCACCACGGGAATCGCGATCACCGGCGCGAACACTGACCTTAATGAGCTCATGATGCGCGAGCGCCTGCTCCAGTTCTGCGGACACAGCGGCCGTCAGTCCCTTATCGCCAATGCGAACGATCGGGTGCAGTTTGTGGCCCAGGCCACGCAGGGTCTTTCTCTGGCGCTCGGTGAGTGCCATGGGTTTGGTATCAGCCATCGGGGCATTATCCGCTGCCGGGCAACGCAAAGCGAGATGTGTCCGTGAGTGGGCCGCGCCGCAGCAGTCGGGGATGGCGCGAGCGCCAGGAGCGGGATCCCTGGGTCAAAAAGTCGCGCGAGGAGGGCTACCGCTCGCGCGCCGTGTACAAACTCTCCGAACTGCTCGAAGGCCTCAACGTGCTGCGCCGCGGCATGGTGGCTGTGGATCTTGGAGCGGCGCCCGGCGGCTGGTCACAATGGCTCGCGAGGCGTCTGGACGGCAAGGCGGCGGTGTACGCGCTGGACCTGCTGGACATGGACCCGCTGCCCGGTGTGACCTTTATTCAGGGCGATTTCACTGAGCAGGAATCGCTCGAGACGCTCGAGGCACACCTTGGTGGGCGCAAGGCAGACCTTGTAATGAGCGATATGGCACCCAACATGAGTGGTGTGAGAGCGGTAGATCAGCCTCGTGCAATGTATCTCGCGGAGCTGGCCCTGGATTTTGCGGGCCAGCACCTGACACCCCAGGGCACCTTCGTCTGCAAGGTATTCCAGGGTGCCGGGTTCGACGCTTATGCTCGGGATCTGCGTCAGCGCTTCGGCAACGTGAAGATCAAGAAGCCGAAGGCGTCGAGATCCAGTAGTACTGAGATGTACGTGCTGGCCAGAAACTATCGCTTCGTGTAGTGTCTAAACCCTTAATTTTGTGCTGTGCAGCATGATTTGAGACGTCAGTTGCACAGTGCCGTCGGCGGGCCAGGAAGGCCCTGTCGGCGCGGCGTGAGCACCTCCCGTAGCCGGTGTTCGACAGCCTTTCGACAAAGAGGCGCCCCCTGTGAATGATTCCGCCAAGAACATCCTCATTTTTATTGCCATCGTGCTGGTGCTGCTCACCGTTGTGCAGAGCTTCCAGCAGGGCAGCCTGACCGGTGCGCAAACCGTCAAATACTCCCAGTTTCTGGAGCAGGTCGATGACGGCCGGGTTCAGAACGTGGTGTTTGATGGCTCATCGATCGAGTACATGACGAAGGACGGGGCGCGTTACCTCGCGTACAACCCCGAGACGGACAACAAGGCGCTCATCGGTGATCTGCGCGACAAGGGCATCGAGTTCGAGATGCCGCGTCCCAAGCAGCCCAACCTGCTCGTCAATTTGTTCATCAGCTCGTTCCCGATCCTGCTGCTCATCGCGGTGTGGGTGTACTTCATGCGCCAGATGCAGGGTGGCGGAGCCGGTGGCCGTGGCGCGATGTCGTTCGGCAAGAGCAAGGCGCGGCTGCTGGGCGAAGATCAGGTCACTGTGACCTTCGCGGATGTCGCAGGCGTCGAGGAAGCAAAAGAAGAGGTCGTCGAGATCGTCGACTTCCTCAAGGACCCGAGCAAGTTCCAGCGCCTGGGCGGCAAAATCCCCAAAGGCGTGCTCATGGTGGGCTCACCGGGCACGGGTAAAACGCTGCTCGCACGCGCCATCGCGGGCGAGGCCAAAGTGCCGTTCTTCACGATCTCGGGCTCCGACTTTGTCGAGATGTTTGTGGGTGTGGGTGCCTCGCGTGTCCGCGACATGTTCGAGCAGGCCAAGAAGCACGCGCCTTGCATCATCTTCATCGACGAGATCGACGCTGTGGGTCGCCATCGTGGCGCCGGGCTGGGCGGCGGTCATGACGAACGTGAGCAGACACTGAACCAGCTGCTCGTCGAAATGGACGGTTTCGAAGGCAACGAGGGCATTATCGTCATTGCGGCCACGAACCGCCCCGACGTGCTCGATCCCGCGCTGCTGCGACCGGGCCGTTTCGACCGTCAGGTGGTCGTGCCGTTGCCCGACGTTCGCGGTCGCGAGCAGATCCTTCGCGTACACATGCGCAAGGTACCGCTCGGCGACGACGTGCGACCCGAAATCATCGCGCGCGGAACCCCCGGGTTCTCGGGCGCCGATCTTGCCAATCTCGTCAACGAGGCCGCCTTGTTCGCGGCGCGCGCGAATCGACGTACCGTAGGCCAGGAAGAGTTCGAGAAAGCCAAGGACAAGATCCTCATGGGTTCCGAGCGACGCTCGATGGTCATGAGCGAAGACGAGAAGAAGCTGACGGCTTACCACGAGGCGGGCCACGCGATTGTCGGGCTCAACGTCCCCGACCACGACCCTGTTTACAAGGTCACGATCATCCCACGCGGTCGCGCGCTGGGGGTCACGATGTTCCTGCCCGAAGAGGACCGCTACAGCTATTCGAAGCAGCGCCTCAAGAGCCAGATCTCAAGCTTGTTTGGCGGCCGCATCGCGGAGGAGCTCATCTTTGGCGAGGACAGTGTGACAACGGGTGCCTCGAACGACATCGAGCGCGCCACGGATATCGCGCGCAACATGGTCACGAAGTGGGGCCTGTCGAATCGACTGGGTCCGCTGACCTACAGCGAGGAAGAGGGTGAGGTGTTCCTGGGTCGCTCCATGACGCAGCACAAGCAGGTGTCAGACGTCACCGTGCACGCCATTGACGAAGAGGTGCGCAGCATCATCGACGACAACTACGAGCGTGCCGAAGTGATCCTCAAGGACAACATGGACAAGCTCCATGTGATGGCTGACGCTTTGATCAAGTACGAGACCATCGACGAGAAGCAGATCGCAGACATCATGGACGGCCGCGAACCGCGACCGCCCGCCGACTGGAACGATGGTGGCCAACCACCGACGGGTCTGGCGACCGATGACGCGGCCAAGAAGAAGCCCGAAGGGCAGATCGGCGGTCCGGCCGGCCAGTCGAGCTGATACTTGCGGGGCACCGCTCACCGCGCGTGAGTGGTCGCACTGAGAAAACGGCAACCCCAGCGGTTGCCGTTTTCGTTTGAGGACGAGGTAGTGGGCGACAACACTTTTGTGATCGGGGCCGGCGATGCGCGGCTCGAGTTGCCGCGCCCCGCCATCATGGGCGTGCTGAATGTGACGCCCGATTCGTTCTCCGATGGCGGGCAGCATGCGACACGTGACTCGGCGTTGCGGCATGCCGAGGCGCTGATTTCGGCCGGTGCTGACCTCATCGACGTCGGCGGTGAGTCAACCCGTCCCGGTGCGGCGCCAGTGTCCGAGCAGCAGGAGCTCGACCGCGTCATGCCAGTCATTGAAGCTCTCGCCAGTGCCGTCGCGACACCGGTCTCCATTGATACGAGTAAGGCGGGCGTGATCAGCGCGGCGACCGCGGCAGGCGCGGCACTCATTAACGACGTCCGTGCACTACGTGAGCCTGGCGCCCTTGCGGCCGCCGCGGCCAGCGGTTGCCCCGTGTGTCTCATGCACATGCAGGGCACGCCCAAAGACATGCAGGATCGCCCGGTCTACGACCGCGTCATCGACGACGTCGTGGCATTCCTCGAATCGCGCGTTGCGGCCTGTGTCGATGCAGGCATCGACCGGGGGTCTATCGCCGTCGACCCGGGAATCGGCTTCGGCAAGCGGCTTGAGGACAATCTCGCATTGCTGAGCCAGCTCAACACGCTGCTGGACCTTGGTCTGCCACTACTCGTCGGCGTCTCGCGAAAGTCGATGATCGGAGCCATTACCGGCCGGGATGTCGACCAGCGCCTTGTGGGCAGCGTGGTACTCGCGTTCTTTGCCGCGCACGAGGGTGCGCATATACTGCGCGTCCACGACGTGGCCGAGACCGAGGATGCGCGCCGCATTCTTTGGGCACTACAGGCGACGCGTGGCAGGGACGGGGCGAATTCATGAGTCGAAAATACTTCGGAACCGATGGCGTGCGCGGTCGCGTAGGCGCGAGCCCGATGACCGCGGACTTCGCGTTGCGTCTCGCGGGCGCTGCCGCCCGCGTACTGGTGCCCAATGGCGGCACCGTGGTCATTGGTAAGGACACACGCGTGTCGGGCTATATGTTCGAAGCCGCGCTGGAGGCCGGCTTTACGGCCGCAGGCGCTGACGTCCTGATGCTTGGCCCGTTGCCGACACCCGGTGTGGCGCTTATCACGCAGCTGTTCGAGGCGGACCTGGGCGTCATGATCTCGGCCTCGCACAATCTCTACGAAGACAACGGCATCAAGTTCTTCGACGCGAACGGTACCAAGCTGTCGGACGAGACCGAGCTGCGCATTGAGGCGCTGTTGCAGGCGCCTTCGCTCACGCGAGATTCAGCGGAGCTGGGTCGTGCCAAGCGAATCGACTCGGCGCGCGAGCGTTATATGGAGTACTGCCTCGGCACCATACCCAGCGAACTGCGGCTCGACGATATGAAAATCGTGCTCGACTGCTCCAATGGGGCGGCCTACAAAATCGGTCCCCGTGTGCTGTCGGCGCTGGGCGCCAATGTCATTCCAATTGGCTGTTCACCCAACGGACGCAACATCAACGAGGGTTGCGGGTCCACGCAGCCACAGCTCCTGCAGCAGACCGTGCAGGGCGTCGGCGCGGATCTTGGCATCGCGCTCGACGGTGATGGCGATCGCGTGATTATGGTTGATGCCGAAGGCGAGCTCGTGGACGGCGATCGCCTCATTTACATCGTGGCGATGGGGCGTCATCGCGAGGGCACGCTAAAGGGCCCCGTGGTGGGCACTGTGATGAGCAACCTTGGCCTCGAGCGTCGGCTTGGCGAGCTCGATATTCCGTTTATCCGCGCCAAGGTGGGTGACCGCTACGTCATGGATGAGCTGCGCCGAAACGGTGGGCTCATTGGCGGCGAGTCGTCGGGGCACATCATTTGCCTCGATCGCTCGACGACGGGCGACGGTCTCGTGAGTGCCTTGCAGCTGTTGCAGATCATCTGCGAGACCGGCAAACCGTTGCGCGAACTGGCGGCTGACATGCCGCTGTACCCCCAGGTCCTGCTCAACGTTCGGGTTGCCGAGCGCATCGACGTCGACAGCATTGAGGCCGTGCGCACCGCGCGCGAGGCGCTGGAATCGGAGCTCGGCGAGCGGGGCCGTATCGTGCTTCGGGCATCGGGCACCGAACCCGTGATTCGGGTCATGGTCGAAGGTATCGACGCCGAACAGATTCAGGACGCGGCCGAGCGCCTGGCCGAGGTCGTCAAGGCGGCCGCAGCGTGAGCCAAAACGGGGCCAAAGCCGTTGCGAAAAGGCGCTGCTGCGGGTATCCTCGCCGCCCTTTCCGGGGCACGACAACCAGGGCAGAGCAATGAGAACCTACCTGGTTGCGGGCAACTGGAAGATGAACGGCAGCCTTGCCGCAAACGCCGAGCTGCTGGCTGGCGTGCGGGCGGGGCGTGCGGACGCCGCGGGGGTCGAGATCCTCGTGTGTCCGCCGGCGCCGTACCTCGCCAGTGTCGCGGACGCGATCTCGGATGACGATATCGCGCTGGGCGCGCAAAACGTGTCGGAGCATGCTGCAGGGGCCTTCACCGGTGAGATGGCTGCGCCGATGCTTCGCGAAGTTGGCTGTGCTTATGCACTCGTCGGCCACTCGGAGCGGCGGACGCTGTACGGCGAGACCGACGCGCAGGTGGCGGCGAAGTGTGAAGCCGCGATCGCGGGCGGGCTGGTGCCCGTGCTGTGTGTGGGCGAGACGCTGGAGCAGCGCGAGGCGGGCAACACTGAGGCGGTGGTCTCGGCGCAGCTTGCCGCGGTGATCGACCGCGTCGGTGCGGATGGCTTTGGCGATGCGGTCGTGGCCTACGAGCCCGTCTGGGCGATTGGTACCGGCAAGACGGCGACGCCGGAACAGGCCCAGGATGTGCACGCGTTTTTGCGGGCCAGCCTGGCAGAGGTAGATGAAGCATTGGCGGTGCGCACGCGCATCGTCTACGGCGGCAGCATGAAGGCTGCCAATGCGGGCGAATTGCTCGCACAGACTGACATTGATGGCGGACTCATTGGCGGCGCGTCGCTGAAGGCTGAGGAATTTCTCGCCATAGCGACTCACGCACGAGCCGCAGCCGGGGCCTGACCCCGTCAAGTAAGTACACAACGCTATGACAACACTGTTTTCAATTCTCATGGTCGCGCACGTGCTCGTGTCGCTGGGCATCTGTGCCCTGGTCCTGTTGCAGCGGGGCAAAGGCGCGGACGCAGGTGCCGCCTTCGGGTCGGGCGCTTCGGGTACCGTCTTCGGTGCGCGGGGTTCGGCCAACTTCCTGTCGCGCGCGACGGCGATACTGGCCACGCTGTTCTTCGTCAACAGCCTTGCGCTGGCCTATTTGACGACGCAGCGCACCACGCCGGACAGCGTCGTCGATACGATCGCGCCGACTCCCGACGCGCTGCAGACGCCAGCGCCGGTCCAGGACGACCTTGGCGACGTCCCGTCACTGGACGTGCCGGAAGAGTCGGCTGACGTCGATCCGGCGGCAGAGGAGGCCGCGGAGACGTCCGTAGAATCGGACGATCCGCCGTCAGAGTGAGCCGGAGCGACCAGAAACTAGAACTTGCGGATGTGGTGGAATTGGTAGACACGCTGTCTTGAGGGGGCAGTGGCGCAAGCCGTGCCGGTTCGAGTCCGGCCATCCGCACCAAACAACAATGAAGGTCTTGTCGAAGCCCTGTCGGGGTTTCTAGAAAGGCCAGCTTAAGAAGCGGCACGATGTGCCGCTTTTTTTATGGGCGGTGCCCGAGTTTTTGCACCGCACAACTACTTCGGTTCTTGCGATTTTGATACACTAACTGGCGCGCAAAGAGGCGCGAATCAACGACATACCAGCAAGGTCTGTGACGTGGGGACGCACGAAGCACAGACACTTGAACGGGACCAAAACAACGTGTTGCAAAACTACCTTCCGGTGCTGATCTTCCTCGGCATCGCAGGCGGTCTGGGGATCGTGCTGCTTGCCTTGGGTTTTTTGTTCGGTAATGGCGGCAAAGACGCTGAAAAGCTCTCGCCCTACGAGTGCGGCTTCGAGGCCTTCGAAGACAGTCGCATGAAGTTCGATGTGCGTTACTACCTCGTCGCCATCCTCTTCATCATCTTCGATCTCGAGATCGCGTTCCTGTTTCCCTGGGCCGTGTCGCTCGACTCGATCGGCGGCTTCGGCCTGCTGGCCATGGGTTTGTTCCTGGCCGTGCTCGTCGTTGGCTTCATCTACGAATGGAAGAAGGGGGCGCTGGAATGGGACTGAGCGCAACCAGCGCCGCGGCGCCGGCCGCGGACACCGAGTTCGAGCTACCGCCGGGCAGCATTCAGAAAAAGGGCCTCGTCGTCACGAGCGTCGACACCGTGGTCAACTGGGCCCGCACGGGTTCCATGTGGCCTATGACGTTTGGCCTGGCCTGCTGCGCCGTCGAGATGATGCACGCCGGTGCCGCACGCTACGACCTTGACCGCTTCGGCGTGATCTTCCGTCCGAGCCCACGCCAGTCCGATGTGATGATCGTCGCCGGTACTCTCGTCAACAAAATGGCGCCGGCGCTGCGCAAGGTCTACGACCAGATGCCTGAGCCGCGCTGGGTCATCTCCATGGGGTCTTGTGCCAACGGTGGCGGCTACTATCACTATTCCTACGCTGTGGTTCGCGGCTGCGACCGCGTTGTGCCGGTTGACGTCTATGTTCCGGGCTGCCCGCCCACGGCCGAGGCGCTCATGTACGGCATCCTGCAGCTGCAAAAGAAGATTCGACGGACCAGTACCATCGCTCGGTGATCGCTGTATCGGCTGGCCTGCAGAGGCGAGCCCCATTGACACCCGGCTGGAAGATCACAACGCATGAGCACGAACGAAGAACAGACCGAGACTGAGACGCAAGCGAGCGAACCCGCGCTGGTCGTCGCGCTGCGCGAGGCTTTCGGCGACAGCGTGAGTATCGAGGTGGGGCACACATCCGAGGTGACCCTCACCGTGCCCCATGCGTCGCTCATCGAGGTGGCCACGCGCTTGCGCGACGACGCCGCATTTGCCTTCACGATGCTCATGGACCTCTGTGGCGTTGACTACCTGCACTACGGACAGGACGAGTGGAAGACAGACTCGGCGACGGATTCGGGTTTCTCGCGCGGCGTGCAGCGCGAGGTCATCGTTGACGACTCGGACCAGTTTGAGGAAGGTCGTTTCGCGGTGGTCCTGCACCTGTTGTCGCTCGAGCACAACCGCAGGCTGCGTGTGCGCGTTTACACGACGCCCGACAACCCGCCGCGGGTGCCCTCCGTCATCGATGTTTGGAATGGCGCGGACTGGTACGAGCGCGAGGCCTTCGATCTCTTCGGCATCATTTTTGACGGGCACCCCGATTTGCGTCGGTTGCTCACGGATTACGGCTTTATCGGCCACCCGTTTCGCAAAGACTTCCCGCTGGTGGGCAACGTCGAGGTTCGCTACGACGCTGAGCGTGGCCGTGTCGCCTATCAGCCCGTCACCATCGAGCCGCGCACGCTGGTGCCGCGTGTGATCCGCGACGACAACCGCTACGAAGAAGCGCTTCGGGAGCAACCCGATGTCTGAGATCCAGAGTTTCACCATGAACTTCGGGCCGCAGCATCCTGCGGCGCACGGCGTGCTGCGCCTGATCCTTGAGATGGACGGCGAGACGGTCCAGCACGCTGATCCGCACGTGGGCCTGCTTCACCGCGGCACCGAGAAACTCGCTGAGTCCAAGCCGTTCAACCAGAGCATCGGCTACATGGACCGCCTCGACTACGTGTCGATGATGTGCAACGAGCACGGCTACGTCATGGCCATCGAGCAGCTGCTCGGGATCGAGGTGCCGCTGCGCGCGCAGTACATCCGCGTCATGTTCGACGAGATCACGCGCATCCTTAACCACCTCATGTGGCTCGGCGCGCACGGCCTCGATATCGGCGCGATGACGATGTTTCTGTACTGCTTCCGCGAGCGCGAAGATCTGATGGACTGCTACGAGGCGGTGTCGGGCACGCGCATGCATGCAACGTACTACCGTCCGGGTGGCGTGTACCGTGATCTGCCTGAGTCAATGCCCAAGTACGAGTCGTCGAAGTGGCGCAGTCAGTCCGACGTGGCCACGCTCAACGCGAACCGCGAAGGTTCGATGCTCGATTTCATCAGCGACTTCACCGAGCGTTTTCCGGCCTGCGTTGACGAGTACGAAACGCTGCTCACAGACAACCGTATCTGGAAGCAGCGCACCGTGAACATTGGTGTTGTGTCGCCTGAACGCGCGCAGCAGCTTGGTTTCTCGGGCCCCATGTTGCGCGGTTCGGGTATCGCCTGGGACCTGCGTAAGAAGCAGCCCTACGAGGTGTACGATCGCGTCGACTTCGATATCCCGATTGGTGTGAACGGCGACTGCTACGACCGTTACCTCGTGCGCATCGAGGAAATGCGCCAGTCGAATCGCATCATCAAGCAGTGCGTTGACTGGCTGCGCGACAACCCGGGCCCGGTCATGGTCGATGATCACAAAGTCGTGCCGCCCAAGCGCGTCGAAATGAAGGGCGACATGGAATCACTGATTCACCACTTCAAGCTGTTCACAGAAGGCTACGTGGTACCCGCAGGCGAGACCTACGCGGCTGTCGAGGCGCCCAAAGGCGAGTTCGGCGTTTACCTGATTTCTGATGGTGCCAACAAACCGTACCGCCTCAAGGTACGCGCACCGGGCTTCTCCCATATCGCGGCCATGAACGAAATGGTGGCGGGTCACATGCTGGCCGACGTCGTCGCCGTGATTGGCACTCAAGACATCGTGTTCGGCGAAATTGATCGCTAAGGCCACCGACGCAAGGCAAAGACCAGACGCATGACCGATACCGCAACACCGCAGACGACGACTGACACCGGGCTCTCGCAGCATGTACTCGACGAGATCGACCGCTGGCGCCAGCGTTTTCCCGAAGACCAGAGCCGCTCGGCGATCATCGGCGCGCTGCACGCGGCCCAGCACGAGAACCATGGTTACGTGACGCAGCCGCAGATGGACGCTATCGCTGAGGTTCTGGGTCTCGAGCCCATCAAGGTTTACGAAGTGGCCTCGTTCTACTCGATGTTCGAGACCAAGCCTGTGGGTCGGCACAACGTCGCCATTTGCACCAATGTCTCGTGCATGCTGCGCGGCGCCGAGGACCTCGTGGCGCAGGCCGAGAAACACCTGGGCTGCAAGCTGGGCGAAAGCACCGAAGACGGTCGCATCTACCTCAAGAAAGAAGAGGAGTGCCTGGCAGCCTGCTGCGGTGCGCCCATGATGATGGTCGATCACGTCTACCACGAGAACCTGACGCCCGAATCAATGCGGGCGTTGCTGGACGCGCTGGACTAAGCGGGCGGGGAGCGAGTAATGGAAACGACGGTATTCGACTCTGACGTCGCCAACGCCAATTCGGTGTGCTACGCGACACTTGGCAAAGACAAGCCGTGGTCTATTGATACCTATCGCGCTACAGGCGGTTACGAAGCCTGGCAACGCGTCCTGAAAGGCGAGTTGTCGCACGAGGACATCATCGAGATCGTCAAAGGCTCGGGTTTGCGTGGCCGCGGTGGCGCAGGCTTCCCGACGGGCCTCAAGTGGAGTTTCATGCCGCGCTCGGCGCCCGTCCAGAAGTACCTGGTTTGCAACTCGGATGAGAGCGAGCCGGGCACCTGCCACGACCGGGAAATCCTGCGGGCCAACCCGCACTCGCTTGTGGAAGGCATGGCCATCGCGGCGTACGCCATGGGTGCGACCGTCGCCTACAACTACATCCGCGGTGAGTTCATCGAGGAACCCGTGCCGCGCTTCGAGGCTGCTGTAAAGGAGGCCTACGACGCAGGGTTGCTCGGCAAGAACATCCAGGGCTCGGGCATCGACATGGACCTCGAGACCTTTGTTGGCGCGGGCGCCTATATTTGCGGTGAAGAGACCGCGTTGTTGGAGTCGCTCGAGGGCAAGCAGGGCAAGCCGCGGTTCAAGCCGCCATTCCCGGCCAACTTCGGGCTCTACGGCAAACCGACGACGATCAACAACACGCAGTCGTTGGCCAGCGTGCCGACCATCGTGCGCGAAGGCGCCGACTGGTTCCGTGAACTTGGCGTCGAGAATTCGGGTGGCACGGCCATCTTCTCCGTCTCGGGTCACGTGGAGAAGCCGCAGAACATCGAGCTGCCTATGGGCATCCCGTTCAGCGAGTTGCTCGACATCTGCGGTGGCGTCTGGAAGGGCCGCAAGCTCAAGGCCGTGATTCCTGGCGGCTCCTCTGTGCCGGTACTTCCGGCCGAGCTCATCATGGACTGCACCATGGACTATGACTCGCTCAAGAACGCGGGCTCCTCGTTCGGCACGGGTGCGGTGATGGTCATGGACGAGACGACCTGTATGGTCCGCGTCCTGCGCCGCATCTCGCGCTTCTACATGGCCGAGTCCTGCGGACAGTGCACGCCGTGTCGCGAGGGCACGGGCTGGCTCTACCGCATGCTCACGCGGTTTATCGACGGCAAAGGCTCGCGCGATGACCTCGACAAGCTGCTCGACGTCGCCAACAAAATCGAGGGCCACACGATTTGCGCACTGGGTGACGCCGCGGCGTGGCCCGTGCAGAGCTTCCTGAAGCACTACCGCCACGAGTTCGAATACATGATCGATAACGGCGGGCGCAGTGTGGTCGACGGCGCCAACGAAGCGGCAGCCTGAGCCAGAACGACTAACGGACAACACTTAGGGCGCTAAGCCCGCATTGGGACACAACACACGTCATGAGTGACGACACGGTAACTCTCGAGATCGACGGCAAATCGGTGCAGGCCAAGAAGGGGCAGATGCTCATCGAGGCGACCGATGCTGCGGAAGCCTATGTGCCGAGATTCTGCTACCACAAGAAGCTCTCGGTCGCGGCCAATTGCCGCATGTGCCTCGTCGAGGTCGAACGTGCGCCCAAGCCGCTGCCGGCCTGTGCGACGCCCGTTGCCGACGGCATGGTCGTCAAGACCAAGTCGCGCTATGCGATCAGTGCGCAGCGCGCGACGATGGAATTCCTGCTGATCAACCACCCGCTGGATTGCCCGATTTGCGACCAGGGCGGCGAATGCGAGTTGCAGGACTTGGCCATGGGCTATGGCCGTGACATCTCGCGCTACACCGAGCGCAAGCGTGTCGTCAAAGACAAAAACATCGGGCCGCTCGTGTCGACAGACATGACCCGCTGCATTCACTGCACGCGCTGCGTGCGCTTCGGCAAGGAAATCCAGGGCATCCAGGAACTGGGCACCACGGGCCGTGGCGAGAACATGCAGATCGGCACCTACATCGAGCAAAACGTCGACCACGAGCTGTCAGGCAACATTATCGATTTGTGTCCTGTCGGCGCGCTGAATAATAAGCCGTACCGCTTTAGTGCGCGCTCCTGGGAGATGATCCAGCAGCCCATCGTGGGCGCCCACGACTGCGTCGGTTCGAACCTGTTCGCGCACACGCTGCGGGGCACCGTGAAGCGCATCGTGCCGCGGCCGAACGAATCAATTAACGAGACTTGGATTTCGGACCGCGATCGCTTCTCTTACGAAGGCATCTACAGCGAAGATCGGCTGCAGACGCCGCGTCTTCGTGTGGACGGCGAGTGGCGCGACGCGAGCTGGGGCGAGGCGCTTGACGCTGCCGCTGACGCCTTGCGCGCGGCAGGCGCGGACTCGGGCTTCATCGTGTCGCCATCGGCGACGCTGGAAGAGGGCTACCTGCTGAACGGCTTGGCCTCGCAGCTGGGTACGGCGGACATTGACCACCGCATAACACGCCGTGATGTCTCCGATCAGTCCGCAGATCCCGCCTTCCCCTGGCTGGGCATGGCACTCGAAGATCTTGACCAGCTCGATGCCGCACTTGTTGTCGGCAGTCGCCTGCGCAAGGAAGTGCCCATCATTGCGCACCGCCTGCGCAAGGCTGCTGTGAATAACGGTGCCAAGGTGGCCACCATCGAATCGTCCGCCTCCGAGTACTTTTTCCCGACCGTCGCCCAGACGGTGGGTGGCTTCGCCGCCGGGTTGGCTGCGGTCGTCAAAGCCGCTGCCGAAGTGTCGGGGCAGGCTGCCCCGAATGCAGTTTCGGCGCTGATTGACGGCGCCCGTGTCGACAGCGCGGCGCGCGATGCCGCGCAGGCGCTGATTGACGGTGAACGTGCCTTGATCCTGTTTGGTCTTGAGGCCGGCGCACATGCCGCGTTCAGCGAGCTCCGTCTGTTGGGCGACGCGCTGGCTAAGCTGACGGGTGCCACGGTGGGCTACCTGTCGGAAGGCGCCAACAGCGCGGGCCTGTCACTCGCGGGTGTGCTGCCTCACCGCACCTCGGGCGCTGCGCTTCGTGAGGACGCGGGTCGCAGCGTTGGCGAGATGCTCGAGCAGGCACCGAAGTGTCTTGTGCTCTGGAACGTGGAACCTGATGTCGATCTGGCGGCCTTCGCGGGCGCGACGCAGACGCGCAAGCCGAATACGGTCATCGCGTGCACGCCATACTTCGGTAAGGCGATCGCCGAGCAGGCGGACATCGTGTTGCCGATTGGCACGTTTGCCGAGACAGCCGGCACGTTCGTCAACGTCGAAGGCCGCGCGCAGTCGTGGCAAGGCATTGCCAAGCCCGTTGGTGAGGCGCGGCCAGGCTGGAAGGTGCTGCGCGTGCTGGGCACAGCGCTCGAGGCGCCGGGCTTCGACTTCAATGACGCCACTGAGGTCGCAACAGCCGCTCAGACGGTGCTTTCGAGCACGGCGGGCGACAACCGTTACGAGGGCAGCCACACGGCGCGCCGAGTCAACGGTGAAGATGCGGCGACAGCGACGCTTGCGCGTCCCATTTACGAGGTCGACGCCACGGTTCGCCGCGCACAGGCGTTGCAGCTTACAGAGGACGGCATCGCAGGCCAGGCGTGGCGGGGCAGCCTCAATGGGGACGCCTCGTGAAACGCTTTTTGACGTTACTGCTTGTCGGTCTGCTCGTGTCGGGCGTTGCTTTGGCGCAGACGGGCGCTGATGCGGGCTTTTGGGCAGGCCTGCCCGATCCGCTGCGCCTGACGATTCTGACGACCGCGCAGGTTGTTGGCGTGACGGTCGTGTTGATTCTTTGCGTGGCGTACATGACGTTCGCCGAGCGCAAAGTCATCGGTTACATCCAGAACCGGGTCGGGCCGAACCGCGTTGGCTTCAAGGGTCTGCTGCAGCCGTTCGCCGACGTTTTCAAGCTGCTGTTCAAAGAGGTGGTGGTACCCACCAACTCGAGCCGCTTCCTGTTCATCATCGCGCCGCTGCTGTCGATCATTCCCGCGTTTGCGACCTGGGCCGTGATGCCTGTCAGCGACAGCTTTGTGCTTGCCGACGTCGATGCGGGGCTGTTGTACGTACTCGCGCTCACGTCGATGGGTGTCTACGGCGTGATCCTCGCGGGCTGGGCCACCAACTCAAAGTACGCGTTGCTGGGCGCCATGCGTTCAGCCGCACAGATTGTGGCCTACGAGATTGCGATGGGCTTCGCGCTTGTGGGTGTGCTTATGGCCGCCGGCAGTCTCAACCTGGGCGACATCATCCTGGCTCAGCAGGGCGGGGTGCTGAACTGGTTCTGGCTCTGGCTTTTGCCGCTCTTCGTGATCTACTTCATTTCGGGTGTCGCGGAAACCAACCGCGCGCCGTTCGATGTCGCCGAGGGCGAGTCGGAAATTGTCGCGGGCTTCCACGTCGAGTACTCGGGCGTTGCGTTCGCCGTGTTCTTTCTCGCGGAATACGCCAACATGATCCTGATTGCCGCATTGACGGCGATCTTCTTCCTGGGCGGCTGGCTGTCGCCGTTCGAGGGCTTGCTCGGCGCCGATTCATTCCTGGGTCAGCCGAGCTTCTTTTGGTTCGCCCTGAAGACCTCGTTCTTCCTGTTCTGCTTTCTGTGGTTCCGTGCCACGTTCCCGCGCTACCGCTACGACCAGATCATGCGGCTGGGCTGGAAAGTGTTTATCCCGGTCACGATCATTTGGATTGCGGTGGAAGGCGTACTGGTCTGGCAGAAGGTCGGTCCGTGGTCGCATCTGGCCACTGCGGGTTCGTGAGGAGTCACCAATGAGTCGCATCAAGAATCTGTTCAAGACGTTCTTCCTGCTGGAGCTCTGGCGCGGGCTCATGCTGACAGGCAAGAACCTGTTCCGTACGAAGGTCACGATCAACTATCCCGAGGAGAAGACACCGCAGTCGCCGCGCTTCCGCGGTTTGCATGCGTTGCGTCGTTATCCGAACGGTGAAGAGCGCTGCATTGCCTGCAAGCTCTGCGAGGCCGTGTGCCCTGCGCTGGCCATTACCATTGAGTCTGACGTGGCGCCCGATGGGACGCGGCGCACCACGCGGTACGACATCGATCTGTTCAAATGCATTTACTGCGGGTTCTGTGAGGAGGCGTGTCCTGTGGACGCCATCGTCGAATCCCGCATTCACGAATACCACATGGAAAATCGTGGCGAGAACATCATGACCAAGGACAAGCTGCTCGGCATTGGCGAGCGCTACGAAGCCATGATTGCTGCCGATAAAGCTGCCGACGCGAATTTCCGCTAGGACAAATAACGAAAGCAGGCCGCTTCGCCCGCGGCCGAGATGAGGGTGGCTCTGGGGCCACCACTGGGGACTGGGTTTGTTTCTGAATCTGCTGTTCTACACGTTCGGCGCTGTGCTCGTGGGCGCAGCCCTGGGCGTGGTGTTCTCGCGCAACCCTGTGCACGCGGTGATGTTCCTCGTGCTCGCGTTCTTCAACAGCGCCGTGCTGTGGTTGCTGCTCGAGGCTGAATTTCTTGCCATTGCACTGGTGCTCGTCTATGTGGGTGCGGTCATGGTGCTCTTCCTGTTCGTGGTCATGATGCTCGATGTGAATGTCGAGCAGGTGCGAGAGGGGTTTGCGCGCTACATGCCCGTGGGTCTGCTGGTCGCTTTCATCATGGTGGTCGAGCTGGGCCAGGTGATCTGGGTGCGCAGTTGGGGGATATCTACCCTCACGACGGCGCCGCCACTTCCCGAGGATTACAGCAACACGAAAGCGCTTGGGAAGGTGCTCTACACCGAGCACGTTTACGCCTTTGAGCTGGCTTCCGTCATTCTGCTGCTGGCTATCGTCGCCGCGATCACGCTGACCATGCGCAAGCGCCCGAACCTGAAGCAGCAGGACATCGCGGCCCAGGTTGCCGTGCGTCGTGAAGACCGCGTGCGCCTTGTCAGCATGCCGGCGGAGAAAAAAGAATGACTGTCGGCCTGCAACACTACCTGACGCTGTCGGCCGTGCTATTTGCGATCGCAATCGCCGGTATCTTCATTAACCGCCGCAACGTGATCCTGTTGCTCATGTGCATCGAGCTCATGTTGCTCGCCGTGAATTTCAACTTCGTTGCGTTCTCGCGCTATCTCGGTGACGAGACGGGTCAGGTATTCGTCTTTTTCATTTTGACGGTGGCTGCCGCCGAAGCAGCCATTGGGCTCGCCATTCTCGTGGTGCTGTTCCGGAATCGACGCAGTATCAGCGTTGACGACATCAGCGAGATGAAGGGGTAGGGCGATGCGTGATTATCATCTGATCATCGTGCTTGCGCCTCTGCTGGCTTCGATCATTGCGGGTCTGGGCGGTCGCCTCATTGGACGCACAGCGAGTCACCTCGTCACCATCGGCGGTGTCGGCCTGTCCTGCGTGTTGTCGTTTCTCGTGTTCAAGCACCACCTGCTCGGTGGCATCCCTGAGAACTACAGCGTGTACACCTGGGCCGTCACCGATGGCCTGCGCATGGAAGTGGGCTTCCTCATTGACCGACTGACGGCCATGATGATGCTCGTGGTGACCTTCGTGTCATTGATGGTGCATATCTACACCATCGGTTACATGAAGGACGACCCGGGCTACCAGCGCTTCTTCAGTTACATCTCGCTGTTCACGTTCGCGATGCTCATGCTCGTGATGTCGAACAACTTCCTGCAGCTGTTCTTTGGCTGGGAAGCGGTGGGGCTTGTGTCTTACTTGCTCATCGGCTTCTGGTACAAGAAACCGACGGCGATCTTCGCGAACCTGAAAGCGTTTCTCGTCAATCGCGTGGGTGATTTTGGCTTCCTGCTGGGTATTGCCGCCATTTACACCTACACGGGCTCGCTCGACTACGAGTACGTCTTTGGCTCCGCGCCGGCCATGGCGCAGGAGACGATTGAGATCCTCCCGGGCCAGGCCTGGAACCTGGTCACCGTGGCCTGCATCCTGCTGTTCATCGGCGCCATGGGTAAGTCGGCGCAGGCGCCGCTGCACGTCTGGCTGCCCGACTCCATGGAAGGTCCCACGCCCATTTCTGCGCTGATCCACGCGGCCACGATGGTCACAGCGGGCATCTTCCTCGTCGCGCGCATGTCGCCGCTGTTCGAGTTGTCGCAGACCGCGCTTTCGTTCGTGATCGTGATTGGCGCTGTCACCGCCTTCTTCATGGGGCTGCTGGGCGTCATCCAAAACGACATCAAACGTGTCGTGGCCTATTCGACGCTGTCCCAGCTTGGTTACATGACCGTGGCGCTCGGCGCGTCGGCTTACGCTGCCGGCGTGTTCCACCTGATGACGCACGCCTTCTTCAAGGCGCTGCTGTTCCTGGCCGCGGGCTCCGTGATCATTGCGATGCACCACGAACAGGACATCCGCAAGATGGGCGGTCTGCGCAAGTACCTACCTGTGACGTACTGGACGTCACTGATCGGTTCACTGGCGCTTATCGGCTTCCCGTTCACGTCGGGTTTTTACTCGAAAGACGCGCTCATCGAGGCGGTTGGGGAGTCGGCGCATCTGACGCACAGTGTCGCGGCAACCATTGGGTACTGGAGCCTGGTGCTGGGCGTCTTCGTGACGGCACTCTACAGTTTCCGGATGTTCTTCCTCGTGTTCCACGGCGAGCCGCGGATGGACGATCACACGCGTGAGCACCTCAAGGAAAGCCCGCTTGTGGTCACGGTACCGCTGATCCTGTTGGCAATTCCGTCACTGGTCGTCGGGTACCTGACCATCCAGCTCATGCTGTTCGGCTATTACTTCGATACCTCAATAACCGTCAACGCGACCACCAATCCGCTGCTCGTGATGGGCGACGAATGGCACGGGCCGACCGCCTTTGTGCTTCACGCGCTGCAAGGCCCGGCCATCTGGCTATCCTTCGCTGGTGTTGCGACGGCCTGGTACATCTGGCTCAAGAATCCGTCGATTGCCGAGAACACTAAGGCGAAGCTTGCGGGTGTCTACAAGGTGCTTGAGAACAAGTACTACGCCGACGACCTTTGGATCAAAGGCTTCGCAGGTTCAGGCCGGAAGCTCGGCCAGTCGCTGTGGCAGATCGGTGACGTGCGCGTTATCGACGGCGCCATCGTCAACGGCTCCGCCTCATTCGTCGCATTCTGCTCGGGCGTGCTGCGCCGTCTGCAGAGTGGCTATCTCTACGCTTACGCATTCGCCATGGTCGTGGCCCTCACGGGGCTGCTCGGCTGGATGCTGTTGCGCTCGTGATCGCGGCGATCGCGGCGCTACTGATCGGCAAATCTCATGATGTTTGACAACCTTCTCAGCGCGCTCATCTGGCTGCCCATCGCAGGTGGTGCGCTTGTGCTTGTGATCGGCGACGGCGGCGATGCGGCGTCACCTCGTGCGGCGGCGATGCGCTGGTTCGCGCTGGGCATCGCGCTTGTGACGCTCGTGCTGTCGGTGCCGCTGTACACGCAGTTTGATACGGGTACGGCCGCGATGCAGTTCGTGGAGCGGCTCGAGTGGATCCCGCGTTTCAACGCCTACTACTACCTGGGCGTTGACGGCCTTTCTGCGCCGCTGATCCTGCTGACGACATTCATCACGCCGCTCATCGTGGTTGCTGCGGGGCAGTCGATCAAGAAACGCAGTGCCCAGTACTTTGCAGCGTTCCTCATGCTCGAGGGCATGATGATCGGTGTGTTCTCGGCGCTCGACGCGATGCTGTTCTACGTGTTCTGGGAAGTCATGCTCGTGCCGATGTTCCTGATCATCGGCGTCTGGGGCGGCAAGCGTCGCGTCTACGCGACGATCAAGTTCTTCCTGTACACGTTCCTGGGCTCAGTTTTTATGCTGGTCTCGCTCATCTTCCTCTACACGAAGACCGGGAACTACGACCTGCTTGAGTTCCACGACGTGCCGTTGGGCATGCGTGAGCAAACGCTGATTTTCCTGACGTTCTTCGCAGCCTTTGCCGTGAAGATTCCGATGTGGCCCGTGCACACCTGGCTGCCCGATGCCCACGTCGAGGCGCCCACGGGTGGCTCTGTCGTCCTGGCCGCAATCATGTTGAAGATGGGCGGCTACGGTTTCCTGCGCCTGACCTTGCCGATCGTGCCTGACGCCAGTGGCAGTTTCTCTGGCGCCATGATCGTGCTGTCGCTCGTCGCTGTGGTCTACATCGGCTTTGTCGCACTCGTGCAGACGGACATGAAGAAGCTCATCGCGTACTCATCGATCGCGCACATGGGTTTTGTCACGCTGGGCACCTTCCTGTTCTGGCCCATCCTCGCCAACACGGGTGAGGTCGCCGGCGCCACCCTGGCCATTACGGGTGCGATGGTGCAGATGATTTCGCATGGCCTCATCTCTGGCGCGATGTTCCTCTGCGTGGGCGTGATGTACGACCGCATGCACAGTCGCGAGATTGCCGACTATGGCGGTGTGGTCAATTCGATGCCGACGTTCGCAGCTTTCATGGTGCTGTTTGCCATGGCTAATGCCGGCCTGCCGGCGACGTCGGGCTTTGTCGGCGAGTTTTGGGTGATCCTCGCAAGCTTTAAGGCCAATTTCTGGATCGCATTCCTGGCAGCCACCACGCTCATCCTGGGTGCGTCCTACACGCTCTGGATGGTCAAGCGCGTGCTCTTTGGCGAGGTCGCCAATGATCGCGTTGCAGCTCTGACCGACATCACGGCCCGCGAATTCACAATTCTGAGCATTCTCGCTGCAGGCGTGCTGCTGATCGGTCTTTGGCCGCAGCCCCTCGCCGACATGATGCAGGCGAGCATCGAAGGCCTCGTAGAACACATCGGGCGCAGCAAGCTGTAGCGCCTGGGAATCCTGACTATGCCGTTCATTACCCCTGATTTCGCACCGGCTCTCGCAGAGATGACGCTGCTGGGCGCGCTGTGCGTCGTGCTTGTCGCTGACCTGTTCGTTTCCGACGAACGGCGCGTGATCACGTTCTGGATTTCGATCGCCGCACTCGCGGTCACGCTGCTCGCGATCCTGGCCGCACAACCGCTGTCTCGCGAGATCACCTTTAGCGGCAGCTTCGTCAACGACTCCTTGTCGACAGTGCTGAAATTCGCCGCGGCTTTATGCCTGGGCATCGTCTTTATCTATTCGCGCGATTACCTTATGCGCAACGGCCTGCGGAAGGGCGAGTTCTACCTGCTCTCTCTGTTCGGTTTGCTCGGCATCTTTGTGATGATCTCGGCGAACAGCATGCTCACGATTTATTTGGGTATGGAGATGCTGTCGCTGTCGCTGTACTCGCTGGTCGCATTCGATCGCGACTCGAGCAGCTGTGCCGAGGCGGCCATGAAGTACTTTGTGCTGGGTGCGATCGCGTCCGGTGCATTCCTCTACGGTGTCTCGCTGATCTACGGCGTGACGGGGACCATTCAGTTCGATGTACTGACGACACGTGTGGCCGAGGCGGGCAGCGATGACGTTGCGCTCTGGTTTGGCCTGGCTTTTGTGCTCGTGGGCATCGCGTTCAAGTTTGGCGCCGTACCGTTCCACATGTGGCTGCCCGACGTTTACCAGGGTGCGCGCACGCCCGTGACCATCTACCTGGGATCGCTGACGAAGCTCGCCTCGTTTGCGTTGGCCACGCGGATTCTCGTTGAGGGCCTGCCTGCGCTCTACGAGCAGTGGCACCAGATGTTGCTCGTCATCGCGGTGCTATCGCTGATCTTCGGCAACATCGTTGCGATCGCGCAGACCAACATCAAGCGGATGCTCGCGTACTCGACCATCTTCCATGTCGGCTTCATTTTGCTGGGCTTTTTCGCTGGCAACGCCGAGGGCTACCAGGCGAGCCTGTTCTACACCCTGACTTACACCTTCACAGCGTTGGGTGCCTTCGGCACGGTCGCGCTGCTGTCGCGGGCAGGCTTTGAGGCGGAAAACCTCGAAGACTTCCGAGGCCTCAACGCGCGCAGCCCCTGGTTTGCGGCGATGATGGCCTGCTTCATGCTGAGCTTGGCGGGCATTCCGCCATGGGTCGGGTTTTGGGCCAAGCTGCATGTGATCGCCGCCGTGCTCGACGCCGGGCGCTTCGCGGGCGACACGGCCGTCATCTTCTTCTCGGTGGCCGTGATCATGGTGTTGTTCTCGGTCGTGGGCGCGTTCTACTACCTGCGCGTTCTGAAGTACATGTACTTCGACGAAGCCGTGGACCGGCACACGCTCGAGGCCCCGGCCGATATGCGCGTAGCACTGAGTCTCAACGGTCTGGCCGTCATTGGTGTGGGGCTGGCACCGGGTGGTTTGTTTGCGCTCTGTGCGCAGGTGATTGGTTAGTCGCGTCATTGCACCGCGACACGATTCAGCCGAATTTGCCGCTCAAGCGGGCTTCGGCGTAGTTAGGCGCCAACTGCTGCCAGATCGCGGGTTTTGGCGCCCGGATCACGGCGCAGGGCAGGCCTTAGCTCAGCTATTGCTACTTCCACAAACCGCCGGTATAGTGCACGACCTCGGCTGCGGGGTGGAGCAGTCTGGCAGCTCGTCGGGCTCATAACCCGAAGGTCGCAGGTTCGAATCCTGCCCCCGCTACCACCGCTATCGAGAGCCCGGTCTCGCTTGCAGACCGGGCTTTTTTTATGCCTCTAGACGGGCGCCGATGCGCGTACGTCTTGAGACCGTTAAGGCCCGACTGGTATTATTGCGGGCTAGTTGGGGCGAACTCCCTGGCGACGTGCAACGCTCGGCGCCATAGCAACGACCCGACAGACAGGACGCGAGAACTGGACAGGTGCTCGCAGGACATTGAGGCCCCTCTGGGGCTTTTTGTTTGCCCGCCCATTGGTGCACAGGCACGGCGGGGTAAGCGATGTGAAATGGGCCTTGTGCCCATTTTTTGGTTGTGGCGACGGGAGTTGGCGAGATGCTCAGCGACGAGATCGAAGCCTTATTGGCCCCCGTGCTCGAACGCGAGGGCTACGAGCTCATTGATGTCGAGTTCGAGTCGAAGGGCGGGCGCAGTACCTTGCGGCTGTTTATCGACGCAGAAAACGGCATCACGCTCGATGATTGCGCGCGCGCGAGCAACGCCGTCAGCGGTGTGCTGGACGTGGAAGATCCGGTCCCAGGTGAGTACTCCCTGGAACTGTCTTCCCCGGGCCTGGACCGCCCGCTGCGGCGGCCGTCGCACTACGAACGCTACGAGGGTGCCCTGGCACGCGTGGTGATGCAGAAGGGTTATCAGGGCAGGCGGCGCCTCAAGGGCCGACTGTCAGGTTTGGAAGACGAGATCGTCCTGCTGGACGTCGACGGGGAAACCCATCGGCTGCCGCTGGAGAAGATTGAATCGGCGCGTTTGGTCCCCGAGATCTGAGGCGCTGAATTGCACAATCGCAGGCAGAGCGAGATATGAGTAAAGAAATGCTGATGGTGATCGATGCCGTCTCGAACGAGAAGGGCGTCGACCGCGAGATCATTTTTGAAGCGATGGAAGCAGCGCTGGCTTCGGCCACGCGCAAACGCCACGGTGACGACATTGACGTACGCGTCGCGATCGACCGTGAGTCGGGCGAGTACGACACGTTCCGTCGCTGGAAGGTATTCGCCGACGAGTCGACGGAGCTCGAGGAGCCCGAGCGCGAGCTGCGCATGATCGACGCTGTCGACGTGGACCCGAACGCTGAAGTGGACGGCTTCGTTGAAGTGCCCATCGAGTCGGTCGAGTTCGGCCGCATCGCCGCACAGACGGCCAAGCAGGTCATCGTGCAGCGTGTCCGCGAAGCCGAGCGCGCGAAGATCGTCGAAGAGTACGAAGACCGCGTCGACGAGATGCTCAGCGGCATCGTCAAGCGCGTGGACCGCAACGGCGTCTACGTTGACCTCGGTGGTACCGCAGAAGGCTTCATTCCGCGCGAGCACATGCTCCCGCGCGAACCCGTGCGCCAGCACGACCGCATCAAGGCCCGCCTCATTGAGGTGCGCTCCGAACCCCGCGGTCCGCAGCTGTTCATGAGCCGCACGGCGCCGGAGTTCCTCGTTGACCTGTTCCGCCTGGAAGTGCCCGAAGTGGGCCAGGGCCTCATCGAGATTCTCGCCGCAGCCCGTGATCCGGGTTTGCGCGCAAAGATCGCCGTGAAGAGCAACGACAGCCGTATCGATCCTGTAGGCGCTTGCGTGGGTATGCGCGGTTCGCGTGTCCAGGCGGTTTCGAACGAACTCGCCGGTGAGCGCGTGGACATCATCCTGCACGACGACAATGCCGCGCAGTTTGTGGTCAATGCCATGTCGCCTGCTGAGGTCGTGTCTATCGTGGTCGACGAAGACAAGCACAGCATGGATATTGCGGTCGACGAGGACAAGCTGTCGCAGGCCATTGGTCGCGGCGGCCAGAACATCCGTCTGGCGAGCGAGCTGTCCGGTTGGGAACTCAACGTCATGACCGAGGCGGACGCCGAGGCGAAGAGCGAAGCGGAAATGCGCGAGCTCTCCGAGGTGTTCATGAAGCAGCTCGACGTCGACTCGGAAGTGGCCATGATCCTGGTGCAGGAAGGCTTTTCGAGCATCGAGGAAATCGCCTACGTGCCCGCATCGGAGCTCGTGGCCATCGAGGAATTTGACGAAGACGTGGTCGACGAGCTTCGCAGCCGCGCACGCGACGTGCTGCTGACGCAGGCTATCGCGAGTGAAGAGGTCATCGAGCAGGCTGCGCCTGCTGCCGACCTGTTCGACGTCGAGGGCATGGACGAGGCCTTGGCCGCCACATTGGCTGCCGGTGGCATCGTGACCCGTGACGATCTCGCGGAGCAGGCCACGGACGATCTGCTCGAAGTGGTTGAAATGAGTGAGGAAGACGCCGGCAAGCTGATCATGGCGGCGCGCGCACACTGGTTCGAGGAGGCGGAAGACGCCGCCCCCGCGGAGCAGGAGCAGGCAGGTTAAGCAACCGCAAAGCGCGGATGCGTGGAGAGATATGAATGGCTGAAGTGACCGTTTCACAATTCGCCGAGGTGCTGAAGGTCCCCGTTGAAAAGCTGCTCTCGCAGCTCGACGAGGCAGGCATCCAGGTTGCGGGTGCGGATGACACCATCAGCGAAGACGCGAAGATGGAGTTGCTCGGTTACCTGCGCCGCCAGCACGGTAAGGACGAGGGCAAGCTCACAGCGGCGCCGCGCAAGATCACGCTCAAGCGCAAGTCGCAGAGCGAGCTTCGCATGTCCGGCAACAAGGGCAGCGCACGTACTGTCGCCGTCGAGGTCCGCAAGAAGCGCACCTACATCAAGCGCGACGTGCTCGAAGAGCAGGCACGGGCGCAGCAGGAAGAGCTGGACCAGGTGCGTCGCGAACGCGAAGAAGAGGAAGCACGCGCCAAGGAAGAGCAGGAAGCTGCAGAACGTCGCGCGGTTGAAGAACGCGAACGCGAAGCCCGCGAGGCCGAGGAAGCAGCACGTCAGCGCGCTGAGGAAAGTGAGCGCCGCCGTGTTGAGGCTGAGCAGGCCGAGAAAGACCGCCGCGAACGTGAAGAGCGTGAACAGCGCGAGCGTGCTGAGCGCGAGGCGCTGGCCGCACGCAAGGAAAAAACCAAGTACGGCCGCAAAGAGCTGCACGTGGCGGGCGACAAGAGTGGCCGCCGCAAGCGCAAGCGTCCGGCTCAGACGCGTCGTCGTGCCGCGGGTGTCAACGTCGACACGCAGCACGGCTTCGAGCGTCCGACCGCGCCCGTCATTCGCGACGTCGAGATTCCCGAGACCATCACCGTGGGCGAGCTTGCCCAGCGCATGGCGGTCAAGGCGACCGAAGTCATCAAGGCGCTCATGGGTATGGGCGCAATGGTCACCATCAACCAGGTCATCGACCAGGACACTGCCACGCTCGTGGTAGAGGAGCTCGGCCACAACGCCAAGCCCGTCAGCGACAGCTCCGTCGATGAAGAATTGCTTGCCGACGTTGCGGAGACGGCTGAGGGCGACGCAATCACGCGTCCACCGGTCGTCACGATCATGGGGCACGTTGACCACGGCAAGACGTCGCTGCTCGACTACATTCGTACGTCCCGCGTTGCGGCGGGCGAAGCGGGTGGTATCACGCAGCACATTGGTGCTTACAAAGTGGCGACTGACAACGGCGAAGTCTGCTTCCTGGATACGCCTGGCCACGCGGCCTTCACGGCCATGCGTGCGCGCGGCGCCCAGGCCACGGACATCGTGATTCTCGTGGTGGCCGCCGATGACGGCGTCATGCCACAGACCATTGAGGCCGTGCAGCACTCGAAAGCCGCTGGTGTCCCCATCGTCGTCGCCGTCAACAAGATTGACCGTGACGACGCCGACCCCGAACGTGTCCGCAACGAGCTGTCGCAGCACGAGGTCATTCCTGAAGAATGGGGTGGCGAAAGCCAGTTCGTGAACGTTTCGGCGCACACGGGCGAGGGCATCGACGCACTGCTCGAAGCAGTCCTGTTGCAGGCCGAGGTTATGGACCTCAAGGCCATCGCAGACGGTCCGGCGCGCGGTATCGTCGTCGAGGGCAGCCTCGAGAAAGGCCGCGGTGCGGTTGCGACGGTACTGGTCCAGTCGGGTACGCTTTCGCGCGGTGACTACATTCTGGCCGGTGAGGAACACGGCCGTATCCGCGCCATGTTTGATGAGGCGCAGCAGACGCTGGGCGCGGCGGGTCCGTCGACGCCGGCGGTCGTGCTGGGTCTTTCAGGCGTGCCGGCACCTGGCGACGAAATGCTTGTCGTCGAGAACGAGCGCAAGGCGCGCGAAGTGGCCGAGTTCCGCCAGACCAAGGCACGTGATACGAAGCTTGCCCAGCAGCAGGCGGCCAAGCTTGAAAACGTCTTCAGCCAAATGACGGAAGGCGAACAGGTCACCGTGTCGATCATGATCAAGGCCGACGTGAACGGCAGTGCAGAGGCGCTTAAGGATTCACTGCAGGCGATCAGCAACGACGAGGTCAAGGTTAACGTCGTGACGTCAGGCGTCGGTGGGATCACCGAGTCAGACATCACGCTGGCCCAGGCGTCAAATGCGATCGTCATTGGCTTCAACGTTCGTGCAGACGCCACAGCGCGCGACATGATCAAGGAAGCCGAAGTTGATGTGCGCTACTACAGCATCATCTACGAGGCCATCGACGACGTGAAAGCAGCCGTCTCCGGTCTGTTGTCGCCCGAAGTTCGCGAGCAGATTGTCGGCCTTGCCGAGGTTCGCGATGTCTTCCGTTCGCCCAAGTTTGGCAATGTCGCCGGTTGCATGGTCATCGATGGCTTCGTGCGTCGGTCACTGCCGATCCGCGTCTTGCGCGAGAATGTGGTGATTTACGAGGGTGAGCTCGAGTCGCTTCGCCGCTTTAAAGACGACGTGAACGAAGTCCGCGCGGGCACGGAATGCGGTATCGGCGTACGTAACTACAACGATGTGAAAGTCGGCGACCAGATCGAGTGCTTCGAGCGCGTCGAGGTTGCCCGCACGATCGACTAGGGCAGGCTTCGGCGTGGCACGGGAGTTTTCACGCCAGGCCCGCCTTGGCGGCCAGGTGCATCGTGTGCTCAACGAGCTGCTGCGCTTCGAGAGCAAGGACCCCCGGCTTGAGGGCGTCAGTGTCAGCAGCGTCGAGCTGAGCGGCGATCTGTCCGTGGCCAAGGTCTACTTCTCGACCTTATCACCCGATGCTGATCCAGCGCCTGTGCTGGAAGGCCTCAAAGCTGCGGGCGGTTTTCTGCGCAGCCGCCTGGGACGTGAAATCCGCTCGCGCCGGGTACCCGAGCTGCGTTTCGCCCACGACGACAGCGTCGCGCGGGGCTTCCACCTGTCGGGGCTCATTGCCGACACCGCCGCGCCCGAGCTGGGCGACGATGACGGCGAAGACTGAACGCAAGCGCCGCGAGTGGCGCGACCTGCACGGCATCCTCCTGCTCGACAAACCGCTTGGGATCAGTTCCAACCAGGCGCTGCAGCGTGCGCGTCGTGCTGTATCCGCACGAAAGGCTGGCCATACGGGGAGCCTTGATCCGTTGGCCTCAGGCATGTTGCCGCTTTGCTTCGGTGACGCCACACGGGTCTCTCAACTGCTGCTCGACGCCGACAAAACCTACACGGCCGTGGCCGCGTTGGGCCAGGCTACGAGCACGGGCGATGCCGAGGGCGAGGTCACCCAATCACAGCCTGTGCCCAGTCTCGATCTGACGGGCTGGCAGCAGCTTGCCAACGGCTTTCTGGGTGACATCGACCAGGTGCCGCCCATGTACTCGGCACTGAAGCATGAAGGCAGGCGGCTTTACGAGCTCGCGCGGGCGGGGCAGGCCGTAGACCGGCCCCCGAGGCGGGTTCACATCCACCAACTTGACATCGCAGCGCTGGACGGGGATCAGCTCTCGATTCGCGTCGTCTGCTCCAAGGGCACGTACATCCGCACGCTCGTCGAAGACTTGGCGCACGCCGCTGGGACCGTGGCGCACACGGCCCGGCTGCGACGCGAGGCCGTGGCGCCTTTTGCGGGTCCGATGCACACCCTGGAGGCGCTCGAAGCCCTGGAAACGGGTGCGCCGTTGCCCGAGGGCTGGCTGCTGCCAGCGGACGCAGGCTTGTGCGACTGGCGGACCGTCACTTTGCCCGACGGCGATGCGGCCCGGTTTTGTCAGGGTCAGAGGCTGGGGCTGGGTCCCGGACAGCAGGCCGGAGAGGTCCGCGTGCGTAGCGAGAGTGGCGCGTTCCTGGGCACAGCGACGCTCGAAGCGTCGGGTCGTCTGGCGCCATCTCGTGTGATGGCAGGGGCCTGTAGCGCTTTCGCCCTGAAAAACCAGTGAAAAGGTGCTGATGGGATTGTGCTTACGAGGGTTAAGCCGCTAAAATAGCGGGCTGATCGCACACACAGATTTAAGACTGCTCGCGTGTGCACCCCTGTCTGGCGTTTCGTCGCCTGCGGCCGAGAGGTCTCGCAGTGTCTTTATGGCACCGATGACTCAGAGCTGTGCGTACAGCGGGGCCGGCGCGGGCTTTGTTTTTTGGAGCATTTTGAGCCATGCCACTGACCACCGAACGGAAGAACAGCATCGTCGAAGAATATCGACTGGACGAGAAGGACACGGGTTCGCCCGAGGTCCAGGTCGCGCTGCTTTCCGCCCGCATTTCTGACCTGACCGGCCACTTCAACTCGCACAAGAAAGACCACCACTCGCGTCTGGGCCTGTTGAAGATGGTGAACAAGCGCCGCAAGTTGCTCGACTACCTGAAGTCGAAAGACCAGGAGCGCTACCAGTCGCTGATCAAGCGCCTCGGCCTCCGTCGCTAACCCGGCAGTCAGCCACGTCGCTGCAAGCTCAGGTCAAAACGCCCCTGTTTGATGCTCAAGGCGCAACAGGGGCGTCGTTTTTTCTGAAGGTAAGTAAAAGAGTAAGGAAACAGCGTGAAAGCTATTAAGAAGACGTTCCAGTACGGCGGCCAAGAAGTCGTCCTGGAAACGAGCGAGATTGCGCGTCAGGCAGACGGCGCGGTCATGGTCAGCATGGGCGACACGGTCGTGCTCGTCACCGCAGTTGGCCGCAAGAAGGCAGACCCTGGCCGGGACTTTTTCCCGCTCACCGTCAACTACCAGGAGAAGACCTACGCCGCGGGCAAGATCCCGGGTGGCTTCTTCAAGCGCGAAGGGCGTCCCAGCGAAAAAGAAACGCTGACGAGCCGTCTCATCGACCGCCCGATTCGCCCGCTGTTTCCCAAGGGCTTCAAAAACGAAGTTCAGGTCATCGCGACCGTTATGTCGCTGGACCCGGAAATCGATCCCGATATCGCCTCGCTGATTGGTGCCTCCGCGTCGCTCGCCATTTCAGGCATGCCGTTCCAGGGCCCCATCGGTGCCGCACGCGTCGGCTACGCTGACGGCGACTACATCCTCAACCCGACGGCCAGCCAGCTCGCCACCTCCAAGCTCGACCTCGTTGTTGCAGGTACGACTGACGCTGTTCTCATGGTGGAATCGGAAGCCGATCGCCTGAGTGAAGACGTCATGCTGGGCGCGGTCGTATTCGGCCACGAACAGATGCAGGCCGCGATCGCGACCATTAATGAGCTGGCCGGCGAAGTCGGCAAGCCTGCCTGGGACTGGGAAGCGCCCGCCGAGGACACCGAGCTCGCCGCCAAAGTGGCCGACGCCGGTACGGCAGGTCTGACCGAGGCCTACCAGATCACCGACAAGCAGGCGCGCCAGGAGAAAGTCCGCGAAGCCAAGGGTGCGGTCATCGAGGCGCTGGCCGGTGGTGACGACACCGCCTACGACGCTGACGCTGTTGGCGGTGCGTTGAACAAGCTTGAAAAGAACATCGTGCGCACGCGCGTCATTGACGGCGAGCCGCGCATCGACGGTCGCGACACGAAGACGGTTCGCCCGATTTTCACGCGCGTCGGCGTGCTCCCCCGTACACATGGTTCAGCGCTGTTTACGCGTGGCGAAACCCAGGCCATCGTCACGACGACGTTGGGCACGGGCCGTGATGCGCAGATCATTGACGCGCTTGAAGGCGAACGCAAAGAGCCGTTCATGCTGCATTACAACTTCCCGCCGTACTGTGTCGGCGAGACGGGCTTCATGGGCTCGCCGAAGCGCCGCGAAATCGGTCACGGCAAGCTGGCCCGCCGTGGCATCCAGGCCGTTATGCCGGACATGGACGAGTTCCCCTACGTGCTGCGTCTGGTCTCGGAAATCACCGAGTCAAACGGTTCGAGCTCCATGGCTTCGGTCTGTGGTTCAAGCCTCGCGCTCATGGACGCCGGTGTGCCCATCAAGGCACCCGTTGCCGGTGTGGCCATGGGCCTCGTCAAGGAAGGCGACAAGTACGCTGTCCTGACCGACATCCTCGGTGACGAAGACCACCTGGGCGACATGGACTTCAAGGTTGCGGGTACCGAGGATGGCATCACCGCGCTGCAGATGGACATCAAGATCCAGGGCATCACAAAGGAAATCATGGATAACGCGCTGGCGCAGGCCCACGACGCGCGCATCCATATCCTTGGCGAAATGGCCAAGTCGATCTCGACCCCCCGCGAAGAGATGTCCGATTGGGCGCCGACGATCATGACCATGAAGATCGACCCCGAGAAGATTCGCGACGTCATCGGTAAGGGTGGGGCGGTCATTCGCGCCATCACCGAAGAGACGGGCGCCACGGTCGACATCGAGAACGACGGCACCGTGCGTATCGCCTCGGTTGACGGCGCTTCCGGCAAAGAAGCCCGTCGTCGCATCGAGCTCATCACGGCCGAAGTCGAAGTCGGTACGATCTACGAAGGCCGCGTGGCTCGCCTCATGGACTTCGGCGCGTTTGTCACGATCCTGCCTGGCAAGGACGGTCTCGTGCACATCTCGCAGATCTCCAATGAGCGCGTCGAGAAAGTCAGCGACAAGCTCAGCGAAGGCGACATCGTTAAGGTCAAGGTGCTCGAAGTTGACCGCCAGGGCCGTATCCGCCTGAGCATGAAAGAGGTGGATGGCGACGACTAAGGTCGACGGCAATACCCAAAGGCCCCGCCACGTTCGCGTCGCGGGGCTTTTTTTATGCGTGTGTGTCTGCCAGCTCGCGTTGCAGCGACGCGATGATGCGTCCGGGCAACCAGGGGCGGAGCCGCAGCGGGCCGCCGGTGATAAAGCCCACGTGACCGCCGTGCTTGCTGAGCTCGAGGGAAACGTGCGCGGACAGCTCATGCGCGTTGGGAATCATGTCGGGGCTCATGAACGGGTCGTCAACGGCGTGCAGGATGCGCGTGGGTACAGCAATCTGCGAGAGGTACTGCCGGCAGCTTTGGCTGTCGTAGTAGTGCTCGACATCGCGAAATCCGTGCAGCGGTGCCGTAACGAGGTTATCGAAGGTCTCGAAGTCCTTGGCCAGCATGGCTGCGGCGAAGTCGAAGGGCGCGTCGGCAGGCGTGAACTTTCGTTGCAGCGCTCGCTTCATATTCCGCATCAAATGCCAGCGATAAAACTTTGAAAAGCCTTTTGAAATAGAGTCGCTCGCTTTCTGCAACTCGAACGGCACGGAGACCGCGACCGCAGCTGTCAGGGGTGCCTTCTCGCCGTTCTCGCCCAAGTACTTGAGCAGCGCATTGCCGCCCAGCGAGTAGCCGACCATGAGCAAGGTACGGCCCGGGTACTTGCCGCGGACGTGATCCAGAAAGCACTCGATGTCACCCGTTTCCCCGGCGTGGTAGCGACGGTTCAATCGGTTTCGGTGGTCCCCGCAGTCACGAAAATGCATGACCACCGCGGGCCAGCCCTGGGCATGGGCTGCGGCGCTGACGCCACGCGCGTAGCTCGAGTCGCTGGAGCCCTCTAGGCCGTGAAGCACGACAAGCAGGGGTGCATCGTCAGCAAGAGGTTTGGGGCGGAGCCAGTCGGCCGCCAGGGAGTCCCCATCAGGCAGCGGTACGATCTCGCGCTCAAATGAGGGGCGCGGTGTCTTCACGACGCCCAGTGCAGGCAACAGGGTTTGCAGGTGCCGGTTCCGCAGCCAGCCAGGTGGGCGGAACGGCGCGCTGTTCGGTTCGATCACCGCTTGCGGGAAATCTTCTGCGCGGGGGCCGACGTCGTTTCAGACGTGTTGCGGTCCTCGTCGGGCTTGTTGCCCGTCAGTACCCGGAACACTTCTTCCTGCACCGCACGCCAGCGTGCGAAGTTGCGCTGCGCGAGTCCCGCCACAGCGTCGACGGGGTCGATGCCAACGACCTTCTTCAGCGTGCTGCGTGCCTGCGCCTGCTGTGTCATGAACAGGCGGAGACTCTGCTCGAGGTAGTTGCTGACGACGTTCGGCATGGCGCTGCCGTAGGTGCGGATGATCTGCGAGAGGAAGTCTTCCGTCATCACGGGTTCACCGTGCTGTTCCTGCTCGATGATGACCTGCATAAGGATCGTGCGCGTGATGTCCTCGCCGCTCTTCTTGTCGATGACAACAAAGGCTTCTTTGGCAATCACGAGCTCACGGATGTGCGACAGCGTGATGTACTTGCTGAGCTCCGTGTCATAGAGCCTGCGGTTTGGGTATTTCTTGATGGTGCGCACGGCGCTCGCCAGCTTCCGGGAGGTTCTCATTCTAAACCATTCCGGGCCCAATCCGCGTGCCGTCTAGGCTTTGTTTGCAAAACTCTGCTGGCCCCGCAGCGCATCTGGCTCGTAGTGCTCAAGCGCCCAGGCGACCAGTGATTCGACGGAATGACGTTGCTCGCGGCCGGGAACCGGCATGCCCATGGCCTGTAACGCACGGGTTAAATTCTCAACCGGTGTGTCTGTGCTCAATTCTGGTGCGCCGGTCTGCTTGCTGAGCTTGCGTCCGTCGTTGCCCAGAAGCACCGGAAAATGGGCATAGCGGAGCTGCGGCAGGCCCAGCAGTTGCTGTAACCAAATCTGGCGCGCTGTGGAATCAAACAAGTCGACACCCCGAACGACGTCGGTCACACCCTGATCGGCGTCGTCGACCACGACGGCGAGCTGATAAGCAATGAGTCCGTCCCCGCGACGAACGATGAAGTCTCCGGGCTTTACGTCGAGATCGAATCGCGCCTCGGGCTGCCAACGGTCGCGAATCACGATGGCATCGTTGGGCACACGCACTCTGACGGCGCCTTCGCTCAAATCGCGATCGCGGCAGATGCCCGGGTAGCGGTTGCCGTGTCCGGCCGCGCGGAGTTGCCGCCGGCTGCACTGGCAGTAGTAAGCGTCACCGCTTGCCAGCAGCGCCTCGATGGCCGCGTCGTGCAAGGCCCGACTTGTGCTTTGGTAGCGGCATTCGCCGTCGTGGTGCAGCCCATGTGAGGCCAGTGCGGCAACGATGTCCGCCGCAGCGCCCGGGACTTCGCGGGGCGGGTCGATGTCCTCGATGCGAAGCAGCCACAGGCCGCCGTGGTGACGCGCGTCAAAGTAACTGACAAGTGCACCGACGAGTGACCCCAGGTGCAGGCGGCCCGTGGGCGAGGGCGCAAAACGCCCCGTATAGGGATCAGCGGTAGCGATCGTCCCGGTCGCGGAACTGGCGCTCTGCCAGCTCGCGGCGCTCCTGCGCCTCGAGGCACAGGGTCGCTACGGGGCGGGCTTCGAGCCGCTTGAGGCCGATTTCCTCACCCGTCTCATCGCAGTAGCCATAGGTACCGTCGTCGATGCGGGTCAGCGCCGAGCTGATCTTGCGCAGCAGCTTGCGCTCGCGGTCGCGGGTGCGAAGCTCAAGCCCGAACTCGGACTCCTGGGTGGCGCGGTCGTTCGGGTCCGGGAAGTTCGCGGCCTCATCCTGCATGTGGTGCACGGTGCGATCGACTTCTTCCATGAGCTCACGCTTCCAGGCCATCAGAATGCTCCGGAAATGCTCGAGCTGATCGTCGCTCATGTACTCCTCACCGCGCTTGGGCTGGTAAGGCTGCACGCCATGAATCGGACCGCTGATCACGTCCGCACGGCTGCGGCGCTCGGCCCGGGCCACCTTCTTCTTACGCTGCGGCGTCGCTTTCTTTGCGGGCGCCTTCTTTGCCGGGGCTTTCTTGGCGACCGGCTTCTTGTTGGCGACCGGCTTTTTCTTCGCGGTCTTCTTGGTCGCTGCCTTTTTGGCGGGCGCGGCTTTCTTCTTAGCGACTTTCTTCTTGCTTGGAGCTTTCTTCTTGCTTACGGCTTTCTTTGCCGGCGCCTTTTTGGCGACCTTCTTGGTCGTCTTTTTTGTCACTTTCTTTTTAGCCGTCGTCTTTTTGGTGGAGGTTTTGCGCGCCGTCTTCTTGGTGGCGGTCTTCTTTTTCGCGGCAGTCTTGCGCGCAGCTTTCTTTGCCGGCGCTTTCTTGCGGGCCGGAGCCTTCTTCGCGACCTTCTTTGCGACCTTCTTGGTCACCTTCTTGGCGGCCACCTTTTTCTTGGAGGTCGCTTTCTTCTTAGCCGTTGATCTTGCAGCCTTTTTCTTGGCAGCCATCCTGTTTCTCCGCGGCGAGAATACGTAAAAGCGCGCCGATTATACCGACAATGCGCGCCCTGTGAAGTAACGGCGCCACGGGCTTGTCAGTAGCCCGTGACGCCTGCGGGTGTGCGCGGGATCGCGACGGCCGGTTTCGGTTCCCAATTGTCGGCCCGGTGCTCGAGAACCACGTTCGTGTAAACGCCCCCGCGGACATTGAAATCGCTGCATACGCGCATGTAGCGGGGCTCCAATGCGGCCACGAGGTCGTCAAGGATCTGGCCCGTCACTTTTTCGTGAAAGGCGCCTTCCTCGCGATAGCTCCAGAAATAGAGCTTGAGCGACTTGAGCTCCACGCAACGTTCTTCAGGGATGTAGTCGATGTAGATCGTCGCGAAGTCCGGCTGGTCTGTTTTGGGGCAGAGGCACGTGAACTCAGGCGTATGGATCCGGATGACGACATCGCGGCCCGGGTGCGGGTTTGGGAAGGTCTCAAGCTCCCGGGAGGGGCCGGGGCGGGGTGTTTTTTCGATGATTTCGCTCATGAATCCTGGGCACCGCGTGCGGGAAACCGGCGCGGCGTCAAGCCTGTTTTGGGAAACGAATTAGCTTACACTAGCCGGCTTCCGAAGCGCCACGACAGACACATCGAGCCCAGTCAAAACATGCGTTTGAGCAAAATCAAGCTTGCCGGCTTTAAGTCCTTCGTAGACCCGACCACCATCGAATTCCGGGGCAACCTGGTCGGTGTCGTCGGCCCCAACGGCTGCGGCAAATCGAACGTCATCGATGCCGTGCGTTGGGTCATGGGTGAGAGCTCGGCCAGCCGGCTGCGCGGCGACCACATCACGGACGTCATCTTCAACGGCTCCAGTGCGCGCAAACCGGTGGGTACGGCGTCTATCGAGCTGTTGTTCGACAACACTGACGGCACGGTCGGCGGTCAGTATGCCGGCTACAACGAGATCTCTATCAAGCGCGTGGTGTCGCGCGATGCGATCTCAACGTACTACTTGAACGGTGCCAAGTGCCGCCGCAAGGACATTACCCAGATCTTCCTGGGCACAGGCCTCGGCCCGCGCAGCTACTCCATCATCGAGCAGGGCATGATCTCGCGGCTTATCGAGGCACGCCCTGAAGACATGCGGGTGTTCATCGAGGAGGCGGCGGGCATCTCCAAGTACAAGGAGCGCCGCCGGGAGACTGAGAACCGAATCCGGCACACCCGCGAGAACCTCGAGCGCCTGACTGACCTGCTTGAAGAGGTCGAAGCGCAACTACGACGCCTCGACCGCCAGGCCAAAGCTGCCGAGCGCTACAAAAAGCACAAAGCGACAGAACGCCGTTTGGGTGCTGAGCTGCTCGTGTTGCGTCTTGCCGATCTGGATTCAGCCGACGAACAGAACCAACGCCAGTTGGCCGAGCGCGAAAACACGCTGCAGGCGAGCATCGCCGAGCAGCGCAAAGTTGAAGCCAGCATCGAAGAGGCCCGCGAACGTCTCACCGAGACCACTGATGCCTTCAATACGGTGCAGAGTAACTACTACCGTATCGGCGCCGAGATCGCCCGACTCGAGCAGAGCATCGAGCACAACCGCGAGCTGCAGGAACGCCAACGCGAAGATCTCGATCGTGCCGAGTCTGGCCTGGCCGACATCGTCGAGCACATCGACAAGGACGTGTCGGTACTGGAGCAGCTTCAGCTCACGCTTGACGAACTCGCACCCGACCTCGAAGCGGCTCGTCGGCGTGAGCAGGCCTCTAGTGACTCGCTACACAAAGCCGAGTCGGCCATGGCCGATTGGCAGGAGCGCTGGGAAGCGTTCAACCATAAGGCCGGCGAGGCCGAACGACTCGTGCAGGTTGAGAACACCCGTATTGAGCAGCTGCAGGAACGCCTTGGTCGCCTCGCCCAGCGGCAACAGAGCCTGCAGACTCAGCACGACGCCGTGCCGCTTAACGACCTCAAGACGGCACATGACACGGCACGGAGCGAATCACTGACAGCGGCCGCCGGCGCCGAAAAGGCCGAGGAGGCTCTGGCAGAGGTGGACGCTGCGCTTGTGCGCACTCGCGAGCGTGTCAATGCACTCGGCGATGAACGCGATACGGCTCGCGCCGCGCTACAACAGATGCTGGGCCGACAGGCCTCGCTCGAGGCGTTGCAGAAAGCGGCGCTCGACGATGGCAGCGGTGAAGTCAACGCCTGGATCGGGCGTCAGGGCCTCGAGGATGCGCCGAAGCTCGCGCAACGCCTGCGCGTGGCTGATGGCTGGGAACGCGCTGTTGAGACGGTGCTCGGTGACGAGCTGCAGGCTGTGGTAGTCGATGATCTCGAACGCGCTGCGCGCGCCATTGCCGAAATCGGCGACGGCAGCCTGTCGATCATGTCGCGTGCAGGTGCGGGGAGCGCCACGGGTCAGAATCGTTTGCTAAATCATGTAGAACAGGCGCCCGCCGCTGCTGGTCAGTTGCTCGAACGCGTTGTTGCGGCCGATGACCTGGGCGAGGCGCTCGCGCTGCGCGAGCGGTTGGCGCCTGATGAATCTGTCATCACGCGCGATGGGGTTTGGGTGGGTCGTGACTGGGTCCGCGTCAGCCGTGGCGACAGCACGCGGGCTGGTGTTCTGGGTCGCGAACAAGAACTCCGCACGCTGCAGAAAGACATCCGCGGTCAGAAGGCAGCCGTCAATGACACCGAAACCGCGCTCGATGCGGCGCGCACGGAAGGCGCCGAGCTGGAAACGAAACGCGGCAGCCTCCGAACCGCAGCCGCACAGGCGAACCGCGACGCGGCCACGGCCGCAGCCGCCGTCGAGAGTGCGGCTATTCGCCTGAGTGAGGGCGAGCAACGACTCAAGGCGAGCGCCGACGCGCTACGCGAGACACGCAGCGAAGCGGAGGGCGCCGAGCAGCTCATCGCTGACAGCCGGCGGTTGCTTGAGGAAAACCAAACAACGATCGCCAATGTCGCCACGGACCGCGAGGCGCTCGAGTCGCAGCGCGAGACGCTGCGTGCTGCGCTGGCTCGCGCGCGCAGCCAGGCTGAGGAAGACCGGCAGGCCGCACGCGACAAGGCAATCCGCTACGAGTCACGCCGCTCGTCTCGGGAGTCGGCAGAACAGGGGCTCGCGCGCATGCAGCAGCAGCGCGAACAGTACGAACGTCGCCGCCAGGCACTGCGCGAGGAAATCTCGAAGGCTGAGGCGCCCGTCGCTGGCATGCGCGAGACGCTCGAGTCGCAGCTTGCGGCGCGCGTGACGGCGGAAGCCTCCCTGTCCGATGCGCGCTCGCACGTCGAGGACACCGAAATGCAGCTGCGCGAGTACGACCAGCAGCGTATCGATCGTGAAGCTGAGGTAGCAGAAGCCCGCGATTCGTTGAGCGAAGCACGCATGGCAGGACAGGAAACGAAAGTGCGGCGCGAAGGACTCATGGAGCAGTTCGGTCGCACGGGCTTCGAGCTTGCGGCGCTCAAGCAGGAAATGCCCGAAGAGGCAGCCATCGACGCCTGGAGCACCTCGCTCGAACAGGTGCAGCGCAAGATCGAACGCTTGGGCCCGATCAATCTGGCCGCGATCGAGGAATTCAAAGAGCAGTCGGAACGTAAGGAATACCTCGACGCGCAACTCAGCGATCTCAATTCAGCACTGACGACGCTCGAGAATGCGATCCGCAAGATCGACCGCGAGACGCGAAATCGATTCAAGGAAACCTACGACCAGGTGAACGACGGCTTCCAGAACCTGTTCCCGAAACTCTTTGGCGGCGGCAAGGCCTACCTCGACCTGACCGGGGATGATTTGTTGGCGGCCGGAGTCACCGTAATGGCGCGCCCCCCGGGCAAGCGCAATAGCACCATTCACTTGCTGTCGGGTGGCGAGAAAGCGCTCACCGCCGTGGCGCTGGTGTTTGCGATCTTCAAGCTCAACCCCGCACCGTTTTGCATGCTCGATGAGGTTGACGCGCCGCTCGACGATGCGAATGTGGGCCGATTCTGCGAGATCGTTCGCGACATGTCGCGGACTGTTCAGTTCGTTTTCATCAGCCACAATAAGGGCACGATGGAGATGGCGGATCAGCTCATGGGTGTCACGATGAACGAGCCTGGCGTGTCGCGGCTTGTGGCCGTCGATATCGATGAGGCGGTACGGATGGCTGCCGCCTGACGGCAACGGGCATGGACGGCCTGCGTATCGCATTGTTGGTCATCGGCGCGGTCATAGTCGCCGGCATCTACTGGAATGCGCGTCGCAAGCACGCCGCCGACATCCATAATACGGACGTCGCCGACCGAATTGAGCCTGCGTTCGATGACACGTCAGAACCTATTGAGCCCGCCGTCGATGCACAGGAGTTGCCGCTCGGCATTCCGACGCCCGAAGTCGGGGAGGCAGATCCGCTCGATACGCCTGCGGCACCACTGCCCGATGTCACGCCCGATCAAGAGAAGAAACCGGCACAGGCCGATACGCCGCAGAAAGTTATCTCCCTGCGCATTGTCGGAAAGGCCGGTGCCGACTTTGCGGCGGAAGAGGTTGTGCTGACGTTGAGAGGCGTGGGCCTGCAGCACGGAAAGTTCGGCATTTTTCACCGGATATCAGATGAAGAGGACGAGGCCTTGTTCTCGGTCGCCAATCTGACCGAGCCTGGCACTTTCGATCTCGCCGACTTGAAGGAGCGCCGCTTTGCCGGGTTGTCGTTCTTTATGTTGCGTCCCGGTCCGGGCCGTGGCGTGGACGCCTTCGACAAGATGGTGGAGATGGCCAGGGCCGTTGCGATCACGCTTCAAGGCGAATTGCTCGACGGTGATGGCAGCACGCTCAGTATCCAACGTGAGCGGTTCATGCGGGAAGACCTGATCCAGTACGAGCTGAAGCACCTCAAGTTGTAATGGCCCCCACACCCGATTCAGCGACGCGCAAGAAGGCCGCCGAGCTTGCGGCCGAGATCGAACAACACAATCGCGCTTACTACGTCGACGATGCGCCTGTTGTGCCCGATGCGGAGTACGACCGGCTTCTGCGTGAGCTGCAGGAACTGGAAGTCGCATTTCCGGAGCTGCAAACACCGGAATCGCCAACGCAGCGCGTCGGCGCCACACCCATCTCCGGCTTTGCGACGGTCACGCACCGCCAGACCATGCAGTCGCTGGACAACGCGTTCTCCGATGAGGAAATGGGGAGCTTCTTTGATCGCGTCGCGAGTCGCCTGGAACTCGAAGCGGGCATCGGAGATCTTGAGTTTTGCGCCGAGCCGAAGATGGACGGCGCAGCGATGTCCTTGCTTTATGAGGACGGCGTGCTCGTGCGCGCCGCGACGCGCGGTGATGGCACGACAGGTGAGGACATCACACACAACGTTCGCACCATTCACACGGCACCGCTGCGACTAAAAGGCTCAGGCATCCCTAAGACGCTCGAAGTTCGTGGTGAGGTCTATATGCCACGCGGACGATTTGAGGCATTTAACAAGCGTGCCGAGTCGCAGGGCGAAAAGACGTTCGTGAACCCACGCAACGCTGCGGCGGGAAGTCTGCGTCAGCTTGACCCCAAACTCACGGCGCGTCGGCCGCTGGACTGGTTTTGCTACGGCACCGGTGTGGTGGAGGGCGGGACCATCCCCGACAACCAATACGACACGCTGCAGCAGCTTGCGGAGTGGGGGCTCCCCGTGAATCCGGAGACGCGGCGCGTGATTGGTGGCCAGGGCTGCCTCGATTTCTACACGGACATGGTGGCGAAGCGTGACGGGCTGGACTACGACATCGACGGCTGCGTGTTCAAAGTCAACGCGTTTCGTGCCCAGACTGAATTGGGCAGCGTCTCAAGGGCGCCGCGGTGGGCTATTGCCAGGAAATTCCCCGCGCAGGAGGAGCTCACCACGGTTGTGGGTATCGACTGGCAGGTTGGCCGTACCGGTGCGCTGACGCCCGTTGCGCGTCTGGAACCGGTCTTTGTCGGCGGCGTCACGGTCAGCAATGCAACGCTGCACAACATCGACGAGCTGCGCCGCAAAGACGTTCGCGCTGGCGACACGGTGGTCGTGCGTCGCGCCGGCGACGTGATACCCGAGGTTGTCCAGGTTGTTCTCGAACGGCGACCGGAGAGGACGGTTGCACCCGAGCTGCCGGAGGTTTGCCCGGTGTGTGGAACGCCGGTATCGAAACCGGAGGAAGAAGCAGTCGCTCGGTGCACCGCAAGCCCGATGATTTGCTTCGCCCAGCGATCAGAGGCGCTCAAGCATTTCGCGTCGCGAAAAGCCATGGACATCGAAGGTCTTGGTGCCAAGCTTATCGAGCAGCTTGCGCAGGAACGAGTGACACGACCAGCCGCGTTTTTCGGACTGACGGTCGACGAGCTCCAGGGCTTCGAGCGCATGGGCGAGAAGTCGGCAGCTAGAGTCGTTGCGGCTATTGAGGCCAGCAAACAGACGACGCTGCCGCGGTTCCTGTTCGCGCTTGGAATTCGCGATGTCGGCGAACGCACAGCAGAGCAGCTCGCGGAGCATTTCGGGACCATCGAAGCGCTGGCTGCGGCGGATACCGAGGCGCTCGAGGCGGTGGAGGATGTCGGGCCCGTGGTGGCGGGCCGGGTGGCCGAGTTCTTTGCCAACGAAGAGATGCAGGCTGTGGTCCAGGATCTCATCTCGGCCGGCGTTACCTGGCCGGATATAGAGGCGCCGGATCCTGCTGAAACAGCCGATTCGCCATTCGCGGACAAAACCGTCGTGCTGACAGGCGCGCTGTCACAGATGACACGCGATCAGGCGGGCGCTATCGTGAAGCGCCTGGGCGGCAAAGTCACGGGTTCCGTCTCGAAGAAGACAGACTTTCTGATTGCCGGCGAAAAGGCCGGTTCCAAGCTCAGCAAAGCGCAAAACCTCGAAATCGAGGTTCTCGACGAGGACGCCTTCATCGCGATGATTCCTCCGTCTTTGGTCGATTCGTAGCACATTCGCACACCACAAATATCCCTGATTTATAGACATTTGGGCGATTTTGGACAGGGGTGCAACCTCCATTGCCAGTTGCGCCAAAAATCCCAGAAAATGGGCACTTATTCCCAACCTCCTGATTTCATTGACCTCTACAAGCGCTGATTTTTAGTATCGGCGCGCATGAGCGATCACACAAAACAAAAACTAATCAACCTCCTGTTTCGCGCATTGCGCCCGCTGATCCACCTGTTGATTGAGTCCGGGTTGGGCCATCGGGAGTTCTCAGAAATCGCAAAGCGAGCCTATGTTGATGTCGCGTCTAAAAACTATGGCATCCGAGGTCGGGACACGAATATCTCTCGCGTTGCAGTGATGACTGGCTTGACCAGGAAAGAAGTGAAGCGGATTCGTGATGAGCTGAATACTCCCGAGGGGACGGAGATGCTGGTAAAGCAATTACCGCCAAGCATCATTCTCCAGCAGTGGCATACGGATCCCGACTTCATGGACAAAAATGGAACTCCTAGAGCCCTGAATTTCTCGGATGAGTCGCCCTCGTTTTTTGCATTGGTTCGAAAGTACGCGGGAGATATCCCTGCCGGTGCTCTGCGGACAGAGCTGAAACGTGCTGGTGCGATTGACATCGCGGAAGACGGAAGTCTTACGGTATTGAGGAGGGACTACCGGATTGTAGATGCTGACGAGCAATTCCTTTGGGCGCTCAGTCGAACCGTCTACGCATCGATTGCCAATGCGTCTCACAACTACTTTGTCCGGAGATACCCGGATAGGACCAAGGAGCCACCCTGGCCCTCTCGGATTGTTGAAGTTACCGCTATAGATGAGAAGCTCAGCGGAAGGGCCCTCGAAATCGTTGCCAAAGAGGCGACACTCTTTTCGGAAAGGGTAGACGACGCACTGATCGAGTTAGCTGACACCGGGGAAAGCGCTGGCCCGGACGCGAAGACTATTAATGTTGGCCTTGTCTATGTCGAAGGCGACCGAATTCCCTAGGGCGGAGAGCATCATCAAAGGCTAGTGAGACAAAACGCCTTCTAGCTTAGCGATATCGATCGAGGCCAAGGTTTTATGGCCGACGTGACAAGTAATGAGACCGTCTCGAAATAGGGACGCGAGCCAAAATCTAAGCCCGCGAGCTATCGCTGCTCCGTAAGCTATCAACTGTAACTTCTCTCCCACATACGGCAAAAATTATTGACATAATCAATAGTTTTGCGCAAATCTTCCCAACTCTGCCTTCCAATGCCCCTAGAGTGGTAAGAACATCACGTACTGGAGTCTGTGTCTGAGGTCTTTGGACCCTCAAGTACGAATCCTCAATCGTCCCCTTTTTCAGTGGCTTAGAGCCGTCGCTAGGGTTCGGCGAATTTCATAAGCCAGATTATGTAGTACGAATTCCCTTCGTGCCGGATTTGAACAACAGGCACTTACACTGAAAAAGACACCCAAATTCAAAGTATTGTGGTTAACATAACTGAAAGATGTTTTTACTTAACCGATAAATGAAGGGAGATTCAAAGCAGCATCTGCTCGACGCCGTCAGCGTTCTCATGAAACCGATGGCAAAGCTTCTGATTGATAACGGAGTGACTCACAGCGACCTGTCAGAGGTATTGAAGGATGTCTACGTCGACTCAGTGGTTCGACATTACGACTCGGGCACGAAAGTTAATCGATCACAAATCGCCGTCATGACAGGGCTGACCCGAAAAGAGGTCAAACGGGTGATTGATCGAGCGCTTGTGGAGGGTGATGCAAAGCGGTCTAAGTCCAGGCCAGAGAGAGTGCTTTCTGGGTGGTTTAACGACCCCAATTTCGCCGGACCCTATGGAGTGCCGTTGGAGCTTCCGTACGAGGCTGGCCCGGACGAGAAGAGTTTCGTCCAACTGGTAAAGACCTACGGCGCAGATATGTCGCCAAAAGCGACGTTGGAGGAACTAAAGCGCGGCGGATGCGTAGTCGAAGTGGATGGCTCTATCAAGGCAGTAAGACGCGATTTTCATTTCGCAGTTTTGTCTGCTGAGCTGATCGAGCGTTTTGGCGAGGTAATCCACAAAGTTCTTTCGACGGCTACATTCAATTTGCAAAAAACAGAGCCGGAAGATGGATTCTTTGACCGGCTCGTATACGCGGAGAATGGCTGCAC
>JBCBIJ010000001.1:0-507899 GCA_038524795.1 Pseudomonadota bacterium | reverse complement strand
GTTGGCGGGATGTCGAGCGACAGGGATGTCGCTCGCCAAGCGATCCAGGGATGGACTCGAGCGTTCCCGACAACACCTATCGGCGGTGCGGGCAGGCGGGAAAGGTCTGGGGGTCGTGCTGTTTGAGGGCACGATTTCGTTACGAGATTGCCGCGGCCGCTACGCGGCCTCGCAATGACGGGGCGGCGCTGCGCGGGCCGCCGTCAGCTGTCGCGGAGCTCGCGGCGGAGTATTTTGCCGACGTTGGTCTTGGGAAGCTCTTCGTCGCGGAAGACCACTTCCTTCGGAACCTTGTAGCCCGTGAGGTTTTCGCGGCAGTAGGCAATCACGGATTTGGCGTCCAGCGACGGATCGTCGGCGAAGACGTAGAGCTTCACGATCTCGCCTGATTTCTCGTCAGGCTTGCCCACGGCGGCCGCCTCAACGATGCCCGGCATCTGTACGACGACATCTTCGATTTCGTTGGGATACACGTTGAAGCCTGAGACGAGAATCATGTCTTTCTTGCGGTCTTCGATAAAGATGAAGCCCTTCTCGTCCATGCGTCCGACGTCGCCCGTACGCAGCCAGTCGCCTTCCATGACCTTCTCGGTTTCTTCAGGGCGCTGCCAGTAGCCCTGCATCACCTGCGGGCCTCGAATGCAGATTTCGCCGATCTCGCCCACGGCCAGGTGGTTGCCGTCGTCATCCATGATGGCGACTTCGGTGGATGAGATCGGCAGGCCGATGGCGCCTGTGTACTCCAGGTCTTCGGTAAACGGATTGATAACGGCCGCTGGTGAGGTCTCTGTCAGACCATAGGCCTGGATGAGTGGCGTGCCGGTTACTTCGTGCCATTTTTCAGCCACGGCGCGTTGCACGGCCATGCCGCCGCCAATGGTAATGCGCAGGTGCGAAAAATCGAGCGACGAAAATCGCGGGTGGCCCAGCAACGCATTGAACAACGTGTTCACACCCGTGAAGTAGGAAAACGGGTACTTCGCAAGTTCGTCGACGAAGCCGTCGAAGTCACGCGGGTTGGCAATGAGCACATTGAGCCCGCCCTGTTCGAGCAGACTGAAGCAATTCCCTTCGAGAGAAAAGATGTGATAGAGCGGCAGCGCGCAAATACCAATGACGGGCGTATCGTCGAGCTTGTTGCCGAGCCAGGCGTTGGACTGCTGCACGTTGTGCACGAGGTTGCCGTGACTGAGCATCGCGCCCTTGGCCACGCCCGTCGTGCCGCCCGTGTACTGCAGGAACGCCAGGTCGTCGAGCGTGATCTCGCGGCGCTCGATGGTCTTGCCCGCGCCGCCGGCGAGTGCCTGGCGGAAGGTCACGGCGCCCGGCAGTGAGAACTCGGGCACCATTTTCTTGACGCGCTTGACCACGACGTTCGTGATCAGGCGCTTCAGGCCCGGCAGCATGTCGCCGATCTGGGTGGTGATGACGTGCTCAAGGCCCGTTTTCTCGATCACAGCAGAAAGGGTCGAGGCAAAATTCTCCACGATGACGATGGCTTTCGCGCCCGAGTCGTTCATCTGGTGTTCGAGCTCGCGCTTTGTGTAGAGCGGGTTCACGTTGACGGCTACGAGCCCGGCGCGCAGCACGCCGAACAGGGCGATCGGGTACTGCAGGATGTTGGGCATCATCAGTGCGACGCGCTCGCCCTTGGCCAGCCCCAGTTCGTGTTGCAGGTAGGCTGCGAACTGCGCCGACAGGCGGTCGATGTCCGCGAAGCTCAGGGTAGCCCCCATACTGGCGTACGCAGGCTTGTCGGCGTGCGTCCGGCAGTTCTCCTCGATGAGGTCGCGCAACGAATCGTAGCCCGCGTTGTCGATAAACTCGGGTGTGCCTTCGATGTACGAAGAGAGCCAGATCTTTTCCATGCGCCGTATTACTCCTGGACGTCGGAAGTTTGTTTAAAGCGTTGCAGCACGGGCTCGATCACCGGCCATACGGCGTCGAGCATGATGGGCTGCGCGTTTGCGTTGGGATGGATGCCGTCCGCCTGCATGAGCGTCGCGTCGAGCGCGACCTCCTCGAGGAAGAACGGCACGAGCGGGACATCGTTGCTCGAGGCCACGACGTCGAACCGCTGCTGGAAATCTTCGGTGTAGCGCGCGCCATAGTTAGTCGGGATCATCATGGCGAACAACACCACGTCGCTGCCTGCCCCGCGCGATGCGGCGATCATCTCGTTGAGGTTGCCTTCCATCTCTTCGAGCGGGAAACCGCGCAGCCCGTCGTTGCCGCCGAGCTCGATGACCGTGATCGCGGGTGCGAAGCGGTCGAGCGCTGCGGGCAGCCGGGCGCGTCCACCCCGCGTCGTGTCGCCGCTGATGCTCGCGTTGACGACGCGAATTGCATAACCTTCGCTGCGCAGGCGCGCCTGCAGGAGTGCGACCCAGCCTTCGGTGACGCGCTCGAGGCCGTAGCCTGCACTGAGGCTGTCGCCAACCACGAGCAACACCGGTGCGTCATCCGGTAAGGCATCAGGTGCCGAAACCGGCGCCGGGGCACTCGGTGTGGTGGCCGCCGCAGGCGCATCCGGGCCTGCAGGCGCCTCGAAATCACGAGAGGCAAGCGCCCACGCGGCTAGCAGTGCGAGGGCGACGGCAATAACGAGCAGGACATTCTTGCTGGCACGCATAGAGGCCGGATCGAAGACGATGGAACACGAAACTGCAAGTGTAACGCAGCACGACGCTGCGACGGACCTGGTGCTGTCTGCGCGGGGCCTCGGCAAAACCGTAACGGGCGCCGACGGCGATCTGACCATTCTGGATGACGTGAGTTTTGACGTCAGCCGCGGTGAGACGCTGGCCGTCGTTGGGCCCTCGGGTGCCGGCAAGTCGACGTTGCTGGCCCTGCTGGCGGGTCTGGATACGCCCTCGCGCGGCGACGTGACACTCGATGGCGTGTCGCTTGCGGGCCTCGATGAAGACGGGCGCGCCAAAGTACGCGCGGGCCGCGTCGGCTTTGTGTTCCAGTCGTTTCACTTAATCCCGGCGCTGACGGCCATCGAGAACGTCATGATGCCGCTCGAGCTCGCCGGGGAGCGCCAGGCGCGCAAGGTGGCGACCGAGATTCTCACGGATGTCGGGCTTGGCGAACGCCTGCGCCACTATCCCGCGCAGCTGTCGGGTGGCGAAAAGCAGCGCGTCGCGATTGCGCGCGCCTTCGCCTCGCGCCCGGCGTTGCTGTTCGCCGATGAGCCCACGGGCAACCTCGACACAGGCACGGGCGAGAACATCGAGCGCCTGCTCTTCGACCTCAACAAACGACACGACGCGACCCTGATCCTCGTCACGCACGATCAGGGGCTGGCCCAGCGTTGCAGCCGCCGGCTCGCGATCGAGGGTGGGCGACTGGCGCGGGATGAGCGCGGCTAATGGGGACCTGGCGGTTTGCACTGAACGGGCTTTGGCGCGAGCTGCGCTCCGGTGAGCTCGTCGTACTCATGGCGGCGCTTGTCGTGGCCGTGGGCTCGATCACGGCGATCAGCTTTCTCACGGACCGCATCGGCAAGGCCGTGGCGCGACAGGCCAGCGAGGTCCTCGCTGCCGACCTGCGGGTTGGGTCGGGGCGTGAGCTCGATCCCGAGTGGCTGGCGCGGGGCGATGCTGCGGGGCTCGAAACAGCGCAGGCTCTGAACTTTCCCAGTGTCGTGTTCGCGGGCGAGCAGCGCGTGCTTGTGAACCTCAAAGCGGTATCGACACGCTACCCGTTACGCGGCGAACTGCGGCTCGCGCCCAAACTGTTTGCGACACCCGCAGCCGCGCGTGGGGCGCCACCCTCGGGTACGGCCTACGCCGACGCAGCCATGCTTGCGCGGCTGGGCGTCGACGCGGGCGACACGATCGAAGTGGGCCGACTCACACTCGAGGTCGATTCGGTGCTTGTGTACCGCCCGGACCAGTCGCCTGGCTTCACCGCGCTTGCGCCGACGCTGCTCGTGAACATCCGGGACATTGAAGCCAGCGGCTTGCTCGCCGAGGGGAGCCGGGTGCGTTACACGCAGCTCTACGCCGGTAACGAGGCCGATGTGGCTGCGTTCGGTGAGGCGTTGCGCGAGGAAGACGTTGAAGGCGTGCGCATCGAGGACGAAGCGGCTGCGGGCACGCAGCTGGCCTCGGCCATCTCGCGCGCTGGGCGCTTCCTGTCGCTGGCGTCACTCGTGAGCCTGATCCTCGCCGCAGTGGCCGTGGCTATGTCGGCGCGGCGCTACGCGGAAAGGCGCCTCGACAGCGCGGCGCTCATGAAGACGTTTGGTGCACCACAGGCGCTCGTGCTGCGCGTTGGGCTCGTTCACCTCATGGCCGTCGGTGTCGTCGCGAGTCTCATTGGGACCGCGCTTGGCTTCGCGGCCGAACGGGGGTTGTCGGCGTTGCTGACGGGTTGGCTGCGGGGCGACCTGCCCGAGCCCGGCTGGGAGCCTGCGCTTCCGGGCATGATTACCGCCCTCGTACTAATGGCGGGCTTTGCACTGCCGTCATTGTTCCAGCTTCGCGACACGCCGCCGCTGCGCGTGCTGCGCAACGATATCGCACCGCCGCCGCCAGCGGCTTGGCTGACCTGGGGTTTAGCACTTGCCACACTGGCGCTGCTTGTCTGGTGGGCCGTGCGCGACGCCACGCTGCTCACGGTCATCATCGGCGGCACCGTGATTACAGCGGCCGTGCTGTATGGCGCTGGCCGCCTGCTCGTCGGTGGGCTGTCGCGGCTGCGCGGCAACGTCGGCGTGTCCTGGCGTTACGGGCTCGCCAACGTGGCGCGGCGGGGACAGAACAGCGCGATCCAGGTCGTGGCCTTCGGCCTCGGGCTCATGGTCTTGCTGTTGCTGACGCTCGTTCGCAACGACCTGTTGTCGGGTTGGCGGGCAACCGTCGATGAGTCGGCGCCCAACCAGTTTCTCATTAATATCCAACCCGAAGAACGCGACAGTATCGGCGACATCTTCAGCGACGCCGGGCTCGGTGATGTGGCGTTCACGCCGCTCGTTCGCGGCCGCATCACGGCCGTCAATGAGACGGCGGCCGACGATTGGTCGTCGCCAAGCGGCGAAGGCACGCGACGTCTGGGTCGCGAGATCAACCTGAGCTGGTCACCAACGCTTGACCCGAGCAACGAGGTCGTCGAGGGCCAATTCTGGGCCGCCGATTATTCGGGCGCGCCCCAGGTCTCCGTTGATGAAGATACGGCTCAGGAAATGGGCGTCGGTATTGGCGACACGCTGTCGTTCGATTTCGCGGGTGTACCCATCACGGCCGAGATCACGAGCTTGCGCCGCATCGACTGGGACTCCTTCAAGCCGAACTTCTTCATGGTTCTGAGCCCGGCTGGCATGGCTGAGCTGCCGCAAACCTACATCACGTCGCTGTACGTGCCCGAGTCGACCAACGGCGTGCTGCTGACACTCGTGCGAGAACACCCAAGCGTTTCGGTTATCGACATTGAGGCGGCGCTGGCGCAGGTGCGCGGCATCATCGACAAAGCCTCTCTGGCCGTGCAGTACGTGTTCCTGTTTACGCTGGCGGCCGGCCTCGTCGTGCTGTTCGCCGCGATCCAGTCGACGCTCGATGAACGCCGCTACGAGAGCGCTTTGCTGCGCACCTTCGGTGCGACACGGGGCACGATCCTCGCGGGCATCCTCGCCGAGTTCTCGGCGCTCGGTTTGCTGGCAGGCGCCTGTGCGGCAACGGGCGCGACCGCCATTGGCATTGTTGCGGCACAGGAGCTGTTTGACCTGGAGCTGGGCGTGAACCCCGTGCTCTGGTTCGCGGGACTCGTGGCCGGGCTGGTCATGGTCGGTGCCAGCGGGACGCTCGCGGCGCGGTCTGCAGCTGATACGCCACCCGTGCGCACGTTGCGACGCGGCTGAGGCTTAGCCGCCGTCCTTGCGTGCGGCCTTGGCCGCCTTCTTGTCGGCTTTCTGCTGTTTTTTTTCAGCTTTGCGCGCGGCCTTCTCCGCCTGTTTCTGCTCGCGTTTCTCGACCTCCGGGTCGACGAGCCGACGCACGGTTTCGACGATGTCGACTTCACCCGTCTCGAGCAGCTCGGGAAACGCCTTCCGGCACACGGTCCAGGTGGCGCCGATGATGGCGAAATAGAGTACGAATAGAATGGCGGAATAGGTCAGCTGGTCGACGAACTCGCCCATCCAGGGTGGCAGCCGGATGCCGAAGATCGCTTCGACAAAAGCAGAGAGTATGCGCTCCATGATGCTGATCTCGAGCATGATGTAGAGCAGCACCCGCAAAACGATCTGTAACGCGAACAAGCGCCAGGCCAGGGTCCAGAGTGCGGCAACCCAATTCTGGCTGTAACACAACGCCGCGAATGCGATCGCGATGCCGGCCGCCACTTCACTGCCGTCAGCCAGCCATTTCGCGAGCCCGCCCGTGTAGGCCCAGAAGGGCGCGTCTTCGAGCGTCTCGATGCCGGAATCGACAAGGCTGAAACCCAGCGACAGCAGCACGAGGATTGCAGTCGCGGGAATGATGGGTGCGACGAGCCAAACGAAGTCGTTGCGGGTGGCCGCACCACTCTGGAACAGGTAACGCCGTACCGCGAGTGCAAAGGCCACGCAAACACAGGCCGCGGGCCAGTTCACGAGCTCGGGCGGACCGGTGTCCGCGGCCAGCCCGTCGACGACGAGCCCGACCGCGATGGCCGCCAGCGTCAGCAACACGATGCGCAGTCTGGGCTGCGCGCCGAACACCTGGCTCAAGTTGTCATCGAGCGGGTCGTCGTTGAAGGCGCGGCGCAGCGCCGGCGCCATGTCGTCGAAGCCGTCACGCGCGATCTGCAGCAGGTGGCGGAAGCGTTTCATGGCGTTTAGTGGCCGGGTACGGCGTCCAGGATCGTGCCGCAGACATCGCGGATGAGGTCGCCGCGCGGGTGACTGGCGCGCCAAACGCCCACCACCGTTCGCGACGGTTCTGGTGCTTCGAAACGCAGCGTCACCAGCCGATCGTCATCAGAGACCTGGTCGCGCACGGCAAGCTCGGGCAGCAGCGTCACGCCCGCGCCGCCGGCCACCATCTGGCGCAGCGTCTCCAGGCTCGTGGCGCGAAACTCGTCCTCGTTGACGCCGCCGGCCATGGCGCAGACCTCGAGCGCCTGGTCGCGCAGGCAGTGACCGTCCTCAAGCAACAGAAAGTGCTCGTCGGCGATGACGTCCTGATTCACGACGCGTTGGCCTGCGAGCTCGTGATCGGCACCGACGGCGAGCAGGAACGGCTCGACGAACAGCTCGTGGGAGTCACAGCCGGCAAGGTCGAGCGGCAGCGCCAGTACGCCCATGTCGACATCGCCACTGCGGATCGCTGCCATGAGTGGGTCGGTTTGCAGCTCCAGGTACAGACAGCGCAGGCGTTCGAAGCGGTCGGCGAGCGCGGGCGCGGCGTGCGGCAACAGGTAAGGCGCGATAGTTGGGATCAGGCCGATGCGCAGCCGGCCCGCTTGCGGGTCCTGGTGCATTTGTGCGAGCTCGTTGATCGACTCAGCCTCACGGAGCAGCTCGCGGGCGCGCTCAGCGATGGCGGTACCCGTTTGAGTCAGCGTGATACCCCGCGAGTGTCGCTCAACAAGCGTGACCCCGAGCTGTTCCTCCAATTTTTTCACCTGGGTGCTCAGCGTGGGCTGGGTCACGAAGCAGGCTTCAGCGGCGCGGCCGAAATGACGGTGCTCGTCGAGCGCCACGAGGTAGCGCAGCATGCGCAGATTAAAGTGCAGATTGCTGGCCATCAGCTGGCTTCCTTGAGGGTCTGAAAGGCGTCGAGCGCGGCCTTGCGGGAGACTTTGAGGTCGACAATGGGACGCGGGTAGTCGCGGCCAAGCGTGACGCCCGCCTCGCGCAGTACCGCCTCGGGTGCTTCCCAGGGTTTGTGCAGGTACTTCTTCGGCAGCGCGGCAAGCTCGGGTACCCAGTGGCGAACGTAGGCGCCGTCGCCGTCGAACTTCTCGCCCTGGGTGACGGGATTGAAGATGCGAAAGTAAGGCGCCGCATCGGCGCCAGTGCCCGCTGACCACTGCCAGCCCATCGTGTTGGCGGGCAGGTCAGCATCGACGAGTGTGTCCCAAAACCAGCGTGCGCCGTGCAGCCAGTGTGCGCGGATGTTCTTCACGAGCAGCGAGGCCACGATCATGCGCACGCGGTTGTGCATCCAACCCGTGCGCCAGAGTTCACGCATGCCTGCGTCCACAATCGGAATGCCCGTATTGCCACGTTCCCAGGCACGGATGTCGCCGGCCGCGTCGTCGTCGTCTCGCCAAGGGAAGGCTGCGAACCTCTCGTTCATGGGCGCATCGGTCGTGTGCGGGAAGTGAAACATCACGTAGTGTGAAAACTCGCGCCAGCCGATCTCAGTCAGGAACACGCGGCAGCCGTCGGCCTCGGGGTCCTGCGCTTCTTCGACGAGGCGCCACACCTGCCGTGGCGAAATCTCACCGAAGTGCAGATGCGGCGACAGGCGAGAGGTGCCTGCCGTCCCCGGCAGGTCGCGCGTGGTGTCGTAGTCCCGAACGGGGTCAGTGACGAACGCGCGTGCGCGCGACATCGCGCCGGCCTCGCCGGGCGTCCAGGCTGCCTCGAGACCCTCGTCCCAGTCGATGGTCGGTTCGAGCCCCAAGGCATCGAGTGCAAGCGAATCCAACTCGACACCGGTGATCACAGGGGGTGCCGCCAGCGGGTCCGCCCGGTGCAGCTGCGCGCGCGCCGCGCGCCAGTAGGGCGTGAACACCCGGTAGGGTGTGCCCGTCTTGGTCACGACGGTCCAGGGTTCCTGCAGCAAGGCACCGTTGTGGCTGTGCACCGCGATGTCGTCATCCTGAAGCGCTGATTTGATGGCCTTGTCGCGGTCGATGGCTGCAGGCTCGTAGAGACGGTTCCAGAAGACGGCCGAGGCGCCTGTCTCTGCGATGACCGTGCGCAGCGTGTCCAGTGCGGGCCCGCGCCGAAGCGTCAGCGTGGCACCGCGCGACGCGATATCGCTGCCCAGCGCTTCAAGACTCTGGTGCAACCACCAACGACTGGCCGCACCCGCAGCCCAGTCCGTTTCTGTCTCGCTGTCGTCGATGTAAAGCAGCACGAGCTCGTTGCACTGCTCAAGCGCGTCGCGCAGCGCGGGCTGATCGGTCAGCCGCAGGTCGCGGCGAAACCAGACAATGCCGGTCTCGTGTCGGTTGGTCATTCAGTCGTCCGGGTCGATGTCGATGCGGTTGCGTCGACCGTCATTGAGAAACAAACGCAGGTTCTCGGCCGTTTGGTCGATGGCGCGCTGGCGTGCCTCGCGGGCCGCCCATGCCGTGTGCGGTGTCACGATGAGATTATGCAGGTCCGCGCCGATGAGTGCATTGCCGTCGACGGGCGGCTCCTGTTCGAGCACGTCAATGGCCGCGCCGCCGATACGTTCGTCGCGCAGTGCGGCGGCCAGTGCATCAGCGTCGACGAGGCCGCCGCGGGCGGTATTGATGAGTACGGCATCGGGCTTCATGCGGGCGAGCATGGCGGCGTCGACGAGGTGGTGGGTGCTGGCGTCGAGTGGGCAATGCAGGCTCACGACATCGGACTCTGCGAACAGCACCTCGAGCGGCACGCGGCCCGGCCGATCATCGTTGGCATCGCGCTGCGCCACGCGCACGGTCATCCCGAAGGCGTCGGCCAGACGACCGACCGCGCGTCCCAATTCGCCGAAACCCACGATCCCCATGACGCGACCCGACAGCTCGCGGATGGGAAAGTCGAGCAGGCAGAAGTTGCCTGGCCGCGTCCAGCCACCGGACTGCACGCGGGCATCGTAGTCGACAATGCGGTGCGTCAAGGCCAAAAGTACGGCGAAGACGTGTTGGGCCACCGACTGCGTGCAGTAGGCCGTGATGTTCGTGACGGCGATGCCTCGTGCGCCGGCCGCGACAAGATCGATGCCATCGGCGCCCGTCGCCGTGAGGCCGATGTAGCGCAGCTCGGGGAGGGCGGCTAGCGTGTCCGCGTCGAAGCGACACTTATTGGTAATGACAACTTCGGCGCCCCGGCTGCGTTCGATGACCTCATCGGCAGCCGTTGCGTCGTACAACGCAAGGCTGTCGACGGCCGCGGCCAACGGGGCCGTGGTGATATCCTCACCCACGCTCGCGACGTCGAGAAAGACCGCCCGCATGCCAAGTTCCTCTGCAAAAACGCGCGCCATTGTATCGCGCTCCGTGCCGTGACTCGTCCACGCTTCTGGGAGCGCTACCCGCTCGATGCGTTGCAGCCCGATGAGTGGGAGGCGCTTTGCGACGGTTGCGCCAAGTGCTGCCTGCACAAGTTTGAGGACGCCGACACGGGGGAGGTCTGGTATGCGGATGTCGCCTGCGCGCTGCTCGATCTGGATCGCTGCCGCTGCCGCGACTACACGAACCGACTGCAGCGCGTGCCCGCCTGCGCAACGATTCGCCCAGAGACGGTTCGCGAGATGCACTGGCTGCCCGCGACCTGTGCCTATCGGCGCCTGGCTGAGGGCCGCACGCTGGCACCTTGGCACCCGCTTGTGAGCGGCAATCCCGACGCGGTGCACGCCGCGGGCGTTTCTGTGCGCGGCTTCGCGCGCCAGACCAAGCGCGACCCCGACCCCGATGACGTGGTCCTGACGCAGTGGCAGTATGACCACGATCCCGATGAAGGAATTGACCCGGATGGCTGAGCCCAAGTTCGTGCCGCTCGAAGGCTACGTACAATTTGATGACACCGAAATGGCCGAGCGCGCCGCCGCGCTGTTCGCGCAGATGGACCGTCGCCGGACGGTGCGCGAGTTTTCTGACGAGCCTGTACCTCGAGCGGTGATCGAAGACTGCCTGCGTGTGGCTAACACCGCGCCCAGTGGGGCCAACATGCAGCCCTGGCATTTCACTGTGATCTCGGACCCCGAAATGAAACGCCGTGTGCGCGAAGCTGCCGAAGCCGAGGAGCGCGAGTTTTACGAACACCGGGCCTCCGACGAGTGGCTCGAGGCGCTGGCGAAGTTTGGGACTGATGCCAACAAACCGTTTCTCGAGACCGCGCCCTACCTCATCGCGATCTTCATGCAGAAATTCGCCGTCGATGACGACGGCAACAAGACCAAGCACTACTACCCGCAGGAGTCGGTGGGCCTTGCCACGGGCATGCTTGTCGCCGCGCTGCACCAGTGTGGCCTGGCCTCGCTCACGCACACGCCGAGCCCCATGGCGTTTCTCAACGAGATCTGCGAGCGGCCCAAACACGAGCGGGCGTTCCTGCTGCTCGTCGTCGGCAAGCCTGCCGAAGATGCCACGGTGCCTGCGATCTCGCGCAAGACGCTGGAGACGTTTACCGACTTTCGGTAGGCCTGCCCGAGTCAACCAGGTCGGCTGCTTGCCGGCAGATGTCCTATTGTCCTATCCTTAGGACAACCTTCGTCGCGGCGTTGAACACTGGGGGAGTGTGGCTATGGGCGATCGTGTACAGCACAAGAAGCCGCCAATGAGCGCTGCAGCGCGCGAGTGGCTCGAACAGGAAACCGATGCGCAGGAGCGCCGCTACGTGGGCATTGTCGCGGAGCAGGAGGCGCTCACACCCGACCGGGAACAGTGGTACGCGGAGTTCCTCGAGATCGTGAGCACACGCGGCTTCAATGTCACGGGTGATCAGCGCCGCGTGATCAGTGAAGACGAATTGCCCAAGCGCCCCGATCGCGACGACGCGATGAAAGTCGTCTGGTAAGGGGGGGATCATGACGCGACCGCATATCGAGCCTTACGTCGAACTCAATGAGGACTACAAGGCCTTCGGGCTGCCCGGCTTCACGGGTAGCGATTTCAAAACACTGTCTCTCGACCCGGAGACGGGCGCCTGCAGTCTCAAGGTGCGCTTTAACGCGGACTATTCACGCAAGCCCGGGATGTCGTACTCAGACATGGAGCTGTTCGTGCTGGGCGGCACGATGCAACTGGGCGACCGGGTGATCGGCGAAGGTCATTACCTGTTCGTACCGGCTGGCATGGCCCTGCCCGCGATCACGAGCGAAGAAGGCTGCGAAACGCTCGTATTCTTTAACGACGCCGAACCGCATTGGCAGGAATCCGACGAGCACCACGAACTGACGCTCAAGGCCGGCTACGTCTCGTTGAATACCTATAAGGATGCGCCCTGGAGTGGCGGGTCCATCGTGTCACCGTCGGTCGCGACGGGCTGCATGATCAAGCTGCTGCGCTACGACCCCCTGACGGAGGCGATGACGTTTCTTTACTGCATGACGCCCGAATTCATGCAGGACAACATCAGCTATCACGACTGCGGCGAGGAGAGCTACCACATCTGGGGTACAAGCTGGATGATGCAGTTCGGCGACTTGCCCACCGGGGGCTACTTCTGGCGGCCGCCTTATATCAACCACGGCTCATTCAGAAGCAAGCTCGGTTGCATCGCGCTTGGGCGTACGGACTCCAAGCTGCACAACTATTTCCACTTCAATCCCTGGACCAACCCGAGCGAAAACCTGCACCGCGCCGCGTCGATGCTCTACCGGCAACGTCCGCAGCTGTTCAAGTGGGTCGCGGCGCATGGCGGCCACAATCACCCGCATGGCCCTGTCGGGCAGGCCGCGGCCGTGGCCCCCACGGAGGTGGCCCCCACGGACGTGGCGCCCACCGACTTCGAACACGTAGACTATGCTGACGACCCGCAGGTGCAGATGCTCGCGCAACAGGTCATGCGCTTCCTGGAAGCAGACCGCAGCGGCCATCATCACCACCACGACGACTGACGTCCGCCGCGCGAGCGCGCCGGGCGACGCCGGCTGCCTCGAGAATCTGCATGAATGACATCCTGGAAAAACTCGGCACACGATCGGTGGACCCCTCGTCGCCAACGCCGCTGTACTTCCAGGTGTACAACATCCTGCACGACTCCATCGCCGATGGTCGGCTGCCGAACGGCACCAAGATCCCGTCGGAAAAAGCCTTGGCCGCGACTTTTGATGTGTCACGCATCACAGCGCGCCGTGCGCTCGACGAGCTCGCACTCAAGCGCATGGTTGTGCGCCACCGCGGCAAAGGCACCTTCGTTGAGCACCGCTACCAACCCGACACCATTCACGCACCGCTTGACGATCTCATGTCGAGCCTTGACCACATGGGTCGGGACACCACGGTCACCGTACTCGAAATGGCGTTTCGCGTTCCCGGCGCGCCCGTGCGCGAGCTGTTCTCCACCGACGATAAGACGCGGCTTTGCTACACCCAGCGTGTGCGCAGCAAGGAGGGTGTGCCGTTCGGCCACTACCAAAGCTGGTCGCGCGGTTTTGATCGCACGCTGACCAAACGCAAGCTCGAGAAGCACTCCCGGCTCGAGCTCTTCCGCATGTACGACATCGAAATCGCGCGTGTAGAGCAGAGCTTGTCGGCCGTGGGCGCGTCACCCGAAGTCGCCGAAGCGCTCAACATCCGCAGCGGCAAACCGATGCTGCGTCTCAACCGCTTCAGCTACGACGGTGCCGGCCAGCTCGTCGACCAGCTCATCGCGCTCTACAACCCCGATCTGTTCCGCTACCACATGGAGACCGTGCTGTAGCCACGGCGCAGAAGCGCGACCTGTTTGCTTGATTCGCCGGGGGATTCCGGCATTCTTGTCGGTTGGAGACACCAACCCCGGGGACCACCGTGAAGAGATTTTTGGGATTGACCGCGCTTGCGGTCATGCTGTCGCTGTCTGCGTGCGGCGGCAAGGACGAGGCCGCATCGGTCGAGAAGGCGGCGGATTCGCTGTTGCTCGAGTACGTGCCGGCTGACTCACCTTACGTGTACGGCGCACTGGCGCCTTCGCCTGACGATGTCGCTGATAAGCTCGAGACGCTTATTGACGCCGTCATGCCCGCGTTCAAGGCGCAGCTCGATGTTGCCCGAGAGGGCATCGCTATGGCCAGCGAAGGCGAGAGCGAAGACGCGGCTACCGTCATCGACGCGCTCGCCAAGCGCATGACGCCCGAGATCGCCGAGACCTTCGGCTTCAGCCGCGAGGATACGGCCGTGTTTTACGGCAACGGCCTGCTGCCAGTCGCGCGCATTACACTGACCGACGAAGCGCAGTTCGAATCGGAGCTTGCCGCGATCGCCGAAGAGATCGGTAAGGAACGCGTCCAGAAAACACTGGGCGACGACGCGTTTGACGTCATCACGTTCGGTGACGCGCTGTCGATCCTCGTTGGCGTTCAGGACGGCATGGTCGTCATGGCGCTGGCGCCCGCAAGTCTCGACGACGACGCGCTGGGTGAGCTCGTGGGTGCCACGAAGCCCAGTCAGTCGATCGCTGCAGGCGGCGCTCTGACGGCACTGGCCGACAAGTACAGCTACGTGGCGCAGGGTCTGGGTTACATCGACCTCGAAGCCATCGCGGGCGTATTCCTTGATGGCCCCACGGGCCTCGACGCCCAGCTGCTCGAAGCCACGGGTGCCGAGCTGCCGGAGCTGACCGACGCGTGCCGCGCGGAAATTCGCGGCCTGACACAGATCGCACCGCGTCTGACGCTGGGCTATCAGCGTCTCGACACCGAGGTGTTTGAGATGCTGCCGGTTATGGAACTGCGCAGCGACCTCGCGCAGGCGATGCAGCCCATCGCCACCAACGTACCCGGTCTCAACGACCCGGGCACGGGCATGATGAAGTTCGCGATCGCCATGGACCTCAAGGAGCTGCGCAGCTTCGTAGAGGCGCAGGTTGAGAAAATCATGGCGGCACCTTTCGAGTGCGAAGAGCTGGGCACGCTCAATATGGGCGCCATGCAGGCACAGGAAGCGCTGTCGCAGCCACTGCCGCCCATCGCCTACAACTTCAAGGGCCTCGTGTTCGACATCAACAACATCGACGGTATCGACTTCGAGAACCCGGGCATGCCCGAGAACCTCGACCTCTCGGTACTGCTCGCGTTCGACAACGTGAGCGCGTTGCTGCAGATGGGCCAGATGTTCCTGCCGCCGCTGGCGATGGTTGAAATCGCACCTGACGGTGAGCCGGTCGAAATCCCGCAGGAGATGCTGCAGGGCTACCCGGCCTCAGTCTTTGCTGCGATGTCCGACAACCTGCTGTCGTTCTCGACGGGTGGCTCTGACAGTGAAGGCCGAGCGAAGGCCATGGTCGCTGCAAGCTCTGATGGTGAGCCCGCCGTGATGGCCATGTCGGTCGACATGGCTGCCTACATGGGTTTCATTTCGGACATTCAGCAGAGCGCCATCGACGACATCATGGCGGATGCCGCCGACGCTGACAGCGAAGAAGGCGCTGCGGCAGCGCGTTTGGCTGAAGCCTCGCTGGAAAGCAACCAGGCCATCCAGGACGCGTATGGCAAGGTGTTCGATCGCGAGACGGTGCACATCCGCATCACGCCGAACGGCTTCGAGCTGCCGACGACGATTACGCTGAAGTAATCGCACCAGGTACCGCCTTGTGCGGCACGAAAAACGGGGCCTTCGGGCCCCGTTTTTTTTGCTTTGCGCTGGCGCGTTCAAGCCACTTGCGCGATCTCGTCGTAACTGAACGACCTGCCGTCGAACGCACGCCAGTCCTCGGAGACTCGGCGTTCGTCGACGAGCGTACGCTGGAACAGGCGGTCGTTGCGGAACCAGTGCCAGGTGCGTGCGCGCGCGGTGCCGCAGTCTGAGATCTGGATCATCTCGTAGAGGTAGAGCGATGGGTCGTCGCGACGGCGCCAGTTGAGCAATACGGTGCGCTGCTCGGTGTCGAGCGGCTCGTCGGCAGCCCAGCCGTCGATGTCCGTGAAGAAGATCAGGCGCCCATCTTCAACCCGAGTCGGAAAGTCGCGCGTTTCGTGACGGCCGTCGGCCCAGTAGTAGTAATTGGTCTGGTGGTAGGTGTCGTCATCGGGGAAGCGGCACAGCAGTCGCGAGCGGTGCTCGTCGGTCTTTTCGCCATTGGCGTCGTACTGCCGGTAATAGCCGTCCCAGACGCCCTCGTGCCGGGCAAGGATGGGCAGTTGCGCTTTCAGTGTCGCCGTCATCGACGCCTCTCCGTTGCTGCTATAATGTTATAGACTTATAACATATTCGTGTGACACCCCGCACGACCTGTTTCCATGGCTCGAACCCTGTTCGACAAGCTGCTCGCGGCGCACCAAGTACGCCGTTTTTATGACGGTACGGCGCTCGTCCTGGTCGACCGCGTGATGCTGCACGAGCGCACGGGCAGCTTGGCGCTGCAGGCGCTGGCCGAGCGCGATCGAGCGCTCGCGGCGCCTGGTCAGGTGTTTGCTGTCATGGATCACATCGTGTCGACAACGCCGGGTCGAGGCGACGCCTCCTCGGTGCCCAACAGCGCGGCCTTTGTCCAGGCAATGCGCGAGGCGGCACGCAACGCGGGCATCCGGCTGTTCGACATCGACGATCCCGACCAGGGCATCAGCCATCTCGTTGCGGCCGAGCAGGGTATCGCGTTGCCCGGGCTCACCATGGTCTGTCCTGACTCGCACACCTGCACACTTGGCGCACTGGGCATGCTGGCCTGGGGGCTGGGCACGAGCGACTGCGAGCACGTACTTGCGACCGAGACGCTGCGCGTGCGCGTACCCAAGACATTGCAGGTTTGGTGCTCGGGGCGGCTTCCCGACGGCGTGACCGCCAAGGACCTCGTGCTCACGCTCATCGGTCGCTATGGCGCGGGCGGTGGCGCGGGCTACCACCTCGAATACGCTGGACCGGCCGTGCAGGCTTTGGGAATGGCGGGACGATTTACGCTCTGCAACATGGCCGTCGAGTTTTCGGCCTTCAGCGGTGCCGTGGGCGTCGATGCCACCACTATCGATTACCTGCGTGACCGTGATCTCGCGCCCACCGTGACGCTCGCCCAGGAACAGCGGTGGCTGGACTGGGCGAGTGATGGCGATGCCGAGTTCGACCGGCGGATCGATATCGACTGCAACGCACTGTCACCTATGGTCACCTGGGGCACGAGCCCGGCGCAGGTGCTCCCATTGGGCGCGCCTGTGCCCGACGATGCCGATGCCCGTGCGCTCGATTACATGGGATTGGAACGGGGCAAACCTGTCGCGGACCTACCCATCGACGCCGCCTACATCGGTTCGTGTACCAACGCCCGCCTCGACGATTTACGCGCCGCCGCAGAGATTGTGCGTGGCCGGCGCGTGCCCGCCGGTATCACCGCACTAGTGGTTCCGGGCTCCACCCGCGTGCGGCGTGCGGCCGAAGCCGAAGGTCTGCACGAGGTCTTCGAGGCGGCCGGCTTCGAGTGGCGCGAGTCCGGTTGCGGGCTCTGCTTCTATGCGGGCGGTGACGGCTTCGCGCCCGGCAGCCGCGTGATCTCCACCACCAACCGCAGCTTCCAGGGCCGGCAGGGCCCCGGTGTGCGCACGCATCTGGCCAGCCCGCAAACGGTGGCCGCAAGTGCGGTCAGCGGTCGGATACGTGGCGCCCTTGGTCTCGCGGAGGCCGCGTAATGGAGCCCTTTATTCGCCACGAGGGCACCGCAGCGCCGCTGCCCATCGACAACGTCGATACCGACGCCATCATTCCCTCACGCGAAATGTCGCGCGTGTCGCGCCGCGGTCTCGGTCGGTCACTGTTTGCCAACTGGCGTTACCTGGCTCCCGATGACTCGACGCCGAACCCCGACTTTGTCCTCAATCAGCCGCCGTTCGATAACGCCAGCCTGCTCGTGGCCGGCGCCAACTTCGGTTGCGGTTCGTCGCGCGAGCACGCGGTCTGGTCTCTGGCGGACTATGGCATTCGCGTCATCATAGCGCCGTCGTTCGGCGCCATCTTCGAGTCCAATTGCTGGGGCAATGGGATTCTGCCGCTCCGGCTCGACGCGGACGTTGTGGCGCAACTGCTCCCGGCAACCGCCAACGGACCGTTCCTTGTTGACCTTGGGGCCAGAACGCTCGCGGCACCGGGCCTCGAATTACTGCACTTCGAGGTGCCCGCACGTCGCCGCGCCGATCTCATGGCCGGCGCCGACGCCATCGACCAGACCCTGGCCGAACACGCGGCCATCGCCGCGGCGCGCGCGCGTCGCAATTCCCTCATTCCCTGGGCTGTTCCAAAAACTGGAGACACACCGTGAAATCACTAACAACGTTTGCCCTGTTGCTTATCGCCGCCGTCCCCGCGACGGCCGAGCTCGACCCCAATGACCCCGCAGATGCGATGACGATCTCGCGCAAGGTGGGCTGCTCGACAATTGATGGCGAGGCCATCACCTACACCTGGCACGGCAACCTCTGGGTCCGCCGCGCGGGCGAGCGCGACAAACTTCTGTTCCGCATCGAGGGCATGAATGTCCGCGCCTGCAGCACGGTCTCGGATCCCGAGCGCGGCTCCGGCTACAAGCTCGTATCGCGCGAGATCATGCTCTACAAGGACCCCAAGACGGACGAAGTGCTAACAACCTGGGAGAACCCCTGGACGGGCAAGACCAACACGGTCATGCATGTCGCCAATGACCCCGTGAACTTCGCGCAGTACGAAGTCGGTCGCGGCGGGCAGCCCGCACGTTGGGGCGGTGTCATCGAAGGTGGCCTGTTCCGTCAGACCAACACGGTACCGCTGTTCTACACCAACCCGCTGGGTGGTGAGTTCCAGAAGGAAGTGGGCGGCACCTACCACGCGACCGAGATGTTCAACTTCTTCGGTGACGCTGGCGAACTGCTCGACCCCGACACGACGACGGTGATGCCGCACGTCGGCTGGGTGCGCATGTCGACCTGGCTGCCCTGGATGGAGATGAACGGGCGCGAAGGGTTGCTCTACGTGCATGCCTCGGGACGCAAGCTCGAGAGCTGGGATGATCTTTCCGACACCATGAAGGCCGAGATCCACAACCACTACCCGGACTACGTTGGTCCGCCGCCGCTCGATGATGACCGCCGCAACGAGACGAGCTGGATCTACTACAAGCGCCTTCAGTCTGGCGAACGCGAGCTGCCTGAGCGCGATTAGACTTCTCCGGGCTGGCCCGGCCCTGCGCCGGGCCAACCCGCTGCGGTATCCTTCGCCTCCCGTTGCCTTAAGTGACTGGTCGTGACTGAAACCAATCGGCTGTTCGAGCTGCTGCCGTTCCTCGAGCCGCTCGCCGCGTGGCACCCGACGCTGCCGTCGCTGGTGATGCTTGCCGCGCTGCTACTCATCGCTATTGCCGCGCACTTCATCGCGCGCAGCATTTTTGTGCGCATCGCCCGCGCCCTGTCACGTCGCACCACTACGGTTTGGGATGACGCGCTCATCGACCGTGGCGTGATCGGGCGCATCGTCCAGCTGTTGCCCGCAATGATCGTCTACATCGGGCTCGACTTTGTGCCGGGGCTCAGCGACGACCTGGCGACGCTGCTGCGCAACATCACGCAGGGCTACATGATTCTCGTGCTGACCAGTGCGATCACACGCGCGCTCAGCGTTGGCAACGACATGTACGCGCGCCACGCCGCGGCCTAGCAACGCCCCATCAAAGGCTTCGTGCAGCTCGTTCAGCTCGGGCTCTGGTTGCTCGCCGCCATCCTCGTGGTGTCGGTACTGATCAACCGCTCACCGCTGCTGCTGCTGTCCGGCTTTGGTGCCATGACGGCGATCGTCTTGCTTGTCTTCCGCGACACGCTGTTGTCCCTCGTGGCCAGTATTCAGCTCACGGCGCAGGACCTCGTGCGCGTCGGTGACTGGATCGAGGTGCCACAGTTCGGCGCGGACGGCGACGTCATCGATATCCAGCTGCACACCGTCAAGGTGCAGAACTGGGACAAGACAATCACGACGATTCCGACCTACGCGCTCATCGACAAGTCATTCAAGAACTGGCGCGGGATGTCGCGTTCAGGTGCGCGGCGTATCAAGCGCGCACTGCACCTCGACGTGTCGTCGATCGGTTTTCTCGAGCCCGAAGGTGTCGACCGCCTGCACCGCTTCAAGCTGCTGCGCGGCTACCTCGAGGACAAGCTCGCCGAGATCGGCGAGGTCGGCGAGGATGCGCCCGTTAACCGGCGGCGGCTCACGAACATCGGAACGTTTCGAGCCTATGTCGTTCGCTACCTGCAGCAACACCCGGGCATCGCGCAGCACATGACGCTCATGGCGCGGCAACTGCAGCCGGGTCCTGAGGGCTTGCCACTCGAGATCTATTGCTTCACGAACACGACGGTCTGGGCAGAGTACGAAGACATCCAGTCGGACATCTTCGACCGCCTGCTCGCGATCGTGCCCGAGTTCGGACTCAAGCTGTTCCAGAAGCCCGCGGGGACGGACGTCACGCGGGCGGTGGCAGCGATCTCGGGCTAGGCCCTTACTGCGCTTCGAGCTGCGCGCCCGCCGTGACGGGCAGGCCCATCGCCGTCCAGCGCAGAATGCCTTCATCAATCACAGCCAGGTTTTTGAAACCCTGGTCTTTGAGGTTGTTGACCACGAAGTCGGAGGCCGCGTGCGGGCAGGCGCAGTAGGCAACGATCCAGGTCCCGTCCGTGGGCAGGTTCTCACCCGCGCGACTCTTGTCGCGGTAGTAGGGCATGGGGACGGCGCCCGGGATGTGGCTTCTTTGCCAGGCCGAGGCCGGACGCGTGTCGAGCAGAATCATCCTGCGTTTTTCTGTCATCGCCTGGACGACCTGGGCCGCGGGTACGTAGCGACCGTCGCGTAACGTGAACTCCGGCGCCTCGCCATCGGGGTTGAGCACGTACTGATCGGGTGCCGGCGGCTCGACGAGTGCTGGTGGATTCGGGCTCCAGCCCGACGCCTGGCTGCGCAGGTACGCGACGACGCTGTTGATCTCATCATCGCTCAGGGTGTCTGCGAACGACTTCATGGGTGTGCCGTCGCGCCCGTTGACGATGGCGTAACGCAGGAAGTGATCTGAAGCGTGGGCGAGCAGCGCCTGGTCGCCCAGCGACGGGGCCGTGACGCCTTGTCCGGTCTCGCCGTGGCACTCCGCGCATTGCGCCGAGTAGATCTCGCCGCCCAGCTCGGCGTCGCCTTCGATGACGTCGTCGGGCAGGTCGATGAGTTCCACGGGTTCGACCTGTGCGAGCCAGGTTGTGAGCAGCAGCAGGTCAGCGTTGTTGAGCGGGCCGCCCATCTCGACGTGGTAGCCCTCCATGGCCGTGTTGGCACGACCCCAGCCGATCGTCTGGTAGATGAATCCGGGCAGGCCGGTGCTCAGCAGAGACTGCGAGCGCAACGAGGGTGCGTGATCGGCTTTGTAGCCGCTGCGGTCCTCGCCGTGGCAGAGCGCGCAGTACTGTTGATACTTCGACTCGGCGCGCTGCATGTCTTCGTCGCTCAGCGGTGGCGGTTCCCAGGCGGCATGTGCGGACGCCAGAGCGAAGGATAGCAAGCCAACACAGAACCTTCCGATCATCGCGAACTCCTGTTTCGTGACGCCAGGCCGAGCGCGCCCGGGTTCATCCGACCCTCGGGATCGACAGCGGCCTTGATGCCTTCCACGGCGGCGCGCGTCTGTGCGTTCATGCCATCGAGGTAGGGGTAGTACTTACCAAGCTGGAAATGGGTTGCGCCACACTCGTGCAGCGCTTTCGTGAGGTCATCGCGAATCTGCGCCACGCGGGCGCGCGCCGTTTCATTGGCCGGAAAGTCCGTGAGCTTGGCGCGGTATTGCGGGTCAAGGAACCGCTTGTGAATCGCCATCTGTTCGTCGGGCCAGTACAGGCAGGGCTCGACAAGAATGGCCGAGGTGGCGATCGCGCACATGAGCACGCCCGTGTCGATGTCCAGACTGTCGAGCGCGTCGCGGTGTTGGTCAAACACGGATTCGGCAGCACGAAACGCGTCCGCGGCACGGCTCATGGCAAAAATGCCGTGCACGGGGGCCCAGCGCTCGCCGCCCGGGCCCAGCAGCGAGTTCACGTTGGCGAACGGGTCGGCGCGCATGACCGTCGGCATCGTCGCCTCGACCTCGCTGCCGCCGTCAGCGCAAATCTGTCGTACGGCTGCGAGCTTTTCCTCGGCGGCTTCGACCGTGCGCGCATCGAGCGTGACGTGCATCGAAAAGTCGAGGTCCTTGAGGAAGGAGCGGCCCGCAGCCACGATCTTGGCACCGGCCTTGAGCCCTTGAGTCAACGAACCCGCGCCCTTGATCACGCGCCCGAGTGACTTCACGTCCTCGGTCATGCTGGAGCGCTTGAGGCGTATGCCTTGCAAGCCCGGGTCGAACGCAAAGCACTCACTCACGAGGTCCTCGCGGGCGATCTCGCACATGGCGCGCATCATCGCGTCGAAGGTCTTGAAGCCGAATGAGGCGTGGCGCGTTTCGGGCAGCAGGCGTTTCAGCGGCAACGTGGCGCGCACTTTGATGCCCAGTGCACCGCAGTCCCCTGTGAACAAGCCGGTCAGGTCCGGCCCGAGGTGTCGGTAGAACGGGCTCGCGTGCTGGTTGGCGGCAGAGCCTGTGGTCACGAGGCTGCCGTCGGCGAGCAGTACGTCAAGCGACTGCACGTTGTCGGCAGCCGAGCCGTGCTGCCCCGAGCCCAGGAACACGCTGCCCTGTGACAGCGCGCCGCCCACCGTGGCGCGCAAACCCGAGAGTGGGCCCCAGTAAGGCGTGCGCACGCCATGAGGTTCGAGTGCAGCCGCGAGCGCACGCCAGGTGCAGCCCGCCTCGACCGTGACGTACATGTCTTCGGTGTTGATCTCGACGATGCGGTCGAGCGCGCCCGTGTCGACAAGCAATGCCGTTTCGTCCTGGGCTAAGAAGCCGTCGGTGTAGCTCATGCCCCCGCCGCGGGGGATCACGGGCACCGCAAATTGCGCAGCGACACGGAGCGCTGCTTGCAGCGTACCGACATCGCCGGGCCGGACAATGGCGGCTACGGTCGCGCCCTTGCGAAACACGTCCTGTGAGAAAAACTCACGTTCGGCATCGTCGGTAATGACGCTGTCTGCGCCGACCGCGTCCGACAACGCATCGGCGAAGGCTTGGGGTGTTGCGGGTTCCGCCTGCATAACCGTGCTCCCTAGAGTGCGGGCTTGATGACGCCAACGGCGGCGGCGCCGATGAGGCACGCCCAGATCACGATGACGAACGGCCGCGTGCGGCGCAAGCTTGTGTCGATGGCCTGTTCGATGTCGGGCGTCGAGCCTTCGCTCGCCAGACGCCCGAAGGCCGCGCCGAAGGGCGCGAACAGCTTGCGAATCATCAGGCCGCAACTGATGGCCAGCGCGAACAACAGGAGCTTGATGCCCACCCACGCGCCGGCGATGGGGCCCGTTCCGCGCAGTGCCGAGATGCCCAGCACCACGAGCGTCGCGATGACGAGTACGCGGATCAGCGCGTCAATCGCCGCCAGCGCCGCCGCATGCGTGGCTTCGACGCGCCAGAGCAATACGAGCCAGAGCGCCGTAAAGGCCCACACGGTGTAGAGCAGTACGCCAGGCCATTGCGCGAGGCCCAAGTTGGTCACCAGCGTCAGACTCACGGGCACCATGAGGATCAGGCAGACACGCGGGATGCGGTCGAGCCAGACCAGAATGCCCGCCGCCGTTTGCCTTGCGGCCAGTGGCTGCTTCGGGTCACCGACGACGTAGCTCGAATAGAACACGCCCAGGTCACCGCCCAGCCAGTAGGCGAACAGCAAGAGGTGGGCGATGAGCGCGAGCGCATAGCCACTCATGCGTCGTCCTCGATCACTACGAGCTCCTTACCGAAGTTCTCGCCGCGCATGAGTCGGCAAAACGCTTCGGGCGCCGCGGCCAAGCCATCGCTTCGGGTCTCGCGGTACTGAATCCGACCGTCGCGGACCCAGGGCGCCGCGACGGTCGCGAAGTGTTCCCAGAGGTCGTAGTGGTCGTAGACCACGAGGCCGCGCATGGTGGCGCGTGCACCGATCACGGGACCCAGGTTGGGGCCGGGCGGCGGCGTGCTCGTGTTGTACTGCGTGATGAGGCCGCAAAGCACAATGCGTGCGCCCAGCGCGAGGCGCGTGAGCACGGCGGCCAGCGTGTCGGCGCCCACGTTGTCGAAATAGACGTCGATGCCATCGGGGCAGTGCGTACCCAAGGCCTCGGCGAGGTTTTCGGTTTTGTAGTTGATGCAGGCATCGAAGCCCGCCTGCTCAACGACCCAGCGGCATTTTTCCTCGCTGCCCGCAATGCCCACGGCACGACAGCCATGCAGTCGCGCGATTTGACCGACCATGCTGCCGACCGGGCCGCTGGCCGCGGACACCACCACGGTGTCGCCGGGGCGCGGTTCACCGAGGCGCGTGAGCCCGGCGTAGGCCGTAAGTCCGGGCATCCCCAAGATGCCGACACGAAGACCCAACAAATCGGCGTCGGACGGGACTTTGCGCGCGGTTGCCGCAGGCACCAGGGCAACTTGCTGCCAGCCGCCGTCGCACACCACGTGATCGCCGGGCTCGAAGCCAGATGCGCCCGACTCGATCACCTCGGCCACGGTGTTCCCGGGCATCGTGTCGCCAGGCTCAACGCGTGTCGCGTAAATCTGGCGGCCGCTGATGACGCCGCGCAGAAACGGGTCCAGTGAGAGGTAACGATTGCGGACCAGCAAGTGGCCGGGTGCGAGTGTGGGCGCGGGCCCCGTCGTCAGCTTGAAATCGTCGACGGTGGGTATGCCTTCAGGGAAGCGCGCAAGCGCGACGCGGGTCTGCTGCGCGCTCATGCTGCGCTGTGTCCGGGGTCGAAGAACGGGTTGAATTCGGGTGCGGACAACACGCTGCTCCGGCGGCTCAGGGACCGCCGGATATTATCATAATGTTATAGATTTAGGACAACCTAGCGGATGTAATCCGAGAGCAGAATCAGGCGTCCGTCGTCGCCTTTGCGCTGGCGTCGCAGGTAGCCCAGCAGGTCGTCATAGGGCATCGGCCGCGCAAACAGATAGCCCTGTGCGAAGTCCGCGCCGATCTCCTGCAGGTACTCAAGCTGCTCCTGGTGTTCGACGCCCTCGGCCGTCACAGGCAAGCCGATGTTGTGGCACATCTCCGTGATCGCCTGCGCCACCACGCGTTGATTTTGGCCCGCCGAGATGCCGTCAATGAATTCGCTGTGAATCTTGATGCCACTCACGGGCAGCACATCGATGTGCTTGAGCGTGGCGATGCGTGTGCCAAAGTCGTCGATCCAGATCGGGACGCCCAGCTCGCGCAGTCGGCGCGCACCGACCGAGGCGTGCTCGAGGTGGCGCATGACGTTCTTCTCGCGCACTTCGATGCGCAGGTGCTCGCCGTTGAGTTGGTAGTAGTCGAGTCGCTCCGCGATGTGCTCGAGGATGGCCGGCTTGCGCAGGTGCAGCGACGCGATGTTGGCGCTGCCCGCGAGATGTGCGAAGCCCTCGTCGTGGAGCTGTGACAAGTCGTGCAGCAACTGGCTGACGACAAACTGGTCCAAGTGTTCGATCTGGCCCGACTGCTCGGCGATTTGCACGAAGCGAGACGGCTGCACGTAACCGAGCACGGGGTGGTGCCAACGGCACAGTGCCTCCACGGCCACGACGGCGCCGTCGGTGACACGCACGATGGGCTGGTAGGCCAGCGTGAGGTCGTTGGCGTTCAGTACGTCGCGCAGGTCGGCCTCGAGCGACAGCTGGCGCGTCGCCGTGCCGTCCATGCTGCGGTCGTACACGCAGAACGTATTACGGCCGGCTTCTTTGGCGCGGTACATCGCGCGGTCGGCGTTGCGCAGCAACACATTGAGGTCGTCACCGTCGCGCGGGCAGAACGTGATGCCAATACTCGCGCCGATCGAGAACGCCTGGGTCTGCACCTCAATGGGCTCGGCCAGAGTCTCAATAACTGCGGCTGCGAGCTGCTCACCGCGCGCGGGCTCCGTGACACCGCGCGCCAGAACGGTGAACTCATCACCGCCCAGCCGGGCCAGCGTGAGCTCGCCATCGAAGTCCAGACCCGCAGTCTGCAGTCGCTCACTGAGGCGGTTTGCCACGATGGTCAGGAACTCATCGCCGGCCTCGTGGCCCAGCGTGTCGTTGACCTGCTTGAACTGGTCGAGGTCGATGAACAGCACGCCGAAGCCGCGGCCGCCGGCGCGCAGGCGCTCTACTTCTTCGCGCAGCAGGCGTTTGAACTGCGCGCGATTGGGCAGGCGCGTCAGGCTGTCGTGGTAGGCCAGGTAGTCGACCTCGCCTGCGGACAGGCGCAGGTCGCGGCTCATGGCGTCCAGGCTTGCCGCCAACATGCCGATCTCGTCCCCGCGTTCCATGGCGGGAGGGGCATCGCGACGGCCGCGGCCGACTTCACGCGCGTAGTCGGCGAGCTGGCGGATGGGTGTGGCGAAGCGGCGCGAGATCACGGCGGCCAGCAGCAGCCCGGCCAGCAGGAGGACGAGCACGTAAATCGCCATCGACGTCATCATGTCGCGTGTGCGCGCGGCCATGAGGTCACCGAGCTGCGTCTTCATACGCTCGCCCTGCACGAGCGCTGGTGTCAGTGAGACGCCGACATGTACCTCGCCCAGTTGTTCACCGGCCATTGATACGGGCGCTGACACCCGTGCCAGGGGTGCTTCCGTGTCACTAACGTCCAGCCAGCGGGCCTGCTGCCCGAAGCTCTCGATGGTCAGACTGCCATCGTGCAGGATGCGACCGTCAGTGTCGGTCACGACGGCGTACTCGATACCGTCGCTTGCCGCAGCTTCGACGAGCATGTCGCGCAAGCTGCGCATGTCGAGCGCGTAGAGCGGGTTGACGGCGCGTTCTGCCAGACCGTCGGCAAGGCGCTGGCCGTTTTCGACGAGCTGCGACTCGATCCGGCTTGCGAGTTCGCCACCGCTTTGTTCGCGGATCTCGGCGCTCGTGTCCTTGAGCTTGTTCAGGAACAGCGCACCGAGCAGCACGATGACCGCGAGGATCGTGCCGTTGATCAATAGCGCGTAGCGCTGGGTTAGTGACAAACGAAGACCACTCATGGGAATTGCTCCCGGAAACTGGGCAGCGCCTCGCGAATGCGCGAGAGCGTGTCGATATCCGTGTCGGACAGCGCATCAAAGCGCGCGGTGCCTTCGAAGGCGTTGAGAACCTGCAATGCCGAGGCGTCTTCATGCATGGCGAACAGCGCCTCGCGCAAAGCATCGGCCACGTCCGCGTCGAGCCCGCCGCGAACCACCTCCACGGCTCGCGGCATGGGTTCCGAAACAGCGATGACTCGGAAACGTTCGATGAATGCGGGTGGCACCGTTTCAGCGTCGCGCCAGTTGCTCTCGCTGAGCACGCCCACGTCGACGATGCCCTTGTCGACCCAGACGGCGGTGTTGTATTCAGCGCCCGAGAACACATAGCCCGACCTGCCCGGCGGCGGTGCCTCGCGAGGTGACGCCATGGCGTGCAGCGCGAGGCCTTGCTCACCGAGCATCACGGCAGGTGCAAAAAACGCGGAGGTGGAATTGCGGTGTTCAAATGCCACCGTACGCCCGGCCAGATCGTCGAGCGTTTCGATGCTGCTGTCGTTGCGCGCGAAAAACAGGCTGCGGTAATCCGCTGTACCGTCCTTCCAACGACGCGCGAGAAATTCGGCGCCGGCACGCTCGACAAGGTGGACCGCGCCGAAGGCGGTTTCGCTGATCCAGTCGATGCGGCCGTCGCGCATGAGGTTGAGCATCTGGGCGCGGTCGGGAACGATGACAATCTCGACGCTTTCGATGCCCGTGGGCGCCAGTGCGGTCGCTACGTAATCAGCGATCGGTTTGAGCGCGGCGTAGTGCTCGTTCGGGTCGTCGTGCACGGCGCCCAGGACGAGCACGCGAGGTGCGGCCGTCGCGCTCGTCGCACACAGCAGGAGTAGCACCGCAATGATCTGACGCAGTCGTTTCGCCAACTCTGGGCCCATGGATCCTTCCCTCCCCGCGCGCATAGTCTCACAGCACCACAGTGAATTCGCCACGTGAGTCACAGTTTTGTCGCAGTTGCGCCCGACGCCGTATGATTGTGGTCCGAAGAGCACACGGAGCCGGCTATGAGCGACCCCCTCGATCCCCGCGTTGTTGCCTTGTACGACGACTACTGTCACGGCCAGATCAGTCGGCGCGAATTCTTCAAACGCGCGACCGCACTCGGGGTTGTGGCAGCGGCAACGGCCATGCTTCCTCGCTACGCTGAGGCCGCCCTCATCTCATTCACCGATGACCGCATTCGACCGCGCTACGTCGACTACGATTCACCGGGTGGCAACTCGGGCAGCATGCGGGGTTATCTCGTGGCGCCTGTGGGCGAGGGTCCGTTCCCGCCCGTACTGGTGATTCACGAAAACCGCGGGCTCAACCCGCACATCGAAGATGTGGCGCGCCGGTTTGCCGTCGAGGGATTCCTGGCCCTGGCGCCTGACGGGCTGGCGCCAGCGGGTGGCTACCCGGGCAACGATGATGACGGGCGCCAGATGCAACGCGCGCTCGACCGCGCCAAGCTGCGTGAGGACATGTTCAACAGCGCGAACTGGCTTTCGCAGCATGAGCTCGCGGGCGATAAGCTCGGTGTGACGGGTTTTTGCTGGGGCGGCTCGACGACGAACTACCTGGCCGCGCGCATGGGCGACGGCGTGACGGCGGCCGTGCCGTTCTACGGCTCCGGCCTCAAGCCCGAAGACGTGCCCGGGGTGCGCGCGGCTGTGATGGTGCAGTCCGCCGAGAACGATCCGCGCATCAATAAGCAGTGGCCCGAGTTTGAAGCCGCAATGCAGGCCAACGACGTCGACTACGTGCGTCATCTCTACCCCGGCACCAATCACGGCTTCCACAACAACTCAACGACGCGCTACGACGAGGCCGCCGCCAAACTGGCCTGGCAGCGCACTGTGGATTTTTTTCGTGAGAAGCTTTGAGGGCTAGATGACGCCCGAATCGGTCAGGGACTGAATGCGCGCGCGCTGCGCTTCGACGAAGTGGCTGCGCTCAGGGACGATAACGCGGCCTGAAGCATCGAGCAGCGCATTGCGGCCCGCATCATCGCTGTAGGTCTCGGCAAACAGGGCCGGACGTTGCCGCGCGAGCATGTTTTGCATGCCGGGCCGTCGCCGCCAGCGGCGTGAGGCGGCGAGATCGATCTCGGCATGCGCCACCATGGTTTCACCGTAGCCGGCTTCGGCCAGCACGACACCCTGGTGGTCGACGATTTTCGATATGCCGTCCGTCGAGTTGGCGGGGATCGGTGTCCCCACAATCGCCGCCGAGTTGGCAGATACGAGCCAGCAGTTGTTTTCGAAGGCCCGCGCGCGCTTGGCGATATCCTTGGGTGTCAGTGCCGGGCTGCCAACCTCGCTCGTTGAGTGCAGGAACACCTCAGCCCCGCGCATGGCGAAGGTTCGGGCGAGCTCGGGGTAGAGGATTTCCTCGGAGGCGATGGCGGCGAGACGACCGAGGTCCGTGTCGGCGACCGGGAACACGCCGTCGAGGCCGTAGTGCTCGAGGTAGAGGTCCCAGACGTCCCAGGGGCTCGGTGCGAACATCGACAAGAGGCGCCGGTAGCGCAACACGACATTGCCGTTGGGCGCGATGATAAAACTCGCCTGAAAATAAAGCCCGGGGAAGTGCGGGTCCGTCTCGTAGACGTTGCCCGCGATGTGCACCTTCGTGTCGCTGGCAATGCGCCCCAGGGCCTCGTACTCCTCGCCGTCGGGCGCGAGCGCTGCGAGCTGCGACCAGGCAGCCAGCGGCTCGCCCATGGGAAACCCTGACAGAAAATACTCAGGCAACACGACCAGCGCGAGGTCGGGCCCGATGAACGCCTTGCTGGCCGCGATCTCGCCGCGAATTCGCGCGATGCTCGCATGAATGCGTTCGCGCGCCGCTTCGATGGTCAGCCCATTGACGGCATCGCAGCGTGATTGCAGCGCCAGTGCGCGGTAGTGGCTCAGGGGCTCGCTCATAACGGTCTCGCGTTCGTGTTCTTGCTGCGCAATGATAGCGCCAGACCCGTTGCACGGGGGCGTGCCCATGAAACTGATTCGCTGCGCGACGCTGAGCGTCGCCGATGTGGCCGCGGCCAGCGCGCGCTATTGCCGGTGGCTCGAATACCGCGAAGTGGAATCGGGGGTCGTGCCAGGTACACTCGCGGCGTCCTGGGGTGCACCCGGTGCGGCAGGCGAGCGCTATGTCGTGCTGCAGCCCGCGAGCGGTCGCGATGTGTTTCTTCGTTTCGTCGAAAGCCCGCCGCACCCGGACTACGTACCGCTGCGAAGCTACGGCTGGAACGCCATCGAGATTTGTGTGGACGACGTACTGGCCGTCGACGCACGCATGCAGCAATCACCGTTCGAGATCATCGGCCCGCCGCGCGAGCTCGACGGCATGCCCGCAATTTTCCCCATGCAGGTGCGCGGACCTGACGGCGAGATCGTCTACTTGACGCAAATTCGCGATGACCTGCCCGAGTACGACCTACCGCGTGCGCAGTCGCTCATCGACTGCCTGTTCATTCTGGTGGCGGGTTGCTCAGACCTCGACGCATCGTTGGCCTGGGTGGCCGAACACCTGCGCCTCGACGCCGGTCGCAGCATGGCCATCGTCTACACGATGATCGCCAATGCGTATGGCCTGCCAGAGTCCGAGCCTCACGCGCTGGCCACCATGACGCACGGGCGTGACGTATTCCTGGAGCTCGACCAGTACCCAGATGCAGCGATCACGCGACCGCAGCATGAGGGTCACCTCGTGCCGGGCGTCGCGCTTGGCAGCTTCATTCACCCCGAGTTTAATCGGGTGGCGGCCAGCTGCGTTGGCCTCTGGGTCACCGAGCCCGCCGTTTACGACTCGTGCGTTTACGGTGGGCGCGCGGCGGCTACCGTGGCCGCGCCCGACGGGACACTTTACGAGGTCATTGACTGGGGCTAGGTTCTAAGTCGTCTTCGGGCGGAAACTCGCGGTACTTTCCTAAGGCTAGCAGCGGCACCGTGAATAATGGTGTTGCGAGGAGTGCGATACCAAGAACGAAGTCGTAGTCGCCGAACCTGTCCGCAGAGAATCCGTACAGACCTGGTGCGAATCCTGCGCCAAGCGCGAAAACGACATAGATGACGCCGTAGATCGAGGAATAGGCCTTTAGCCCGAAGTACCTTGAGACGAGGAAGGCCAACAAGTCGTATTCGACGCCTGCTGCAAACCCTAAGCTAATGTTGGCCAGCGCGATCGTGTAAAAGCTCGGGTCATCTAGCCGCAGTAAGAAACAGAACACCATGGGCAGAGACAGGATGACCATCGACACCAAGGGCGCCCAAATCTTGTCGATGAGATAGCCACCAATGAGTCGGCCGAAGAACACCGCGAATGGCACGATGCTGCCGAGCGTAATCGCCTCAGCGCGCGTGAATTCCTTGCTCATCATGATGTCGACGATGCCGGGAATTGGCCCCGCGATGACAAACGAAATCGGCAAGAACGCGTAGATCAATAACCAGAGCCGCCAGTCTCGAAAGGCCTCCGATAGTGTCAGGCCGCCAGGCATCAGCGTGACCGGCGTAATTCTCTCTCGCTTAAGTGCTGCGACTTTGTCCTGTACGCGTTCGTCATCAACGTCGAAGAAGAAAAAGTAGACGATTGGAAACGCGATGAGCATGGGCACCGCGCCAAGGCAAACATACGCCCAGCGCCATCCCACGAGCGGAATAAGCCATCCCACTAGCTTGATCGCAGCCCAGCCAGCCAAGCCTGTTCCGATCAGTGCGCAACCCAGCGCCAGGCCGCGGCAGTCATGAAACCATCGGTTTACAGCACGCGTGAACGTAATCGGCAACGTGCCAATCCCGAGAATGGCCAGCAATCCCCACAGGGTGAGGTATAGCGGATAGGAACCGTTATTGAGCGCCATGGCCATGAGCCCAATCGAGAGCCCGGGAATCGCCAGCAAGACAACGCGGCGAACACCGAACCGGTCTGCCAGATTTCCGATTGTCGGTGCGAGGGGCACAGCGCAGAGCGTGAACACAGTCAATCCCAACAGGACCATGCCACGTGACCAGCCGAATTCAGCGGTGTACGAAATTTGGAAAACGCCGATGGTGTAGAACGGCAGCGGAGACATGCCCAGCGCGATACCAACGGCAGACGCCACTACAACCTTCCAGCCGTACTTGAACTCCAGGTATCGGCTTCCGCTCGTCGCTTCCGTCATGCTCTATCCCCAGTGTCGGTGCCGTTTGTTTCGGCAAGCGCCCTCAGGCGCGCTCGGTCTGTTTTATCGGCCTTCGTTCGCGGCAGGGTCTCAAGCCGGTGCCACGCTTCGGGCTGCTTGTACGGCGCCAGATGCGTCCGGCAGTGTGCCTGAAGATCGGCTTCGGTGACATCGCCGACCACGAAGGCGTGCACGGCTTCGCCGCGCTCCGGCGCTGCCACACCCACCACGGCGACCTCGTGCACGGCGGGCAGCTCGGCGATCCGGTGCTCGATCTCCGCCGGGTAAATGTTGACGCCACCACGCACGATCACGTCTTTGCTGCGTCCCGCCAGGCGTAAGTAACCGTCGGCGTCACGACTGGCGAGATCGCCGGGGTAGAACCAGCCGTCGTTCTCGGTCACCTCGCCGTCAGCGTCAACCGTGCGCAGTGTGACACCCGGACCGCGGTAGCGCAGTTGACCTACCGTGCCCGGCGTCACCGTGTGCCCGGCCTCATTGACGATCTCGACCTCGACGCCGTGCGCGGCGCGACCGACGGAGTCGGCATGCGCTGCGACATCATCGGAATCCAGGACCGAGATGCCGCCACCTTCGCTGGACGCGTAGTAGCCCATGAGCCCGTCACTGATCGTGCTGAGAAATTGTCGCGCCTCGTCTGCAGCCATGGGCTCGCCGGAAACGATGAGGCGGCGCAGCCGCGGCAGCAGCGGTGCGCTCCCGCGAGTTGCAGGCAGCCGGCGCAACAGTGTGGGAACCAGGAAGCTTGCCGTCGCCGCAGTGGTCTGAAGCGCCTTGGCCAGGGCTTCGGGGGCCATAGGCGGTGGTAGCAGAATCAGGGTGCCACCCGCGGCCAGCGTCGACATGGCAAACGAGCGCCCGGCACCAAAGCAGAGCGGCGTGGCCAACGCGAATCGGTCGGCGCCACTGAGCCCAAGGCTGCGCCACTGCGCCACAAAGCGTTCGCGCATTTGGTTGTGCGTTACGAGTGCGCCTTTGGGCTCGCCCGTCGAGCCCGAAGACAACGAGACGAGCCAGTCATTGTCGCCGCCGGGCGCGAGCTGCGTCAGGCTGGCTTCCGAAAGCGCATCGGGAATGGCGACACGGCCCTCAGCGTTACAGGGCGACACGATACGGTCCGCCCCGAATGCCGCGGCAAGCCGGTCCTGCTCCGACGCCGTTGCGCGGTGATCGATGGGTACGAGCACGGCGCCCAAGGCCGCGACGGCGAAGTGCAGCAAGACATGGTCGATGGTTTCGGGGAGCGCGACGGCAATGCGGGTGCCGCGCCCGATCCCCTGCGTGTCGAGCCAGCCTGCAAGCGCCAGGATGCGTCGCCACGCCGCCGCGTAATCGAGCACGGTGTCGCCGAGCTCGAGCGCCTCGTGTTTGGGTTGGTGGTGCGCCTGGGCGCGGACGAGCGCCGCGAGATTGTCGTTCACAAGCCTGTGTCGTCGCGCAGGCCGTAAACGTCGATGGCGTTGCCACGCAGAAAACGTTCCAGCGATTCGGGGCGCAGCCCGAGTGCGTCGATCTCAGCGCGTGTGCGTTCGAAGTCGAGCACGGGGAAGTCCGTACCGAACAGACATTTGTTGCGTCCGAACGTGTTGATGTAGTGCACGACCGACTCCGGCCAATATTTCGGGCTGTGCGCGTCGCAACCGATAAACACGTTGTCGTGTTTCCAGGACATCGCGATCATCTCTTCGTGCCAGGGGATGCCGACGTGGATGCCGATGAGCTTGAGCTCGGGGAAGTCGCAGGCGACGGCGTCGAGCGTGTGTGGTTTGCCCACGCTTACCGTGCGGTGCTCGGGCGAGTAGATCATCGACTGCCCGACCTGCATCTGAATGGGCACGCCGAGCTCGGTGCACTTGGCGTAGAACGGGTAGTACTTACGGTGGTCGGGCGCGAGCTCAAACCAGTGCGGGTAGAGGTGCGCGCCAATGAAACCCAGTTCGCGCACCGCGTGCTCAAGCTCGCGGACTCCGTCCATCCCGGTGTAGGGATCAATACCGATGAGCCCCGAGAATCGCGTTGGGTGCGCGGCGACGGCGCGCGCAACGATCTCGGGTGGCATGTGGTAGCAGCCGGGCAGTCCGACACGCCCACTCTTGGCCGCGATCAGAAAGCCGTGGCCGACGCCGCCGGCATCCATGCGCGCGACCATGTCGTCGAGCGTCAGGCCGGGCATCAGCGAATCCTGTGCCTTCATCTTGCCGACGAAGAAGTCATCGCCCCAGTCCGGGCGTACCGAGAGCGCCTCCTCGGTCCAGATGTTGACGACGGCGTCGATGGCCCGGATGGGCGCCGTGGTGTCGCTCATGCCCGTGTCCCCCCGCAGTGCACGTTCAGGCCGTTTGTTTGAGTTGGTGGAAGCCCAGTGGCAGTCCCGCGTCGGGTGTGAAGCCGTAGATCGGTTCGTCGGGCAGCGCCGCGCGCAGGATTTCGCGTACACCCAGCAAAGCGTCCAGGTCGATACCCGTAGAGACACCCATTGCCTCGAACATGAACACGAGGTCCTCCGTGACGATGTTGCCGCTGGCGCCCGGTGCGAACGGGCAGCCACCAAGTCCGCCCATGGACGCATCAAATGTGGTCAACCCGCTCTCGAAAGCGGCCAGGGCGTTGGCGAGCCCGAGCCCCCGCGTGTTGTGCAGGTGAATGCCCGTGAGGTGTTCGTCGCCGACCACGCCCCGGACCGCCTTGATGAGGTGGCGCACGGCGGCCGGGTCGGCATAACCCGTCGTGTCCGAGAGGCCGACTTCGTCGCAGCCGCAGGCCATAAGCGTTTCCGCGATGGTCAGGATCTTCGACTCGGGAATCGCGCCCTCGAGCGTGCAGCCGAACACGGTCGACAAGCTGCCCTCGAGCTGCGGGCGTTCGGCTTTTGGCAGCGCATCGATGGCGGCGCGAATACCACGCACCTCGTCGAACATCTGCGCGTGCGTGCGGCGCACGTTCTTGAGGCTGTGTGTTTCGGAAACCGATAACGGCACCGTCATCTTGTCGACACCTGCTGCGAGTGCATTCTGTGCGCCACGTAAGTTCGGCACGAGCACGGCGACGTCGAGACCGTCGATGGTGTTGGCATGGGCCACGACCTCGGCGGTGTCCGCGAGCTGCGGCAACACTTTGGCGGGCACGAACGAGCCCACTTCGATCTCGGGAATGCCGCACGCGGCCAACGCCGAGATCCAGCGAAGCTTTGCCTCGGTGGGCATGATGCTCGAGGCGTTTTGCAGACCATCTCGGGGTCCGACTTCGCTGATTAGCACGTCTGCGGTGTGCGACTGGGTCACGGGGTTCGCCTCCATAGTTGTTATAATGTTATAACAAATGCGCTGTGCGGTCAGGCGGCGGGTTCGCGGGTCGCGGACCCTGAATCGATGAGGAGTGACAACGTGGTGCGAGCCCAATGAGCGACGACAGCCTGCCCCTTGCGGGCATCCAGGTGGTCGAGCTCTCGCACATGGTCATGGGGCCCTCAATCGGCCTGATCCTCGCCGACCTCGGTGCCGACGTCATCAAGGTCGAGCCGCCCGGTGGCGACAAGACGCGCCGGCTGCGCGGCTCGGGCGCCGGCTATTTCACGATGTACAACCGCAACAAGCGCAGCATCTGCGTCGACGTGAAGTCGCCTGAAGGGCTCGAGATCGTGCGCACGCTGGCAGGCAAGGCCGATGTGCTTGTGGAGAATTTTCGCGGCGGCACCATGGACCGGCTCGGCTTGTCCTACGACGCGCTCTCGGCCGACAACGAACGCCTCGTCTATTGTTCGGCACGCGGTTTCTTGTCGGGGCCCTACGCACACCGCACAGCGCTCGATGAGGTGGCGCAGATGATGGGCGGTCTCGCCTACATGACGGGGCCGCCGGGTCGGCCGCTACGCGCAGGCGCCTCGGTCATCGATGTCACGGGTGGCATGTTCGGTGTGATTGCGGTGCTCGCGGCCCTCCAGCAACGCGAACGCACGGGTCGTGGTCAGCATGTGACGAGCGCGCTCTATGAAACGACGGCCTTTCTCGTCGGCCAGCACATGGCCCAAATGGCCGTAACGGGCGAACCCGCAAGACCCATGCCCGTGCGCATTTCGGCCTGGGCGATCTACGACATTTTCGATGCCGCCGATGGCGAGCAGGTGTTTGTGGCCGTCGTCAGCGATGGGCAGTGGCCGAAGTTCTGCGACGCCTTCGGTCTCGACGATCTGGGCTCCGATGACTCGCTGGCCGAAAACGCGGCTCGGGTTGCAGCCCGTGAGCGTATCCTGCCGCGCGTGCGTGAGGTGTTCGCAGGGTTAAATCAGGCTGAGCTCATGTCACGGCTTGAGGCCGTGGGTTTGCCCTACGCACCTGTTGCACGCCCCGAGGACCTTTTCGAGGATCCGCACCTCAACGAGAGCGGCGGTCTGGTCGATGTGACGGTGCCCGAGGGTGACGCGACCCGTCTGCCTGCGCTCCCGCTCGAGATGGCGCACGGGCGCCCCGCGGTGCGTCGGGACGTGCCCACCGTGGGCGCACACACAGACGCCGTGCTTGAGGAGCTGGGTTACGACGCCACGCGCATCGCGGCGCTGCGCGATGCCGGCGTGACAGACTGAGGCTCAGTCGCCCGAAGGGCGCGCCTGGTTGGCGTAGGCGCGAATTTCATCGGCGTCCTGCCAGATCACACCACCCATCCAGTGCCCTGCCGAGGCCGTGAATTCACGCTTCTCGATGGTGCCGTAGAGGCCACTTGTGAAGTACGGGTCACCGCCGACAATCGCTTCGGCCGCCTCGGGCGACTCGGCGGCGACGAGGAAGAAACTGCCGGCCAGCTTGTCGTCGCCAATATCACGCAAGGGCCCGGCGACGAGATAGTCATCAACGTGCTTCTCGACATACTCGAGGTGTCCATCGAGGTGCTCGGCGCGCGCGGCTTCCATGCCCGGTGCGTCCGTGGCAATGATCATGAAGACGCGTTTCTCGAGCCGGGGCACGGTTTTGCAGTAAGTCGCCATGGTGTTTCCTCAGCCGAAAGGTGCGACGCCGATCCAGGCCTGGTGGGCCCAGAAGGCAAAGGCGCCGTAGGCCGCGAGTCCGCCGACCACGGCGATCACATCATTGATACCGGACGCGGGCGCCTGCGGGCGCTTACGCTCTTTGCGACGCTTCATCGAAATGCGGTCGACGACAGCCCAGGCCAGGAAGGCGCCGAACAACAGCATATCGTGCAGCATGCCGTTGGCGATGAGGTGCGCCAGCGACCAGGCTTTCACGGCGACGAGCTGCGGGTGCTTGAGGGCCTTCGATATCTTGCCGGGCAGGTAGGACGCCAGGAAGAAAATGAAAATGGGCAGGTTCAGCAGCGCGGCCAGGTGTCGTGTCCAGGTGGGCGGCACCCACACGAGCGTGGGGTCGAGCCGGGCCGCGGCATAGCCCTTGATGATCAGGTAGAGCCCGATGGCCGAAACGAGGCTGTAGAGAATGCGCCATGCCAGCGGACTGAACTGCTTCTCCAGCGCGTCACGGCCGGCCGGCGACACGATGGAAATCGAATGCATGCCCAGAAATAAGATGAGCCCGCCGATGAGCGTGGTCATGAGTTCTCCCTCAAATCGACCTGGTTAGCGCTTGCCGCACGACAGCGTGACATAGTAGCGCCGCGATTCAAACGCGTCGCGAAACACCGTGTCGTCACCGCCGTGGAACGGCTTCGAGTCGAGGATCATGCTGCGATTGCGGTGGCTGGGATCACGCTGGCGCCCCCTGTTGTTGCCCACGCGCGACGGCCTGCCCGCTCAGATAATGCTGCGTCGCAGCACGTGTGGCGTGGCGGCAACACAGCCGCCACGCTTGTTTGCACACCTATTGTTATAGCATTATGGCATTCGGTTGCCGTCGTCCGTGTCCGGCGCCGACCCACTCGCTACGCCGCTACACGCAAGATTCGAGGGTGACTTCATGACCGAACCGAGACTCCACCGCCGACTGCCCATCGCGCTCGCCACCGTGCTTGCCGTAACCCTGGGCGCCCAGGATGCCGCCGCCCAGCTTGACGAAATCACCGTCACCGCCGAGCGCCGCGAAGCATCGATCCAGGACGTGCCCGTAGCCGTCAGTGCCTACAACGAAGAGTTACTCGAGAATTTCCAGATTCAGGAAACACTCGACCTCATTAACGTGGTCCCGAATCTGTTCGGCGGCAACAACACGGGCTTGGGCACGGCCAACATGTATTACATCCGCGGGCAGGGCAACGATGAGTCGATCGCGACCTTCGACCCACCCGTGGGCACTTACATCGACGGCATCTACGTGTCGCGACAGAACGCCAACAACTTTGCCCTGTTCGATGTCGACCGCATCGAGGTGCTGCGCGGCCCGCAGGGCACGCTGTTTGGTCGCAACACCACGGGCGGTGCCGTCAACATGATCCTGCGCAAGCCCGGCGAGGAGCAGAGCGGCTTCGCCGAAGTCCAAGTGGGCCGGTTCAATGAACGTATGTTCCGAGGGACCATCGACTTGCCGGCATCGGACAATGTGCTTACCAAGTTCTCCGCGTTCTACATCGAGAACGACGGTTGGCTTGAGAACAGAAACCCAGCCGTTGGTGGTGACTTCAACGAGAAGGATGCGCTTGGACTGCGCGCCGATGTTCGTGTGTTGGCTGGCGATGACATCGTTTGGGACTTTGCGATTGACTACATTGACGACACTGAGGGCAACGTTCTCGGTGAGATCGTCGGCGATGAGCGCGTCAGTACGTCCATTCTCCCGAACGGGTTACCGGCGGGCGGTCTGTTTGGTTTTGTGAACTCGCAGCCCGTCGCCTTCACCTCCAAAGGCGCTGACTACGGCAACCAGGTCGAGTCCATTAATGTGGCGTCCAATCTGGGCTTTCCGGTTGCTGGCGGCGATGCCGAGTTCATCGTCGGCTACCGCAGCATGGAGCAGAAATTCCTGATCAACTTCCCGCAGCCGCCAAATGATGACTTTTTCTGGATCGACAACGACGGCCAGCATGACCAATTGACCGCAGAGTTGAAATGGAATGCGCAGTTCGCCGACGGCAACGTCGACTTCGTCGGTGGTGTGTTCATTCTCGATGAGGACAACGAAACGGATTTCGCGGACTACCTGTTCGGTGCGTTCGTTCTGGCGGATCGCGTGCTCGACAACACCACGCAGAGTTGGGCGATCTACGGCCAGGCCGATATTGGCATCGGCGAACGAGGCACGCTGACCATTGGCGCCCGTTATACCGATGAAGAGAAGGAGATCGGCCTGAGCGACAACCTGCCTGACCTCGGCCGGGCACCGAACGATCAACTTACAACGGCTGCCCTCATCGCCGCGGGTATCCCCACCAGCCAGGATGAGCAAATCGTGACGCCGCGCATTGCCTATGCGCACGAATTCCGCGACGGGCTTATGGGCTACGTGTCCGCCACTCGGGGTTTCAAGTCTGGCGGGTGGAATGCGCGCGGAGCCGCGCCGGCTGCATTCCAGCCCTTTGGGCCGGAAACGCTTTGGGCGTATGAGGCGGGCATCCGCGGTGACTTCTTTTCTGACAGGCTGCGATTCAATGCGACCGCCTTCTTCACCGATCTCGAGGACCTGCAGACCACTGCGGCGACACCCGAGGGCGTCTTCCTGACAACCAATGCGGGTGGCCTGGATGTCAGAGGCCTCGAGATAGAGGCGACCTGGGTTCCCACGGATTATTGGGACGTATTTTTCGCCCTGGGTTTGCAGGATGCGGAATACACAGATTTGCCTGACGGCTGCATTACGCCTAACGATGGATCCCCGGGCGCCACGAACTTCGCGGCATTCGACATCAACTGCAACGTGGCAGATCCAAAGAGATCGCCCGATTTGACGTATACGCTGGGTACGACGGTCACCATTCCCATGGCGGGGCTCGGTGCGAGTCTTCAACCCAACGTCTTGATGCGCTACATCGGCGACAACGTTGTGGGCACGCGTCAGTTGGGTGAAAACGATGCAGAAGTCATCGTGAATGCGGGTGTTGCGCTCATCGATGATGACGGGAAATGGCGCCTGACCGCGGAGTGTAATAACTGCTCTGACGAGGAATACACAACGTCGTTCCTGTTCACCCCCTACTGGACACCGCCCATGACCTGGTCACTGCGCTTCCGCTGGAACTACGGCGGACGTTGATCGACGCTGATCAGACGGACGGCCCGCAGCCTCGCGCTGTGGGCCGTTTTTCTTTGGAGACCCCAATGAAACGACTACTGACTTTCGCCCTTATCGTTTGCTTCGCGGGCGCCGGCTGCGCCGCCGTGATCAACACGGATGCCGACGAAGCCGCGGTACGCGAGCATGGGCAGACCTGGCTCAAGCATTACAAAGCCGGCGACATCGACGCGCTCATGGCCCTGTATGAACCCGACGCGATCCTCGCGCTGCACGATCAGCCCATGCGCCGCGGTGTTGACGAGATCCGCGCCTACTTCGAGCCCGGCATGGGTCAGTCTGAGATCGAGTTCGAGCTTGATGTAGAGCACGTCGAGGTTTACGGCGACCAAGCCTGGCTGGTCAGCAAATACTGGCTTCGGGCGACGGCGAAATCATCAGGCTACGTCTACGAAGACGCGGGCCGCTCGATGCTGATCTACCGGCGCGGCAGTGATGGCGAGTGGCGCATTGCCGCCGACCTCGACAACAACACGCCCGACGTGTCCATGGAGACGATGCCGGGCGGCTAGCCAGCTCGCCAGTGCCGGTCCTTCAGGATCTCGCGGGCGGCGTTGTAGCCGGGGATACCGGTCACGCCGCCGCCCGGGTGTGCCCCGGACCCGCACAGGTAGAGCCCAGCCACGGGAAGCCGGTAGTCGGCTGCGCCAATGACGGGCCGGGCGCTGTAAAGCTGGTTGAGCGCCAGTGCGCCGTGGAAGATGTCGCCGCCCGTGAGCCCCAGAATGAGTTCGAGGTCGGCTGGCGACATCGCCTTATAGCCCAGCACGCTGTCGGCAAAGCCTGGCGCAAACCTGTCGACGGTGTCGATCATGTGCTGCGCGACGGTGTCGCGCGCGTCGTCCCAGTCCTGCCCGTCGGGGAGCTCCGGCGCGACGTGCTGGCAAAACAGGCTCGCGACATGCTTCCCCTCGGGTGCCAGCGAATCATCGAGAGTGCTGGGTACGAGCATCTCGACGATGGGCTCACGTGACCAGCCCGAAGTGCGCGCGTCGGAATAGGCTCGCTCCATGTACTCGAGTGTGGGTGCCATGATGATGCCGGCCGCCAAATGTGGTCCGGCGCCGGGTCGACTCGGGAACTCGGGCGCGCGGTCGAGCGCGACGTTCATGCGAAAAGTGCCCGAACCATACCGGGTGCGCGAGACGCGCTTCAGGAACGTCTCGGGCAGATCGCCGGGCGCCATGAGCTCTAAGCAGAGTCGCTTCGGTGTGACGTTGGCCGCGATCACGGGCGCACGCAGCGTCCCACCATCGGAGAGCGTGACGCCGACCACACGACCCGCTTCGACCGCCACGCGGGACACAGCGCTTGCGCAACGGATCTCGGCGCCCGCGGTCGTTGCCGCCGCGGCCATCGCGTCGGAGATCGCGCCCATGCCACCCATGGCGTGGCCCCAGGCACCCGCGACACCGTTCACCTCGCCAAAGACGTGGTGCAGCAAGACGTAGGCGCTGCCGCCGGCGAATGGTGAGGCGAAGTTACCGACAACGGCGTCGAAGCCAAACAGCGCTTTGATGTGCGGATTTTCGAACCAGCCGTCCAGAACGTCGGCGGCACTGGCCGTGAACAAGGACAACACAGCATCGCGGTCTTCACCGTCTAGCTTTCGCAGGTCGTTGGCGAGACGCCCTGCGCGCCAGAGATCGGCCAAACCGCCGCCGGCGTTGGGCGGTGTTTCCAGGAGTCGCGCACGCAGCACGGCTGCTGCGCGTTCGAGCCACGCGTAATAGTCGGGCAGCACGCGGGCATCGTGGCGCGAGTGCCGCGCAAATTCGGCCTGCGTGTCCTCGAGTGTCGCGCCCGTCGCCAGCGCTTGTGACTGATCGATCGGCATGAAGTTGCCAATGGGGCGGTTAACGATCTCGAGGCCGTGGTCGTGCAGGCAGAGCTCGTCGATGATCTGCGGGTGCAGCAGGCTTACCGTGTAGCTCGCCAGTGAGTTCCGAAACCCCGGGTGGAAGGTTTCGGTGACCGCCGCGCCACCAACGCGCTCGCGGGCTTCGAGCACGAGAACGCGGCGGCCTGCCTGCGCCAGGTAGGCGGCACAGGTCAGCCCGTTGTGGCCGCCACCCACGATGATGATGTCGTAACGATCGTCACTCATGATGTGAGAGGCGCCTTAAGCGCAGAAATCCTCGATTCTGTCTCGGTTCGGGGGGGCGGTTTTGCGTAAACTTGCAAGTTTTTCAGTATCCTGTGGGCGCACACGGAATGGTGCCATGGGCGTCCCACCGGCGATATATGGATTCAGGCGATAAACCAAAACTGGTTCCCGTGTCTCCGCAGCGACTGCAGGTGGGGATGTACGTGGTCGAGCTCGATCGGCCATGGCACGAGACACCGTTTCCGTTTCAGGGCTTCGAGGTCAAGAGTGCGGGCCAGATCGATGCGCTCGCGCGGCATTGCAACACGGTCTTTATTGATCCGCACCATGTGAGCGCGGCCGTCACAGGCCGGGCCCGGGTTGATGCTAACGGTGATGCCTCGCTGCTCGACGCGCCCTCGGCGACCGCCGCGCTTGAGGCCGGGCGTGTGCGGCTGTTCACGATGCTCGCCAAAGGGCCCGTTCACGAGTACGGAAAGCCCACGAACCTAAAGCGCGAGTCCGCCAAGGCCGTCGAGGCCTTCGACGAGTCGCGCCGGCGCTATCGCAAGCTCGTCAGTGCACTCAAAGCGGTAAAGCCCGTGCGCGCCGCGCACTGTCGCAATGTGGTGGAGCCGATTGCAGTCAGTGTCATGCGCAATCCCGACGCGCTGTCCTGGTTGAGTTTCGTCTACAAGAACGATCCGCAGCCCAATGACCGGTCGCTGACCACAGCGGTCTGGGCGTCTGTGTTTGCGCGCTACTTGAAGCTCGGTCCCAATGTCCTGCTCGACATCGCCTCGGGCGCCATGCTGCTCGACATCGGGCTCATGAAAGTACCGGCAACGGTGCGCAACCACGCGGGGCGTTATGACGCGCGTCAGCGTATGGCCATGCAGACGCATGTGCGCCTCGGTGAGCAGTACCTGCGCGAGATTGCCGAGATCACGCCGCGAGTGAAGCAGATGCAAAGCCAGCACCACGAGCGACAGGACGGCAGCGGTTACCCGCGCAGTCTCGAGGCGGGCGCCATAGGTTCGTTCGGCGCGTTTGCCGCTGTCATCGACAGCTATGACGCCATGGTGACCGACGCACCGCACCGGCCGTCACTGTCCTCGGCGGATGCCATCGGCCGGCTCAAGCGCCTGGCGCCGCGCCGGCTTCCCGAGCTTGTGGTCGAGCAGTTTGTGCAGGCACTGGGCATGTTCCCAAGCGGCAGTCTCGTCGAGCTCAACACAGGCGAGGTGGCGATCGTCAACGCACAAGATGAGAAGCACCGGCTGAGGCCGTTGCTACTCGTGGTGACTGATACCGAAAAGAACGCACTACGTGCGGCGAAGCGATTGGCTCTGGCCGACGTCAAGGCCGCTGGGCCCGACCGCAGCGCTCGCTGGATCAAGCGCGGGCTGCCCACGGGCAGCTACGGCATCGATCCCTACCAATACTTTTTCTGATGGCTGATCGAAGTCGCCTGCGCCTATTGGCCGGGCTCGCCGCGCTGCCTGTGCTCGCCCGGGCTGATACCGCCGACACCACGCTCGCGATCATGCGCCGTGTGCTCGAAGACGACCTGCCCGGCGCGCTGACGGAAGCGCGCCAACAGGCCGCACGTTCGGGACAGGTTGTGGCGCGTCAGCTTGCGACGGAGCTCGACGACATGGCGCGAGGCGGTTACGCGACGGAAGGCAATCGCGCGTTCGCGCGCTTTGCCCCGTTGTGGCGGCGGGCGCGCGAGGATTGGGTCGCGGCGCGATTTCGGCAGGACCGCTGGATGCCCGACGCGGTGTTGTCACTGGCGGACGACGTCAGGTACGTGCTGGCCGTCGACCTCAGCGAGAGCGTGGCCTGGCTAGTGCCCGGGCGCCCAACGAGCCAGATATTCGCGACGGGGTTCTACATCTCATCGGGTGCTAACGGCCCCGGTAAGCGCCGACGTGGTGACGAGCGCACACCACTGGGTGTGTACTGGGCTGTCGACGAATTCGACACGGCACGACTGCCGGCGCGTTACGGCAGCCGCGTGTTGCCGCTCGATTACCCCAATGCACTCGACCGTCGCCAGCGTCGCTCGGGTGATGGCATTTGGATCCACGGCATCGATCCCGCCAACAACATTCGTCCGCCGCGCGATACCGGTGGCTGCATCGCCGTATCCGAAGACCGCATCGATGCACTGGTCGACCCTGTAGCACAACGTGCCACGCCCGTGGTCATCGGTGCCCCACTCACCTGGAAGGCGTCGGCGGCGACTCGTGCAACATTGGTGGCCGAGTTGGATGCAGCGCTCACAGGCTGGGTCGACAGCGTCCGTTCGCGCGATGCGACCGGTCTGCTGGCGCACTACGAAGCGGACTTTCGCGATATGGGCCTGTCGGCGGCGCAATGGCGCGCCTGGCGTTCTCGCAGCCTCGAGACGGCGCCCGAGACAGAGATCCGCCTGAGCTCGGTCTCACACTTTGTCGCAGATCCTACGGTCGACGTGTTTCTGACGCGCTGTCGGCAATCGCTCACGGTCGCCGGCGCGGCGCCCGTGACGACGTGGCTAAGACTCTATTGGCAGAAACAAAACGGCCGACTGCGCATCGTGGCGCAGTCGGCCGGTTAAGTCGGGCTGCGGGTCGGCTCAGCGTTCGCTGGCGACGAGCTCGTCGATGACCGCGACCAGCTCAGGCTTGCTGCCGGCCATGCCTTCGTCAGTAATGAACTTGCCGTTGACCACAATCGTCGGGACACTCGCAATGCCGTAAGCGCGGTTAATGCGCTTGGCTTGGTTGAAGCGTGTTGCCACCCAGGGCGAGGCCCAGGTGTCCTCAAAGTCTTGCGCCGAAACGCCAAAGTCTCCAAGAAACTCACGAATCGAGCGCTCTGAACTCATGCGCTGATTCTGGACGTGCATCTTGTCGAAGAACGCCATGTGCACAGCGTCTTTGTTTTCGATGAGGCCAGAGCCCGCAAGCGCTTCGATCGTGTAGAAGGCGCGCGCGTGTGTCTCGAGGACGGGGTTCCAGACGGCCGGGACTTTTACAAACGAGACGTTTTCCGGTTTGTTGTCATCCCAGCGGCGCAGCACGGGCTCAAGGTTGTAGCAGTGGTTGCAGCCGTACCAGAAGACCTCGGCCACTTCGACGGTGGGGCCACCCTCAACCGTCAGCTTCGCGGGGCGGAAGCGCTTGTAGTGCACGCCTTCCTTAAAGCGCTGCGGTGCTGCCGGCGTGTCGTCGCGGGCCATGCGCAGGGCGCCTTCCTCGGCGACGGCCTCAGGGTCGTAGCTGCCATCGGACTCTTCAACAGCCGCGAGCACGGGTGCTGCTTCGGTTTCTGCAGGTACCTGCTCGGCGACCGGCGCGTCTGCTGTCGTATCTGCGACGGGCGCCGCCGTCGTTTCGGGTTCACTGCTGCCGCAGGCAGCCAGTACGACGGTCAGCGTCGCGGCCAGGAATACTCGCATTCGTCCCATTCCTCTGTCAGGCCCAGGCTCAGTTGAGCCCCTGCATGTACGACGACAGTGCTTCGATGTCCTCAGGTGTGAGTTTCTGGGCAATCGTCGTCATTTGGTTCTGCTCTTCGGTGTTGCTGCGGTTCTCACCGCCCGTTGCGTACTCACGCAGGCTGGAAGCCAGGTAAGTCGCGTGCTGGCCGCCCACTTTGGGGTAGGGCACGCCCGGGTTACCGGCGCCCGTTGGGCCGTGGCACGCGATGCACGCCGGCAGACCGCGCTCTTCATCCCCACCACGGTACAGACGCTCGCCGCGGGCGAGTGTGTCGGGGTTGGCAACTTCGCGCACGGCAGGCGCCTGCGACTCGAAGTAAGCAGCAAGGTCGCGCATGTCCTGTTCGGACAGCGCCATGGCCTGCGAGTTCATGAGGATGTTCTTGCGCTCGCCGGACTTAAACCACATGAGCTGTTGCAGGCTGTAGCGCGAGTGCTGGCCCGCGAGGCTCGGCCACTGCGGGTTGACGCTGACGCCGTTACCGCCATGGCACGCCGCGCAGGTGGTGACTTTGGCCTTACCGGCTTCTGCGTCGCCATCGGCGAGGTTGCTGGCGGCCGACGGGACGCTGACCAGCGCGAGGGCGGTCGCGACCGTGGCAAGGCGGGTCAGTCGATTGCGTGTGGTGTTCACTTCGGATCCTCGTTTCGGGTGTCCAAAACTATTCTTCAAAACTACTTCTTAAACTCTGCGTCGGGCGTTGGCACCGGCCGCACCGCTTCAGCGCGGGCTTGAAACCACTGCGCTGTCTAGGGTGTGTTGAGTGCCTGACGCCTCGCGGCTCGCCATGAATGCGAGGCGCCCGTGCTAGACTGGCTAAGCCGGCAAAGTATACACGAAGAGACCTCGATTTCGTGGCACGGACACTACGTTTCTAGTCGATGTCTAACTATCCCAACGCTGCATTTCTCACAAGTGCGGATTCGCTCACACAGTTCGTGGCGGATGCAGGCACTGAGGTCGCATTCGCCGGCCGCTCCAACGCGGGCAAGTCTTCGGCGATCAACGTCATCGTGAATCGCAAGCAGTTCGCCCGGGTCTCCAAGACCCCGGGTCGGACGCAACTCGTCAATTTCTTCCGCCTGAGCGGCGATAAACGGCTTGTTGACCTGCCTGGCTACGGTTACGCCAAGGTGTCCGAGTCCATGCGCAGGCACTGGAAGTCATTGATGGAAGAATATTTTTCTCAGCGTCGCTCGCTAGCGGGCCTGTTTCTGATCGTCGACGTGCGGCGCGGTCTCGTGGACTTTGACCTCGTCATGCTCGAATACGCTGAGCAGCTCGGTATTCCCGTGCACCTGCTGCTGACCAAAGCGGACAAACTCAAGCGTGGCCAGGCCGCCCGTCAATTCGAGGAAACCCGGCGCGCACTCGAGGGCCGCGCCGGGGTTCAACTGTTCTCGTCGCTGAATCGACAGGGTGTCGATCAGGCACGCGGCCGGCTCAACGAGATGCTGGGCGGCCACGTGAATACAGGCGATACGCTGGCCTAAAAAAAGGCCCGGTGCGTGGGCGCACCGGGCCAATGTCGCAACCGGTCTTGGGGTAACCGTGTTGCCAGCCCGTTCAGGGAGGGGAAACGGGCGAGCACTGTGGGTACTCAGAGAGTTAGAGCTCGGTCCCGCGGCTGAGTTCCCGGTAAGGTGTCGATAGGCTTAGCCGGGGGGCAACGCATGGCCAGGCGGATCACACGCCGGGATTTTCTGAACGGCACGCAGGTGGCTATCGGGGCGTCGCTTCTGACGCCTTGGGTTGAGGCCTTTGGTCGTGACGCACCTGACTTCACATTGCCCGATGACTACTACCCGCCTGCCAAAACGGGTCTCCGCGGCAGTCATGACGGGGCTTGGCAGGCCATGCATGCGCGCGTGGCCGGCGCGAAAGTTCCTGCGGCGACGATCGAGGCGGACTATGACCTCGTCGTGGTTGGCGGGGGCATCAGCGGGCTGTCTGCGGCCTACTTCTACCGGCGTGAACATCCCGGCGCACGTGTGCTGGTGCTCGACAATCACGACGACTTCGGCGGGCATGCTAAGCGCAACGAGTTCACGGTCAACGGGCAACGACAGATCGCATACGGCGGTACCGAGTCCATCGACACCCCGTCGGGTTACAGCCAGGTCTCGAGCGCCTTGCTCGAGGATATCGGCGTCGATGTCGCGCGTTTCTACGATTACTTCGATCAAGACCTCTACGACGACCTGGGCCTGACCTACGGCATTGCGTTCGATGCCGAGACCTATGGTGCGCAAAGGCTGGTCACGGGTTATGGCAGTCGGCCCTGGCAGGACTTCGCCGACGAGGCACCGCTCAATGATGCGGCGAAAGCGGATCTGGTTCGCGCCTTCACCGATGAACGTGATTACCTGCCAGGCCTCTCGCGCGACGAGAAGGTCGCGCTGCTTAGCCGGATAAGCTACCGCGAGTACCTGGCTGACTACGTCGGTGTCGACGAACAGGTGCTGGCGCTCTACCAGCGCTGGGGCATGAGCTTTTGGTGTGTCGGCATGGACGAGATTCCAGCCATCGACATTTTCGATTACGGCGACGGCGGCAGCCTGCCCGGTCTCACGCACACGCTGAAGCCTGAAGCTGGTCGCGGCGTGGAGCCCTACATCTTCCACTTCCCCGACGGCAACGCGACGATCGCGCGTTTGCTGGTTCGGCAGTTGATTCCCGCCGCGCTACCCGGGTCGACAATGGAAGACAGTGTGTTGGCGCAGCTCGATTACACGCGCCTCGATCGGCGCGATGCTGACGTTCAGATGCGTCTCAACAGCACCGTCGTCAATGTCGTGCACAGTGCCAACGAGCGGTCGGTCAAGGTTACCTACATTCGGGACGGCGCGAACCATGCGGTGCGCGCCAAACACTGCATCATGGCCTGCTACAACAGCGCGATTCCCTACCTCTGTCCAGAGCTGCCGGAAACGCAAAAGGCCGGTCTAGCCTACAACGTCAAAGTGCCGCTGACTTATACCAAGGTGGCCTTATCCAACTGGCGTGCCTTTGCCGAGCAGAGTCTCCGCTACGTCTATTTCACGAAGGACTTCTACAAACAAGTCGAGCTCGACTATCCCGTGAGCCTGGGCGGCTACCAGTTCGGCTCAGACCCCGACGCACCTATGACGCTGCACTTGTGCCACGTGCCGTACTTCTCGGACATTCAGGGGCCCGAGCAATGGCGCGCGGGACGGCGCCAAATGCTGGCAACGCCCTTCGAGACTTACGAGCACCACGTTAGAGACCAGCTGGGGCAGGCGCTGTCTGGCGCAGACTTTGATGCCGATCGCGATATCGAAGCCATCACCGTCAACAGGTGGGCGCATGGCTACGCTTACAGCCCCGACCTGCTTTGGGAGCCCGACTACGCCTCGGATGCCGACAAGCCCTGGGTCATTGGGCGACAGCCGTTCGGCCGTATCGCTATTGCAAACTCAGACGCGGGCGCATCCGCCGATACCAACACGGCGATCGCCGAGGCGCACCGCGCGGTTCAGGAGCTCACGGGCGGATCAACGCGCTAGTGCGCCTCGTCCCAGTTCGCGCCCGCGGCGGCGTCGACCTTGAGCGGCACGTCGAGTTGCGCGGCGCGCGCCATGCGTTCGATGACTTCGGCCATCACAGCGTCCGCGGCTGATTCGGCGACTTCGAGCACGAGTTCATCGTGCACCTGCATGATCAGGCGCGCATCGGTCTTGCCGCCCTTGAGCCAGCCGTGCACGTCGATCATCGCACGCTTGATGATGTCGGCGGCCGAACCCTGCATGGGCGCGTTAATGGCACTGCGCTCTGCGTACTGACGACGCTGCGCGTTACGCGCGTTGATCTCGGGCAGGTAGAGCCTGCGGCCCTCGATGGTCTCGACGTAGCCGTCGTCACGCGCCTGCGTGCGCGTGCGCTCCATATAGTCGTGCACGCCCGGGTAGCGCTCAAAGTAACGGTCTACGTAAGCCTGCGCCTCGCCGCGCCCGATCGAGAGTTGTTTGGCGAGCCCGAACGCCGACATGCCGTAGATGAGCCCGAAGTTGATGGCTTTGGCCGAACGCCGCTGATCTGAAGTCACTTCATCGAGTGCAACCTCGAAGACCTCTGCGGCCGTCGCGCGGTGAACGTCCTCGTCGTTGGCGAAGGCGCTGAGCAGGCCGTCGTCCTGCGACAGGTGCGCCATGATGCGCAGCTCGATCTGCGAGTAGTCGGCGGCGATCAGTCGGTAGCCGTCTTCGGGCACGAAGGCTTGCCGAATGCGTCGACCTTCGGGCGTGCGAATCGGGATGTTCTGCAGGTTCGGGTCCGACGAGGACAGGCGGCCCGTTGCGGCCACAGCCTGGTGGTAGGACGTGTGAATGCGACCGTCTGCTGCGATCAACGTCGGCAGCTTTTCGGTGTAGGTACTGCGCAGCTTGGACACGCTGCGAAAATCGAGGATGACCTGCGGCAGGTCATAGTCGGCGGCCAGCTCGACGAGCACATCTTCGGCCGTTGAGGGCGCACCCTTGGCCGTTTTGCGCAGTACGGGCAGCTCCAGTTCCTCGAAGAGGATCTCGCCGAGTTGCTTGGGCGAGCCCAGGTTGAAGGGGCGGCCCGCGAGCTCGTGTGCTGCATCTTGCAGCTCAGCCATTTTCTCGCCGAGCTCGTGGCTCTGCGTTGCGAGCAGGTCTGCATCGACGCGTACACCGGCTTCCTCCATCTCGAAGAGCACGGGAACCAGTGGCTGTTCGATGCCCGTGTATACGGCCTTGAGCGTCGGTTCCTTGTCGAGTGCCTCCACCAAGTGTTCATGCAGGCGCAGTGTGATGTCCGCGTCTTCGGCGGCGTAGGGGCCCGCGACCTCGAGGTCGATCTCGTCGAAGGTCTTTTGCTTGGCACCCTTGCCGGCCACGTCTTCGTACTTGATCGTCGTGCGGCCCAGGTAAAACTGCGCCAGCGAGTCCATGTCGTGGCGTGACGCCGTCGAGTTCAGCACGTAAGAGGCCAGCATCGAGTCATGCTGCATGCCCGCAAGGGCTACGTCGTAGCGCGCGAAGATGTGCGCATCGTACTTCAGGTGGTGGCCGACCTTGGCCTGCTTTGGGTCCTCGAGAAACGGTTTGAGTTTGGCGAGCACGTGCTCGCGTGACAGTTGATCGGGCGCGCCCGAGTAGGCGTGCGCAACGGGGATGTAGCAGGCGCTGCCCGTCTCGACGCAAAGACTGATGCCGACGAGCTCCGCGCTCATGTAGTCGAGGCTGTTGGTCTCGGTGTCGACGGCCACAAGCTCGGCCTTGTCGATGCGTTTGAGCCACGCATCGAGCGCTTTGTCGTCGAGCACGATCTCGTAGTCGCCGGTTTCCTCGTCCGCCGCAGCCGCGGGTGCGGCGCCACCGACGTCTTCGGAGTCTTCAAGCTGGCGACGCAGCGTATTGAGCTCCCAGCGCGTGTACAGCGCATGCAGCGCGTCGACATCGCGCTCGGTGGGCGCGAGCCCATCGGGCCCCGCATCGAGCTCGACGTCGAGCTTGATGGTCGCGAGTACGCGTGACATCTCAAGCTGCTCGATGTGCTCGCGCAGGCTTTCGCCGACCTTGCCCGTGATCTCGTCGGCCTTTTCGATGATCGTGTCGCAGTCGCCATAGGCGTTGAGCCATTTGGCTGCGGTTTTCGCGCCCACCTTGGGCACGCCCGGGATGTTGTCGGCCGTGTCGCCGACGAGTCCCAGGTAGTCGATGATCTGCTCGGGCCAGACATCGAACTTTGCCTTCACGCCGTCGCGGTCAAGCACCGTGTTGCTCATCGTATTCACAAGGGTGACGTGCTCGTTGACGAGTTGCGCCATGTCCTTGTCGCTCGTGGAAACGAGGGTCGCAATGCCGGCCTCGCTGGCCTGGGTCGCGAGTGTGCCGATTACGTCGTCGGCCTCGACACCGGGGATGCGCAGCAGCGGTACGCCCATGGCCTCGACGATGTCGATAATCGGCTGGATCTGGCTGCGCATGTCGTCGGGCATGGGCGGCCGGCTCGCCTTGTAGTCGTCGAACAGGTCGTCGCGGAAGGTCTTGCCGGGTGCGTCGAGCACCATGCCGATGTAGTCGGGCTGCTCCTCACGGATCATCTTGTTGAGCATGTTCAACACGCCGTGCACGGCACCCGTGGGCTCGCCTTTGGCGGTGGTCAGCGGGGGCAGGGCGTGGAAGGCACGGAACAGGTAGGCCGAGCCGTCAACGAGCAGGAGTTTCTTCGTCATTGTCTTCCGTCGATTCTTCTTCGGAGGCCGCCGGGCGCGTCTCGGTCGTCGTGCCGCGCGAGCTCGGCACCGACGTTGGCCGCTCGCCGGGCATGAATAGCTCGCCCGTTTGCCCGCAGCCTGCGAACAACGCAGCGGCCAGGAGCAGCGTGGCACGCCTCATGTTCCGGGCCGACTGTCGATGATGGCCATGGTGATACGCGAGATGCAGGTCAGCTTGCCGGCCTCGTTGCGCTGCTCGATGCCCCAAACCTGTGTGGTCCGGCCCAGGTGGTGGGGCGTGGCGACGGCTGTGACGCGACCTTCGCGAGCCGGGCGCACGTGGTTGGCATTGATGTCGAGACCGACGACTCGGTAGCGCGCCGCGTCGATGGTGAGTGCGGCGCCGACACTGCCCAGCGTTTCAGCAAGCGCCACGGATGCGCCGCCGTGCAAAATGCCGTAGGGCTGATGCGTGCGGTTGTCGACGGGCATGCTGCCGGTGAGGCTGTTTTCGTCGATAGCCTCGATACGAATGTCGAGCGTCTCGACAAGCGTGTTGGCGCTCCAGGCGTTGGCTGCAGCGACATCGGGGAGCGTGTTGTTGTACCAGATCATCTTCGGCACCGCGGATGGGGCCGAAGACTATACCGCGATCACCTCCGGCCCGGTAACGTCACGCGCCGCTGAAGCGCTTCCCCACCTCGCGGTAGGCGTCGCGAAAACTCATGCCCTGCTCAACGACGAGCCGGTTGGCTTCCCCGGCGGCGTGGATACCTGCCGACAGCGTGATGTTCTCGGGCCGAAACGCCACACCGTCGAGCATGGGTTTCATGATGGCTAGCGTGTCGTCGGCGAGATCGATGGCGCGAAACAAAGGCGCCTTGAGGCGCTGCAGGTCGCGGTGATAACCCGAGGTCAGTTTCTGCGTGATCATCAGGCATTCATCAAGGCAGGCCTGCGCTGTCGCGGGCGCGGCCCGAACGAGTTCCAGCACGTCGGGATTGCGCTTTTGCGGCATGATCGAGCTGCCGGTCGTCAGCGACTCGGGCAGCGATACGTAGGCAAACTCCTGCGTGTAGAACAAGAGCAGGTCGGCGGCGAGACGTGCCGTGTCGCCGAGCATCATGGCGATCTCAAAACAAAGGTGCGCCTCAGCTTTGCCCCGCGCGAGCTGCACGGCCGTCACAGGTTGCTCGACGCGATCGAAGCCCAGTGACGTCGCTGTGGCTTCGCGATCGATGGGCACGCCCGGCGTGCCGTAGCCTGCGGCACTGCCCAGCGGCGAGGCACCCAGTCGGCGTTTGACGCCAGCTAGTGCGGCGACGTTGTCGTCGAGACCCGCGGCAAATCCGCCGGCCCAGAGCGGGACGCTCGAGGGCATGGCCTGCTGCAGGTGCGTGTAGCCGGGTAGTGCCGTCTCCGATTCTCGGCCAGCAAGGTCGGTCAGCGCGTCAGTGAGCTCAGTCAGTCGTTCGCCGAGCCCGTCGCAGGCGTCGCGCAGGTACAAGCGCAAGGCGGCCAGCACCTGATCGTTGCGGGAGCGGCCCAGATGCAGTCGCCCCCCAGCGGTGCCGATGCGCGCCGTGAGACGAGATTCGAGCGCCGTGTGCACGTCCTCTTCTTCAAGCGAGATGGTCCACGCGCCGTCTGCGTGTTCACCGCCCAGCGCGGCGAGCCCCTCAACAATCGCGGCGTGGTCGGCGGCCTCAATCAATCCCTGCGCCTGCAGCATGTCGGCGTGCGCCGTGGAGGCGCGCACGTCGTAGGCCACGAGTCGCTCATCGAGCTTGTGGTCCTCGCCAGCCGTGTAACGCAGCACGCGGTCGTCGAGGCTCGCGCCCTTGTCCCAGAGCCGGCTCATGCGGTGTCACCGGGGGCCTGCTCAGCGGCCGTCAGGGCGTCAATCGAATGCACGACGAGCGTGCCCGTACCTTCGTTGGTAAAGACCTCGAGCAGCAGGCTGTCTTCGAGTTTCGACGAGATGATGTGGACGCGCTGGACGCCACCGGCGAGCGCCGCATCGATCGCCGCGGCCTTGGGCAACATGCCGTCCGTGAGCTTGCCGTGGTCGCGCAGCCGTTCGAGCCCGGCGCGGTCGATGTAGCTGATCAGTGAGCGCGGGTCACTGGCGTCCTCGAGGATGCCTGGTGCACCGGTCGCGAGAATGAGTTTTTCTGCGCCAAGCTCTGCGGCGATGGCCGCAGCGACCGTGTCGGCGTTGATGTTGAGTAACTCGCCGTCGGGGTCGGCAGACAGCGGGCTTACGACCGGCATCAGGCCGTTATCCAGCTGCTTGGCGAGCACCTCGGTGTCGACGCCGTCGATGTCACCCACGTGGCCGTAGTCCACGAGCCCGTCCTCGGTCTCGACGGGTGGTCGGCGGTGGGCGCGGATCAGACCGGCATCGACGCCGCTGATCCCAACAGCCGGGATATCGAGGTCGCGGCAGGCGGCCAGGATGCGCGTGTTGATCTGACCATTGAGGACCATGGCCGAAACGTTGAGTGACTCAGCGTCGGTGACACGGCGACCGGCAACAAACGTGGGATCGACGCCCAGCGCCTTGGCCAGCGCCGTCGACTGTGGGCCGCCACCGTGCACAAGCACAACGCGGATGCCGACCTGGTGCAAGATGCCGACCTGCTCCATGAGCGCGCGCGTACCTGCTGCGTCGGCGAAGATCTCTCCGCCCGCTTTCAGGACAAAGGTTTTGCGCTTGTAGAGCCGGATGTAGGGCGCTGCGTGCTTGAGCGCCGATACGACGATGGCGCGTTCGTTGCTTTTCATGTCGCAGAACCGGAGAGCATGCGATGCAGCACAGCCATTTGCGCCAGCATGCGGTTACGGGCCTCGGGGATGACGATGCTGCGCGGGCCGTCGAGGATCTCATCGGCCACGACCACACCGCGCCGCACGGGCAGGCAGTGCATGAAGCGGCAGTCGTCACGTGCGGGTTCAAACCAGCCTTCGTCGACACACCAGTCCCTTAGGTCGCGGCGGGCCTGTTCCTCGGCGTTGCGTTTTCCGTAGTGCTGGGTGGAAGACCAGCTCTTTGCGTAAATGACGTGGGCGCCTTCCATCGCCTCCGCGCGGTTGTCGCTCTCGCGCACAGAACCGCCGTTGGCGACGGCGACAGCCTCGGCTTCGCGCATGATCGGGTCGGGCAGCTCGAAGCCTTCGGGTCGAAGCACAGTGACATCCATGCCACGCATCGCGGCCATGTGCAGCGTGCTCGAAGGCACGGCGAGCGGTAGCGCTTTTGGATGGTAGGCCCAGCTCAACACGAATTTGCCCCCCTCCGTGGGTATGCTGAAGTCGTCGAGCGTCTTCCAGTCGGCGAGGCTCTGGCAGGGGTGGCTCATGGCTGACTCCATGTTGATCCAGGGCGTGTCGCCAACGAAGTCCGTAAGGGCAGAAAACGCTGTTTCCTTGATGTCGGTGTCGAGATCGCGGCGTTCGGCGAAGGCGCGAATACCGATGGCGTCGCCGTACGACGCGATGACGGGCACGGCTTCGCGGATGTGTTCGGCGGCGTCGCCGTCCATGACGATGCCGTGGCGGGATTCAAGACCGTGGATCGACATGTCGGGGGAGATCACAAACGCGCCGCCACCCAGTCGTGTCATTGCGGCCTGGAATGAGGCCAGTGTTCGCAGTGACGGACTCAAGAACAGCAGTGACAGCACTTTGCCTTCGAGCGCGCGCGGTTCCGGATGCGCATCGAGTCGCCCTGCCAGTTCGAGCAGTTCCGAGATTTCCGCGACCTCAAAGTCGCGCAGGTGATTGAAGGATTGCATCAGTCGATCTCCGCCGGTAGTTCTGCGAGCCGGCTTGCCAGGAAGTGAATATCGCGCTCGACGATTGTCAGCGGCGGCAATAACCGCAGCACGTGTGGGTCGCCGCTGGTGCCCGTGAGTATGCCGCGTTCGAGCAGTGCGTCACGAACTTGTGCGGCCGGTGGCTTGCAGCGCAAACCGAGCAAGAGGCCACGGCCCTGTACGGCCGTCACGGGCCCCGTCACGCATTCGGCGCGAACCTGGGCCTCGCGCTCGCGCGCATTGTCCATGAGTGCGGCGCCCTCGATGGTCTGCAACACGGCACTGATGGCCGCGGCTGCGAGCGGCCCGCCACCAAACGTGGTGCCGAGATCGCCCTTGCGGCACTCGGCGGCAACAGCTGACGTGGTCAGCACGGCGCCGCAGGGGATGCCGCCGCCCAGCGACTTTGCGGCCGTGACGAGGTCAGGCGTTACGCCGGCGTGTTGAATGGCAAAGGGCCGGCCGCTGCGGCCGATGCCGCTTTGCACCTCGTCGGCAATAAACAGCGCGCCGGACGCGGAAGCGCCTTGCGCCAGCGCCTGAAGGAACTCGGCCGACAGGTCGTAGGCGCCGGCCACGCCCTGGACGGGCTCGACGATGACGGCGGCCGTGTTGTCGTCGAAGGCGGCGCGTGCGGCGTCGACATCGTCGCGCTCTACGAAATGGACGTCGAACGGCGTGTCCGGAAAGGCGTACCAGCGCTTGTGGCTGCCCCAGGTCACAGCGCCCGCCGCCGCCGTGCGGCCGTGGAACGCCTGCGAGACAGCCACGATGCGTTTGCGGCGCGTCACGAGGCAGGCCAGCCGCAGCGCATTCTCGTTGGCTTCGGCGCCCGAGTTGACGAAGAAGGCGTGAGTCAGCACTTCGGGCGCAAAGTCGACGAGCCGCTTCGCCGCCTCGGCGCGCACGTCCATAGCGATCGCGTTCGATTGAAACGGCAGCCGCCCGAGCTGCGCCGTGACAGCCTGAATGAGCGCCGGATGATCGTAGCCGAGCACGGCCACGGCGTGGCCGCCGTAAAGGTCGAGCACCTTGCGGCCGTCGGCGTCGAAGAGCCAGGCGCCGCGGCCCTCTACAGGCTCGAAGGGCAGCTGGGCGTAAACGGGGAGCGTGTAACGCAGTTCCTCATCGTGGGCGCTCATCAGGTCCACCCCGCCGCGCTTTGCATGAGGCCCGCAGTCTCGTCGAGCCCCAGCAGTCGGTTCATCCACTGCACCGCGCCACCCGCGGCGCCTTTGACGAGATTGTCGATGACCACGGTGACGCAGACCGTGTCGTTTGCTGTCGCGACACCGATGTGCGCAAAGTTGCTGCCGACCACAGACTTCAGTCGCGGCATGCCGTCGACCACACGGATGAACGGTGCGGACGCGTAATAGCCCGCGAAGGCCTCGCGCAAAGACGCCTCGTTGCACGCGGCGGTTGCGGGTGCGACCACGGTCATGTGGATGCCACGGGCGAATGGCCCCGAGTGCGGCACGAAATGCAGCGCGGGTGTTGTGCCCGTGGCGGCAGCGACGTGGGCCACGACTTCCGGCGCGTGGCGGTGCGACAGCGGCTTGTAGGCGAACAGGTTGGCGTGCCGCTCCGGCAAGTGCGTGGTCGCCGTCGGCACCTTGCCCGATCCCGTGGCGCCCGTGATGCCTGTCGCAACAAACTCGGGTTTCGAAAGTCCGTGCTTGAGCAGCGGGACGATGGCGAGCTGCATCGCTGTTGCGAAGCACCCTGGGTGCCCAACGTGCTTCGCGGGCGTCTCATTCAGGTGTTCCGGCACGGCGCTCACAAACTGCGGCAGTCGCTCTGGCGCACCGTGCGCGCGGCCGTAGACGGCTGCGTAGGCGTCGGCATCGGCGTAGCGAAAGTCGGCGGAAGCGTCGACGATGTGCACGCTGGTGCCCGCGGCCTCGGCGGCGTCGAGTGTCGCCGCGATGGTCGCCGCTGCGGCGCCGTGCGGGGCGGCCGAAAACACCGCTGCCGATTGACGCGTCGCCAGGGTCGCCATCGCGCCGTCGGTCGATACGAAGTTCGAATCGATGTGGCTTGCGAGATGCGGAAACTGGTCCGCGATGGCGTTGCCAAACTGGCGGTCCGAGGTGGCGGCGTGCAACTCGAGCCCGGGATGCCCGGCGATGAGTCGGAGCAACTCGCCGCCAACATAGCCCGTGGCGCCGAGCACAATGCAGGGCGTGCGCTCAGTCATTGGCCGCACCCCCGTTCCCTGAGAGCGAGGCGTGCACGGCATCACCCAACGCGAGACCGCTGGTGAGCGCGTTGCGTGCCGTGACACCCATCTGCTGTTCGATGAGGTCCACGCCGACGGCGTTGTCCGTGGCCGGTCCCGTTACCACCGCGGGCTCGATGTCGTAGGTCTCGCGCAGGATGCGCACGCCGCCCCAGGCGGCAACGGGGTCGTTGGCGCAGAGCACGACACTCGTGAGGTTCGGGCGGATCTCATCGTCAGCGAGTATGGCGTCGACGCCGTAGGTGCCGAGCAACCCGTCGCCGAGCTCCATGACGATGACGTCCGGCTTGTCGGCGGCCAGCGCTGCGAGCAGCGCACGTGTGAGCGCCGGACCGTTGTCACGGGTCGTCGTCATGATGCCGAAATCCGAAAACAGCATGGAGGCACGCGCGCCGGCGTCTTCCATTGCGAGGATATCGCGCCGCAGCGACACACCCGTGGCCTTGCAAGCCGCGACCGACAGGCCATGCGCGCGCAGGCGACTCACGATGGCGCAGGCTGCCGCGGTTTTGCCCGCATCCATGCAGGTGCCCGCAAGCGCCACGACAGGTACGCCATTCATGTCGAGCGTGTCGATGTTGGGCAGTGCGTCGCTACCCGCGCGCGCCGGCACGCCGATACGTTCACCGAGATAAGGAAAGTCGAGCACCATGCCCAGCACCTTGCAGTCGAACGGGTCGCCGAGCTCGGCATTGACCGATTCGCAGCAGCCGAGCACGCCGCCGATGTTGAGCAGTTGCAGCGTGTCGCCGGGCGACAGCGATTCGGGCATGTGGCCGGAGTAGCCGAACAGGGCTTTGCGATGGCCCAGCGCGCCCACGACAATGTCACCGCGCTTCACGACGGCCATACGACCGCTCGTGAGTTCGAGCGTGTTGTAACGGCTTTTGTTGTTGAGCACCTCGACGGCAACGAGCACGCCTTCTTCGCAGACGATGTCGTCGGAAAGCCGCAACTCGCGGCCCAGGTTTTGGGCGGCAGCCAGAGAGGCCACCTTGTCGACCTGTGTGGAGCGGATCGTGCTCATGACGCCGCCCCGCCTTTCCCAGCACGCTGCTGCAGAATGCCGGGCAGTGACAGCACACGCGCATAGCCACGCGCGTCGGCGGGCGTCCACTCGCCGGCTGCTTCGCCGTAGACACCGCGCGTGGCGGCCAGCAGCGAAAAGGGCGAGTCGAGGCCCTCGATGAAGACGCTGCCGGGTTGCAGGCGAACCTGCACGGTACCCGTGACCCGCTGCTGCGCGCTGTCGAAGAGTGCCTCGATGTCGCGGCAAGCCGGGTCGAGATGGCGTCCCTCGTGGACGAAGTCGCCGTAGCTCGCCGCCACGGCGTCTTTGATGCGTTGCTGCGCTGCGCTCAGCACGAGTTTCTCGAGCTCGCGGTGCGCTGCGATAAGCACCTCTGCGGCAGGCGCCTCAAAGGCTACGCGGCCCTTGGTGCCCAGGATGGTATCGCCCAGGTGCACACCGCGGCCGATGCCGAAGCGTGCGGCGCGTTGTTCGAGCGCCTCGATGAGGGCGATGGGTTCGTAGGTCGTCCCGTCGATACTCACGGGCACGCCCGCCTCGAATCCCAGAGTGAGTGTTTCTGCGGGCTGCGGCGCCTTGAGCGCGCCCGGCGAAAGCACCCAAGCGGACTCGGGAATGCAGCCCTGGCTTGTGAGCGTTTCCTGGCCGCCGATCGTGACGCCCCAGAGCCCCCGATTGATGGAGTAGTCACCCCCCGCGGGCGGCAATGGCAGCTTGTCTTTCTCCAGGTAGGCGATCTGGTCCGCGCGCGCCCAGCTGTTGTCGCGTACGGGCGCCAGGACCTCGGCGTTGGGTGCCAGCGCGGCCAGTGCCACTTCGAAACGGACCTGATCGTTGCCCGCGGCTGTGCAGCCGTGGGCGATGCGTGTCGCGCCACGAGCATTGGCCACCTCGGCCATGGCTTGCGCCTGCACGCCGCGCTCGGCGCCGACGCACAACGGGTAGAGCTGGCCGCGCCGCACATTGCCCGCAATGAGGTGGCGCAGCACGCTGTCAAAGAAATGGCTGCGAGCGTCGACAAGGTGATGCTCGGCTGCGCCCAGCTCCAGCGCGCGGCGTTCGAGGTCTTCAGCGGTTGCCGTATCGATGCCACCGGTGTCGATCGTGATGGTGATCACGGGCGCGCCATAGGTTTCGCGAAGCCAGGGAATGCAGAACGAGGTGTCGAGACCGCCCGAGTAGGCAAGAAGGATGGGTGCGTTGTCAGTCATTGGGGTTACTCCCGCCCCAGTCGGCGAGGCGCCGCTGCAACCGCCGATTGGCGGCCGCACCGGAGGTGGCAATAAAAATGGTGTCGTCGCCGGACAGCGTGCCGACGATCTCGGGCCAGCCGCTGCGGTCGAGCTCGACGGCGACACGCTGGGCGGCGCCGATTGCCGTCTTGACCACGAGCAAGTGGTTGCCCGCAGTCGCTGTACCGCGCACAAAGCCCCCGCTCTCGCCTGCCGGCGAGGCCGCCGCGGCATCGTCCAGTCGGTAGCCCTCGGGGTCCTTAATCACGTTCATCTCGCGCAGGTCGCGGCTCACGCTCGACTGCGTGACCAGGTGCCCCAGCGACTCGAGCTGCTGCGCAAGCTCAGCCTGCGTGCGGATCGTGCGCTTTCGGAGCAGGCGCCGGATCACGGCGCGACGTGCTTCCTGCTGATTGGTTTCGGGCGGCATGGTGGTTCCTCTATTTGCGCATAAAGTAATATTGATGCGCATAATAATGCAAGCCCAAATGCGCTATGCTGCGCGCGCCACAAAGCCTGGAGCCCCCCAATGCCGGAACCCGTCGTTATCGAAACGGGCGCATCGCCCGATGCTGCCATCATCCTGCTGCACGGTCTGGGTGCCGACGGGCACGACTTCGAGCCCATCGTGTCGGAGATGCGATTACCCGCGGAGGCGCACTGGCGATTTGTGTTTCCGCATGCGCCCCATCAACCCGTGACGATCAACGGTGGCATGTCGATGCCGTCCTGGTACGACATTCTCGGCCTCGATCGGAATTCACAGGTCGACGACGCGGGTATTCGCAAGAGTGTGGCGTTCCTGCGCGGCCTGATCGCCGAGCAGGAAGCCGCCGGCGTCGCACGCGAACGCATCGTTGTGGCGGGTTTTTCACAGGGCGGTGCCGTGGCCTTGTTCTCCACGTTGACGGATGCGACGCCCGTGGGCGGTGTGTTGGCGTTGTCGACCTACCTGCCGCTTTCGGACACGGTGGCTCAAGAGCACGCCAATCATGGCGACGCCTTGCCCATCCTTATGGTGCACGGGGAGTACGACCCTGTGCTGCCACTGGCGCTTGCGAGTCAGTCGCGGGATGCGATTGAAGCCTTGGGCTACACGGTGCAGTGGCAGACCTATCCCATGCCGCACAGTGTGTGCGCCGAGGAAATCGTGCTCATGCGGCAGTGGTTGCTTGAGCGCTTGTCGGTCTAGCGCGCCAGCGAGAAGACCTCTTCGTAGGCTTCGCCGGGCGCGCCGCCCGGCGCGAAGTGCTGCTCGTGGACGCGCGCCTCGCCGCTGTGACGGAGCGTCAGCACTGTCGAGCAGCGCGTGCCGTAGTGCTCGCCCACGATGAAGGGTGCGGACAGCAGCCGCCGCAGTCCCAGGGGCAGGTGCGTATCGGGCAGTCTCGCGTCGGGCGCCGGTCGTGTGTCCTGCAGCAAAGCCGCGAACGCGCCAGGTGTGGTGTCGCCTGCGTCGAGTTGGCGTTGCATGTGGTCCCGGGCCAGCTCGGCCTTGGGCCAGGGCGTGTCGAGCACCGCATTGCTGAGTGCGTAGGTGCCCGGCTCCAGCGCACCGCCGCGTGTGCTCCGATTCGAGAAGTAGTGAAGACTGTTGCGATCTCCAAATAGAAGATTGAAGCCTGCGTAAGCCGACTCCGTGTCTTCGAGACGCTGTTGGAACCGCTCGGCCGACAGACCGTCCGTGAGCCACATGGAAACGAGCTCGCCGCGGCTGCGCGGTGCCGGATCACCCGGCGGCTCGCGGTAATTGGTCACCACCGAAAAACGACCGTGCTCATTGACGCCTAACCAGGTGCCGCCGGCAACAAGATCGCGTCCGGCAAGCACGCGCGGCGTGCCGGGCCACCAGCCTAGCGGTGAGGCGGGACGGTCAAAGCGTTCGTCGCGATTGGCGGCGACGACGAGCGCGTAGTCCGGATGCTGTTGCCAGCCGACCGTAACAAGGCACATGCAGTTTTCTGTCTCCTTAACGACGACGCGGCGCCGGCTCGCGCCGGCGCCGCGCCAGTTACCGAGACTTAGCCCTGCTTGCTGAGCAGGTCGCGAATCTCGGTCAGCAGTTTTTCTTCGGCAGAAGGCTCGGGCGGCTTGGCGGGCGCCTCTTCTTCCTGCTTCTGCATCTTGTTCATGCCTTTGACGACCAGGAAGATCGCGAACGCCACGATGATGAAATTGATCACGGCGTTGATGAACACGCCGAGCTTGATCGCCGCAGCTTCGGGATCGTCACTCAGCGGGATGATGATATCGCTGAAGTCGATGCCACTCATCACGACGCCGATCGGCGGCATGATGACGTCAGCAACGAGTGACTTCACGATGGCGCCAAAGGCGGCACCGATGACAATCCCCACGGCCATGTCGACGACATTGCCGCGCATGGCGAACTTCTTGAACTCTTGTAACACGGGGTCCCCTCCCAAATCGTGGCACCTGCCACGCGTGAGAGTGTAGTCGAAAACCGGGGCTAGGCGCCCGCGTAGTGACGGGCGCCCGGGCGACGTCGACGTTCTGTCCGGATTTCGCAAGCGGGACAGATGTGCAGGTCCAGGTCGTAACGGTCGCGCACGTACTGGCTGCCGCAGCGGTCGCAATCACCCAGCGTGAGGTCCTCGTCACGCGCCAGCGCCACCAGCAGCGCCCAGGCCCATTCAAAGCTGTAGAGCGGTCGCACGTAGACCGTCTGGTAGGAATCGAATGCTGCGCAGAAGCGCTCGCCTACGGCGACATCGGGGTGCGACCACGTGGCGCGAAAGCCGGCGCCTTCGAAGCGGATCAGACTGTGCAGCACAAACAGATTCATCAGTGTGGTGGCCTGCAGTTGGTGGTTCGCATTGCGGACAAAGCGCGCCGTTTGCTGCGGTGACTTACCGCGTCGCCGTCGCACGCGGTTACCGCCACGATCCGTGAAGTAACGGCTGCACAGTTTCCGGATCCGGTCGTCCGAGAGCCCGGTGCAGCGCTTGATGGTATTGGTACGCGCCTCACGCTGGATCATGGCCAGCGCGAGGTCTGTCCGCGCCCGTTCGCGGCTGTATATTTCGCTCATGTCACCTCCTAACTACCATTTATGAGTAGGAACGCGCATATATCGCATTCGAGTGCTAAGGTAGCGTGCTCTGCGACTCGCGTAAATATGTAGATTTAGTCCCATATAAAGAAAAAGGAGGCCGCGATGCCTATAGAGCCGAGCCTGCACCCCACTTTGCTTCACGACGTTTCCGCGCTCAACCGGCGCTTCATTGCCGTACTCGTCGCCGCAGCCCGTGATGGCCGATTTGCGGCCGAGCCCGGGCTCACGAAACGGCTGTCGGTACGTTTGTCCGGCGCAGACCCGGGCTGGCCCGATTGTCCGTTTCTGCTCTTTCGCATGGTCCGCGGGGAGGACGCGCCGGGCAGCACACGCCTCGATGCCTACGATACCGACGTGGCCTCGCTCGTGACTGTGACACTGGGATTCGTCTGGAACCTCGCGCGCGAGCACCGACCCGCCGCCCGTGCCGTAACGGGGACGGACGATGCTTGGTGCGACGCGCTCGCCGCGGTGAGTATCGCTGCGCTGCCCGCGTTATCGAATCACCTGTCACTGCGGCCACGGCTCGTTGACGTTCCGGGGTTCTGGCAGGACCTTGCGCGGCAGTCGGGCATTTCCGCGTTGCAGCGTGCGAGTCTGGGCGCGACGGGCATGCAGCTCATTCACGCGCGGATGCGCCGCGACCGCGTGGCGCAGGAATGGTCGCCGGGCCATCACGAGGGCATCACCACCACCGCGGCAGGACCGACGCAGTGACAGCGCCGGGCCACATTCGCGATACACTAGCGGGATGCATGCACTCGAGATCAAAGGGCTGACCAAGGTCTACCCGAACGGCTTCACCGCGCTCAAAGGGATCGACATTGAAGTCGAGCAAGGCGATTTTTGCGCCCTGCTCGGACCCAACGGCGCCGGCAAGACCACCACTATCGGCATCATCACGTCTCTCGTGTCCAAGACGGGCGGCAGCGTGCGTGTGTTCGGTAACGACATCGACACCCACCTGTCTGCCGCCAAGCAGTGCATTGGCCTCGTGCCGCAGGAGATCAACCTCAATCTGTTTGAGAAGGTGCAAAACACGCTCATGCACCAGGCCGGGTATTACGGTATCCCGCGCAAGGTCGCGCTCGAGCGCGTCGAAAAGTACCTGACCGAACTCAAACTCTGGGATCGACGCAACGACATCTCGCGCAACCTGTCGGGTGGCATGAAACGCCGGCTCATGATCGCGCGCGCACTCGTGCACGAGCCGCGTCTGCTGATTCTCGACGAACCGACGGCTGGCGTAGACATTGAGATCCGGCGGTCAATGTGGTCGTTCCTACAGGACATTAACGCAAACGGCACAACAATCATTCTGACGACGCATTACCTCGAGGAGGCGGAGACGTTGTGCCGCAACATCGCCATCATCGACAAGGGTGAGATCGTCGAGAACACCTCGATGGCCGAGTTGCTGCGCAAACTGCAGCGCGAGGTGTTCGTGCTCAGTACGCGTGAGGCGCTGCAACAACCACCTGAACTCTCGGAATTCGAGGTGGCCCTGCGCCCCGACGGTGATCTTGAAGTCACCATGCAACGCGCTCAGTCTCTAAACCGCATGTTTGCGGCGCTCGGTGAGCGCGGCGTCACCGTCGAGTCGATGCGCAACAAGTCGAATCGTCTCGAGGAGCTGTTTATGAACCTCGTCGAGGCCAAGCAGACCGCCGAGGTGGCCGGCCATGAATGAGTCGTCCACGATGCAGCGGCACTGGATCGCGTTCTCGACCATCGTCCGCAAAGAGTACGTCCGCGTGGTGCGGATCTGGGTGCAGACCATCGTCCCGCCCGCCATCACAATGACGCTCTACTTCCTGATCTTCGGCACGCTGATCGGCAGCCGCATCGGGCAGATGGATGGTTACGGCTACATGCAGTTCATCGCGCCGGGCCTGATCATGATGAGCGTGATCACAAATTCCTATGGCAATGTCGTGTCGTCGTTCTTTGGCGCCAAGTTTCAGCGCCACATTGAAGAGATGCTTGTCTCACCCGTGCCCAACGCGATCATCATCTTGGGTCACGTTGCCGGCGGCGTTGTGCGCGGGCTCATGGTCGGCACGCTTGTCGCGGCCGTCGCACTGGCCTTCACCAAGCTCGACATCAAGTACCCGCTCATCATGCTGTCGATGGTGGTGCTGACCTCGATCGTGTTTTCGCTTGCGGGTTTTATCAACGCGATCTTCGCCAAGAAGTTTGATGACATCTCGATCGTGCCCACGTTTGTCTTGACCCCGCTGACCTACCTGGGTGGCGTGTTCTACTCCATTTCGCTGCTGCCCGAGTTTTGGCAGAAGGTGTCACTGGCCAACCCGATTCTCTACATGGTCAACGCGTTCCGATTCGGGATGCTTGGCCAGTCGGATATCGGCATCGTCACGGCCTACGCGATCGTCATCGCTTTTGCGGTCGGTCTGTTTAGCGTCTGCCTGGTGCTCATGAACCGCGGCACGGGTATTCGCGAGTAAGACGATGTGCGGCCGCTTCGCGTTTTATTCGGCGGCGGAGGCAGTGAACGATCTGTTCGGCGTCGATGACTCGGGACTGTCGGTACGCCCGCAATACAACATCGCCCCCACAGATCGTGCCGCAGTCATTCGCCCCGAGGCTAATGGGCACGCACTCGCCATGTTGCGCTGGGGACTCGTGCCCTTCTGGGCCAAGGAGCTGGCCATTGGCAACCGGATGATCAATGGGCGCTCCGAGACCGTGGCCGAGAAGCCTGCGTTTCGGGCCGCATTCAAGCAGCGCCGCTGCATCGTGCCGGCCGATGGCTACTACGAGTGGACGGGCAGCAAGGGCAATAAACAGCCGCACTACATCACGCGCGGCGACGGCAAGCCGATTGGTTTCGCAGGGCTCTGGGAGCGTTGGCACGACGAGGCCAATGGCGACGACGTCGAGACCTTTACGATCTTGACGCAGCCGTCATCGGGCCCGATTGGTCACCTGCACGACCGCATGCCCGTGATGCTCGATGACGTCACGGCGGAGTACTGGCTCGAAGGTGACGGCGACAACCCGCCCGCGCTGCGGGAGCTCAAAGTTGACGACTACGCGGAAGCTCTGACGAGCTGGCCCGTGGCGAAGACCGTCAACAATGCACGAAATGAATCGCCGGATCTCGTCGCGCGCTTGCCCGTCGACGACGCCGAGGACTAATTAGAGGTACATCGTCGCGACGACGACGAGCCCTGGTCCGCCGTGCACACCGAACGCTGTGCCCACTTCGGTCAGGTAGCTTTCCTGCACGCCGGGCAGGGCTGTGAGCAGGCGCTCGCGAAGCTCGTTGGCGTCGGGTTCGCAGTTTGCGTGGCCGACAGCCAGCTTCATGGGCCGGTCCGCATCGATGCGACGGCTGATGTAGCGCGCAAACTTGGGCAGGCGTCGGCCGCGCCCAAGAATCACGCCGCCCGATGACACAGAGCCATCGGGGCTCGTGCGCAGCACAGGGTTCAGGTTGAGCAGATCGGCCACGACCTTGCGCGAGTTGGGCACGCGACCGCCACGTACCGCGTAGCGCAGGTCTGAGACCAGCGCAAAGGTGTGAGTCCCGGCGATAGCCCGATCCACGGCCTCACGCACGGTGTCGATGTCTTCCCCCGCTTCCGCAAGCTCGGCCGCGTGGCGCACGATGAGTCCCTGGCCCAGCGATGCATTGAGTGAGTCGACAACGTGGACTTTGCCGTGACCGTGCCCCGCGCCTTGACCGAAGCTGCCGCCGCGTACGCGGTTAGCTGCCGTGGCTGCTGCTGCGTGCGTGCCGCTGACTTTGGACGACAGCGTGATGGCCAGGACGTCCTCGAAATGGCTTGCGAGGAACTCGTACTGGCGACGGTAATCGCCGGGCGCCGGTTGTGACGTGGTCGGGTGATTCGGGTTGCGCTGCAGCTCCTCGAAGAACTCTTTGGGCGAGATGCTCAGTTTGTCGAGGAAGCCCTGTTCGCCGAACTGCACGCGCAGGGGCACAAAGTGGATGTCGAGCGCGTCCATATCGGCGTCGGCAATATCGGCTGCGGAGTCCGTGATGATGGCGACTTTGCGTGCACCCATGTGCGTAGTGTGCTGCTGGCGCTGCATGTCATCGGCTTTTTCGCCGGACACCGCGCCGTACTCGCGCGCGAGCTCGAACACCTGTTCGGGCTCGTTGACATGAATGTGGACCTTGGCCTTGTGCCGGCTGCCGGCGAGCACGAGGCTGCCACCGAGCTCCGATAGCTGTTCGCGCAGCTTGCGCCGGTCGATCTCGTCGCCGTTGATGATGCACTCGGTGCAGTAGCGGTACTCGAGGTCGACCTCCTCGCCGGCCATCGCAGCCTCGGCCACCTCATCGGGCAGGTCGATATTGGTCACGGTTTCGCCGTCGCGGATGTAGGCCAGCATGCCCTGCAGCAATTCCACAAAGCCTTTGCCGCCCGCATCAACGACGTCCGCCTTGCGCAGTTCGGCGAGCTGGAATCGCGTCGCCGCCAGCGCTTTCTCTGCGGCTTCGAGGCCGCGCGAGAGCACGGCGCCGAAGTCGACCTTGGCGGGTGCCTTGGCGGCCTCGGCCAGGCCGTCGGCATAGGCGTCGATCACAGACAGGATGGTGCCCTCGCGGGGTTCCGACAGCGCGTCACGTGCATAGCTCGAACCCGCGACGATCGCCTTGGTGAATGACTCGACCGTGAACCGCTTGAGTTCCGCGGCCGTGTCGCTCACGCCCTGAAAGAATTGGGCAAGGATGGCGCCCGAGTTGCCGCGCGCACCGTCGAGCAGCGCGTCGGCGGCCGTGGCCAGCAACCGGTCCAGCGGCCAGTCGTCGGCGACCTCAAGCACGCCGCCCATGGCGCCCACGGTGAGGGCCATGTTGGTGCCCGTATCGCCGTCGGCCACGGGAAACACGTTGATGCGGTTGAGTCCGTCCTGGCTCGCAATGACGCGCTGAACGCCGTTGCGCAGTGCCTGGCGCACTGACTCCGCGTCGAGATACTGCATGGTGACCCCCGTGTCTTCGCTCGAGCTGCTAGTTGCGGCGCAACAAATAGCGCCTACCACGGTGTTCGAGCACGACACCATTTCGGACGATTTCGACGACGCCAACGCCGCCCGACAACACGTCGCCGTCGCTGACGCGCTGGCCGCCGATGAAGGCGAGCCGCCGATCCGCGGCGTCGGCATAGTAGTGCAACTCGAGCGTCAACGCCTCGCGGCTCATGATGCCGCCGTCCACAAGCTCACTGGCGTCGGGCAGATCCAGTGCGGCAGCCTCAACGGCCTCCGCGACCTCTGGTCGGGCTGGCTCCGGGGCGGGAGCTGCCGTCGACGGCGCGGGTGTCGTTGCGGCCGGTGTCTGCAACGTATCGCCAGCGCGGGCCTCGGGTTGCTGCGTGGCCGACTGAAAGCGATTGAGTGCCGACGTTTCCTCGACGAGCGAGCGCACTTCGGCTTTCTGCGGCGGCGGCGCTGCCGCCACCCGGGATTGCTGGATCGGCGGCGGGTTCGCCGCCGCGGCTTGCGTTTGCGCCAGCGGCTCTGCAGGCGCACGCGCGGCCACGGACTCGACGGGTGCCGGCGACTGCGGTCGCAACAACACCCAGGCCAGCAGCACCGCATTCACGCCCAGCAGCGCGAGCACGGGCACAAGCCAGCGTCGGCCCGGTTCTTCGGGTTCCTCAGCCGCCGCCGCCCCTGCAACCTGCGGTGCCTGTTGGCGCGAGCGCTCGACGTCGGACTTGCGCAGGGCGTCAAGAATCAGGGACATCAGTCGCTCCCGCCCGTGGCGGCCGACTGCGCGACAGGCCAGTCCGCGCTGAGCCGGGGGATGCCCGCCACGCCAAGGTCCGTGTTGATCATCATTTGCGTCTTTTGGCCCACAAGCCCGTCCACGGTCAGCCGGCGCGAGCGCTGGTAGTCGCGAACCTGGCTCGCGAGCCCAGGATCGTAGCGATCCGCGCCATCGACGCCTGGGCTTGCCTCGCCCGAAAGCGCGGCCAGGCTCTGACGCAACCAGAGGATGCCGGCGCCCCGCATCCCCGGCGCGAAGCTGCTGGCATCGGGTGCCGCGGGTTTCCAGAGCAGCAGGTATTCACCAAACCAGAACCGGTCGAGTGCCGCGCGCGGCACGATCACGGTGGCGTCGCTTGCCCGCAGCATGACGTCACCGCCGCGCTGTGCGGCCAGCAGGACCTGGTGGGCTTCGCCCTGCAGGTCGCGGAGCGTGATGATGGCGGGTCGATCGAGCAGCAACAGTTCGGCCAGCGCCCCCTGGTCTGCGGCGCAACGCAGCCCCACGCGGGCTGCAGCCTCGCAGCGCCCCGCGTCGCCGGGCGCGGGTAGCTGCCAGGCGGCGAACAAGGCGGCAAAGGCATCGGCCGTACCCGTGCGGTCGCGGTGCGATTGCAACCAGTCGTGCAGCGACGGCTCGGGCGCCGCGTCCTGCGGTGCAGCGGGTGCTGTCTCTGCAACGCCGCTGTCGCGCAGCGCGGTTTGAGCGATGGCTTCGCGCGCGGCTTCCGATACGTCGGTCGTTGATTGAACCGCTGCGGGCGTTGCCGCGACTTCATTGACTTCGGGCTTGGCATCGGGCCAGAGCATCGCTGCCGCAATCATCGTGATGCCGACAGCGATGACACCAACCGCGGCCGCGATAAGGCGGTCACTGGACCGGGCCACGGGCACACGCAGTTCGGGCTCGGCGCCGAACACTTCTTCGGCCGCAGCATCGACGAGTTTGGCGTCCACTTGTTTCTGCTCGCGACTCCAGGCGCCCAGCAAGGCCCGGTCGGTAATGAGGTTCATGAGCCGCGGGATGCCCTGAGAGAGGCCATGTATCCGTTTCTTGGCGCCGGCGTTAAGGATGGGCTGCAATGCGCCCGCAACGGCCAATCGGTGTTCGAGGTAGCGGTCGGCCTCGTCGGCGTTGAGCGGCAGCAGGTGGTAGCGCGCCGTGATGCGTTGCGCGAGCTGGCGCAGGTCAGCCCGTGCCAGCAAGTCGCGCAGTTCGGGCTGACCGATGAGTACGATCTGCAGCAGCTTGTGGCGCGTGGTTTCGAGGTTGGTGAGCAGGCGAATCTGCTCAAGCACTTCGGCGGAGAGGTTCTGGGCCTCGTCGACGACCGCGATCGTGCGGCGCCCGCGCGCGTGAGCCTCGAGTAGGTACTCATTGAGCTTCTCGGTCAGTGCGCGACAGCTGGTGCGCTCCTCGGGCGCCTCGGGCAGCGCGACATCGAGTTCCTTGAGAATCACTGTAAGGAACTCGAGCGCCGTGAGCTGCGGGTTGAGCACAAGCGCCACGTCCGCCGCCTCGGGCATGCGCTGAAGCAGGCTCCGAACGAGTGTGGTCTTGCCCGTGCCGACTTCGCCCGTGAGCACAATGAAACCGTCGCTCTCGGTGACCCCGTAAATCAGGTGCGCGAGTGCCTCGGCGTGCCGCTCGCTCATAAAGAGGTAACGCGGGTCCGGCGTTATGGTGAACGGACGTTCGTGCAGACCAAAGAAATCGAGGTACATAGCCGGTTGAGTGTAACGTGGCCGCCCGGCCCTTCAAATGCCCGCCACGGCCGGTCAGTCGTCGCGTTTCAGCGTGCGGGCGGATTGCAGCGCCGCGGCTCCCAATTCGGCAAAGCGTTCCCGCACGGCATCGACGGTGCGATCGACCTGCTTGTCCCCGGCGGGTTCAGTGGCCGAAAACAGGTCGGGCTGCTGGTCGGAAACGAGCCTTGAGCCGCCCACACCCAGCAACCGCAGCGCCTGGTCGGGATGTTCGGCGCGCCACTCGTCGAGCAGGCGGAGCGCGCTCTGGTAGAGCTGCTCGGTGCTGTCGGTGGCAGGCATCACCCGGCACTGGCGTGTAAACGTCCGGAAGTCGCTCTGGCGAATCTTCACCTGTATGACACCGGCCAACAGGCGTTTGTTTCGCAGGCGCGTGGCCGTGCGGTCGGCCAGCGCCGCGAGCGCTTCGCACATCTCGCTGCGCTGCCTCAAGTCTTCGGAAAACGTGCGCTCGGCACTGATCGATTTGTCATCGCGCACGGCGATCACTGGACGGTCGTCGATGCCGTGGGCGCGGTTGCGCACGCGGCCCGCGTAGCGGCCGAATAAGCGGCGCAGGGTGTCGGCGTCTGCGGCCTGCAGGTCACCGATGGTGTGAATGGCGGCACTGGCCAGCTCCGCGCGTTTGCGAGGGCCGATGCCCGGCAGCGCGCGTACTGACAAGGGCGCCAGCGTCCTCGCCTCATCGCCGCTCGCGACGTGCACGAGGCCGTCGGGTTTATCGAGGTCCGAGGCGATCTTGGCGACGAGCTTGTTGCTGGCGACACCGACGGAAGCCGTCAGTTGCGTCGCGTCGCGGATGTCGGCACGGATGCGGCGCGCGATGCTGACGGGATCACCGAACAGGCCGATGCTGGCCGTGACGTCGAGAAAGGCTTCGTCGAGGGAGAGGCCCTCCACTTCGGGCGTGATGCTCCGAAATACCTCGAAGACCTGCTGCGAGACATCGCGGTAATGGTCGAGACGGGGGTGTACGCAAACCGCGTTGGGGCAACGCTTCAGCGCTTCGCGCATTGGCATTGCCGAGCGCACGCCAAACTCGCGCGCCTCGTAGCTTGCGGCCGCAACGACACCACGCTGCCCCTTGCCACCGACGAGTACGGGCTGTCCCGCAAGCTCGGGGTCATCGCGCTGCTCGACCGAGGCATAGAACGCATCCATATCGACGTGCAGGATGGCGCGCTCGTCGTTCATCGACCTACATCTTGCGCCGGACAATAAGCTCGGCGAGGACTTGCAGTGGTGCCGCGTTGGCGCCGAAACCGCTTAACGCATCGAGGCCCTCAGCGTAGAGCTTGTCGCACTCCGACTTCGCGGCATCCATTCCGAAAATGGCGGGCCATGTGGCCTTGTCGTGAGCGACGTCAGAACCCGCGGGCTTGCCAATGGTCTCGGTGTCGCCCTCGACGTCGAGAATGTCGTCGCGGATCTGAAAGGCAAGCCCGATGCGATGTGCATAGCGCTCGAGCGCGGCGTGTTGATCGGCTGCCAGGTCGGGCACGCGGGCCGCAGCCATCAATACGGCGGCCGAGATGAGCGCCCCCGTCTTGAGCTCGAACATCCGGCGCAGGGTGTCGCCACTGATCCGCTGTCCCTCAGACTCGATGTCGATGGCCTGGCCGCCCGTCATGCCCAGAGAACCGCAGGCTCGCGACAACAGGTGCACCATGGACAGCTGGCCCGCCGCATGGCCGTCCTCGGGGCTGGCAAGCACCTCGAACGCCAGCGGTTGCAGTGCATCGGCCGCCAGGATTGCCGTGGCCTCGTCGAATTGCCGGTGCACGGTGGGCTTGCCTCGCCGCAAGTCGTCATCGTCCATGGCCGGCAGGTCGTCGTGCACGAGCGAGAACGCGTGGATGAGCTCGACGGCGACCGCCGGGGCGTCTAGGTGCGCGCGGTCGACGCCCAGGACCTCACCCGTCGCGTAGACGAGCAGCGGTCGAATACGTTTGCCGCCATTGAGCGTGGCGTAGCGCATCGCTTCATGCAGCCGCGTGGGCGCTACGTCGGCGGTGGGCAGGGTTCGCGCCAACACCGTGTCGACCCGGGCGATATAATCAGGAATGGCATCTTCGAACGACATGCGGCTCGTCTGTTGGCTCGTGGCTTGCGGGAAACCCGCCCATTTTGCCGCTAACGTCTGCGCCCGGAAACCGATTTGACACAGAGTTCCAGTAATAGGCCGCAAGCCAGCGGTCAGTCGGCCACCGTCACGGCGACGGCGCACCCCAATATCGCGCTCGTCAAGTACTGGGGCAAAGCCAGTGAGGCGCGCAATATCCCCGCCGTCGGTTCCTTGTCGCTGACGCTCGACGGCCTGGCCACAACGACGCGCGTGGCAGCGGCGGACAAAGACCGGTTCGAACTCAACGGCGATACCGACGCCAGCATGGGCCGGCGTGCGTTCGCGTTCCTGGATCAGTTTTGGCCGGGGCGCCCGGCGCTCGACATTGTGAGCGACAACAATTTTCCGACCGCCGCCGGTCTGGCGTCCTCGGCATCGGGGTTTGCAGCGCTGACGCTGGCCGTCGACACCTTGCTCGATGGCGGCCGCGACCGGGAGTCGCTGGCGCAGTGCGCAGGTTCCGGCTCGGGCAGCGCGGCGCGCTCATTGTTTGGGGGCGTGGTGCGGCTCGACCTGCCAGCGCAGTCCGACGGTGACATTCGCGTACGCCAGGTGGCCGAGGCCAGTGATTTTCCGCTGGAGCTGGTGATCGCCGTGACATCCGTCGCGCGCAAGCCGATCGGTTCGACTGAGGCTATGCGCGCAACGGCAGCCACCTCACCCTACTTCGACGCCTGGGTGCGCGATCAAGCGCAGGATCTTGATGCCGCCGAACAGGCGGTGTCTGCGCGCGACTTCGACGCGCTGGCGGCCGTCACAGAAAAAAGCTGCATGAAGATGCATGCCGTGATGCTCGGCAATGATCCCTGGCTGCTGTACTGGAACGCCGCCACCGTGGCCTGTATCCATGAAGTGCGCGTACTTCGTGCGTCGGGTCTCGGCGTCTGCTTCACGATCGACGCGGGGCCGCAGCTCAAGGCCCTGTGCCTGCCCGCCGATGCTGACCGCGTCGCCGACACGTTGGCGGGCGTCGATGGTGTCACCGAGGTGCTGCGTGCGTCATTGGGGCGCGGCGCCTTCCTGCACACCGCGTGAGGCGCGATTCGTGAATGCTGCGCCAAAGCGCCGCGTCCGGGTACCCGGCAAGCTCATGCTCTGCGGCGAATACGCCGTACTCGCGGGGGCGCCGGCGATCGTCACCTGCGTGGACCGTTACGTCGTTGTCGATGCGCAGCCCACATCCACCGCGGCGGCGTCCGTCTCGCTGCGAGGATTTGACGGTGCGACGCACCATTACCGGATGGTTGCCGGCGTGCCCGAATGGAAGGGGCCGCGCGCGTCAGCGGCGCTCGTCGATGCCGTACTGCGAACCGTGCGACCCTCCGACACCACGCTCGTTGTCGACTCGACAGCGTTCTACGACCGGGGCCGCAAGCTGGGCCTCGGTTCGAGCGCCGCCGTCGCAGTCGCGCTCAGCGCCGCACTGGGGGATGGTGGCCACGTCGTCGGTGCTTTACCCGAGGCGCTGGCCGCGCATCACGCGTTCCAGGGCGGTCGCGGTTCGGGTGCGGATCTGCGAGCCGTTGCCCACGGCGGGACCATCGTGCAGCAGACCGATGGGCAGGATGTCTCTGTGCTGCCACTGGCCTGGCCAGCGGGGCTCGAGGCGCGCGCCATCATGACCACACAGTCCGCCGACACGGTTGACCGTGTCCGTCGCTTCGAGGCTTGGCGCAGCAGCGACGCCGATGCGCCCGCCCGGCTTGAGCGGCTTGCGTCGTCGTCGTCGGAGGCTGTCGCCGAGTGGCAGCGCGCCGACGCAGCGGGGATAATTGCGGCAATGAACGTCTTCACGCGCGAAATCAGCCAGATCGATGCGGCGGCTGGTCTCGGCTACCACGCGGGTGGCCACGATCAGCTGGCCATACTTGCAGCAGCGCAAGGGTGTTCCTATAAACCCTGCGGTGCGGGCGGTGGCGACTTTGGCATCGCGTTGGCGACGTCACGCGAGGCGCTCGACAACTTCGCCGCGGAAGCGGCTGAGACGGGTGCCGCGGCACCTGCGATGACGCTGGGTGTTGCCGTGCCCGAAGTCCTGAGCGAGGCGCCAGCATGACCTCGGTGTTTTCCGGCTTCTACCGCCTTGCGTTGACAGACCGGCTATCGACCTTGCACGAAGCGGGCGCCATCACGGCCAATGACTATGCGGCACTCTCGAGCGGGGACATCACGCTCGACCGCCATGTGGCTGAGCACCTGATTGAGAATGTTATCGGCGTGGCGGGTTTGCCGTTCGCCGTGGCGCTCAACTTCAAGATCAACGGGATCGACCGTCTCGTGCCCATGGTCGTTGAAGAGCCCTCGATTGTGGCGGCGCTCTCTTCGGCTGCGAAACTCGCAAGGGCGGCGGGTGGCTTCCGCGTCACGGCTGATCCGGCGCTGATGATCGGTCAGATTCAGTTGCTCGATGTGGCCGACCCCGAGGCGGCGAGGGCAGCTATCGACGCGGCGCGCGAGCAGATCCTCGACGCGGCCAATGCCGTGCACCCGAACCTCATCAAACGCGGCGGCGGTGTACGTGACCTGACGCTGCGCGCCTATGCGCGGCCATCGGGCGGGCACATGCTCATCGTGCACCTGCTCATCGACACGTGCGATGCGATGGGCGCAAACCTCATCAACACGATTTGCGAGCAGGTGGCGCCACTCGTAGGCGGCATCGCCAAGGCGCGCCCGCACCTGCGCATCCTGTCCAATCTGGCGGACGCGGCGCTGGTTCACGCAGAGATGCGCGTACCGTTGGCCGAGCTTGGCGTCGACGAGGCCGAGGCCGTGCACGTGCGCGACGGTATCGTCGCGGCCAACGAATTCGCCGTGCTCGACCCGCACCGTGCCACGACACACAACAAGGGCGTCATGAACGGCATCGACGCTGTCGTCGTCGCAACAGGCAACGATTGGCGCGCGGCTGAGGCCAGTGCGCACGCCTGGGCGGCGCGCGACGGCCAGTACCGCGCGCTGACGGATTGGCGTGTTGATGAGAATGGCGATTTGCTGGGCAGCATGAGTCTTCCGATCAAGCTCGGCATTGTTGGCGGTTCCGTCCGACTCAACCCAGTTGCCAAGCTGGCGTTGCGACTGGCCGGCATCGAACACGCGCGCGAACTCGACGCGCTGGCCTGCGCTGTGGGCATTGCGCAGAACTTCTCGGCGCTCAAGGCGCTCGCGACCGATGGCATTCAGCGTGGCCACATGGCTTTGCACGCACGCAGCGTTGCCGTGCAGGCCGGTGCCCGAGACACCGAAGTTGACGAGGTGGTTTCGAACATGGTGGCGGAGGGCGTCGTCAAAACCTGGCGCGCGCGCGAACTGATCGAAGCCGCACGTCTGCGGGCGCCCGGCAGGCCGCCGCGCACCTCAATCGGCGAAGTGTCGAGCGCAGCCAAGCTGATCCTGGCTGGCGAGCACGCGGTTGTGTACGGCCACCGCGCATTGGGGCTGGCGCTGCCCCGCGCGCTGCGTGCGGAAGTATTCAGTGGGCGCGAACTGCTCACAATCGGGATCGACGACTGGCAGCTCGAGTACGACGCCTCCGACGATGCCGACCACCGCAGTCCGCTGGGCATGCTCGTCGACACCATCATCTCGCTGGCCGAGATCGACATGCCGCACGGCCACATCGAGGTGTCGTGTCAGATTCCGTTCGCCGCGGGTCTTGGTGGGTCGGCGGCGTTGGCCGTCGTGCTCATTCGAGCCATCGCGATGCTCACGGAGCAACGCTTCGACGAGGCGACGGTCAACGAGATGGCCTTTGCCTGCGAAAAACTTGCACACGGCACACCGTCGGGTGTGGACAACACGCTCTCGACTTATGCACGACCCATGCTCTACACGCCCGGTAGCGACACGCGCTTCAGCGACGTTCGCATCGGTGGGCCGCTGCAGCTCGTTGTCGGCTTCAGTGGCCTAAAAGGCGTTACTTCGGAACTCGTCGCGGGCGTGCGTGACCGGCGGACGCGTCAGCCCGAAGTGTTCGACGCGATGTTCAATCAGATCGACGGGGTCGTTGAACAGTGCCTGCAGGCCTTGGCCGATGGCGACACCCAGCGACTTGGCGACAGCATGAACGTCTGCCAGGGCCTGCTGAACGGGATTGGTGTGAGCCACCCCGTGCTCGAGCAAATGCTGGCCATCGCCCGCGGGGCTGGCGCGATCGGCGCCAAGCTCACGGGTGCCGGCGGTGGCGGTTCGATCATCGCGCTGTGCGATGGCGACGCCGAGGCCGTCGCCGCTGCGTTGCGCCAGGCCAGTTTCGAAGCGCGCGTGATTCCCATCGAACCCACGGCCGACCTGGACCCTGTGGTGTCGTCGGAGTCAGAAGAACTCATCCTCGTCGACACCGACGACCAGCCGATTGGCTACCTGTCCAAGGCTGATGCTCACGACGGCGAGGGCATCCTGCACCGCGCGTTTTCGTTGTTTGTCTTCAACGAGCAGGGCGAGGTGTTGCTGCAGCAACGTGCCGTCGGCAAGCGTCTCTGGGGTGGCTTCTGGTCGAACAGCTGCTGCTCACACCCGCGTCGCGGGGAGCATCTCGACGAGGCCGTACACCGGCGTCTTGAGCAGGAGCTGGGCTGTGCTGCCGAACTCGAGTTCGTCTACAAGTTCCGTTACCAGGCGTCGTTTGGTGCGGCGGGCAGCGAGCACGAGTTGTGCTCCGTGTTCGTCGGCCGTATGACGCGCCCCGTGCAGGCGAACCGCAACGAAGTGGCGGACTGGAAGTTCATGGCGCCCGAAGCTGTCGACGCGCTGGTTGCCGATGACACGGCCAACGTGACGCCCTGGTTCCGCATGGAGTGGCGGCGCCTGCGCGGTGAGTACGCGGAACGGATCGCGGCCCTGACGGAGCCGATGCAGGCCTGAGTGCGGTGCCGGGCCGTCAGGCCTGGTAGTGGTAGTACTCGATCCCGATGTCCTGAAACTTCTGCGCCTCGGCGCGACCGACGCGCGCGATGAAAAACTCGCTGCCCTTGGGCTGCGGCAGATCGGCCACGGCGCGACCGTCGTGCAGGGCTTCGTACTGCGCCTGCGTCAGGTCGATGGGATCGTCGAGTGCGGCAGAGAACTGGATTTTTGCCGTCGCCTCGCGCCAGCCCGGCACCACGGTCATCGGAATGACCTCGGCGGCGTCACCGCTGCCGTAACCCAGCGTCAGAACTTCCTGGCCCTCGAGCTCAAGGTCACGATCGAGTGCCTCCTCGAAGCCGGCGGCCATCCACGCCGGCAATGCGGCTGTGTACAAGTTGCCGAGGTCGCGCATGCGCTCGCTGCCCAGTGACAGCTTGTCGAGCACGATGGACTGGAAGGCATCAGAGGCACGGAAGGCTCGGATCAGACCCATCGTGAGCGGCATGGCGTCTTCGTTCAGATGGTCGGCGTCAGCGAGCGCCGAGACGTCGTGTTGGCTCGTGAGTTCTTCGATCACAGCCTCGACGGGCATACCCGCGGGCTCTGCGTAGCGTGCGAGCTCGGCGTGTTCTTCGGCGCCACCTTGCGCCAGTGCCCACATCCAGGCGACGGCCAGGCCGTTTTCCGGCATGCGGCGGTAGGGGCGGTGCATGAAGATGTGCGGGATCGAACGAATGTGCTCGGCGGCGTCGATGCCGCGGCGCTCATACATGTCAGCGAGTGCGTGCAGCGTTTCGTCGATGTAGCAGGTGGTTGAGTACTTGCCGTTGAACACGGGGTAGTCCTGCACCTGATGTGTTTCGCTGCGGTCTTGACCGCAGAAACGCATCATCGGCTTTCGGAAGTCCATGATGCGGTAGTCGGACGCGCTGCCACTGGCGGCGAGGTCGACCACAGCGAGCTTGGGGTCTTCTTCCACGAGCATGGCCACGGCACCCGCGCCCTGTGTGGGTTCGCCACTGCTGCCGCGTTGGTATTCGGCGATGTCGGCGCAGACCACAATGGCCTTGCTGCCGCGCCCGTCGCAGGCCAGCGCACGTATTGCTGCCTTCATGGCGTACACGCCGCCCAGGCAGGCGTGCTTGAACTCGGGGACTTCACAGGCGCGGGACAGCGGTGCCCGCCCTTCGGCGCGTAGCGCGCTGTCGATCATGCCCTTGATAATGACGGCGCCAGCAGAGTTATCGAGGCTCGACTCGGTGCCCAGGCCCAGGAAGCGGACTTCCGAGGCGTCGATATCGTAGTTGCGAATGAGGCGCAGGACGGCCGTGGCGGCCATGGTGTAGACACTATGCTGCTGGCCCCGCATGCGGTAACTGGCCCCCACCACTTCGCGCATTTTGGGCCACTGCTGACCCGTCCAGTCGCACCATTGTTCGAGCTGGACCCGGTAGGGCGGTACGTACGCCGCGAGGCCGCTGATTCCAATATTCATAGCAATCAACTAGTTAGGCGCGCACATGAAGGCAGCGCGGCTCTGCCGCAGGCGCGATTGTTGTCAGTTTTCGTTGACATTACAGGAGTCAAGCCAGGTTGTCACAATCTGAGGCGTACCGCGGGGACCGCACGGTTGCCTTAGTAGGTCGCGATGATAAACAGGAACGTGGTCAAGATCACCAGAATGGTGGCCACCAGGTACCCGGACAGCATCACGACAAACTTTGCCAGAGAGGCCGCGCGCCCTTGCGCATACACCGCCCTGATCGACCGATATAGGTACACCGGGACGAATAACCACCCCAGCACATTGACGATAATGATGATGGCCTCGGGGAGCCCCAAGGCCAGCGTTACGGCATTGAAGGTCAGGCCCATCGACCAGAGTAGAAACAGGAACGAGTGGAAGTGCACGAGCATGAGCAGGTGCTCCACGTAGTAGCGTCGCGACAACGGGTACATGGCCTTGAGCAGCAGCGCCATGAGCGGCAGCACGGCCAACGCGGCAACGGGTGCGTTATCGATCCAGCGTTCGACGAGCCGTTTACCCTGGTCGCGGAAGACGTCTTCGCAGAGCCGCTGTTGGCGTTCGAGCGGGAACTGACGATCGATCCAGGGAATGCCGATTTCTTTTGGCTCCTCAAACGTGCAAGGGGTTTCATCGTCTTCCGCCCCTTTCGCGTCCGCGACTGTATCCGCTACGGTGATCGTAACGTCAGTTTGCGCCTGGATGGCGTCGACTGCTTCCGCAGTCCTCGCGGCAACGTCAGCCGCCACCTCGGCAGGTATGCCGCTCGCCTCGAGCTCTTCGACCAACTCCGTCTCGCGCGCGTCATTGAGACCGTCCTCAAATCCTTCGGCGACGTCATTGTTGATCGTGACGCCCGGGCCATCACCCAGCACAGTGGAGAGCAGGAAGAACAGGAAGCTCAGCACGAGGTACATGCGAAATGGCGGCATAAACCGCGCGCGCCGGCCGCGCAGGTACTCGGCCGTGAGGTGGCCTGGCTTCGTGACCAGCGGAATCAGCGTGCGCCAGAGCCGCGAGTCGAGCTCGAACATGTCGCCGAACGCGTCGCGGATCAGCTCGCCGAGGCTGATAAGGCGGGTGTTACCGCGCTGGCCGCAATTCCAGCAGTACTGCCCGCGCAAGGTGGCGCCGCAATTCAGGCATTGGGCGTCTGGTGTCCCGGTATTGACGACCTCGCGGATATTGCGACTCGACGACATCGCGTCGCCAAAACGGTCAATACCGTCCTGGCGCATGCGCGGTGCGTCGTTTTCGAGATAGGCGTCGAGCGCATCTCTGCTGGAGAGGACGTACTGGACGGTGTGCGCCCAGCGGCCATCGTCATCGCGTTGCGGGTCGAAGTACTGAGCTTCGATGAAGCCCGGCAGGGCCAACATCTCATCGATGTGCTCAGGCAGCCAGGCACCGAGCGCGACCGTCTGGTCGTCGCCGATGCGCAGGCTGACCTCATAGACGACCCGGTTGCTCAGCCTTCGTCCTTTCCGTTATCCGCAGTCGACGTTTTCTGGGTCGTCTTCCTGCGCGTCGTCTTCTTGCCCGTGGCTTTCTTCTTGGCCGCGGTCTTGGTGGTTTTCTTCTTCGCAGCCGGCGCTTTTTTGCGTGTGGCCTTCTTTCGCGTTGCGGCAGGTCGCGCGGCTGGTGCCGGTGCGGCTTTGCGGCGGCCGATCTCGCTCGTATCGAAATCGTCGACGGCGATGAGCTCTGCGATACGTGCGTGGTAGTCGCTGAGCTCGTCGGCTTCTTCGGACGTCAACACACCGGCTTCCACGGCAGCCTGGATTTGCTCTGCCGCAACCGCCTCGGGCACCGTGCCGGCCTTGACGGCGTCACGCAGCTTGCGCTCCAGCGGCTCGACGACGACGGCGCGCTCGAGCGCTGCCTGCAGCATGCCTGCGGGGTTGTTATCCACCTGCTCCTTGTACACCTGCGCACAAAGACGCTCGCGCGCATCGGTCGGGTTAATCATGAGATCAACGATGCTGCGCCCGATCTTGTCGGACGGTGCCGAGTAGGTGCGGCCACGCGGGAACACGAGCATCCGTAGCAACCAGGCCACGGGGCGGTTCGGGAAGTTCTGCAGGAACTTGTGCAGCTGCTCCTGGGCGTCGTACATCAGCGTGCGCACGGACCATTCGACAAGCGGCAGATCCTGCGGCTGGCGACCCTGGTTTTCGTAGTGCTTGAGCACCGCGCTTGCGAGGTACATCGAGCTGAACACGTCTCCGAGGCGTGCCGAGAGCTGCTCCTTGATCTTGAGCCGACCGCCCAGCGTGAGCATCGCGAAGTCCGCCGTCAGCGCAAAGGCAGCCGAGTAGCGGTTGATGTTCTGGAAGTACCGGCGTGTTGGGCCCTCAACAGGCACTTCGCTGTACCTGGCGTGTGTGAGCGCCAGAACAAAGGCACGTGCGGCGTTGCTGATCGCGTAGCCGATGTGGCCGAACAGCGCGTCGTCGAAGTCGTCGAGGCCCGTTTCGGTGTCGGGGTTTTGCGCGGCGTGCAGTTCCTTGAGCACCCAGGGGTGGCAGCGAATCGCACCCTGGCCGAACACGATCAGCGAACGCGTGAGGATGTTCGCGCCTTCCACGGTGATCGCGATGGGCAGCGCCATGTAACCGCGACCCATGTAGTTGCGCGGCCCCATCATCACGGCCTTGCCGCCGTGAATGTCCATACCGTCGTTGGCGACTTTTCGCGCGAGCTCGGTACAGTGGTACTTGAGGATGGCGGACGGCACCGCGGGCGCTTCGCCTTCGGTGATAGCGCCTGCGGTAACGCTCACGGCAGCGTTCATGATGTAGGTGCGACCCGCCATGCGTGCGAGCGCTTCGCCCACGCCTTCGAACATGCCGATGGGCAGATTGAATTGACGACGGATGCGCGCGTAGGCGCCCGTGGCGTAGGTGGCAGCCTGACCGCCACCCGCGCCGCTCGAAGGCAACGTGATAGCGCGACCGACGGACAGCAGCTCAACGAGCATCTTCCAGCCTTTGCCTGCCATCTCGGGGCCGCCGATGATGTAGTCGAGCGGTACGAAAACGTCCTTGCCCGACGTCGGGCCGTTCATGAACGGCACATCGAGCGGGTAGTGGCGGCGGCCGTGTTCGACGCCCGGCGTGTCGGTCGGGATCAATGCCGCCGTGATGCCGTAGTCCGGGACGTCGCCAATAAGTCCGTCGGGGTCGCGCAGTTTGAATGCCAGGCCCAGCACGGTGGCGATCGGTGCCAGCGTGATGTAGCGCTTGTTCCAGGTCAGGCGCATGCCGATGACCTCTTTGCCTTCCCACTGGCCCTTGCAAACGACGCCTTCGTCAACGATGGCGGCGGCGTCCGAGCCCGCCTGCGGTGAGGTCAGTGCAAAGCAGGGGACTTCGTCGCCACTCGCAAGACCGGGCAGGTAACGCTGCTTTTGTTCGTCGGTGCCGTAGTGCAGCAGCAGCTCGGCCGGGCCCAGCGAGTTGGGAACGCCGATGGTCGACGCGGCGACGGTCGAGCGCCCCGAGAGTTTCTGCAGGATGAGTGCGTTGGCATAGGCCGAGAACTCGAGACCGCCGTATTCCTTGGGGATGATCATCGCGAAGAAACGTTTCTCCTTGATGTACGCCCAGATGTGCGGCGGCATGTCGCCGAGCTCGTGGCAGATCTCCCACTCGTCAAGCATGCGGCAGAGCTCTTCGGTTGGGCCGTCATAGAAGGCCTGCTCCTCGTCCGACAGCCGCGGTGCGGGCATCGACATCAGTCGATTCCATTCCGGCAGACCAGTGAACAGCTCGCCGTCCCACCACACGCTGCCAGCCTCGAGGGCTTCGCGCTCGGTGTCTGACATCTGCGGCAACATCGTGCGGTATTTCTTCAGCAGCGGCGCCGTGATTTGATCGCGCCGGAACTCGGTCAGGTTGAGCGCCGCCATGATGCCGACGATGACCCACAGCGCGAGCATGACAATCCCGTAGCCGTCACCAAAAATCTGGTAGGCCAGAACACCCGCTGCCGAGGCAATCGTGGCGGTTTTTAAGTCGACACGCTTGTAGGCGAGCGCCAATGCGCCGCCGACGATGAGCAGGAACCAGAACAACCCAACGATGAAATCCAGCACGCGCTACTCCTTACAGCAGTGACTCAATGGCCGCGCGCTCCTCGCGCAATTCCGTCTCCGTGGCGTCCATGAGTGCGCGGCTGGCGTCGTCGATGTCGAGGCCCTGCACGATTTCGTAGCTGCCACCCGAGCAACGCACGGGATAGGAGTAAATGACGCCTGGCTCGATGCCGTAGCTGCCATCCGCCGGGACGGCCATGCTCACCCAGCTATCGGCGGGTGTGCCCAGCGCCCAGTCGCGGACGTGGTCGATGGCAGCCGAGGCGGCCGAAGCCGCCGATGAGGCGCCGCGCGCCTTGATGATCGCCGCGCCGCGCTGCTGCACCGTCGGGATGAAATCGTCCGTCAGCCAGCCGTCGTCGACGAGCGACTTGGCCGCCGCCCCGCCCACGCTGGCGTGCGAGACGTCGGGGTACTGGGTCGCCGAGTGGTTGCCCCAGATGATCATGTTCTTGATGTCGTTAACGTGTTTGCCGGTTTTCGTGGCCAGCTGCGCCATCGCGCGGTTGTGGTCGAGGCGCGTCATGGCCGTGAAGTTGGCCGGGTTGAGGTCCGGTGCGTTCGACTGGGCGATGAGCGCGTTGGTATTGGCCGGGTTGCCGACAACGAGCACCTTGATGTCGCGGCTCGCGACATCGTTCATGGCCTTGCCCTGCGCCGAGAAAATCGCTGCATTGGCTTCGAGCAGGTCCTTGCGTTCCATGCCTGGGCCGCGCGGTCGGGCGCCTACGAGCAGCGCGTAGTCGGCATCGGCAAAGGCCGTTTCGGCCTGGTCCGTGGCGACGACACCGGCCAGTGTCGGGAACGCACAGTCGTCGAGTTCCATGACCACACCTTCCAGTGCGGGCAGCGCGGGCGGAATCTCGAGCAATTGCAGGATAACGGGCTGGTCTGGGCCCAGGAGCTGGCCGGAAGCAATGCGGAATGCGAGCTGGTAGCCAATCTGGCCGGCGGCGCCGGTGATGGCGACGCGAACGGGCGAAGTCATGTGATTGTCCCTTTTGATCTATGCGTATCCCCAGCCACGAAGTATCCCACAGGACGGCTTATTGTGCACCGCACAAAAGCTCGTCATGAGCGGAACATGGGCTCGGTACTTGCGTTTCTCAGTTTTGGTGTTATAGTCGACTACAACACTAACTCAGGAGCAACGAGGAACCCATGATGTTTGACCGTACAGATTGCGAGGCAGGCCACCAGGGTGAGCGCCGCGGAAACGTATGGAGTGGCATCGTGGCGATGGCACTGCTGGCAATGTTCACGATCGCGCTCATTTCGAGCGAGATCCAGTCGACGGGCGATTCAGCCCGCGCACCCGTTGCCACAGTCATCGCCGGACAGTAGGTTTCTCCTGAGCCCGCAAGATGCAGCCGAAGAATAAGCGCGGCGACTGGAGCCTGATGGACGCTGACTGGAACGACGACCTGCCGATTTATCGGCAGCTACGCGACCGCGTCGTTGCGATGTTGCTGGAAGGCGTCATCGGTGACGGTGACGCCTTGCCATCGGTGCGCAGCGTCGCTGCGGAATACCGGCTCAACCCGCTGACCGTTCTCAAGGGCTACCAGGAGCTTGTCGACGAGGACCTCGTCGAGAAACGTCGCGGGCGCGGCATGTACGTCTTGCCCGGTGCGCGCGACAAGGTGCTCGCCGACGAGCGGCGACGCTTTCTCGACAACCAGTGGCCCGACGTCGTGACCACTATGCACCGACTGGGCATTGCGCCGGCTGACCTGCTGGCGGATATCGACACAGACAACAACAAATAGATCCGGCACGAGGGGCACGAGCGAGATGACCGCATTGGTAAGCGCGCGTGGTGTCAGCAAACACTACGGCGACACAAAGGCTGTCGATAACGTCAGCTTCGACATCGAACCAGGTCGCATCCTGGGACTGATTGGCCCGAACGGTGCCGGCAAAACGACGCTATTGAAGGCCGTTCTCGGTCTCACTGACTGCGACGGTGACTTAAGTGTCTGCGGGCTCGACCCCTTCCGGAAGCGCCGCGAACTCATGCATGCCGTGAGCTACGTGGCTGACGTTGCGGTACTGCCGCGCTGGATCATCGTCTCGAAGCTTCTCAAGTTCGTCGAGACCATCCACCCCAATTTTTCGATCGAGGCCGCACGGGCGTCGCTGGCGCAAACCAAGATCCCGCTGAATGCACCTGTAAAGGCGCTCTCTAAGGGTATGGTCGCGCAGCTTCACCTGTCGATCATCATGGCTATCGATGCCAAGTTGCTCGTGCTCGATGAGCCCACGCTGGGCCTCGACATCCTGTTCAGGAAGTCGTTCTACACGCAGTTGTTGAACGACTACTTCGACGAACAGAAGACGATCATCATCACGACCCACCAAGTCGAGGAAATCGAGAACATTCTGACCGACGTCATGTTTATCGACGACGGTCGCATCGTGCTCGATGAGTCGCTCGAAACCGTCGGCGAACGGTTCACAGAGCTCATGGCGGCGCCCGAGCAGGCGGACAAAGCCCGTGGTCTGACGCCGCTCGCCGAACGCAGTCTGTTTGGCAAGTCCGTGTTTACCTTCGAAGGCGTGTCGCGCGACCAGCTCGAAGGTCTGGGCGAGGTGCGCACGCCGGGGCTCGCCGATCTCTTCGTGGCCAAGCTCAGCCGGGAGCGTGCGGCGTGATGGCGCGGCAGTGGCTGCTGCTGCAGCGCGAGATCTGGGAGCACAAGGCGCTCTATTACGCTCCGCTGGCCGTAGCGGGCCTGCTCGTTTTTGGCTTTGTGGTGTCGTTTGTCACGGCGCTCGCCCAGGGCATGCCGTTCGACGTGGCCGTGGTGACGCTGGAACTCACGGGTGCGCCATTCAGCGTGACAGGCGGTGCCGCGATTCTCGGTATTCCATTCCTGTTCCTGAATCTCGTGCTCGGCGTGGTCGTGTTCCTGTACGGCATCGACGCGCTGTACGCCGAGCGCAAGGACAAGAGCATACTGTTCTGGCGGTCCATGCCGGTCACCGATACCGAAACGGTGATCTCAAAGCTCATCACGGCTGTCGTAGCGGCGCCGCTGATCACGACGGCCATCGTCATTGCGACGCAAGTGGTTCTGCTCGTGCTCGTCTCGCTGGTCCTGCTGATCGGTGGGGGTTCGCCTGTTGAGCTGTTGTTGGGGCCGTTGCCGTTTATTCAGCTTTGGTTTCTCTTTCTCTGGATCCTGCTGACAAGCTCCATCTGGTTCGCGCCCGTCATCGCCTGGTTCCTGCTGTGCTCGGCATTCGCGAAACGCTCGGTACTGATCTGGGTCTTCGTGCCCTGGATCGTGCTCGGCATGCTTGAGTCGATCGTCATGCGCACGGGTCAGGTTTGGCAGCTCATCGGCGAGCGGTTCTCGTTTGCAGCCGTCAGCGGTCTCGATTTTCCGGCCGGTATCAATGTTGATGACGACGCCGCGCTCGAGGCGCTGATCAAGAGCGGCGACTTTGACGTGCTCGGTACCATCGCACCGATCAAGTTCCTGACGGACCCCGGTCTCTGGGGGGGGCTTGTCGTGACGGCCATCTTCCTGGCCGGCGCCGTCTACTGCCGCCGCTTCCGCAGCTGAGGTTTGCGGCGCCGCGCGTCGCGTCGCGTCTCAGTGTCGGGCTTCGAACCGATATCGAGCTTCTTCATGCGTGCCCGAAACTGGTGGTAGCTCAGCCCCAGTAGCCCGGCAGCAATCTTCTGATTGTAGTTTGCCTCCTCGAGCGCCGCGCGCACAAAGCGGCGTTCGAACTTGTCGCGTTCGGTGTTCAGGTCGGCGGGCAGCGTGGGGCGTTCTCGAGCTGTGGTGCGCGCCGTACGCGGTGCCGGGGCTTCAGACGCGGCGCGCAACCGATACGGCGAGTCGAATGGGTCGAATACGATCTCGTCGACGAGCGCCTCATGATCCTGGCTGCGGTACACGGAGCGCTCTACGGCGTTCTTGAGCTCGCGCACGTTGCCGGGCCACGCCTGGTGTAGCAGGGTAGAGGCCGCGCGCGAGGAGAACCCGGGGAAGTGGCTGCGTTTGAGTTCCGCGCAAAGATTGACGGCAAAGGCGTGGGCCAGCGGCAGGATGTCCTCGCGGCGTTCACGTAGTGGCGGCACGGTGACCACGTCGAACGCGAGTCTGTCGAGCAAGTCGGCGCGGAACGTCCCGGCGGCAACACGCGCCTGCAGGTCTTCATTGGTAGCGGCAACGACGCGGACATCCACATCGATCGTTTCGCTGCCGCCCACGCGCTCGAATTCGCCGTATTCGATAACGCGCAGAATCTTCTCCTGAACGCGCATGGAGACCGTACCCAACTCGTCGAGGATGAGCGTGCCACCGTCGGCCCGTTCGAAGTGCCCCAGGTGCTGACGGCTTGCGCCCGTAAACGCTCCGGCCTCGTGACCGAAGAGCTCCGACTCAAGAATGCTCTCGGTCAGCGCTGCACAATTGACCTTCACCAGCGTTTGTTCCCAGCGCTCTGACAAATAGTGCAGCCGACCCGCGATGAGCTCCTTGCCCGTGCCGCGTTCGCCGATCACCAGGACTGGCCGTGACACGGGGGCGGCGCGCGAGACGTGCTCCAGGGTTGCGAGGAAAGCCGGGGCTTCTCCGATGATTTGAATCGTCTGCATTAGCCAATTTTACCAACAAATTCATAAAACGGTGATTAGTTAGCCAATTTGACTATATTACCTCTTGTCAAACTTGCCTAGTTGGTTCTTTAAAGTGAATATTTTCAATAACTTAGGATTACTCGATAATTTGGCACGGTATCTGCAACACCCTGAACGAACCTAATCAAGAGGCACCACCATGGGCATTTTTTCGAGATTCTCAGACATCGTGAATTCGAACATCAACGCGATCCTCGACAAGGCCGAGGACCCGGAAAAGATCGTTCGACTCATGATCCAGGAGATGGAGGACACGCTCGTCGAAGTGCGCTCAGCCGCCGCCCGCTCCATCGCCGATAAGAAGACGCTGAATCGCAAGCTCGAGTCGCTTGAGCGCGATACGGCCGACTGGGAGACCAAAGCTGAGCTCGCCTTATCCAAGGGACGCGAGGACCTGGCCAAGGCTGCGCTCGTTGAGAAGAACAAAGCGGCACAGGCTGCCGACAGCGTTCGCGCCGAGTACCAGGCGATCGATGAGTCACTGGGCAAGCTCAATGAGGACATTGCGCGCCTCGAAGGCAAGCTCAAGGACGCGAAGATTCGTCAGAAGTCATTGCTCGCCCGCCACCACGCGGCCAGCAAACGCCTTAAGGCGCGCAAGATCACGCACACCTACAAGGTAGACGATGCCCTCGTGCGCTTCGAGGAATACCAGCGGCGCATGGACGATGTCGAGAGCAAGGTGGAAGCCTACGACCTGGGGCTGCCCAAGGATCTCGATGGTGAGTTCGCCAACCTCGAAGCTGAGGAATCGATCCGCGAAGACTTCGAACGCCTCAAGGCACGCGTCGCATCGCGTAACGACGAAGCCAACGGCTGATTGGTATGAGCGACGCGTTATTTGTCTTCGGGATTCTGTTTCTCGTTGTCGTCGCGCCGCTTGCGATCATTCTTCACTTTGTGACCAAGTGGAAGAAGACGCGCGAGCTCACGCGGACCGACGAAGACCTCATTGAAGAGGTCTGGGAGATTGCGCAGAAACTCGAACACCGGGTCCACGTGCTCGAGACGATTCTCGACGACGAGGCCCCTGACTGGAGACACAGGGTATGAACAAGCGCTGGTTGCGCGAAGAATTGGGTGGGCTGTATCTGGACCGCGAGAACGCCTGGCTGTTTGGCGTCTGTGCGGGTATCGCAGAACGCTTCGGGATCGATCTCAACGTGCTGCGTTTACTCGTCGGGTTGTCCGCGCTGTTTTTGACATTACCCACACTGATCGCCTACGGCCTCGCGGCTTACGTGCTGGAGGATCGGCCGCTGACCGCACGCGACCCCGACCACGAGCGCGACTTCTGGCGAGACCACGGCAACAACGGGAGCTACTGATATGCGCGACGACTACGGCCGCCGCCGCTTTTTCCGCGACAGGAAGAACCGAAAAATTGCAGGTGTTTGCGCTGGCATCGCAGACTACTTCGGCTTCGATGTCACCATCACGCGCCTGCTCGCGATCGTGGCGTTCTTCATGGCGCCACCGGTCACACTGCTGCTGTACTTTGGTCTCGTGATGCTGGTGCCCGCGAGCGACAGCAATGCCGAAGAACCACCGCCTGAGCGGCGCGCGTTTCGCCAAGACCTGCGTTCGTCCCCGGCAACGACTGTGACTGATGTGAAACGCACCTTACTGAGGCTCGATACGCGCCTCGCACGCCTCGAGCGTCACGTCACGTCGTCGCAGTTCGAGCTCGACCGTAAGATTCGGAATCTCTAAGACCACACAAGACAAAGCACAACAAAAAACAAACCTGGGAGCCCCACGCATGTTCAACCCGTTTTCCATGGTCGTTGCGATCGTCCTGATCGGATGTCTGTATTCCCTGGGCGAGAGCTACCTAAAGACACGCCGCCAGGAGTTGGACCAGACGTCCCGCGGCATGGATGACGATACGCGGCAGACCATCGCCGCACTAGAACACCGCGTACAGGTGCTGGAGCGCATCGTCACCGACTCGGGCAACGATCTGAAACGAGAGATTGACCGCCTTTAGGGCCGGGTGGCCTGGCGCCGCTTATTCCTGCGCTTCGAGATAGGCGGAGCGCTGTGCGTTGAACTCGGCCGCCACCTTGCTGATTTCATCGAACGCCGCGTCGTACTTCTGGCTCAGGATGCGGGCCTCGCCCACGGCTGACTGACGCGTCTCGTCATCGAGCGCCTCATCCTTCGCCTTGCTCTCAGCGGTTTCGATGCCGCTCTCCAGGCAGGACAGATACACCTGCATGCGTTCCACGTAGTCCTTGACCTCGCGCCGCGCCTTGAGCATGTCGGCCTCCGTTGCGGTCGCCCCATTGGGCAGCGCGACTTCCTCGTCCGGGTAGTCGCAGGCCAGGGCTGAGCCCGACAGCAGAAGGCCTGCAGTCAGTGCGGCGAGGGTGGATGTCAACGAACGGTTCATGAGCATATTCCTTACGCATTGGCGTGCGCGGGCTGGCCGCGCAACCACAAGGTTACTGGGGTCGTCCGGCGATTGCGACCGTCAGCCGAACAGTGCCTGCAGGCGGTCCGTCCCGTCCTGCTGCTGCAACAGCCGCTCGGCGAACAGGTCGGCCGCCATGGGCTGGCCAAACAGCATGCCCTGGCCGTAGTCACAATTAAGCCGGCGCAGAAACTTGAGTTGCGGTTCCGTCTCGATGCCCTCGGCTACGACGTCGAGCCGCAGACTCCGGCTCATGTCGACGATGGCCTGCACGATGGCGGCATCGTTTTCGTCGATCGCGGCATTGGTCACAAAAGAGCGATCGATCTTGAGCGTCTTGATGGGAAACTTCTGCAGCGCGCTTAGCGAGCTGTAGCCCGTGCCAAAGTCGTCAATCGCGAGCTCGAGACCATAGGCGCGCAGCTTGTCGAGAATCTCCACGGTCCGCGGGATGTCCTCCATCAGCGTCGACTCCGTGATCTCGAATTCGACGTCGGAGGGATGGATGCTGTAAGCCGAGAAGATGCGGTTAATTCGGTTGAAGAAGCTCTTGTGACGCAGCTGCTTCAGCGACAGATTAATCGCAATGCGCCCCGGCTCACCGACATTGGCGCGCCAGGCCTCGATGTCCTCACAGACACGCTCGATCACCCACTCGCCGATCTCAACGATGAGGCTTGTCTCTTCTGCCAGCGGTATGAACTCGTTGGGCTGAATCAGGCCGTGCTCGGGCGACTCCCAGCGCACGAGTGCTTCAGCGCCCACAATGCGGCCGCTCGCGAGTTCGTACTTGGGCTGGTACTGGAGCATGAGTTCGTCGCGCTCGAAACTGCGACGCAGGCGGCTCTTGAGCATCAGCCGTTCGACGGCGGCATCGTTCATCGATGAGTCGTAGAAGCTGAAGCGGTTTCCGCCCGCCTTCTTGGTCGCGTAGAGTGCTGCGTCTGCGTTGCGCAACAGATCGATGACGTTGTCGGCGTCCGTGGGGTAAAGCGCAATCCCCAGGCTTGCGGTCATGTAGACCTCGTTGCCCTGTACGTCGAAGGGCTCGGCGATTTCGGTCAACAGGTCGCGCGCGTTACCGCGGAGGCTATCCTGCATGTCATCAATGAGCGGCAGGTTGTCGATGAAGGCGGCAAACTCATCACCGGCCAAACGACCGATCACCGCGCCCTCGGGCAACGCGCGCGCCATGCAGCGCGTCAGAATCTCCAGCGTGGTGTCGCCAGCCAGGTGGCCAAAGCTGTCATTGATGTCCTTGAACTGATCCACGTCCACGTAAAACAAGGCCAGCGCCGTGCGGTTGCGCCGGGCATGGGAGATCGCACGCTGCAGCAGGTGCTGGAACTGCATGCGGTTGGGTACCTTGGTCAAAGGGTCGATCCGCGCCAGGTAGCGAATGCGCTCTTCCGAGCGCTTGCGCTCGGTCACGTCTTGCGCCGCGTAGATGCGCCCCGCGAGCATCGGGTCGTTCGTTTCGATCTCGGAACAGGTCCAGGACACGGGCACGTTGTTGCCAGCCGCATTGATCATGCTGGCTTCGCGCGGTTGCGTGGAGGGCGTGGCGGTCTCGAACGCCACGCGATGCCGGTCGGCTACGAGCTCACCCACGGGTCGCCCGATGAGTTGGGTCTCGGTGTAACCCGTAAGTCGGAGTGCGGCTGCGTTAGCGTGCGTAATGGCACCGTCGACGCTCGTCACGATGACGGCGTCGTTCATGCTGCCGAGCACGTTGTCGATGTAGTCGCGCGAAATTGTGGTTTGGCGAAGCTGATCGCGCATGCGGTTAAACGAGCGGGCAAGCTGGCCCAGTTCGTCACTGCGCGATTCCTCGACGGGCTCACCGAAGTCGCCCATCGCCAGGCGCCGGGCCTGGCGCGTGATGTCTTCCACGGGACGAACGATCCGACGCGCCATGAACAGGCTGGCGGCGCCACACACGAGCGCCATGACCAGTGAGATGATGACGACCCAAGCTGTGGCGTCTGTGCGCCAATCGCGGCGAATCTCGACCTGGCGCGCCCGGAAGGCATCGATTTCGCGGTTGAACGGTTCCAGCGAGAAGGCCAGTGACAGTGCGCCCAACCGGTTGCCCCCAAGCGCGATGTCTCGTGCGGCAACCACGCGCTCCGTTTGCCAGGAGACGCCGCTCTGCGGCGCACTAAGGCCGGTCGCATCCCCGGCCGAGGCGATCACCTCGCCGTCGGTGTCGAGCACACGGATCCCGGAGATGCTCGCAATCTCTGCGGCCGATTCGTCGAGGGCGCGCTGCAGGTCCGCGATGCGTCGATCACGCATGAGCCCGTCAATCTCCCGCTCCAAGGCCGCCGTGGCCTGAGTCAGGCGTGCTTCAAGCTGCGCTGAGAGATTGTCGCGGCGGAGTTCCACGCTGGCATCGACAAAGCGGTCGATGACCATGCGACTGTTGACGAACATAGCGAGCGAGACGACGCACACGACGCACAGTGTGAGCGTCAGTGTTGCAAAGAGCAGTCTGGGTGCGATCGCTCTTGGGAGCATGCGGGGTCATCCCTCGCGCCACCACAGGACATGGCTGGGATCGCCAGCGTCTTATTATGTTATACGGCGCGCTGTAAAAATGTCAGGGAGAGCAGTGTGACGCGTGCCGTGGGTGTCGTCCAGTCAGGTGCTGGGCGCTCCGGAGCGCCGCCGCCGTCAAGCGCGCCCGAAAGTTAGCTAGATATTTGTTTTAGCTCGCTTTTTCAATGGGTGCGACGTCGTCTTCAACGCGTTTTTCACTAAACGTTGAGCGCGCCCCATCACGGCCTGTGATGCGCATTTCGCCGTCGATAACGGCGCCTTCTGCCACGGCGATCTTGTCACCCGTGACCGTGCCCGAGATGCGCGCGCTGGCGGAGATCTCGATGCGACCGTTGGCAACGATGTCGCCCTCGACGCTGCCGGAGATGATCACGTGGCGGGCCGTCAGCGCGCCGCGCCAGATCCCGGACCGGGCAATCGTTACGACCCCTTCGAGCTGGCTGTCCCCGACCACGGTGCCACTGACGAGCACATCGTTGTCGCCGCTAAAGGTGCCCGCAATCGTGCAGCCTTCCGCGACAAGCGTTGCAGGGCCTGAGGCCCGGTCTGAGAGACGGCGTTTGCCGAAGCTGGCCATGATCGTTCTCCATTGCGTGGGCCGACAGCATACCCCGGAGTTATGTCAGAAGATTGTGACGCAGTTGGCACGCTGGCCGCAGGACCCGCGACGGCGCTACGATAGGCGCCTTCACGGCGGGCGGCTCATGGGCGATACCCTAGAAAAACGACTGGTGGCACTCGAAGATCAGGGTGTGACGCTCATTGACGACGCGCTGACGGGGCTCGAAAAAGAGTCGCTCCGGGTCGGTGCCGATGGTCTATTGGCCGACACGCCGCACCCCGAGGCGCTCGGTTCAGCGCTCGCCAATGCCTATATCACCACAGACTTCTCCGAAGCCTTGCTCGAGTTCGTGACGCCCGCGTACGCGTCGCCGACCGAGGTGCTCGATTGCCTGGCAGATGTGCACGCCTTCACGGCACGCCACCTGGGTGAGGAGCGGCTCTGGAACGCCAGCATGCCCTGTCGGCTCGAGCCCGGGCGTGACATCCCGCTGGCCCGCTACGGGCGCTCCAATGTCGCGCAAATGAAGACCACGTACCGGCGGGGTCTGGGTCACCGCTACGGCCGCGAGATGCAGACTATTGCGGGCGTGCATTTTAACTTCTCGATGCCCGAGGGCTTCTGGCCGGTCTACAAGGCGTTGCTCGGCGACACGGGTGATCTCGACGCGTTCCGCTCAGAGTCCTACCTGGCGCTGGCGCGAAACTTTCGCCGTATAGGCTGGTTGTCGCTCTACCTGTTCGGCGCGTCGCCGGCCGTCGACCGCTCGTTCTTCGGCGGACGCGAGACGACGTTGTCGGGTTGGGACGAGACCACGCTTTATGCGCCGCATGCGACCTCGCTGCGCATGAGTGACCTTGGCTACAACTCGAGTGCCCAGTCGCGGCTACAGATTTCGCTCGACAACCTCGACCGCTACATCGCGGGACTCACGGCGGCAATCATGACGCCGCACGACGCCTATACGCGGATCGGTGTGCGTGACAAAGACAAGTGGCTGCAACTCAACGACAGCCTGCTGCAGATCGAGAACGAGTACTACTCGAGCATCCGACCCAAGCAAGTTGCGCGCTCGGGCGAGCGGCCTACGCTTGCGTTGGCGCGACGGGGCGTCGCCTACGTTGAGGTGCGGGCGCTCGACGTCGACCCGTTCTCACCGGTCGGGATCAGCGTCGAGCAAGTGCGCTTCATGCAGGCGCTGCTTGTGTACTGCCTGCTGGCCGATAGCCCGCTGCTCGATGCCGCGGCGCTTGATCGCTACGATGCCAACCACGTACTCGTCGCGCACAGCGGTCGCAAGCCCGGCCTCGAGCTCGACGCCGGCGGCGCGGCGCGCGGCTTGCGTGATTGGGCCAGCGAGATTCTAGAAGGGGTCGAGGCCGTCGCCAATGTCATCGACGGTGATGACGGCGGTTACACCGAGGCTTGCCAGGCACAGCGCGTCCGCCTCGACGATGCGGCGCAGACACCGTCGGCGCGTCTGCTCGACGCCATGCACCGCGAAGGCCTTGGTTTTCACGACTACATGATGGTGCAGTCGCGGGAACAGACCGACTGGCTCGCCGAGCGGGCGATCAAAGCGTCTCGGCTCGATGCCTTGGAGCGCGAGGCGCGAGCGTCGCTGGCGCGGCAGCGCGACCTCGATGCGGCGCCGTCGCCCAGTTTCGAGTCACATCTCGAAGCGTACTTTCACGCCACCTGACCCGGAATCGGGGTGCCCGTCTGCCAAACGTGTTTGGCATAGATTTGTTGCAGGCGCGTGGTGAGCTTGCCGCGGGCGCCCGTACCGACTCTGCGCCCGTCGATACTCAAAACCGGTGTGAGCTCGCCCATGGTGCCGGTTGTGAACACCTCGTCGGCGGTGTAGAGCTCCGTGACGGAGATGTCGCGTTCGGCGACGGCGACGCGGTTTTCGCGCGCAAGCTGCATGACCGTGCCGCGCGTGATGCCCGGCAGGCAGGCGCGCGCCAGCGGCGTCTCGAGCATCTCGTCGCGGATCATGAACAGGTTGGTGTCATTCGCTTCTGCCACAAAGCCGTCGAGGTCGAGCATGACGGCCGCATCGGCGCCCGCGATATTGGCTTCTATCGACGCGAGTATGTTGTTGAGCAGGTTGTTGTGGTGAATTTTCGAGTCGAGGCACAGCGGTGAGTTTCGCCGGATCGACGCCGTCACCAGAGAGATGCCCGTGTCGTTGTAGACGGGCGGCTTCCACTCAGCCAGCACGATAAGCGTGGGGCCGGACTGATTAAAACGCGGGTTCATGCCCGAGGTGATTTTTTCGCCGCGCGTGAGCGTGAGTCGGATGTGCACGTCGTCGCGCATACCGTTCGCATCGAGCGTTGAAAACACGGCCTGCGCCACAGCCTCGGCTGTCGGGATCTGTTCGAAGTGCAGCGCGTGCGCCGAGTCTCTCAGACGTCGAATGTGCGCCTCGAGCGCGGCGATCCGGCCGTCGTACACCCGCAGGCCCTCCCACACGGCATCTCCGCCCTGCACCACGCTGTCGAATACCGACACCTTGGCCTGGGCGCGGTCGTGCAGCGTGCCATTGATCATGACCTTGATATCGGCATTGCGCGGGTCGACAGGATTCATGGAGCCTCCGGAGCGGGGTCGCGCGCACTGATGACGTGGGGACGCAACAGATTGTAGTGGGGCCGACAGGCCTCGAGCAGCGGCTCGAGGTGGGTCGGAAATTCAGTTTTGGCGGTGTAGGGGCCAAAGCCCGTGCTTTTGTGCACAGCGTGGTACCAGTGCGGTGCCCAAATGCCATCTTCGGGGCGCGGGCCCGCGGGCCACTCCAGCATGGCCGGGTCGAATGCGAGCCCCAACGTGTCGCAGAGCGCCCCGAGCACACCCGCGGGGTCCGCCAGCAGCACCTGCGCGTCTATGACGGCGGGCTGTCGGCCACGCAGGGTCAGTGACTCAAACAACGCGGACTGTCGTGCGAGCCCGGTATCCGCGAGGGTCGCATGGGGAATCTGAATCGTCAGCGACGGCAGCATGTCGTAGGGGTCGCGAATCAGCAGCACGTTATCAAACGCATCAACCACCGACGCGTCGAGCCCCACAAGGTGGTGGGCCATGTGCTTCATGAACAAAACGGCGGTGTCGACGGGTCCGGTTGCGAGCCGCTGGGCGACACGTGGACCGTCGCAATCCATGTCGGCGATGACCTCATCACGGCCCGGGTGATCGGCGCCGGAAACCATGAGGTAGTGACCGTAGAGGGGTTCGTCTACAACGGTCGTGTCGGGCCGTTGAGCCCAGCTGTACATCAGCGCCGTGGAGACGTTTCGCGGGCCCGACCAGAGCGCGATTCTGCGCGTCATGGGGCCAGGTTCCCCGTGGAATGCGAGGCCTGTTCAGCAACCCGCGGGATATTTGCCAACTGCGTCACAGATTTTCCATAACCCCATGCCGCCCCCTGGGCGGCCCCCCTACACTCCGAGCATACATCGCAGCAGGCGACCTTGTGAGAACGAGCATCATCATAGGCTTCCTGGCCGGCATCGCGGGCGCGCTCGCGCTGGCCTACACGGCACCTTTTCTGCCGCACGATCGCGTGCGTTCGGAGACCGAAGTGCGCAACAACGGTGGGCGCTTCGAACAGTTCGAAGTGGCGGGGAGTGCCGACGTTGTGTCCTTGCTGCCCGCGGGCGGCGATGCGCAGACCGAGGCTGTGCCCAGCGGTGCGCGCTGGTACCCCGACCTCGCGCCGTTTTCGGGCGAAGCGGCCGTATACCGACTGCGAAACGCCAGCGGCGTCGTCATCGGCGTCGCAAGCCGAGTCAAAGGCGTGGAGTCACCCGATGACGTGCAGTGGGTGTTGCACATCCCTGCACGCGGCACGATCGCCCTCAAAGGCGCCGGCATCGGCGATGCCGAGATCGGCAGCGTGGTGGCAGGCGAGCGTGAGTTTGCGGGTCTCGTTGGCGAGTGGCAGGCGACGGCCAAGCCCAATGGCGGCTGGCGTATCGAAACCCTTGTGATCGTGCCCGACCCCGCGTCCCTGCAGGCTGCCGGAGACCGCTCATGAGAATCATCATCGGCTTCATTCTTGGCTTTATCCCCGGTGCGCTGGCCGCGGTATTGCTCATGCTGCACAACCCGATGTTCGACGGCGACGCGCCGCGCGGTCCTTCAGGCGATGGCCTTGAGCTGGCCGTGCATGGCCAGGACGCCGTCAACGTCGTGCGGAGCTCGAGTGGTTACCCCTGGGTGCCGTCGGAGCCCGCCTCTGTCGTATCACCTAACATCGAAGGCACGCGCAGCGCTGTGCGTGTTGTGCTGGCCTCGACGGCTGGCGGCGGAGACGATGAATCGGCGAACGGCGTCGCCTACATTGCGCGCGTCAGCACGCTCACGCGCGAAGGTCGCCCGTTGTTCGGTGAAGTCATCGAACAGTCGATGTGGCACGTCGTCGTCCCGGGTGGCGGCAGCTTTTTCGTCGTCGGTGAAGACGATCTCTGGGGCTTCGTGCGTCGCATGGTGCTGCCCATGGCGCGCGGTAACGATTACCGCGGCAAGGTCGCTTTCGACACCACGATCGGCCCCGTCCGTGGCGGAGGTCGGGTGATCGGACTCAGCGGTGCGTTCGCGGGCCTGAAGGGCAGCTCCGAGCTGTCACAGATGGTGCGTCGGGCATCGTTGGTTGAGGGCGTCACGGACGCTGAGAGCACCCTGCGCGTCAGCTTCTGAGCGCTACGCGGGCCAGGTCTGGGCCGCGTCCTTCAATGACTGGCTTGGGTCCGACAAGACGTCGGCCGGAATGCGTGCGCCTGCCGCAACCGCGGGCTTCGAGAATAGGAATTCGCGTGGGCTGTTGACCGCATCGACGGCGATAAGCCGGCCCTGTTTCAAATAGAAACACGCGAACTGACGCGAGTGGAGATCACCGCGCACGACCGTTTGGTCGTAGCCGTCAGTGAGCCCGACGATCTGCAGTTTCAGGTCGTACTGGTCAGACCAGAACCAGGGCACTTGCGCGTATTCCGTGGGCGTGCCGTTGAGCGTTGCGGCTACGGCCTTGGCTTGCTCCAAAGCGTTCGGCACGGACTCGAGTCGCAGGCGCCGGCCGAGCACCGGGTTCGGGTGGTTGCAGCAATCGCCGATGGCGTAGATGTCGTCGTGACTGGTCTTGCAGTGACCATCGACAAGGATGCCGTTGTCGCAGTCGAGTCCCGCGTCCTGTGCGAGCTCCACGTTGGGCAAAACGCCGATACCGATGATCACGAGGTCGGCTTCGAGGCGACCACCGTCGTTCAGCAGCGCGGCGCTTACGCGTTCCGTGCCCTCGAATCCCGAGACGCCGCAGTCGAGGTGAATGTGGACGCCGGCCTCAGCGTGCGCGCGGTGGTAAAAATCCGAGATATCGGGTGACACGACACGCGACAGCAAGCGCGACTGTGCCTCGACGAGGTGGACGTCAATGTCGTGCGCCACGGCCACGGCGGCGACTTCGAGCCCGATGTAGCCGCCGCCGACGATCACGAGTCGCTTCGACGTCGCGAATTCGCCGCGAATGGCGTCAACGTCCGCCGCTGTGCGCAGGTAGTGCACGCCGGGCAGTGACTCGCCAGAAACGCCCAGCGTGCGCACGCGGCTGCCCGTTGCGAATACGAGCTTGTCCCAGTCGGCGCGCGAGCCGTCGTCGAGTGCCACGGACTGTGCTGCGACATCGACGGTTTGCACGCGCCGGCCGAGCATGAGGTTGACGTCGGCCTCGGCGTAAAACGACTCAGGCTTGAGCAGCAGGCGTTCTGCGTCCAATTCACCCGCGAGGTACTTCTTCGACAGTGGCGGGCGCTGGTAGGGCGCCAGGGGCTCTTCGCCCACGAGCGTCACGGGACCCGTGTGGCCGCCCTGGCGCAGCGACACGGCAAGCTGACCGGCTGCGTGGCCGGCACCGACAACAAGAACGCGATCGTCTGCCATGGCTTACATCGCGCTGATGCCGCCGTCGATACGTAGCTCGGAGCCTGTGACGAATCTCGACTCATCACAGGCCAGATAGAGCACGCCGTAGGCGACGTCGTCGGGGTGGCCGACACGGCCCAGCGGGATCTGCCGGCCAAGTCGGCTCAGCATGGCGTCGCGGTCGTCGCCGTCTCCCATGCCGTCGAGAATTGGGGTGTCGATAAAAACGGGGTGCACGGAATTGCAGCGGATGTTGTTGCGCTTCTTCGCACAGTCGAGCGCGATCGACTTGGACAGGTGGCACACGGCGGCCTTGGCCGAGTTGTAGGCCGCGAAGTTGTAGCCCGCGATGATGCCCGCGATCGAGGAGATGTTGATGATGCTGCCCCCGCCTGACTCCGTCATGAGCGGCAATGCGGCTTTGCAGCCATAGAACACGGAGTCGACGTCGACGGCGTGCACGGCGCGCCAGTTTTCTACCGTCTCCTCGACCACGCCGCCCACGGACCCGATACCCGCGTTGTTGACGAGGATGTGCAGGCCGCCGAGCTCACCGGCGCGGGCCACAGCCGCATGCCAGACGTCGAGGTCGGTCACGTCGTGCGTCATGGCGTGTGCGTTGCCGCCATCGGCAACGATCGATTCGGCGACGCGACCGACGCCGTCGCCGTTGATGTCGGTTGCAAGGACAGTCGCACCTTCGCGCGCCAGCATCCGCGCGATCGCTTCTCCGAGTCCCTGTGCTGCGCCCGTAACGAGTGCAACCTTGCCTGCCACTCTGCCCATGGTGTTCGATTCCAGCCCTAAAACGGTCTGGTATTGTACGGGCAGCCTGAACCCCCTGCAGCGGAGTTTCCCCATGGCCGGCGACGCCACCGAAACCACTCACGCCATTCGCGTCGACGCGTTTGGTGGTCCCGAAGCGCTCGACTGGCGCGCCGTGCCGCTGCCCCCGCCCGGGCCCGGCGAGGTGCGCGTGCGGCACACCGCCATCGGGATCAATTTCATCGATACCTACCACCGCAGCGGGCTCTACCCACTGACGCTACCCACGGGACTGGGTGGCGAGGCGGCCGGCGTCGTAGAAGCCTTGGGGCCCGAAGTCAGCGCCTGGCAGATTGGGCAGCGCGTTGCCTACCTGGGCCGCCAGCCCACGGATGCCTACAGCGAGCGTCGCAACGTGCCCGCCGAATGGCTTGTGCCCTTGCCGGACGCCATCGATGACGACACGGGTGCGTCGGTCCTGCTCAAGGGACTGACGGCCTGGTTTCTGCTGCACGAATGCCACGCGGTGGCGCCCGGTGATGTGATCCTCGTACACGCCGCGAGCGGCGGTGTCGGTCAGCTGGTCACGCAGTGGGCGGCGTCACTGGGGGCTGAAGTTATCGGTATCGTGAGCAGCGATGAGAAGGCTGCGTTGGCCGAGAAGAATGGCTGCCACCATGTGCTGCGCGCCGACCCGGCAACGCAGGCCGAACAGGTTCGCGCACTGACAGGTGGCGCGGGTGTGCGCGTGGTCTACGACTCCGTCGGCAAGGACACGTTCTTCGCCTCACTCGACTGTCTGGCCCCGCGTGGACTCATGGTGACTTACGGCAATGTGAGTGGCGCCGTGCCGCCCGTGGCACCACTTGAACTCGCGCAACGTGGATCGCTCGTGCTGACGCGCCCCGTGCTCTTCGACTTTATTGCGGACCCTGAAGTGCGCCGGGCTGCGGTCGCCTTGCTGTTTGAACGCATCGCGGACGGCACGTTGTCCGTGCGTGTGGGGCAACGCTTTGCGTTGGCGGATGCCGCCGACGCGCACCGCGCGCTCGAGTCGCGCGCCACGATCGGTGCTACGGTGCTCGTGCCCGAGGCCTAGACGCAGCGCAGGCCACCCCCGGCACGGATGACCAGCCGGGCACGGTGCGTGATGCAATCGATGGGCACGTCGCCGAAGCTCGACGACTCGCTGCCCGTTACTCCATCGCTGTCCAGACGCACGGTATCGCCGTCAACGCCGGCGATGCGTTTGATGATGGGTCCGAAGTGGGGGTGTTGTGCGCAGACGATGGCACGGGTGTCGAGCCGCCGCACGGCGCGGGGGCCAATGCGGCGGCCGATCACGAAGTCGCCGTCGCCGAGTGTCGGCAGCATGCTGCGGCCGCGCACCCGGAACAGCTTGAACATGCCCGATCAGAGGGCCGGGTAGACGGTCTCGAGGCCGGGCTTGTAGGGCGCCGCGGCGCGCTTGGTGTCGACGCCCTTCGTGGCCCAGAACATCTCGGCGAACTCGTTGCAGAGCTCGTGCAGTGCGACGGCGTCGTCACGGCTCACACCCTGCTTGGCCTTGCTGCCGGTCAGCATGATGTTGTGGACGAGTTCGTGCGCGTTAGGGTAGGCCTCGAACTGCGGCGCCTTGAGGTAGTCGCCCCAGATGATGCGCACTTCGTGCTTGACGATCTCCGCGTGCTTTTCCTTCATCGCCACGGCCCGCGCCATGGTGTTGTGGTAGACGAGCGGGTTGTCGGGCTTGTGGCCTTCAAGCTCTTCCATGATGTCGATCATGCGCACCACGGTGAGCGACGCGATGAGCAGGTGCGCCGGATCGTAGATGGCGCAGGGTACGTCGCAGTGCGCGTCGACGTCGGTGGCCTGGTCGGCGGCGAGGGTGTCAATGAGGGTGTGTAACACGACGGTCTCCCATGAAACGTGGTGCAAAAAAGCGGTTAAGAATCAGTGCGGCGAGTGTGCCTCAATCGCCGGATCAGTGCGAGCGCCGAAGCGCTCGTCGAGCCACACGACAAGCGCGGGCAGCATGAGCAGGTCGTAGATCACGGCGGACGACACGACGATGGCAATCATCACGCCTGAGGTCACGTTGAGATTGAAATCCGAGGTGGCCAGCACGAGGAATCCGGCCGTCAGCGTGATCGATGTGACGATCAGTGCGCGCGCCACGGTGGCGATGGCGTAGTGCATGGCCTGCTCAGGCGTACGTCCCAGTACACGGCGCGCGTGCAGGTACTTCGTCAGCAGGTAGACCGTATCGTCGACGACGATGCCAATGGTCATGCTGAACACCACGGCGGCCGCGAGGTTGATGTGCCCGACGAGCAATCCCCAGATGCCAAACGCGATGGCCGCGGGCAGCAGGTTCGGGATCAGGCTCATGAGCCCGAATTTCAGGGACTGCAGGGTCAGCGTCAGCGTGATGGTGATCAGGCCCAGCGCGATCAGCGACCCCGTGAGCATGGCGTTGATGTTGCGCTGCCCGATGTTGGCCCAGGATACATCGGCGCCCGCGCCCACGGTCGCGATGTCGGGCGTGTTCTCGGCGAGCCATGCGTTGGCGCGCGCCTCGAGATCGACAATGCCGCTCGTGCGCTCGCCACCGATACGCACGTCGATACGCATCTTGGACTTGTCGAAGCTCAGCTGGTTGTTGAGGTCGAGGCCGAACGGTAACGACAACTCATAGAGCAGCAGGTACTGCGCGGCCAGTTCCGCTGAGTCGGGCAGTACGCGCCAGGCCGGGTCGTCGTCGTGCAGGTCTTCGTTCAGTCGCTTGAGTGTCTCCGTAAAGCCTGCAACGTAAATCACCTCGGGCTGCTCTCGGGCCCATTCCATGAAGCGCTCGACCTGCTTCAGGTACTCGGGATCCGTGACACCGTTGGGTCGACCGCTGTCGAACGAAAAGCTCATGACGAACGGGCCTGTCAGGTTGTCGATCGTGAAGTCGGCCGCCTGACGCAGCGGCAGGTCCGTAGAGAAGTACTCGATGAAGTCGTCCTCGAGTGAGTTGCGCGGCGCGAAGCTCACGATGACGACGGCAACGGCTGCGGCACCGAGGCCGAACACGCGGCGCCTCGCGATCAGCGTGTCAGCAAGCTGCGTCATGAGCTGTTCGCTCTTGTGACTGACCTGGCGGAACGGCAGCAGCTTAAGCAGCCAGGGCAGAAACGCGAGCGTCGAGAGCAGCGCCATGACTACGCCAAACGCCACGATATTGCCGAGATCACGAAACGGGGGCACTTCGCTGTAGTTGAGCCCGAGAAAACCAATGCCCGTGGTCAGTGTCGTGAGCAGGATGGGCTGCAGGTTCATGCGCAGCGCTGCGAAGATCGAGGCGTCACGCGCCTCGCCGCCGCGGTAGCGCGCAAGGAAGATCGAGAGCATGTGCACGGCGTCGGCCACGGCCAGCGTCATGACGATGCTGGGTACGGCGACTGTGGCGGCATTGAGTCGGAAGCCGAGATAACCGGCCAGTCCCAACGTGGCGATGATGCTCGTGGCGACCACAGCCAGGATTGCGATCGTTGCCGACACCGATCGCAACGCGAGCGTCAGAATCGTGATGACGATGACGACCACGATCGGGATGAAGCGGTAGAAGTCGTTGATCGACAGCTCGTCAAACGTCTGATCGCCGACGGCCGACCCGAGCAGGTAAAGATCAACGTCGGGGTATTCGGCGGCCAACTGCGCTTTGAGGTCACGCGCGTAGCCTGCGATCTCGGGCACCGCGAACGTGTCGTCCTCGGGCATGTTGAGGAACACGTTGACGGCGGCGACATGGCCCGAGGGCGACACCCAGCGATAAACGAGCTCGGGTTCGGACAGCGCAATCTCGCGGATGGCATCCAGGCGCTCGGGCGTTAGGTTCTCGTCGACAGGAATCAGATCGGCAACGCGCAGCTCGTCATCGCTTGCTTCGGTGTGCTGGTAGTTGGCCAGTGAGTCGACGCGGCGCGCGTAGGGAATGCGCCAGCCTTCGTCGGTGAGCCGGTGCAGCAGATCGGCGGCGCGGGGTGTGAAGACACTGCCCGAGTCGGGTGCGATGACGAACATGACGTTGTCGGTGCGCCCGTAGTCGCGCTGCAGCGCTTTCTCGGCGATGTAGTTGGGGTTGTCGTCGTCGAAGAAGATTGAGTCGTCAGTCTCGAGCCGAAGCTGTGTCATGCCAAGCCCCGCCGCGATGCAGGCAATGAGCCCCGCGATCGCAACCGTCCCCGCACGGTCGACGAGCCACCGGCAGAACCGGTCGGCGGTGGCGCTCGCGCGCGTCATCAGGCGAGTCGCGTGCCGTTCGGTACGGCCTTGTCGGGCACCGCGAGCACCACGTCGCCATCGTCGTCATGAAAGCCTGTGACGAGACACTGTGAGCGCAGCGGGCCGATTTGTTTGGGCGGGAAGTTGACCACGGCCACGACCTGACGCCCGACGAGTGCCTCAGGTGTGTAATGCGCCGTAATCTGGGCGCTCGACTTCAACACCCCCCTGGGCTCGCCGAAGTCGACGTGCAGAATGTAGGCGGGCTTGCGCGCCTCGGGGAACAGCTCGGCGCTGACGACCGTGCCCACCCGAATCTCGACGCGCTCGAAGTCTTGCCAGCTGATCGTGTCGGTGTCACTCATGATGTGGTCATTGTATGTGCGGCGGCCCGCCAACGTCAGTGTCATTGCTGCGGTTCGACGCAAAGCGGCGTATGGTTGCGGGCCCGCGCACAGGAGAACCTCGACATGGCTTTTGCACGCATCGTTCTTGTCGTCATCGGGCTTGGCACGCTCGGCTTTGGCGTTTACGCCTTCACTCGACCTGAGTCGCTGGCCGAAGTCGTGGCCCTGACAGCAACGGCGCCGGAGGGCTTTACGGAGCTGCGTGCATTCTACGGTGGCGTCGAGTTCGGGCTTGCCGCCTTCTGGATCGGGGCTGCGTTCAGCAAGACCCTGGTGCGACCCGCATTGTTGTCCATGTTCTGCGTGTGGGCGCTTATCGCCGCTGCACGGGGCGTGGGTGTCCTCATGGACGACACGGCGACCAACTTCATGCTCATCGCACTGGTCACAGAGGCGCTGTCGGCGCTGCTCGCCGCGGGGGGGTTACTCAGCCTGCGAGCCACTGACGCGTCGCCGGCTGCCTGAGGCCCAGCTGCCAGGCGACAAACATGCCGACCCCGCGTGCGGCCATGAACAGCGTGAACGCGAGCCAGAGGCCATGGTTGCCCAGCGGCAGCGCGAAGTACCAGGCGGGCAGAAACACGAACGCGGCGGCCGCCAGCATCACGTTGCGCATGCGCCGGGCCCAGGTGGTGCCCACGAACACGCCGTCGTAGACAAAGCTCCAGACGCTGACGACGGGAGACAGGATCATCCAGGGCAAGTAGATGTGCGCCGCCGCGCGCACGTCGGGTAGGTCGGTCAGTACGCCGATGATCAGGCCGCCGCCAAGCCAGAACGCCAGTGAGAATCCCACCGCCACGACGCCCGACCAGACGAGCGTCAGGCGCACGGCGCGCAGAAGTCCTTCGCGGTCGCGTGCCCCCCAGGTACGTCCCACAAGCGCTTCAGCCGCGTGCGCAAGCCCATCCAGCGCGTAAGACAGCAGGTGCTGAAAATTCATGAGCAAGGCGTTCGCCGCCAGCACGGTGGCGCCGAAGCGTGCGCCTTGCGCGGTGACAAAGGCCAGCGTGCCCACGAGCGCCAGTGTGCGGATGAAAATGTTGACGTTGACCGAGAAAAACTGCGCGTAGTTCGCAAACTTCCAGAGCATGCCGCGGTCGAGCGTGCCGCCGCGTTGCGCGAGTGCGCGGCGCGCCGCCGCAATGCCGACCACGGCACCCAAAGTCTCGGCGATCACCGACGCCGCCGCGACACCGTCTGCCGCCATGCCCATGACGTTCACAAACACGAGGTCGAGCGCGATATTGGTGAGGTTGATCGTGAGCACGATGATCAACGGCACGCGCGTATTCGACAGGCCGATGAACCAGCCGATGAGCGCAAAGTTGAGCAGTGTGGCCGGCGCGCCCCAAACCCGAATATCAAAGTAGGTGCGGGCCTGAAACTCGGCGCCCTGAGCGCCATCGAACAGATTCATGGCCAGCGTGGCGACGGGCTGCTGCACGAGGATGATGATGGTGCCTAGCGCGATCGCCACGATGCCCGCCTGCCAGAGCGTTTCGCGCAGCCCCGAGTCGTTCCCCGCGCCATATTGCTGCGCGGCAATCCCCGTGGTACCCATGCGCAGGAAATTGAAGCCGATGAACAGCAGGCTGAAGATGGCGCCGCCCAGGGCGACGCCGGCCAAGTAGTCCGGGCTGTCGAGGTGGCCCAAAACGCCTGAGTCGACCATGGCGAGCATCGGCACCGAGACATTCGAGATGATCATCGGTACCGCAATGCGCCAGATGGAGGCGCTGTCGACGGGTTGGGTCAGAACGCGTTGACGCCCGTCAGTGCCTTACCGACGACGAGCTGGTGCACGGTTTCCGTGCCCTCGTAGGTGATCACACTTTCAAGGTTGAGCGCGTGCCGAATGGGCACGTACTCGGCGCTGATGCCACTGCCACCCAGGATGTCGCGCGCGTCGCGCGCTGTGTCGATAGCCATGCGGGCGTTGTGCCACTTGGCCACCGACACCTGCTCGGGCCGCATGTTGCCCGCGTCGTTGAGACGACCCAGGCGGTAGGAGAGCAATTGCGCCATCGTGATCTGGCGGGCCATCTCGGCCATTCGCAGCTGGATGGCCTGGTTGTGATTGAGCGGGCGACCGAACAACTCGCGGTCGGCCGTGTAGTCGATCACCGCGTCGAGGCAGGCCTGTGCGGCGCCGATGCAGCCCCAGGTGATGCCGTAACGCGCCTTGGTCAGGCAACCCAGCGGGCCACGCAAGCCTTTGACGTTGGGCAGCATGGCGCTGCCCGGTACGCGCACATCATCGAGGAACAGGGCGCCGGTCAGCGAGGCGCGCAGCGAAAACTTGTTTTCGATTTCTTGGATGTCGAAACCCGGTGTGTCCGTCGGCACGATAAAGCCACGCACGCCGTCGTCGGTCATCGCCCAGATGACAGCCATGTCGGCGATGGGTGCGTTCGTGATCCACATCTTTGAGCCCGAGATGCGCCAGTCGTCACCGTCACGCTTGGCGACCGTTTTCATGTTGCCCGGGTCGCTGCCGCCGTGCGGCTCGGTCAGTCCGAAACAGCCTACGGCCTCGGCCGTGGCGAGCCTCGGCAGCCATTCCTGTTTTTGTGCTTCGGAGCCGTAGGCGTAGATCGGGTGCATGACGAGGCTTGACTGCACGGATACGAAACTGCGAATCCCGGAGTCGCCGCGCTCAAGCTCCTGGCACACCAGGCCGTAGCTGACCTGGTTCATGCCCGCGCAGCCGTAGCCGTCGATGGTGCTGCCCAAAAGCCCCAGCTCGGCGATTTGCGGAATGATGTCGCGCGGGAACGTGTGCTGCTCAAAGTGCTCGCGGATGATCGGCAGCACCTCTGCGTCGACGAAGCGGCGCACCGTGTCCTGCACCATGGCCTCGTCTTCGGTGAGCTCCGAGCGGATGTCGTAAAGGTCGAGCGGATCGATGCTCGAGCGCGTGCCCTTGGGTGGGTCGAGAGGTGTTGCAGTGGCCACGGTCAGTCCTCGCATTGAAGACCTCCCAGTTTATCAGAGCGGCGCTTTGGCGACGTCGACGCGCTGTCTAGTCCCGGCGTTGTACGGCGTGGTGAAACAGCCAGAGCGGCGCGAGCATCGCGAGCTGGACGAACTCGGCCAGGCTGCGTGCTGACTTCTCGCGCATACCCGCGAGGTCAAGGCACAGCGCCATGGTGATGAGTGCTGCGGCAATGAGCGGCAGTTGGGGCGTCAGCGCGGCCAGCAGGCCAACGCTCACGCCGAAGGTAACAACAATGGGCACCAGCGCCAGCGCCAGCGGCAGCGACAGGATGAAGTAGTAGACGACAAGCGCAATGAGCAGCAGCGTTGACCAGTTCAGCAGCAGCGAGATCCGGCGCAGCGCGTCGGGCACGGGCACAGCCCAGAGCGCCGTTAGCACGCCCAGGGCCAGCAGCACCGTTGCGACGGCATGCAGCCAGGGCAGGCGCCGTGCGGCGAATAACGCGTCATAGCGGTCGATCCAGTGACCCAGCGCCGTCTGGGGGGAACTTTCCATAAGCCCAGTGTGCCGTATCCGGGTGATTGCCGTTAAGCCCCGGTTCAGGGGAATCGCCTCAAGCTTGTGCGCAACGGTTTGATAAAATTAGGCCCCTTGGGCACAACGAAGGGAGATCCCCCATGAAGACCAAATTCGTGCGAACGATCGTAGCGGTTGGCGGCGTGGCGATGCTGGCGACAGCCTGCACCACGGTTGATCCGTACACCCGCGAACAGAAGACAAGCCAGGCCACGCGTGGCGCGCTGATTGGCGCTGCTGCCGGGGTTGTGGTCGGCCTCATCTCGGGCGACGACGCCGTGGAACGGCGCCAGCGCGCGCTGATTGGCGCCGGTGTCGGCGCGCTGGCCGGTGGCGCCATCGGCGGCTACATGGACCGCCAGGAAGCCGAGCTGCGGGCGCAGCTGGAGTCGTCTGGCGTGAGTGTCACGCGCATTGGTGACCAGATCACACTCAACATGCCTGGCAACGTGACTTTTGCCACCGATAGCTCGAACATCAACCCCGCTTTTTACGAAGTGCTGGGTTCGGTTTCGGTCGTGCTGCAGAAGTACCAGTCGACGGTGATCGAAGTGGCGGGCCACACGGACAGCGACGGCAGTGTCGAGTACAACCAGGCGCTGTCGGAGCGTCGCGCTGAGTCGGTCGCAGCCTACCTGCGCAGCCAGCAGGTCATGGGTCAGCGCATCATTACGCTGGGCCAGGGCGAGCTGCGCCCTGTGGCCAGCAACGCGACGGCGGCTGGCAAGCAGGCCAACCGCCGCGTCGAGCTGACGCTCGTGCCCGTTACGACGGGATGACCCAGCGCACACATTGCGCACGCGGGGCAGCGGATTGACCGCTGCCCCGCTTTGCGTTGGGGGTGACGTATGCGCCTGAACAAGCGCGCGGCGATCCGCCTCGCCGTACTCGCCATCGGCGCTGTCATCGCGGCGTTTATCGCCGAGTACGAAACGCGGGGTCCACAAACCGCAGGTTCGCCGACGCAGTGGACCCAGGCGCTTGATGACCAATGGGTCTCGACGGCAGTCACGATCTATCGTGAGCTGCCCGACGACAACGAGGGTTCGCGCCATCAGCGCCTGTTGGGTCGCACCGATGAAGGCCATTCACTGCTCATCGTGCACAACATTGATCTCGCGCCACGCGTTCCCGCGCGCACGGGCGACCGCATCGAGGTGCGTGGCCACTTCGTCTGGAACGACAAGGGCGGACTTGTGCACTGGACCCACCACGATCCACAGGGTCGACACGACGGCGGCTACATCGATTTCGCGGGCAAGCGCTACCGCTGACGGGTCGATTTGGTTAGGCTCGCGCCCCACTTCAGAACTCGCGCGAGAAACAGCATGGCGGAACGAATCGACGGCAAGGCACGTGCGGCGATGCTGCGCGAAGACGTGGCGGCTGGCGTGCAGACGCTATTCGACGCGACGGGCATCCGACCCGGCCTAACCGTGGTCATCGTCGGCGACGACCCGGCGAGCCAGGTTTACGTGCGTAACAAAGGCCGCATGGCCGAGGCGGCAGGCCTCGTATCGAACACGCATCGCTTGCCGGCCGACGTGCCCGAGGCTGACCTGCTTGCGATTATTGACACGTTAAACGCCGACGACAGCGTGCACGGCATCCTCGTGCAGCTGCCGCTGCCCGACCACATCGACGACCGCACGGTCATCAACCGCATCGACCCCGACAAGGACGTGGACGGCTTTCACACGGTCAATGTTGGCCGGCTGTCGATCGGGCTCGACGGCTTTGTGCCCTGCACGCCGCTCGGTTGTCTCGATCTGCTCAAGCACTCGGGCGCGCCTTTGGCCGGCGCACATGCGGTCATCGTGGGGCGCTCCAACATCGTCGGCAAGCCCATGGCCGCGCTGCTGCTTGCCGAACACTGCACCGTCACGATTGCGCATTCGCGGACCCAGGACCTGGCCGCGCTCTGCCGCACGGCTGACATCCTCGTCGCGGCCGTGGGCCGCCCCGGGCTGATCGCGGGCGACTGGGTCAAGGAAGGCGCGACGGTTATCGATGTCGGCATCAACCGCATCGACGCGGGCGAGGGCAAGACGCGACTCGTCGGCGACGTCGACTTTGAGTCCGCGGCGCAGCGCGCGGCGGCGATTACGCCTGTACCCGGCGGCGTTGGTCCGATGACCATCGCCTGCCTGCTTTCCAATACCCTGAAAGCAGCAAAGCGCGCCCGGGGGCGCGCTCCGCAAAGCTAAGTTCAGAGGCGGTCGCGACGTCAGTCGGCGTCGAGTGTGGCCTTGAGCTTCTTGATGGCAGCCGCCTCGATCTGACGGATACGCTCGGCGGAAACACCGTAGCGATCGGCCAGGTCGTGGAGGGTTGTCTTTTTCTCCGAGAGCCAGCGCTGCTGCAGGATGTCACGGCTGCGATCATCGAGCGCGGCCAGGGCTTCACCCAGGCGTGCCGTCGCGTCCTGCTGCCAGTCAGCAGACTCGACGAGATCGGCGGGGTTGGCGTCTTCACTCTCGAGGAAGGCCGCGGGCGCAAAGGTCCGCTCTTCGTCGTCCGCGGGGCCCAGATCGAAGGCCGCGTCACGCGCCGCGAGACGCTTTTCCATCTCCACGACTTCGCGCACGCTGACACCCAGGTCCTTGGCGACGGCCTGCGTTTCGTCATGTGACAACCAGGCGAGGCCCTTCTTGGCTTTGCGCAGGTTGAAAAACAGCTTGCGCTGCGCCTTGGTGGTCGCGACTTTTACGACGCGCCAGTTGCGCAACACGAACTCGTGAATCTCGGCGCGGATCCAGTGCACGGCGAACGATACGAGACGCACGCCCACGTCGGGGTCAAAGCGTTTCACGGCCTTCATGAGGCCGACGTTGCCTTCCTGGATGAGGTCGCCTATGGGCAGGCCGTAGCCTGAGTAACCCTTGGCGATGTGCACCACGAAACGCAGGTGCGCCATAACGAGCTCACGCGCCGCATCGAGGTTTTCCTCTTCAATGAACTCACGGGCGAGCGCCTGCTCGTCTTCCTTGCTGAGCACGGGGATGCTGCTGACGGCCTGGATGTACGCGTCGAGGCTGCCGACCGGACCGGTCAGCATCAGATCCTGGTGCTTGGTTGCCAGTTCTTTTGCCATCTGCGATGGAATCCTTTTAAAGCTTTTGAAGTGGCCGCAATCAACGGCCGGGTACTGCTGATGAGACCCGGTTGGCGGCCGTTTTCTTACGTGCATTTTAGCACTCGTAGGCTTGGAGTGCTAAAGGCGCGGCCAGGTTCCGGGATCAAGCGCGAAAATCGGCCAAAATGGCCAACTTACGGTCTGTTATTCGACGTTCGCGCCTATTTGGGTTCAATTCGGCGCATATGTCGCGCTGTGGCGAGCCAGGACCCGGCCAGACCCAGGCCCACGCCGACGGCCACAAGAACCCCGGTTTCGCGCAAATCGAGGCCTGCAAGGCGCCAACTGCCCCCATAAAGCCCTGCCAGGGCTGACACTGGCCCCGCTAACAGGGCTGTGGCGACGGCCACGAGCACCACCGCGGCCAGCCCGCCCGCAAGCCCGTACCAAAACCCGGTGTAGAGAAAGGGACGGCGGATGAAACCGTCGCTGGCGCCTACGAGCTGCATGATCTCGATCTCGTCGCGTCGGTTCTGGATGTCGAGCCGGATCGTGTTGCCGATCACGACCAGTAGTGCCAGGCCGAGCATGCCGGCCGCGAGCAAAATGCCGCGGCGCACGAGCTGGAGCATCGCCTGGAAGCGGCTCACCCACTCGGTGTCGAGCTGCACGATGTCGGCCTCGGGCAGGTTCTCGAGTTCCTGCTTGAGCAGCGCGCTGGCCTCAGGTGAGAGCGACGCGATTGGCCGCACGACGAGCGCGTGCGGCAACGGGTTGTTGTCGAGTGCGTCTAGCGCGGCACCGAAGCCTGAGTTTTCCGCAAACGCCTCCAGTGCCTCGTCGGCGTCGACGAGCGTCACCTCGGCAATGTCCGCACGCGAGGCCAGCAGCTTGCCAAGCTGATCCGCGGCGTCGCGATCGATGTCGGGCTGCAGGTACATTGAGAAGTCGGTTGCACCCTGCCAGCCGCCGCTGACCGTGAGCGCATTCTTCACCAGAACCTGTAACGCGCCCGGCAACGCCAGCGTGACGCCAATAACGAGCACCGTAAGCACGGTGGCCAGCGGCGACTCCGCGAGCTTGCCCAGCGAGGCCAGCGCGGTTTGTGCGTGTCTTCCGATCCAGGCCTGCATCAGTCGATCTCGAAGGTCTGTTGGCCCGACGGGTTGGCGCTGTCGGCCGTCAGTCGGCCGTGGTCGAGCGTGATGCGGCGGTGGCCCATCTCTGTGATCAGTGACAGGTCGTGGGATGCAATGAGCAGCGTGACGCCGATGTCACGAAACCGCTCAAACAGCGTCATGATGCCGAGCGAGAGTTCCGGGTCGAGGTTGCCCGTGGGTTCGTCGGCGATAACGATCTTGGGCCGCGCCACAATCGCGCGCGCAATGCCGACACGCTGTTGCTCGCCCGACGACAAGGTCTCAGGGCGCTGCTTTTCCTTCGCGAGCAGATCGACCTGGTCGAGCGCGGCGCGCACGCGTTTGCCGATGTCGCGCGGGCGCAAACCCGTAATCACAAGCGGCAGCGCCACGTTATCGAACACCGTGCGGTCGAACAGCAGTTTGTGATCCTGAAACACCATGCCAATGTCGCGGCGGTAGGCGGCCAGCCCGCGCCGACCAATACCGCGCGTGCTGCGTTTGTCGACGAGCACCTGGCCGCGCGTCGGACGTTCGATGAGCCCGATGAGCCGCAGCAAGGTGCTCTTGCCCGCGCCCGAATGGCCCGTGACGAACACGAGTTCGCCCGCGTCGATGTCGAGCATAAGGTTGGAGAGCGCTTCGTGGCCGCCCGGGTAGCGTTTGCTGACGTTGTCGAAGCGGATCATGCGTCGCCGCCGAGCAAGGCGTTCGCAAAGCCTTCGGCCTCGAACGGCTGCATGTCTTCAAGCTGCTCGCCGATGCCGATAAAGCGAACCGGAATGCCGAGCGTGTCGACGATGGCGAGAATCACGCCGCCTTTGGCGCTGCCGTCGAGTTTGGTGACCGTAATCCCCGTGAGGCCCAGCGCGTCGTTGAAGAGTTTGGCCTGCTGCAGCGCATTTTGTCCCTGGCTGCCGTCGATGACGAGCATCACTTCATGCGGCGCCGTGTCGTCGTGGCGCGCGATGACGCGTTTGACCTTGGCCAGCTCATCCATGAGGCCTTGCTGGTTCTGCAGACGCCCAGCCGTATCAGCGATCAGTACATCGATGTCACGGGCCTGCGCCGCGCTCATCGCGTCGAACACCACGGCCGCGGGATCCGCGCCGCTGGCCTGTGCCACGACGGGCACGTCGTTGCGTTCGCCCCAGGCCTGCAGCTGTTCGACGGCCGCGGCCCGAAACGTATCTGCGGCGGCCAGCATCACAGACAGGCCGGCGTCCTTGAAACGTCGCGCGAGCTTGCCGGCTGTCGTCGTCTTACCGGCGCCGTTGACGCCCACCATGAGCAGCACGAACGGACGTTTGTCGCCCACCACGAGCGGTGCTTCGCCGGGCTTGAGCACGTCTGTGAGCGTGCGTTGAAGCCCGTCACGCAAGGCTTCGGCGTCACGCTTTTCCTTGCGGGCCAAATTCTTGTTGAGTGCCCCCATGATGTTCTCGGTCGTGTCGACGCCGACGTCGGCCATAAGCAGCCGCGTCTCGATCTCCTCGAGCGTCTCGTCGTCGATACGACCGCCCGGCACAAACTCGGTGATGTCCCGGGTCAGCCACGAGTCGCCGCGGTTGAGGCGGGCGCGCAGGCGCTTGAAGAATCCGGGTTGCGCGTCTTTTTCGGTCATCAGGTGGGGAAGGTGTGGCAGACGGCGCCATGCTACCAGCGGGCCTCTATTTAACGAAGCATGCGGCGCCGTTTACGATGGCGCCGTGAATGCACGTAAGCAACCTGGTCGGGTCCGCATCATTGGTGGGCAGTGGCGCAGCCGCGTGCTCGACGTCGCCGACGTACCGGGCCTGCGCCCGAGCGGCAGTCGCGCGCGCGAGACGCTGTTCAACTGGCTCGCGCCGCACCTGCCCGGCGCGCGCGTGCTCGACGCCTTCGCGGGTACGGGCGCGTTGGGTTTCGAGGCGCTGTCGCGCGGCGCGAGTCAGGCCGTGCTTGTAGAGCGGGATGCGGCCGCCGTGGCGGCGCTCAAGCGCAACGCGAAAGCACTCGACGCCAACTGCGAGGTGCGCCAGGCCGATGCGCGCACCCTGTTGGGCGCGGCGAATCCGGGGCGGCCCTTCGATATCGTCTTTCTCGACCCGCCGTTCGCGGCGGGCGATGCTGTGCGATTGTGTACACTCAGCGCCGACAACGGCTGGCTGGCGCCAGGCGGACGCTTGTACCTCGAGCAGCCCGCCGCGGTCACAGTCGAGCCCGGACCACCGCTCGAGCCGATCCGCGAGAAGACGGCGGGGCAGGTCCGCTTTGCGTTGTATGCGCTGGCTGAGGGAGCACAACAATGAAGAAGATCGGCGCCATGTATCCGGGCACCTTCGACCCCGTGACGCTGGGCCACGAGGATCTCGTGCGCCGCGCCGCGCGACTGTTTGACCGTGTCATCGTCGCTGTGGCCGCGAACCCGGGCAAGTCGCCCATGTTCACACTGGGCGAGCGCGTTGAGCTGGCGCGCCATGTGCTTGGCGACCTCGATAACGTCGAGGTTGCCGGCTACACGGGGCTGACGATCCAGTTTGCCGAGGAGAATGGCCTGGGCGTCATCGTGCGCGGGCTGCGCGCCGTGTCGGACTTTGAGTACGAATTCCAGCTCGCGAACATGAACCGCCACCTGACCCCCGAAGTGGAGAGCGTGTTCCTGACACCACAGGACCGCTATTCCTATATCTCTTCTTCGCTTGTGCGCGAGGTGGCGAAGCTGGGTGGCGATGTCACGGAGTTCGTCTCGCCCGTCGTGCGCGAGGCGCTGCTGGCGCGTTCCGGCGCGGGTGGTTCGCCGGCCTGATCAGCTCTGGCAGGAGTTGCAGTAGAACGTTGAGCGCTGGCCGATGACGCGCTGGCGCACACGGCCGCCGCAGGTCCGGCAGGGTTCGTCTGCGCGGCCGTAGACGGCGAGTTGCTGGGCGAAGTAGCCCTGGCTGCCATCGACGCCGAAGAAGTCGCGCAGCGTCGTACCGCCCGCCTCGATGGCTTTGCCCAAAACCACCTTGATGGCCTCGCCGAGCGCATGCATGCGCTGGCGTGAGACGCGGCCGGCGGCCCGAAGCGGGTGGATGCCGGCCATGAATAGCGCTTCGCTCGCGTAGATGTTGCCCACGCCGACCACGATGCGGGCGTCCATGATGAAGGTCTTGATGGCGGCCTTCCTGCCGCGTGAGCGCTCGTAGAGATAATCGCCGTCGAAATCGTCGGACAGGGGCTCGGGCCCCAGCGGCGCGATAAGCTTGTGGCTCAGCGGCTCCGGGCTCCAGAGCATGCTGCCGAAGCGGCGCGGATCGTGAAACCGCAACGTATTGCCGTTGTCGAAAACGATGTCGACGTGGTCGTGTTTCCGGCAGGGATGGCCGCTGGGCACCACTTGCAGGCGCCCCGACATGCCCAAATGTACAATCAGGCTGCCCGGGCCCGTATCCATCAACAAGTACTTGGCCCGGCGCCGAATGCCTTGTATCACCTGGCCTTCAAGTGTTTTTGGGAGATCGGTGGGCACGGGCCAGCGCAGGCGCGGCTCGCGCACGATCAAGCGTTCGACCTTGTGGCCGACTATATGGGGTGAGACTCCGCGGCGCGTGGTCTCGACTTCAGGTAGCTCAGGCATATAGACGAATTGATGGCGCCCTGGCCGGGCTATTTGTGACCTGAATCCGTAGGATCAGCGGCGCCGAAGTTTATAGTGTTCACAGATTTCTGACATACTCCGCGCGACGCGTTCCCGCGTGACCGCAGCCAATAAGCTGCCAAGGATTTCCATTGTCTATTGAATCTTTTGCCGAATTCTTCATGCAGTACCTGTATGGCGGCCTGCTCAATTTGAGCACGCTGGGCTACGTCATCGCCTGCGTCATCATGCTGCAGCTGTCTATGATGGCCGTGACGCTGTACCTGCACCGCGACGCGGCCCACCGCTCGCTGAACCTGCACCCCGTGCTGCGCCACATCTTCCGGTTCTGGATCTGGTGTACCTCGGGCATGCTCACGCGCGAGTGGGTAGCGGTACACCGCAAGCACCATGCCATGTGCGAAAAGCCGGGCGACCCGCACAGCCCCAAGGTCTTCGGCCTCAAGAAAGTGCTGCTCGAAGGCGCGGAGCTTTACCGCGACGAAACCAAGAACGAAGAGACGCTTGAGAAGTACGGCCGCGGTTGCCCGCGTGACTGGATCGAGTTGAACGTCTACGAGCGCTTCCCCTGGGGTGGCATCGTGCTGTTTGTCCTCTCGTGCCTGTTCTTCTACGGCGTGCCGGGCATCATCTTGCTGTCGATCCAGCTCGTCTCAATGCCGCTGTTTGCTGCCGGCATCATCAACGGCATCGGCCACCACACGGGCTACCGCAATTTTGAGTGCGACGACGCTGCGACCAACATCGTGCCCTGGGGCATCTTTGTCGGCGGCGAAGAGCTGCACAACAACCACCACGCATTCCCGACCTCGGCCAAGTTTTCGATGCGGCCCTGGGAATTCGACATCGGTTGGATGTACATCACCATCTTCTCGAAGCTGGGCCTGGCCAAGGTCAACAAGGTCGCGCCGCAGCCGGCGATGCGTCCGGCAGCCGGTGAGCTCAACGCCGACACGCTGCGTGCTGTGATCATCAACCGCATGCACGTGCTGCGTGACTACACCAAGCAAGTCACCCTGCCCACGCTGCGGTTCGAGCGCCGCCGTGCCGAAGCCGGTGCCATGCTGAGCCGGGCCAAGCGCGTGCTCGTGCGCCAGCCCTCGCTGCTCGACGGTCGTGCGAAAGCGCGCCTCGATGAGATCCTCGATAACAGCGCCACGCTGCGCACGGTGCATGAGTTCCGTGATCGTCTGCAGGCGCTTTGGCAGAGCGGTGCCGCCATCAGCAATGAGAAGCTGCTCGAGCAGCTCAAGCAGTGGTGCGCCGAGGCTGAGGCCAGCGGTATCCGCTTTCTTGAAGACTTCGCCGCGCGCATGCGCAGCTACGCGATGAGCCCGGCACCAATTCGGGCGTAACGCGACGGCTGGCCCTGATCTGATCGGGGCGGGCACGAACAGGGGCGCCTTTGGCGCCCTTTTTCGTTGCACATGCATTCAGGCGCACGCCGATAACGCCAAATGGGTCACTGCGCCGGTCGAGTGTGCGCATTTGCTGATGTTGCCCGCTGATCTCATCTGATACTGTCGACCGCAATGGGCATGCCGTTTCAGCGGCTGGCTCGGCAACCAGACACCGCTTTAAGAATCTGGATGGCGAGGGAGAGACGCATCATCCATGAGTGAGCGCAGTCGGCAAGTCGCCGCCCTTAATGCGCGATATCTTGCGTGCCCATCTTGCGATGCGCTGTTGGAGCGGCCGGTGCTCGCGCCCGGCCAGCGCGCGCGTTGTCCGCGCTGTCACGAGATCATCGCCACCAACAAACACCGTGGCGCTGAGCGAACCACCGCACTCATGCTGGCGAGTCTGATCGTCTACCTGGTTGCCGTGATGTTCCCGTTCATGAGTATGGAACGGTCCGGTCTCTCCAACCGCATCTCGGTCGTTGATGCGGTGTCCGTACTCTGGAGCAATGGCATGACCGTGTTGGCGGTGGTGTCGGGCCTGTTGATTCTTGTGATCCCGGCAACGCGAATCGGGTTGATCCTGGCCTTGAATGCCAGTCTCGCGAGACGCGAGGTTGCCAGAAGGAAACAGGCGTTCTTGCTGCGCATGTCGCAGCACCTCGAGCCCTGGGCAATGGCCGATATTTTCATGATTGGTGTGATTGTGTCGCTCGTGAAGATCGGCAGCTTGGCTCGTATTGAGGTCGGCCCGGCGTTTTGGGCGATGTCGTCACTGATCGTGTTTATGGCAATGGCTACGACAGCGGCGTGCCGCGATTCGGCTTGGCAGCGTCTTCGGACTTGGACATGAAGCTCGCAACGGAGCAGGGGCTGGCGCTTTGCCGAAGCTGCAACACGCTGACGGACCAGCCCGGCGAGCGCTGCGTTGTCTGCGGGGCGCGCACACGCAGCCTGGACGATTCCGGTCTGCAGGCCGTCTGGGCTTACTGGATCGCTGGCGTCTTGGCTTACATTCCCGGCAATGTGCTTCCCATCATGGTGACGGAGTCAGTTTCTGGCACCACCGAGTCGACGATCATGGGTGGCGTCATAACGCTGATCCACCATGGCAGTTATGCGATCGCCGCGGTGATTTTCATCGCCAGCGTTGCCGTGCCCGTCTCAAAGTTCCTGGTCATCGCGTGGCTGGCGTTGTCGATCCAGCGACGCTGGCCAACCAGCGAGCACACACGACACCGCGCCCATCGGGCTATAGAGATCATTGGTCGCTGGTCCATGATTGATGTCTTCGTCGTGGCCGCACTGGCAGCGCTGATTCAGATCGGTGGGCTGCTCACGATTGCGCCAGGTATCGGCATCAATGCGTTTGCGCTTTCCGTAGTGCTGACCATGTTTTCGGCCATGAGCCTGGACCCGAGACTGATCTGGTCGAATCCCACACCGCAAAAGGCAAAGCGCGATGAGTGACGCTGCACCGCAGCCCGATATCGAGGAGATCCCCGAGCGCAAAGTGTCGCGCGTCTGGATTGTGCCCATTATTTCGCTCGTGATTGGCGCCTTTGTGATTGGGCAATCGGTCTGGGAACGTGGTCCTTTGGTGGAAATCCAATTCGAGAAGGGCCATGGCATCACCGCCGGCAAGACAGAGGTCAAACACAATGACGTCGTCGTGGGCGTCGTGGAATCCGTTCGCTTGTCCGAGGATCTCGAAACGGTCGTAGTCAGCGCGAGGATGGAGCGATTCATGGGTCCCTACCTCGGTGATACCACAGCGTTCTGGGTGGTCAAAGCCGACATCTCCGGGACGAGTTTCACGGGCTTGAATACGCTGCTCTCGGGCGCATACATCGAGGTCGACTGGGACCAGGCGCCAGAGCGCCGTCAGCGACGCTTCGTTGGCTTGGACAAGCAGCCCATGACACCGCCGGGTGTGGCGGGCACGCACTTTCGTTTGCGCGTCGACAGCGCAGGCTCGATTGGTGTCGGGTCACCGGTGTTCTTCCGGCGCATTCGTGTCGGACAGATTGAGAACCAGAGCCTGTCAGAGGACTTTAGCTACGTCGAATACGATGCCTTCGTTGAGGCGCCCTACGACAGGCTGGTCAACGCAGCGACCCATTTCTGGAACGTGTCGGGCGTCAACGTCGAGGCCAGCACGGACGGCTTGGTGGTCAACTTCGACTCGCTGCAGTCCCTGGTTGCGGGTGGTGTGGCGTTTGGCGACATCGGGCGCACCATCGGCACTTCGGAACTCGACCCCGATGCTGAGTTTATTGTCTACAAGAACCGTGAGGCCGCGGTCGAAAGCCAGTACTTCACACCGGAGGGCAGCGGGTTCTATTTCATGGCTCAGTTCAACGACTCGATTGGCGGCTTGAGCATCGGCGCGCCCATCGAGTGGCAGGGCATCCGTATCGGCAACGTCCGCGATATCGTGCTCGATCTCTCCGACGTGACGAGAACCGATGCAGTTGTTTACGCGGTACTGGAGTTGCAGCCAAACCGCATTGGGCTTGAGAACATGTCGGACGCCGATCTGCGGACCAGCATCACGCGTTGGGTGCGGTCCGGGATGCGCGTGCAGCTGGCAGCCGGGAACATACTCAGTGGCCGCAAGCTGATTCGATTCATCGATGATGCGGCCCCGGCGGACGACACGCTGGTCGTCGATTTCGATGCGCAGCCGTTCCCGGCTTTGCCCACTATCGGCTCGAACCTGGGTGCGGTAACAGAAAACGTCGAGCGTGTGGTCGCCAATGTGGCCGAGTTGCCACTGGATCAGCTGGTCGGCTCGTTGATCAGTTTGCTGAACAACGCCGATGCGCTGGTCGGTAATCCTTCCGCGCAAGGGCTGCCGGATACGCTCAATGCGGCGTTGTCCGCGGTTAGCGAGGTTGCCGGAAACCTCGACGAGGCGAGCGACCAACTACCCGAGCTCATCGTCAGCCTGAACGAAATCGCTCGCGCCGGCGAGGTCACGCTGGCCGGACTGTCGCCAGATTCGGCGCTCTATGTGGATTTGGCAGACGCCATCAGCGAGCTGCGGGACGCCTCCCGTTCGCTGGCGGCGCTGGCCGTGCGGCTCGAACAAAAACCCAATGCGTTGATACTGGGCAAGTGATGACGATGATGAATGTTAGGCTGGCGGCTAGAGCGATCTTATTGGGTGTGATTGGGCTGGCCGGTTGCAGCAGCGGCCCCGAGCCGATCCTGTACACGCTGGATCCGCCGTCCAGTGCTGTTAGGGCGACTCGGGACGGACCGAGGGTCAGCCTGCCGTCGGTCGACTTGCCGGCGTACGCGCGATCCAACCTGATTGCGTCAGCTGACGGCCCCAACCGCATCGTCGTCGACGACGACCACCGCTGGGCGTCGCCACCCAGCGAGTCGGTGACGCTGGCGCTGGCGTGGCATCTGGAGTCGGCGCTCGATGCGACGGTGCTCGTGCAGCCGCACCCGCGTGGATTCGACGCCGAGTTGGTCATCACAGTGACTTTTGACCGCTTCTTGCGATCAGGCAGTGGCGCCGCGGAGCTCAGCGGGCGCGCGGTGATCGCAAGCGGGTCGGCGCCTGACGTCATGCGCTTCTCCATTACGGCTCCCGCCGAGGGCGGGGATTACAGCGATTTCATGACCAGTGTGGACCGAGCGCTGGCCGAGATCGCCGCCCGCGTGGCCAAGCGGGTTAAGGCGATGCCGCCGCCCTAACGCGCTAGTCGAACGACGGGCCGCATCGGCCGGGCACAAAAAAGGGCGCTATGAGCGCCCTTTTTCTTTGGCTGCATGCCGCAGCCGGAAAGCCAAGATCGCTTTACTTGATCTTCGCTTCCTTGTAGATCACGTGCTTGCGTACGACGGGGTCGTACTTTTTCGTTTCCATCTTCTCGGGGTGAAGACGCTTGTTCTTCATCGTCGTGTAGAAGTGGCCCGTGCCGGCGCTCGAGACGAGGCGGATCTTTTCACGCATTTCGGTGCTCCTCGGTTTTCAGGCCCGCGTTAAACGCGCTGGCCCTCGGCGCGCAGGTCGGCAACGACCTTCTCAATGCCGTGTTTGTCGATGATGCGCAGGCCCTTGTTGGAAACGCGCAGCTTCACGTAGCGCTTCTCGGACTCGAGCCAGAAGCGGTGCGTGTGCAGGTTGGGCAGGAAACGACGACGCGTCTTGTTGTTCGCGTGCGAGACGTTGTTGCCGCTCATCGGACCTTTGCCGGTCACCTGGCAGACTTTGGACATGACCTTATCCCGGTAGTGTCAGCGCCAGCCGCGCAGGCCTTGGGGCCCGAGCCGATGGCGGTGGTTCAGTTTCTGTGCCGTGGCTCAAACCCGCCTTGGGGCTGGCCCTGTCGACAGCAGGGCACGTCAAACGACGGGCTACCCGCTAGAGAGCCGCACTTTATACCGGATCGACGGGGCTGGATCAAGGCCGGAAAGCCCTTCAGATCAGGCCCCGGCTGGCCAGCGACGTCACGGTGCCGTCGCCGATGACAAGGTGGTCAAGCAGGCGGATGTCGACGAGTGCCAGGGCCTCACGCAGACGCCGGGTGATGTCCGTATCGGCCTGGCTGGGCTCGGCCACGCCCGAGGGGTGATTGTGGGCCACGATCAGGGCTGCCGCGTGGTGGGTCAGGGCCTGGCATACGACCTCACGCGGATAGACGCTGGTCCCGTCAATCGTGCCTCGAAACAGCGGTTCGAAGGCCAGCACGCGGTGGCGGTTGTCGAGATAAAGGCAGCAGAACACCTCGTAGGGCAGGTCCTTGAGGCGCGCGGCCAGGAAACGTCGCGTGTCGGCGGGGCCTGCGATGCTGTGGCCCACAGCGAGCGTTTCCGTATGGTAGCGCCGGGCGATCTCCTGCAGCGCCTTGAGCCGTGCGGCGGCCGCCGGTCCCAGCCCGGGCAAGGCCTCCAAGGCGACGGGGCTGGCCCGGAGCAAGGCCCGCAGGCCGCCGAATTTCGCGAGCCAGGTTGCAGCACGGCGTGCCTCTTGCCGAGGCAGGACTGCATCCAGCAGTGCCTCGGGCGTCAGCGCTGTTGCGTCGCCCCCGATGAGCCGGCGCCGCGTGTCGGCTTTGCAGGTGAGGTCGTCCATGGGGCGATCATCGCGCGCGGCGCAGCGGCCGCGCTTGGCCAGAAATCACGCGCTGTTACAGGTTTACCGGCCTTCCCCAAGTGCCTGATACACTGCGCGGCCTCTGGGACAGGTCGGCCAGGCCGACAGGAACTGACGGACATGACGCAAGTGCTGCTCGGCGTCACGGGTGGTATCGCCGCGTACAAGAGCCCCGACCTTGTGCGGCGGCTCATTGAGCGCGGCGCCGAGGTGCAGGTGGTGATGACTGCGGGTGCTCGCGAGTTTGTGACCCCGCTGACATTCCAGGCCGTCTCAGGCCGCCTCGTCCGCACGGACCTTTGGGACGAGCAGGCGGAAGCCGCCATGGGCCACATCGAATTGGCCCGCTGGGCCGATCAGGTCATCATCGCGCCAGCCAGTGCCGACTTTGTCGCCCGTTTCGCGGGTGGGCTTGGCGACGATCTACTCGCAACCGTGTGCCTGGCCACCGAAGCACCTGTCGCCATCGCGCCGGCGATGAACCGGCAGATGTGGGCGAGCCAAGCGGTGCAGGACAACATCGCCAAGCTCGAGGCGCGCGGGGTTCGTATTCTGGGCCCAGGATCAGGCGACCAGGCCTGCGGCGAAGTGGGTGCCGGGCGCATGCTCGAACCCAGCGACATTGCCGAGCAATTGCTGCGTCCAGCCGACGGGCCGCTGTCGGGCAAACACGTCGTCATCACGGCAGGCCCCACGCGCGAGCCTATCGATCCTGTGCGCTATTTGACCAACCGTTCGTCTGGAAAGATGGGCTACGCCATGGCCGAGGCCGCGCGCGCCGCGGGCGCCCGGGTCACGCTCGTGTCGGGCCCCGTCACGCTGGGCGCGCCTGCGGGCATCGATCGGCTGAGTGTCGAAACGGCCGAAGAAATGCGGAACGCCGTCGATGCGGTTATCGAGGGCGCCGATGTGTTCATCGCAGCGGCGGCCGTTTCGGACTACCGCCCCGCGACCTTCGAGACGCAGAAGATCAAGAAGACCAAAGACAGCCTGTCGCTGGCGTTGGCCCGCAACCCTGACATTCTGGCCGGCGTGGCATCACGCGCGCCGCGGCCGTTCACGGTTGGCTTTGCAGCCGAGACCACGGACGTCATCGTCAACGCGCGCGACAAGCTCGAACGTAAAGGGCTCGATATGATCATTGCCAACCGGGTGGGTGACGGGCTTGCGTTTGATCGCGACGACAATGCCGTCACGGTGCTGTGGGCGGGCGGAGAGCAGGCCTTTGCCCGTGACGCCAAGACGCGTTTGGCGCAGTCGCTCGTAGCGCTCATCGGCGAGCGGGTAACCGCAGCATGAGCCAGCGCCTCGAAGTCAAAATCCTGGACGCTCGCATTGGCGACACCATCGCGTTGCCCGAGTACGCCACCGACGGTTCTGCGGGCATGGACGTACGCGCTTGTCTAGATGCACCGCTCGAAGTCGCGCCCGGCGACACGCACCTCGTACCAAGCGGCCTGGCCATTCACGTGGCCGACCCGGGGCTGGCCGCGGTGTTGCTGCCGCGCTCGGGCCTGGGCCACAAGCACGGCATCGTGCTGGGTAACCTCACGGGCCTTATCGACTCTGACTACCAGGGTCAGCTTTTCGTTTCGATCTGGAACCGGGGCGCCAGCACCTACACGATTGAGCCCGGCGAGCGCGTCGCACAGCTCGTACTGGTACCCGTGGTGCGGGCCGAGTTCGCAGTGGTCGAGGAATTCGGGGCTTCGGACCGGGGCGCGGGCGGCTTCGGTCACACGGGCCGCGACTGACGCGCGGCGGCTTCGGCCTTACGGCCGGTTCCGGGTCGTGAGCTCGGAATAGCGCGCAATCGCGACGCGGAAATCTTCGCGCAGGTTGTCGGCCTCACGCTTGTGCGCCGCCAGCCGCCCTTCGTAGGTGAAAATGCGGTCTTTGGTGAGCTTGATGTCGTCGGCCAAGGCCGGGCGAATCATGGGCGCATCAGGGTCTACCGTGTAGGGCTTGAAGTTCGATGCTTCGTCAAGCAGCGAGACGAGGCGCTTGCGCAGGTTGTTGAGGTAGAGCTCGGTCACCTTGGCCTGGGCGTCGAGCAGCTCGACGCGGCGGTCTCGGTGGCGCTCGATTTCATTGACAGAGAGGTAGGTGGCCAGCAGTGCGCGGTCGGCGCGGCGGGCAAGTTCTTCGCGCGCCTTGGCTTCGGCCTCGAGCCGCATGGCCTCGAGCTCTTCCTCAGTGGCTTTACCGGCGATGCGGCCCACGCGCACGCCTTGCTCGTTGAGGATAAGCTTCTCTTGTTCGGCGTACTCGGGCGGGATCGAATCGCCGAAGTGCACCACCCCGTTCTCGTCGACCCAGCTGTAGACCGTCGCGGCAGCATGAGCCCCCGCGACCAGCAGGGTGGCCAGGGCTCCCGACGCCAGAATTGTCCTGCCGAAACGTCGCATACGGCCTCCGATGGTACAGAAACCGGCCCGCCTCAGGGAGAGGTGCGTCACGCTTTTGGCGCTAAATCCCCTGTTCCGCGATGCCGTAACGGGCGCGGTAATCGAGCAAAGCCCGCAGTTTCTCTGCGTCTCCGCCCTGTCTTACATGTGTCACGAGTGCTTCGAGTGTCGCAACGGCGCGAACTTTCACGCCCAGTGACTGTTCGACTTCCTGAACGGCCGACAGTTCGCCTGTCCCCCGCTCCTGGCGGTCCAGCAGGATCGCGATGCCCGCCACTCGGGCTCCGGCGGCCCTGATGATCTCAACGGATTCCCTGATGGCCGTGCCCGCCGTGATCACGTCGTCGATGATGACGACGTCGCCGGACAGCGGCCCGCCCACAATATTGCCGCCTTCGCCGTGGTCCTTGGCTTCCTTCCTGTTGAAAGCGTAGGGCAGGTCGATGTCATGGTGCTCAGCCAGCGCCGCGGCCGCCAAGGCTGCGAGCGGGATGCCTTTGTAAGCCGGCCCGAATAGCACATCGGCCTTCGGAAACTGCTCGGCGATGACGGCCGCATAGAGCTTGCCCAGCGCCGCAGCCGCGCGGCCACCCGCGAGCTGACCGGCATTGAAGAAATAGGGGCTGACGCGACCCGACTTGAGTGTGAACTCGCCGAAACGCAGTGCGTCGAGCGACAGCGCAAGCTCGACGAACGACTTCGGGGTTTGTGGCATGGAAGGCACCTGCGGGCAGTCTGGAAGCGTCTGCTATTATGCCGCCCGCCATGACTCGCATCATCTCGCTTAACGCTAACGGCATCCGTGCCGCGGCGCGCAAAGGTTTCTTCGAATGGCTCGCGGCGCAGCGCGCCGACGTGGTCTGTATTCAGGAAACCAAGGCGCAGGAACACCAGCTCGTTGACGACGTCTTTCGCCCGGCAGGTTTTCACAGCTACTACGAAGACGCTGAGAAGAAGGGCTACAGCGGCGTAGCGATCTACAGCCGCCACAAACCCGACAAGGTCGTGCGCGGGCTGGGCATCGAAGACTATGACCGCGAGGGGCGCTACCTCGAGGTGCAGCTCTCTGGGCTTGCCGTGGCGTCGGTCTACCTGCCTTCGGGCACGTCGGGCGACGAGCGCCAGGCGTTTAAGATGCGAATGCTCGACGATTTCCTCGCGCACATGAAGAAGACCCGACGCCGCAAGCGCGAGTACGTCTTCTGCGGCGACTACAACATCGCCCACACCAAGGACGACATTAAAAACTGGAAGTCGAACCAGAAGAATTCGGGCTTCCTGCCCGAAGAGCGCGCCTGGATGGACACGATGATTTACGAGTCTGGCTTCGTCGATGCGTTTCGCGAGCTGCCGCAAGAAGCACACGAGTACAGCTGGTGGTCGAACCGAGGTCGCGCCTGGGACAACAATGTGGGTTGGCGCATCGACTACCACATCACCTCGCCGGGCCTGCGCGGGCGTGTAAAGGCCACGGACATCTACCGCGATGAGCGTTTCTCCGATCACGCGCCTGTGACCGTTGACTACGACTTCGACCTTTAGGCGTCGTTGGCGGCCCGATTGGGCTCGCCCAACGGTCGTCACGAATTTCTTCCTCGGTTTTTCTGGCGGGCTGCCACTGCCACTGGTTTACGCCACGCTGAGCGCTTGGCTCGAGGAGTCGGGCATACCGCGCAGCACGATCTCAACGCTGGCGTGGATCGGGTTCGCCTACTCATTCAAGTTTGTGTGGTCGCCAATTGTCGACGGCGTTCGTCTCCCTATTCTGAGTTCGTGGCTGGGTCGCCGCCGTTCCTGGCTTCTTTTGGCGCAGGTTCTGATCGCAGCATGTCTCATACTCATGTCGCGCCTCGACCCCGCGCAGGAGCTCGCGGTGTTTGTGGGAGTGACTCTCGCGGTCGCGCTGCTGTCCGCGACCCAGGACATCGTCATCGACGCCTATCGGATTGAGTCTGATACCGATGAGATGCAGAGCGTTCTGGCGGGCGCCTATCAATACGGATATCGCCTGGCGCTAATCTGCAGCGGTGCGGGTGCGTTGTACCTCGCACAATACGGCGGCTGGGACGTTGCTTACGCCGTAATGGGGCTGCTCATGTGCGTGGGTATGGCGGCCGTACTGTTGTCACCCGAACCCACGCGAACCACACCACCGCCGCCACCAGGATTCCTAATCTGGATTCAGCAGAGCGTTGTTGCGCCGTTCGTCGATTTCGCCAGGCGCTATGGCGCTTTGACGCTGCTCATTGTTGCCTACGTTGTGAGCTTCCGGATCAGTGACTATGTGCTGGGCGTGTTGGCGAACCCGTTCTACCTCGACCTTGGTTTCGAGAAGGCTGATGTGGCCACTGTGGCCAAGATTTACGGCGTCGTAGTGTCGCTCGTTGGCATCGCAGGGGGCAGCTTCGCGGTGCTGCGCTTCGGTGTTTACAGCAGCTTGATCATTGCGAGTGTACTGATTGCATCAACCAACCTCGCCTTCGTGTTCCTGGCATTTGCCGGTCCGGAAATCTGGGCTCTGACGATCACGATCAGCGCCGACAACTTCGCCATGGGCTTTGCAGGCACCGTCTTCATCGCATATCTGTCTAGCCTGACCAATATGCGATTCACTGCCACGCAGTTTGCGTTACTCAGCTCGCTGTCCGCGTTTGGCGGCAAGCTCATTGCGGGTTTTTCTGGTCGTGTGCAGGAATGGTCTGGCTGGGCGGGGATCATCGAGCCCTGGATGACGGGCGCAGCACGTGACGCCGACTGGGCGGGTTGGGTTGGGTTCTTTGTATTTGCGGCTTGCACAGGCGTGCCGTCGATCGTGCTGGCTGTGCTCGTCAGCCTGCCTCGGTTTCGGCCACCGCCGCCGCCTGCGGCTGACGCTAGTCCGGAATAAGCTCGATACCGTGGTCGCGCTCGCGCTCGATCACTTCGAGCGGGTCGGACCAGTCATGGGGCGGGCGCCCGTCGACGTCGTCAACGGCGTCTTCGCGGTTCACGTCCATGGCCCCGCTCCAGTCTTCCGGGGCTGCGACGGCCAGAATGACCATTCGCCCCCAGTTCTCCGCGTCGATTTCGGCCACCGTGCCGTCGAAGTACTGGATTTCGATCGTGTTGGCCGCCTCGTCAACGGCCACGACCTCAAACAGACCTCGGTCCGGTCTGCGATACCAACGTCCCACCCTGGGATTCACTGCGGTCATGCTGCTACCCCCTGGTAACGCTCCCGCTAGTGCTTCCGCGGGAAGCTCGTTTCACCTGTTTTCAAAGTTGTTATACGCTCCTTCGACACGCAACGCCAACGGCCGCCCGGGAGGCCGCAATCGACCGTTGGAAAAGCGCTGACGCGGCCCTATACTGCGCGCGCCAGACACGTCCCCCACCCTTTCCGAGTCCTGCTGTGACGCCATTCATCGAACAATTGCTGCGCCACTTCGTCGTGCTGTTTGTCGTTGTGGAGCCCATCACGCTTGTGCCCATTTTCGGGGCGCTGACGCGGGGCGCGGAGCCGCTCTTCAGGCGGCGCATGGCGGTCAAGTCAGTTGCGCTGGCGGCCATCATCTTCTGGGTGTTCGCACTGGCCGGTCAGCGTTTGCTTGAAACGCTCGGCGTGTCCGTCGCCGCCTTCAAAATTGCTGGTGGCATCCTCTTGTTCCTCATGGCCGTGGACATGGTGTTCGCACGCCAATCGGGCCTGCGTTCGACGACGGTTCGCGAGCAGGATGAGGCGCGCTACCGCGAGGACATCTCGGTGTTCCCGCTGGCATTCCCGCTGATCGCCGGTCCGGGCGCACTGGCGACGCTGTTGCTGCTGCTCGTGGAGATGGGCGACAGCTGGCCCGAGTTCTTCGGGCTCATGGCCATGGCCATGCTGGTCCTGGCCATTGCGCTCGTGCTTATGCTGCTGACAACGCCTGTCATGCGGGTTATGGGTGAAACCGGGGCCAACGTGGTCAGCCGACTGTTCGGTGTCGTGCTCGTGGCGCTGGCCGTGCAGTACGTGGTCGACGGCGCGCTCGTGCTGCTGGGCTAGCCCGCCCGCTGCCAGCACCAGTCCCAGATGCGGTGGCCCAGTTTGAGGCCGCGCCGTTCAAACTTCGTCTGCGGCCGCTCGTAAGGTCGGTCGCCGCTGTGTTCGCGGCGCACCGCGCAACGGAACCGCGCGTCAGCCGACAGCACTGCGTCGATCTGCTCGGCGTAGTTTTGCCAGTCGGTCGCCATGTGCAGCGCGCCATCAGGTGCTAGCACGCGATCCACGAGGTCGAGAAATTTGGGCTGCACCAGACGGCGCTTGTGGTGGCGCTTCTTGGGCCAGGGGTCCGGGAAGTAGAGGTTCAGGCGCGTGACGCTCGCGCGCGGCAGCTGGCGGGTGAGCACGGCGACGGCGTCGTACTGCGAGACTCGGAAATGCTGCAGCTCCGCGCGCTCGGCCATGAGCAGGCAGTGCCCGATACCGGGCTCGTGAACTTCGATGCCCAGCACGTTCCAGTCGAGTTGTGCGGCCGCGATGTCGACGAGGCTGTCGCCGTTGCCAAAGCCGATTTCGACGACCAGCGGGGCGTTGCGACCGAACATGTCGGTGGGGTCCAGCTCGACGTCCGGTTCGGGCAGGCCGAGCTCGGGCAGCAGCGTGTCGAGCGCACGTTGCTGCGCCGGCGTCATACGACCCGGCCGCTTGACGTAGCTCTTCACGTCGCGCGGGTGTTGATCGGTCATTGTGCTGCGGGTGTCAGGCGGCCGAAACCGACTCGAGCAGGCGGCCGCCCAGCGATTCTGTGTGCAGCAGCTTGTTGACCTTCTCGGCGTCCATGGGGCGGCTGATGTAGTAGCCCTGCGCACCGCCGCAACGCGACTCGCGCAGGAAGGCGAGCTGGTCCTGCGTCTCGACGCCCTCGGCGGCGATGTCGACGTCGAGCCCCTCGGCCATGGCAATGGCCGCGCGCACGATGCGCTGGTGTGCTTCGTTTTCGGTGACGTCCTGGATCAGTGACTGGTGCAGCACGAAGCTCGTCACCACAGTCGTGTCGAGCGCCGCAAATGAAATGTCGTGCGTACCGAAGTGGTCGAGCGTGACGCCCACGCCGAGTTTGCGCAGCGCTTTAAGCGTTTCGACTTCGCGTGGGCGTTGCAGGCTCGCGGCGCCGTCACCCAGTTCAAACTCGAGGCAGCCCGGGTCGAGCGCGTGGTCCTCGATGGCGCGTTGCACGGTCTCAACCAGTCGGCCGCCCGTGAGCTGCAGCGGCGAGAGGTTGATCGAGACGGTCAGGTCGGGCACGGGGTAGCGTTGCTGCCAAGCGTGCAGCTGCGCCGCTGTCGACTCAATGATCCACTCGCCCACGGAATGGATGAGCCCACTGGATTCGAGCAGCGACAAAAAGCGCGCCGGCGGCAGCAGACCGAAGCGCGGATGCTGCCAGCGCAAAAGCGCCTCGAGGCCCATGAGCCGGCCCGTGGAAAGATTGACGCGCGGCTGGTAACGCAGCGTGAGCTCGCGGCGGAGCAGTGCGTGGCGGATACCCACTTCGAGCTCTGCCGTGTCGCCGTCGTGCTCAGTTTGCGAGCGCGAGAAAAACTGCATGCGCGCGCCACCCGCCCGCTTGGCCTGATACATCGCGCGATCGGCGGCACGCACGAGCGCGTCGGCGTTCTCGCCGGCTTCGGGGAACAGCGCGATGCCCACGCTGCTCGTCACGAAGAGCTTAAGGCCGTCGAACTCGAACGGTTCTGCCACGCCGCGCACCACCTTCTGCGCGGCGGCCGCGGCGTCGCGCGGACCCGTCAGGTTTTCAAGCGCGACAACGAACTGGTCGTCGCCCCAACGCGCAAGCAGATCGCCCTGCCGCAGCACAGCCTGAAGGCGCGCCGCGACAGCCGTGAGCAGCGAATCGCCCACGTCGTGGCCGTGCGCGTCATTGATGCTGCGGAAGCGGTCGATGTCGATGAAGAGCACACCAAGCGTACGTTGCGTGCGCTGGGCGCGCGCCACGGCCTGCTCAAGCTGGTCGGCAAACAGGCGTCGGTTGGCGATGCCCGTGCGGTCGTCGTAGAGCGTCGACTGGGTGATCGCGCGGTCACGTGCAAAGCGCTCGGTGATGTCGCGGAAGCTGACGAGCCCGCCGATGAGCGCGCCGTTGCGACCGAACAGGCCGCGGCCGTTGACCGACAGTACGCGGTCGACGCCGTCCTCGCTGCGGTGAGACAGCGCGAGCTCCGAAAACCGCTCGCCGCGCTGGACGCGTGACAACACGCGATCGGGCAGCGGCAGCAGACGACCTGACGCCGCGTCGCGTGTGCAAAAACGCGCCGGCCAGTCCGGGTCGGGCCAGGCATCGCGGCCCATGCCGAGGATCGCGCGTGCCGCCGGGTTGATGCTCACCACACGACCGGCCGGGTTGATGACCACAGCTCCGTCCTGAATGCCTTCCATGACCGTCGCGAGCACTTCACTGCGCCCCGCGAGCGTGTCGATAAAGTCGAACTGGTCGCGGCACTGCACGAGCACCTGGCGCAGGCGCATCGTGTCGGCGCGCTCGACGCAGAGGTAGGTCTGCGCGCCGTGCAGCACGGCGCGAATGCCGCGCTGTTCGCGTTCCGTAGAGGTCATCGCCACGACGGGCCAGGCCGAAATCTCGGGCATGAGCGCCTGTGGCCGGTAACGTTCCGCCGCGGATTCGGTGATGCCGAAGTCGACGAGCAATAGGTCGGGGGCAGATTCGCTGACGCGGTGCGCGAGCATATCGGGGTCGGTGAGTTCGACCACCGAGTCGATCTCAGGCAGCGCCACGAGTTCGCGGATCAGGGAGCGGGCCGGAACTGACAATTCGCCCAGGTAAAGGATGCGCAGTCGGCTCGGTTTTTCCGGGTGACTCATCGCTGGGGCCGTGATTGCTGGCTTGTCATTGTTATTGTTCCGGCGGGTTTGATCGATGATAGCAGAATCGCCGCTGTGACAATGCGCGCCCCCCACTAAACCCTTGGCGTCTGGACCGCATCTTAGTGTCGAAATCTGAACGATTGAGCGCGGCACATAACCGCGGTGTAAACAGGGATCAGCTATGCTGCTCACGATGAGCGCAGAAAGGCAGGAAGACACGGCGCAAGACGATGTTGCGCTGGCCGCGAGTGGCGATACACGAGCCTATGAACGGCTGTACTGCGCCCACGTGCCGCATATCTACGCGCTGTGTCTGCGGATGACCGCGAACCGGGCCGAGGCTGAGGACGCCACCCAGGACGCCTTCGTGCAGGCCTGGCGCAAGATCGACAGTTTTCGTGGTGACAGCCGCTTCTCAAGCTGGCTGCACCGGATTGCCGTCAACGTGGTGCTGGGACGGATGCGTAGTCGCAAGCGAGAAATGGAACGCATGCGGCTTGTGGATCCCGAGACGCAAACGGCGACGCCCGCAGAGCACGATATGAGTGATCTGGAGCGGGCGATTTCGGGCCTGCCCGAGCGTGCACGACAGGTGTTCGTGCTCGCGGGGGTTTACGGCTACACGCACGAACAAGTTGCCGAGGCACTCGATGTTGCCGTCGGCACCTGCAAGGCCCATCTGCACCGAGCGCGTCAGATGCTGGCCGAACAACTGGAAGCAACGACATGAACGATCAAAACGACGCACTGGACCAGGCACTGGCCAAGCTCGATGACTGCATCGAGCCCCAGCGCGACCTGTGGCCCGGCATCGAGGCGAAGATCAGCGAGCGCAAGGGCGGCTTCTGGCAGTGGCGCGTCGCGGCCAGCGTGTTCGCGGCCTCGGTACTCGTAGGCCTGCTCATCATCCCCCCCGATGACGCCACGACCACGGTCGCCTCTAAAGTGCCCGCAGCCGACGAAGAGTTGTTCCGCTACAGCGGCCTCGATGCTGAATTCGTCCGCGTGCACCAGCGTTCGCTGGATGAGCTCGCGGACCACCTGGCTGACTTGCAGCCCGCAACCCGCGAGGTGGTGATCGCCAACCTGAAGATCATTCGCGCCTCGATCGCCGAGATCAACGAGGCCATCGAGCGCGAACCGAATAACGTGGAGCTGCGGCAGCTGTTGCGCATGGCTTACGAGCAGGAGCTCGCCATCGTCAACGGTTTCCGCCGCAGTGCCCCGACGCTTGAGAGGACGACGACGTGAAGACCAAGAACAAGACCATCGTGACCCTGGCCGCGCTGCTGGTGGCACTGCCGGCCGCGGCCGGTGAAGAGGTCCGCCGCAGCCTGCCGACGGGCGACGCGCCGGACGTGCGCATCATCAGTCCCACGGGCGACATCGTCGTCATGGGTGAGTCCACCACCAACGTCGAGATCGTTGCGGAACTGGCGAACAGCAAGCAGCGGCTTGAAGTATCAGAGCGCGGCAACGAAGTGCTCATTGAAATCAGCAAGAGCGGCGGCTGGCAGAGAGACAGAGGCACAGATCTTCTTGTGACGGTGCCCCAGGCCGCATCGGTGGTCGTCGAGGCCGCATCTGCCGACATCGATGTCGAAGGTGTCCGTGGCACGCTGCGCGTCGCGACCGCCAGCGGCGATGTGAACGTCGAGACTTTTGGCGGCAAGCTGAAGGCACGCAGCACGAGTGGCGATGTCGTGGTGACAGGCCATATGCAGGAAGGCGAAGCCTGGGTCGGTTCCACGAGTGGCGACGTCGATGTCTCTGAGCTCGCAGGTCGGCTCAGCGCGTCATCGGTCAGTGGCGATGTGGCCATCTCCGACGGCCAGCTCGACCGCGTACGCGCTACGGTCACCTCGGGTGATATCTACATCCAGGGCTTGCGCGGCGAGAGCGCCGACATCGAGGCTGACGCCGTTTCGGGCGACATCGACATCACGCTGGGTTCGGCCTTCGGCGGACGCATTGAGGTTTCGACGCTGAACGGGCGCATCGACAACTGCTTCGGTCCCAAGCCTCAGCGCACGAGCCGCTACGGGCCCGGCCGCATCCTCAAGTTCGATCACGGTACAGGCAGTGGTCGCCTGGAGCTGGAAACCGTCAACGGCGGCATCGAGATCTGCATGGAATAGGTGGCTGCCCCCACCTGACTGGCCTGGCGCGCGTGTCGTGTCGGGCCTTTTTTTTGGTCTGTCACGTGAACCATCGGCCCGCTTTGCTACCCTAAGCAACATGGCCCGAATCATTAAATGGGTGCTCGGCATTGCCGGTGCGCTAATCCTGCTCGTTGTCGTCGCGGTGACCGTGGCGGTGCTCGTGTTCGACCCCGAGGACTACCGCGATGACATCGAGCTCGCGCTCACCACAGCCACGGGCCGCCAGGTCACCGTGGGCGGTGAGCTGACCATGAATCTCTTTCCCTGGCTTTCGATCCGAACGGGCGATATCGAGGTGGCCGCCGCGGCCGCGTTCGGGCCCGAGCCCATGTTGCGCATCGATGCCGTTTCGGCTGGCGTCAGGCTGCCGCCGTTGCTGACGGGCCGCGTCGAGATCGGCACGGTCGCCATCGACGGCTTTACGCTCAATATGGCCACGCGCGGCGACGGCATGACGAGCTGGCAGGACTTGCTCGAGCGCGGCGCCGAGACCGCCCCGGCGGAAGAGAATACGTTGCCGCAGCAAGACATACCCGAGCTCACCGTGGCCGCCGTCGAGATCACCAACGCGGCCGTGACCTACCGGGACGGCATGTCGGGTGCCGAGTACGTGATCGACGGCTTCGACCTGGCGCTTGAGGACTTCTCCCTCGATACCTCGACGCCGATCGATGCGCGTTTCAATTTTCGCGCAGCGCCTGACGAGCTTGCGGGCGCCTTGCGCCTGACGGCCGTGCTGGAGCCCGGTGCGCTCGAGGCCCCGGCTGTGCGCAACCTCAACGTGTCGGGCCAGATCAACGCGCCGTTCCTGGCTGGCGAGACCGACGTCTCCTTACGCACCGCGCGCCTGGTGCTCGACAGCCGCAACAACTCGCTGGCCATCGATGAAGGGCGGCTTGCGCTTGGCCCCGTGGCGGGCACGTTCTCGCTGTCGGGCAGCGGGCCCGAAGCGCCGCTCGCGCTGACGGGCAAGGTCGCGCTCGAGACGTTTTCGCCGCGCGAGGCAGCGGCCGTGTTCGACGTGCCGCTTGAGTCCGCTGATTCCACCGTGTTTGAGTCGCTGGCGTTCTCGGCCGGCCTTGAAGTCAGCTACGAAGCGGTGGCGCTTACGGGGATCGATGCACGCCTCGACAACACCGAGCTCGCGGGCGACGTGGCCTATGACATGGTCGGGCGCCCACGGCTACGGTTCCAGCTCGCGGGTGGAGAGATCAATCTCGACCGCTACCTGCCGCCCGCCGAAGACGCGGTGGATGCCGACGATGCCGGTGACGCGGTGGTCGCCACGGCCTTGCCTGTCGACATGATTCGCGGGCTGACGGCGCAGGGTTCACTCAAGTTTGAACGCCTTACGCTCGGCGACCTGCCCTTCGAGACGCTGGAGCTTGGGCTCGACATCGGTGGCGACCAGGCGCGGCTCTACCCGCTGAGCGCCACGGTGCTCGACGGCCAGTACCGTGGGGATGTTCGCATCGATGCCCGCCAGGCGACGCCCGTGCTCGCACTCGACGAACGCATCGAAAATCTCAACCTCGGCACGCTGGCGCGCCTGCTCTACGAGCGTGACAACGTCGAGGGCACGCTCGCGGGCCGCTTCAGCCTCACGGGGCGCGGCGAGACGCTGGCCGATGTGCGTGAGACGCTGCAGGGCGACGTCGAACTCGCGCTCACGGACGGCGCGCTCGCGGGAACCGATATCTGGTATGACATCCGCAGCGCCCGCGCGCGCTTCAAGGGCGAGGCGGTGCCGCCGCGACCCGAGCCGGCGCGCACGGAGATTTCGAGCTTGCAGGCGACGGCCACGGTTCGCGACGGCGTGGCGCGTAACGAAGACCTGTTCGCCGAGATTCCGTTTCTGCAGGTTACGGGCGCCGGCAGCGTCAACCTGGCCGACGCCACGATCGACTACGGCCTGCGAGCGCGCGTGCTTGAGCGCCCCGAGTTTATTGAGGGCGCCACAGCCGAGGAGCTCGACGAGTACACGGAAGCGGTGATTCCGCTCAAGCTCACGGGCGACATGACGGCGCCCACGATCCGCCCCGACATCGAGGGCATGGCACGCGACGCCGTGCAGCAGAAGATCGACGAAGAAAAGGACCGCCTGCGTCGGCGTTTGCTCGACCGCTTGCGCGGTGACGACGAAGAGCCCTCGCTCGAAGACGCACTCAAGGACATCTTCGACTAGTGGCCTGGCGTGTCCTCATGGCGCTTGTGTTGCTCACCGGCGCCGGTCCGGCGGTGTCGGCCGAGATCCGTGAAGTCACCGTCGAGCACGAGGGCAAGCGCTACACCATGCGCTCCGAGACCTGGTTCGATGCGCCGCGTGCTGGTGTGTTCGACATCCTCACGGACTATGCGCAGTTCGATCGCATTTCGAGCGTCTACGACGAGACGCGGTTCGAGCCGCCAACAGAAGCCGGCGCGCTGCGCGTCTACACGCGGGTCAAAGGCTGTGTTCTGTTCTTCTGCCAGACGATGGCGCGCACCGAGCTGCTCGAAAACGAGGGGCTCGACAGCATCCGCACGACTCAGGAGCCCGGTGGTGAGGATTTTCGCTACGCGGTCGCCACCTGGGACTTGAGCGAAGAAGGCGACGGCACGCTCGTCGTCTATGAGATCGAGATGGAACCCGCCTTCTGGGTGCCGCCCGTTATCGGGCCCTACGTCATGAAGCGCCAGCTCATCAAAGGCGGCCGCGATGCGGTCGCGCGCATCGAGAAGCTCGCCCAGGAATCGACGGCCGACGCGAGCACGTTTCGTGAGCGCGGCCTTGCGGGGTTCGACGCGCCGCAATGACAGATTTTGCTGCGCGCGTGCTTGACTGGTTCGAGCACCACGGCCGTAAGGACCTGCCCTGGCAACACGACCGATCACGCTACCGTGTCTGGGTCAGCGAAGTGATGCTGCAGCAAACTCAGGTCGCCACGGTCATCGGCTACTTCGAACGCTTCATGGCGCGCTTCCCCGACGTCGTCACGCTGGCCGATGCGCCCACTGATGATGTGCTCGCACTCTGGTCGGGGCTCGGCTACTACGCTCGTGCACGCAACCTGCACGCCGCGGCGCAGCAGGTGCGCGATAGGCACGGCGGAGCGTTTCCCGGCGACTTCGATGCGGTGGTCGCACTGCCCGGCGTGGGACGCTCGACGGCGGGTGCGATTCTGTCGCTGGCCGATGATGCCCGCCACGCGATTCTCGATGGCAATGTGAAACGTGTGCTGGCCCGCCACGAGACGATCGAGGGCTGGCCCGGGCGCACCGCTGTGCTCAAGGCGCTCTGGCAAGCCGCGGAGCAATTCACGCCCGACACGCGCGTTGCCGATTACACGCAGGCCATGATGGACCTGGGCGCCACGCTCTGTACCCGCCGCGCGCCGGGCTGCGAGGCCTGCCCCGTGCGCACGACCTGCCGCGCGCGCGCCGAGGGGCGCATCGATGAGTTGCCGGGTCGCAAACCGCGCCGTGACAAGCCGCGGCGTCGTGCGCGCATGCTCGTCTACCGCAACGCATCGGGTGCGCTGCTGTTCGTACGCCGACCCCCAACGGGCATCTGGGGTGGGCTGTGGTCGTTTCCCGAGCAGCCCGACGGTGAGCCACGCCCAGAGGGCTTACCTGCGAGTGATACCGCACCGCAGCTCTTGCCGGGTTTCGTGCACAAGTTCACGCACTTCGACCTTGAGATCCTGCCCGAGCTCTATGGGGTGACGGCGTCCGCGGGCGGCGTTGCCGAGGCGGATCAGCGCTGGGTGCAACCGGCCGAGCTTGCGGCGCTTGGTGTACCGCGGCCTGTCGAACGCATCGTCGAGTCGCTAGAATCGCCGCAATCCCTGTTACAGGAATCGTCATGACCAGAATGGTGGACTGCGTGCTGCGCGGTGAGTCGCTCGAAGGCCTCGATCGTGTGCCGTACCCCGGCGAGCTCGGGCAACGCATTTACGACAACGTGTCCAAGGTGGGCTGGCAGCAATGGCTTGCGCACCAGACGATGCTCATCAACGAGTACCGGCTTACACCGATCGAGCCCGAGGCGCGCAAGTTCCTCGAGGGTGAGATGGAGAAGTTCTTCTTTGGAGAAGGGTCGGCGAAGCCCGAAGGCTTTACGGAAGAACCCGCCGGCGACTAGCGCGTCCACGCGGGAGGCCGGGTCCGGCAGGCTCTCGTTCCCGACCTAAATCACGTCGTTGCAACGCGCTACAATGCCCCGGAGAGCGAAGGACCCGCCAACCGGGCCAGGAGCCGCATGGACGCACCTGCATGACGCCTGTCGCGAGTCGGCTTGATGTCGACCGAATCAGCGACCGCAATATCGACGGCCAGGACGAGCCGCGGACGGCGTTCGACCTGTTACGCCGCAGCGCCGAGCGCTGGCCGGGTCGCGCCGCACTGCATTTCCTCGCTGACCCCGCACGTATCGAGCGCGCCCGTACCCTGACCTTTGAAGACCTGTTCGAGCAGGTATGCGCCGCGGCGACGCTGTTCCAGGCTCACGGCATCGAGGCAACCGACGTTGTCGCCGTTGCGCTCTCCAACCGGCCAGAGGCACACATCGCAGTTTGGGGCGCGCAGTCCGTCGCGACGGTCATGCCCATCAACGGCGGCATCGCGACCGGTGATTTCGCCGCGCTGCTCGCGCTCGCGAACACCCGGATCCTGGTTGCCGACGCTGGCAGCTGGACGGATCGCGCCGACGAGATCACGGCGGCGTGCCCACGTCTGACGCACGTCTTTCTCGTCGGCGAAGCGGCGGCACACGCGCACCCCGACGTCGACGTCCAGGACTTCAACATTGCGCTGAGCGGGATTCGCGGCGATCTCGCGCAGGCGGCGCCACCGCCCGAACACCTGGGCATCGTCAACTGTACGGCCGGCACCACGGGGCGGCCGAGACTGGTCCGGCGGTCCCTGGCGGCCGAGATGCGCACTGTGTGCGCGCTGCGGCCGATGTTTGGCGAGCTGCTTAACGAAGGCACTGTCGTCGCCGGGGGGCTGCCGCTGTTTCACAACTCCGTGGCGGCAGCATCGGGCTTGTTGCCTTGGTCGCAGGGCGCCTGTGTGATCACGGCGGGCCCGCGCGGCTTCCTGAACCCCGACTTCGTCAGGAACTACTGGCGCATAATCGCCCACTACCGCGTCACGCTGGCCTTGCTCGTGCCCGCGGTGATTGCTCAGCTATTGCGCGTGCCCATCGGTGAGGCGGACATCACCTCGCTGTCGCTGGCCATCTCCGGCGGCGCGCGATTATCGGCGGCCCTGCAACGGCGCTTTGAGCGCGCCGCCGGTGTGCGCTTACTCTCAAGCTACGGCATCGTGGAGCTCGGTTGTCTCGCGACGATGACGCCGCCCGCGGGCGAGCGCCGTGCGGGTTCTGCTGGCATCGCCTTGCCCTGGCACCGCACACGCATCGCGACCTTTGATGATGCGAACCGGTTCCAGGGCGACTGCGACATCGAGGAGGTCGGCCGCCTGCTCGTGAATGGCCCCGGACTGCTTGAGACCTACATCGACGAAGATCGTGGCGGCGTCGACTGGGTCGAATGCGGCGACGGTTTGCTCTGGCTCGACACGGGCGACCTCGCGAGTATCGACGGCGATGGCTATCACTGGATCGCGGGTCGACGCAGCGAGGTCATTCGCCGCGGTGGTCGCTACGTCGATCCCTCAACGATTGAAGAAGCTTTGCTGCAGCATCCCATGGTCGCCATGGCGGCCACGGTGGCGCGGCCTGACCCCGTCTCTGGCGAAGTGCCCGTGGCCTACACCGTGTTGCGCGAAGGCGGCCAGAGCGATACCGAGGCCTTACGTGAGTTTTTGCGTGACACGCTGGCCGCGTCTTCGGATCTGCCCGTCGATGTGTTCATCGTCGACGCCCTGCCGCTGACCCCGCTGGGCAAGGTCGACAAGCGCGCGTTGCAACAGCGCGAAGCCCGCGTGGCGATGAACAGCATCAAGCAGTCTCTGGGCGACGCCGCGAATTCCGACGACGCGTCCGAGTAGGGTCGCTTTAGTCTTTCGTCCGGCAGTACTGGACGCTGAACAGCCCGTCTGCGTCCTGCCACACCGTGTCGACCGTAAAACCGGCCGCATCGGCGAGCGCTGCGAAGTCCTCGAGCGAGAACTTGTAGGAGCACTCGGTGAGCAGGTATTCGTCGGGCGCGAACTCGAACTGCTGTCCGGCCAGGTTGACCGACTGGCGGCATTGACTGACGAGGTGCATCTCGATGCGTCCCTCGTCCTCGTTGTAAATGGCGCGGTGCTTGAACGCCTCGGGTCGGAAGTTGGTGCCCAGCCGACCGTTGAGGTGGTGCAGCATGTTGCAGTTGAACGCTGCGGTGACGCCGGCCTCGTCGTTGTAGGCGCGCTCGAGTACGTCGGCGTCTTTCTTTAGATCCACACCGATGAGCAGGCCGCCACCGTCGCCGGCCGTTCGGCGCATAGTTGTGAGCAACTCCTGGGCCGCCTCGGGCGGAAAGTTGCCGATCGTTGAGCCCGGGAAGAACACGATATTGCGGTCGGGCATGACGCGTGGCGAGGGCAGCTGAAACGGCCGCGTGAAGTCGGCCGTGACGGGCAGCACTTCAATGTTGGGGTAAGCCAGTGCGAGCGTGTCAGCCGCGGCCTGCAGGTGATCGCCCGAGATGTCGACGGGCACGAACACACCGATGCCCGGTACGTGGTCGAGCAGGATACGCACTTTGACACTGGCGCCCGCGCCGAACTCGATCAGGGAGACGCCTGTGCCCAGCGCATCGCCGATGGCTTGGATGTTCTCTTCGAGGATGCCGATCTCGGTGCGCGTCGGGTAGTACTCGGGCTGCTCCGTGATGGCCTCAAACAGCTTCGAGCCGCGCTCGTCATAGAAGTACTTGGGCGACAACCGCTTCTGCGGCAGGGCCAGCCCCGCAAGCACTTCTTCGAGATCGGCTGCCTTCCTGGCAGCCTGCGCGTCACTGTCGGTCATCTGGGGTCCTTGCGGTCAGGCGTCGCCTGCAAGTCGGAGCCCCGTGCACTGCCAGCGTGCATCGGGGTAGAAGAAGCTTCGGTAGGTCGGGCGGAGGTGATCCTGCGCGCTCAGGCAGGACCCGCCGCGGATCACGAGCTGGCTGCACATGAACTTGCCGTTGTACTCGCCCAGCGTACCCGCGAGGGGTTTGAAGCCCGGGTAAGCGGCGTAAGGCGAAGCCGTCCACTCCCAGACGTCGCCGTACCACTGCGGGCCGTCGCCCGCGGCCGGGTGCCAGTAACCCGATTCTGCAAAGTTGCCTTGCACGGGGCTGTCGCCCGCGGCGGTCTCCCACTCGGCTTCAGTGGGCAAGCGGGCGCCTGCCCAGCTCGCAAACGCGTCCGCCTCGTAGAAGCTCAAGTGGGAGACGGGCGCGTTCGGATCGATCTCGCGTAGGCCGCCCAGTGTGAACTCCTGCTCTAGGTCTTCGGACCAGTACAGCGGTCGGCACCAGCCTTCCTCGGTGACCGTCGCCCAGCCGTCCGAGAGCCAGAGCATGGCGTCGCCGTAGCCGCCGTCTTCCACGAAGCGCCGGTAGTCGGCGTTGGTGACGAGGCGATCGGCGATTTGGTGCGGTTGCAGCAAGGTGCGGTGCCGCGGTGTTTCGTTGTCGAAGCAGAAGCCCCGAGTGTTTGTGGGCGCGCCGATTTCGGCCTCGCCGCCAGAGTGACGGATCCAATCTGTCGCCCGCGCCTCGGCTTGTGCGGGCACGGGCAGGTCGGGGCACATGGCAGGCTTCAGCGGGTTGCACCAAAGCACGTGCTTGATGTCCGTCAGCATGAGCTCCTGGTGCTGCTGTTCGTGATGCAGGCCGAGCTCGATGATGCTGCAGGTTTCCGCATCGACGCCGGTTGCGAGCAGCGACTGCATGGCGTCGTCGACATACGCACGGTAGCGGTGCACTTCTGCGACCGTGGGTCGCGACAGCAGACCACGCCGTGGCCGCGCATGCATCTCGCCTGCGCTCTGGTAGTAGCTGTTGAAGAGGTACGCGAAGCGCGGGTCGAAGGGCGCGTAGCCGGGCGCATGCGGCACCAGCACGAAGGTCTCGAAGAACCACGTGGTGTGCGCGAGATGCCACTTCGTCGGGCTGACGTCGGGCATCGTTTGTACGACCTGGTCCTCTGCGCTGAGCGTTTCACACAGCGCGAGCGAACGCGCTCGAACCTTGTCGAAACGTCCGGTCAGGGGGTCGTTGCGTAGACCGGCGTCGCCGGCTGCGGCGGCCATAGCGCTATCCGCTGCGTAACAGAAGTTAAAGGTTAGAGAGGCGCCCGGGGGCTGTCAAAAGTCGGGGGCGTCGGCGGCGTAAAGGACGCAAAAGGCGCGTGCGCAAGAGTCGATGTGTTCGTCGAGATTCTCGATCGGACGGCCGATGGTGACGGGTTCGATCCAAAGCGCCTGGTTGAGCATGCCGAAAAAATGTCGCAGCGCGGTGCGCGCATTGCACTCGCGAAACAACCCGCGTTTGATCATTGTTTTGAACGCTTCCTCGACGAAAGCCTGGCAGGCTTCGCCGCCGTCGCTGGTGACGAGCAGGTCGCGCAGCTCGGGGTGCTTGTGGGCGGCGCTGATCGTGGTGCGCATAAGCGGCAATAGCGCGGTCGCCTGGAACAGCTGCTGGTGCCATTGGGCGATGAAACGCGCGGCTTCGAGCGCCGAGTCGTACTCGGGGACGCCGTTGATGAACGGCTGGCGGGAGCGCTGGATCTCGCGGTCGAGCACAAGGCCCAAGAGGTCCGCCTTGCTGCCGAACCGGCGGTGGACTTCGGCCGGCGTGATACGGGCCTCGGACGCGATGCGTGACAGCGATGTGTCGGTGTAGCCGCGTTTCAGAAACAGGGTCAACGCGGTATCGAGGATGGCCCGCTCACGCAGTCCATCCTGGCCACCGCCTGGCGCTTCTCCGCCGTCTGCTGGTGCCTCGTGACGGGTCACAAGGTCGCTCCGGTGGGCATCATTCCCCCCCCCCCCAATCGCTGAATGCTTCGCTACGGTCGGCCTTCGCCGGCATCCCGCGCATTCAACAAGTCACACACGTCATTGCGCTGCTGGTCGCGAACTCCCCCAAGCCGACCGCGCGATCGGCGGTGAGTATAAGGAGGCTTTGCATTAAGTCGCCAGCGGGGGGACTTTGACAGCCGTTGGTCGCCGTTTTAAGGACGAAAGTCACATATAGAGCGGTTCGTGGGCGCTGAGCTGCGCGGCATCGCTGGCTGTCGCGGTGGCCCAAGGTTTATGTCAAACATCGGCCCGCTGTGCCCGTTCCTCGAGCACCTGGGACAGGAATTCGCGCTCGGCGGCGTGCTGCGAGGCTTCCAGGGCCTGGCGTAACAGCGCGTCGGCGGCGGCCGCATCGCCTTGGCGGTGGCGCAGCGTGCTGTGGGCGACGAGGTAAGGCGTGTAGTCCGTAAGTGAGGAGACGTCGAGCTGTTCAAGCACGGCCAGCGCCTTCTCTGTATCGCCAGCCTCGCTGAGCGCGACCGCGCGGTTTATCGTGACGACGGGGCCAGGCGACTGGCGCTCGAGGATTTCGTATAGCGCAGCAATTTGCGCCCAGTCTGTAGCGCTGGCATCGGGCGCTTCGCAGTGCAGCGCCGCGATCGCGGCCTGGGTTTGGTAGGGCCCAGGGCGGCCGCGGCCCAGCGCGACGCGCAGCAATGCGGTCGCTTCTGTGATGAGGTCGCCGTCCCAGGCCGAGCGGTCCTGCCGCGGCAGCGGGATGAGTGCGCCGTCGGGTGCCTGGCGGGAGGCGTGGCGTGCGTGGTGGCAGAGCATGAGTGCGAGCAGGCCCATGAGCTCGGTGTCGCCCGGGAACAGGCGCAGCAGCAGGCGGGCCAGCCAGATGGCCTCCTCGCAGGTGCGGCTGTCGACGAGGGCGCCTGCTCGGGCGCTGTAGCCTTGGTTGAAGATCAGATAGACGGTGGCCAGCACGGCCTCGAGGCGGTTGGGGAGTTCTGCGGCTTCGGGGACTGCAAAGGGGATGCCCTTGTCGCTGAGTTTCTTGCGGGCGCGCGCCAGACGCTGCTCCATGGTGCGGACAGGCACAAGGAAGGCCTGTGCGACGTCGGCCGATGAGAGGCCCGCGATGACTTTGAGTGTGAGCGCTACCTGGTGCTCGACGGCCAAGGCCGAGTGGCAGCAGGTGAAGACGAGGCGCAGCAAATCGTCGTCGAGGGCTGTGGGCTCGAGGTCTTCGTGGCTTTGTTCGGGGGCGTCGCCCTGCACCTCGCGGCCGGCTTTGCGGGCGGCGTCGATGAGTCGGTTGCGGCCTGCCGTGATGAGCCAGCCTGTGGGGTTGTCGGGCAGGCCTTGCTCGCGCCAGGCGGTGAGTGCTCGCTCGGCCGCGTCCTGAAAGGCGTCCTCGGCGGCATCGAGGTTGCCGGCAAATCGGCGCAGCGCCGCCACAGCCCGGGGACGGGCGGCTTTGAGCGCTGCGCCGAAGTCGCTCATTCCGTTTCCGGGTACAGCGGGCGGATTTCGACGCAGCCAATGTCGTCGTGCGGCAACAGACTGGCATAGCCGATGATCGTGTCGAGGTCGTCGGCCTCAAAGATGTAGTAGCCGCCGAGCTGTTCCTTGGTTTCCGCGAACGGGCCATCGGTGACCGTGATTTTGCCGTCGTTGTTGCGGACGGTTGTGGCGGCTGCCACATCCATAAGCCGGTTACCGGAACGGAACGTGCCGTCGGCTTGAGCCTTCTCGTTGATGGCGAAATGTCCCGCCATGATACGGGCCTCCTCGGCCTCGCTGAGTGCGTTCCAGCGTTCCTCGGCGTTGTAGATCAACATCACGTATTCCATCGGGTTGCTCCTTTTCTGATGGGTTCATGATAGTTGACGGATGGGGGGGTGCTGATTACGACACATCACTACAAAAAAATCGCAGCCCCTCCCGACGATTGTCCCCTTTAGGCGGGGCCCTCGGGCAGTGCCTCGCTGTGATAGTTTGACCCGCATGGTGAATGACGAACACGCAACGTTCGTAGGTCGTACCGAGGAGCTCGGCCAGCTCTTTGTGGCGCTGTCGAAGGCGCGGGCGGGCAAAGGTCAGACGCTGTTCATTGCGGGCAATGCAGGGTCGGGCAAGAGCACCTTAATTAAGGAGTTCCTGGCACGCTGTCAGTCCAGCCCTGAGTTTCGGGACATCGAGACGATCGTCGGACACTGTTTCGAGGACACGGGTTCGCGCGACCCCTACTCGCCGTTTGCCGAAATGGGCGCCAGCCTTGCAAATCCTCCAGCGGCACGTACGCGCTTGCAGAGCCTTAAGATGGCGTTTCGCAAGACGGCAGATGGTTGGCTCCAGACGGTACCGTATCTCGGCTCGGCGCTGAGCGCGGTCTACAATACCCGCGCCGAGTACACCAAGCTCATGGGCGGTAAGGAGCTGGGTGACACCAGAGTCCAGCCGAGCCACCTGTTCGGACAATTTCTGGCGGGCCTTGAGGTTGTGGCAGACAGTTGCGACGCGCTCGTCTTGATCCTGGAGGACGCGCACTGGATCGACGCGACGTCGAGCGAAATGCTGCGGTTTCTTGCTCGCGGCATCGCCGACATGAGCATCGTGATTCTGGTGTGCTACCGGCCCGCAGGTCTGGGCAAGTCGACGGCCCTTACACAGACCCGCTTGGAGCTGGTCGGAAAGTCGCTGGCAAGCGGAGTCGATCTTAGCAACCTGACGGTCGACGATATCGACGAATACCTGCGCCGTCGCTTCGGTACGAGTGAGCACCCGTCGTTTGGTCCGTGGCTTCATCATGTGTGCGCCGGGCATCCACTGTTTTTTCGCAACTACCTGGGCTGGCTCGATGAAGAGGGCATCATCGATGTGGTTGACGGCGTGTTGCGCGTCGACGGCAGGATCACGCGGGGCCGTGACGGGGAGTGGCAGGCTTCAGGACGGATCGAGCAGGCCGGGATTCCTCCCACCATCGACGCTGTGCTTGCAAAGCGGGTTGAGCGTGTCGACCCCGACAAGCGAGGCTATCTTGCCGTCGGTGCCGTACAGGGCATGCGGTTCTCAACCAATGTCGTGGCCACCATTGAGGGGCAACAGGAACTCCGCATTCAGAGTGATCTCAAGTCGCTAGCCGATCGTTACCGCCTTATCGAGTTGCGGGAGTCGCATAACCTCCCGGTGCCGCTCGAGTCCGACGTCTACGCCTTCGACCACGCACTCATGCGGTCCGCGTTTTACAGCACGTTAACGCCCGGGCAGAGCAGAGCGCTCCACAAGACCGTCGGTGAAACCCTGGAGGCGGTGGTTAATGAGCGCTCCAGCGTGCCCACCCGCGTATTGATCTCGATTGCGAACCACTTCCGCAAGGCGGGCGTTACGCGATCGTATGCCACGTTCTCGGAACGGGCAGCGTCGTCGTGCTTCGAGAAGGGCGGGCTGCCGGAAGCGCTGACCCTGTGCGAGGAAGCTGTTGATACGATGGCGTGCGACGAGCAGCGCGCGGACGTCGACGACCTTTGCTACGCACGCATTGTTGCGATCCTGTTGAACTGCGTTGGGTCCGTGTCGCGGGGCGTTCGGAGACTGGCCGGTGGTCAGGACATTCTGGAAATCGCAGACAGGGCGATTCGTGCCGCGACGCGCGCGGGCGATGCAGAAATCGAAGCTGTGCTGCATTACCAAAAGGGCAACATCCTGCATGCGACCGACTCCGTGGAAGCATCCCTGGTAGAGCTAGAAAGAGCCTATGACGTCGCCAGACGCAGTGGCGACAAGGTGATCGAAGCCGTCATGCAGATTGGTTACGGCCACCAGCTCAAAAAGCAGGATGTGTCCCGCGGGCTTCAGTTGATGCACGAAGGTTATGCGTTGTACCGGGCTTCGATCGACGGCGACCGTGACGACCGCACCAGCTGCCTGCTGCTTGAGCGTCTGGGTGTCGGTGAGTTCGACCACGAGCACATCGGAAATGGCGAGCGCTTGCTGGAGGAGGCAGTCGCTGGTCTGGAGCGCCTGCAATTGCCCAGCGACCTGTTAACGACCTACAACTATTTGGCGCAGGTCTACCTGGCGGGTGGCCAGTTCGAACAGTGCGAGGCGACGCTACAGAAGGCGCTTTCAGCGCACAACGAAAAAATCGGGCCCAACGCGTGGCACGGCAACAACCTGGCGCTGCTTGGCAAGCTCTACGTGGAGTGGGGCAGGATGAGCGACGCAGAACAGCCTTTGATGGAAGGCTACCGAGAGAGCCAGCGACTGCCCAACATCGATCTGATTACGCTCGTCCGAAATTATGTCGCCGAATTTCTGCTCCACCCGCACAATGCAGCGCGCAACCCTGGCGACGCGCGCAAGCTGCCCGAGTCCAATATTGAGGAATCACAGGCCGGCCAGTTTTCCCGGTCTGAGGTCATGTCACTGTGCTTGCTCGCGCAACTGGAGCTTACCGAGGGTCATGCCGACCAAGCGCTTCAAAACAGCGAGCGTGCGGTGGCTTTGCTCGAGGCGGCGGGGGTGATGCCCGCCGTGCGGTCGCAAGAGGTCTATTTCTGCCATTCGGTCATGCTCGCCGCATGCGACCGACGCGATGACGCCGAGGTGTACTTGGATAAGGCGGCGGCCATCATCGCGACGATTGCCGATACGATCGAGGCGCCAGACCGGCGCGAAACCTTCTTGTCGCGCGTTCCGATCAATCAACAGGTTTTGGCCGCACAGAGGCGTGAGGACTCAACGGGTTGATCGGCTGCGATTCGCCAGTGGCTCTGGGGGTGTTGGCCTGTTGCGGCCCGGGGCCAATCGACGGGCCCCGGCGGCTATTGACTCTCTGAGCGGCTGCCGTTGTAATACGCGGCCCGCATCCAGCGGCCCGGCGTCCTGCCGGAGACCCGCTGACAGGATGGCCAGGTAGCTCAGTTGGTAGAGCAGCGGATTGAAAATCCGCGTGTCGGTGGTTCGATTCCGCCCCTGGCCACCATTTTTGGTAGCTCGTCTTCATCGCCTTGCGATCACCTGTACAGATCCGTAAGCAGAGCATGTCCGGATTGCCAACCGGCCACGCACACCGACCAACGCCGTCATACGGCGAGCCCTGAGACCTTGAGGCGATCTTAAAGCCTTCTTAAAAACCTGTCCGACAGCTTGGCCCGATACTCACCGTCAGCTGTAGGGGGTCAGGCTCGAGGAGGCTGTAATGAGACGATTCGTGGCATTGGTGCTGCTGGTCACCGCGGCCGTGATGGCAGGTTGCGCGGCACCTGGGAGCACGGGCAAGACGTGCACGCAGTACTCGGACCGACAGGTGTCGCAGTCCTATTGCGCGCAGCAAGCACCGCAGACCTGCAGGACATATTGCGACGACTACGGCTGTCGCACGAGCTGTGGCGGCGGCGGTTATTGTCAAAGCACCGCGAGGCGCATGGTGACCGTTCGAGAATGTGTCGCCTTTGTTTGCGCAGCCGGCTACCAGCGATTCGAGAACGGCTGTTTCACCCCGCAACAGATTGTGGCACGCAAGGAGCGACGCGCCGATGACGCACTGGCTGTTGTCGCCCGGGAATGGGACTTGCCGCGCAATAGTGATAAAGCCATCGATGCGGCCGGTTTCGCGTTGCGGGTGGGGCTGTACCGTATCGATGCTGATCCAGAGCGCGCGTTCGCATTCCTGGAACGTGAGTGCGACAAGGGCCGTGGCGGCGGCTGCTACGGTCTCGCAAAAATGTATCTGAACCCGCGAGACGGAGTGCCGGAGGAGGCTGATCCCGACACGGCAGAAGCGCTGATGCGAAAGGGATGCAATGTGGGCTACGGCAGTGCCTGCTCAGGGTTGGCTGACCGTGTCCGACCGAAGGCCAGCGACGGCGTCGAGTACGACCCAGATGCGGACTTTGCGTCAGCGCTGGAGCTCTATCGACTTGCCTGCGACGGCGGCTCCGCCTGGGGTTGCAACCAAGCTGCGGCGCTATATGAGCATCGACACGTCGCCGCCGAGAATCCTGGGGCACGTGCCTACGTGCTGTATCAGCAAAGCTGCAACACCCGGAATGGCATAGAAAAGATCTCAAGCGCAGAGGCATGCGTTAATGCAGCGCGTTACATCTACAGCGGTGTCGACAACCTCGCGCCTGACGAGCGCAAGGGTCGGTCTTTCATTCGTCGTGCGATAAAACTCGATCGGTCCAAAGCAGAGTCGGATCCGGTTACCGCGTGCATTCTCGACGGACGAGGTAGTTGTGGTCTCGATGTCGCCGACGCACGCATCGGAGCCGCGGGTCTCATCGACGATTTTGAGAACGCGACCGCTGACGAATTGCTGGCCGCCGCAATGGCGCTCAACTGGGGCACGGGACAGGTCCGAAAGGATGATGTTCTCGCGCGGGCGTATGCACAACGCGCGTGCGAATTGCGTGATGGCAGAGGATGCCATGTGGCTGGTCAACTCGCCTGGTACTCGAAAAAGGCACAGACCAACCGGCCCTTCACGGTGGAATCGACCGATCTCCTGAATGCGAACCGACAGGAGGCCATCCTCTGGTTGGAACGGAGCTGCCGCTTTGGCGATGGCTACGGTTGCCGAATGCTGGGCAACGTGTGGTTTGCGGCCAACCCAGTCGGTTCTGTCGTTAACAGCTTCGGCCAAGCTGTTTCACCGATGCGCGACGCCAACTTAGAAGATGCCTTCAAAGCCTTCGAGGCGGGTTGCAGCGCGGGACTGCCGTACAGTTGTGAGGACGCTGCAGACATGCTGCTCGAGGGTCACGTGACAGATCCGCAACCCGCCCGCCGAGCCTACGAATTGCTTTCGGAGGGTTGTGTTCTGGCGGTGGCGACTCACTCGGCAAACGCGTGTGTCTTTGCGGCAAGGCTCGCTTACAACGGTGCTGAAGGGGTACCTCGTGATCGCGCGCGTGCAGCGGAACTGATGGGTATCGCGCGTGACGTATCGACAGATGACGATCCGTATGATGGTTCAGGCGTTTTGCATGCCGATGTCGTCGGTCATTGCATTCAGGAGACGGCGAACGACGCGTGTTGATCCCATATCCCGCTCGGCTTCAGCCGTCTCCCCGGACTGCCTTGCGGATATCGGTTTTTTCAAAACTCAGGATCAGCTAGGGTGCTGGAATACGGACACCGAGCGTACGTTGATGCCACCGGTGTTGGGCACGCACGTGTGGTCCGAGTGATTTTTTCAGTTCGATATCGGTCGCGTCTTCGAGGCGTGGACAAGCTGTTTGGATGTGCTGGCTCTTGCGATTTTCAGGAGCTGCTCATCTGCGAAGATTTGGATTGGCAGTGGTGTTCAACACTACGCTAGCTCTGCGACGACCACAGCCAATACAAGAACAGCGGCGACACCACACAGTCACCCTCGGCCCACCCGACACCGGACATCTGAAGTTTCCGCCGCTCAATCAGATTGACGCCACCGAGATTGATACTGGAGTACTTGAGCGGATTCTGTTCGCCGCACAACGCGGCGTATATCTTCTCGAGCAGAGGTCCCTCAAGGTGTCGTTTCTGAGTCTCGAAGTAGTCAGAAAGTTCAGGAATCACCTTTCGGCGAATCACGTGCCGCAACAGCGGCTGCGAGACGATCGGAATATGGTAGGCGGTCACCTGCTCGTACAGATGCGTGCAGACCACTTGCAAGAGATACGGAAAGGCGCCCGTAACCCACTTTAGGTACTCCCTCGCTTCGTAGGTCACGACAATCGGCGTCTTCTCTGACTGGCTTCGATCCTCCTGACCGTCCCTCACGACGATCCTGGTGTCGAAATTGCTGATCAGCGCGTCGGCTTCTGATTCTGACAGCGGACGCATGAGGAATTCACGGACGGCGTTACCCAGAGGGGAAAACGCCGTTGCTTCCACGAGTGGCCTGCTGGACGTCAGTATCCAGCGAACTTTGCTGAAGTCGGGAGACTCGATCATGTTGCGCCAGACGGGAAACGCGATCTCGTTGTCCCAGGCGGCCGTTGCGGCGACCTCGTCCAACGTGATCACGAGCTTGCCGTCATCGCCCAGTTTCTTTACGGCCTCGCGCAACACCGCCATGCTGCCTCTGAGAAACGCAGCCCGTCCTTCCACCGTGTCCCAGGGTGAATCCTTCTCACGCTGTAAGAGCTGATTCGCCGGCTTACCTGGCTTGGGTTTCCCGAGTCCCAAAAAACTGAGTTTCAGTCTTGAAGACTTTGGCAGCGGCGCCAGAAAAATCTCCAGACTCGCGGTCAACGCAAGGCCAAAAAGACGCTCAAAAACACGGGCCACTTCGTTGACCATCTTCTTCGCTAGGGTGCTGATTGGGCTAGATGCTTCCGCGAGCGCCTGGAGCTTCCTGAAGATCTCCACGATTAACAAATGCGGCGGCGTGACGGTCGCATTGATGTCGATGCAAAGAATCTTCTGGTCCCTGAAAAATGCCTCGATTTCGTCTTTCTGATCTCGCTCGCCGATCCGTTTGAGCAGTTTCCCGCGTTCCTCTTCCGAGTTGAGCAGCTCCCGGACCATGGTCAACACAGATGTTTTGCCCGAGCGGTAGGGGCCCAACAACAGGGCACTGCGCTCACCGGTATTGCTTGCCACCAGACGCATCAACCGTATAACCAGTCGGATGCGTGACCCCTGCTGCTGGAACAGTTTTTCGGTGTAGAGCCGAGAGTAACGGTCGAATCCCAGGGGTTGGGTAAAGTCAAACGGCTGGACAACGTAGGCGTCTCTGGCTTTGTAGGCCGAGTTCGATGGCCACCGGTACCAGAGTTTGACATCGCGGAGTGTGGAGTCTTTTCGTTGCAGTAGCTCGGGACCTTTGAAGTGCTCGGGCATCAGATCCGAAATGCGTTGCAGTCGAGCATCACTGAGCTGATGAAAGAGCGCCTTCAGTCCTTCGGAGGGGAAATCAAAATCCCGGGTCTCATCCAGACTGGTCTTGTCCAGCCAACCGCCAGTGCCGTTTCTGGTGAATCCTTGTAGTGCCCTGAAGCAACGTGCAATCTTCTCAAGCTCCTTTCGGCATACGATCGGCGTTCTCTTCTCAATTGACGTCGCCTCATCCAGAAACGGGAAATAACACACGACCAACTCTCTGGCCCATCGTTCGTCTAGACGCCCCTGTGAGAAGGTCTGCAGCACGACACCCTCGTGTTTCTTGATTTCGTTGAAGATCCACTCCTTCCAGAAATCTTGTAGACGGCCAGCGGGGTGCGTGACCTCAAACTGGGCCACTGCGAATCGTTCGATGGGGATCAAATGGGCGGTTAGCGTCCTTTCCTCGGTGTCCACCGTGACGACGGCGCACTGATTGGCCTGGCCGGGGCTGGCTGCTTCCTCAATGCTCATTCTCGCTTTCGGATCGAGTGTCCTGCGCCAGGGTTCGACGCTAATACAGAGATTACGCTCATCAGAAACAGACGTTTTCACGCGGAGCGTCACCTCGGGCCGGGGATCTTCTCGGCTCGCAGAAGACTCGGGCGACGGTGTCTCGGAGTGGTGATTGTTGTCGGTCGTAGCACTCTCAAACGTTGGCGTCTCGGGCCCCTGCTCGTTTTGCTTTGTGGCGATTGCGGACGACAGCGTCTGCAAGGTTTGTAAGGGACTCAGCCACTCTATTCTGAATTGTCCGGTTTCCCGATGTTCTTCCGTGCGCGGGTCTATGACGCCTCGCTGAAGAAGCGCCCCAAGCTTTCCAACAAAATACGCTTTGCGCCTCAAAGCGCGGCGGTAATCGGGCGTCTGACTGGACCAAGCTTCGATATAGCGGTGCAGTGCCAGAAGCACGTCACGCTCTGATTTCTTAAACTTGTGTTTCAAGCTGTCATCAGCGGTTGACGGCGGGCGGACGGCCTTCTTATTCATGTACTCAATTGTCAGCACGACGGACGGCTGCGAGGGTGTACGTGAATGAGACGCCAGCGGGAATTCTCGACCCTCGCTACCAATTGCGAGGCTTCGCTCAGAATCCAGCCCGCTAACCGCATAAGTGTGCCGGACCAATAGGCCGCAGCTTCGGAGAGCGAGTATCAAATCAGCGAGCTGGCCTGATCGGTTTTGCGTCGTCGAAAAGCAGATGCGGACACCGCGATTCCAGGCCGGCGGCGGTACCGGGCTTGCAATCAGGGTGGCAAACGGAGGCAACGCAAGCTGCTCCAGCCGCTTCTTGCTGGTTGCCTCGCCGGTCTCGGGGGTCCCCGTGGGATCAGGCGACTTCAACAGCGTGCCGTACAGCACGGAGCCCTCTGACAACCCAAGCGCGCTGAGGTGTTCCCGCCGGATGGGTAGTTCGAAATGAGAGCGATCGATAAACGACACGCCAGCGCCAGATCCGTGGAGCACTTGGCTCCGGTTGAGCTCGTTGTCGAATTGCCCTAGGACAAACCGTTCTGGTTTCTTCGCCACAATGACCCCTGTTTCAACGCCGTTTTGAAAATCTGTCATTGATATCGGGTTTGTCCCACCTGTGAGGATCGAAACGTGAAGCCTGACAGTTGCTAGAAAGCAGCAACTACGCTGTCTATGTAGAATCTGCGAAGTTCAGTGTTCAGATTCTGGGTAGCCTTGTGACGTCAATCGCGGAGCATCTTCCTGCCGGGGCGGTTCTGCCACGACACCAGCATGCCAGGCCTTACTTGACTCTGGTTCTGAGTGGCCGATACGTGGAGGCCGGGGATCACGGGAGATTCAAAGTGGAGCCCGGCGATGTGCTGGTCCACGGCGAATTCTCATCGCATGCGGACTGGATGGATGCAAGTCACGATGTGGAGACCTGCAATTTCGAGCTGAGCCAAGTGCCCCAACTCGAACCGATCTGTTGGGCTCCGAATGTCGACAATGTGGCAAGACTCTCGAAGACCGACCCCCCAGCTGCAATCGCTTCGTTGCTCCACTCGGTCAGACCAAAGCTATCGGCGCCCGCCGATTGGCCCGAGATCATCGCCAAAGCCATCCGAGACGACCCCACAAAGCCAGTGCGTCACTGGTGCAACGCGCTGGGTCTAGCGCCCAGCACTGTTAGTCGTGGGTTTAGACGGGCCTTCGGCGTGTCAGCGGCCCAATACCGTGCAACCGCTCGAGCGCGACGCGCCTACCATGCGCTCACCCAGACTGACGCAGCGCTCGTAAACATCGCGGACCAATTCCAATTCTCAGATCAGGCGCATTTCACTCGATCTATCCGAGCTCTGACGGGCGTGCCACCCAGCTACTGGCGGCAGGTCAAAAAAGTTCAAGACGCGGGGCGACCGCCGAACTAAAACTCCATTTGAAGTGTTCTTCTGGAGTCTTGTTGCATGCGATTCCTCGTCCTGGGGCTGTGCCTTGTGTCCGGTGCTTGCGCTGAGCCGTTGCCGACCGCCCCCGCCGATCCGCTCGAAACGAGCGATACGACTGCCAACTCCGCCGATTTGGTATTCAAAGCCATTGGCGCTGGGCTTCAAGGTGATGCGCGCTACGCCATTGAGCTGCTCAAATCGGCTGAGCCTGCGAGCCTGAACCAACGCGATCGCCGATACCGCAGTTGTATGCTGAAGCGGTTTGGTGATTCGGTACCTCCCAAGTTGGCACCCGCCACAGATAGTCCCGTCGCGGACCAGATCGTCGCGGCCTACGTCAGCTATTGGCGCGAGGCTTTGCGAGCTCCAGAATTGCGGCAAGAGTACACCCGAGCTCTCGAAGGCGATCTCAGGGATCGTCTGGACTTAACTGAGGACGCGGACAATATTCAAATCGAGAACGAGGTCCGTGCGAGGTTGAACGCTGAAGGACTTGGCGTCTTGCTAGGCCAAACCGGTGTGCTGCGAGAGCTCATGATCTGGCGACAGGAAGACCGCCAATCGATGACCGTCGAGCTGCCTCATGGCGCCTACAAGACGGAAGTCGCGTTACTAGACGATTTCGTGATCTCCGGTTGGGGCCAATTCGCGACCTGCGAAACCAGAGGTGCGGGTGGCTGGGTCGCTGACCGAACGTTGTTCGCTGTCGTGCCAGTCTATGATGACCTGGAGGGTGAAGAGTTTCGAGTCACCTTCCTCGGTCATGAGACGCAACACTTTCTGGACCTTGACGTTTACCCAAACATGGCGTCGTGGGAGCTCGAGTATCGCGCCAAGCTGATGGAATTAGCTATGGCGGATAGAACGCGATTGAAGGTGCTTCAGAAGTTCATCGAAGACCAAGGTGACGATCCATTGTCGCCACACTCCTTCGCGAATAGGAAAATCCTGACGGCTCTCCTGTCAGAACTTTCCCTATCGGATTCTGATGCTTTGCGGTCCGTGGAAGGCCAAGCGATCCGCGACGCCGCCTCGAGGCTTTTCGAAGCCGACACGGCGATGCGGGATCGTCAACGACGGGTCCAGTGATCAACGCATCGCGGAATCTGATTCGAGTGGCCGCCGCTGCTTATTGGTCCACTTCGTTGCTTCCAAAGAACGTGCGCGGCTGTGTATGTCCCGACAAAGGCCAAGCCGCATACCGATCCCAAATCCGAACGCAAACGGACGTCAGGTAAGCAAACACGAACATCAGCATCCCCGAATACAGCGCAGGTACGTCTCGCCATCGATATCGTCTGCAAGGTCGGCTGAGAAATCCAACTGGCGCCGACTCGTGTTACTGGTAGACGATGTTGCGCGTAACGTAACCGTCGTTGTTGGCCTTGATTGCCGGTGTCTGTTCCATGAGCACGTCTTTAATCTCGGTGATCGGTTCACCGTTGGTCAGGTGTAGTGTCAACGGTGCGCTGCGGCGCCAGGTCGATGACTCGATGGTCAGCCGCTGGACACCGTGAAATGTCAGCGAGGCACCCGACTTGTTGCGGCGTCCCAGGCCAACGTCCTCGAAACTGCTGTCCGTGACCGTGACGATCGGCCCGAAAGTGCTTTCATCGGTGCCGCCGCGATAAATGTTGGCCACGGCGCCCTGGATCTTCGAAAACTGACTGTTGCTGATCGCCACGTTTTCAACACTGTAGATGCCGAGATCCTCGGGCTCCTTGTCGAAGGCGAGTATCGCACCGGTGATATTCGTCATCTCGGAGTCGCGAATTTCGATCGCATCAGCGAACGTGCTCTTATAGACGCCCATAAAATTGAAACTGTGATTGACGTCGAGATTGGTGATACGGCAATTGCGGACGAACAGTGAGTAGTTGCGCGTCATCGAGTAGCGGCTGGTGCTGATGACGTTGTTCCCATACAGGTCGGGCGACTCCGCCCCATCGAACCACAGGTTGTCGAGCTCCAGCGCACCCCCGTTTTCGATGAACAGAAATGTCGGCTTCTCTGAGCGGATGACGGGTTTGTCACCGGGTTCGGCAATGATCGTCAGCGGGTGGCGGACGTAGGCAAACTTTGTGAGCAGGTATTCGCCGCCATTCTCAAGCACCAGCACGTCACCCGGGCGGCTGGCGTCGATTGAAGCGAGCAACGTATTGGTGCCGGGCGGCACGCGCGTCGTTGTGCCGCTGGCGAAAGCGACGACGGGGTCGCGCTTGTCGTAGTAATCGGCGCCAGCGCCGTCCTTGGTGACAGGCAGCCGAAGCTCGCCGAAACCAATTTGCTCGATCAGCGCCACATCTGGCGCCAGCAAGCCGTGTTCATTCTCCGCCAATGCGAAGGTGGCTCTGCTGAAGCCGCTCTCGATCGGCAGACGCGCTTCCTCGTTGATGATGTTGCCGTCAAATGAAATTCCCGAAACATCGTCGTAGACAGTAAACGGGTCGAGGTTGGTCCGGCTCATAAACAGGTTGTTCCGCATCGTCGAGCCGGTTGGCACCGCCGAACGTTCGGCGTCGCTGCCGGCGCACAATTGGATGTGGTCGCTGTCGACAACGATGTTGTTGTCCATGATCGAATCGATGACCGGGTCGTAGCGGTTGATCGGCCCGTTGGGCACGCCATTCATGATGACCAGCGCACCCCGGAAACGGTGTCCGGTCAGGCCGGACAGGTAGTTATTTCGAACCGTCTGGTTTTCGTTAATGATCCGGATGCCACCGGTATTGGGTTTCCGGTTGCCAAGAAAGTAGTTGCCTTCGACGAGCGTGTAGTGACCATGCCGCATCGTGAGCGTGCCCTGGCTTTCAAAAAACACGTTGTCCCGAATCTCGTTGCCGCAGGCCTTGCTGGAGATAATCTCGAGCTCACCACTGGTGCGGTCGAAGTAGTTGTTGCGGACGATTGTGTTCGCGTACTCACGCGAGTAGTGACTGGTCCCGATGCGCAGTGTCTCCCCGCCGTTCGACCCCAGCGTCTGCCGGGGGCCGAAGTAGTTGTACTCAATGATGTGTCCATTCTCTCGGCTGGCTGCTGTGTTCATCCGCACAGCCAGCGTGACACCGGCATTGCCCTTGTTGAGCAGGCTGTTGTGATCGAAGCGATTGTTCTTGCCGTACATCGCGACCCAGATGTCAGAGGCAAAGCGCTCTGGATTCGTAAAATCGTCGATGACCGTGTTCGTGACACGGCTGTGATTGGCGAGCGTGTCCTTGGCGGTTCTGAATGCAATGACTTCAGTCGTGGGCGTGTGGCCCGCGGTGAACACGAGGTCGCGGACCACCAGGTACTCGCCTGAGAGCGCCAAGTTGGATTGCCCGGAAATCACCACCTTGCCGGCGTCCTCCGCCCGCAGCGTGATCGGCTGCTCAGCGGTGCCGCTGCCCATGAACCGCAGTTCCACGTCGTGCCAGGTCCCATTGGCCAGAACCAGGGTGTCCCCGGGCTGCAGGTTCTGCACCGCGGCGTCGAATTCTTCGAGCGTTTTGACGAACAGGTCCGTCTTGTCCGATACGCAGCTGAGCAGCAGCGCCGACAGCAAGACGGGAATGATGCGTGCTGTCACACGATTCAGCATGTTGGCTCCAAGGCGCTGACCAATTAGTTCAATTGGGCGCCCAATATGGGCACCAAGAGACTGCATTGGTTAATGCGAGTACCTTACCATTGGTGCATACTGGCGTCTTCGCCGATTCGGCGGGCTGAGCGGCGATCGGGAACGGCAAGGATCGCGACGACATGAGGGGCTGGCCAATGCGGGCGTTCATGAGGCGAGTTATCGTCGTTGTGGTACTCGCCGTGACGGCCGTGCCCGGTTTGACGGCTAACGGGCACCCCAAGTTGGTTCTGACCCGCGACGGCGTCGAACAGATTCGCGCCGCCTTGGGAACCGTGCCGCTGTTCGACAAGTCGATCGCTCGTGCCCGTGCAGAGGTCGATGCAGAAATTGCTGCGGGCATAGACATCCCGGTGCCAACGGACTACTCCGGCGGTTACACGCACGAACGTCACAAGCGCAATTTCTTCGCAATGCAGAAGGCGGGCGTGCTCTACCAGATCCTCGAGGACGAACGCTACGCGCGCTACGTTCGCGACATACTGTTGCAGTACGCGGCGATGTATCGCGACCTGCCGCTGCATCCAAAAACCCGGTCGTACGCGCGGGGTAAGTTGTTCTGGCAGTGTCTGAACGACGCCAACTGGCTCGTGTACGCGAGCCAGGCTTACGACACGATTCATGACTTCCTGTCACCGGAGGAGCGCGAACGATTGGAACAGGACCTGTTCCGCCCGTTCGCCGACCACCTGTCGTTGGCCAATCCACGCTTCTTCAATCGTGTTCACAATCACAGCACCTGGGGTAACGCGGCCGTCGGCATGATCGGACTGGTCATGGATGATGACGAACTGGTCGATCGCGCGCTGTACGGCTTGTCACCGGAGCGCTTCGATGTCGATCCCGACGCCAGGGACGACGATGGCGGCTTCATTTTCGACAGGCAGGGCAAGGCGGGGTTTCTGGCCAATCTGGACGCGCCGTTCTCCCCTGACGGGTACTACACGGAGGGTCCGTACTATCAGCGTTACGCGATGTATCCATTTTTGGTCTTCGCGCAGGCACTGCACAACACCCGCCCGGAGCTTGGCCTGTTCGAGCGTCGTGACGGCCAGCTGCTCAAGGCTGTCGATGCACTCCTGCAGCTGTCGGACGCCGATGGCGAGTTTTTTCCACTGAACGACGCGCAAAAGGGCATGTCGATCTACGGGCGGGAAGGTGTGACGGCCGTTAACCTCGCCTATCTTATGGGCGGCGCAGATCCGCAGTTGCTCAGCATCGCGGCGGTGCAGGATACGGTGCTGCTCGACGACGCCGGTATCGCCGTCGCCCTGGGCCTGCGCGATGGCCTCGCGCAGCCGTATCACAAGCGATCGATCAACTTGTCGGATGGTAGCGATGGCAGTGAGGGCGGCGTTGCTGTGTTGCGTGCGGCTGGCGAGGCGCTGACGCTGGTCTTCAAGTACTCCGCGCAAGGACTCAGTCACGGTCACTACGACAAGCTGTCGTTCTCGCTGTATGAGCGCGGCGACGAGGTATTGCAGGACTACGGGATGGTTCGTTTCGTCAACATCGGGCAGAAGGGTGGTGGGAACTATCTACCTGAAAACAGCTCGTGGTCGAAGCAGAGCATTGCACACAACACGTTGACGCTGAACCGCGCATCCCACTTTGGCGGCGCTTACGACGTGGGTAGCCAGCACCATTCGGAGCTCTACCTGTACGACGACACGGACCCAGCCGTTCAGCTCGTCAGCGCAAAGGACCGACACGCCTACTCGGGCACCGTGCTGCACCGGACGATGGTGATGATCGCCGCCGCGGACAAGCGCAAACCCTTTGTCCTGGACCTGCTCCGCGTAACCAGTGATCAGGCGAGTGACCTGGATCTGCCGTTCTATTTCCTCGGGCAGGCACTCGAGACCAACTTCAGCGTTAAAGTGCCCAACGTGCTCGCTCCGTTGGGTGATCGCGCCGGGTTCCAGCATCTGTTTGTTGAAGGCAGCGGCCGGCCCGATGGATCCAGTGCACAGATGACGTGGTTTCACGCGCGCAAGTTCTACACGTTGACCACGGCATCATCGGCAGCCGACACGCTGCATTTTTTACGCATCGGCGCCAACGACCCGAACTTTAACTTACGCCGGGAGCCCGGTTTTCTTGTCCGGCGCAACGGTGTCGCGAACACGGTCTTTGCGAGTGCGATTGAGCCGCACGGGCAATATAGCCCGGTAACCGAAATTGCCGAGCAGTCGCGCCCGAGCATCGTGGGTATTGAGGTCATTCACGACAGCGCGCAGTACACGGCGGTCGAGCTGCAATTCAGGTCGGGCCTGCGGCGTGTGTTCGTGCTGGCCCACGTCGACGCGTCTGCTTCAGCGCAACACATGCTGGCACTGGATGGTGGGACGCTGAAGTGGGCGGGGCCGTTCGCGTTGCGCGATTGGCCCTCGCGGTAACGGCGCGCTAAGCGCCCGCGGAGAGATGATTCAACGAGAACCGCTCGCGACTCTCACGCGTCTTGCGCCGAATTTCATCAATGTGCGCCTGCTCGTTGGCGGCGATCAGCTTATTCAGAATTCGCGCGAAGTGATTGTGCATCGCTTCGCGCGCCGCCTTCGGATCACGCTGCTTGAGCGCGTCGAGGATTTCGACGTGCTCGTCGACACGTGATTGCGGTTCCATGCCACAAATGGCCTGGTACGCAGCATGTACTGCCGGCGAATTATCCCGGATATGCCAGAGGCTATTGAAGACCGCGATCATCATGCTGTTGCCCGTGGCCTCAGAGATCATCTGGTGAAACTTTTGGTCAGCTTGCTCCGACAGAAGCTCGCCGTCCTCGGACTCGTCGACCATTTCGTGCATGATCGCTTCCAGTGCTGCGAGCTGTTCGTCGGAAATCATCGTCGCGGCCAGGGCCGCCGCCTCGCCTTCGATTAAGGCGCGTGCCTCTGTGAGCTCGAACGCGCTGATACTGGCATCGACACCGTTGACGCGTTTGGGCGTGTCCAGCACGTAAACGCCGGATCCTGTTTTCACCTCAACCCGGTCTAGTGCTTCAAGCGCGATGATGGCCTCGCGGACCGTCGGACGACTGACACTGAACCGTTCCGCCAGCTCGCGCTCCGGTGGCAGGCGCCCACCGGGCGGGTACTCCCCTTCCTCAATGAGCTTCTCGAGTTTGATCAGAACACTTCGGTATAGGCGCTTTTCACTCGGCATGGGCGTTCTCGGCTGCGTGCCCGATCCTGGTTCGGATACGGTACGAAAATCAGTCTATCACGATTCCGAAAATTGGTTAGGTAAAGTATCTGCCAATCAACGTAAGCACCACTCGCATTGAGAAACACCAGTAATAACAATGAGTTATAGATTTTCTGACGCCGCGATGACGAAGAATCGGTGGCGAACGAGGTTTCTGCGCGTGAAATTGGTTTGCATAGACACCTCACCAGGAACATCATTTGGTCATATAAAAAGGTTTGACCAGTATCCGATTTTCTGCTTACAGTGGTCGAAATCAAAGAGCCAGGCCTAGCCGTCAGCACCCGTCGCACCACGCGTGCCCAGGGGGACGACATTGCTGAAGGGCTGATGGCGTCGGGACAACGTAGTGCTTGGTGATCGCTGCATACGGCGATCAATTGGGGGGTCAATGAAGCACGCTAGCGAAGCTTTTGTCGTGGGCAGCCATGCCGCTGTCGAGTCGGTCGGCGATGGCATCCGAAGGCAGATTCTCGGATACGACCATTCACTGATGGTGGCCCGCGTCGAATTTGAAACGGGCGCGCGGGGTGACATCCACGCGCACCCCCACTCCCAGGTCAGCTATGTCGAGAGTGGTGAGTTTCTGGTGTCGATTGGCGGCAAGGAGCAGCTGCTCGGTCCCGGTGACAGCTTCTATGTCGAGCCCCACATCGACCATGGTGCAGTGTGCCGGAAGTCGGGTGTACTGCTCGATGTATTCAGTCCCGTAAGAGAGGATTTTCTCGGCTCGGGAGACGGCCAGTGAAAGGCAATTTCAGATGGATCGTTGTGACGCTGGTCGCCGTAGCCACGGTGATCAACTACATCGATCGCGGAGCGCTCGCCGTATTGTGGCCGGAGATCTCAGCCGACCTGGGTCTTACCAAGACGGATTACGCGATCATCATCAACGTCTTTACGTTTGCTTACGCGTTCGGTCAGTCGCTGTTTGGCAAGATTTTTGACTGGATCGGTACTCGGCTCGGATTCGTTCTTGCCATTGCGGCCTGGTCAGTCGCGACCATGCTGCATGCGGTTGCCAATTCCTTGCTGACGTTTTCCATTTTTCGCGGCCTGTTGGGCGTATCCGAAGCGGGGAACTGGCCAGGTGCCACCAAGGCCAATGCAGAGTGGTTCCCCATCAAGGAGCGCGCGCTCGCACAGGGAATCTTCAACTCTGGCGCGGCTATCGGCGGCATCATCTCGGCGCCGGTTGTCGGCTTCCTGTTCCTCTGGTTCGAGAGTTGGCAAGCGACGTTCATAGTGATCGGAGTGCTTGGCTTCCTGTGGCTGGTGCCCTGGCTCATCGTCTATAAGGCGGGCCCGGCCAACCATCCGTGGCTCGACGCCGCTGAGCGCGACTTCATCCTGACCGGTCAGCGCAGCGAAGAAACCGACGCGGTCGCAGCTTACGCACCGACGTCACGCGAGATTCTGTCCCGCAAGGAAAGCTGGGGCGTCATCCTCGCGTCGTTCTTCCTGGACCCGATCTGGTGGCTCTTCGTAGGCTGGCTGCCGCTCTACCTCAATGAGACCTATGGCTTCGGCGTTGCGGAAATCGCCAAGTACGCCGCAGTGCCTTACGTCGGTGCCATGTTCGGTGCGTGGTTTGGCGGCTTCCTGGCAAGGAATCGCATCCAGTCCGGATGGACGGTCAACAAGACGCGCAAGTTCGTCATTGGTCTGGGCGGCTTGATTATGCTGGTCAGCCTGCTTATGACGATCAAGGCGGCGACCCCGTTGTTCGCCGTTTCCCTGATGGCCGTCATCCTGTTCGGTTTCCAGACGGCGGTCGGCAACATTCAGACGCTGCCCAGCGACTTTTACAGCGGCGAGTCCGTTGGGTCTCTGGCCGGCTTCGCTGGCACCGCCGCCAAGCTCGCGGTGGTCGGACTGAACTCCCTGATTCCCATCATTACGGTCAACAGCTACGCGCCCGCATTCGCGGTGGGGGCAGGGCTGGCAATCCTGACTGTGCTGTCCGTCTGGGTGCTGTGCGGAAAGATCCAACCGCTGAGTCCGCGTACGGCCAACTAACGACAACGAAACAAAAAAGGAATGAGACATGAAGGCTCTTGAAGGAAAACTCGCCATCGTCACGGGCGGCGCGCGGGATATCGGACGCGCGATATCCGAATCGCTTGCTGCGCAGGGCGCCAAGGTCGTTGTCAACTATTTCAATACGCCCTCGGACGGCGAAGCTACCGCGGCGTCGATCAATGCGGCCGGCGGTGAAGCCATCGCCGTTCGCGGAGATATGACGAAAGAAGACGACGTCGCGCATCTCGTATCCGAGGCGCAAAACGCATTCGGCTCTGAAATCCACATTCTCGTCAATGTTGTCGGCGGCCTCGTGGCGCGCAAGACGCTCGCTGAAATGGACATCGATTTCTTTGAGGGTGTCATGCGATTGAACATGACGAGCACCTTCCTGGCGTGCAAAGCTGCAGTGCCGCACATGAGCCCGGGTGCGGCTATCGTCAATCTCGCCTCGCAGGCCGGTCGTGATGGTGGCGGCCCAGGTGCTATCGCCTACGGCACGTCGAAGGGCGCCGTCATGACCTTTACGCGCGGCCTGGCCAAGGAGCTCGGGCCGAGTGGCATCCGCGTGAACAGTGTCTGCCCCGGCATGATCAGTACGACGTTCCACGATCGATTCACCAAGGACGCAGTGCGTACCAACGTGGCCGCCGGTACGCCGCTTCGTCGCGAGGGTCAGGCCGCTGAGGTGGCTGAGCTCGTCACCTACCTCGCGACCGATTCGGCGAGCTTTGTGACCGGCACCAACATCGACATCAACGGCGGACTGCTGTTCTCGTGACGCAGACGGATCTCCATTCCCGGTTGGCGCGCGCACCCGTCGTGCCGCTGATTCAGGCGGACGATCCCACGGTGGCCATCGACGTGGCGCGCGCGCTCGTCGCAGGTGGGCTGACCGTTCTGGAAGTCGTGCTGCGCACAGAGGCCGCATTGCACTGTCTGCGCGAGGTCGCTGCAGCAGTGCCGGAAGCGATAGTCGGAGCCGGCACGGTACTGAGTGACGCCCAGGCCACCGCGTCGCTTGAGGCGGGTGCCGCGTTTATTGTTTCGCCAGGACTCGACCCAAAAGTCGTGGCCGCGGCCCAGTCGGCTGGCGCGGACGTTATTCCGGGGGTGGCCACGGCAACCGAGGCGCAAGCCGGCTACAACCTGGGGCTGCCCGTGTTGAAGTTTTTCCCTGCGGGCCAGGCGGGTGGTGTGTCGATGCTGCGCGCCCTGGCTGCGGTGTTCCGCGACTTACGGTTCATGCCGACCGGCGGCGTCTCTGCCGACAACCTGGCCGACTACTTGGCGCTCGATGCGGTTATCGCCTGCGGCGGCAGCTGGCTGACGCCAATGTCGGCGATCGCCCATGGGGACTATGAAACCGTCACGCACCTGGCTACTGAGGCCTGCGCGATTGCAAGAAAGGTAAGGGGATAGACATGGCTGAGTTTCTCAGTGTGGGGGAGATCATGCTGCGGCTCAAAACACAGGGCCACGAGCGGTTCTTCCAGTCGCCAAGTTTCGAGGCGACTTTCGGTGGCGGCGAAGCCAACGTCGCGGTCGCACTCGCCAACTACGGACTCAACAGCGGCTTTGTCTCCGCGCTACCCGACAATCCGATCGGCGATGCGTGCCTGCGCGAGCTGCGTGGCTTTGGGGTTGATGTGAGCCAGGTGCAACGCAGCGGCGATCGGATGGGGATCTACTTTCTCGAGGCCGGTGCCAACCAGCGTCCCTCGAACGTCGTGTACGATCGCGCCAACTCGTCAATCGCCTCAGCCGATCCCGCGGCATTCGACTGGCCCACGATATTCGGTGGCGCAAAGTGGATGCACATCACGGGGATTACCCCGGCGATCAGCGAATCCGCCGCAACGTTGAGCATGGCCGCGGTCGAGGCAGCCAAAGCCGCGGGGGTGACCGTCTCCTGCGACTTCAACTTCCGCGGCAAACTCTGGAAGTACGGTAAGTCTGCTCCCGAAGTCATGCGCGAACTGGTCCGCTACGTCGATGTCGGTATCGCGAATGAGGAAGACTGCCAGAAGTCCCTGGGCATCAGCGTTGATGATGTCCACGTGGAAAGCGGCGAGCTCGATCCAACCCGGTACGAACGGCTGACCGAAAAAGTCCTCGGTGAGTTTCCCAACATGAGCGTGCTCGCCGTAACGCTACGAGAATCCCGAAGCGCTGATCGCAACGGTTGGTCAGCCTGCCTCCGTGACCAGGACGGTTTCCGGCTCTCAAGACACTATGAGATTACCGACATCGTGGACCGTGTCGGAGGTGGGGACAGCTTTGCATCAGCGCTGATCTTCGGTCTCAACGCTTACGACGATCGCCAGGATGCACTCGAGTTCGCCGTCGCAGCGAGTTGCCTGAAGCACTCCATCATCGGCGACTTCAACCGCGTCACCGTGCCGGAGGTTGAAAAGCTGATGCGTGGTGACGGTTCGGGTCGCGTCCAGCGTTAGCGCCGGGCGCCCGATCGGAGAACCGGCGTGAGTGGGCCACCGACGTTGTGGCGTAGCCTGTGTCTCCGAGTACCCCACCTCCTTTACCAATTTCCATGGTCAAGCTGCGGCGCAAAACGCAGGGAATCGCTGCTCTTCTGCCGAATCGCCGCGCACTCACGGGTCGGAACCGGGTGTGCTTATCGGGTAGGGGTTGAAAAATGATCGGTAATCGACGCATACTATCCAGACGGTCTACCATTTAACAAAAACTGCAAGTTATTGGTCTTACCAATTACGTAAACAGGTAGTTCGCAGCGTCGCTCAAGACGCACACAGAGACGCAATTCCGGGGGGGCCGAGATGCGTACGAGCCAGAAGGGGAGTCGTTCCCCTGGCACACAAGCTTTGCGATCCAGGCCGAAGGTCTGCGCAGACCGGGCAGTGAGCTTCACGATGCGTGCAATGGCGGGCTCGTTGTCACTAGCGCGGATCACAGCGGCTTCGCTCACCAGCCAGCCATTGGCGCCACCCCCAACGTCTTTCATCCCTAAGCGGGGAACCGCGACCCGGGACTGTCCCGTTCGCCACACCAACGTATTCAATTCGGGAGTGCACCGTCATGGGCGCTAGATTTGTCATCGGTGTGATGCTGCTCGCATCACTCACAGGTTGCGGCACGGATCGTGACAGTGTTCCCCTGGTTCAGGGTTCTAACGGCGTTGCGTCGATCAGCGGTGAGGCCGTGGTCGGCGGGACGGTCTCCGCTTCCGTGAGCGACGCCGACGGCGTCCAGTCTGGTACCGAAACCTACCAGTGGTTTGCCGACGGTGCTGCGATCGATGGCGCAACGGCCTCGTCCTACACATTGACGGCCAATGAAGGCGGCACGTTGCTTACGGTGGTCGTGCGTTACACCGATTCGCCGGGTTTGCGCGAAACCGTCACTTCCGCCCCACTCGACGTCCAAGCGGCCTTCACGCTTGGCGCGGTCTACGTCCACGGTCTGGTCGATGGTGCCACCTGTGAGATCGCAGCGATCGACGCCATGGGCGGCGTTGGTGCGGCGCTTGCCTCTGGGGACACGACGGCAGGCATCGTGAACTTTGGCGCCCTCGTTCCCGTTGATGGTGCCGCGCTGATCTCGTGCACAGGCGGCACTTACACCGACGAGGCGACCGGCCAAACGCTCGACGCGCCGCCCACGCGCGCCGTCGTCAATGTCCTCGGTGATGCCGTCTTTACGGTGACGCCGCTTACCGAAATCGCAACCCAGCTTGCCACCCTGGCGGGCGACCTCAATAGCGCCTTGTCCCTGTACAACAACGCGGTCGGTATCAATTTTGCTGTCGCCGGCGACATCACTAGCCTGGCGCCGACGGATCTCGCCTCCACGATGGCCAGCAATGATGAAGCGGGCCGATACGCCACTGCGCTGGCACTCATATCGCAAGTGGATGCGACTGACGCGAATGCCACGGCTGGCGATGTCGTGGCCGGTATCAGCGCTGACCTCGCAGATGGCACGTTCTCCCAGGCTGTGCTCGACGACTTCGGTCAAGCGGTCATGGATCTCGCCGGCTCACCGATTGCCGGCAATCTCGATGCCGACGCGCTGATGACCGTTCAGGGCGCCATCAACAACCTGCCCGAGCCCGCAGAGTTTGCTGGCCTGACCGCCTCGATTCCCAACGACCAGGCCGCACTGCTGAATGGGACTGTCGTCGTTACGGACGTCAACTTCGGCGAAGACCAGGTCGTTGCGCAAACTGACGTTGAGACGACCTATGGCACGTTCAGCATTGCGCCAAGTGGTGACTGGGCGTACGCACTAGACACCACGGCCCCAGACGTAGCAGGACTCGACGTCGGTGAATCCGTCAACGACGTCATTCCGCTCAATTCCACTGACGGCACGGCCGCAGCACTGGTGATTCGGATTACCGCACTGACGCAAGTCGCGGAGATCACCAATACGATCAATGGGGACACCGGTGAGCTTCGGTTGGATCTCGACCCGCATCAACTACAGGGCAGGCTCGCGTTCTCGTTCCTGAAGACAGAAGCGTTGGCCGACGACGGCAACGAGAAGGACGCCTATATCACCCTCTATGGCTCATCGGGTAGCTCCTCGGAGTCGCTCGTCGACCTACGCATCCAGGGCTCCGCAACCAACGATGACGGCAGCCCCCGTGATCCGCGTTTCCTCGTGCGCAATACGGATAACGCCGCCTACCCCGGTGGCATCATCGAAGCGCCGTTCAACCCGAACGAGTGGTACGACATCGTCATCACTTGGGACATGGCGGAAGCAAACCAGATCACGATTCTGATCAACGGTGAGCCATTGGGGGGTGGGCCGTTCTCCACCGCGGCCGTCGTCGATCCCGACTTCATCGACCTCGACCAGTGGTTCAGTGAGGGTGTCGAGCGTGTCCAGTGGCGCTTCGGTGACAACGGCACGGTCATTCCGTTTGGTTCCTACTTCATCGACAACGTCGAGATCTTCGCTGACACGGCCGGCACAACGCCGGTGTTCATGGACGATTTCGAAAGCTACATGGTCGGTGACGTCTTCGCCGGGTCCATGCTGTATCCCGACTCTGTCGATGCGGTCGTTTCTGTCTTTGATCGCAGCGCGGACAGTGGTGCCACCCCCGCAGCCTTCTTTAACCTGGTCGGTGCCCTGACCAGCGACAGCACCGAAACACTCATGGGCACGGTCACGGTCATCGATCCCGACCCCGGCGAGGACGTGCTCGTCGCCCAGGGCCCGATCACCACGTTGTACGGCACGTTCTCGATCATGCCTACCGGCGAGTGGGAGTACACGCTCGATACGGCGAACCCGACAATCGCTGCGCTGGTCCAGGGCGACCGCCTGGAAGAAATCATCCAGATCACGGCCGTGGATGGCACCACTGCTGACCTCGTGATCACCATCAATGGGGTTGGCGGTGCGCCGAGCGGTGGCACCACCAATGTGGCGGTCATTGTCGATACTGATGCTGGAGACACGGGCGAGTTACGCTATGCGCTGGATGGTGACGGTCCGCTGGCCGCCGGTCGCGTAGAGCTCAAGCTCAAGCGTCTCGATGACGATCTTGGTGACGGAGATGCCTTCGTTACCTTGTTCAACTCCGCGACGAACAACAGCGGTGCGATACTCGACCTCCGGATTCGTGACGACAGCTTTGGCATCCGCAGTCCAAGCAGCATTGACACCTCGTCGTTGCCGCACACGCTCAATGAGTTCATGGACATCCGGATTACGTGGGAGTACCCCGGGGGGTCGACGTCGGTGAATCCCGTCGTGACGCTGTCCGTCGACGGTGTCAGTCTGCCGCCCTTCACCCCTGACAATAGTTCGGTGGGTGGTGTGACCCATGTAGCTGTTCGATTCGGCGACAACAGCGGTGTTCGTGCTGATACCGGCAGAGTCAGCGTCGACGACCTCGCGATCTACTCCGATACCGCGGGCTTCGTCGAAGTCTTCTCAGATGACTTCGAGTCCTATCTCGATGGTGACTCTCTCGACACCGACAATGCGGCATCGCCGTACAACTCGAGCACCTCTGAGGCGACGGTCGAAACCACAACCGGCGCCGGCGGGCCTGGCAACCCGGGCAACAAGATTGCGGAGATTATCGACACGGATCCGGGCGATACCGGTGAGTTGCGCTACGCGCTCGACAGCGACGGGCCATTGGCGGCAGGGCGCCTTGAAGTCGCCGTGAAGCGTCTCGATGACGATCTTGGTGACGGCGATGCCTTTATCACGCTGTTCAATGCCAATACCAACAATGCCGGTGCGATTCTGGACCTGCGTATCCGTGATGACAGTTACGGAGTGCGCAACCCGAGCACGACGGACACCTCGACACTGCCGCTGACCCTGGACGCCTTCATGGACGTCCTCGTGACCTGGGAATACCCGGGTGGCGACACAACGCTGCTACCCGAAGTGGTGATCTCGATCGATGGCGTCGCGTTACCCCCGATCATCCCGGACAACTCGCCGTTCGGCGGCGTGACGCACGTGGCCTTCCGCTTTGGCGACAACGGCGGGATCCGCGAGGCGACCGGTATCTTTAGCATCGACGACGTCGGTATCTACTCCGATACCGATGGCATGACCCGGGTATTCGGAGACGACTTCGAGTCCTACATCGAGGGCGACTCCCTGGATACCGACAACGCGGCGTCGCCGTACAACTCGAGTACGTCAGAAGCGACGGTCGGTGCAGAACCTGGTGGCGCAGGCGGACCCGGAACGCCGGGCAACAAGATCGCTGAGATCACCGATACTGACGCCGGCGACACCGGTGAGCTGCGCTACGCGCTGGATAGTGCCGGGCCGCTGGCTGCCGGGCGACTGAACGTCGCGGTGAAGCGTCTCGATGACACGCTTGGCGATGGCGATGCGTTTATCACCCTGTTTAATGCAAACACCAACAACGCCGGTGCGATTCTTGATTTCAGAATTCGTGACGACAGTTTCGGTGTGCGATCGCCGAGCTCCGTTGACACCTCGACACTGCCGCACACGCTGGACACCTTCATGGATGTCCAGGTCACCTGGGAGTACCCGGGTGGTGACACGACGATGCTGCCGACAGTGACGATCTCGGTTGATGGCGTCGCCCTGGCGCCATTTGTCACGGACAACTCGGCTACCGGCGGTGTCACGCATGTCGCGTTTCGATTCGGCGACAACGGCGGTGTGCGCGCAGCGACCGGCATATTCAGTGTGGATGAGATCGAAGTCTACTCGGACACCGCCGGGACCACATCCGTGTTCAGCGACGACTTCGAGTCCTACCTGGAGGGCGATTCGCTCGATACCGACAACGCAGCGTCGCCATACAACTCCAGTACGTTCCAGGCCGTAGTCGGAGTGGAGGAATAGCATGCGCACAGCACACACTCCCGAACCCTCAAACCATCGTCATCCGGATTTCGCGAGGCCCCTGATGTCGCACGTAACGCCCATTGATCACACTGCCGCGACACCGATGTCACGTCGTTCAACCGTTCTGATGCTTGCAGTCGCAATGGCGCTACATGCCGGTACCCCCGCTGCTGCCCAGGAGACTGAGGCCGCTGATGCGGCAGCGTCGACCATAGAAGAGATCACGGTGACCGGCATTCGCGAAACCGTTCGCAGCACAATCGACATCAAGCGCGACTCGGTACAGATTGTGGATGGCTTGTCGTCTAATCAGATCGGCGATATCCCGGCGCTCTCCGTCGGTGATGCGCTCGAGACCATCACCGGTGCCACATCGCACCAGGAGAACGGCGGCGCCACGGAACTCTCGATCCGGGGGCTGGGCCCTTACCTCGGCACGACTGTCGTCAACGGTCGGGAAGCGACCAACGGTGGTGGCAACCGTGCCGTGAACTTCAGTATCTTTCCGTCCGAGATGTTCAACAAGATTGCGATCCACAAAACGCAGTCTGCGGAGTACATCGAAGGCGCCGTCAGCGGCCAGGTGCATCTGGACACCAAGAAGCCACTGGTGTTCGGGAAGCGATTCTTCCAGGTTGATGTCAAGGCGGCGCACAGCCCCGACGAGGCCGACATTACTGGTGGCCAGGACTTCGGATCTCGCGCCACGCTGGCCTACATCGATAGCTTTGATCTTGAAAGCGGCGCACGTCTTGGCCTGTCCATTGGTGCCCAGATCCGGGATGAGTCGAACCCAGAACAGGAATACACGACAACCTCGGGACAGGGTCGTCTCGAGGCGTGTGAACTGACCTCGTTCGCGTCCAATGCGCTGCCGACCGACACGACAGGGCGTTGTGATGACGGTTCTGCTGCTGTGAACAACAGGAGTATTCAGGCGCTTATAGATGCAAACCCGAACTACGACTCGGTCGAGGACATTCCCTTTGCCTACATTCCTCGCGACCATCGCTACCGTCAGAACACGACCAGCGATGAGCGCGAGGCCCTGTTCGGTGCCATTCAGTTTCAGCCCATTGACCGCGTGGATATCCTGCTCGACTTTCAATACTCGGAGCGGGATCAGCGGGAGCTCCGCAGAGACTTACAGTGGGGCAGTACACAGGAAGACATCTCTGCACTGACTTCCAACCCTGCGACCGGGGTCGTCAGGTCGTCTGTTTCTGAAACGGTGATTCACTCGTTTACGACCGACTGGCAGCGACTGGAGGAATATGGCGGCTTGGGTATCAATCTGGACTACGCCTTTTCCGACAGCCTCATGTTGAACCTTGACTACGCCTGGTCTGACACCACGAGAACCGAGACTGACTATGAGCTCCGCCTCGGTGCGACACACGACAACCTCGTCGGCGGCAATCGGGATGACTTTACGGTGCGTCTGGACACCAACCAGGGGGACGCCGGCGTCGCGATTGCCACGATTCTTGACGACGGCGGCAACGGCTTTGAAATTACGGATCCCAGCTATTTCAACGCCAGGGATCGCGCGCGGCTTCGTGCCCGCCAGATTATTCGCGAGAACACACTGAATGCGTTCCGAGCTGATCTGACTTGGTTGCCCGACGGCGGCCCGTTCCAGAACGTCAAGGCGGGCATGCGATTGTCGAGCCTGGAGTACGTGGAACTGGGCGGGTTGCGAAACGCTCCAGGGCAAAGTCTGTTTGAGGATGAAGACCTGGTGACCCCGAACGGGGGCGCGGACAATGCCGTTACAGATTCAATCTTGTCGAACGTGCTGGCCTGCGCCAATGCAAGCTTCCCTGAGTCTGGATTCCTGTCCGATGTCAGAAATGGCAACCTCATCACGAATAGCGGCAGTGGCACGTCCGTCAACGAATTCGCGACGTTTAACTTCGGGTGTGCAGCTAACGCGTGGCTGGCGAATTACGGCGGCCTGTCCGGCGTTCAGCTTCAGAATGGTATCAACTCCGGCACGGAAGACGTTACGGAAGACACGCTGGCGTTTTACGTGCAGGCGGATTTCAATATCCAGTGGGGCGGGATACCGATTCGAGGAAACCTTGGCGCCCGTTTCGTGGACACGGAGATCACCTCTGTCGGGTACCGCGGGCCAATCACGGTGGAGGAGATCGATGGCGTTGGTTTCATCGTGACCGAAGGCGATGCCAGTGTCCTGGGCTTCGAGACAGAGACTCAGAAAAACAGCTACCAAGAGATTTTGCCCAGCCTTACCGTGGTCGCCGATGTGGCTGACGACTGGATCGTACGTGGTGGCATCTATCGCGGTCTGTCACGACCGGATCCTGCCTCCTACGGCAATGGCCGCGCCATTCAGGATAACGATCTTGGAAACGCATACACCACGCTTTCTGAAGCCGTCAACGGCATCGGCGCGACCGGTAATCCGCAGCTTGAGCCCTTGCTATCGACCAACGTTGACCTGGGTGTTGAGTGGTATCCGAACGAAAGCACAATGATCGCCGGATCTGTCTACTGGAAAGACTTCAATGGCGGCTTTGAGACAGTAGCGCAACTAGAGACATTTAATCTCGACGGCAACCTGGTGCAGGGTACTGTCGAGACCACCCAGGTCAACGACGATACCAGCAGGATCACGGGTTTCGAAGCGACGCTGATCCACGACTTCGACTACCTGCCCGGGTTTCTGAGTGGCTTCGGCGGCAAGCTCAGCTACAACTACGTGGATTCCAATTTCGAATTCGAAGACCAAAACGGCGGTGACGGCGTCGACGCAATCGATCAGCAAACGGGTCAGGTCATTCCGACACAGCTGATCGGAATCATCCCGCCTGCAAACCTGTTCGGGTTGTCGCGAAAGGTGAGCTCGGCGCAGCTCTATTGGAGTAGTGATCGCTGGTATGTCCAGATGATCCACAATCGACGTTCAGGTTATTTCCAGCAGTTCACGCGCGACGCGTTCGGGAGGATTCGCTACACGCAGGCGAGCGAACGACTGGACCTGCGAGTGCGCTACAGGTTGACCGACAACTTCCGCGTGAGCCTTGAGGCGAAAAACATCCTGAACGAGGAACGACTGGACGATCGCGCGATCGAAGGGAATACATTTCAGGCACTCAGCTACGGACCCCGTCTGTTTCTTGGCGTAACCGCTAAGTTCTAGACCATCGCAGTGAGACGAGAGGGCTCAGATACATGAGAAGACTGTGCGCCACTCTATGCGTCGTTTTTTTGTTCACCCCTGTGGCTGCCGCGGACTATCCCTCGGACGTATTCAACCTGAAGTTTTGGAAGTTGACGCTCCCGTTGGACGCAAACGCAGACGGCAAGGTAGACGAGGTGGGCGTCAGGTCACTGCAGGATTTCGAACACACCGAGTTCTTTTACTTGGATTCGGACCAAAATCTGGTCTTCGTTGCACCGAACAAGGCGCAAACGACGTCGGGCTCCACAAACACACGTAGTGAACTGCGACAAATGCTCCGTGGCAAGAACACGCGTATCGGAACGCATGACCCAAAGAATAATTTTTCACTACGGGCACACAGCAACTACCGGAACTTCGCAGACGTTGGCGGTCAGCTGGAAGCGACACTCAAGGTGCTGCACGTTGCAAGAAACGCCAGGCATGAGGGCAAGAAGCCAGCCTACTCCGTGGTCGTCGGCCAGATTCATGCCGACAAGGATCAGGATGTCATCAATCGCGGAAAAGGGTTCGGTTGGGGCAACGAACCAATAAAGATTTACTACAAGAAGTGGCCCGGTCACGACACGGGCTCCGTATTCTGGACCTACGAGCGGAACCTTGAGAGAGACAACCCGGACCGGACGGATATTGCCTACCCCGTCTGGGGACATACCTGGGAGAACCCGGATGACCCGGGCTCGGACGGTATCGCGCTAGGGCAGTGGTTCAACTACAACATCAACGTGTACCGCAACGTTATGTATCTGACGTTCAGGACAGCAGACCCAGCGCGTACGGTCACCTACGAGATTGACCTGTCGAACAATGTTGATGCAAACGGACGTGTTGATGAGAAAGACCATCCGCAGGGCTACTCAGGTGATGCGCTGTACTTCAAGGCAGGTGCCTACAATCAGTGCAGCACCGTCGACAAGGATGGCTTCTGGTACGCAGGTTGCCGAGGCACAGGGGACTGGTCCGTTGACCAGGCAAATGGTGACTTCACGGCTGTAGCGTTCCAAAGGATTCAGCTCAGTGGTGCCGTGAAACCGAGGCGTTAGCGCGTATTGGGTTGTCCAGAACATGCAGCGCGCCTTCTTTTTTGTCTTATTGTCGAGCGTGATCGCCGTGGGCGGATGCGGTGGCGGTGGTTCTTCAAGCGCCGTGGCGCCGCCGACGGCCGCGCCACCGACGACACCACCGGTGGCAACCTCCTGTACGGGAACGCACCTGATCAACGTCATTGCCGCTACTGACGACGGTAGCAGTGTGGCCGGCAAAAGCCCCGATCAGGCTATCGATGACAATCTGGCGCCGGCATCCCGATGGGAGTCGCTGGGGAATGCTGCCTCATTGACCCTGGACCTGGGCGCCCGGCACCTGGTCCGGGAGGTGGGTATCGCTTGGTTCGAGGGCGACCAGCGTATAGCGGCGTTTAACATTCTGTCATCGGAGGATGGCGCCAATTTCGAATCCTTGCTTGCGGATCAACAGTCGTCCGGCACAACACAACAGTTCGAGCGCTACGACGTCCCAGACACTCCAGCGCGCTACTTGCGGATCGAGAATCTAGGAAACTCGGCGTCCGTCGATAACGCGATCATCGAGGGCACGGCGTTCGGCTGCACGCTCGACACGCCTGCCGCCGTTTTAGAGCCCGCCAACGTCACCGCGGCCGACTTTGGACTGAATCCGAACAATGCTCCTGGATCGAATTTCGATCTCCTAAGTTGGAAGCTGGACACCCCTGCTGATCTTGACGGCGATGGGCGTTCCGATACTGCCAGCGAAGGCGCACTGGATTCGGGCTTTTCCGACGAGTTTTTCTTTACCGGACCCGACGGTGGTATGACCTTCCGCTCGACAATCGAAGGCGCCCGTACTTCGGCAAACACAAACTACACACGGTCTGAGTTTCGGGAGATGCTCCGGCGCGGAAACACGGGAATCTCAACGCGGGGCGTCAACCGTAACAATTGGCTCCTGGGTTATCAGCCGGATCCCGGTATCGCCACAGGCGGGCGCAATGGTGTGCTCAGCGCGACACTCGCCGTCGAACATGTTACCGAGACCGGCAATCGCAACCAGGTCGGCCGTGTCATCATCGGGCAAATACACGCGGAGGATGATGAGCCGATCCGCTTGTACTATAGGAAATACCCCGAGAATGAGCGCGGATTCGTCTACATGGCGCATGAAATTCGCGGCGGTGATGACATCTATTTTCCGGTTCTCGGCCCAACCAACGATAGGCTTGATCGTGCCCCGAGCGATGATGCCAACCCCGTCAATGGCATTGCCCTGGGAGACATATTTTCCTACGAGATCATCCAGCGAGACGCGCGTATCGATGTCGTCCTTCGGCGCGGTGACCTGGAGGGGCCCATCATCGGACACAACTACGTCGATATGCGGGAACAGAACAGTGGGTATGACGTACCGTTTGAGTGGATGTACTTCAAGGCGGGCGCCTACTCCCAGAATAACAGCGGTGATCCGACGGATTTTGATCAAGTCACTTTCTTTGACCTGAACAATATCCACGATGACTGACCATTGATCGGGGCGCTATTGAGCATGCGCGGCACCTTAAAGCTATGGCGATGGTGTGGATCGTTCGTTTAATCCATTGCATAGAGTTCCCGTTCTAGTTTGTCGACGTCCACCTCAAACACATCGGCAAGCGCTCTCAGCGAGGCATAGCTGATCCGGTGGCCGGCCTCGACACGCTGAATAGTGCGAAGACTGAGCCCGGACTGTTTTGCCAGTCGCTCCTACTACAGGCGAAAGCGCTGCCTGAGAACTAGTAGGCCAAAAGCCGCCTGGTGATCCTCATCCAGACGCCGATTCCAACCAGTCCCCTAATTCAAAGGCATAGGCTGCCGCTCCAACACCACCGAAACCCGCTTGTTGGCTTGAATAGTGCCCGTCGGCTCAACGTTAGGCCTCGGGTTCCCGGACCCCGTGGGCCCCATGTGGAAAAATGCAAAGCTGACCCGTCGGCCGACAGGCTTCGGCTTCCGTTTGAATGCACTCTTGATCCGAGTAACGAACCGACTCCAACGCGTACTGCGCTCGCCCTGCAATTCACGGTTGGCCTGCTTGTACGCCGCGCGCGCGGTCTTGTAAGCCGCCTTCGCACTGTCGAGCTGGCTCTGCCAGTTCGCACGGTTCGCGCGATACCGGTCGTACTCGCGCCGCATGCGGCTCTTGTTCGATTGGCTTGCCCGCTCGAAATCCCGCTTCGCTTTCGCCTCGAGCCCCTTGGCGTTCGTGAGCTGGAACTCGACCGCCTTGACGTCCGTGTGTGCCTGGGTCATCTGGTACTTCGCAACTTCCACCTTCTGGTGCGTCTTGCTCTGCTTCTTCTTTTCGTACTTCTGGCGAAAGATGCGGCGGCTTGAATCGGGGCGCTGCTGCGACGCCGACTGCTTGGCACTCGCGGGTTTGGGTCCCGCCGCAGTGGCCACATCGGCCCACATTAGCGCCAACAGGCCGGAAACCAGGCTGGTCAAAATCAAACGGTTCATTGTGTCGCCTCCACGAGCGTGATGGGGGCGGCGTCATCTTCGTCGCCCCAAAGAAAATCCGAGACCTCAATCGTCTTTTGCGTCAGGTCGCTGTAGGCGCCGAGCGCCGTGACGTCCGGATGCAGGAATTCGGGATCGAGCGGGTCGAGCATCGCCCAGGTGACGAGCTCCTCGGGTTCGAGTGCGACGTCCCAGAACCGCAGCCCGCCGATGGCGCCGACAAACGGAAGCGCCTCGCCGTTGATGCTGCCTACGTAAAACTGGACGGGCGGTTCGTTCGGCAAGGTGAATGGCAATTCGTCGAGCGGCTGTCCGTCCACCATGACGACGATGGCCTCGTCGAGGCAGATGACGGCGACGTGGTGCAGCGCGCCATCGCCGAAATCGAAATCAACCTCGCCGATCTCGTCGCTGGTCTGCACGACGAAGCCGCTCTTGTCGCCGAGCATCGAGAACACGTAGCTCAAGCTTTGCTCGCCGTCGCTCGACAGAACCACGGGGTCGTAGCCCGGATCGTCTGCCCAGTCGGGCGCTACCCAGAATTCAATGGTGCCGCCTTCGCCCATGTTGAACGCCGGGTGGCCCGCGAACGACAGGCCGGTGTCGAGCGCGAACTCGGCGATGTCCGGCGTGTAGTCCTGCGCGTTGCCGGCAAGCGGCAGCCACGCAATGGCGGTGGCCGTCGCCAGGGTGAGATGTTGGTAAGTCATTTGTTGTCTCCTTGTACGGTCACTTGACGCGTCGCATACGTAATGTGACGACGAAATCCGGCTTGTTCTTCTCGCCGATCTTCCAGGTCTGGTCCTGGGCCTTGCCTTTGGCAAGCCCGTTCTTGAGCGCGCTCGGGCTCTTGTATTTCTTCTTGTGATTCTTGTTGGTGTTCTTGCCCCAGGGCAGGTAGCGCCAGTCCATCTCGAGGTCGAGCGTGTAGGCGGCGATTTGCGCGCGCGTACCCGTGAGCACGAGCAAGCCGCGGTCGCCCGAGCCGTAGCGGTAGCTGCGCGTCTCCTTCTTCTTCTTGCACTTGACGCTGAGCTTTTTGTCTTGCGTGTTGGCGTAACGCGCCCGACTGCTGCCGACGTAGCCTTCCATGCTCAGCGTGCCTTCAACTACATCGACAAAGCCGACGTTCTTACCCGTGCACCAGATGTGCTTCGCGTAGATGTGCCAGGTCTCGATGGGCTCGTCTTTCTTGGGCTCGACATAGGGCAGCAGATTGCGGTCACTGATTCGGCCCGCAAAGCGCGTCAGGTAAGCTTCCGTTTGCAGACGCAGCTCTTCGCGTACGCCCTGGTAGATTTCGGGTTCGCCCGGGAAATTGAGCGGGCTTAAAAGCTCATGCAGTGGGCGCAGGTCGAGCAGAATGGGATAGGGCGTTTGCCCGGCGCTGTAGCCGTTCTCGTTCCAGGAACCGTTGCCACCCACAGCGACGAAGGTCGCGCCCTCTTCACCCACGGAACCGGAGCTGCCCGTTCGCAAGCCAGCGTTGAGGCTGAAGTGCGCCTCGCCGCCATTGCCAAGAACCTCGGCCCCGCCTGAAACCTTGAACCCCGCGTTGACCTCGGCGACCTTTTTCCAGGACTCCTCGGTGAATGACTGCGTGACCTTGGCCGCCGCGCCGTAGGTCACGGCGTAGGGGTAGTGGGTGCCGAAACGCTCGATGATGGCCGCGTAGTTGCCGTAGCGCCGCGCGTCTTCGATGGCGTCGATGAAGTCATCGGACAGCGTGACGTAGGGGTGGTCGACAACCAGCGCGTACTGCTTGGCACGCGAGTAACCGATGGCCTGCGCCACCGTCTTGTTGCGATCCCAGCTCGTCATGCCTGAGATCGTTGCCTCGTAAGACGCCGAGCTCTTGACCGGGACGCCGAACGGGTAGCCGTTGCCCTTGGTGTTGCTGCCGAACGCCATGGACACCGTCGCCTGGAACTCCTTACCCGACGAAACCACGGACTTGTTGAACACCATGCCCTGGCTCGCTTCCTGGATGAGCGTGAATCCCAATGGCACCGTGCGTTTTTCGGTGATGAAGTACGCCTGCGGGCCGGGTTCGGCGAACACGTCGAACTTGGGGTTCTCGAGCAGGTAGAACGGGTCCTGCTTGATGACGTCGTAGCCGCGCCGACTCGCAGACAGGTTCTCCATGTTGTAGCCGAGCAGAAACGCGTCGTTGGCGGCGATCTGGTTGGACATGGTCGCCTTGGATACGCCTGGGCTCGGCCGTACATAGGTGTCGCGACCCAGCTTGAGGCGCACGCGCCCCGAGCGGGTGACATCAACGGACAGCGAGCTGCCGAACTGGGATGGCCCCCTCGCTTTGTAACGCTTCACGGGCCCGCCGCGTTGCAGGACCTCCTTGAGTGTCAGCCCGTCGTCGCTCGTGAACTGGGTGAAGCCCTTGTCCGAGAAGCCCTCGGTGATCCAGAGCTCGCGGTCGTCGTCGCCGACGCTGCCAATGTAGAGAAACCTGGGTGTCGTGTAGTTGCCATTGGCCAGCACGATGAGCTCGGGCGAGTCGCTGCCCCACATCTGGGGTGCGTCCTTGCTTCGGTCCAGCGAGATATTGCCGAGCTCGCGCCACACGCCGTCGAGACGGAACCAGCACAGGCCTTGCGTTTCCTCCGTGCCCTGTTCCACGTCATCGAGCGAGAAGCTCGCAAACCGGCGCTGTGTGATCTTGTCGACCCGGTTGGCATTCTCCATGCGCTCGCGCGGCGAGCCGGCTTCAGGGACTGCCTCGTCGTCACCATCGCATCCTGTGAAGGCGTCGTAGGCGCGAAACGTGGGCAGTTCGGGCTGGAGCGGACGTCGCGGGCCCAACCGGGTCGCGACCGGCCCCTCGGTGCTGATGACCCGGCGCTCCGGCTGTGGTTCGACGGGTGCGTCTCCTGGCGCGGGCATCTGCACGTCGGGTTGCCTCGTGGCCTCCACGGGTTGCAACACGTAGCGGACTGGGCCCATCGCACCCGCGACCACGACGTCCAGCGCGCCGTCATCACGCGCGGTCATCGTTGTGCGGCCGAGCAGCGGCAGGTCGTCGCCTTCGTAGCGACCCGGCGCCGTTTCCTTGAGATCGCGGATCACGACCATGCCGGGCTGCACGCGCCAGAGCAGCGCATGCACCCAGGTGTCGATGGCATACGCCCGGCCTCCCTCGATGCGGATGCGCTTGTTGATCGTCGAGATGTTCCAGTCGCCGTCGATGGCGAGCGCCTCAGCCGCAGGAACCGCGTCCTTGTAGGGCAGCTTTGCCGGCATCTGCGCGCTCGCGTGTGCGGACAGGCCAAGCAGCACGACGAGGACGATGTGTCGCATACGGTTCATGGCCTACTTCGTCCTCCGGAAACGGACGCGCAGGTAGAAGTCGGGTGCGGCGCCACCGTCGATCTTCCAGGTGTAGTCCTTGCGTTCGCTGACCTCGAGGCCTTCCTTGAGCACACCCGGCTGCTTGTAGCGCTTGCGATCCGTGCGGGATTTCTTGCCCTTGCGGCCGTACCACCACTCGAAGCTGTAGTTGATCGTGTAGTTGGCGATCTGCTCGCGTGTGCCCGTCAGCACGAGCATGCCCGGCGAGTCGGAGCCGTACCGGTAGGACTGCTTCTTAAACTTCTTCTTGCACTCTGCGTTGACCTTCTTTCGCTTGGTCGTCACGGTGCGACCCGAGTCGCCGGCGCGGCTCGCATTGACAGAGATGTTGCCCGTGGCGTCCTTGACGAAACCGACGCCCGACCCCGTGCACCAGACCTGTTTCACGTAGACCTGCCAGGTCTCGACGGGCTCCTGCATGCGGCGGCTCGTGCCCGCGAAGGCGGCGTTACTCGAAAAGTCTGTGGACGACAGTTCCTGTGCGAACCAGCCCTGGTCGTCGACCGTCTGTTTGATGAGCCGGTATTTGACCTTGACCAGTGCGCCTTTAACCGAGACGTCGATATTGCCGTCCGACGCCAGTTTCATGCGTGCGGATCCCGTCAGCGGCAAGTCGTCAGCAAGCCAGGCGCCAGCTTCAAGGCGGCGGAAGTTGGTGAGCACGACCATGTCGGGCTGGATCTGCCAGAACAGCGCGTGCGTCCAGGGGTCTAGCGCGTAGGCGCGCCCGCCTTCGATGCGGATGCGCTTGCCCAGCGTTGAGATTGTCCAAACGCCGTCGATGGCGCTGGCCTGTGCCGCCGGGATGGAGCCCTTCATGGGCAATGCGGCCGGGGATTGCGCCGAGACCGCAGTGGGCATGGCCAGGCAGACGAACGCTGCGACAAGCAGCAGCTTCAGTGTCTTGGTGTTCACTCGATTCCCTCTTTCAGTAGGTGCTTAGTGGTTAAAGCGGGAATCGCGTGAAAACTTGCCCACATAATTTTTGTGGGCAACTGTCGTGGGCAACAACTCGGTACACTCTCGCTTATAACAATGAACAAGAACGCAACGGGGTAGGGTTCATGGCCGAGATAGACTGGGCGCGGCTCGAGTCGCTGTTCGAGCGCGCTGTCGCACTGCCAAAAGACGCGCAAGAGGCGTTCATCGCCGACAATGCCGGTGATTCGCCTGAGCTCGCGGCGCAGCTGCGCGCGATGCTTGCCGCCGACGCGCAGGCCACATCCGGCTCTGACTTACTCGCCCGTGCTCAGGCCTCTGACAACGACCTGATCGGCACCGAGATCGACCGCTGGCGCCTGCTCGAGCGCATCGGCTCGGGCGGCATGGGCGTCGTATTCCTAGCAGAACGCACGGACGGCAATCTGGAGCAGCGTGCTGCGCTCAAGATCATCAAGCGCGGCATGGATACCGACCATGTGGTGCAGCGCTTCCGTCAGGAGCGCCAGATCCTGGCCAAGCTCGAACACCCGAACATCGCGCGCGTCTACGACGGCGGCGTCACGGCCGACGGCCGGCCGTACTTTGTCATGGAGCACGTCGACGGCCTGCCGATCACCACCTACTGCGATACGAACAAGCTCGGCATCGAGCGGCGCCTGAAGTTGTTCCAGCGCGTGTGCGACGCCGTCCACGCGGCGCACAGAAATCTGATCGTGCACCGCGACCTCAAGCCGTCGAACATCATGGTGACCGATGAGGGCGAGCTGAAGCTGCTCGACTTCGGTATCGCGAAGTCGCTCGAAGAGACCGACGACCCGGGTCTCACCAAAACCGGTCTTAACGTGCACACGCCCGCCTATGCCGCGCCTGAGCAGTTGCTCAACGAGGATGTCACCACGGCCACCGACGTCTACGCGCTGGGTGTGATTCTCTACGAACTGCTGGCGGGCCGCCGGCCCTACGAGATCAAGCGCTCGGCCGATGAGTTTCGGGACCTCGTGGTCTCGGGTACGCCGCCCAAGCCCAGCGCGGCGATCACCGTGTCCCGAACCGACGGCACACTCGCGGAGACGATCAGCGGCAATCGCGGCTTACGCACGGACCGCCTGCAACGGTCGCTGCGCGGCGACCTCGACACGATCTGCTTGATGGCGCTGCAACGCGAACCGCAGCATCGCTACCCGTCGGCCGACCAGGTGGCGGCCGACATCGGGCGCTACCTTCGTGGCCAGCCTGTCGTCGCGCAGCCAGACTCCCTGGCCTACCGCATCGGCAAGTTCGTGCGCCGTAACCGCGCGGGCGTCGCGGCGACGGCGGTGGTCACGCTCGCCTTCGCGGGGCTCGTCGCGTTCTATACGCAGCGCCTGGCCGAAGAGCGCGATGTCGCGCTCGCGGAACAGCAAAAGGCGAACGAGGTCGTGAGTTTCGTGACAGGACTGTTTGAGGTCTCCGACCCGTCCGACTCGCGCGGCGAAGAGATCACGGCGCGCGAGCTCCTCGATGCGGGTAGCCAGCGCATCGCCTTCGACCTCGCCGAGCAGCCCGAGGTGCGTTTCACCATGCAACGTGTGCTGGGCCAGGTCTACAGCAGCCTGGGTGCACACCAAAAGGCGCGCGCGATTCTCGAGGAGGCACTCGCGGGGCAACTCGAGGTGCTTGGCGACAGTGCTTTGGAGGTCGCGACGACGCGCCTTTGGCTGGGCCGCGTACTCCAGAATGCGGGCGACAACGATGGCGCCGATGTGCTCTACCGTGAGGCCATGGCCACGCGGCGTGCGGCGCTCGGTGGCGATTCGCACGAGGTGCTTGAGGTGCTCAGTGTCCGCGCCTTCCTCGAGGAGACCCTGGCGAATTTTGACGAAGCCGAGGCACTCTACCAACAGGCGCTGGCGCTCTCCCGCAAGCTGTACTCGGGCGATCACCCGATGGTCGCCAAGCAGATGCAGGAACTCGCCGGGCTGTACAGAGTTACGGATCGGGCTGGCGATGCCGAGCCGATCCTGCGCAACGCGTTGGCCATGCAGGAGCGGCTGTTCGAGGGCAGGCATCCCGAAAAGGCCGATACGAAGCGGCAACTCGCGGGTTTGCTGCGCGACACGAACCGCTTTGAAGAATCCAAGGTGATCTATCTCGACCTTATTGCCTCGCGCACGGCCATGCTCGGCGAGGAACACCACGAGGTCGCCAACACCTGGAATAGCTACAGCCAGCTTCTGCTGCGCATGAACGACGTCGAAGGGGCGATCGCCGCAAATGCCAAGACGATCGATATCATCGAGCGCATCTACGGTGGCCCGCACCCGAGTCTCGGTGCGGCCTACAACAACTACGCGCTCATGCTGCGCGACGCCGGTGACCTCGATGGCGCCTTGCGCAACTACGAGCTCTCGGTGGAGATGCAGGACCTGGTGGAACTGCCCGCCGACCATCCGAATCGCACGTTTCCGCTGACGGGTATCGCTGCGGTCTACATCCGCATGGGACGCTTTGAGGAGGCCGAGCCGATCTTGCGCAGCGCACTCGTGGTGCGGCGCCAGTCATTCGGCGAAGACCATCGTTTGGTTACGGAGACAAAGACCAATCTCGGCAAGGTCGCGTTCGAGCTCGGCAACACCGAGGAGGGCGAGGCGCTGTTGCTCGAGGCCTACGGCCGGTTCCTCGAGGGCCGCGGCCCCGATGCTTCGCGTACGAAGCAAGCGGCCCGTCATCTCGCTGAGCTTTACGAAAAGGTTGGCGACGAAGAACAGGCCACCAAGTACCGGGCGCTGTCTACGGGCTCAGCCGGGTCTTGAGCCAGGCTTTGGCAAACCGAATCTCACGGTCCAGCGTGCTGCTCGACAGGTTGAGCGCCTTTGCCATGTCGGCGTAGGTTAGGCCGCCAAAATAGTTGAGCTCAAGGATGTGCGCCTTGCGTTCGTCGTGTTCGGCGAGCTCGTTGAGGGCTTCGTGCAGGTCGAGCACTTCTTCGCCGAGCTCGGGAGACACGACGATGACGTCGTCGAGCGGCAGCGGTTTGACGCCACTGCCGCGCTTCGCGGCGCTATGTGCGTTAGCGTGATCAACGAGTATGCGGCGCATGAGCCGCGCGGCCAGTGAGAAAAAGTGGCCGCGGTCCTGCCAGTCGATGTCGGACCCGATGAGTCGCGCGTAGGCCTCATTGACGAGTGCCGTGGCCTGCAAGGTGTGGTCGGCGCGCTCGCCGCGAAAGATCTGCAGCGCGATACCACGGAGCTCGTCGTAGACGCGTGCGGTCAATCGGTCGAGGCTGTCAGTATCGCCGTCAGCCCACTGCCGAAGAAGAATTGTAATGTCGTCACCAGCCACGCGGTGTCGAGCGTAACAGAGCGGGCAAGTCGTTAGAACTGATTTGACTACGGGCCCAGGTCTCGCAGGCCGCGGGCGCTAGGCAGTGTCGTGGTTCAAAACCACGCCCTGTCTTATGATGGTCAAGCAATGACCACACCGAACGACATCACCCGCCTCCTCGATGAGTGGCAAAAAGGATCCGACGACGCCCTAACGGAGCTCATGCCGCTCGTTTATGACAAGCTGAAAAACCTCGCCAACCACCATATGCGCGGAGAGAAAAGTCACCACACGCTGCAGGCTACGGCGCTCGTCAATGAGGCGTTTCTTCGACTGAACAACGTCGAAGTCGCGTTTGAGAACCAGGCGCATTTTATTGCGCTCGCTTCGACGCTCATGCGTCGCGTGCTGGTCGATCACGCGCGTACTAAGCACAGCGCCAAACGCGGTGGCGGCCAACGAAATCTCACGTTCGAAGAGAATCTGATTGCCGCCGAGGCGGCGCCTCTATCCATCCTTGATCTCAACGACGCGCTCGATGAGCTTGCGACGCAAGACCCGGAGATGGTCAAGATCATCGAGCTCATTTACTTCGGCGGGCTCAAGTACGAAGAGGCGGCCATGACGATGGGCATGTCACGCAGCAAGTTCGCTGAGGAACTGCAAATGGCAAAAGCCTGGATCAAGGTTCGGCTAGCGCAAGACTAATTTCTTCCGCGAGTGCGTTGAGGTAGTCCATCCGTATATTGATGTCATGAGTGGCACTCATTGCCAACACCTCATCCATGAAGCGTTTGGCCGTTTCCAGGTCGCCCAACTCAAGGTGGATTTTGGCGCTGAGTTCGAGTGAATTACGTAGCTCAAGATGACCCGGCTTCAGAACTTCTCTGCGCATGGCTAATGCCAGTGCTTCAAACTTCTGTGCTTCCTCAAAAGTCCCCTGCCAATAGTGAACTTCGGCAATGGTGTGCAAGGACTCGGCTACACGGGAGTTTTTCTCGCCGTAGATTTCCCGGTAAAGATCCAAGGCGAGCGTGGTCTCCGCCAAGGCCTCTTCAAAACGATCCATTTGGCCAAACAGGCGGCCCAGGCTGCGCACTGCGTGAGCGTAGGTGCCGTGGCTGGGATTAGTCGCAAACCAAATGGACTTCACTTGCTCTTGATACTCTGCAGCACGTGTGAGGTTGCCGCGCTGAACTTCAATGTTGGAAAGCGCCGTCAGGGGGTAGGCAACGTTGATGTTATCGTCCCCGTAAATCTTGCGGCGTACCTCCAGCGCCGTTAGCAAGTAGGGTTCCGCTTCATCATGACGGCCTTGGTTGCTGAGAAAAATACCGAGATTCGATTGTCCGAACGCGGTTCGGGCGTGTTCTTTGCCATACCCTTTTTCTCGCAACCGCAGTGATTCCCGATAGGCGGCTTCGGCCTCTGCATAGCGCCCCATCCGTTCATACGTCAGCGCGGAATGATTTATTGCCTTGGCTTTGGCTGGGTCGTCTTTACTGAAGGCCTTGTCTTCGATTTCGATAATACGTTCGTAGAGGGCCAACGCTTCGTCGAACTCGTCCAGGTAGTGGTGGATATTGCCGAGGATTGCCAGTGACGAGTGCAACGACGGATCGTCCTTACCCACAAGCGTCTCACGAATACTCAATGCTCGCTGTGCGACGCGACGCGCTTCGTTCCACTGTTCCTGAGTACGGAGGATGCTTGACAGTATTTCAAGCGATTCCAGAAGTTCTTCGTCGGTAGGCTCAGCGTGTATCTCGTAGATTGCTATGGCGTCACGGATGACCGCTTCCGCCTTGTCATCGGAAGCAAGATGCATATATGCACTGCCCATCGTGCGCAACAAGCGGGCTTTGACGACCGGATCGCCGTCGAGATCGCCTTGTATTTTTTCGACGCCGTTGTCCAGTATGTCTCTCGCCGTCATCGTGGAGTCGTCACCCCGAATCGGGTTAGCGACGTTAAACAAGTCGACGAGAAACGCGCTTACGGATTCCGCTGTCTGTCGTTCTGTCAGTGCCGTGTCACGCTCCGCTTGTATCTGCCGCGTGTAGAACGCTGTTTGTAGGGTAATTCCGGCAATGACGACAGCAGTGACGCCGACGCCAACGCGGTTTCGTCTGATGAAGCGGCTCAATCGATAGCTCACAGAATCGGCACGCGCGGCAACGGGTCGATATTCGAGATAGTTGCGGATATCTGCAGCCAGATCACCAACGGTGCTGTATCGGCGCTCGGCCTCTTTGCGCATCGCGACCATGACAATGTTGTCTAGATCGCCGGCCAACTCTTTTCGCAATCGTCCCACCGATGTACCACGGCTACGACCGACATCGTCGACCGAAGGCGCATCGGCATCGTCTGATTGAGCGAGACGAGCGCTCGGTTTGGTCGGCTGCGTTGTGAGAATCGCCTGCTCCAGCTCGGATGGCGCATGGCTCGTCAGTTGGTACGGGAAACGCCCGCTCAACAACTGGTACAGCAGCACACCCAGCGAGTAGATATCGGTGGCTGTCGTTGGCGTTTCACCGCGAATTTGTTCAGGGCTTGCGTGGCCTGGTGTCATTGGCCGAGAGGCGTCTCGCGTAACCGCCATCGTATGTTGTAGCTGATTCGGATCGAGTAGTTTCGCGATACCGAAATCCAGCAGCTTCGGTGCGCCTGCGGCGTCCACAAGGATGTTGGACGGCTTCAAGTCGCGATGGATAACCAACCGCTTGTGTGCGTGTGACACCGCCGCACAACATTGCAAGAAAATCCGCAAACGCTGTTTCGTATCCAAGCCGTTTTGGTCACAGTATTCCGTGATGGGAATACCATCGACATACTCCATCACAAGATACGGCCGGCCGTTCTCCATTTCTCCGCCGTCGATGAGTCTTCCGATGTTTGGGTGATCCAGATCGGCGAGGATTTGACGTTCTGAGCGAAAGCGTTGAATCAACACCTGCTCGTCGCGACCAGGCTTCAGTATTTTGATAGCCACTTGCTGTCGGTATTGATCATCGGCTCGTTCGGCGAGATACACATCGCCCATGCCACCTTCGCCAATACGGCGGATCACCGCGTACGGCCCGATCTGGCGCCCGGAGTGATCAACGGCAATATCCTGGCTGACCCCCATTGCGGCCTCCGCAACCAGTGCGCGCAGGCCGGCATCAGTTTGTTCTGCACTCGCTACCAAGCGGCGAAGGTTCGTGAGCAATGCCGCATCGTCGGCGCACGCGTCGCTCAGAAATGCGTCGCGTTCTTCCGGCGGGAGCGCTAACGCTCGCCGAAGCAAGTCTTTCGATGCGTTCCAACTGCCTCTTGGGTCGTCATTGTTCGTCATGGTCGACCTGCTGATCGTTGCGATGTCTCTTTTTTAAAATGCGCAGCCTCGGAGTTCGGAGTCAAGCCTCGAGGCCGAGGCAACTTTTTCCGGACGATTTCTGCAGACCCTCCGCCTTATAGGGGTGAGACCTAAAGAATTAGTCCGAGAATCGAAATGAGACCGAATAAGCGCAGGGATACAATAATCGTCCGAATCGCCACCGCATTGCTGAGCGCCGTGACAGCGCCGTTCGGCATGTCGACAAGTCGGAGAGTGGTTTTTCTGTGCGCGGGTGCACTGCTTCTGACTGCAACTGCCGCTTACTCGCAAGAGTTTGACAACGATTCACTTCGCGACGAGCAGCGCGATCTGCTCGAGATACACAACTCTGCGGTTGCAGTGGGGCTTGTGAGCAGCGGACCGTTCGGGACTGCGGTCGAGCTCACCGAGTTCTCCACGAATCTGGAACTGAAGTCGACACCCCCGATTCTGGTAATCCCCGAAAACAAGTCCGTGTATCCCGACGCCCTGCCCGGTGGCGGGTTCGCCTGTGACTACACGCTGTTTCTGCCCCAAGCGTCTTCCACCTATGAAGATATCCTGGGCTTTGGCGCAATCCGGCGTCTGGCGACCGATTGGGGGCCGTTGGGGACGCCTTACGTCGAACACAAGAACTCGGGCGTCCAACTGAGTCTCGAGGGCTTCACGGCAGGCGCGCACTCGCTGCCTGAATCGGACTACGGAATGAACTGGGTCGCGGAGACCCAGCTGTCGCCGTTCTGGGACATTCACTTTCCGCTGTTCCAGGCCAGCATCGGCGTCATGTCAGAAGCGAAGAACGGCTCGATCTTCACCAAGACTGCAAGTGGCAAGTTCAGTGACCGCGCAGCGGATCGGGCGCGCCGTGACTCGAATCTCCTGAAGCGCGCCGCGTACAACCTCGGCGTACGCGCAGGATTGACGGGCATCGAGTTGGCCACCAATGAAGTACCGGGCTTCCTTGGTGACGAGGAGGCCTCGGCCCGCCACTCTCGGGTACAGACCTTTCGGGTTTGGGACGTCCACCCACCGTTGTTTTCGGATCCCGATTCGGGCGCCACTATCGAGCAGCAGACGATCAGTGTTGAAGCGAGCGACTTTGGGGGTGCGCGCTTCAACCGGATTCGCGACGTGCTTGCCGAGCGATTTGTTTACTCAGACGCGTGCGGAAAGCGCCTAACCTTGCGCCCGATCAATCCACCTTCGCTGATCGAGATCGGCACCACTGTCGATATCGAATGGCAGATTTTCGACGATGGTAACTACAACTCGGCCCAACCCGAGTTCAATGTCGCGTCGAATCAGACGTTTGCGGGCACGTCGCTGACGACCAGCCTCATCCAGAGTGTCAGCGTCGAGGACACCCAGCCACCTTTGTTGCTTATACCCGACAGCTTCGCGCGCTACACCCAGGAAGACATCGTGCTCAATGGGGATCGCACAGAGCTCGGGAAATTCAGCGTCATCGATCTTGCCGATCCGGTGCCCGAAGTTCGCGATGATGCGCCGGCTGTGCTGGCGGCACCTCCGGTCAATGGCGGTGTGCGCTACTACATCAACTGGGAGGCAGAGGACGATAGCGGCAACGTCACCCTGGCGCCCGCCGAGAATCCCGACCAGTACACGCAAATCGTGACTCTGAAATGGCCGGGCACGAACACGGCGCCGGTCGCACCCGATCCGTCGCGGCCCCTCCCGGCCACAGTGACCACGCAAAGTGGCGAGTCCGTGTTTATTGAGCTGACGGGACTCGACACGGATGCCATCGCACTCGAAGTTCCCGACTTACCCGGGGACCGAGTCGATCCGTTGACATTCAGCATTATCGATCAGCCGGAGAACGGCGAGTTCGTGGCGCCGCTGTATCCCTATTTCATCGAGGACTTCCGTGCCAAGCCGGTTGAGACACCGCGGAACATGGATGCCGACACGCTGGCCTGTCCGGCTGGAGACGATTATCAGAGTGGACCGTTTCTGGAGTCCCAGCTCGGACTGATCGATGTTCAGGATCACATCGACTACATCCAGCGTTGCTATTGCAGCACTGGGAACGTGCAGCCGCCGCGGGACTACATCAATCAGCCCGACTACATTCATATTAATGACGACGATCGCTACTTCGTAGCTGACAATCCCTTCATCTGTGTTGGTGCCGCGACGTCTACCTCCACGGCAGGTCAGGAATCGCGGGTTGCGAGTTGGGAGGGCACCCAACTGATCAACGAGGCCGGTAGCGACTACACGCAGGCCGACTACCGCATCTTCGATGTCGACAGAAACGGCAACCTTTGGTTCTACACGAAATTCAGTTCAGGCACGTCGTCGAATTTTCGAATCAAGACGGTCGACCGGGATTTCGAGCGGTGGTATATCGCGCCGAATCAAACGACGCCCACGGGACAAAACCTCCTGGTGACCGGGTCGTCGAACCCGTTCGGCCTCGTCGACGTGGGCAGGCTGACCAGTGCCCACGCGAATCCCGAGAATCGCATCATCTATGTCAGTGACAAGGAGACGATTCTCGCGTTCTCACTGGATGGTGTGCTCAGCCGCCCGGCACTCGCCGACTTGCGGCAGGCAACCGAATTCAATGGCCTGACTGAAAACAGCCAGTGCGACACGCTGCCGGGGGTTGTCGGCGGCGGTGCGCAGGACGGTCTGGGCTTCACCATGACCACCGACAGCGAGGGCAACTTGTTTATCGCAGACAGCTGCGAGCACAAGATCCACAAGTTCACGCCGTCGAAGGTCGCACTCGATGGCAGCATCGAACTTGGCGACTACGTTGGCTGGCTAGGGGCCTGCACCGCCAACCAAATCGACCCGGCGACGGGTGTCGAATTCAACAACTGCATCGTGGCGGACGGCCACTCCAACGGCTTCACCTGCACCGATGACACTTGCGTTGATGGTGGCGCCGGCAGTGGTCCGGGTCAGTTCAATGTCATCTCGCACATCAACATGGACCCCAACGACACGCTGTACGTCGTTGACGTCAACAACTTTCGCGTTCAACGCTTTGGCGCGGACGGTGTCTTCGCTGGCGAGGCGCAATCGGTGGGCGGCGGCATTACCAACGACAGCAGCTTTGTTCTCGGCAACATGGGCCCGCCGAAGCACGTCTCCGTCAACAGCGACAGCTTCCATGTCCTGGAATCGCGCGCGGCTGTGGGTGATTTCTTCCTCCACATCTTCAAGACGCTGCCGTTCACGGAAGTCACGGCGGATAGTGCGCGCGTCGAATACGTTCCGGGTATCAACTACCGCGGCGCGGACCAGTTCACCTATCGGGTGGATGATGGCATCGATGCCAGCGACCCGGCGGTTGTGTCCATTTCGGTGCAGCCCAATCAGCGGCCGCCGCAGGACCTGCGCGCCAATTGCTTTAGCGATATGGGCTTCAGCATTGAGACGCCCTGCGTGGTGGCCGAAGACGAGGCCTTGTATGTCCGTCTGAGTGCGAGCGACCCCGACGGTTTTGTGGGCTTCGGCGGCTTCGATACCCACACGGTAAGCCTGATTGAGACACCGCAGCACGGCAGCTTCGAGCTCCTGGCGACCAATGCGAACAACGCGCAATATCGCTACACGCCGAACACGCACTTCAACGGCGAAGACGCACTGGTCTTCCAGGTTTCCGATGGCACTGACACGGCCGAAGCGCCGGCAGATGTGTTGCTGACGGTCTTGCCGGTGCCTGATGATGTCGTCATCACTGTGCCGGACGACCTGCAGATTCCACGCGGCTTCGAGCAGGCCTATCAGTTCGATTTCGATGACCCTGACCGCGATCCGAACGCTGAGCTGACGGCGCACAGCGTCGACTGGGGTGATGGCGTGGCGGCGACGGCAGCTAACGGCTGGCAGAACATCGGCATCTTCGACGAGAACGGCCAACCCATGGATCCCCAACGCAACGGGCTGCCCGGCACGGGTGTCCTGTTGGGGGCGTACACCTTCGTCGATCCAACCATCGGCTTCTCGGTGTGCATGACCGATAGCGGCGACGTGATCTGCGCCGACTTGCAGGGCAGCAGCAATCTGACGCTTGTCGACGTGACACAAGTCAGCGTCACGCGCGCAGACGATGCCGCGTTGCAGCCCAACACCGATTTCTCGCTGACGCTTGATGTGTTGAATGAGCAGCCAATCGGCTGGAGCGGCTTCGACGCCAATAACACCGTCGTCACCATTGAACCGCCTTCGGGAGTCCAGGTTCTCGCGGTAAGCAATGGATGCACCGTCGGAGCGCCAGTGGTCTGTAGTCTCGGTGGCATCGCCGTCGGCGAGACCCGCCCGGTTGTGCTGACCCTTCGTGTCGATCTGGACACCGCGAGGGAGACGAGACTCTTTGAGTTCGCCACCGAGCAGACCGATGACGGGCCGCGTCTCGACAACGTGACCTATGGCAGCTTTGCGTTGGAGGTCTCTGACCAGGATGGCGATGGCGCAATCGATGCCGACGACGCTTTCCCGAATGATGCACGTTACATCGCGGACAGCGATGGCGACGGCATTGCGGATCAGTACGAGAACGACTTTGGCCTCGACGCCAACGACGCGGCGGACGCGGCTCTTGACGACGATGGCGATGGTTTCGATAACCGACGCGAATTCGAGCTGGGCGGGCGACCCTTTCTGGCAGATGCCTATTTGCGTGGCGGCGAGGTCAGCAGCGGCGCTGAAGACCTGTCTTTCTCAGACCGCTTCGGCTTCGCGCTCGCCAGTGGTGACGTTGACGGGGACGGGCTTGCGGAGGTGGCCATCGGCGCGCCGGCATTCGACGGCAACGGTGCTGTATTCGTGCAGTTCGCCGCTGATGGGATAGAGACAGCCGCGCTGCAGCGCATAGACGCGCCAAGTATTGGTATCGACACCTTTGCAAGCTTCGGCCGCGCGCTCGCGACCGGCGATCTCGATGACAATGGACTCGATGACCTGGTCATCGGCAGCAACAACGAGGTCAGTATCTATCTCGCAACCGCAGCAGGCTTGCCCGCCTCGCCGTCGCGCACCATTTTCGGCAGTGCCGGCGACAATCTGGGCGCGGCTGTCTTGGCAGCCGACATCGACGACGATGGTGTTGATGATCTGATCGTCAGTGCACCAAGCCGCGATGGCCTCGTCAGCGGGCAGGGCGCGGTTCTGGTATTCCGTGCGTCGGATGACTGGCTGAAAACCCCGGCCGGGCCAGCAAAGACTTTCATCGGGCCGACAACGAGCGGCTTTGCGCTGGGCGCCAGCCTGGCCGTCGGCGACATCGACAACGACGCACTCGCCGATCTTCTGGTCGGCAGCACCAGCGGCAACGGCCAGATGTACATCTATCGCGGCTCGACGAGAGACTGGAACCAACCGACCCGAACGACCCCGGACTTCTTCATTACCGGCGAGTCCAACGGCGACCGCTTTGGCTTCAGCATTGACGTCAATGGCGACGTGGATGCCGATGGCATCGATGATTTGGTTGTCGGCGCCTACCGCAACGGCTCCCGTGGCGCCGCTTACGTCTACGCCAGCGGCGACACCTGGTGGACGCAACTCACCCCGGCCTTCTCGGCCAAAGTGGACGCTGAAACCGGGGGCGATCAGTTCGGCGTCCACGTGTCGACCCTGGCGCCCAGTGGTAACAAGACGGGTGCTGACGTGCTGGTGGGCGCCAACCGCTTCGAGCAGGGCAGCACGCCCGACGAAGGCGCCGTCTACCATTTCGACGGCGGTGTACTGCCGCTGCTCCAGCCGCAACCCGATTACCACGATGGCGGGCGCGACATGCTGGGCTATTCGGTGCTCGGCACAGCTGACATTGACGGCGACGGCCGCAACGACTTTGTCGCGGGTGCGCCCGACATCGACATCGACGGTTATTTGGGCGATGGCGGCTTCGTACGCTACTACTTCGGGGGTGGCGGCGAACTGCAGGCCGACAGCGACGCCGATGGCGTGGCGGACGCGCTCGACAACTGCCCTGCCGACGCCAACACCAACCAGCTGGATACCGACGGAGACGGACTGGGTGACGGCTGCGATGACGATATTGACGGCGACGGCTTCGCGAACGCTGCAGACAACTGCCCGCTTATTGCGTCGCCCAATCAGGATGACTTCGACAACGACGGCGAAGGCGATATCTGTGACACCGACGACGACAACGACGGTGTCGACGACGAGGTCGACGCGTTCCCACTCGACCCTGACTACAACGCGGACTCCGATGGAGACGGCATGCCAGACGCCTACGAGGCGGCGGCTGGCCTGGATCCCCAGGATGCGAGCGATGCCGGCGCCGACCTGGACGGTGACGGTCGCAGCAACGTTGACGAGTTCCTGAATGGTACGGACATCGCGAGCGACGATGTGGCTCCCGTCCTCAGTGCGCCGGCCGATCGCGTCGTGGCGTCGACGGGCTACCTGACGCCGGTCAGTCTCGGTGCGGCGACAGCGAACGACGTACTCGACGGCCCGCTGGCCGCAACCGTGGACAATGCCGGGCCCTATCGACCGGGTCGCTACAGCTTGAACTGGCAGGCGACGGATGCCGCGGGCAATGCCGCGACTGCGATGCAGACGCTCGATGTATTGCCTCAGGTGAATTTCTCGAGATCTTCGGTCGCGGGCGTGGAGGGGTCTGTGGCGACGATCCGTGTACAGCTTAACGGCGTGGCACCAGCCTACCCCGTCGTACTCGACATCCAGGCAACAGGCTCGGCCACAGCAGATGTCGACTACGACCTGGCAACGACATCGCTTGAGATCAGCGACGGTCTTGAGGCGTCGTTCGACATCAGCCTTATCGCAGATGGCCTTGGCGATGACGGAGAAAGCGTGGACCTCGCGATCAGCGGTGCGGCGGGTGCCGTGATCGGTAACGCGGCGACCCAGCGACTGATCATTGCCGAGGGCAATGTGTTGCCGGAAGTGTCGATTTCCAGCAACCAGGCCGGTGAGCCGCGTACCGTGGTTGTCGCGACCGATGGCGTGGTTGTCCTGGAGGCGCTGGTCGATGATCCCAACCCGACGGACGGCCAGCTGTACGACTGGTCGCTGACTGACTCCGCGCTGCAACCTGCAGAAGGCTACAACGCGCCAACGTTCAGTTTTGACCCGTCGGGGCTGGCAGAGGGGCTCTACCGGGTACGGCTCAACGTTGTCGACACCGGGGATCCGCTGCAGCCCCAGACTGCGCAGCGCTGGCTGCGGGTCCTGACGAATGCGCCGATACTCGACGACACAAACGATACGGATGGCGACGGTGTTGCCGATCAAAGTGACGGCATCGGCGATGCCGATCTCGACGGCGTTGCCGATTGGCTTGATGCGGTCGATGGCACGGCACTGCTGCTACGTGAGGCGGGCGGTTCGGCCTACCTGCAAACCGATCCCGGTCTGACGTTGCGTCTCGGATCGACTGCCATCGCCGCCGGCGACGACGCGGCGGTTACGCTTGCGGACATCGCGGCCTTCGGCAGCAACGGCGGACCGGCGCAGGCTGCCGAGGACGCCGAGTTCAGCTACCTGACAGACCCTGTGGACTTCACTATAGACGGACTGGCCGCCGCCGGTGACAGCGCGCGAATCGTAGTGCCGCTCGGCGGCAGCATTCCGGCAGACGCGTTCTACCGCAAGTATGTTAGCGACATCGGTTGGCAGTCCTTTGTCGAAGGTCAAAACGACAGCATCGCGTCAGCGCAGGGAACCGCGGAAACCTGCCCGGCACCGGGCAGCATCGAATACCAGCCGGGTGTCACCGAAGGCCACCGTTGCGTGCAGCTCACCTTGAGCGATGGTGGCCCCAATGACGCTGACGGCCAGGCCAACCGCGCCATTTCAGACCCGGGGGGCGTCGCCATGCGGAGCGTCGCGGCGTCGGTTTCTCTCAGCGCCCTGCCGTTGCCGAACGTCAACGTCACGGCGGGGCAAACCAACGTGCCTATGCTGCGCTTCCGTTTAACAAGCAACACGGGCAGCACGCGACTGAACTCAATCACGCTTCAAGCATCGGGCACGGGCAACGACGCCGCCGAGGTCATCGCCGTCAGACTTTGGGCTGATGCGGATGGTGACGGCAGCGTCTCGTCCGGGGATATGGAAATTGGCACCGGCAGCTATTCGTCGGACAACGGCGTCCTGCAGCTCTCTCTCAATACAGCCTCGGACTTCGACATCCCGTCCGGCGACAGCGACTACCTGGTGACTTATGACTTCTAAACAACACGACCCATCGAAGATCACGGGAGCTAGATTCTCGGCAGCGATCCTGCTCCTTGCCGCGGCAGGTGTGCTCGGCGCCTGCGGCGGTGGCGGGGGCGGTGGCGGCGGCGACGTCGTCGTAACCCCGCCGCCACCCGCCGCAACGACGTTTCGCACATCGCTCAATGCAGTTGAAGTGATCGACAGAACCGACGGCTCGACGGTATCGGTGACGGGCAGCGTCGATGGTGCGACGGCAACGCTGCCATAATCGAAATCGGGTCAAGGGACATGAGCGCAACGAAAAACGGGGCCGCTGCAACCAGCGGCCCCGTCTTTGTTTCTAGCCTCAAGCCGGACACGTCGGCCAAGCCAACGCGCGCAGCTCAGCGTTTCATCAGAACCGAACGTTTACCCCAAAGCGAATGTCGCGACCCGGCAGCGGTGCGGACTGTGCCAGGAATGACGTCGGCGAACGGGCGAACTCGTCACCGAGGTTCCGTACGCGCAGCGAGAACGTCACGTTCTCGGCGTTCGGGATTGGCGCCGTGTTCAGGTAGAGGTTCCAGAACGTGTAGCTGTCCGTCGGGACCGTGCCCGCGACGTCGACTTCACTGCCTTCTGGCGTTTGGCCCACACGATCCTGCTCGGCGACGTGCTGCACTTCGATACGCAGGCTGGAGTTCCAAGGCGCGTAGTCAAAGTTCACACCACCCAGGAAACGCATCGGCGGGATGAACGGCAGGTCGCCGGCCGGAACCGCGGTGGCACTGCCGCCCAGCGGCGTGAACTCAGCGCGGACGTTGTCGACGCCACCGAACGTGGTGCTCTCCGTCGACTCGGCACGCGTCAGGTCGATCTGACCGTCGAACGTGACCCGGAGATCGCCGTTGTCGACTGCCAGGTAGTCGGCCTCGATCTCGAAACCCCAGAACTCTGCGTCAGCCTGCTGGTAGGCAAACACGGGAAGACCTTCGGGCGCCGGGAAGGGCTCGCCTTCTTCAAAAAAGTCACCGGTCGGGCTCAGGAAGATAAAGTCGGCGTAGTCGATGAAGAAAACGTTGGCGCCGAAGTCGAAGTTACCGACGCTGGTCTTGTAAGACAGCTCGATGGAGTTCGCGACTTCGGTATCGAGGTTCACGTCGCCGATTTCGACCGTGCTCGTGGCCGGGTGGAAGCCGTTCGAGAACAACTCCTCCCCGGTTGGGGCGCGCTCGGAACGCGCCAGATGGATGCCGACACTGCTGCTATCGCCGAACTGGTAGATGCCGGTGAGCGCTGCCGAGAACGTGGTCTCGCTCTGGCTGAAGCTGCCGCCTTCGAAGCTCAGGTTTGATGTTTCGTTTTCCTGGTCGTCGATCCGTAGGCTGGCTTCCCAGATGACATTGTCGACCGTGTAGCGGCCCAGGCCAAACACGCCCCAGCGGAATACTTCGTTCAGCGGGATGAAGGCTTCTTCGCCGTCGGCCTCGAACTCGCGGTCGGCGATGTTGAGGCCAAACGTACCCGATACCACGCCGTTGCCGAAATCGAACTCATTGAGGAGCGCCTCCGCGCGCAGTTCCCATTCGTCGTTCGTGAAGAGCGTTTCGGGCTCGTCACCGGCGAATTCGGTGTGCTCGTAATCAGCGAGACCGAAGCGGAATTTCGCAGCCTTGACGAAGCCGTCGTCGAAGTTGTACTCGGCGTCTACGTCGAAGCGGACCTGTTCGAAGTCGATCTTGATCGGACCTTCCTCTTCTTCCTCTTCAGCAGCCGGCGGCGCCAGCGGATCTTCTTCCTCTTCTTCTTTCTTGCCGCCGGGCAGGCCGTACTTGCCTTCCTGGAAGCCTACCGAGAAACCGATGTAGCCCTTGTCGCCGAGCCACGAGAGACCGGCAGCCGTTGAGGTGGCCTGAGACGCGCTGTTCTCAACAAGGTCCTCAACGCCTTCTTCTTCGGCTTCTTCACTCGCGAAACCCGGGATCTCGTAGTCCGTGGACTCACGGTCGGTGATGTCGAAGTGGAACACCCAGTCGTCACCCAGGCTCACGTCTGCGTGGCCACCAATCGTGTCGCGATCGTCGTTGGTCGAATGGGACGCGAAGGCTTCGGCCTCGAATCCGCCTTCGGGACGGCTGGTCGGGATGCGGTCGTCGAACACGTTGACCACGCCGCCGATGGCGTTCTGGCCGTAGCGTAACGTTGCCGCGCCGCGCAGAATCTCGATCTGCTCGGCGTTGCCCATCTCGGTGGCAACCAGATGGTCTTGGCTCGCCGTCGACACGTCGAATGCAGAAATGTCGTTGGTCAGGATGCGGATACGGTCGGCGCCCAGACCACGAATGATGGGACGCGATGCGCCGGGACCAAAGAACGTCGAACTCACGCCTGGCTGACTTGCGAGCGTCTCGCCAATCGTGCCGTCGAGGTTACGGATAATCTCTTCGCGGCGGATGACGCTGGTGCCGAGGACGACCTCGGAGATACTTGACCGTAACGGTGAGGAACGGACAATCACCTCATCGATCGATGTGTCGTTGTCAGTATCCTGTGCGTGTGCTGCGGCAATCGATCCTGCCAGCAACAGGCTGCCAGCCGACAATTTGCGGGTCATGTCCATCATGAGTCCTCTATGGGTTTTCGTGCCGGCCGACGTTAGGTACGGATCGCTCTCCGTCGGCTCGGCGGGAGCGGGATGTTATAACATATCAATAGGAACTTGAACCTCCGCCTGGATTCTTCGGGCAGGCTCGCCGCAGACAGCATGTACATAGAGACCATCGAGACGACCGACCGGCTGTTTGAGATCGAGCTGGATTGGGATGAGCTCTACCGAACCGACCCCCATGCACACGTCTATTTATCCTCGGATTTCCTGTTTTCGGTCGCCGTCAGAGTCCCCGGTAAGTTCCGGATCATCACAGCCCGGTCCGACGACCACCGGCTGATCGGCCTGTTGCCGCTGATGGTGACGACGCAGTGGGATCCATCCGCACGTTGCCTCAACAATGTGCTCGACATGCTCGGGCACGTCTTCGATGCCGATTACACTGGTGTGCTGTGTGACCCGGGGTTCGAGGCGCCCATTTGCCGAGCCTTCGCGACAGAAGTCTCACAGATGGACTTCGGTCGCATCATCCTGAACTACTTCAGTGCGACCGAAAGTCGGCTTGACGCCTTTACGGGCGCATTCGACGCGACGGTGTTTGAGACTCAGGCCAACGAGCACCGCATCAACGAGGGCCAGACCAACAACCTCATCTGTCCCTACGTCGATCTTCCGGGCAGCTTTCCCGAATACCTCGCGGGCCTCAGTGCAAACTCGCGGCAGAAGCTGCGCCGCCTGCTGCGCCAACTCGACAACACCCCGGGTCTGACGATCCAGAAGTCTCGCCCCGAGACCTACACACAAGACGTCACGATTCTGGCCAAGCTCTGGTATCAAAAACACGTCGAGAAGAAAGGCAAGAAACGTGCGGCCCGTCTTGCCGACATGTTCAAGGAGGTCGCGATGCTCGGCCTCGCCAATGGCATGGTGTATCTCGCGATCCTCTGGCGCGACGGGCAGCCCGTTGCGGCGCAGGCCAACTTCATTGACCACGTTAAACAAGAGGCCCTGTTCCACGTCGCCGGGCGGGACGAATCGGTCCGTGACCTCTCGGCGGGACTCATGCTCCAGGCCCACTGCATTCGTTGGGCTATCGCGAACGGGCTCAAGCGCTTCGACTTCACCATCGGCGATGAACCTTACAAGTACAGCCTCGGGGGTGTCGATAGGGAGATCGTCTCCGCCGAGGTGTTCACCAAGGCTGGCGGCAATGTTACGGGGAAGCTGGATGACGGCTGCCGTGATGACGTGCTGCCGCTGGTCCGGCAATACCTGGCCAACGGGCGCATCGAGGAGGCCCGCATCGCGCTCCAGCAAGTAGTCGAGATCTGGCCCGACCTGCCGATCGACAGTGACCTTCGCGCGCTGCAATCCTGATGGCTGCCCTACACCTATAAAGAGAAACATGACTGCCTTAAGAACACTCGCGGCGATGGCCGCCGGGCTGGTCGGCTGTGCGAACACGGCCCACGCAGAAGCGCCCTACGTCGACCCGGCGGAAGACCACAAGCACCTGGGCGCGCCGGACACGCTGCTGACTTGGTCACCCGAAGAGCAGGTTGCCAGCTACCGCAACGCCGACAAGATTTTCTGGACCCGAACGGTGGAGGCCGGTGACACCACCTACCCACTGCCCTACGCAAAGCGTGACCTGGGCGACACGGTGATCCGGTCGGGCGAGGCGACCATGACCGTCGACGCCTATTTCAAGCAGAAGTCGGTCGCAGGCCTACTCGTTATCAAGGACGGCAAAATCCTCTACGAGCGCTACGGGTTGGGCAACGACGCAGACAGCAAATGGATTTCCTACTCTGTCGCGAAGTCCGTTGTCTCCATGCTCATTGGTGCCGCGATCCAGGACGGCTACATCAAGACTGTCGACGAGTCCGTCACGAACTACCTGCCCCGGCTCAAAGGCTCGGCTTACGACGGCGCCTCGATCGCCAACATTCTGCAGATGGCGTCGGGCATCGCCTGGAACGAAGACTACGCCGACCCGAATTCGGACATCGCGACGGCGTCCTGGGAGACGGTCGCGCTCTACGACTTCCTGGCCGAGAAGCCAGGCCTCGCCGAGCCTGGCGCGACGTTCAACTACAATACCGCTGAAACCAACCTGGCCGGGACGTTGCTGCGATCGGCAATCGGCAACAACCTCTCGACCTACCTCTCTGAGAAGATCTGGCGACCGTTTGGCATGGAGTCCGACGCGACCTGGAACCTGACTGAACCCGGTGGGGGCGAGTTTGGTGGGTGCTGCATTAACGCGACGCTGCGCGACTACGGTCGGATCGGCTTGTTCGCGCTGGCGAACGGGCGCCTGACGGACGGCACCGAAATCCTACCCGCCGGTTGGATGGACGCATCGACACAGCCGTCAAAGGGCTACGCAGGCTACGGCTACTTCTGGTGGCTCGACGGACCGGGCGTGTTCAGCGCCTCGGGCATCTTCGGACAGGGCATCTATATCAACCGGACCGAGAACGTCGTCATCGCGATACACAGCGCGAGGCCAGTGGCCAGTGATGCCGCAGATTGGGCCTGGCAGGACGCGCTCTACGAAGCGATTTCGGCAGCGGTCGCAGACTGAGCGGCCCAGTCAGGCGCCACGCGGGCGAAACGCCTTGATCACGGCCTCGTCCGTTTCCAAGCGCGGGCCCTCGATGAGGTCGATGCAGTAAGGAACGGCGGGGAAGACGGCGTCGAGACACTCTCGAATCGCCTTGGGTCGGCCGGGCAGGTTGAGAATGAGCGTGCTGCCACGAATGCCGGCCGTTTGGCGCGAGAGGATTGCGGTGGGGACATACTGCAGCGACGTCGTCCGCATGAGCTCGCCGAACCCGGGCATCATTTTCTGACACACGGCCTCGGTGGCCTCGGGCGTTACGTCTCGAGGCGCCGGTCCCGTGCCGCCCGTCGTGACGACGAGGCAGCACCCGTGGACGTCAGCCATTTCAATCATGGCCGCCTCGAGCTCAGGTTGCTCGTCGGGGATCACCCGGTACACGGGCTCAAACTCGGTGGTCAGGTATTCACGCAAGGTCTCGACCACGGCTTTGCCGGGCACGTCGTCATAGACGCCTGCCGCCGCGCGGTCGGACACGTTGATCACACCGATGTGGACTGCACTCATGCTTCGCTCACCTCAAATCTGCTATTCGTTTCGGAGTCCCGTTGGCGAATCAGTCGCTCAACAAGGACGGCGCCGACGATCAATAACACAACCTGAAGGGCAATCCCCAGCGTTAATAGACCGGATGGTCGCTTTCTCCATTCGGCAGCGACTCTCCGGCGTCATCGGACCCCCGCCTCAACAGCTAGTTCGAAGCAGGTCTCCGATACTAGCTTTCGAAACCACTGGTGGAATGGGTCTTCACCAGACCTTGCGTGCCAGATAATCGAGACAGGGAAACTGTCGACATCGATGGGGAGCCTGCTGAGTTCAAGGTCAAATTCCTTGGCAAAGAAGTACGCTGCTACCGCCGGAATGTTGATTAGCGACGCTTGTGTTCTCAGCAGGAATGGCGCGGCCGAGAAACTCGACAAGGCCATCGCGACGCTCCGCTCCTTGCCGATGGCTGCCAGTGCGGCATCAACCTGTCCCCGTAAGTCGCCGCTTAAGGAACGAAACAGATGGGGTGTTTCGACATAGGTTGCGATGTCGAGGTCGCCAGCCGAGTTCAGCTGCGACCGATCATATAGTGCTACGAATGGCTCCTTGTAGAGCGACTTGTGACGGTGTCGTGGATCCAGCTTGGTTGGCGTCGCTGACAACGCCAAGTCGGCGTCGCCACTATCCAACCTCCCACCGAGGCTTCGATAGTCAGCAGGTCGAATGATCATCCGAATGCCGGGCGCTTCGTCCGAGAGTCGCGCGGCAAGTCTAGGCAAGAGGGCGATGTCCAAATCGTCTGGAGCCGCCAATCGCAAAGTTCGCTCGGCCGTGGCGGGATTGAAAGATCGTACCGACCGGATCGACGACTCAATCGATGACAGTGCCGGCGCCAATCGTTTCCACAATGCGATAGCACGACTGGTCGGCGCCATGCCGGCGCTGGTCTTTACGAACAAGGTGTCATCCAGGGAGTGTCGAAGGCGGGATAACGCCATCGATACGGCGGATGGCCCGATAAAGAGTCTATCCGCGGCCTTTGCCACTGAGCCCTCCCGCATGATCGCCGAAAACACGAGCAACAAGTTGAGGTCGATTTTTCGTAATTCAATTTCGCTGAATTCAATCGTCATAATAATCAATTTGATTGAATTAACGGCACCTGTCAACGTGTGGATCAACACAGTCGCTCAGACAGGAGAACTCGACATGAACAGGAATAGTTTCGACTTAAGGGCATCCAGAATCTTCGCTTGGGGATTCGCATTGAGTACGTCTTTCTTCGGTGTTGGCAGCGTCCTGGCGCAGACGCCAGAACAGCCTGCCGCCTCAACGCCCTATACGCTTGGACACTACACGTACAGCGGGCACGGTTCGGTCAACACACATTGGATCGAAACGCCGACGAGCGTCATCGTCATCGACACGCAGCGCGACACCCAGCACGCCGCCGAGGCGCTCAGCGCCGTGAAGGCGCTCGGCAAGCCGGTTCGAGCCATCTTCGTTACCCACGGTCACCCCGACCACTACACGGGCTTGGCGCAATTCCGCGACGTCTGGCCTGAGGCAGACATATACGCATCCGCCGAAACCGCTCGAGTGATCGAAACGGACCACTACGGCTATCACGACGTCATTCGAGAACTCACACCAGACGCTGCGCCTGATGAGTTCGTCGTTCCCAACAAACTGATCCCGCTAAATGCAACGTTGATGATCGACGGTGTCACTCTAGTAACACGAGAAATGGGACCCAGCGAAGCTACAAGCGCAACGGCAATCTACCTGCCCGCATCCGGCGATCTCTACACCGGCGATACGGTGCTGAATGCCATGCACGGGTTCTTTCTGGAAGAGCGGTCTGACGAGATTCTTAGCACGGTCGATGCGTATCGGGTGCTGTTCCCAAACGCGGTCACCATTCGCCCTGGCCATGGCGAACCCGGCGCTGCCGAGGCGTTGCTGGCCGCGCATGCGGAATACACCGTGGACGCGCGCTCAAGAGTTGCGCGAGCACTCGTCGCAGGACTCAGTGAAGACGTGATCGCCACCCGTGTCGTCGACGAGCTTAACGCTGCCTATCCTGGTTACACCGTCCCGGGCGGTCAGCCCAATATGGTCGAGCTTAGCGTGCGAGGCTTGTTTCGGGAGCTTTCGAGGAAGCCTATCGTGCAGCAAGTGGCATTGGCAGGAGATGGACAATGAATGCTGTCTCCGTCGCGCATCCGTTCACGCTCGAAGGCAGCACCGTTTTGGTTGTAGGCGCTTCATCAGGGATCGGCGCAGCAACCAGCCAGATGGCCAGCTCGCTTGGCGCTAAGGTCTTGCTGTCCAGCCGCAGTCGCGCGGCATTGGACGACGTGCGCGAACAGTTGCCGGATCCCTCAAGAGCGGCAGTGCTGCCGATGGACTACCTGGAGCCGGATTCAATTCGCGCTGCTTTGGCGAATGTTCGGAACATTGATCATGTGCTGATTTCCGCGGTCGCTGATGAGAATAAGAAGCGCGGGCCCTTTCTCGAGCTCGAGGACCAGACTATGCATGCATCTTTCGACAAATTTTGGGGCCAGGTAAACGTTGCTCGAGCTGTGGTGCCCCGCATGACCTCAAACGGCTCGCTCACGATGCTGTCATCCGTTGCGGGGTTGGCACCAAGCGGCGCCGAGTCGGGTCTTTCCGTCATGAATGGTGTGCAGGCGGCAGTCATTCAAACGGGGAAGTCGCTCGCTCGGGAGTTGGCGCCACTGCGCGTCAATATCATTGCGCCTGGCGTGGTGCTCACAAACGTCTGGAGCACCGAAGAACGCGAGCGTCTATCCGCGTGGATGCAAGAGGACCTTCCGGTTGCGCGCACGGGGCAACCAGAGCATGTGGCAGCGGCTGCAATAAGCTTCATGGTTAACCCCTACATCACCGGCACTGTGCTACCCGTTGACGGTGGGCTCCTGCTCAGCTGAACCCACGGTGATCGATGCGACCGTCGAGTGCTCGACGCAAAACACGCGGTGATGCTCTGGACCCAATTGGCCTCGCCAGTCGCGCCAGCATCTAGTTAAAGCCCGCGTTGACATCGCGGTCGCTGGTCACCGTAACCACGCAGGTGTCCGCATTCGGGATCATGTCGCACTCCATGGTGTTCCAACCATCAAATGCCGCTGGGGTGAACGGTGCCGCGTTGAAGGTAAGCGCTGTTCCCGAATCGATGTCGAACAGGAAACACTCGGTGCCGTCGCATTCCGCGTCGGGGAGCGTTCTGCCAATCGGTGAGACATCCACTTGCCCGGGACCCGTGATTACAACGCGCACGGTGAACGTGGTGCCACCGGCGGGCGCTTGTACGGTGATGCCCACCGCGGCGTTGCCGACAAGACCGTCATTGTCTGTCACCGTGAGGCCAACATCGGTTATGCCGGGCGCAGTAAAGGCTGACATCACCGTTTCACCGGAGGCGTCAATCGAGCCGTCATTGCCGAAGTCCCAGTCCCAGGACACGATGGTGCCGTCGGCGTCCGAACTGGTCGAGCCGTCGAAGGTCAGCTCGGTTCCCGCGGTCACCACCGTCGACGGTGTTACCTGGATTCGGCCGACCGGTGGCACGCCACCGATCACCTGCGAGAAGTTGGCGATGCAGAGTCGGTCAGTGTCCATCGTGACCGTGATCACATCGTTCTCAAGATCATTGGTGCAGCCATTCTCGTCCCAGCCTGCGAACACAAATCCTGAGTCGGGTGCCGCGCTCAGTGTGACCGCGGTGTCATCGGCATACAGCGCTACGGCCCCCTCAAACTGCATCGCTTCGGGGTCGGCGGTAACGCTGCCGCTGCCCTCAACACGAACCTCGAGTCGGCGATTTTCAATGGGTGTTGCACCGTCACCATTTGCGGTGAACGTTACCTTGCAGACGTTCTGACTCGTGCCTTCAGCCTGGATCACTGCCCCCGATACTTCGGTGGTCGCGGCGCAGTCCCAGCGCCAATCGCGGAACGATGAGTTGCTGTCAGGGACAGCCGTGAACTGAGGCTGACCGTCATTGGGCCCAAACCACCAGCACACATCACCATTTGCATTGCAATCCACGCTGCCGGTAGGCGCGGTGACGGTACCGCTGCCCCCACCAGCCAGGAAGAAGTAGACGATACGGCTTCGGCTGCCAGCTTCACAGCGCTGATTGCCGCCACTGCCAAACACGGGTGTGGCACGAGTCACACGCACGAGTGAGGTGTCGTCGAGTGCGCGGGATAGACGATCGACATCCTCGCGAAACGAGGTTGCCCACAGGCGCCCACACTGACCGCCAATCGCTGCGTCGCGGTCAATGGCCACTGGGTTCCCGATCACGGGGAACGTTACGGGGAACGCTGAACCGGCTTGTTCCGTATCATCGACAAGCCACGATGCAGTGCTGCCATCACTGCGACGCGCCCAGACCATAAAACCATCGCCGAGTGCTGTGGCATCGTTGAGGTTCGGTATGGGGACCGCCTGACTGTCGCCTGTTTCTGTGGTGACCCTGGGGATGTAGAAGACACGCCCATCGCTCGCCAGTGCCGCGCGGCCTGTGATGGCGACGATGTTCGTTAAGCCGCTAACGGCTTGCGGCTGTGTGATGATGCCATCGTCCCCCGCTCGAATCCGACCAAGCTCGAGGACCGTGCCGTTGGCGCGAAGGATCAGCACGTAGAAACGACTGATGCTGACGTCGATAGCGTCATCGACGCCGCTAACGAAAACCGGGTCGACGGGAAACACGCCGTCGCTGGCACTGTCACTGCTGGCCCAGGCGATCACCCGGCCGTCGCTTAAACGCAATGCGTTCAGACTGGATGCTCCCGTGTCCTGTCTGGATAAGCCAGTCTCCAGTTGAACCGGTGTGGCGCCGTCGGCCGAATCGAGAAGCGCGTTGAGCGCGACGAAGGGCTGCACACGCGGATCGCCGCCGATGCGTAATGCCACGGCGCTACCATCCTCGAGTATGAAGGTTCGAGGACCGACGAGGGGTGGTGGCGCTGCTAGCGAAATGGGACCGAGCCCATCGACATCAGACCGCCGCAGGAACACGGGTGTGTAATCGTCCAGCCAGGGCGCCTGGAAGTCGGCGAACACGGTCCGGTCGAGGATGGACAACAGTTGCCCCTCCGCATCGAACACCGACGAATCGAATGAATCCACGATGCGGGTGAGCCTCGCACTGCCGACTTCGGCGGGCACGACCTTGACAGCGACATCGCTGCTTGCACGATCAATCGTCCCGTCAGGCTGACTAATGTCGCGGAATGCTTCCACTTCGTAGTCGCCCGGCGCGGACGCACCGGCGCGGAATGTCCAGTCTTCGCAAGACGCACTGGCGGCCGGGCATTCGCCCGCTGCGGTTGCCGTGACGTCAATCGCCACCTCCGTGGTCACTTCTTCGAAGCTGGTACTGAGTGCGCCCTCGAAGCCCTTCCGCCAGGTGACCGATTCGGCGTCGAAAGTATCCTGTCCTTCACGCACGATGACGCTCTGGGGGGCGGCGGAGAGCGCCGTTGAAATGTTGTTGGCATCTGCTGGGTCCGGATTCCCGCTCGAAGGGCAGCCGGCCAGCAGTGGCAAAAGCAGAAGCAAGGTGTAGGCGTGGTTTCGATTCATCGTGATGCTCCTGTCTATTCGCCGGGACCGCAGCCGTTCGCTTGCGCCCACCGATTTGGGTCGCCGCGCAAGGCGATGTCGTGGGTACCAGTGTTGGTCTTGATACGCAGCCGTGCCTGGTGTTTGCCGCCGGGTGGGACCGCAAAGAAGCAGCCCGGGTTGTACTGAATGGTGATGAGTTCTGATGCGCCTGGCGCAACGGCGCTGTAGGCGGTTGGGGCGTAGTCGATGCGAAAATTCGCGACGTCCCCGACGTGTCCCGCTGCGCCCGTGTCCTCGAGCACGGTGGTTTCAACGATCAGGTTCTGGTCACCTGTGCTCGCAATGATGGCGTTGCCGGTGTCACGCGCCTCGACGCCTACGGGCAGCTGCATGAGCCCAGGCAGAATCTCGCTGCGCGGTCCCGTCAGTCCGTAGGCCTCGAGGGTGACGCTGATCGTGCTGCGCGATTGCGGCGCGTGCAGGGGGTAGCCGCTGACGTGCAGCCGTGCTTTGAGCGGGCCAACTTGCTGCGGCCGGACATCGACCTGGATTCGGCGCGCGTCATTGGGCGATAACGACCGTGGCAGGGGCCATTCCATCCACGCGCGGTAGGTCATTGGGTACGACACACCAGGTTCAGGCGTGAAACCACTGATGTCCGGGTTGTCCGTTTGGACGATCGGTGTGCCGTTTTCGATCATGAGCGGCACGCCGAGTACCTCGAGGTCTCCTCGGTCGGGCGAGGCGCGGGGAATGAGTACGGCGTCGCCGATGATCCGCAGCGCACTGCGGTCGTAAGGCGTGTCCCAACCCCCGTCGGAATACTCGATGCCGCCGGAGCCATCCTGAGTCGCAATGAGCGGCTGCGGAACGGTGATGGGGTCATCAAGCCGGCGCGCATCAAATTGCGCAGCGTCACCAAAGCCGGGGTCGATCTCGACGCTGTCAATAACGAATTGGCCGCTGCCCACGTTGCGGATTGTGATGCCCTTCGAGCGCACGTTGTCTTGCGAAACCTGGCCGAAATCGACGGCAGAAACATCCGCCGCCAAGGTCGCCGTTCGGGTTCGAAACACGGAGTCGAGTTCGAACTCAAGATACCAATCGCGATTGAGTGCCAGAAGTCTGCCCGAGATTTCCCAGCGCAGTGGCGCGAGCAGCGGGTCGCTCGATGCCTCAAGCGTGTTCAGGAGATAGGTGGGCGTCGCATCGATGCCGCAGGCCGGCAAGTCGAAGGCGTCACCCGTCGGTGTGCATTCGATGGGGTTGTCGTTGTCGGCTCGGTCGACAAGGGTGAGCGTCAGCGGGTCCAGCGGGTGGTACTCACGGTCATCAGCGACTGTCGAGCTGACGGAAAACAAGCGCACCCGTCGCACGCGAACCATCGTGGAGAAATTCTCTTCCCAACGCTGGCCGTCGGCGTCCTGCGCCAGAGTCCTCGTTTCCCAGGAGCCGGATTGGCCAAAGAACAGCAGGCGACGCGCGATGGTCCGATCGTCGACCACAGCGCGCACACGTGGCCACAGCACGCGACGTTTCTCAACATCGACCACGAAGTGTGCATCTTCGCGGACGGTTAGCGTCTTCTCGAAGGCCACGTCGTCCGCAAGTGAGGTGTCTGCTTGTGAGCAGGAGCTGATGAGATCAGGCCACTCAGGTGCGACCTTGCCAGGTAGCGAATGGGGCGCACATTGGCCATAGCCGTCGTCACCAAACTCCCATGTGCGCAGATTGCCGAGGCCCTCGCCGCCCCAGTGCCTGCGGTCATAGAGATCACAGGTCGACTTGTACGAGTCAAGGAAGCCGGAAGACAGGCCGAAGAAAGCATCGTCACCCAGTCTCGCCAACTCGTCGGATAAGCAGGATCGACCTGTGATCTCGTTGTCATTGATGCTACGCCGCGGATAGACGCGATCCGCTCGGCAGCCCGAAAATTGCCCGATGCTGACGTAGGATTCAGGGTCGTCAGCGGGCTCGCCCCCGAGCAGTACGCTCACTTGGGACACCTGCTCCCATTGAGGCGCTACGAGTTCACCGGCGCCGTTCTGGCTCGTGCCGACCCAGAGACAGTCCGACACGGGCAGCTTTGCCGCGAGATCGCGTGGGATGCTGATCGGCAGCACGTCGGCGCGCAGCTCGCGATCGATGTCGCGATGAAATGTGCCCGTCTTTGATCGTGAGCTCTGGTTTGTGCCGCAGCGCCCGGCCATCTCGTCGGCAACGGGCTCGCGGTCGAGACGTATGCAGTTCATGTAGCCGTCGGTCGAGCTAAGCGTGATGTTTCCGGATCTGAAACAACCCTGCAGCAACGTTGTCATCACGGCGAACAGGAGCAAGGTACGAGCGGGCATGGCAGTCACATCCAAACAAGATGTGCTGCAGGCTAGCGCTCCGGGTCGTGACCCGATGACACCGGAATTAGTGACGCGCGGGCTGGGACAGGCCGCGCCTTCGTATCACGTGGCGGGGGCGCCACCGGCCAGAGGCAGGTGCATGGTGACCGCCGTGTCACCCGAGGTGCTACTGATATTGAGACCGGCGCCGAGCTCCGCGGCACGCACCCGCATATTGCGCAGCCCGCGCTCAACCACGGATTCCGGCATGCCTGCGCCGTTGTCGCGAATCGTCAGTTGCAAGCCGTCGGCGACGCGTGCAACCGCGATTTGTAAGGTGTCGCCGCCCGAGTGACGTACCGCGTTGGTCACGGCTTCCTGCACGATCCGCAACACGCTCAATGCCTCATTGGGCTTCAGCGTCACGCTATCCGTTTCATCGGCGATATCCCAGCTCACGTTGAAGCCCGTGCGCTGGAGCAGTCGACTCACGCGGTGGCGGTAGGAGGCCATGAGGTCTTGAAGCGAGTTGGCTGTGGGCGACAACGAGTCCACGATGAGCCTGAGGTCATCAAGGGCGAGCCGCAGCGCGCGTTTGAGGTCCGCGTCGTCGACCTGCTCGCTGAGCGCCAGTGCGTGCACAAGCTGACCGCCGAGCCCGTCGTGCATGTCGCGCATGAGACGGCTGCGTTCTTCCGCCAGGGCACGTTTCTGCGCCTCCTCGGAGAGCTGCTGGTAGGTTTTTTCCAGCGCCGTCGTACGTTCTTCCACGATCTGATTCAGTGCTTCATTGCGCAGTTCAGCCGTGCGTGCATCACGCGCGAATCTCCGAATCAGCTGGATGCCGAAGAGAATGAGCGGCACGACCGCGGCGTATTGCAGGTAGAACACGGAGCCAGGAACCGTCCCCGGCGGCATGGCCTCGTAAACCAGGTCGCGGATACCGATGCCGATCACGACGGCCGACGCAAGCCACAGGCTGACACTGTCAAAATCCCAGTGTTTGCGAACCGCGACGAAGTAGCGCGATGTGACGATGAAAGCCAGCAGCAGAAACCAGAGATTCACCACCGTAAAGCTCGCAAAGAACCGCGCCTCGTTCTCCAAGCTGGAGGCCGCAACACTGGCGACGGCGATGAGCCCCAGCGAGACGAGGACGCTGACTGCCGCGCAGAACCCCTCCAGTCGCGGCGCTCGTATCCCGAAGTACCGATTCACGAAGAACAGCTCGGCGAGCAGCCAATTCAGCAAGACATAGCGCAGCGCGAACCAGACGAAGTGTGCGAACGGAATCGCTTCAATGAGGCCGTGAATGGAATGCGCGGCCCAGAGTCCAATCGTCAGTGCATACCAGCCGTAGTGCCTCTCTTTGGGGCGCAGCGCAAACATCGCGCCGACGGCAGCCGCAAAGCCCAGCATGAGGACCAGTACTGCGATGGGCAGCTGGGTTTCGAACAGCGCCTGGTCACTGGCGTCGCGCGCTGCCAAATCGGACGGCGCGACAAACACGTAACGAATGCCACTGTACGACGCCTGTCGCGTCAGACGGACTTCAATGCGGGACCCGACGTCACCGTCACGCAGTGGCACGGCGATGGACGTTCGGCTGTAGGCGAGCGGTGGCTTAGGTGTCGCGAGTTGGTAGAGCCGCGTACCGCCCTGCCAAACCTCAAAGTTGCCAAACCCATAGGGGATGTAGAGCGTTGGCGTATCCAGGCGTTCCGGAACCGTGTATCGGTACCAGACGCTCGTAAACGGCTCACCGTCTTGGCGCCCCGGCGGCCAGCGGCTTGTATCGTCGGACCAGCCGTTTGTCGGTGGTGTCTCAGAGAAACTGCGTACCCACTCGGTCGGCAGGACGCGGTAGGCGCTCGGGACGTTGTAGGGTTGATCGACGACGTAGAGGATCGCCAAGACGATCAATGGCATCGCAACATAGAGCACGCCGTACGCGCCGTACATCAACACCCGCTTCATCGGTCTCGCGCCTGTCGTCACGAGTCATTACCCATCCAGCCCATTTGGCGGGCTTCGAAGATGGCCTGGGCGCGAGACGTCACGGCGAGCTTTTGATAGACGCGTCGCGTGTAGGTCCCGATGGTGTTTATGCTGACGCCGAGAATCTGCGCGGTCTCCTGATAGGTCAGTCCTTTTGCCGCGAGCTGAAGCACTTCGAGCTCACGCTCCGATAACGGATTCTCTGATGCGGGCTCTGTGGTGTTGGGCGTTGCCTGAAAGCGACGGATGAGATGGCGTGCAATCGCTGGCGAGATCGGTGACTCGCCCGCGATGGCGCGATGGACCGCGTCCGCGAGGTCCTCACCCGAATCATCCTTGAGCAGATAACCCTGGGCACCGGCCTCGATGGCAGCGATGACGCGCTCCTCGTCACCGAAGACGGATATCACCAGTGTGGGGGCTTTCGGACGCTCGGCACGCTGCTCCCGAATGAGATCAATGGCGTTGCCGTCCGGCAACTGCAGGTCAAACAGAAAAGCATCGACCCCGAGCCCGGAAAGCGCTGCACGCGCGTCGGCGAGCGATCCTGCGGCGCCCGCGATCTCTATCGACGCCGAGGCGGCAAGCTTGCGCAGGAGACTGTCACGCGTGCGTGCATCATCCTCGAGCACAAATACACGTGTTGCTTTGGCCATGACGCATAGTGTCCACAGCTCGTTGACCGAGGCAAGCTGAACCAGGCGGTTGTTGTCACCAATTCCGGTGTCGTCGCGAGGAGCGTGTCACGACGGCGCCGTCACGTCGCGCAAGACCTGACTATTCGGCGGCTTTGCGAAAATCCCAGCCCATTTCCGCAGCCAGGTAGGTGAAGGCTGCGTACGCGGCGACATTCTGGTTGAAGTCGTCGTGGTCGATCTTGTCGAACGTGTCGTCGGGCGTGTGGTGCAGGTCGAAATAGTCCCAACCGTTTTGACGCGGCGTTACCACGGGCACGCCAGAGCGCGGCAGCATGGAGATGTCGGGGCCACCAAAGGCCTGATTGTTGCCCGGCGAGATACCCAAAGGTGCGAGCACTTGCTGGATGGCGCGAGCGTAGGGCAGTGCGCCCTCGCCGAAGCGTGTCTGGAAACGCCAGATCTTACCCGCGCCGAAATCGCTCTCGGCGGCGAAGACGTGGTTGTCGAGGTTATCGGCGTGGCGTTGCGCGTAGTAGCGACCGCCCAGCAAACCGACTTCCTCGGAACCGTAAAGCACGACGCGGATGGTGCGACGCGGCGCAGTCCCAAGCGACTTGATGAGATGTGCCGCGCCCACGACGATGCCGCAGCCCGCGCCGTCATCGACGGCACCCGTGCCCAGGTCCCAGCTGTCGAGGTGGCAACCGATGAGTACGATCTCCTCGGGATTTTCGCGGCCTTTGATTTCCGCAATGACATTGCCCGAGGGTGCCTTCTCACGTGTCTCGACCTGAACATCGAGATGCAAACGCACGGGCCCCTTGTTGAGCAAGCGCGTGATCTGTTCGGCGTCGGGTGGCGAGAGCGCGACGGCCACGCCGTCGCCAACCGCTTTGCCGCGCGCCATCATGCCCGTGTGAGCAAAACGGCGTGCCTGCGTGCCGACGGAACGAATCAGGCACGCGGCGCCGCCTTTTTCGCTGGTCACCGTGGCGCAATTGCGGCGCTTGCGAACGGCCAGGCCGTAGCCCGAGCCGTCCTGCGTGCGGGTCATCTTCTCGTCAATGAACACAAGCTTGCCCGAGACGATGTCGGCGCTGGCCGCCCGCAGCTCGGCCATGCTTTCGAAGCGAATGACCTCGGCTTCGACGCCGCCGACGGGCGTTGAGGTTGATCCGCCCAGCGCGGTGATGACGAGGTTCTGCCGCGCGGGCGACACGATGCGCGCGCGATCCACCCGGCGGGCCCAGAATGGAATCTCGAAGCCCTCCGTTCGGATTTCCTTGAACCCAAGTTCCGCGAGCTTCTGTGTCGACCAGCTGCGTGCGCGTGCTTCGGCTTCGGAGCCCGCAAGCCGAGGACCGACTTCGGTCGTCAGGTCACGAACGAAGTGGTAGCCCACCTCGTCGCTGAGACCACGCTCGATCAGCTGCTTGACCGTCGTACGCACGGGTTCCGGAATCTCGGCGACCTCTTGCGCGTGGGCGGCAGGGACGAGCAGGCACAAGCCCACGAGGCAGGTTCGAAGCATCACGAAAACTCAGCGAGGGCGATCAAGCCGCCTGCGGGGGCACGTACTCGGTCAGGTCGATGCCGTCGACGGCGGCGGTGTATTCCGCAAGCGTCGGCGTGCGACCCAGGATCGACGACAGCACGACGACGGGTGTTGAGGCGAGCAGTGATTCGCCTTTCTTCTCGTCGGAGTCCTCAACGACGCGGCCCTGGAACAGGCGTGTTGACGTGGCCATGACCGTGTCGCCTTTCTCGGCCTTTTCCTGGTTGCCCATGCAGAGGTTGCAGCCCGGGCGCTCGAGGTAAAGCATGTTCTCGTACTTGAGACGCGCCGCGTTCTTGGGTGATGCGTCATCGAACTCAAAGCCCGAGTATTTCTGCAGCACGGCCCAGTCGCCTTCTTCCTTGAGCTCGTCGACGATGTTGTACGTCGGCGGTGCCACGACCAACGGCGCCTTGAACTCGACGCCGCCATTCTGCGACTCGAGGTTCTGCAGGATCTGGGCGAGGATCTTCATGTCGCCCTTGTGCACCATGCAGGACCCGACGAAGCCGAGATCAACCTGCTTCGTGCCGCCGTAGTAGGAAATTGGACGGATCGTGTCGTGCGTGTAGCGCTTCGAGACGTCGTCGTTGTTGACGTCAGGGTCGGCAATCATGGGCTCGATGATCTGGTCGAGGTCGACCGTGAACTCGGCCACGTACTTGGCGTTAGCATCCGGCGAGAGCGCGGGACGCTCGCCCGAACGGATCTCGGCGATGCGGCGATCGGCTTTCGCAACGAGCCCTGCCAGGACACCGCGATCGTTATCCATGCCCTTGTCGATCATGATGCCGATGCGGCTCTTGGCGATTTCGAGCGACTCGATCAGCGTCTCGTCGGTCGAAATGCAGATCGAGGCCTTGGCCTTCATCTCGGCCGTCCAGTCCGTGAACGTGAACGCCTGGTCGGCGAGTAGCGTGCCGATGTGCACTTCGATGATGCGACCCTGGAAGATGTTGTCGCCGAACTGCTGCAGCATCTGTGCCTGCGTCGCGTGCACGACGTCGCGGAAGTCCATGTGCGGCTTGAGCGTGCCTTTGAACATGACCTTCACCGATTCGGGGATCGGCATCGTCGCCTCACCCGTGGCCAGCGCGAGTGCGACCGTGCCCGAGTCGGCGCCGAAGGCGACGCCCTTGGACATGCGCGTGTGCGAGTCGCCGCCGATGATGACGTCCGAGTCGTCGACGGTGATGTCGTTGAGCACCTTGTGGATGACGTCGGTCATCGCGTGGTACTGACCCTTGGGGTCGCGCGCCGTAATCAGGCCGAAGTCGTTCATGAAGGTCATGAGTTTCGGAATGTTGCGCTGCGCCTTGCGGTCCCAGACGGATGCCGTGTGACAGCCCGACTGGTAGGCGCCGTCGAGCGTCGGCGAGATGACCGTGGCGGCCATCATCTCGAGTTCCTGCGAGGTCATGAGCCCCGTCGTGTCCTGCGAGCCGACGATGTTCACCTTGACGCGTACGTCGGAGCCCGCGTGCAGCGCCTTGCCGGGCGTCGTGCCCACGGCATTCTTGTTGAAAATCTTCTCAACGGCTGTGAGGCCCTGACCTTCGTGCGAGACCTCTTTCGAGGTGGCGTACACGGCCGGCATGTCCACGCCCAGCGTCTCGGCCGCGAAGCTCTGCAGCTTCTTGCCGAACACGACGGCGTAAGAGCCGCGCGCGCGGATGAACTCGAGCTTCTGTGGCGTGAGCGCCTTCGAGATGTCGGCGAGCACTTCGCTGCCGTCTTCGTTGTAGAGCTTTTTCTCGCGCAGGTTGATCGTGAGCACCGTGCCCGTGTCGACCGAGAACTGCTGCTCGAGCACGGGCTCGCCGTCTTCGTCGAGCACCGTGTTGCCGTCGGCGCCGACCTTCTTGGTCCAGTTATCGAGGTCGAGCCCGATGCCGCCCGTGACGCCCACGGTCGTCAGGAAGATCGGTGAGATGCCGTTCGTGCCCGCAACGATGGGCGCGATGTTGATAAACGGGATGTAGGGGCTGGCCTGGATGCCCGTCCAGAGTGCGACGTTGTTGACGCCCGACATGCGTGAGGAGCCCACACCCATGGTGCCTTTCTCGGCGACGAGCATGACGCGCTTGTCGGGGTGCTGTTCCTTGAGCGCGGCGATCTCAGCCTGCGCGCCTGGGTCCATGAGGCTTTTGCCGTGCAGCTCGCGGTCTGAGCGGGAGTGCGCTTCCTTGCCCGGCGAGAGCAGGTCGGTTGAGACGTCGCCAATGGCGGCAACGTAGGAAACGACTTTGATCTCGTCATCAACGTCGGCCAGCTCCGTGAAGAACTCGGCGTTCGCGTAGCTCTCGAGCAGCGACTTGGCGATCTCGCTGCCGGCCTTGTAGGCCTCGGCCAGGCGGTCCGTGTCGGCTTCGTAGAGAAAGACCTGCTGTTTCAGCACCTCGGCTGCACTCGCGGCCGTTGCGGCGTCGTCACCAAGCGCCAGGTCCAGCAGCACTTCGATCGAGGGCCCGCCCTGCATGTGCGAGAGCAGCTCGAAAGCAAATTCTGTGGAGATTTCCTCGACCGTGACGCGCTTTTCGATAACGTCCTTGAGGAAGGCCGCTTTCTCGCGTGCCGCCCCGGTGGTACCGGGCAGCGTGTTGTAGACGAGGAATTCGAGCGAGGCGGCACGGTGCTCGTGGCCGGGCTCGACAATCTGGGCGATGAGCTCGGCGGTCAGCGCCGCGTCATCGATGGGCTTGGCGTGCAGCCCCTGGGTCTTCCTGCTTTCGATGTCTTCGAGGTAATCCGTAAACGCACTCATGCTGGTCCCGCAATAGTAGTTATAGGTGTGGCGCGCGCCGTGCGACGCGGGCTGTCGGCATCCCGGGCGGGATGGGCCGCGCCCCCTAGTATACCTGCAGAAACAGGCGCCTGAGCCGCCTCGAACTGCCCCAATGACCGTGTGGATGCCACAAACCGGTGCCCCGGCTGAAAAATGTCGCGCCGATCAGTACCATCCACAGACCGCGCGCAGCCCCCTGGCCCGCGCGACCCGCTGGGAGCCACCGAGTCTGCGATGCAAACCTCTGACCTGACGCCCCGTGAGTACTGGGCCGAGATCAAGCGCAACCCGAACCGGGCCAAGTTCGGCTTTGGCGAGAAGGCCGCGATCATCAATATCGATCTGCAGCGCGCCTACACGGACACGGAGACGTTCAAGACGGCCTACCAGACCGACCCGAATCAGCTCGACTACATCAACCGGCTGTCGGCGCTCGCGCGGTCGAAGAACATGCCTGTGATCTGGACCTACGTGGCCTACATGGACAGCGCCGACGACGCGGGTGCCTGGGGCACGCGCACGAACACGCCGGATTCGCTGCAGAACATTCGCGAGGACTCGGAACGCTCCGAGCTCGATCCGCGGCTAGAGATCGATCGCGCCCGCGACGCCGTCATCAACAAGCGCATGGCCAGCGTGTTTCACGACACGCTGATCCCGTCGCTGCTCGTCTGGCATAAGGTGGACACTGTGGTCCTCACGGGCGGCAGCACCTCAGGCTGCGTGCGCGCGTCCTGCGTCGCCTCGCTATCACACGGCTACCGCACGATCATTCCCGAGGAGTGCGTGGCCGATAAACACGAGATCCCGCACTTCGCGAACCTCTGTGACATGATGCTCAAGTACGCGGATGTCGAAGACTTCGCCGCTGTTGAGGCCTGGCTGAAACAGCACCCGGGCTGCAAGCCGATTCGCGAGGCTCGCGGCAGCCCGTTCTAACCCGTTCACGTTGCGCGCATTTTTGGGGGACGTCTATGCGCTCAGACCCAGGCCTGTATCACTACTGGCCCTATGAGGACCGGCCGAAGATCAGCTGGCCCGGCGGCGCGCGCGTCGCATTCTGGGTCGCCCCCAACATCGAATTCTACGAGCTCGACCCGGCCGTAAACCCGCACCGCAAAGCCTGGCCCAAGCCTGTACCCGATGTGCACGGCTACGCGACGCGCGACTACGGCAACCGCGTGGGCCACATGCGGCTCATGAACCTGCTCGACAAGTATGGCGTGCGGGGCTCCATCTCGCTGTCGACGGCGCTCTGCGACCACCACCCCGAGATCATCGCGATGTGCCGCGACCGTGACTGGGAGTTCTTCAGCCACGGCATCTACAACACGCGCTACGTATACGGGATGGATGAGGCGCAGGAGCGCGAGGTCATCGAGGCCGCCATGGCGACGATCCTCGAGCATGCGGGCAAGCCTTGCGCCGGCTACCTGGCGCCCGCACTGACGCACACCGAGCACACGCTCGACCTGTTTGCCGAAGCCGGCGGCATCTACACCTGTGATCTGTTCCACGACGATCAGCCCACGCCCGTACGCGTGCGTTCGGGCGAGAAGTTCATCTCGGTGCCGTACTCGCTTGAGATGAACGACACGATTGTTTACGTGGCCAACAAGATCGAGCCGCGCCGCTACGGCGAGATGCTCAAGGCGAACTTCGACCGGCTCTACGCCGAGGGAGCCGATAACCCCGTCGTCATGTGTATTCCGTTGCACGCCTACCAGGTGTCGCACCCGCACCGGCTGCGCGCCTTCGAGGAAGCGCTCGAGTACATCACGGGTCACAGCGATGTCTGGGTGACCACGGGGCGCGAGATCGCCGAGCACTGGATTGCGAATCACTACGATGCGGCCGTTGCCGACATTAAGGCGCGCGGGGTGACGGCATGAGCCTCGACGGGGACTACTTGAAGTACGCGCGCCGCCGTTACGGCATGGACCACGACCACTACGATTGGTCGATGCTCGCCGACCGCGCGCCCGTCACCTGGCCCGGCAACAAGCCCTTGGCGCTCTGGGTCAACGTCGCGCTGCAGTTCTTCCCACTCGACCAAAAGGGCAAGCCATTTCCGCCGCCAGGCGGCATGGTCACGGCCTATCCGGATCTGCGCCATTTCACGTTGCGCGACTACGGCAACCGGGTCGGCGTGTTTCGCATATTCAAGGCGCTCGATACGTTCGGCGTGACCGCGAGCGTAGCCATGAGTGCCCGCCTAGCCGAGCGCACGCCCTACCTGTTGCAGCGCGTTGTCGAGCGCGGCCATGAATTGCTTTGCCACGGCTGGGACATGGACAGCCTGCACTACGGTGGTCTGGACGAAGCCGAAGAGCGCGAGCTCGTCGCTCGCTCGCTGGACACGCTGCGCAGTGCGTCGGGTCAGGCGGTGACGGGTTGGCTGAGCCCGGCCAAGAGCCAGAGCAACAACACACCCTCGCTGCTTGTCGAGCACGGCATCGGGTACATGTGCGACTGGATTAACGACGACCTGCCGTTTCCGTTCCACACCGCTGCGGGTGACCTCACCGCGATGCCTTTGTCGACGGAGCTCGAAGACCGTTTCGTCATCATGGATAACGGGCACGCCGAGCTCGAGTGGGCCGAGCAGGTTGAAGACGCCTGCGACTTTCTCATCAATGAAGCCGAGACCATGGGCGGCGGACGTCTGTTGGCGATCAACATTCACCCCTGGATGCTGGGGCAACCGCATCGCATCCGCGCGCTCGAACGCGTACTCGAACACATCACACAATCCGGCAAGGTCTGGAGTGCGGCACCCGGCGAGATTCTCGCGGTGTGGCGTGCGGCTCAGGCTTAGGCCCCGACAACAAAGACAAAGGACAAACCATGATTCGTTTGATCTCTGTGCTCCTAGCCTGCGGTCTGATGGCCGCGACACCGTCGCCAGCGGCCGCGGAAGACAAGAACCCGCTGGCGAGCCTGCCGCTGCGCGCTATGGGCCCCGCGGTGATCTCGGGGCGAATCTCCGACTTCGCGTTTCACCCGGACAACAAGAACGTGTACTACGCGTCGGTCGCCTCGGGCGGTTTGTTCAAGACGGAAAATAACGGCACGACCTGGAAGCCGCTGTTCGACGGCGAAGGGAGCTACGCGCTCGGCGTCGTCGAGCTCGACCCGACCAACCCCAACACGGTTTGGGTGGGCTCCGGCGAGAACAATTCTCAGCGCAGCGTGGGTTACGGCGATGGTGTTTACAAGTCACTCGACGGCGGCGCGAGCTGGTCGAACGTGGGGCTCAAGAACTCGGGCCACATCAGCCAGATCTGGATTGACCCCGAGGATGGCGACACGGTGCTTGTCGCGGCCCAGGGTCCGCTCTGGAACTCGGGTGGCGACCGCGGGCTTTACAAGACCACGGACGGCGGCGAGAACTGGACGCAAATCCTCTCTGTCGACGCCGACACGGGCATCAACGAGTTCGTCGTTGACCCGCGTGACAGCAGCCGCATTGTGGCTTCGAGCTACCAGCGCCGCCGCCACGTGTGGACGCTGATCAACGGTGGTCCGGGCAGCGGCATCCACCGTAGCGAAGACGGTGGCGAGACCTGGACCGAAATCTCAACCGGCCTGCCCAAGGACAACATGGGCCGCATCGGTCTTGCGGGCGCACCGGGTGATGCTGACCGCATTTACGCCATCATCGAGGCCAACGCCGACGAACGGGGCATCTACCGTTCCGATGACTTTGGCCTGACCTGGGACAAGCGCTCGGGCCACATGACGACGAGCCCGCAGTACTACAACGAGCTCGTTGTCGACCCGACGAACCCCGATCGTGTGTTCTCGGTTGATACCTTCACTCATGTCTCGGTCGACGGCGGTTCATCGTGGTCGCGCTTTGGCGGTGACCACCGCCACGTCGATGACCATGCGCTCTGGATCGATCCCGACCAGCCGTCGCACCTCGTGATCGGCGGCGACGGCGGCATCTACGACACCTACGACAACGGTGCGAACTGGCGCTGGATCGCCAACCTGCCCATCGCTCAGTTCTACCGCATTCAGCCTGACTACTCGGAGCCGTTTTACAACGTCTGTGGCGGTACGCAGGACAACAACTCGCTCTGCGGTCCCTCGCGCACGACTGTGCGTCATGGCATCACGAATGCAGACTGGACGCTGATTCTCGGCGGTGACGGCTACGAGCCGCAGTTTGACCCCGAAGACCCGAACATCATCTACACGCAGTACCAGTACGGTGGCCTCGCACGCTACGACAAGACCAGCGGCGAGCGCGTCTTCATCGCGCCGCACCCGGCCGATGGCGAGAATGCTTACAAGTGGAACTGGAACACGCCGCTGATCGTCAGCCCGCACAACAGCAAGCGGATCTACTACGCCGCGGAGAAGCTGTTCCGCTCCGACGACCGCGGCAACAGCTGGCGCGCCGTGAGCCCGGACTTGACGCGACAGCTCGACCGAAATGCACTCGAGGTTATGGGCCGAGTCTGGAGCGTGGACACGATTGCCAAAAACAACTCGACGTCCATCTACGGCGCCGCGATTGCGCTTTCGGAAAGCGAGCTCAGTGAGGGGCTGATTTATGTCGGCACTGACGACGGCGTTATGAATATCACCGAAGACGGCGGCGAGACCTGGCGTCGTGTGGATACGTTCCGGGGCGTGCCCGACATGTCGCTGATCGAGGATGTCGTCGCCTCGCTACACGACCCCGACGTGGCCTACGCCACCATCGACAACCACAAACGCGGTGACTACAAGCCTTACGTGCTGAAGACTGAGAACCGTGGTCGCAGCTGGTCGCTGATCTCGAACAACCTGCCTGAGTGGGGCTCGGCGCACACGATCGTACAAGACCATGTCGACGCCGATCTGCTGTTCGTCGGTACGGAGTTTGGTGTGTTCTTCTCGCAGGACGGCGGTGACGCCTGGCACCAGCTCAAAGGCAATTTCCCGACGATTGCCGTGCGCGACATTGAGATCCAACGCCGTGAGAATGACCTCGTGGTCGGCACCTTTGGTCGTGGCATCTATATTCTTGACGACTACACGCCGCTGCGTACGGCGGCCAGCGATCTCGAGCCACAGCATCTCTTTGATGTGCGTGATGCCTGGTCCTACGTCGTCGGCGACAACATTGGTTATGGCGTGAAGGGCTTCTTTGGCGCGACCCACTACAACGCCGATAATCCGCCGTTCGGCGCCGTGTTCACCTACCGCCTCGAAAAAGGCCTCGAGTCAGCCAGCAAGACGCGTCGCAAGGCGGAAATCGAAATCGAGAAGGAAGGCGGCGACACGCCGTACCCATCCTGGGACGCGTTGCGCGCTGAGGACCGCGAGGAAGATCCCGCAGTGATGCTCATCGTTCGGGATTCGGCTGGCAACGTGGTGCGTCGCGTTGCGGGTAAGACAGGCGCGGGCATACATCGCACGGCCTGGGACCTGCGTTACCCGCCGACCGATCCCGTGGACCTGACCACATCGGTTTCGGTGCCCTGGGCATCAGACCCGCAGGGTCCGCTCGCAGCCCCCGGGGAGTACACCGTGAGCCTTGCGGTTCGCCAGAACGGCGCGCTCGAGGAGGTGGCCGGGCCGAAGACCTTCACGGTCAAGTCGATGCCGCAGGGCAAGGAAACGAGCCAGGACTTGGGTGCCGTGGTCGCGTTCCAGCGTAAAGCTGGTGAGCTCTACCGTGCCGTGGCCGGTGCCAGCGCGTTGACAGGCGAGCTCAATACGCGCATCACGCACCTCAAGGCGGCGCTCACCGACACGCCGGCCGCTGATGAGTCGCACGAGCAACGTCTTCGTCAGATCAAGGCGCGCCTCGATGACCTGGCCGTTGCGTTGAATGGTGACGGTACGATTGCGTCGCGCAGCGAACCGACACCCTGGTCGATCGCGCGTCGCGCGGGTGCGGTCTACGGCTTGATGCTCGACGTGCGGTCGGATGTGCCGGCGATGTACGAGGAGTCGTATGACATCGCGGCCGGGGCCTTCCGCTCGGCGCTCGCGGACCTGACGCAGGTCGAGGCCGACCTCGCCGCGCTCGAGTCGGAGCTCGAAGGATTGGGTGCGCCGCACACACCGGGCCGCGTGCCCGCGTGGCGCAATTAAGTTGATGCGAATGATGGGGCTGTACCGCGTTGCTGCAGCGCTGGGCGCGATTGCGTTCGGCGCGACAGCGCTCAGTGCCTGCAGTGCCAACGCGCCTGCGCCCGCGGAGGCCGTGCGTGCAGTTACCATCATGACCTTCAATGTCGAGAACCTGTTCGACAACACGGACGACCCGGGCAAGGACGACCACGCCTATCTGCCTGTCACCATGAAACAGACGACGGCGCACAAGGCGCTCTGCGAACCCATCGAGGTACCCCGTTGGCGCAGCGAATGCCTGGAGCTCGACTGGAGTGACGACGCCGTCGAATTCAAGCTGCAGCAGGTGGCGGCGGTGATTCTGCAAGTGAATGACGGGTGCGGGCCCGACATCATCGCGTTCCAGGAAGTGGAGAACATCAGCATTCTCACGCGCCTGACGCGCGACTACCTGGGCGCGGCAGGTTACCGCGAGGTCGTGCTGCTTGAGGGTCGCGACCTGCGCGGGATCGACGTGGCGTTTGTGTCCCGGCTGCCGATTCGTGGTGCGCCCGTTCTGCATGCGTTCAACATGGACGCATTTCCGGATCGCGCCGACGACACCCGTGGGGTGCTGGAGGCGACGTTTGAGTTACCCGATGGCCAATTGCTCACGGGCTTCGCTGTGCACTTCCCAGCGCCGTTCCACCCCATCGAGATGCGGGAGCTGGCTTACGACCATCTGAACGCGCTGCGGGCCAAGGTGCCCGACGCAAACGTGGTCTTTGCTGCGGGCGACTTCAACACACCGAACCGCGAAATGACCGACACGACCATCATGGATGATCGTGTGCGTCCCTACTGGCGCGTCGCGCATGAGGTTGATTGCGAAGGCTGTATCGGCACCAACTACTGGCGAACCGGCAAGAGCTGGTCATTCCTCGATATGGTGTTGTTCTCGCCAGCACCCGCGACACCGGATGCCTGGCGCATTCGCAAAGGTGGCGTCTACCTCGCAAACGCCTACCGCGATCAGCTCAATGATGACGGCACGGTGCGACGCTTCGATCTCTCGCGCCGGCGCGGCGTGTCGGATCACCTGCCGCTTGTGATGACGATAGAGCGGGGCCCCTAAGGGCTGGATTCGAAGTCGATCCTCAGTGACGGTGTGCCACCACCAAACAGCGCGGAGCGCGACTCACCGTCCCGCTCGATAGTCACAAGGTTTACCTGGTCCGGCCAGATATCGTGCAGCGCCCTGTGGCTCATCGCGAGCGCCTTGAGATTCTCGGGTATCGGCGTCTCGGCGTAGACCCAGAGAAACTGCCCCTCCACTTCGTGTCCGACGTGCGTCAGTTCGAGTCGGTTGTCGTCCTGGTCACGCAGTTTGAAACGTTTGCTGACGTAAGCCGCAAACTGATCGCGCGTTTCCTCTGAGCTGAGGATGTCCGCGTCGGCGCCCACGATATCGCGCACCGCATGCTCCGCGTCGTGCACGAGAAAGCGGTGCATCACCTCGATGTTGCCCGTGCGGTTGTTGAACAACACCCGCGTCACAGCTTCCCGCGCCTGGTGCGCGACCGCGGTACAGGCGAGCAGCAACGCCAGCGCGGCGGTTGCCGCGCAGCGGCTATGGCTTACTCGTCGTCGCACTCGGCGTCCGTGTCGCAGACCGGCTCTAGCTCGGTCTTGCTGTCCTGCATGATGTCGCGGTACTCGAAGCCTTCACGCGGTGGCGATTTGAACATCTCGATACGCGAGGGAACCATGCGACGCGGGTAGTGGTTGTTCTCGACATCGACGTCAGCGGTTTCCCATTGCGGGTCGACAACGACACTAACGAGTTCCTTCTCGAATACGAGCAGCTTCTTGACCGCTTTCGCATTACGTCGCCAGATCTCGGCCGGGATGTCGTAGCGCTGTTTGCTGCCGTCTTCGAACTCAAGCTCAAGCAGAATCGGCATGACGAGCCCGCCCAGGTTCGAAAACTCGAGCACGTAGTAGTTGCTGTCTTCCTCGACGGCGCGCTCGAGCGCCGCGCGCTCCCAATCCTCGAGGCCAGCCAGGAATTGCTGGTACTCGTTACGCTCTTTGTTGGTGACGGTGTACTCGTCGTTTTCGTCGTAGAAGTCACGCAAGTCAGGGTTGCGCTCGACCCAGGTGCGCAGCCCGCCTTCACGGTCGCGCTGGACCGTCAGCGACTCGGGCTTGTCGGCGTTTTCCTGGCGACGACGATCGAAGTCGATATCCGGGTCCTTGGTGTCGAGCCGCAGCTTCCAGATGCGGTCGAGCGAGATGTCGACGTGGTCTGTGGTGTAGAACCAGCCGCGCCAGAACCAGTCAAGGTCCACGCCCGAGGCTTCTTCCATGGTGCGGAAGAAATCCGCGGGCGTCGGGCGGCGGAAGCGCCAACGGCGAGAGTATTCCTTGAACGCGAAGTCGAAGAGCTCGCGGCCCAGGATGGTCTCACGCAGGATCGTCAGCGCAACGGCGGGCTTCGCGTAAGCATTGGGGCCCAGCTGAAGGACGCTGTCGGACTGCGTCATGATCGGCACCTGAAAGTCCGAACGCATGTAGTCGACGATGTCGTGGGGCTCGACCTTCCAGGGAATGTCGGGGTCCCACTCGCGACCGGCCAGCGCGTCAAGGAAGCTGTTCAGCCCTTCGTCCATCCAGGTCCACTGGCGCTCGTCGGAATTCACGGTCATCGGGAAATAGATGTGCCCGATCTCGTGGATGATGACGCCCACGAGGTAGCGCTTCTCGGCCAGGCTGTAGGTGCGCGTGCCGTCGTCCTGCAGATCCGTGCGCGGGCCGTTGAACGTGATCATGGGGTATTCCATGCCGCCCACCGGTCCGTTGACCGACTGCGCCGTCGGGTAGGGGTAGTCGAACGAGTAGCGCGAGTACACCTCCATGGTGTGAATCACGGACGCCGTCGAGTACTTCGACCACATCGGCTCGCCTTCCTTCGGGTAGAAGCTCATGGCCATGACCAGCGGCTGTACCGTGCCGCCCTGCTCGTAGCCCTGTGCGTCCCAGATGAACTTGCGTGAAGACGCCCAGGCGAAGTCGCGCACATTGCGCGCCGAGAAGCGCCAGGTCTTGGTCTCGGTCGTGCCGTCGGCTTCGTTTTCGAGCGCTTCCTCGGCCGTCACGATGAACACAGGCGCGTCCGCGGTTTTGGCCTGTTCCAGGCGCTCGCGTTGCGTTGCTGTCAATACGCGGCCCGGGTTCTGCAGCTCGCCCGTCGAGGAGACGATGTGATCGGCGGGCACGGTGATGTCGACCGTGTAGTCACCGAACTCCAGCGTGAACTCGCCGCGGCCCAGGAATTCCTTGTTGGTCCAGCCTTCGTAGTCCGTGTAGGCCGCCAGGCGCGGGAACCACTGCGCGAGCAGGAAGATGTCGTTGCCACCCTCGCGCGCGTCGTCGGGGAAGTGCTCGTAGCCTGCACGCGCAGGCACAGCGTTCTCTTCGACGATATCGAATTCGAAATCGAGGCTAAAGGTCGTCGAGCGACCGGGCGCGAGCGGTGCCGCAAGATCGATGCGCATGAGCGTGCCGACGATGGTGTAAGCAAGGTCGCGGCCACCCGACGTCTTCACGTTGCTAATCGTGTAGCCGAAATCCGTGTCAGCCATGGCCTGCTGTCGGCGCAGTTCGCCAAGGCTCAGCTGCGGCGGTTCGCCGGGTTCTGCGCTGACCGCCGGGCCGCGCCGGCTCGGGTCGGCAAACGCGCCCGAACGTTCGGCCAGCGAGTCGCGACGAAAGCGGTTCTGGTCGAGCTGCAGCCAGAGGAAGCGCAGCGTGTCGGGGCTGTTGTTCGTGTAGGCGACCGTCTGGCTGGCGATGAGTCGGCGCCCGGCCTCATCGAGCGTGACGTCGATGTCGTAGTTGACCTTCTGCTGCCAGTAACGGTGGCCAGGTTCGCCGCCTGCCGTCCGATAGGAGTTGGCGGTCGGCAAGACCTCATCAAGCTGACGGAATTTGTCGACGAAGTCGCCTTTGGTTTGCACGACGCCGGCGTGGGCGCAGCTAAACGTCAATGCGACAAGCAGGAGGATTCTTTGGGTCACGATGGTGCTGCCGTGGTGGGGGCGGCCGCAGAAGATAGCGCATGAGCGGGCCGTACGTCAGCACGCGCCGGGGCTGGCCTAAGCGTCGGCCCGCGAAAACATGGGGTCAATCGAGATGAGCAGGCGGTCGCCCGTGTAGTGCGGCGAGCGGTGGACAACCCCGTGGAACAGGTCGTCGGCCCAGGTGCCGCCCTTCATCAGGGTCCAGGATCCCGATCGGAGATGGCGGACGTCCTTGCCCTCGACAACGGGGATGGTCTCGTTCGTGCGGCGCTCGAAAGCTTCGCGGTCGACGTCATCGTGCGCGATCCACTCGGTGCCGGGCCCCATGAGCGTCATGATCATGCGGCAGGGCAAGTAGTCGACGTGGAACTTGGGGCACATGGGCCCGTTAAGCGTTGCCACGCGGATGCCGACGCCCGTGCAACCGAGCAGATCGGCCATCAACTGCGTGGCCGAGTCGATTTCGTCAACGAGACTCGCCGATGCCTCGGACTCGACGGCGCGGTGGACCTGTTCGTCGGTGACGGCGCGGTCGCCGGGCGTTTGCGACCAGCGCGCCTTGATGGCGCGACGGGACAGCTCGGCGACGTCGCTCATCCGTGGCAGGTCTTTGGGCGTGACGCTGACCAATTCGACGTCGGCGTCGTAGATGCCGGCGAAGTCTGCGAGGTTGGTGCTGGTCACAGCCCGCATCAGGCCAGCGCTTCCTCGATGACAGGCGCCCAGGCCGGGAACGGGTCCGAGTATTGCGACCAGGCGGCCTGGCCCGCAGCCAGCTCCGCGTCCGTGAGCAAGCAGGCGTCGAGCGCTGCCGTGGCTTCTGCTTTGTCCATATTCTGGCCAATGAACACGATTTCCTGGCGCCGGTCGCCGTAGGGCGGTTCGACCTGGCTCATGATCTCGCGGCGGTGATCCGCGTCGGGCGGCCAAAGCTCGGGCTTCACGGCTGACCAGAACAGGCCCGCGTAGCCGTGGTGCATGATGCCGCCGGCTTGAGACCAGGAACCGGCCTGGTCGAACCGGCTGGCCAGCCAGAAATAACCCTTGGAGCGAATGAGGTTACCGTGGCGCCAACCTTTGACGAGGAAGTTGTAGAGCCGCTCCGGGTGAAACGGCCGGCGCGCGCGGTAGACGAAGCTGCCAATGCCGTACTCCTCGGTTTCCGGAGTGTGCTCGCCGCGCAGCTCGGCCAACCAGCCGGGCGCGTTGGCGGCGGCCTCGAGGTCGAACTGACCCGTCCCCAGGATAGCCTCAGGCGGGACGTTGCCATGGCTGGCCGCGATGATCTGGGCGCCGGGGTTGAGACGTTGCACCGTCGCGATGACCGCGTCGGCCTCGCCGGGCTCCAGCATGTCTGTCTTGCTGACGATGATGACGTTCGCGAACTCGACCTGATCAATGAGCAGGTCGGCGACGCTACGGTCATCTTCGGGGCCGATCTCCATGCCCTTCGCCTTGAGCGATTCGGCCTCGCGCAGCATGTTCGGGAAATTCACGGCGTCGACGACAGTCACAAGCGTATCGAGACGCGCAACGTCGGCAAGGGAGCGGCCGTGTTCGTCTTCAAATGTGAAGGTCTCGGCCACCGGCATGGGTTCTGAGACGCCCGTGGACTCGATGAGCAGGTGGTCGAAGCGACCCTCGCTGGCCAGCTTCGAAACCTCGATGAGCAAATCTTCACGCAACGTGCAGCAAATACAGCCGTTGGTCATTTCGACGAGCTTTTCGTCGACGTGTTGCAACGACATGTCATCACGTACGAGCGCAGCGTCGATGTTGACCTCGCCCATGTCATTGACGATGACTGCAACGCGCAGGCCTTTGCGGTTGTTGAGGACGTTATTCAGCAGCGTGGTCTTGCCGGCGCCAAGGAAACCGGACAAAACAGTAACGGGAAGGGGCGTATTCACAGTGGGTGCACCTGTGACAGCGTGGGCGCAACGTTATAACATTACGGGGTTCGGCGTGCATCCCGTGTGCGCTTAAATCTCCCTGTCAAACACATGGCGAAGTGCTTGCGCGAGCGGCCCAGTGAACACTTTCAGCTCGCTTTGTGCCAAGCTTCGTGGTTTGACGACAGACGCTCCCAAGGAGCCGCATCATGACTTCGAAACTACCCTGGATCGTGCTGGCTGGCGCGCTCGTCGCTGGCTGCGGCGGGGACTCTGAACCGGCCGCGGCAGCAGCAGAGACCGAGCAGGCCGCAGCTGCAGCCGACGACATTACGGTTAGCGAGGCTGAACTGGCCGGCAACCCCTTCCTCGAGGAATGGGATACCCCGTTCGGCGTGCCGCCGTTCGACGAAATTTCCGACGACGATTTCCTGCCCGCCTTTAAGAAAGGCATGCTCGAGCAGCGTGACGAGGTTGCGGCGATCATCAACAATCCCGAGCCGCCGACCTTCGAGAACACGATTCTCGCGCTCGAAAAGGTTGGGGACCTGGCTATCAAAGTCGGCCTGACGTTCGGCCCGCTGGCTTCCACCGAGCTCAACGAGCAGAAACGCAAACTGCAGAGCGAGATCTACCCGATGTGGACCCGCGAGTCCGACAAGATCTCGTTGAGCGACGAATTGTGGCAACGCGTCAGCACCGTCTACGAGGCCCGCGATACCCTGGGTCTCAACGAACAGGATGCGCGGTTGCTTGAGCTCATGCACCGCGGTTTCATTCGTTCTGGCGCAGCGCTGGACGCCGACACTAAGGCCCAGCTCGCGGCCATCAACGAGAAAATCTCTGGCCTGACCACGCAATTCGGCCAGAACCTGCTGACGGCCACGAAAGCCTTCAAATTGGAAATCACCGACGAGGCCGACACGGCCGGCCTGTCTGATTCCTTCAAGGCGAGCATCTGGGACGACGAAGCGCAGGCCTGGGTCGTGACGCTCGACCGATCGGTTTATGAAGCGTTCATGACGCAGTCGGAGAACCGCGAGCTGCGTGAGAAGGCCTTCAACGGCTACCGCCTGCGCGCGAGCGAGGGCGAGGGCGACAACGGCCCGTTGGCCATCGAGATCGCTCAGCTGCGTGCCCAACGCGCCGCACTGCTCGGCTACAAGTCACACGCTGACTACATCCTTGAGTACAACATGGCGCGCACGCCCAAGGGCGCTGAGGATTTCCTGCTCCGCGTTTGGAAGCCGGGCCTCGAGCAGGCCAAGCAGGAACGTGCCGACATGCAGGAGATGATTGGCGACGCGTTTGAATTCGCGGGTCACGACTGGTGGCACTACTCCGAGAAGATCCGCAAAGACCGGTTCGACATCGACGAAACCGAGCTCAAGCCCTATTTTGAGCTCAGTGCCGTCCTGGGCGGTTCTTTCGAGATGGCCGAGCGACTGTTTGGCATCACGTTTACGGCACTTGAAGCACCCGTCTGGAACGACGTGGTTGAAGCTTACGAAGTGCGCGATGCGGACGGCACGCACCTGGGTGTGTTCATGTTCGACATGTTTGCGCGTGACTCGAAGCGTGGCGGTGCCTGGATGAACAGCTTCCGTCCCGCCTCGAACATTGAGGGCGACACGATTCGACCAATCGTCACCAACAACCTCAACCTGACGACGCCGCCCGAAGGCGAGCCGGCGCTGCTGAGCTTCGATGAAGTGGCGACGGTGTTCCACGAGTTCGGGCACGGCCTGCACGGCATCATGACCACGATCGACTACCCCACCTTTTCGGGCGTCGATGGCCCGCGAGACTACACGGAGTTTCCGGCGCAGATTCTCGAGCACTGGGCGTCCGAGCCGTTGATGCTGGAACTCTATGCACGGCACTACGAAACGGGCGAAGTGATTCCCGAGGCGCTCGTGGAGCGCATGAAAGCCGCTGCGAATCACAACCAGGGCTTCAGCACGACGGAGTTCATCGCTGCTGCCTTGCTCGACCTGCGCTGGCACATGCTGACGGCTGAAGAGGCCGCTGCGATCACGGATGCGGCAGCGTTCGAAGACCGCGTGCTTGCCGAGTACGGCCTTATTGACGAGATCGAGCCGCGCTACCGTTCGCAGTACTTCAGCCACATCTTTGCGGGTGGCTACTCAGCCGGTTACTACGCTTACCTGTGGTCCGAGATTCTCGACGCTGATGGGTTCAACGCCTTCAAGGAAGCCGAAGACATCTTCGATCCTGAGGTTGCCGATCGGCTTCGGACCTGGGTTTACGAGGCCGGTGGTCTGCGCGAAGCCGACGAGCTCTACCGCAACTTCCGCGGCGCCGATCCGAGCATCGAGCCGCTGCTGATCGGCCGGGGCTTTGACCCGGGCTCGGGTGGCGATTAAGGCCGCCATTGTTTGACGGCGTCGGGCGCGCGTTCAGCTGATGAACGCGCGCTCGATGGCCCACCAAAGGCCAATGCTCGCAATGAGCAGCGAGGCCGGGGCGACCACCCAGCGCCGATAGGCTGTGGCGCCCGATTCGTCTGCCGTGTCGATAGCCCGCTGTGCGGCAACCAGGATGGCGAGCGTGACGAGCACAATGGCGATTTGGCCGATCTCCACACCGACGTTGAAGCCGATCAGGGCACTCCAGAATTGCCCTGACGGTAAGCCAAGCTCGCCAAAAAACCCCGCAAAGCCAAGCCCGTGAAGCAGCCCGAAGCCGAACACGACGACAGGTCGCCACTTGGGCATGTCTCGGACCCAGAGGTTCTCAATGGCCACTACGGCGATGCTGGCCGCGATCAGCGGCTCGACGATACCTGCGGGTGGTGTAATGACGCCGGCACCCGCAAGCCCGAGCGTCACCGTGTGCGCCAGCGTAAACGTCGTGACCTGAATGACGAGTGACCGCAGGCGCGTCGACGTTAAGACGAGCGCCATTACGAACAGGATGTGATCAAGCCCCCCAGGCAGGATGTGGTCGACGCCGATTTTGGTGTAGAGACCAAACGTCTCCGTCGCGCCTCGCGGTTGCCCGGTGTCGTCCACGAGTGGCTGCAGCTCGCGCACCGTATTGTCTTCAGCGCGATCGAGGGCGGCCAGCTGCTCACACAGCATCGGGTCCAGGCCGGCTTGTCCGGGAAGACAGAACTCATCCTGGGGATGCGCCGTCGCCCTGTTTGTGAACAGGCAGGCAACGCACAGCACGACAAGCACCGTCAAAGCCCTTCGGGATCGCGCCGCTGTCACATTCGTTGAGTTCATTGGCGGTAAGATACCAAGCATGAAAATCAATCGCAGAGAAGCTGTGGTCGGTATGACCACGGCGCTGGTTTCCCCGGTTGCCGCGTCGATGGACGCAAAGCCGCGATACGAGAACGACGTTTTCGCACACGGTGTGGCCAGCGGCGACCCGGCAGCCGACAGTGTGGTGCTCTGGACTCGGGTGTCGGGTCAAACCGGTACGGTGGCGGTCGACTGGGTGGTTGCGACCGATCCGGCGCTGCGTGAGGTGGTTACACGTGGGCGCACGACAACCTCGGTGATCAGCGACTACACGGTCAAGGTCGTGCCGCAGGCGCTGCCCGCAGGCGCGATTCTTTACTACGGGTTTTCGGCGGCGGGTACGACGTCACCCACTGGCCGTACCCGAACGTTGCCCACGGGCAGCCTGGACCAACTTGTCATTGCCGTTGCGAGTTGCTCGAACTTCCCGTTCGGACGTTTCAACGGTTACCAGGCTATTGCCGACGATCCCGACGTCGACGTGGTGGTTCACCTGGGCGACTACATTTACGAATACAGCGAAGACGGCTACGGCGCCGCGGACGGCCGCAGGCTCGGGCGTGTTCACGAGCCCGGGCACGAAATTGTCACACTCTCCGATTACCGAACGCGGCACGCGCAGTACAAGCGCGACCCGGGTTCGCTGGCCATGCACGCCATGCATCCGCTGATACCCACTTGGGACGATCATGAGTCGACCAACAACCCCTGGTCGGGCGGCGCGCAGAACCACCAGGACGGCGAGGGTGATTGGCTCGACCGTCGCAGTGTGTCGCTTCGGGCCTACTACGAGTGGATGCCCGTGCGTGAACCCGGGCCCGGTGAACCACCCGAGCAACGACGCGCGCACTTCAGCTTCGGCGATCTCGCGAGCCTCTACATGGTGGAGACGCGGCACATGGCGCGTGCCGAGCAGGTCGACTTCGCCAAACACGAGGCCGCGCTTGAGACACCTGAAGCGGCGGCAGCGTTCTACGACGACGTTGTCGGTGACGCGTCGCGGCGCATGATCTCGGGGGCTGATGCAAGGTTTCTGCGCGACGGTCTTGCCGAGTCCGTGGCGAAGGGCCAGCCCTGGCGAGTCCTCGCGAATCAGATCATTCTCGCCAAGGTTGTGGCGCCTGATCTCGACGACGAGATTTTCGCGAGTGCTTTGGCGATCGACAACGACTATGCCAAGCGGCTTTACGCGGGCATGGCGCAGCTGGGCGAGGTCGGGCTGCCCTTCAATATGGACGCCTGGGACGGCTACCCGGCCGCACGCGAGCGTCTTTACAACATGCTGACCGAGATTGGTGCGCGCGACCTGCTTGCTGTTACCGGTGACACGCATGTCTTCTGGCAAAACCGCCTGGTCGATGGTTCGGGAACGCCTGTGGGCCTGGAGCTGGGTACAAGCGGCATCACCTCGCCGAGCGGCTTTCAGGGTTTCGGCAAAGCGGCCGCTGCACGACTCGATAGCCTGATCGCTGCCAGAAACGGTAGCGTCGAGTGGATAGCAGGCGGGCAACGTGGTTTTGTCCGGCTCACACTGCGCCGCGATTCAGCCCGCGCCGATTACGTCGCGTTGTCGACCATCGAAACACGCAACTTCAAAGCCCGCGTTATCCGATCCGTGGACATCGTCCGCCGGGACGGCACGCTGGACTACAGCTAAGGACTTCCGAGAGAGGCCGTAGCCCCGTGAATACGAACAAGCGAATTCCCGTCACCGTCCTGACCGGCTTCCTGGGTGCCGGCAAGAGCACGCTGCTCAACCGCGTGCTACACGACCCTGTCGCCAAGCGCGCGCTGGTGATCATCAACGAGTTCGGTTCGATCGGGGTCGACCATGACCTGGTTGCGCACGCCGATGTCGAATCTGGCGTCGTCGAGCTGTTCAACGGTTGCCTGTGCTGCACGATTCGCGGCGATCTGAGCAAGACCCTGAAAGACGCACGCTGGCGTTACTCGCGCGGCGGCGAGCGCTGGTTTGACCGGGTCATCATTGAGACCACGGGGCTTGCCGACCCGGCGCCCATTGTTCAGACCTTCCTGGCTGATCCCGCCATCGCAAAGCGCTATGCGCTGCGCCAGATCGTGACGGTTGTAGACGCCGTCAATGGGCCCGGCACGCTGGCCGCGCAGCCCGAGGCCGAGAAGCAGGTGGCCGTCGCGGATGCGATCGTGCTCACCAAGGCGGATCTCGCGTCGGCTGACCAATTCGCTGAGACACAGTCTCGGGTTCGCGCGCTTAACCCCGCAGCACCCGTGCACGAGTCATTGGCCGACGCCGCGCTGGCTGAGTTGTTGCAGGGTACTGCCACCTTCAATCCCGACCAGAAGGGCGCGTCGGTTCAGGCGTGGCTCGCCGAGGAAGCCCACGCTGACCACAGCCACAGCCACAGCCACAGCCATGGTCATCACCACCATCATCACCACGACGGTCATGGGCATGATCCGAACCGGCATAACTCTCGGATTCGATCAATCAGCATGAGTTTTGACACACCGCGGTCTGCGAGGGTGTTCGATGCCTGGTTCGATCACCTGGCGCGACTGCGTGGCAGCGACCTGTTGCGCGTCAAAGGAATTCTCAATGTCTCGGAACTCGATGTGCCCATGGTCATTCATGGTGTTCAGCACATCTGGCACCCGCCCGAGATCCTAGAAGCCTGGCCCGGTGAAGACCGGCGCTCGCGGGTCGTTTTTATCGTCCGCGATCTCGAGCAGTCCGATTTGCTGGAGGCGCTCTCATTTGTAACGAGCCATGTCGAGAATGCGCAGCTGACGGGCGTTAGCGGCGAGGAACGTGCGGCGGTGCTGGACTCGGCTTAAGTCAAAGCTCCACGCGCTTGGCGTCGTGGAGTTTGTAAACGGCACCTTTGCCGAGCTCGATGGGCTCGAACCGGCCTTCGACGATGATCGGTTCCCAGGAGACTTCAATGCCTTCGGGCGCCAAGACTTCGACCGTGCCCGCGGGGCCGCCCGGGATATCGAAGTAGCAGTGCGGTGGGCTTGAGGTCAGCAGAAACCAGCGTTGGGAGTTCTCCGCCTGCAATGGCGTCATGAAGCCCGCGATGCGTACGGTTTCGCCCGCGCGCTCCGAGATCACGTTTGGGAAGTCGGCTGCGATACTGCCGCCCTCATAACGCACTCGAGCCTGCATCAAATCGGACCACGGGATGCCGCTCTCGACTTCGGGTAGCGCCGGCATACCGGCGGCCGCCAGACTGAGCACGTTGAGCACGACTTCTGTCTTCGCATCGCCGACCTGGACGGTCAGAACGTCTAGCCCCATCTGGCCCGCGAGCACCACGATTTCGACAATCCCGTAGTCGTCACTAATGGTCAGCAGCGCCTCCGAAGAGTCGACGACAAGACTCGTCCCCTTAAGCGAGGTGGTCGCACGGGCGCCGCTCACGGGCGCACCTTCCGGGGTTTCGATTCGAACGGCCAGAAAGGCGTTGTCGTTCTCGATGACGTCGATGACCAGGCGACCCTGAATGTCGGAATAGCCGCCACGGGCTAGCGGTGTCAGTACCAGCTCGTCTGCATCCTTGAATCGAACCGGTGCTTTGGCTTCCTCATAAGAGCCGCCGTTCTCGGGCTGAGCAGCGAGTTCATCGTCGGTGAGACCGCCATTGATCACCTTGACCTGCGCGGCAAGGTTGGCAGCGGCAATGCCTGCCAAAACGAGAGCTGTGGCCAGGCCTCTCAATACGTGGGGTGTCATGGTGCCTCCGCGAGTGTCTTCGCCACATCCGTGCGGTACGCCTGAATAGCTGGTATCGCTGCTGCGGCGACGCCGACGGCGAGCAATCCTGCAATCAGCGCCGTTTCCACGGGCAGCCAGATCAGGCCGGTGAAGGAGACGCCGCGCGACTGTTCCAGCCAGCCGCCCAGCACCTCGACCATGACATGACCTGCCAAAAGTCCGAGCAGGATGCCCATCAGGGTCAACAGTAATCCTTCGAGCAACAAAGCGAAGAAGAGTTCCCAGCGGGTGGCGCCCAGGCAACGCAGCATGGCGATGTCGCCGCGGCGGGTGCGCAGGGAGCCGTAAAGCGCCGCGAAGATCGAGAGCCCGGCCGAGACGATCAGGATCCAGGCGAAGGCGCGCAGGCCATCGAGGCCCACGCCGATGAGTTGCAGCACGCGCGTGACTTCCACCGCAGGCGCCGCAGCGACGAGGTTGCTCGTCGTGTTGATCTGGCGCGGCAAGGACACCGCGGACACGGGCGACTGGTAACTGAGCAGCATGGCCGTGATCTCGCGATCTTCATCGCTGTGGCCATGCGCGTCATGGTCGTGCTCGTCATGATCGTGTTCGTCGCCGTGCTCGCCCTCGTGGTCGTGCTCGTCGCCATGTTCGTCGCGATCATGTTCGTCGCCGTGCTCGCCCTCGTGGTCGTGCTCGTTGCCATGCTCGTCGCCGTGCTCGTCCGCATGCTCGTCGTGATCATGTTCGTCGCCGTGCTCGTCCTCATGGTCGTGCTCGTCGTGATCATGCTCATCGTCGGCTTTGGACCGGGCGGTCGACGTCGCGGGCTCGTGCAAGTCCCAAACGCTGTCCAGCGAGGTCAAAACGAGTCGGTCGAGGACCGAGCCTGTGCGATCCAAAACGCCCACAACGCGATAGAGGGCGCTGTCGTGGCTGTGACCCCCGTCCGTGAAGCCGTGGGCGCCCGCAAAGGTCGAGCCGACCTCGAGACCGGCGGCGGAGGCTGCGGTTGCGCCAACGACAGCCTCCATGGAACCCGACCACCACCGACCATTCGCGATCTCGGCGTTGTAAAGCGCGCCGTACGCCGGGGTGGTGCCAACGATGCGGAAGCCGCGGAAGCTGTCACCCAGAGAGAGTGGGATGGCGTTCGCGATACGCGGATCTTCAGCCCAGCGTTCTGCCTCGGCCAGGTCGATGTTCCCCGTCGGCACGTCGGCGTGATAGACCGCAGAAAGCACGAGTTGTACGGGGCTGCCCTTGGCGCCAAGCACGAGGTCGATGCCGCGCGCGTCGCGCGACATGGTGTCTGACAACTGATTGCCCACAAGCAGTAACAGCACAATGCTCGCTGTGCCCAGTGCCATCAGCAGTACGTTGACCGCTGACGTCAGCCGCGACAGCCCCAGATTGGCCAGTGCCAGTCGAAGCCAGCTCATGCGGACGCCCCAAAGTCGAAGTCGCGGTCCAGCATGCCGCGAACGCGCTGGTCGTGTGTGACAACGATAAGCGTGGCGCCGGCCTCCGACACCGCGTCGCGGAGCAGGCCGATCGCCTCGGCCGCGTGTTCGTCGTCGAGCGCCGACGTCGGCTCGTCTGCCATGACGATGGGCGGCTTGTGCACGAGCGCGCGCGCGATCGCCGCGCGTTGCGCCTGGCCTTGGCTGAGCATCGAGGGTTTGTGCTGCGCCACGGCGTCGATGTTGAGCCGCTTGAGCAACGTGTCCACGGTGTCGCCGCCGGCTTTGGCCCGTGCCAACTTGTCCGCCAGCAGCACGTTTTCGCGAACCGTCAGTGCCTTGATCAGGTGAAAGCGCTGCAGCACGAGACCTAAGTTCTTACCACGGAATCGATCCATGCTGGCGCCCCGCAGCTCGGCAAGGTCTTGCCCCAGCAACCGAACCGATCCGGACTGGGGCCGCAGCAGCCCGGCCAGCAAGTGCAGGAAGCTGGTCTTGCCGCAGCCGGAGGGACCAATGACGGCGACGCTTTGCCCCGGTTCCAGGGCAAATTTGCTGACGTCGACCGTCAGCTCGTCGCCGTACGCGAATCGTAGATCTTCGACTTCAACGGCGTTCATATCTCAGGGCGTTGTCTTTCGTTACGGTCCGGCGGGATCGGACTCAGGTGGCGTCGACGACGGGACGGCGGCGCTTGGCCCGAACGTCGAGGGCGCGCCAGATGTGTGCTGCTGCCAGTGTGACCGAGCCGGCCACCGTGACGGGTTCTTCATAAGCCTCGAGCGCCGGTACGAAGGCGCCCGCCATCAGCAATCCGAGGCCCAGTATCGCAGCGCCGATGAAGACGCGTCGACCCGGAATCTTCGCGTCAGCGTAGATGGCCAGGAACGTAGCGGGCGCGGCAATAAGCACAAGCGCTTTGTGAACGAGTTCGTTTTCCGCAAACGGCACGGCCAGCGACAATGACGAGACGAGCAGCGGTAATGCCAGACAGTGCGCGAGACACAGCATCGCGATGCTGGCCGCGTAGAGGTCAACAACGCTGGCCGTGGCTGCGTCCGGTGTGGGGGGGCGTCTCGAGTTCATGCTCTTGCGTCTGGTGACGGCTGGGGGGGCGCTGGCAGCGCCAGGAAGCGCGGCCAGTGGACGTTATAGTATAACAATGCGGCCTGTATTCAGCGAATGCCCCACAGTGTTTATGCACAACGAATCGACCTATCGGCTCCTGCTCGGATACTACCTGGCCACGTTTCTGTTCGTTGCCCTCGACGTCGGGCTGCACATCAACGTTCGGCTCGCTTTTCTTGATGCCGCGCCGGGCTGGCGCACGGCTTATTACGTGATTTGCCTGGTCTGCGCCGCGGCAATCCAGTGGCGTCCCGACTTGAGCATGTTTATTGGCGCGGTCGAGGGCCTCGTCACGATCGTGTCTCTGATCTTGAGCGTGGCGCCCAGGGCGATGATGTTGGGTGACAACCTCGGCCGGCCCATCGATGTGGAGACGATGATCAACTTTTTGATCTCGGGCTTCTTTGCTTATGTCAGTTGGTGGCGCGGCATGTCGGCGCTGCGCCACAGATTGAGCTAGGCCCTCTCTATTCCGGGACACCCGCGGCGCGCGCCACGAACGACCAGATCTCTCGCTGCGCGGACTCTAGCGGGAGGTTCTGGCCCAGGGCGATTTGCACACCCGCCATGACACCGGCCAGCAGCATCGAGACGAGCAACAGAGGGTCAAGGTCGGCGTCGATCTCACCGTCTCTCTGGGCCTGCCGGATATTGCTGGCACCCAGCTGGTTGAGCCGCTCCTGCCGATCCGCCTCGTCCGCGGCGAACGCCGGGTCGGTTCGAAGTCGCGTTGCGACGAGCAGTGCGACGGGGTCGCGGTAGAAGAACGCGACCATGGCGTTGACGCGCGCCTGTTCCCGAAGCGCCCAAGTTGCACCCTTGAAGGGCACGGCGGTTACGGTGTCGTCGAGCGTGGCGTAGAACGCGCGCACGAGGGCGTTGAGCAGGCCCGATTTGTTTTTGAAGTGGTAGTAGGTGAGTCCGGCGGACACGCCCGCGCGCCTGGCGACGCGCGCAACTTCAAGGTCGCCGTTGCCCTCAATAAGCTCGGCTCGGGCAGCCGCAAGCAGCTGCGCGCGGGTGCCAGCGCGGCGTGGTGACTTTGCGGGGCGGGCGCTCACGCGTCGGTCAGCCCTTCGAGCAGCCGTTTCGGGTGCATGCCGTTGACCATGCCGATGAACGGCGGGTGGATGGAGAATCCGAGCATGCGGCGGATGTCCTCGGACACCTCAGCGACGACTTCAAGCGGCGTACCCAGAAAGTAGTTTTCCTGGGTGCGCACCCAAGGTTCGCAGTACTGGCAGGTTACGGCCAGTCGATTGGCGTCGGTGCCGTTGGCACCGCCACCGTGCCAGAACGTGCCCGGGTAGAACACGACCGAGCCCGCGGGCATGACGGCCGGAATGACTTCGTCGGCCTTGGGGCCGCGCGCGTCGTCCCAGGCGTGTGAGCCGGGCACGATCGATGTGGCGCCGTTGTCGGCCGTGAAGTCGTCGATAGCCCAGACCGTGGCAGCGCCCAAGGGTGGCCGGGGCCGCGGCACCGGGTAGAACGCATCGTCGAAATGCAGTGCCTGCGAGGTCTCGCCGGGCAGAAGGTTGATGATTTGTAGCTGCGACAGCAGGTAGTTGGGCATGAAGAGCTGGTCGAGCAGCGCAAGGATGCGCGGGTGGTCGACCAGCCGATCGAGCGCGCGCGTCTTGGCCAGGACGGCATAAACGCGCTGGGTCTTAAGGCCCTCAAAGTCGTTGCGCCCCGGGCTGTTGAGCAGCGGGGCGGTCGCCGCGCGGATCGTGTCGAGTTGTTGGGCGCTGAGCAAGCCCTCGATGATGACGTAGCCCTGTTGTTCAACGGCTTCCAGGTCCGCGCGTACCACCTCTTCTGGCACCTGGCTTGCTGCGTCGCTGTGTGTGAAACGGTAGGTGCCGGCCAGGTCGCCCGCGCGCTCGCCGCCGCGACGTGTCCAGCTGAGCGGCTTGTTCATTGAGATAGTATCCTGAGTTGAGTTCAACTCAATTTAATCGTCCTGGTCTCTGAGCGCAAGCGTTTAGGGCTCACGGGTATACTCCCCAACGCATGAATTCTCGCCCCGACAGACTTTGGTCGTGCCTGACCCGCAGCGGCGCCGCACTCGCGGCAACCGTGATGCTCGCGAGCGGCTGTGCCACCGTCACGACGCCGACGCCACAGATCGCCGTGCACGCGCCGACGGCCCTTATGGCCAATGCCTCGAGTGCCTGCCGCACGGGTTGGGCGGCCGCTCCGGAAACTCGCGATGCCGCGCTCGACCCCGATCGCATTGCGCTCGTGAACTGGAACATCAAGAAGGGCAGCCACAGTGACTGGCGAGATCAGCTCGAAATGCTGACCGCGGGCGCGGATCTTGTGACGTTGCAGGAGGCCCCACTGGCCAGTGCGGGCTGGCGCGATCTCGAATCGGATCTCTATCACGCTTTTGCGCCTGGCTGGATGTCGCGCAACACGCCTACGGGTGTGATGACACTGAGCGATGCAGCACACCTCGTGCAGTGCAACATGCAGGCGCGCGAACCCTGGCTCCGCTCGCCGAAAGCCACGCTGGCCACCGAGTACGCGCTAATCGACCGCGCGGAGACACTGCTTGTGGTCAATGTCCACGTCGTCAACTTTTCGCTGGGCTTGGCCGCGTTCGATCGGCAGCTCGAACAAGTCCGCACGGTCGTGGCGCAGCACGAAGGCCCTGTAATCCTTACGGGTGACTTCAATACCTGGAGACGGGCGCGCCTGGACCGCGTGCAGGCGCTCGTCGACGCGCACGACCTGGAAGCCGTACCGTTTCGCACCGACGTTCGTAAACGCTTCCTCGGCAATCCACTGGATCACGTTTACGTGCGTGGACTTGATGTCATCGACGCCACAACCATCGACACGCGGGCTTCCGACCACAACCCGATGCGCGTATGGCTTTCCGCAAGCTAGCAGTCCTCGCCGCGGCACTGCTTTGGTCGGTCGTCGCGACTGCGGAGACGCCGGAAACCGCCGCCGAAATCGAGTTCCTCATTTCAGCCGTGGGTGAGAGCGGTTGCACCTTCGTGCGCAATGGCAAGAAACACGATGCGCAAGCCGCCGAAGCCCACCTGCGTCTGAAATATCGCCGCGGTCGCAAGTACGCCACCACAGCTGAGAACTTCATCGAGCGGCTTGCCAGCAAGAGCTCCATGAGCCGCAAGGCCTACCAGATGGACTGCCCGGCCGCGCCAGCGGTCGCTTCGGGCGACTGGTTGCGCGCGCGGCTTGCCGAATACCGCGAACGGCGCACTACGGCAGCACCCTAGCAACAGCCCTTTCGCCCCAGCATCCGCGACCCGCTTCGCGCCGCGATGTCATGAGAAACGCGGCCTTGGCGACACCAAAGCAGCCGAAGCACTTCCATTCACGCTGGCCTTGTATCGCCGGCGACATTGCCATTTCGCCCCGGCCCGCTGTACAAGACTCCGGGGGACGCAACCCTTTACCGGGTTGCCGCATCTAAAATGATGACGATGTCGTGTGCGCACAGCGCCCGGGGTCAATCAGAACAACAAGACCCGTGGGGGACGCGGCCAGGTGCTATTTAATACACCGATCTTCTTTCTGTTTTTCGTCGCGTTCCTGTTCTTTTACGGGCTCGTGTTTGTCCGCAAGCTGCCGCGCGTCGCTTTCCTGCTCACGGCAAGCCTCGTGTTCTACGGGGCCTGGAACTGGCGTTTCATCCCGTTGTTGGTCGGCAGCTCGATCGTCGACTACTACCTGGCGATCGCCATCGGCAACGCGCAGACACAGCAACGAAAACGTCTGTTCCTGACGCTGTCGGTGTGCATCAACCTGGGCATCCTGGGCCTCTTTAAGTACGCAGACTTCGTGCTGATGTCTGTCTCGGATTTCCTGAGCGTATTCGGCGTCGAGGCGGGGCTGCCGACGCTCTCCTGGGTGTTGCCCGTCGGCATTTCGTTCTACACCTTCCAGAGCCTGAGCTACACGATCGACGTGTACCGTGGCGACATGCAGCCCAAGCGCGGGCTCATCTACTTCACAACGGCACTCGCGTTTTTCCCGCAACTTGTCGCGGGCCCGATTTTGCGCGCGCGCCAGATTCTGCCGCAGTTCCACACGCTGCCCGTCCCAAACTGGATTGACGCACGGCACGGTTTCCTGCTGATCACCTCAGGGCTCGTGAAAAAGACCGCCGCCGACTTGCTGGCGATTCCGGCCGGTGTGCTGTTCGAAGCGGGCGGCCCCGTGAGTCTGCTCGAGGCATGGACGGGTGTGCTGGCCTTCGCAGGCCAGATCTACGGTGACTTTGCGGGCTACACGGACATGGCCATCGGGCTGGCATTGCTCATCGGTTTCAAGATTCCGCCCAACTTCCGGTTGCCATATTTTGCAGTTTCGCCCGTCGACTTCTGGCGGCGTTGGCACATCTCGCTGTCGACCTGGTTGCGCGATTACCTCTACATCTCGCTGGGCGGGCGCAACCAGCGCTACCGAAATGTCACGATCACGATGCTGCTGGGCGGGCTTTGGCACGGCGCCGCCTGGACCTTTGTCGCCTGGGGCGCTTTCCATGCGTTGATTATCATGGGGACGCACTTCCTGTCGGGGCTGAGTGCCTTTGGCGCGTTCGTGAAGTCCCAGTCGAAGCTGATGCGTGTCATCACCTGGGCCATCACGTTCTATCTCGTGCTCATAGGCTGGGTGTTGTTCCGCGCGCACGACATCGGCTCGGCGTTGGATATCGTCGCCAACATGCACACCTTCGGTGGCTTGCCCGAGGCCGGGCCTGTTGCCATGCGCATCTTCATCGCCACGGCACTGACCGTGGTCTTCCTGCACCTGCTTGACTGGTTCGTTATCGCCAAAGGCGAACGCTTCGAGCAGATGTGGTGGTTGTTCTGGCCTGTCCTGGTGCTGATCCAGGGCCTGTGCCTGATGATCGGGGAACCGAGCAATGAGTTCATCTACTTCCAGTTCTGAGCAGCCCGGCAGCGGCCGCGCCGCCTTCGCGCGGGTCCTGTTCACGGTGCTCATCGGTATGGGCCTCGCGCTCGGGGGCGTCCGTCTGTTTGCCGTGGTTGTCGGCGTTGGCTCGGAGTCGCTGCTCGGGCGCGTGATGCAGGCGCAGCGGGCGCTGCCGCAGATCGCCGAAGAACCCAAGGATCTCGTCATGGTGTTCGGGTCTTCGATGGTTCGCGCCGGATTCTCACCCCGCGAGTTCGATGCTGCGCTGGCCGAACAGGATATCGACGTCACCTCGTTCAACTTTGGCTTTGGCGGCCTGAACCCCTTGTTCCAGGACTACCTGTCGCGGCGTGTGGTCGACGAGCTCAAGGCACGCGACCGTCGCCTCAAGCTCGTCGTGATCGAGTTCAACCCGTTCCAGACTACTGTGACGCGGCGCAATGGCGCTACGGCGCTCGAAGAGTCCTACATCGCCATGCTCGCGAGCGATAAGGAGCTCTGGCAGAAAACGGTGGACGACCCGACCAGTGGCATTCGCATGGGTCTCATCCGTTACCTGCGTGATGGCATCTCGGCCGAGATGATCACAACCTTTATGTGGGCCGAGCCGTTCCAGCCGCCTGACAACCGCCAGCGGCCACAGATGAGCGACGAGGACCAAGCGCGTCTAGGCGAGATCGGCGAATACCTGAATGAGGTCTTCGACGAGGACTACCCGGATTACGACGGGTCAGATTGGTACTACCCGTGGCGCGGTGGCGGGACGATCAAGACGGAGCGCTCCGAGAAGACGCTCGAGATGTTCGACGAGTACTACGATCTGATCGCGCAAGACACGCGCATGGAGGCGGACCGCCAGTCGCGGATTCGCACGGCGGACATCGAGGCACTCAACTTCGATGACGAATTGGTCGAAGCGTTTATCCGAATCGTCGAGAACTTCAAGGAAGTGTCCGACCACGTCGAGGTGGTGATGCTGCCCAAGAACACGGACTGGATTAAGAACCCGCCGGAGGCGCTCGAGCGGCAGGCTGCAGCCGTGGCGCGGATCAGTCAGGCGACGGGGCTACCTGTGCGTGACTTCCAGGTGGTCGAAGGCGTCAGCAACGACATGTTCAGCGACACGACCCACCTCAACCGTTACGAAGGTGCCGTCGCGTTCACGGAGTTCCTCGTCTCCGAATACGCCGAGGTGTTGCGCTAGCGCAGCCTGTCGGCGTCGACCCAGGTGGCTCGGACCCGCTGCGTGTCGCCGGCAAGATCGGTCCACGCAAACAACAGGCCTTGGTTGTAGGGGAGCATTTGCGGGAACCCCGACCGGCGTGCCACGTCTGTTCCCGCGACAGCGTGCGCATCGGCCAGCGCGCCGTCCGGCTGTAGTGCCCGCGCCATCACGGTGCCGACGCCACCCTCGCCCCGTGCGATCCAGCTTGTCACGGCGCTGCCATCCCCGAGCCACGCCACATCAACACGCCCGACGGGGTCATTGGCGTCCATGATGACGGGCGCCGCAAACGACGCGCCGCCATCCTGCGACAAGGCCACCTGCACGCGGGGGCGGTCGTCGGCCTCGGTGTACCAGGCGACGGCGACCGCATTGCCGCGCGTGGCAACAGCCGGACCATTTACCGGGCAACCATCGATGGTCCAGTTGTCGTTGGCGACAGCCACGCCTGAGCGCCACTGTCCGTCGACACGGCGCGCAATGTAGGTGTCGCGCACTTCGTCGTCCGTACGATTTCGGTAGACGGCAACGGGGCCCGCGTCACTGACGGCAACATCGGTTTGACAGCAGTCGCAGACGCGTGCGTCTACGACGCTACCGTCATCGAGTGCGTCGTTTTTATCGATTCGCACGCTACGCAAGGTCATGGCGCCTTCGCTGTGATCGTCGTGCCCGCCGTGCCCTGTCATCTCGCGACCGTCGAGCCAGAGCGCGCCAACGGCGTCGCCATCGGGGTAAAGGCTCACAAAGCCGTGCTCTGTCGCGGTGCCGTCCGTGTGCGGCGTGAGCGCCGGCGACCAGCTCGCGCCGCTGTCGTCCGACAGGGCGATGGCCACATCGTAGGCGTAACTGCCGCCGGGGCGTTTGACGAGCCAGTGGGCCGCCCAGCGACTGCCGGCGATGGGTTCGACGGACGGAAAGTCGGCCCAGTTCACGAACCAGTCTGCGCCACGTGCGACGGTTGCCGCGTCGCGCCATTCGTCACCGGCTAGCGTCGCAAAACGAAGCCTGTGACCGTCGCCGTCAGGTTCAAGCCAGCTCAGCACGGCAATGCCGTCGGGCCCTGGTGCCAGATGCGGCATGCCACTGCCAACAGCGGCGGGCGGGTCGCTGATGCTGGGTGTGTTGCCGCCCGGCTGGCAGGCCGTAAGCAGCGCGACCGCAGCGGCAATACCGCAGGCCGCGAGTCTCGCGATCACGCCGCGTCGCCGGCCGCGAGCAGTCGACGACCTGAGCGCGGCAGCGTGAGCAACCACTCGCGGTTCGTGATGGCGCGCTGGCCACCGATGGTGACCGTCGCGCGCAGCGAGCGGCTCAGCGCGTTGGCGTTGAGGCGACGGTAGTAAGACAGCTTGCCCGCGTAGAAAGGCAGCACATCTTCGAGCGTGCCATCGGTGTCCATGGCCGCTCGGAAGCCGTCGTAGAACCGAGCCACGGCGTCCGCGACGTCGGTGTTCTTCGTCAGTTGCTCCGAGGGCGTGATTGTCCAGGTGCGGTCACGCTGCAGTACGCAGGTGCCCGCGAACCCTTCGCGGCGTGCTTCGGACCACTGCTCGGGTGCGATCAGCGAGAGCGACCAGGTGCCATCGACGTAGTAGAGGTAGTTCACGGCGCCAACGGCGGGCTTGTATTTGAATTCTGCCGAGAGCACGAGCATCGAAGTGAAGAACTCCGCCAGAACCTGACGCTGCTGCTTGACCACGACGCCGCGCGGCATGCTGGCGTACCAGTCCTGCAGGAAGCCGACCGTACCGTTGCCGTGCGCGTAGGTTTCAGGCAGGGCGACTGCCGCGTGGTCGTAGTGACGACACACGAGCTCACCCTGGCTGTCGAGGTCGCCGGGGCGGACCGAGACGGCTTTGTGGCTAGGCTTGTGCTTCGAGTCGTCGCTCATGGGTGCAGTATGCCATCGGAGGGCTGCGTTGATCTGCAACGCAATTCGCGCAATCGCTGAGTCTGGATGCGGCACAACGACCCTCGGCTATACTGGGTGGGCCCGACAAGAACTCATAACAACGGGAGAGTCCGTGTCCGAAGTCACCGAGCTGCTCCAGCGCTGGAACAGTGGCGACGCCGCAGCGCGTGAAGCCATTATCGAGCGCATCTACGGTGAGCTCGGCGGCATCGCGCGGCGCTATCTCGCGGACGAGCGGGCCAACGTCGACTTGCAGCCCACGGCTTTGGTTCACGAAGCCTACATGCGGCTCATCGGCATCGATCGCATCGAATGGCAGGGTCGCTCCCACTTTCTGGCCATGGCTGCGCGCGTGATGCGCGAGTACCTTGTCGATGCGGCACGGCGGCGCAACGCCCGCAAACGCGACGGCGGCATTCAGGTCACGTTGGCGGGCGTCGACGGTGCCCCCGACCAGGCGACGGAGATCCTGGCGCTTAACGAGGCGCTGGAGCGGCTTGCTGAGGCCGACCCCGACCGCGCGTTGCTTGTTGAGTTGCGGTTCTTTGGTGGCCTGACGATCGAGGAGACGGCTGAGGTACTGGATACCTCGGCGACGGCCGTGAAGCGCAGTTGGCGCGTGGCGCGCGGCTGGCTCTACCAACAAATGCAGGCGGGCGGCAGTGACAACGGATAGTCGTCGCACCCGCGACGCGCTCGAAATCTGCGACCGCGCGCTCGATGCGCCCGAGTCGGCCCGCGCCGCACTCATCGACGAAGCCTGCGGCGACGATGCGGAACTTAAGGCTGCCGTCAACTCTGTGCTTGGCGCCATCACGTCGGCGGATGCCGCGTTCGGTGACACGGTGGTCGACAGCTTCACGGCTGAACAGCTCGTCGGGCGGACCCTTGGCGGTTGCCGGCTTGTCGAGTTGCTGGGCGAAGGCGGTATGGGTGCGGTGTACCTTGGCGAGCGCGAGACGGATGAGTTCACCCAGCGCGTCGCCGTCAAAGTCGTGCGTACCCGCTTCCTCTCAAAAACGTTGCTCGAGCGCTTCAATGCGGAGCGTCAAATTCTCGCGGGCCTTAACCATCCCTACATTGCGGGCCTCATCGGTGGCGGTACCGATGATGGTGTGCCCTACCTCGTTATGGAGTACATCGATGGGCAGCCCATAGACGCAGCACTCGACGCGGCGCGCGTCGATCTGCGGGGGCGTATTGAGATGCTGCAGAAAGTGGCGCTCGCGGTGCACGCTGCGCACCAGAATCTCGTGGTGCACCGTGACATCAAACCGTCGAACGTCATCGTGACCGACGACGGGATACCGAAGCTTCTCGATTTTGGTATCGCGCGGCTTTTGCGCGCCGAGGACGATCCCGGCGACGGCAACACGACGCTGTTCGGTACGCCCGCCATGACGCCCGACTACGCGAGTCCCGAGCAGCTGCTTGACGATGCCGTGACCACGGTGAGCGATGTCTACTCGCTGGGCGTGCTCGCCTATCAGGTGCTGGTCGGGGTCAGGCCTTACCAGGTGGAGCGCACGAGCCAGGGACGCATGGCCGAAACCGTGGCGCGGCTCGCCATCCCGTTGCCCAGTCGCCGGCTTGGACTCGATGACGCCCGGGCGAAGCTCGATGCGATCGCGCAAGCGAGGGCGACGACACCCGAGCGGCTGCGGCGCACACTGGCTGGTGATCTCGACAATGTCCTCATGAAGGCGCTCGCGCAGCGGCCTGACGATCGCTATCCGTCGGTCTCCGCGTTCAGTGCTGACCTCGGTCGACTTCTCGAGGGCCAGCCTGTTGAAGCGCGAGCCTCGTCGCTGTCCTACCGCGCGCGGCGTTTCGTCTCGCGGCACAAGGTCGCTGTCGGTTTCTCCCTGGCGCTGTTCCTGTCATTGACCGTGGGGCTTGCCGCTACTGGTTGGTCCTACCTCAATGCGGAGTCTGCGCGCCGCGATGCCGCGCGACAGTTCAACCAGGTTCGAGAGATCGCTCGAACCATGATGTTTGATGTGTTCGATGACCTTGAGCGCGTGCCGGGGACAACCACGGCGCGCCAACGCCTTGCGAACACGGCACAACAGTACCTTGAGTCGCTGGCCGATGAGAGCGCCGACCCGGCGGTACGGCTCGACGCGGCGCGCGGTTACGCGCGGCTGTATGCCATCCTCAATCGCCAGGCTGTCGATGGTGTCGCGGACCGCGAGCGCGCGCTCGAGGCCTGGGCACGTGCAGCTGACATCGTCGAGTCGCTGGCTGCTTCGCCCGACGCGGATGCGACGGTGTGGCTGGTCAAAGGTCAGTTGCTCTCGGATCGCGGGGCGAGCCTGATCACTGTCGACAACGATCCTGAGGCGGCGCGCGGTTTTCTGTCTGATGCGTTCGCCGCTTTCGATACGGCCGCCACGCGAGGTGCAGACAGTCTCGCGCTGGCCGAGTCGCGCCTGCTTGCCGGCGAACGCGATGCCGAGATCTACAAGTGGCAACAGGACTACGCGGGTACGGAGCAGGCCGTCACTGCTTTGCTGGAACAGTCGGTTGTGGCGCGTGAGCGGTGGGGCGACACGCCCGCGATCTTGAAAACCGAAGGCGACGCGCTGCAGCTGCTCGGTGAGGCGCACTATTTCCAGGAGGACTACGACGGCGCGCTCGACGCCTACGGCAGGTCCATCGGACGTTACGAGCAGGCATTGCAGGCTGGCGGTGACGACAGCGTGATCTCGGCGGCACTCGGTGTCGCGCGCTGGTCACGCGGCAACACCTATATCGATACGGAGCAGCCTGAGCGTGCGGCGGAGGACTACGCCGTCGCCATCGATATCGTAAGCGTTGCCGTGGCCCGGGACCCGGCCGATACGTCAACGGCACGGCGGCTCGCCATTCTCAAGGGGTCGCGCGCAATGGCGTTGGTGCGTATGGGCGACAGCGAACCTGCGATAGCGCTGATGCTCGAGGTCGATGACTGGTTCACCTCGCAGGCGCGGGCCGAGCCCGATACACCCGGTGCGCAGCGCTCGCTGGCGGTGTCGCACCACATGACGGGTGATATCTACCACTACGCGGGTGAGCCGCAGCAAGCCTGCGCCTGGTACCGACGCACGCTCGATGTCTGGACGGACATCGAGTCGCGCTTCGGGGTCTCGGAATTTGATGCCGGGCAACCGGACTACGTGCGCGAGTTGCTGATCAACTGCGACTAAGGTTTGCCTCGGGGTCGCAGCGTCGAGAGAAAGCCGCAGGACTCGTCGATGGCTTCGAGTAACGCGCGCACGTCGTTGCGCAGCTCGTGGTCGTCACCGCAGGCGCGGCTCAGAAACCACTCGCGTAGCTCGGGTTCGAGTGTGATGGCCGAATCACAAAGCTCGAGTAGTGTGCGCGCACGCTTCAGGGCGCGCAGCTCCTGTTCACTCTCTGTCGTGCCCATCAGGAACAGCTCGTCATTGGAGATATCCGGCCGGCGACCCGAAGTCGCCGGCCGGTCCTCGTCAGTTGGTCTCATCAACGATGTCGACGAGCCGTGACGCCACTGAGGCGAAGTCGCCCTGGTTAATGCGGGCGCTGCCACCCGAGTCGTTGTTGCCCATGGCGACAACCACGAAGGCACCGCGGCTGTCGGTCTCGAGCAGCCAGCCGTAGGTCAGTACACGGAAGCCACTGTTGTCGCTAAGTCCGCCGCCCTTGAACCAGACGCGCTCCCACTTGTTGCGCAGGTTCACGACGGCTGTCTCGGCGCCGTAGGCCTGGTCCGTGACAGCGAATCCGTCGCTCAGGTCGTTGAACTGGCGCAGGCCCGCGATGGCGTTACACACGTCGGTGGGGCTGCCCTGCCAGGTGCCCTTCACAAGCACTTCGAGGTTGGCTGTTGGGAAGCTCGTAACGGGGCCCAGCGGCTCCAACACGTTGTCGACGTAGTCGCGTTGCGCTTGCTCGCTGGCGACGAGGTAGTCGAGCGCGTCCTGGAGCGGCACCGTGAAGTAGAGATGGAAGGCTTCGTTCATCGAGAGGAAGGGCAGCATGAGGTCGGGGTTGGCGTAATTGAACTGCGTCAGGATGTCCTCATTGGCGTCGCGCCCCACGAGCCGGAACAGGTGTTCGGTAGCCGTGTTGTCGCTAATGCCGAGCATAAGTGCGGCGAGATCCCTGACGGAGATCTGGGTGCCCATGGGTTCCTCGTTGATCGTGCCGCCCAGCACTTCCTTGTCAGCTTCGAGCGTGACGAGTTGATCGGGCGTGATGAGGCCGTCTTCGATGGCCTGCGCCACCGCACCCATGGTCCAGACCTTGAAGATCGAGGCTGTGGCCAGTGCCGTGTCGGCGTTGCGACCGAAGATCGGCGTGCACTGATTGTTGTCGTCGATCTCGGCGATGAGCACGGCGACGTCCTCGGCAATGGTCTCAAGCTTGTCGCTGGCCGTGGCGAACGTGAGGTTCGCGTCAGCCGCAGCCGTCGACGAGCCATCGAGCGGGAAGTTCGAGGAGCCGAACGAGAGGATCAGTCCCGTGTTGTAGGTCGTCGTCAGCGTGATGAACTGCCCCGAGCCCGGTGCGTTGGCATCGCCCACAAGCACGCGGATGCTCGTTGGCGTCATCGTGATGATGTCCTGGATCGTACCGTTTGGGATCACGCCGCGCAGCGAGTCGAAGAATGCTTGCCACTGCGTGGGCGAAATCGCCGCGAGCGCGGCCGGATCGAAGCGGTCGTTGATGTCCTGCAGCGATGTTGATGACGCGGCGAACTGGTCAATGATCCAGTCCATCTGGTTGGCCGCCGGCGTATTGGGCAGGACGAATTCGCCATTCACGACGGGGAACAGGGCGCCGATGGGTTTGGTTCGCGCCGGGTTTAGCGGGAAGTCGTCGTTCGCGTCGGCCACGCCGTCGTTGTCGTCGTCATCGTCGGCGTTGTTGCCGATGCCGTCTGCGTCCGTGTCGACGGATTCGGCCGGGTCCAACGGGAAGGCGTCGTCAGCGTCGTCGACCATGTCGCCATCGTCATCGGTGTCCGCGTTGTTGCCGATGCCGTCGCCGTCGGTGTCCAGGGACTCTGCGGGGTCGTTTGGGAATGCGTCGTTAACGTCGTCGGCGCCATCGTTGTCGTCGTCGGGGTCGGCGTTGTCGCCAATGCCGTCGCTGTCAAAGTCAGCCGTCTCGCTCGGGTCATTGGGGAAGGCATCCGCGTTGTCGCCCGTGCCATCGCTGTCCGAGTCCGCGGTTTCACTGGGGTCAAACGGGAAGGCATCGTTAACGTCGTCGGCGCCATCGTTGTCGTCGTCGGGGTCGGCGTTGTCTCCCGTGCCGTCGCCGTCGAAGTCCGCGGATTCACTGGGATCGAGCGGGAACGCATCGGCCGTATCTGCAACACCGTCATTGTCATCATCGGTGTCGGAGATGTCCGGCGTCCCGTCGCTGTCTGTGTCTACAGGCGGCGGGCCGTCGCTGCCACCGCCACAGGCCGCAAGCCCGAGGCACAGTGCAAAGAGTGCCGCGCGTAGCCAGGCGGCGAGTGTTGTTATCGTCATTGATCCCTCTCCCGAGTTTCTGTTGCGGCGGCCGCGAAAAACGGCGCGCTTGTCCTGTAAGGCGCAAGTGAGTGGAAAAGTGGGTCAAATAGGTTGCACGGCTGGCCCAGGGCGCGCGGATACTGCTAGATTGCGGCGTCGGCCGCTGCGCGGCTGCCCCATCAACCCGGCCAGGAACCCTGCTTATGCGTTTGATGCTGATCGCCGCGCTGTTTGCGCTCCTCACCCCGCCCGCCGTTGCCGACGACCTTGAGCTCTGGCCCGGCGCCGTCTACGACACGGCCATTCCGACGGTCGAGACCGTACTGGGTCACGCGCCCGGCGAACGCATTACGACGCATGCGGATACCCGGCGCTATTTCGAAGCGCTGGCGGCCGCCGCGCCCGATCGCATCAAGGTGGTGCCCTACGCTAAGTCCTGGGAAGGCCGTGAACTCTTTTATGCAGTGGTGACCGCCGCAGAGAACCTGTCCCAACTCGATGCGATCAAGGCCGGCATGCAGGCGCTGCGCGACCCGCGCAAGACCTCTGCCGCCGAGGCCGCGCGCATCATCGAGAACCAGAAACCCGTCACTTGGCTGTCCTACGCCGTACACGGCAACGAGATCTCGACGACGGATTCTGCGATCTACACGGCCTACCACCTGCTGGCCGCGACCAACGACCCGCGTGTGCCGGCGATCATGAACGACACCGTTGTCGTCATCGATCCGCTGCAAAACCCCGATGGCCGGGATCGCTTCATCCTGCGCTTCAACATGGCGCGCGGCCTGGTGCCCGACAGCGACCGCATCTCGGCCGAGCACAATGAGCCCTGGCCCAGCGGGCGTACGAACCACTACCTGTTCGACATGAACCGCGACTGGTTTGTGCAGACGCAGCCCGAAACGCGCGGCCGCATTAAAGCCATCGCCGAGTTCTACCCCGTCGCGTTCGTGGACTCGCATGAGATGGGTTCGGACCAGACCTACTACTTCGCGCCGGAGGCCGAGCCCTACAATCCGCATCTCGCGGCCGACCAGCGCGCCAGCCTTGAATTGTTCGGACGCACCAACGCGAAGTGGTTCGACCAATTCGGCATCGACTACTTCACGCGTGAGGTCTACGACGCGTTCTACCCGGGTTATGGCGCGAGCTGGCCGTCCTATTTCGGCAGCGTGGCCATGACCTACGAGCAGGCGTCCGCACGCGGGCTCGTGGTGAGAAAGTACGACGGCGTCGAGATGACCTACCTCGAGACCGTTCGAAACCAGTTTGTGACCTCGATGGGCACAGCCGAAACCACGGCGGTTCACGCAAAGAAGCTGCTTGAGGACTTCTACGATTATCAGGTGACGGCCATCGAGGAAGGTCGTCGCGGTGGACCGCGCAGTTACCTGATCCCGACCCAGGCCGATCAGGCGGGCGCCGATAAACTTGCGGGCCTGCTCGCCGGGCAGGGTGTTGATGTGCAGCGCGCCGATAGTGCGTTCTCGGTCTGCGGCAATCGCTACGCCGCGGGCAGCTACGCCATCGATCTCGCGCAGCCGGCCAAGCGGCTCATTCGCACGCTGCTCGACGCCGACGTGCCGCTGCCCGAGGACTTTGCGGCGGAGCAGCAGCGCCGCCGCGCCAAGGGTCTGCGAGATCAAATCTATGACGTGACCGCCTGGTCACTGCCGCTCATGATGAACGTCACCGTCGACGCCTGTAATCGGGCGCCGTCTGGCAGCTTCACGGCGGCGGGGCCGGAGCTCGTCCAGTCTGCGAGCGTATCGGGACCGTCCGATGCGGTGGCTTACCTTGTGCCCTGGGGCCAGCGCCCGGCGGCACGCCTGCTCGGGAACGCTTACCGCGCTGGTCTCGCTGTGAAGAGCACCGACAAAGCCTTTACGCATGCGGGCCGCGAGTACCCGGCCGGGACGCTGATTTTCGACGCGGCCGACAACCCAGGAACCTTGCGCGGCACGCTGTCCGCGCTGGCGACGACAACCGGTGCCGAGGTTGTTGGCGTCGCCTCGACCTGGGTGACGGCGGGCCCGAACTTTGGCAGCAACAACGTCGTACGTATGAACGCGCCGCGCGTGGCGATCGCCTGGGACGAGCCAACCAGTCAATACAGTGCGGGCAACACGCGTTTCGTGATCGAGCGCCAGTTCGACTACCCCGTGACAGCGATCCGCACGAGTGACCTTGCTGGTGCCGATTTACGTCGCTACCAGGTACTGATCCTGCCTGAGTCGCGCCGCGGTTACCGCAGTGCGCTCGACGCCGACCACATAGCCGAGTGGGTGGATCGCGGCGGCGTACTCATCACGCTGGGCGATGCCACGCGTTGGGTCGCCGATCCCGAGGTGGACTTGCTAGCGATTCGGCGCGAGGACCGTGTGGTCGACGAGGCGGTCACGGAGTCGGTGCCCGAAGAGGACAAAGACGATCCCGAAACGACTGTGCCCGGCACGATCATCGAGAGCGACGAGGACTTCAAGACGCTCACGACGCCCGATGAGGACAATCTCGACAGCGTCGGTGGCGTGCTGCTGCGCGCCGTTGTTGACGGCGACCATTGGTTGGGCGCCGGTGTTGCCGAAACACTCAATGTGCTTGTGCGCGGTTCCGACGTTTACACGCCGATTCGGCTTGATGAAGGCGTCAACGTGGCGCGCTTCGCGCCGGCCGACGAGGTGCTCGCGAGCGGCTTCTTCTGGGAAGAGAACCGACTGCAGTACGCCTACAAGCCGTTCGTCGTTGTGCAGGAACACGGTGACGGTTACGTCGTGGCCTTTACGCAGGACCCGACCGTACGCGCCTACCTCGATGGTCTCAATGTGATCCTCATGAACGCGATCTTCCGCGGCGCCGCGCACGCACGGCCCGTGCGCTAGTCGGCGCATGCGCGCCCGGGCACTCGCGGCCGTTGCAGCAGTCGTTGCGCTGTTGCCGGCGCTCTCGCTGGGCGCGGAGCAGCGCGTCACGATCGCGTTCACAAACGATTTCGAAAGCGCCTACGATCCCGTAGAGGCCTGGTGGCGCGATGACATGACGCGCATTGGTGGCATAGCGGAGCTTGCGACGCTCGTTGGTGCGTTGCGCGAGACGTCGGAGACCTTTTTTCTCTTCGATGCGGGCGACATCTTCACGGGCACGCTCGCGCAACGCACTCAGGGCGCCGTCTCGTTCGATGTCATGGGGCTCATGGACTACGACGCCATGGTCATCGGCAACCATGAGTTCGAATACGGCTGGGAAGTGCTGGCGGAGCAGAAAAACCGCGTTGCTTTTCCCGTGCTCGGCGCCAACTTGTTCTACCGGGGTACCGAGCACCCGTTCGCGCAGCCCTGGGCGATCATTGAGCGCGATGGCGTTCGCGTCGGGGTCATCGGCGTCATGGGTCAGGACGCGGGGACGGCGCTGATCCCCGCGCACATCGCGGGTCTTGAGGTCCGCGATCCCGCAGCGGTGATCGCACCGATCGTGACGCGACTGCGTGCTGAGTGCGACCTCGTCGTGGTGCTGGCCCACCAGGGCCAGACGGCGCCCATGCAAACCAATGATGAGGCGGACGCCAACGTGCAGCGCGGCAATGAAGCCAACCTGGCGCTGGCACGTGCGGTGCCCGGTATCGATGTCATTCTGGCCGGGCACACCGATGCGGGCACGCGTGAGCCGCTTGTCGATCCCATCAACGGTACGGTGGTGATGCAGACCTTCGGCCAGGGGCAGCACGTGGGCGTCCTCGAGTTTGATGTGACCGCAGACGGCATGAAGTTCGCGGGAGGGCGACTTGAAGCCGTGAATGCCGACCGACTAGCACCCGATGCAGCCGTCAGCGCGCGGCTCGCTGAGTACCGATCGCATCACGCAGATCTTTACGCGGCCATTGGAGAGATCGCGGCGCCATTGACGCGGCGCTATTACGATGAGTCGACACTGGGCAATGCCCTGGCTGACATCGTCCGCGATGCCGTGGATGCGCAGGTGGGTCTCATGCCGTCGGGCGCCTTGCGCCGCGACCTGCCGCAAGGTGCGGTACGCCGCGTCGATCTACTCGATGCATTTCCGTTCCAGGACCGTGTGGCCCGCATCGAGCTTAGCGGTGACGTGCTGGCGCGCGTGCTCGAGCAAGGCCTGAGTCTCGAGCGCGGCTTGTTGCAGGTGTCGGGATTGGAGATCGAATACGATCCGGCGCGCCCCTCAGGCGCGCGGCTCGTGTCGGTGCGCGTGGACGGTGCGCCGCTGGACCCGAATGCGGTGTACACCGTTGGCACGCTGGAGATCCTCGCCGCGGGCGGCGATCTGTTCACACAGTTCTCGGATGCGGCGACGAACGAGTTGCTGCCGTTGTCGTTTGCGGAAGCGCTGCTGCGCGCGTTTGAAACGCGCGAGCTCGTGTCTGTGCCCGAGGTCGGGCGCTACCGGGTGGTGTCGGACTAACCGCCGAAGGTGTCGCAGGCGTTCACGGAGCCCGTTTGCACGCCGCGCTGAAACCACTCCATGCGTTGTTGCGAGCTGCCGTGCGTGAAGGTCTCGGGCTGCACACGCCGCCCCGCGTTGCGCTGCAAGGTGTCGTCGCCAACAGCCGCGGCTGCGCGCAAGCCTTCCTGAAGATCACCGCGCTCAAGCAGGTTCATATCCCGACGCGCATAGTGCGCCCAAATGCCGGCATAGCAGTCCGCCTGCAATTCCATGCGCACCTGTAGCGCGTTCTTTTGCGTTTCCGACGCGCGCGCCTGCGCCTGTCGCACCTGACGCGAGATGCCCGTGATGGTTTGAACGTGGTGGCCGACTTCGTGTGCGATGACGTAGGCCAACGCAAAGTCCCCCTCGGCGCCCATGCGCCGCAGCTGTGAGAGGAAACTCAGGTCGATGTAGAGCTTCTGGTCGGCGGGGCAGTAGAACGGACCCGTGGCGGCCGAACCGAAGCCGCAGCCCGTGGGGGTTGAGTCCGAGAACAGCACCAACGTGGGTGGCGCGTAGCGCGAGCCTGACTGTTGGAACAGCGCGTCCCAGACATCTTCCGTCGTCGCCAAAACAACTTTTGACATTTCCGCAGCGTCGTCTTCGGCCGCGGACGGCGTGCGTTGCTGTGTTGTGCCCGTCGAGGACTGCGTGACGACCTGTTGCAAGACCGTCGCGGGGTCCTGCCCGAGCACGAACACGGCGATGAGTGCCATGATGATGGCGCCCGCGCCGCCAGCCGCGACACCACGTTTGCCCACGCGGCGGCGGCGGTCGTCTACGTTGCTGCTTGTTCGTCGTCCGCGCCAACGCATGCGTATCTCCCCCAGGATTATTGCGACGAGTGTAGCGTGCCGCGCCGATCAGTCGTCGCTGGCGGCCTGCAGGCTTGTAATCTCAGCCAAGTTCGCGGGCGGTTCAAGCCAGAGCGGCGCGTTGTCGCTGACCCAGGCGCGGAACGACTCCGGGACCGCGTCGAGGGATTCGAAGCGCTCTGTCGTCATATGCATGACGATCTTGTCGGTGCCCTCGGCCCAGGCGGGCGCGTCGCCGTAGCGAATGAACAAGATGAAGCCGTCACGCGGGTTGCCGCCGGGTGCAAAGAAGTCGTAGTTCTCAAAAGTCTGGTAGCGGCCGCGCGGCGTCTCGAAATCGAGGTAAAGCGGCGCGGTGAACAGGGTGCCGGCCTCGAGCACCTGCGCCTGCATGTCGCCGCCGGGCCCGATGCGGCGCATCTTGTCGCCTTTGCCTTGCTCGACCCAGGTCTCGAGCGTGTCGCCTTTCAGCTCGTAGGTGATGAGCTGGTAGGGATAGGCGATCGGTGCGACGGCGCTGCCGTCCGGGTTGCGCATGAGCTCGCCTGTTTCGGCGTCGCGGTAGATGTAGGTCTTGCGAGACAGCTGTACGGCTTTGTCAGCCGTTGTCGAATCAACGTCAAGCCGCGCCGTATCGTAGCCCTCGATGGTGGCGATGAGTCTGCCGCCCGGGTAGGCGCGAATGGTGCCGTGTGAATACCAATACACGGGCTCGCCGTCGCCGACGCGCATGGTCACCCATTGCTCGTAACGTTCTCGGTCAAAGCCGCCTGCCAGGGCAGGTTGCGCGAGACAGCAGCAGAGCGCCACGGCAACGGCGCGATACACATGTGTGATCATGAGACCCCCTGTCGGATGTGCGTTGGGCCGAGTGTAGCCGATGCGGCCGGCCGCTCGGCACGATTGTATTCGCCCGCGCGGACCCCATATTTTCGTGAGGAATGCCCGAGAGCGTTTTCATGATGCCCGGGCCGGGCAGGAGTCTCCCCTGTGACACACGCACAAAGCCGAAAGCGGTTGCGCGACTTCGTGGCGGCCAGCAATACGCTGCACCGGACGCATCTCGACACGCCCGAACGGCGTGAGGCTTACCGTGATTTCGTGGACCTGCAGCTCGAGTATTTCCTGCCGCTTTACGCCGACCTGCGGGAGCGCCCGGGCTACGGTCCGGCTATCGACTTTGTCATCTCCGACCTGGTCGGTCCCGGGATCGCTGACCGTGACCGAGAGCTCGAGAAGGTCGTGCCCGTAATGACCCGGCTGCTGCCCGGCGGCGCGTTGGCCGCACTGGCGACGGCGATGGAGCTCAATGCCCGCATTCTCGATATCAATCTCGGGATTTCGCAAAGGCTGGCCCCGGCCATTGCCAGCGGCGAGCACATCTCGGAACGACGCTACTGTCTTGCGACACGTGAGGTCGCGACGTTCGACGACTTCACGACGCTCATCGGGATGACGCGCGAGGCGGGTATGTCGCTGGAGCGTATCGTGGCGCTACCCATGATTGGACCGCTGCTGAAGTCGATGCGTGGCCCCGCGCGCCTGGCCGGAGTTGGCGACCTGCAGTCTTTTCTCGAGAAGGGGCTGGCGACATTTCGCGGCGTTGAAGATATCCACGAGTTTCTCGAGCTGCTCGAGGACCGCATGGAGACGGTGTTCCGCCGCGTCTTTCTTGAGGACGTCGATGCGCTCTCGGGCGCGCCGATAGACGTGGCCGCGTGAGCGCGCCGAGCTGGGTGTTTGGTTACGGGTCGCTCATCTGGCGCCAGGACTTTCCGTTCCTCGATGCACGCGATGCACAGCTTTCCGGCTGGGTGCGACGGCTTTGGCAGGGCTCGCACGACCACCGCGGGACGCCTGAAGACCCCGGGCGTGTGGCCACGCTCGTGGCAGACGCAAACGCGCAGTGCATCGGCCGCGCCTTTCTGGTCGCACCCGAAGTGTTCGAGCATCTCGATTTCCGGGAGAAGAACGGTTACTCGCGCCTGCGCGTGTCGCTGGACCTTGGCGGCGACGCCGTCGCGGGCGTCACCTACGTAGGTCACCCCGATAATCCCGCGTTTCTTGGTGATGCGCCGCTCTCCGAAATCGTGACGCAAGTTAGACGCTGCGTCGGCGAGAGTGGCAGCAACATCGAGTACGTTGTTGAGCTCGACCGTGCGCTGCGCAATCTGGGCGCCCCGGACGCCCACATCGGCGAGATTGCTCGCCATCTCTAATGCCGCCGCATTCAGGTAATTGTCAGCCTGAGGCGGTATCCTGACCACGCCATGGCACTGCTTCAGGAACTCAAACGCAGAAAGGTCTACCGCGTGGGCATCGCGTATCTCGCGGCGTCCTGGATCGCGCTGCAGCTTGCCGACGTCATGCTCGAGAATCTCGACGCGCCCGGTTGGGTATTTCCGACGCTGCTGATTGTGATCGTTGTTGGATTCCCCATTGCGCTGATCATCGCCTGGGCCTTCGAGCTTACGCCTGATGGGATCAAGCGAGATCGCGCTGAGGCGACACCCGGGCCAGCGACGCGCGGGCAGTATTTGCAGCTTGCGATCATCGTTGTGTTGGCCGTTGCCGTCGGCGTTCTTGTGGTCGATAAATTCAACGGTGATTCGCAGGCGCCTGGCCCGACGCTAGAGCGCTCGCTGGCCGTCCTGCCATTTACGAATCGAAGTGCCAACGTTGACGACGCATTTTTTGTCGATGGCATGCACGACGACATCCTCACGCAGCTCGCCAAGCTCGCGACGATGGACAAGGTGATTTCGCAGCGGACGGCCGAGGCCTACCGCGACACGACAAAGTCGCCGCAGCAGATCGCCGATGAGTTGGGCGTGGCTGCCGTGCTTACAGGCTCTTTCCAGCGCGCGGGCGACAGTGTTCGCATCAATATGCAGCTCCGGGATGCACGCAATGACGTGACGATCTGGGCTGAAAGCTGGGATCGTGAACTCACGCTCGAGAGTGTTTTTGCGACGCAGACTGAGATCACCGAGGAAGTCGTGTCCGCGCTGCAAGGGACGCTCAGCGACAGCGACCGCACCGCAATCGGCAGCCAACAGACGGGCGACCGTGAGGCCTACATCGAATACCGCACGGGTCGGAGTGAAATGGCACGCCGCACGGCGCCCGCGCTAACCCGGGCGCTTGGGCATTTCGAACGCGCGGTCGAACTCGACCCCAGCTACGTACTGGCCTGGGTCGGTCTTGCGGATGTGCACGCCTTGCGGTCCTTGTATGACGATATCCCCATGACCAGCTCGTACGAACCGCGCCGCCGCGCCATCGATCGGGCGTTGAGCCTCGATCCGAATTCCGGTGAAGTGCTGACGGCGCTCGCCGACCTCCGCGAGGACCAGGGTGACCAGGAAGCCGCCGAAGGCTATTTCCTGCAGGCCATTGCGCAAAGCCCGAACTACCCGACGGCGCGGCACTGGTATTCAATCATGCTGCGCGAGCAGGGCCGGTTTGACGAGGCCCTCGTGCAAATGTCGAAGGCGCGCGACATTGATCCGGGCGCCCCGATCCTCGCCGTTGCCGAATCCGGGTTGCTGACGGAACTGGGTCGGATGGATGAGGCTGACGCGGTGCTGATCGATGGCATACGCCTGAATCCAGACTTTTCAGGCTTGTACAACACGCGTGGGACACTGATGTATGTCCAGGGCGATTTGGCCGAATCGTTGCGCTGGGTTGATGAGGCGGTGCGGCTTGCGCCCACAAGCCCGGACTCGCGAAATATGCAGTGCATGCTGCTTGCGGAACTCGCCATCCTTGAGGAAGCCGCAACCTGCGCCGAAGCGCTGGGGCGCGATTTTCCGACGCAGTATCCCCCTGGAACCTCAAGCGCAGATCTGTCGGCCAGCGTCCAGCAGGGTCGGATCGAAGATTTTTTGCCGCCACTCGAGGTCGTTGAGGGCTTCCCCGAAGGACCGCGTGTGGGCTTTGGGTCGGCGTATTTTCTTGCCAATGACTTAGAAACTGCACGCACGCTCATTGCGAGCGCCCGACCCGAGTTGTTTGAGCTGCCGACACCCGAGATTCGACCACAGGAAATCACCCTGGCGCTGATCGTCGCATCGTTGCTCGAAAGCGCTGGCGAGCTCGAGAAAGCGCGGAGCATGCTGGACGTAATTCGGCGTTCGGCGTCGTCGGTTCCCGGTCGGATCACCGTGGCTGAGTTTGCGGATGTCATGGACGCGTTGGCACAGGACGACGATGCGGCCGCCGGGGTCGCGCTGCGCAAAGCCATCGAGATCGGCAACATTCAAAATTGGTGGGTGTTCAAAGCGCCTGTGTTCGAGGGCGCACTTGAAGGCGCCGAGTTTGCAGCGGCTTTTGAGGCGCTTGAGGCTGAGATCGCCCGCCAGCGCGTCGACTACGAGGCGCGCCCGGACTTGCCACCCATTTAGACAAGCCGCTACCTCCCGACAAAGCTGCGCGCGCTTTAGTAGACTCAAGCGCAGGTATTGAGCAGTTCTTGGGGGAGGCGCCGATGACCGAGTTCACGCTGAACGGAAATGCCGTTCAATCAGAGAGTCCGGACGACACACCGTTGCTGTGGGTGATCCGCGACGAGTTGAAACTCAAGGGCACCAAGTTCGGCTGCGGTATCGCGCAGTGCGGTGCCTGCACCGTGCATCTGGACGGCGCACCCATTCGCTCCTGTTCGGTGCCCGTGAGTATCGCGGCCGGCAAAGCCGTCACGACGATCGAGGGCCTCGACAGCCCGGCCGGTGAAGCACTCAAGGCCGCATGGGTCGACAAGCAGGTACCGCAGTGTGGCTACTGTCAGTCGGGCCAGATCATGCAGGCCGAGAATCTGCTGGCCAATAACCCCAACCCGACCGACGACGAAATCGTCACGCACATGACGGGCAATCTCTGCCGCTGCATGGCCTACACCCGCATCAAGAAGGCGATCCGCGCTGCCAGTGAGGAGGTGTAGCCATGCGTATTGCAAAGAAACTGCCCAACGTCAGCCGTCGCACCTTCCTCGTTGGCACCATGAACACGGGGCTCGTCATGAGCCTGGGCACGGTATTGCCGGGCTGCAGCCAGGAACAGGCCGCACTCGATTTCTCGGGCGGCGACGCGAGCGCCACCTTCTCACCTGCCGTCTGGTTTGAAATTGACGGCGCGGGCGCGGTGCTCGTCAACATCGCCAAAGCTGAAATGGGCCAGCACGTAGGTACCGCGCTTGCGCGTGTTGTCGCCGATGAGCTCGGCGCCGCGTGGGATGCCATCACCATCAAGCACGTCGACACGGATCCCAAGTGGGGCTACATGGTCACGGGCGGTTCCTGGTCTGTGCACACGACCTGGGCGCAGCTGTGCCAGGCTGGTGCTGCGGGCCGCATGGTGCTGCGCGACGCCGGTGCGAGCCTGCTGGGTGTATCGGCTGAAGACTGCACTGTCGCCGACAGCGCTGTGACCGCGGGCGAGCAGTCGATCACGTTCGCGGAGATCGTGCGTAACGGCGACCTGTCGCGGAGCTTCAGCGACGAGGAGCTTGCGGCACTGCCCATCAAGCCCGCGTCCGAGCGACGCTTCATCGGCAAGGACACGGCCGCACTCGACATTCCCGAGAAGTCTCGCGGCGCGGCGGTCTACGGTCTTGATACCGAGCTGCCGGGCATGGTTTACGCCACGCCGCTGATCCCGCCGACACGCTACGGTAGCCGCATCATCAGCATCGATGATTCGGCGGCCCAGGAAGTTCCGGGCTACCTCAAGACGGTTGAGATCACCGACCCGAGTGACACGATCCAGGGCTGGGCCGTGGCTGTAGGCGAAAGCTTCCCTGCGGTCATGAAGGCCGCAGAGGCCATCGCGGTCAATTGGGAGGCGGGCGAGACGGCCGGGGTCAGTGAGGCCGATATTCTTGGCGAGGGTGCGCGGCTTGCCGCCGATGGCAGCACGGGCGTGCTTGTCGTGGACGACGGCGACGTCGCAGAGGCGCGCGCGCAGGCTGCGAGCACGCACAGCGCCACCTACCGGACGGCAACGGCATTGCACTTCACGCTGGAGCCGCAGAACGCGCTCGTCGAATTCAAGGACGGCAAGTGCCACATCCATGCGGGCAATCAGTGGCAGTCGCTGATACTGCCGTATCTGGCCAAGGCGCTCGAGATGCCCGAGACGGACATCGTCTTGCACCAGTACTACCTGGGCGGCGGTTTCGGACGGCGCCTGTTCGGGGACCAGATGATTCCCGCAGCGCTCGCGGCACGTGAACTGGGCCAGCCCGTGAAGCTCGTCTTCCAGCGTCCCGACGACAGTCGTTTCGACTGCGTGCGCTCAGCCTCGGTGCAGCAATTCGATGCGTCCTTCGACGCCGATGGCGCGCTGACGGGCATCGAGCACGCCGCAGCGGCCGGATGGCCGACGCTGTCCATGGCACCGGGCTTCCTGGCGCCGGGCGTGGACGGCAACGGCAAGTTCGATACATTTTCTATTTCGGGGGGCGACCACTGGTACACGCTGCCCGCGCATCGCGTGCGCGCCATCAACAACCCGCTGGCGCAGAAAACGTTCCTGCCTGGTTGGCTGCGCGCCGTGGGCCCGGGTTGGGTCGGCTGGGGCGTTGAGAGTTTTATGGACGAGCTGGCCGAACGCGCCGGCGAAGACCCCATCGCATTCCGTTTGGCACGCCTCGATGCGGCAGGTAAGAACGCGGGTACGTCACCCAACTCGGTGGGTGGTGCGAGCCGGCTCGCCAAAGTGCTCGAAGATGTGCGCGAGCGCAGCGGCTGGGGACGCGAGATGCCCGACAACGAAGGTCTGGGCGTCGCCGTGTGCCACGGTCAGGAACGCAACATGCCGACTTGGGTTGCCTGCGTGGCGCATGTCGCCGTGGACCCGGATTCGAAGCAAGTCACCGTCAAGAAGCTTTGGCAGAGCATCGATTGCGGCACGGTCGTGCACCCCGATGGCGCCTTGGCGCAAGCGGAAGGTGCAGCGCTCTGGGGCGTGAGCCTCACATTGCACGAAGGCACTGCGTTCGTCGATGGGCAGGTCCAGGACCGCAACCTCGACACCTACACGCCGTTGCGCATGGCCGACGCGCCCGAGCTCGACATCCGGTTTATGGACAGCACGGAGACGCCGACGGGGCTCGGTGAGCCGCCGCTGATTCCCGTACCGCCCGCGATCGGCAACGCGATCTACGCGGCCACGGGCGTTCGGGCGAGAGACTTGCCGATCCGGGTCTGACCCCGCGCTATTTGAGGACGCTGCGCAGAAACAGGTGAACGGCCAGGAGCACGGCGCCGAGTATTCCGGCGGCCGTGTTCACAGGCGAGAGTGCGAATGACAGCCATTCGCCTTCGACGGTCATGATGGGGCGGCCAAGCCAGTCAGCCGCGACGCCCAGCGACTGCTGCAGCGGCGACTGCAGCAAGACCTCGAGCACGAGGATCATGCCCAGCACGCCGAAGCGCCCAAAGATGAGCCGGCGCCGCCGCCCTGTGATCTCGCCGGTGACCGATTCCGTAAAGGCAGCGTCCTGCAGAGGCTCTTCGGCCGCAGCAAACAAGGACTCGAGTGTCGGGTCGCGCTCGTCGTTCATGATGCGCCTCCGTAGCCTTCCAGCAAGCCGCGCAGCTTTTGGCTGCCACGACGAATGTGTGACTTCACGGTGCCTGCGGGCAGGCCGGTGAGGTCTGTGATTTCCGGGTGCGACAACCGCTCGTGGTAGGCGAGCACGATGCAGGTGCGCACGGGGTCGGGCAGCGTTGCAAGCGCCGCATCGAGATCGATGGCGGCGGCGGGCGTTTGTGCCGGGGCCGCCTGGGTCTCGTCCTCGTAGCCTTCGTGCCACGCCGTTCCCTGCTTGCGGCGGTGGTCGATCCACTCGTTCACGGCGATCTGCTTGATCCAGCCCGCGAAGCGGTCGGCCTGACGCAGCTTGCGGATTTTCTGCCACACCTTGAGGAACACGCGCTGCGCGAGGTCGTCGGCAAGTGTCGCGTCGCCCGACAGACGGCGCATGAGGTTGCGCAGCCAAGGCTGGCGGCGACGCACGAGCTCTGCAAAGGCGTCACGGTCTCCGCGTGCGGCCAGGTTCACGATCAGTGCCTCCGGACCTTGCGCGTAATAGCCGGGCGTATCCGGCATGAAGGCGCGTCAGGCCTCGGCCTGGTTGCGCTCGACGAGCCTGGCCGCGCCAAGCAGTCCACCGCCGATACAGGCGATGAGCGCCGAGACGCCCATCAGGACGGTTCGGCCTTCTTCGTTGACCATGCCGATAAAGATGCTGAACAGGAACATGCCGGGCGCCACGCCAAACAGGATGTAGGCACCAATACGCAGGTCCCTGGCGGTGTTGCCGCCAGAGTTCTCGCCGACGATTTGGCGGATCATTTCGGGGTCGACATCGCGACCGCTCTCCACGACGCGGCGCAGGGTCTCCTGCTTCGTCTCCTTTTCCTTTGCGTCGTACCAGATGCCCGCCACCGAGACGGCAGCGATAAACATCCAGAATCCAAAGACGGCCAAGTTGCCCATGGGGGTCTCCCGAGTGTTGCCCTGTTACTGATCTAGACGGGGTGCAAACGTGTATGGATGCAGGTGGGTCGATTTTTTTCAGGAGGTGGCCCGGGCAATGTCGGGCGGTGTGCTGGGACCGGCTTCCGCTTTGCCGGCGCGCCAGCCCAACCATGCCACGGCGGCGCCCAGAACAAGACCGGCGGCCAGTTGCGCCATCGGCGGGATGCCTGCGTAGGCGCGCATTACGGAATCCCAGGCGTCGGTCTTGGCCAGCGTCTCGAACACGATGGACTGGGAGACGAGTGTGATCGCCGCAATGAGGAACGGTCGACTGAAGCGCCGGTAGCGCGTGATGAGGAAGGCCAGGACGACGAGCGCGATGGCGTGGCTCACGTGCAGCCCGTAGCCAAAGCGGTGGATCTGATCCATGGAGCGGATGGTCAGGCCCGGGACGAAGTTCGGCATGATCCTGCCGAGCGTGGGCGCCATGAGCAGGAACACGGTTGAGATCATGTAGCCACCGTGCAGGCCTGCACGGCGCCGATGACGCAGCGCTTCATAGATGAACCAGAGGAATACGGCGGTCGTTATGATGTCGACTGACGCTAACCGGTCGCCGTACAACTCATAAAACGGGCCCTGGCCCACTGCCATGGTACCGACGACAAGAAAACCGCCGGCGGTGAACACAGGGATCAGCGCGAACGTCGCGAGCCCGGCGGTCTTGTGCGAACTGCGTTGGTCGTGGTGGATCGACCAGCTTTGTGCGATCAGCAGCAGCATCCAGACCGTCGCCGAAAGGCCGTGCACATGGTACTGCCATGGCGCTGTCGTGAAGGTGCTCCAGTAGGAACGCCAGAACGCCGCCACGCTCAGCAGCAGCATAATAGATACCCCGATCCAGGCGCGTTTGTAGGGCATGGTTCGATCCCCCTTTTGTTGTTCTTGTCGTCCCGCGGGACCACGCTAGTCCGGTTCTCTCGTCGCGACAAGTCGTGCCGCGCTACTAGACCTGCTGCTATGAGCTCGTGAATCGTCCACCCGAGCGGCAAATCCAGGTGTCGGCGAGGTTTCCAGGTTGGCGCTCAGAAAGCAGTAAACCGCGGCTCGGTAGTAGACAAAAGTCATTTAGAACAATAACGCCCGTACCCGCGCCCGCTTCCCTGCTGCTCATGGGGCTTGGCCTCATTGCGCTGGGTCGGCGCCGCGCCTAGCCAATTCGATGGTGTGATCGAGCAGGGCGCGTGATCCCGGCGCGCCGTGACTCGGCACCACGAGCGACGCTTCGGGAAACCGCCGGGTCACAGCGACAACGGCGTCGGCCCAATGGCCGACGTTGGCGTCGTTGGTGTTGCCTAAGGTCCCCGAGCTTCCCGGGCGCACCAGACAGCCTACGAACAACACCTCTGTACCGTTGACGCCCACGACGATGTTGTCGTCGGTGTGCCCGGGCCCTGGATAGAACAGGGTCAGCGGGGCCAGCTCGGCAACGGCATCTGCTTCGCCGTCGCCGTCAAATTCGACCACCCGTGCTGCGGGCGTGAGTCCCCAGCGCCTGGCGAGCCGGTTCGACAAGTGGTTTGCATAGTTCGGGATGTTGCGCTCGCGCACCGCGGCAACGCCGCCCATCTTGTCGTTGTGGCCGTGCGTGAACACCGCACCCGTTACCGGTCGGCCAAAGGTCGTGTCCGCCCAGTCCAGGATCTCTCGCGTTTGCTCATCAGTCCACGCCGTGTCCACGAGCACGATATGCGCGTCAGCAACGACCACGAGGCCGCTGCTTGCCACGGGCCCCCAGGGTTCGATCTCGAGATACGCGGTGTGGGTCCACACCCCCGGAGCAATCTCGTCGAAGGCCACCTGGGGCGCAATGCCCGCACTTCGTGTTGCGCAGCCGCATAGCAACAGCGCGACAAGGATCGCGCGGCGCGCTGTCCGTTGCCTCATGTCGCGATGATCCGAGACTCCAGGGGATGACGCGGCGAAGGCCCCACCTTGGGTGCGTAGCCCACGCGTGCCAGCATTTGCACGGTGTCACCGTCTTCGCGCGCCAACAGGTCGTGCGCACGGCGGTAGTTCTGCGCCATCTCGGGGAATTCCTGCAGTGCCTGACTCAGCGGATGAAAGGCGATACCCCGCGCGTTGGCGATGAGTTGTGCACGCACCCAGGCGCGACCAGCCGCAATCTGGTGATGGCGCGAGTTGCGCGACGTCGTTGACCAGACAAAGGCCGTGGCCGACGCGCACGCTTGCTCGTAATAGGCGTAGGACTCGCGAAATGCGACGGACTCAGGGTCGTCCAGCGACTCGGGCGTGACGACGCCGAATAGGCCCATCGTGCTCGTAAAGCGGTCATCGACAGAGACTCCGTAGGGCGCGGCCTCCACTTCGGACTTGCCGATGTGCATGACCTCGATGCTTTCACGGCGTGTGGCATCCGTGGACCATTCGACGCTCCAGGCATCGACCGCAAGTTGGCGCAGCAAATCGACCCGTGAGCGCTCCGCGGTGCCCGCGAGGGCGACACCCGGCACGCCAACTGCTGTGATGGCTGCGAGGTCTTCTTCAGCGACGCTGCGTTCTGTGTCGAATGGAACTCGGTTCGTGCGCCGTGTCAGTACACCTTCGAACAACGGGTCCGGCGTGACGCTGGCGTCAGGGACCAGTGAGACGCGCGCGATGGGCCGTGCATCCAGCATCGGCTGCGGCTCGCCCTCGGGAAACAGGTCTACGTCGGCGCGCAGTCCTGACTCGGCCGCGGCCATGCGACAAAGCTCGAGGAAGCAGCCGAAACTGATCGTCAGTTGCCGGCCCGGCGGATCAGTCTCCGGCAACAGGCGCTCCGGATTGCAGAACAGGGTGAACCCACTCGCGTCGTCGAGTGCGATCTGCCAGGGCTGCATGTTGTGGGCATTCGGCGCAAGAATCGCGTAGGCCAGTATGTCGAGTCGCGGGTCGCCGAAACCGGCTTCCGCTGCGCGCCAGGGCTCTCGTGCCCGTTGCGCGGGGCCTGTGCTGACCCACCAGGCGCCGCCGAGCCCCAGCAACACCGCGGACGCCGTGCCCGTCGTTAACACTGCCCTGCGACTTACCATGTGCTGCCCCCTGTGACCCCCCCAGAGCCTATCACTCAGCAGACTTCGCCGGCCGCGTGTCCCGAAGCCCAGGCCCACTGAAAATTGAAGCCGCCCAGATGCCCCGTGACATCGACGACCTCGCCGATGAAGTAGAGGCCGGACTGGTTGCGGACTTCCATCGTTTGCGATGAGAGCGCACGCGTGTCGACGCCGCCCAGCGTGACTTCGGCCGTGCGGTAGCCTTCGGTGCCCGAGGGCTTCAGCGCCCAATGGGCCAGGGTCTCGGCGAGCTCCCGCAGTGCGTCGTCGGAGATCTCGGCCAACGGTTGCTCGGCGAGATCGGCCCAGAGCAGGGGTTGCAAGGTCGTGACCAGTGCGCGCGGGAGGATCTCGGACAACACGGAGCGCAGCCGCGACTTCGGCTGCTGTGACTTATGCGCGAGCAAGGTGCCCTCGAGGTCGGTGCCGGGCGCCAGGTCGATGAGGATGGGCTCGCCCAGGTGCCAGTAACTCGAGACCTGGAGCGCCGCCGGACCGCTCAATCCGCGGTGCGTAAACAGCAGTCCTTCGCTGAATTGAACGTCGGCCGCGGTTACAGAGGCCGGCAGACTCACGCCTGCAAGACTGGCCGTAAGGTCCTTGGCCGGACCCGAGAAGGTAAATGGTACGAGTCCGGCTCGCGTCTCGAGAACCTCAAGACCAAATTGGCGCGCAAGCTCATAACCAAGACCGCTCGCACCCATCTTCGGGATCGACAAGCCGCCTGTCGCGACGACAAGCGATGGCGCCTGGAAGGTGCCCAGGCCCGTGGTCACCGTGTAGCCGGAATCTGCCGCAACCGTCTGAATCTCGCAGTCGACATGGATATTGACGCCGGCATCGTCACACTCGGCTCGAAGCATGGCGACGATGTCCTTCGACGAGCGATCGCAGAAGAGCTGCCCCAGCGTTTTTTCGTGGAAGGGGATCTCGTGCTTTTCGACAAGCGCAATGAAGTCCCACTGCGTGTAACGCCGAAGTGCGGAAATGCAAAACGGCGGATTCGACGAGAGGAAGTTCTCGGGCTCGCAGTAGAGGTTCGTGAAGTTGCAGCGCCCGCCGCCCGACATGAGGATCTTCTTGCCGATCTTGTTCGAGCCTTCGAGCACGACAACCCGCCGGCCGCGCTGGCCCGCCGTGATCGCGCACATGAGGCCCGCGGCGCCACCGCCGATGACGATGACGTCGAAGCGCCGCGCAGCGGTCGAGTCAGGGGACGGGTTTTCGGGTGCGCTCATGGTGGCGCGCATGGTGCCACGATGCTCGTGCGCGGTCTTCTTGGGATCGCCGTCAGCGCGCAGTACACTCTCGTGGCAATCATGCGCGGGTATAGTTCAATGGTAGAACCTCAGCTTCCCAAGCTGATGATGCGGGTTCGATTCCCGCTACCCGCTCCAATTTCCTGAGCCTCTCAAAAAAACTGACCCGGTTTCCATTGGGCTTGCGCCTATACGGACAAGCCCCTGCGATTCACCGCATTCGGAGACCGACATGTTCAAGCGATACACGGCCCTGCTGGCCGCATTCACGCTCGCTGCTGCAGCCACCTCAACCAGCGCAAGTGCGCAGACCACGACCCACGAGATCCGCGACGAGTTCGGTTTCGAGCGACCGATGCGCGCCATGACCGTCACGCTGCCTGACGGCTGGAACGTCAGTGGCAACGTGCAGTGGACCGGGCACCCGAGTTGCCTCATGGAGCCCATGAAACTCCACTTCATGGCCACAGCACCTGACGGCAAGCGTTGGGTCGAGTTCATTCCGGGCGGCGTCTGGGGCTGGACTTCAAACTTCGATGCGATGCCGCACACGGCGCAGCAGGGCTTTGCGGGATGTGACGCACGCCCCATCCGCGATATTCGCAGCTTCGCAGACCAGTACATCCCCAGTATCCGCCCCAACGCACGCATCCAGAGCATGCGCCCGCGGCCCGACCAAGCGCAGAAGCTGCTGGCCGAAATGGGCAATCTGGGTCTGCAGCCTGGTCAGTACCCGCGCATGGAGGTGCTTGAGGTTCGTCTGAGTTACGAAGCCAACGGGCACACGATCAGTGAATTGCTCATGCCTGCCGTCCTGTTCATCGACCAGCGCGCCGCGGACATGTGGGGCGGGATGTCGGGCTACGTCACCACTGCCATGGCCGTGGGCACCATTACGAGCGCCCAGGTCGACGGCGAAGCGCAGGAGTCTCTCGCGGACTTCGTGGGTGCGGGGATGAAGCACGACCCGCAGTACCTGAACCGCGTCGCGCAGCGTTATCAGCAACGCTCGCAGATGATCGCAGCGGCCACGCAGCGCAAGCGCGCCGCCCAGCAGGCCTGGCTCAAGGCCAACGCAGCACGCATCGCAGCCAACTCGGCTACGACATCGACGGCAACCTCAGGCGGCGACGCACTCGACAGTTCCATGGACTCCTGGCGCCGGCGCAACGGCATGACTGACGCAGGCCAAAGCAAGCTCGTCAACGCAATCCACGAGCGCCGTGTGGTGGTCAACAACCAGAATCAGGCTGTCTACATGCCCCAGCAATACCAGCGGGTGTTCCAGTTGCCCAACGATGCCTACGTTGGCACCAATGACCGGTTCTTCAACTCAGTCCGTGCGACAGGTGAGTTCGGTACGGAGCTCTCGGAGTACGGCTACTAGCGCGCGGCCGCTGTCTGCTGCATGCCCGGGCAGCGCGAGAACGTCAGTCGTGGCGGCTCGAGGCTGAGCGTAAGCGGCTGCAAATGCCGCAGTGCGCTGAGTCCGAGAATATTGCGGGTGGCGCCCGGGATTACGGCGACCTCGACATTGCGCAACACACAGCTCGCACCGAGTTCGAGCAACGGCACCTCGTAGATGGGCACGCGCAGCGTGCGACCGCCGGCCATGGTGCCTTCAATGTCGCGTACATGAACGACCTCGGCCTGGCGGCGGACCGCAGCAAAAGTCTCTTTGGTCAGGGCGACATACGTTGAGCCCGTATCAAGCAGCAGCTCGGTCTCGAGGTCCTCTCCGAGCCGGCCGCGGACGTAGAACGTGCCTGCTTCGTGGCGCTCCAGAGCGATTTCAAACAGCCGAGCGGCTTCAGAGCCTGCGCCCTGCAGCGGCAGGAGGCAGGCGGTCAAAACGAGCGCGAGGCGCCCGATCATTCGGTTTGCTCGAACATCACACTCGGGCGGTTGCAATGTTCGCGCCACCCCAGACGCGATAAACTATCAAGCACTTACAGAGCAGCGCAGGCCTTGTCCGGGCGGATTCCGCACCAATGCGGGGCGATAACCGGACGGGCCGCACCGGAACGGTTCGCGTTGTTCGCCTTGAGACAAGAAGGAATAAACCATGCACACGGTTCGCAGTTTGGTCATTGCAGGTGCCCTGACGGGTATCGGTCTTGGTGTGACGACCTCTGATGTCGTTGCTGACGAGGCGCGCGCCGAAGCGGTCGTCCTCGAGACGGATTTCCGCGGCAAGCCGCCGTTTAAGCGTCAGCGGGTCTCGGCAGCCAGCCAGGAAGTGTCGGCACCTGCGCGCGCAGCATCGACGCGCGTCGACTTCCGGGGCGCCCCGCCGTACAAGCGCCACGGCGTTGAAGCAGCCCCCGTCGAGCGTGCCGAGTTTGCGCGCTTCGAAGCAACGGAAGCCGAAGCCAGCCCGCGCCGCACACGTCGCGGCCCGCCGGGAAAGCTCACCTCACGACGTTAATGTCGAGCCGCTGTTGCGGCTGACCACCCCCGGGCCCAGTGCTATATTGGGTCTGGGGAGTGAGGGACTGGAGCGGGCAGATACTCGACCTGCTATTTAATTGGGACGACGCGCTGCGCTACGGCATGGACGTGCTCGTTTATCTTGTCATGGCGCTGCTGGGGACCACGTTCTTCGTGATCCGCTTGCTGCTCGCGCTGTTCTTCGGTGATTCGGGTGACATCGATGGCGACCTCACGGTCGCCGGCGGCGATGGCGCCTTCGACATGTTCTCGATGCTGTCGATCCTGGCCTTCTTTATGGGCGCGGGATGGATGGGGCTCACCTGTCGCATCGACTGGGAGCTCTCCAGCATGGCCTCGGCCGCCGCGGCCACGGGCTTCGGGGTGGTGCTCATGAGCGCCGCTTCGGGCCTGATGGCGCTCACGCGCAAGCTCAACCGAACCGTCTCTTACGACGTGCAGACAGCAGTAGGCCACACAGCCAGCGTTTACATGTCGATCCCCGCACGCGGCGACGGCATGGGCAAGATCACGGTGACCGTCTCGGGTCGTCGCAAGACCATGGACGCTATCAGCGCGGGCCCGCCAATCAAGGAATTCAAGAGCGTGACCGTTAAGTCCGTGCGCGACGATGGGATTTTCATCGTTGAGCCCATGGACTACGGCGACAACAACTAAAGGATAAGACAGTGGCTTTTCTGGAAGGATTCTCGCCCGGCCCGCTCATGCTGGTCGTCTCGGTCGTACTGCTGGTCGCGTTTTTTCTCGCGATCCTCGTCACGCAGTACAAGCGCTGCCCGTCGAACCGGATCCTCGTTGTCTACGGTAAGGTCGGCGGCGAACGCGCGGCCCGCTGTATCCATGGTGGCGGTACCTTTGTCGTCCCGCTGCTGCAGAGCTTTGCCTACCTGACGCTTGAGCCGCTCACGATCGACATCGAACTCCAGAGTGCGCTTTCGAAGAAGAACATCCGCGTCAACGTCCCCTCGACGTTCACCATTGGTGTCTCCGTCGACCCGAACATCATGAACAACGCGGCCGAGCGCCTGCTGGGCCTGGACGACCACCAGATCTCGAACCAGGCCAAGGACATCATCCTGGGCCAGATGCGTCTCGTCATCGCGACGCTGTCGATCGAGGAGATCAACCAGGACCGTGAAAAATTCCTCGACCTCGTGAACAAGAACGTGAACTTCGAGCTCAACAAGATCGGGCTCGAGATGATCAACGTGAACATTCGCGACATCACGGACGAGAGTGGCTACATCGAGGCGCTGGGTCAGAAAGCCGCGGCGGAAGCCATCAACAAAGCCAAGATCGAAGTTGCCGCTGCCGAGCGTGAAGGTGCGATCGGTGAGGCCGACAACATGCGCGAGCGCGACGTGAAGGTGGCGCAGCAGACGGCGCTGTCGGCGACGGGTACCAAAGAGGCCGAGCGCGACCAGCGTGTGCAGGTGGCCCGGCTTGAGGCCGAGGGTGTCGCCGGTGAGGCCGAGGCACAGAAGAAACTGGAAATCGCCACGGCCGAACAGGCCGCACTGTCCACAGAGGGTAAGAAAAAGGCCCAGGCGCACCAGCGCATCAAGGTCGCCAACCTCGAGGCCAGCGCAGTCCAGGGTGAGAACCAGAGCAAGGCCAGCATCGCCGACTACGAAGCCGAGCTCGAAAAGCGCCGCGCTGAAGCCAAACGTCTGGGTGAGGTCGCCATGGCCGAGGCCAGCCGTGACGTGCTGCGGGCCGAAAAAGAGGCCGAGATCGCCCGGCTCGAGAAACAGGAAATCGCCCAGCAGCTCGTCCAGCAGCAGAAAATTGAGATCGAAGCCGACGCCGAAGCGGAACGCGTGCGGCGTATCGCGGCCGGTGAGGCCGACGCCATCCTGGCCAAGTACAAGGCTGAGGCCGAAGGTACTCAGGCCGTCCTCGAAGCCAAGTCAGCCGGTTATGAACGTCTGCTTGAGGTCTGCGGTGAGCGCAAGGACATCGCGCCCGCGCTGCTTGTCATCGAACAACTGCCCACGCTCGTGGCCGAGCAGGTCAAGGCGATCCAGAACCTGCAGATCGACAAGATCACGGTCTGGGACAGCGGGCCGAACGGGGAGGGTGGTTCGGAATCGGCCACCGCCGGGTTTCTCAAAGGCATGATCGGCGCGTTGCCGCCCGTGCACGAGCTGGCCAAGCAGGCTGGCATCGAGTTGCCCGAGGCGCTCGGCAAGATCGATGCCGTCACCAAAGCCTACGAACAAGTCGACATCGACGGCGAGGCGCAGGACGACGTTTAGCGGCGATCGCTGAGTGCAGCAACGTGCGCGAGCACGCTCGTGCTGAGTGCATTCAGGTTGTAGCCCCCTTCCAGTACGGAAACCACGCGCCCTTGCGCGTGGCGTTCCGCGATCTCTAGTGCGCGCGCGGTTACCCAGGCAAAGTCGCCCTCGGTCAGGCTGAGCTGGCCGAGTGGGTCATCCGCGTGTGCATCGAAGCCTGCTGAGATCAGGATCAACTCGGGCGCGAAGGCTTCGAGTTCGGGCAACCAACGCGCCGTGATCGCGGTTTGGAATGCGACTCCATCGGTACCGGCAGGCAATGGCACGTTGACTTGGCTTCCGGGTACCGATGGCAGGTTTGTGCCTGGATACAAAGGGTGCTGATACGTCGAGCACATCAGGATGCGCGGGTCTCCGCGAACCATCGACTCAGTGCCGTCACCGTGGTGGACGTCAAAGTCCAGGATGGCGATACGTTCGATACCGTCTTTGGTCAATGCATGCGCGGCGCCCACGGCGACATTGTTGAAGATGCAGAATCCCGCGGAATTCGCAGCCGGTGCATGGTGGCCCGGTGGGCGGACGAGACAAAATACGCGTTTGGTATCGCCGGACATGACGAGATCCACACCGTGGCAGACGGCGCCGGCGGCACGCTCGGCGGCCTCCAGAGAATGGGGGCCCATGGTGGTTTCAGGATCTAACGCCACGAGCCCGTCGGACGGTGCGCTGTCAAACACAGCATCGACGTAGGCGGGTGCATGGACGCGGTCCAGTTGCTCACGCGTTGCCCGCGGGGCTTCGATCTCAGTCAGATCGTTTGCGTTCAAGTCCCGCAGGGCGTCCATCGTCGCAGTGATGCGTGAGCCGGCCTCGGGATGCCCGTGAGGCACCTCGTGGTGGGCGAAAACGGGGTGGGTGATCAGCGCGAGGCTCATGTCGTCTCTCTATCCGCAACGCCGACAAGCGTGCGCCAGCGTGCCCGGGAGCGCAATCCAGAACGGGAGCTGAGACCTGCGTGCTTGTCGGGACCCCTGTTTATTGATTAGGCTCGGGGCGTGCGCAAACCTGTTGTCATCGTGTGCTTACTCGCCTGGCTGGCCGCTCCTGTCGCGGAGGCCTGGCCCGATTCGTGTGCGCACGAGTCCCAGACCACAGCGCACACGTCCGAATCAGGCATACACAATCATGGGGCCATGGCGGATGGGATGCATGAGGCAGCTCACGCCGATGCGCCTTGTCCTTGTGATCACGATTGCGTCGATCATTGCGATAGTGCGCCTTCGCAAGCCCTCGCGGCCGTCACCATGATCGGTGATGAACCCCGACTCCAGCGCCACCACAGCGTCGTCTTGTCGTCGTTCTACATCGATCCACCCGGTACAGACCTACTCAGGCCACCACAACACCAGCACCGCTAAGCGAACCGGCCCGCGAGCAGCGGGTTTGACTGTTTGTGCGCGGGCGCCCGGCGCCCGACGCGGATCTGGATAGTTTCATGTTGACCAAAAGACTGGCAGCGACAGTTGTCGCTGTATCGGCGCTCGCAGGTTGCAGTGCCTTACCCCTAGCGGAGGGCGATGACGCCGTACGTGCGCTTGGCGAAGCGCGCGGACTGGCCTTGCCGCGCGTGGACGCAGCGACGGCGCGCGTTCCTGACGACATCGATAACGATGCTGCGGTGCGGATTGCCCTCGGTCGCAATCCCGAATTGATAGCGGCGCTCGCGAGCATCGGATTTGGCGCTGCGGATGTCTACGAAGCCGCCCGGATCGCCAACCCGATGATCGATGCGGCGCGTCTCGACGGTGACGGGGCGGGGCGGCTCGAGACCTACGGCATCGTATTGTCGTTCACGGACCTGCTGACGCTTGGCGCACGTCGCGACATGGCTGCGGCTGATTTCACGGCGTTGCAGCATGACGTAGCCATGCACGCGATGCAGACGGCCATCGACGCGCGGCATGCGTGGTTTGACTACGCTGCTGCGCTCGAGCTGGAAGCGCTGCAGGCGCAGGTCTCCGAGACTGGCATCGTCTCAGCAGAACTCGCGGCGCGCTTTCGGAGCGCGGGGAATCTCACGCCGCGTGAGCTGGCCGAGCAGCAGGCCGTCGCCGCTGCGCTTCGTGTCGATGCCATAGCCGCCGCGCGCCGCGCCGCGGAGGCCCGCGCCGATTTTGCCGATGCGCTGGGTATCAACAGCGGTGGCTCGTGGCAGCTATCTGGAACCCTCCAGCAAACGCCACAAGAACTGCCCGCCCTGGAGTCACTGATCGACGCAGCACGTGACTGGCGGCTCGATCTAGCAGCCGCGCGCTTGCGCGCCGACGCGCAGGCCGAGCGTGCCGGGGTCGAGAACTGGTCACGCTGGCTCGGCGGCTTGTCGATTGGCGGTGAGATGGAGCGCGAGCCCGACGGCACACGCCTCGACGGGCCGTCGCTGTCCATCGGACTGCCTGTGTTCGATACGGGGCGCGGTCGCGTCGCGCGGCAGCGGGCCGCGCTGATCCAGGCGGGCGCCGCCGTGCAGCGCATCGAGCTGGACATTGAGAATGGTCTGCGGCGCGCGCACGCGCGACTGACTGCAGCACACGAACAGTCGCAGACGCAGCGCGATGTGCTGTTGCCAGCACGCGCAAGGGCAACGACCGAGGCGGCCGCGCAGTACAACTTCATGCTGATCGGCGTATTTGAGCTGCTTGAGGTTAAGCAACGAGAGATCGCGGGATGGCAGGACTACGTCGCAAGTGTCCGAGCGTTCTGGCAGGCGCACCTCGAGCTGGCCGCTGCGGCAGGGCGCGTGCTGGACGTGCCCCAGACCCGTCCACTGTCGATACCCGGCGCACCCGCGCAGCCGATGTCGCCGCACTCGGGTCACGACATGTCGATGCAGCATGACGACGAAGACCCGCATGCCGGTCACGACATGCCCATGCAACACGAAGACACAGACGATCCGCACGACGGGCACGACATGCCTGAGCAACATGATCATGGAGCAGAACAATGACGTCACGACGCGAATTTCTCGGGCTCTCGGGCGCCGGCGCCCTGGTCGCCGCCGTCTCGAACGGTCCCGCACAGGCACAGAGTAGTCACGCCGGCTCGGTGCACTCGGGTGGTGGGTCTTACACGCCCGTTCGAACGCTCAACGGCTGGGCGCTGCCTTACGAAATGAAGAACGGCGTCAAGGAGTTTCATCTGGTCGCTGAACCTGTTGAGCATGAGTTTGCGCCCGGCAGCCGCGCCGTGTGTTGGGGCTACAACGGCAGCACGCCGGGCCCGACGATCGAGGCGGTCGAAGGCGATCGGGTGCGCATCCTCGTCACCAATCGGCTGCCCGAGCACACGACCGTGCATTGGCACGGCATCAAGTTGCCCAGCGGCATGGACGGTGTCGGTGGCCTCAGTCAGCCGCAGATCGCGCCCGGCGAGACCTTTGCCTACGAGTTCACGCTGAACCAGCACGGGACGCACATGTACCACCCGCATGCTGACGAAATGGTGCAGATGGCAGTCGGCATGATGGGCATGTTTATCATCCATCCGAAAGGGGGTGAGGCCGTACGTGTGGATCGGGACTATTGCTTCCTTCTGCACAACTGGGCGTTGCACCCCGGCAGCTACCGACCCGATCCATCGATCATGCAGGACTTCGATCTCTGGACCTGGAACAGCAAGGTGTTTCCGGCGATCGAGCCGCTCGTGGCGCGAACCGGTGAGCGGGTCCGCGTTCGTATCGGCAACCTGTCGATGTGGAATCACCCCATTCACATGCACGGGGTGCAGTACGAAGTGACGGGCTCTGACGGCGGTCGGAGGCCGCGTTCCCTCTGGCGGCGCGAGACGACGGAAATCGTCGGCGTCGGTCAGATGCGCGACATCGAGTTCACGGCGGTGCCCGGCGACTGGGCATTTCACTGCCACATGGCGCATCACACGATGAACACCATGGGGCACGGGTTACCCAACGGCTTGGGCGTTGACCAGTCCGGTCTTGATGCGCGTGTTCGTGCGCTGGTGCCGGGCTACATGGCGATGGGGCAGCGCGGCATGGCCGAGCACCAGGACCATGTCGACATGGGGCACATGCCCGGGCCGGAGAACACGCTGCCCATGATGACGGGCGCGGGTCCGCACGGGAACATCGAGATGGGTGGGATGTTCACGGTGGTCAAGGTTCGCGACGACGTGGCACCTGGCTCTTATGACGATCCGGGCTGGTATCAGGCGCCAACCGGCACGACAGCGGCACGCGTCAGTAGCGATCCCTCACTGGGAGATGAGGCACCGCGCCGATCCTGACCGCAGGCGCGGTATCCTTGCGGTTCCAACCCGCAAGGATTCCGTGCCGCCATGCTGCTGTTTATTGCCGCCGTTGCCGTCGTGCTCGTCGTCTCGTTCCTGTGTTCCATCTTCGAGTCTGTGCTGTTGTCACTGACGCGACCGCAAATCGCAGTGATGCGCCAGAAGGGCTCACGCGCGGGTGCCTTGCTCGAGAGCTTCAAAGACAACATGGACGTGCCCATTGCCGCGATCCTGATCCTGAACACGGCTGCGCACACCGTCGGCGCGGCGGTTGCCGGGGCCAGCTACTCGAACGTCTTCGACCCCTCGACGCTCTGGATCTTCTCGCTGCTGTTCACGCTGGCCGTACTGCTGTTCACGGAGATCATCCCGAAGACCATGGGGGTGACCTTTGCGGGCGCACTGGCGACACCCGTGGCGCACGGCATCAACTGGCTGACGATGCTGCTCAAGCCGCTCGTTGTGGTGAGCGAGAAGCTCTCACGTGCTTTGCGCGGCAACCGCGAGCTGCCGGTGACCTCACCCGAAGAAATCCGCGTGCTGGCGGCGCTGGGCCGCAACGAAGGTGTGGTGGGGATCAAGACGGCGCGCGCCATTGTCGGCGCCACGCAGCTTGCCGATCTCAATGCGGACGATGTGATGTTGCCCGGCGTGGAGGTCGTTCTTGTGCATCCTGAGCTCTCACGCGCGGACGCCGTCAAGCTCATGGAGGAAACCGGGCACAGCCGGTTCCCGTTCACGCCCACGGGTGATCTGAATGATGTGACCGGCATGGTGCTGGCCAAGCGACTGTTGCACTGGCTGCTCGAGAACCCCGACGCTGATATCGATTGGGACGCCGTGACTCACGAGCCGCTCATCGTCCCCGAGACCATGACATTGCCGCGGCTGCTGCGTACCTTCCAGGAAAGTCACCGGCACCTCGCGCTCGTCGTTGATGAATACGGGAGTGTCATGGGGATCGCAACACTCGAGGACGTGCTCGAGGAAATCGTCGGTGAGATCAATGATGAGAGCGACAAGCCCGTTACGGATATCCGTCGCGACAAAGGTGGCACCTGGTTCGTGCGCGGCCGCGTCGACCTGCGCCGCCTCTCACAGGCGCTCGATATCGTCTGGCAGGCCGACGATGAGGTGTCGACGATCAGTGGCCTGATGCTGCGCGAGCTCGAGCGCATTCCCGAGGTGGGGGACACCATCGAGTGGAACGGGCATGAGATCCGGGTGGTGCGCGCCGATCACAAACGCGCGCGATTGCTGGCCGTGAAGAAGGTCTAGCTTAATCCTTGTCGCCGGGCTTCTTGAGCCGCCCGGCATCACGCAGGGCTTTGCGCACCAGAAAGTCGAGCTGTGCGTTGACGCTGCGCAAGTCGTCGCCCGCCCAGCGCTTCAGGGCTTCCAGCACCGCGGGGTCCGTCCGGTAGAGGAACGAGGTGCGCGCCACGGTCTAGCAGCCTCCAGCCGCCAAACCGCAGCGCGCGCTTTGCGTGTCGTGCGCCGACATCATGGTCTTAGTTGTACAGCGTGCCCGTGTTCACGACGGGTTGGGTGTGTTTGTCGCTGCAGAGCACCACGAGCAGGTTTGAGACCATGGCCGCGCGGCGCTCGTCATCGAGGTCGACGATGTTGTCAGCCTTGAGCTGCTCCAGCGCCATCTCGACCATGCCGACCGCGCCTTCGACGATCTTGGTGCGGGCAGCCACCACGGCGGCGGCTTGCTGGCGCTGCAGCATGGCGGCAGCGATCTCGGGTGCGTAGGCCAGGTGGCTGATGCGGGCCTCGATGGCCTCGACGCCGGCCTTGCCCAGGCGCTCCTGGATGTCCTTGCGTAATTCCTCACCGACTTCGGCCGTATTACCACGCAGTGACTCCTCGCCGTCGGCGCCGTCGTAAGGGTAGCGGCTGGCCAGGTTGCGCAGCGCGGCCTCACTCTGCACGGCGACGTAGTCTTCGTAGTCGTCGACTTCGAACATGGCTTCGGCCGTGTCGACCACTTTCCAGACCACGACCGCCGAAATCTCGATGGGGTTACCGTCCTTGTCGTTGACCTTGGACGGGCGACCGCCCGTGCGGCCCTTCTCCTGGATGACGGCGCCGGAAGAGTTCTTCTTCTGCGGCAGCGTCTGTGAACCGGTTTCGAAGTTGCGAACACGAAGCGTGATCTTTTTCTTGGAGAAAAACGGGTTCACCCAGAAGAAGCCCGATTTGTTGATCGAACCCTTGTAGTCACCGAACAGCAGCAACACGCGGGCGTCATTCGGCGCCACGGCCTGGAAGCCGATCATGCCGATGGTGACGAGCAGGATGCATACGATGCCAACGATGGGCATGTGCTTGCCGAATCCGACAATAGCGCCGCCGACGAGGCCCAGCAGGACGAGCAGTGGTAGCCAGCCGCTCACCGCGTTGTAAGTGCGCTCGTGAATGTTATCCATCGTATGTCTCCCTCTCTCAGTGATGTCAAAGTGATATCACTTTGATAGCGGGCTGGTCAACTATTCGGGACACACGAAAACGCCTCCCAGCGCGCGCTGGGAGGCGTAACCAATTGAAATCTATCAAATCAGACCCGGGCGCCACGTCGGCGCCCGGGTCTTCAAGCCACTGAGCCGCTCAGGCGTCCTCGCCGTAAACGACGGCGCCATTGCGCTTGACGGTGAGCGGGTGATAGCCCGGTTTGGCCAACTCGAATATGCGCTGCGCCTCGGCCTGCTTGCCGTTGGCGACGAGCGCGCGGTAAAGCGGCAGCAGGAATTTGTTACGGCCAATGCTCGTCAGGAAATTCTCGAGTCGCGGTTCGGCGGCTTCATAGTCGTTACGCACGGCGATCATGAGCCAGCTGAACGCGATCTCGTTATTCCGCGACTCCGTCAGGCCGAATGCCGTGTCGAGTTCGGTAAGTTGTCCGGCTGTGAGCGCCTCGGGCATACCGTCGAGAAAGTGCTTCCACTGGTGGAAGGTCCAGCCGGCCGTGTCAATGGCGTCCGCCGCCAGTGAGCCCGCGAGCCAGTCCGAGCGTGCCGAGTCGATACCCGTGAAGGCATCAGACGTGGGCGCCGGTGCGCCCTCTGGCAAACCGGGTTTGTAGATCCACTCGCGAATACGGTCGGCGTCGAGCGCGTCACCGTGTTGTGCCAGCAGCGTCTCCTCGAAATAGGCCAGGGCCGCTTCTGTGTGAATGCTCTTGAACTCAAACGCCTTGAAGTAGTCGAGCAGAAACGCGTCGAAGGCCTCGCGGCCAATGGCTCGCTCGATCTCATAGAGAAACAGGGAGCCTTTCTCGTAAGGGATGTTTGAGAAGGACTCATCGGGGTCGCGGCCGCGGACATCAAGCGCCATGACCTCATCACCGGTGTCGAGCAGCTCAAGCTCACCCACGAGGTCCGCGTAACCGAGCGCGACCTCCATCGTGTAGCGATCGTCGCCATAGACCTTCTGCATGATGCGATTGGTCAGGTAGGTCGTGAAGCCCTCGTTGATCCAAAGGTCACGCCAGGTTGCGTTGGTCACGAGGTTGCCCGACCAGGAGTGTGCAAGCTCATGCGCGATGAGCGCCACCAGGCTTTTGTCGCCTGCAATGACGGTCGGTGTGATGAAGCTGAGCCTGGGGTTTTCCATGCCACCGAACGGGAAGCTGGGCGGCAGGATCAAGAGGTCGTAGCGACCCCACTTGTACGGACCGAAGTCGACTTCGGCGATCTCGAGCATGCGCTCAGTGTCCTCGAACTCCGCCGCGGCGGCGTCGAGCACCTCGGCCTCGGCGTAGACGCCCGTGCGTTCGCCCATCGCCTTGAACTCAAGGTCACCCACAGCAATCGCGAGCAGGTAGCTCGGGATCGACTGCGGCATCTCAAACTCATACACACCGTCTTCTGATCGTTCCGTGGCGTTGTCGGCACTCATCACGGCCAGCAAGCCAGGCGGTACGCGCACCGTCGCTTCGTAGGTGAAGCGTACGGCCGGCGTGTCCTGTGACGGCACGAAACTGCGCGCATGGATGGCCTGTGCCTGGCTAAACAGGAAGGGCTGGCGTTTGCCCGCCGTCTGGCGCGGCTCGAGCCACTGCAACCCGGTCGCTTCGGGCGACGTGCGGTAGGCGACCTCAACGCGTGTTGCGCCGTCAGGTACCGTAATCGACAGCGGTGCCCCCAGGATGGTGTCGGCCTCGCCGAGCTCAAAGGGGGTGTCGCTGAGCGACGCGCCACCGGCGCGCACGCCTGTGATCGTCAGGTCGCGCGTATCAAGGACGAGTGTGTCACCGGGTCCGCCGCGCTCGATGTCGAGCGTTGCTGTGCCTTCGAGAACACGGCGCTCGAAATCGACATCAAGATCCAGCGCCAGATGGGTCGTGATAAAGGTCTCCGTGGCGTAGGAGTGGTAATCACGGCCGGGAACGGGTCCCGCCTCCGCAGGTGCGCTGGCCTCGGTGCTCGCGCTCTCACGTGCTTCGATTGGTTCGGGGGCCTTGGAGCAGGCGGCCAGGGCCAGAAAGGCCAAAGGCAACAGATGTTTCGGTGACACGGGGCACTCCGCCGGAAAAAGGAGACAGCCTACCGGCCCCGGTGCTGTACGCAAGTCAGGACAGGCGCGTCCCGCGCACCGCGGCGTCGCAGCGGGTAAGCTCCGCCGATGTTTGCCTTCCTGCGTCGCAATTTCCGCTGGATCGCCGGCGGTTTTCTGCTGACGTTCTTTTCGAGCTTCGGGCAGACCTACTTCATCTCGGCTTCTGTCGCCGAGTGGCAGCAGGCATTCGGGCTCAGCCATGGAGAGTTCGGGCGACTCTACATGCTGGCGACTCTGGCGAGCGCCATGAGCCTGCCGTTTGTGGGTCGGCTCGTCGATGTCATTCCCGAGGCGCGCATGGTTGCGCTCGTCGTGCCCATGTTGGCGGGGGCTGCGGTGCTGGCCGCCTACGCGCCCAGCGTGCTGCTGCTGACGGTGGCCATCTACCTATTGCGGCTCATGGGCCAGGGCATGATGACCCACATCGCGCTTACGGCGACGGGCCGATGGTTTGTGGGCGGTCGCGGCCGCGCCGTGTCGCTCGTCGTGTTGGGTCACCAGGGCGGCGAGGCGACCATCCCGATTGGCTTTGCACTGATCGCGGCGGGCTTCGGTTACCAGCTTGGCTGGGTGGTCGCGGCCGGTGCGCTTGTCTTTGTGGGCCTGCCGCTGGCGGCTTGGGCTTACGCAAAACCTCGAACACCGCAATCGGCCCATGCCGACGACCCGGTGAGTCGCGACCAGGGCCGCGACTGGACGCGCGGCGAGGTTCTACGCGACCCCGTGTTCTGGGTCCTGCTCACGGGCGTGCTAGCGCCCGCATTCATCGGTACCACGATCTTCTACCACCAGGATTACATGACGGCCTATTTCGATTGGCCGCCCCAGTTGTTTGCGACCTCGCTTGTGGCGATGGCCGCAACGACCGTTGTCTGCGCGTTGATTATGGGAACGGTGATTGACCGATTTGGCGCCGTGGCGATTCTGCCGGGTTTTCTGTTGCCGCTGACGGCAGCCTGCTTCGCGCTATCCGTCGCGGGTCCGGCCTGGTCGCTGTTCGTTGTCATCGTGCTTGTGGGTGTGAGCTACGGGATTTCCTCGACGCTGTTCGGCGCGTTGTGGCCCGAGGTTTACGGCACGAAACACCTGGGCGCGGTGCGCTCGGTCATTGTCTCGGCCATGGTGTTTTCGACAGCAGCGGGGCCCGGCTTGACGGGAACGCTCATCGATACGGGTATGCCACTGACGGCGCAAATGCGCTGGCTCGGCGGTTATTGCTTGGTCGCGACGCTGGCCATGGCCTGGGCGTCGCGGGCGTTGCGAAGGCGCCGCTACGTGGCCTGACCCCGTTTTCGCTTGGCGCGTCGCGCCGCCATGTTGAGTCCTTCGACCAGCGCCGAGAACGCCATGGCCGCATAGATGTAACCCTTGGGTACGTGCGCGCCGAAGCCCTCGGCGATCAGGGTCGTGCCGATGAGTAACAGGAAGCCCAGCGCCAGCATGACGATGGTGGGGTTGCGGTGGATGAACTCAGAGAGCGGATCTGCGGCCAGTAACATGGTTGTGACCGCGATGAGGACGGCGATCACCATAATCGGTAAGTGGGTTGTCATGCCGACCGCGGTGATGATGCTGTCGACAGAGAACACGAGGTCCAGCACGAGGATTTGCGCGATGACCGCGGTTGCCGTCGCGGTGGTAGCGCCCGCGCCATCGCTGTGCGCCTCGTCATCCGGGTCGACCTTCTCATGGATCTCTGTCGTCGCCTTCCAGACCAGGAACAGACCCCCGGCGATGAGGATGAGGTCGCGCCACGAGAATTCGTTACCGAGTACCGTAAAGACGGGCGCGGTGAGCTTGATGATGATGGCGATGGTGCCCAGCAATGCCAGGCGCAGTACCAGCGCCATGGCGATGCCGATGCGCCGTGCCCTGGAGCGCTGGCCCTCGGGCAGCCGGTTGGAGAGGATCGAGATGAAGATCAGGTTGTCGATGCCCAGCACGACTTCCATGACCGCAAGCGTCGCGAGCGCGATCCAGGCCGCCGGATCGGTGGCCAGCTGGATCAGGTATTCCATGGTGTTTCCCTCCCCGTGTGGGCTTGATTCTAGCCGTTCACAGGGGATGTGGGGCTACGCCGCGCCGAGTTCCGCTCCGGGTGCCCGCTGTGAGACCATCATGTGAGGCCATGACGGACCGCGACGATGAGTAACGACGAAGTCCGCCGGCTGCTGAGCCGGCTTAGAAGCGAACTCGAACACACGGAGCTCGACGAGGTGACGCGAGCGGCGCTTGCCCAACTCGACACCGACATCCACGGCATGTTGGGAGAAGACGAGCACGAGGGTTATGACGTTGTGGAACAGGCGCGGCGGCTTGAGTCGACATTTGCGGCAGAGCATCCTACGGCCAACCGGGTGCTGCGCGAGATCATCGACACGCTGGGCAAACTCGGGATCTAGCCCCAAGCGCGCGGCTCAACGCGTGACAATCACTTCGTAGACGGCCTCGCGAAAGGCGTTGTCACGATCCTGCCCGGCCTCGGGCACAGCGTGAATCTGGCTCATGACCACGGCGACAAACCCGCGCACGGGGTCGATCCAGAAGTGCGTGCCCTCGTAGCCGCCGCCCAGCCACAGTCCGCCCGCACTGTCCTCGGTCTCACGCGTGACCCAAATGTTGTAGCCGTTGTGTCCGTTGGGATCGTCGACGAGCGTGTGCGGTGCGGTCATCTCTGCGATGGTCTCGGGTTCAAGCAAAGTGAAGTCATTGAGTGTGCCGCCATTGGCGAACACCCGCAGGAAGTCGGCGTAGCCGTCAGCCGTGGCCAGCATGCCTTCACCACCCAGATAGAGCTCGACGTTGGCGCCATAGCGGGGCAGGCCGCCACCAAAGATGTCGAGCTCGCCCGCGCGCGCTTCGCGCAGCACGCCCTCATTGCCTGTGAAACGCGGCAACAGGGTCGCGCCGTCGGGCAGGCCGTAGCGCAGGCCACGAATCCCCAACGGCTCCGTGATGCGGGTGCGCACCAGTTCCTCGAGCGAGGTGTCTGTCGCACGCTCTGCCACGATGCCCAACACCGTTGTATTGGTGCCGTAGTAATAGTCCGCGCCCGGCTGCTGGATCAGCGGGATGTCGACGATGCGATTGATGAAGTCGTTGCTGTCGCTTGCGCTGGGCAGATCTGCGGCGGCCGACAGCGTGTCCAGACAGTCAATGCCTGTGACCGCGTAGTGAAAACCCGCCGTGTGGTTCAAAAGGTCCCGCACGGTCATGGTCGCCGCCATGGGCACCGTGCGCAGCGGGCAGGCGGTGCCGCCCTCGGCTGCGGTCAACGCGCTGCCGTCGGCGGCTGTCGCCACGATCAGGTCTCGAAACTCGGGGATGTAGTCGACGACAGGATCATCGAGCGTCAGCACACCGTCTTCGACCAGGTCCATGACGAGCGTGATCGTGACGAGCTTGCTCATCGACCAGATCCGAATCCAGGTTTGGCCGTCGATCTCGGTATCAGGCAACAGTCCGTCGTCTATGGCCTGATGTTCATAGATCACACGCCCATTGGCGTCCTCGATACGGGCATAAATGAACGGAAACGCGCCGTCTTCGATGTAGAGGTCGAGCACGTCATCGAGCAGGTAGGGGTTGTCGATACTGTTGTCGGCCGCGAGGGGGCCGACCAGGCAAAAGAGTAGTGCCGCCACCACCGAGCGAACGCTATTGGTGTTGCTGCTGAATCCCGTCATCCGCTGTTTCTTCTAGTGTTTTTTGTGCTTTCCACTAGATTTCATACCGTGCAATGCCCCGCGCGTCAAAGTACGGGACCGGCAGGCCAGATTCGACGGCGCGCTTTTTCCGACCCGAGGCGGCGGTCAGGCCGCCGACACTGCGGGCACCGAGAAGAGGTCCGTACGCGCGACCTCGGTGATCCGCGCCACGGCCGGGTGCTTGATACGGCGCTCGGGCGAGATCGCATAAAAACGCTCCGTGATGTCCTGCGTGCTGCCGATCACGCCCACGCCATACATGCGGCAAATCTCGTCCTCGATGGCTGAGGGTGCCGCGAACAGACCGACACCCGCTTCGCCAAATGCCTTGAGCAGGGCACTGTCGTCGAACTCGCCCACGATGCGCGGCGCCACTTCATGGGTGTCGAACCACTCGTCAAGCCGGCGGCGCAGCGCGGTCTGCAATCCGGGCAGCAGCATGGGCGCTTCATCGAGCGAGGCCGGAAACGTCTCGGCGTACTTGTCAGCCTCATCGCGCTGCGAGAAGAAGCTCAAGCCGCTCTCGCCCAGGCGGTGGTTGTAGGCGCGCAGGCTCAAGCCCTGCGGCATGGGCTGGTCGGACAGCACGAGGTCAAGCCGGTGCACAGCCAGCTCGCCGAGCAGGTGCTGTAACGACGCTTCGTGAATTCGAAGGCGGATCGACTGCTCGGGCGCCAAGGCAGGCGCGAGGATGCGCTCGGCGATGAGCTTGGGCATCGAGCTGACCATGCCCACCGTGAGTACAGAGGGTCCCGAGAATTTACGGTGTCGAACGACATCGGCGAGTTCTGCACCAATTGTGAAGATCTCGTCGGCGTATTCGAGCACCACATGTCCCGTATCCGACAGCACAAGCCCGCGGCCCACGCGTTCGAACAAGGATTCGCCGACCGACTCTTCGAGCAGCTTGAGCTGGCCACTGATTGTCTGTGGGGTCAGGTGCAGGCGCTCTGCCGCTTTGACAATGCTGCCTTCTTGGGCAACGGCCCAGAAATACTGCAGGTGGCTGTAGTTCAGGTGTCTCATGGCGTACTTGCCTCCGTCTCCGGCGTGCCAATGTCTGCCGGTATCAATTCCCGCTTTGCCAGCACGTAGTAGCCGACAAACGCCGACAACAACGAGCCCGTGATGACGCCAACGCGTGTGGCGACCGTGTGTTCGAAATTGCCCTGCTCGAAGGCCAGTGAGCCGATGAACAGGCTCATCGTGAAGCCGACGCCCGACAACAATGCGGCGCCATAGAGCTGGCGCCAGTCGACACCGTCCGGCAGTCGTGCCAGGCCAAGCTTGATCATGGCCCAGGCCATGCCGAATACGCCGACCTGCTTGCCCATAAAGAGACCCAGGACGATGCCCAGCGTGACCGGGTTCCAGAGCACGTTGAGCTCAACGCCCGCGAATGAGATGCCCGCGTTGGCGAACGCGAAGATGGGCATGATCGCGTAGGCGATCCAGGGGTGTAGTACGTGTTCGAGGTGACGCAGCGGTGAGGGCAGTGCCTCGCCGTGTTCATCCGTTGCGTGCATCGGGATCGCCATGCCAACCGCAAAGCCCGCAAGCGTCGCGTGCACACCACTCTTGAGCACGCAGGCCCAGGCGAACAGGCCAACAAGCATGTAGGGCCCGAGCTTGTGCACGCCCATGCGGTTGAGTACGAACAGGCCGATGATGCCGAGCGTTCCGAGCACGAGCGCGGCGACAGACAGGTTGCTCGTGTAGAACACGGCGATCACGATAATCGCGCCGATGTCGTCAAAGATGGCCACCGAGGTCAGGAACACCTTGAGCCCGAGCGGCACCCGGTCGCCGAGCAACTTGAGGATGCCGAGCGCAAACGCGATGTCCGTAGCGGCCGGGATGGCCCAGCCCTCGATGGCGGCCGGATCGTTGTAGTTGATGGCCGCGTAAATGAGCGCGGGCAGCAGGAAGCCACCAACGGCCGCGACGCCGGGCAGGGCTATCTGCTCGGGCGAGGACAGCTCACCGTCCAGAATCTCGCGTTTCACTTCGAGGCCGATGAGCAGGAAGAACACGGCCATGAGCCCGTCGTTGATCCAGAGCAGCAGCGGCTTGTCGATGGCGAGATCGCCCAATGCCACGACCAGCGGCACCTCCAGAAAGGCCGCATAAAGGCTCGCGGCCGGAGAATTCGAGACCACCAGGGCGAGCGCGGTCGCACCGATCAGCAAAATGCCGGCCGATGATTCGAGCTTGATGAACTGTTGCAGGGCCCTGAGTGCCACGGTGCTATTCCTATTGTTGAGCGACAAAATTAGCAGATCAGCGGTGTCGGAAAAATCGAGTTTTCAATTACCGTCCATTCGAAAAACCAGAGTGGTTTGACGATTCGGCCGGACCTGACCGCCGCGTCGTGAAGTCCGACCCAAGATGCTGCGCGGGCGGCGTAGGATTTCAGTCGTTGTCTCAGGGGACACGAGTATGCGAATCCAACTTGAATCACAGGGCTTTGACGTCACGCCGGCGATCCGCGAACACGTCTACGACCAGCTGGCCTTTCACCTCTCCAACTTCACAGCCCATGTCATGGCCGTCACCGTTTATCTAAGCGATGTGAACGGCCCGCGCGGCGGACCGGACAAGCACGTCGTGCTCGACGTCAATCTCGGTCGTTCGGGCGGCGTGACCGTCCAGCAAACCCGCGACGACCTCTACGCCGCTGTCTCGCAGGCGGCACGCCAGGCCGGGCGCACCGTTCGACGTTCGCTGGGGCGCGCACGTCGGATGGAGCGCATGGCCACGCGCGAGCTTCGGCAGCTGACGCGCTAGCGGCTCGGCAGCGCGTCGGGGTCGATGCCCAGACGTGCGGTGTCTACGGTGGCCGCGTCGAGGTTTGCGCGCGCCTCACGAATTGCTAACGAGGCGCTGACCAGCCGAATCAGTGCATTCGCCTCCGTTTGTTCGCGGACGTTGACGACAAAAAAGTCACTGGCGCCACTTTCAAAGCGACGCACTTCGGCTTCGCGCATCTCGCCCGACAAGTCAGCTTCCTGGAGCGCCAGCTGGAACAGCTCGCGCGAAACGTCGAGGTCGATGAGTAGCTCGCGCACTTCAATGGCGATCTGATCTTCCTGGAGGCGGCGCTCGGCCTCGCGGCCTTCCAGCGCGGCGCGGGCACGATCCAGGCTGCCTCGTTCGCTGCGCCGCTGCAGCGGGACAGAGAAGCTCAACCCGACGATCGTGTCCGTTGAATCGCGCGACACGCCGCCTTCGCCCACCGCACCCAGGGCCTCCTGCACTTCCAGCTTGAAGTCGAGCCGCGGCTTGAGTGTGTTCTCGGCCAGCGCGATGCGATTGCGCTCGCGCTCAATGGCGGCCTGCAGCAAGCCGAGCTCGGGACGCCGCGCCATGGCCGGCGCGAGGTCACCTGCGGGCAGATCACCGGCTGTGAGTGCATCGGCGGGATCATTCTTGGGGAGCTGCGCGGCCACGGGCAAGATGGGGTCGGCCCGTTCGTCGCGGTAGTACAGCGACAACGTATTGGCCGCGAGTTGAAGGTCGCGTTCCGCGGCCGTGACTAGTGAACGGCGACGCGTGATGTTCTGCATGTTCTCCGTCAGGAAAATCCGCGCGCGGGCGCCCCGGTCGACCTGGCGTTCGAGTGCGTTCTGCCGTTTGAGCGCAATATCGAGCAGGTTTCGATACACAGCCACCTGCTCCCCGGCTGCGACCCAACGCCAGTAGGCGACGAGCGCGCGCCGTTGCACCCCAATGCGGGTCAGAAGTATTTCGAGCTCAGCCTGACGTACGCCGATGTCGGCGTTGTCGAGCCCGATACGCCGGCCGTCGATGTCGCGGTCGCGCAGCAACGAAAACAGCACGCCGACTTTGACGGCGCCACCCGTGTTGGTGAAGTTGACGTCTTCGTAGATGGGAAAGTCGCCTTCCGAGACCTTGTAGCCCGCGTAGAGATCGGCACCCAGAGGTCTCAGCGGTTGCCGGGCCGTCGCCGACACGGCAGTGCCGTCGTAAAAACCGCCGGCGTAACTGAACCCCTCTGTCTCGAATACGAGGTCGAACGCGCCTTCGGCTTCCATAACGGCTGCGACGGCGCCGCGCCGTGCGGCCAGCGCCGCAATGACAGCCGGGTAGTGACGCGCCGCGCTGTCGAGCACGGTTTCCGGCAGCAACGCCGATGGCACGGGTTTTTGTGCCTGCGCCGCTGGCGCGCACAGCGTTACCAGCAACAGCGTGATGACGGTGGCGCGCATCAGTTGTTGGCCGCAGTGGTTTGCGTCTCGGGCAGACGCGGCGGGAAGTTGTTGAGCTGACGCCAGACTTCGTAACCGACGGGTACGGTTTCGAGAAGGACCCAGCCGCGAGCGCTGGCGCCGAAGCGTACGAAGCGGTCGTCGGGCCAAGGTACGTCGCCTTCTACCTGGTCCTCCACCACGAGGACGCGAAAGCGGCCCGAGGCTTGCGCGGACGGGTCAACGGCGACCACTTCGCCTGGGAAGGTGCCGACGGCGACCGAGGGCCAGCCGCTGAACTGAACGGCGGGCCAGCCTTCGAACTGCAGCCGGACTTTAGCACCCGGCCGCACCAGCGCGACGTCGCGGCCGTCGAGATAGAGCTCGACGGCTCGTTCGACCTGGTTGGGCACAAACGTGGCGACGACGTCGCCCGCCTGCACGAAGGTCGCGGCGTCGCCGGCGAAGACACGCAAAATCACGCCGTCGCGCGGCGCGCGTACGATCTGTACGGACTGACGTGAGAGGTTGACGTCGACGCGCGTGAGCTCGGCAGCCGCCTCGGCTTCCGTGGCGCGCAGTTCCTCAACGCGAATGCGGGCCTGCTCAAACTCGCGCCGCGCCGCCAGGCCGTCCTCGAACAGTGCACGCGTGCGTTCAAGATCGATCTCAGCTGTGGACACGGCCGTCTCAGCGGCAGTGAGTTTGGCGATCACCTGCGTGCGTTCGGATTGCAGCCGGTCGATGAGCTGTGGGTCGATGTCCGCGATACGCACGATCGGGTCGCCCACGCTAACTGGGCTGCCGTCACGCACGTACCACTCCTGAATACGGCCAGGCACGAGCGCATTGATTTCCTGCAGCCGGTCGTTGGGGTTGAGCGCGGTGACCGTGCCGAAACCGGCTGTCGTTTGCACCCAGGGGACGAAGGTCATGAAGCAGCCGATACCGATAAGCCCCAGCGCCATAATCCAGGCCAGCGCCGACATGACGCGCGGCACGCGCTGTGCCGCGAGCACTTTGAAGTGTTCAATGTGACGGTCGCGAAACGGCATGGCTTACGCTCCGTCCCCGCCAGCCGCGGGAATTGAGGTGATGGAGACCGGGTCGCACTTGTCGTAACCCGTCTCGGCACACAGCGCTGGATAGTCGTCGAAGAACGTCTGACGCTCGTACCCGAGATACAGGTAATGATCGAAGGCCATATTGCGCTGGCGGTTCGAAAAGTAGATCACCGTGGTATTAGCCTCGCGGCGCAAGGTGTCGAGCGACTCCGTGAGGTGCGCGCCCGTCATCGTGTCGTAGAGCTGGCTGAGCACGAGCACTTTGGGTTGCACGATGAGTGCGGCCGCGAGCTTGAGCTGCATGGTCTCGGCGATGGTCAGCGGCCAGCCCGTGGATGCGATGCGCGTATCCATGCCGTCGACCAGTTGGTTGATCGTGTTGTCGAGACCGACGATGCGCAGCACTTCGAGAACGCGTTGTGCCGTCGCCTTGCGGCCGCAAAGGCGCAGGTAGTCATTGATCGTCATCTCGATCGCGTTCGGGCGGTCGAGCACGATGACCTGCTGGCGCAGCTCGTGGATGTGAATCGTATCGATGTCCTGGCCGCCCAGAGTCACGTAACCGCCCACGGGTTTAACGTGGCGCTTCAGAAAATCGGTGACTTCACGCTGCAGGCCATGGCTCTCCGCGATGGCCAGTGCACGCTCGCCCTCCTTGACACCGAAGTTCAGTGCCACTTCGCGGCCACGCGCGTCGCCGCGTGCGTGCACGAACTCGAGATTGCCGTCGCCTGTGAACGGCTCGTAGCGCTCGTCAGGGTCGTCCTGTTCGACGTCGTAGAACAGCGAGAGCTCCTCGATGGCGCCACAGACCTCGTAGAAATACGCCATGTAGATGCCAAGCTGTGAGATGCCGAAGAACACCACTGACAGCACCAGTTCCGCAGCCACGAGCTGACCCAGTGTCAGCTGACCCTGGATCACGAGGAACCCGCCCAGGCCCAACAGCGCCGCGCTGGCACCGGCGTAGAGCAGCAGGAACGCGATGGTCTGACCGAAGTGGTGGCGGAAGTGCTTGACGTGCTTTTCCATGTAGGTCGCCGTCACCTCATCGGTGCGACGCATGGCGTCGGCGATGTGATGACGCGACTTGAAAAAGCCATTGGAGGCACCGAGACCTTCGAGCCACTGCGCAGCCGCGTGCTTTTTGTGGGACACCTCGACGGCGCTCGCGATGGCGCGGCCGCCCCAGATCAACCAGATGACCCAGATGAGCGCGATCATCACGATGTTGAAGAACAGGAACCAAGGGTGGTAGCTCGACACGAGCAGGAAGCCAACGCCAGCCTGAAGCACGATCGTGAAACCGCCCACAAGCAGATTGGGCAGCGTCTTTTGCACGATGATGATGTCGAAGTAGCGGTTGAACAGAGAACCGCGGCTGTAGTCCTCGAAAAAAGGGTTGAGTGCGTACACGCTGCGCACGGCAATCTCGGCGACCATGCGTGCGTAGAAACGCCGCCCGAACAGGTCAATGAGATGAATTCGCAACGCGTTGAGCAGACCCGAGGCCAGCAATAATCCGAACAGGGTCAGCGACAAGACGAGCAGCGGCGTCGCCAGTGCCGTGTTGGCAACTGTGTTCACGAGCATCTGCACGGAAACGGGCAGCGCCAGCGACAGGACGCTGATGCCGACGCCATAGACAAACGCCAGCCCATAATAATTGCGCTCGGGACCAAGGATCATGCGCACATAGCGCAGGACGTCCCCGACCGACGATTCCTTGGCAAGAAGCTGATCGACCATGTGCGTAAACCCGTATTGCGCCTCAGGCGCGCCGCTGTCCCTGAAATTCGGCCGAGCGATACTACAGCGTTCAGACCGATGTATCGGGCCTCTAAAGAAAGATTTTCCCGATCTATTATCCGATTGTTTCGAACCGGCTCAGCGAAAAACTGCTCGCCTTGTCTAAGTTTTAGCGGCCGTGTATAGAAATATTGTGATGTTTATAGCAAATAGTCCGCGACGAATCCTCGACATCGTGTGCAATCTTTCGCTACGGTTCGTTACGATGCTCTTACCCAGATGTGCTCAGGCGGGTTCTCCCGACGATGAAGTATCTGAAAAAAATCAATGAGAACCGGGCCCCGGCGGGTCTGGAGCGCGTATTGCTTCGGATCGCGCCGATTGCAGCCTTGCTGTGCGTACTTGTGCCTGCGGCTGTCGCATTTGGCGCCCGCGCCTGGTTTGGTGTCGAAGCTGCGAAGTCCGTCAATCGTGTGGACATAGCCGCCATTGCAGTTTCTGTGACGGGCCTGACCGCCGTGTTCACTGTCGCGATTGGCGCGGTCATCGTCTTCATTATGAAAGGCCCAGGCTACGTCGCTGACGCTTACGAGCTCGAAGACGCGACGGCGCCCGTAGCCGCCACGGACGACACGCGCAAGCGCCGACCCTGAGCGCCAGTTGTCGCGTCCGCGTGCCCTGGGATAGCCTCGGGGTAGGGGGACGGAATCATGGCGGGCGAGACCTACGATCCGGACACGATGCCCTTCGTGGCACCGTGTCGTCGCATCACTGCCGGCGCGCCACTGCGCTGGCTACGACTCGGGTTTGCCGACTTCAAATGCGCGATGCCGCAAAGCCTCGGGTACGGTGTCTTTATGGCGGCCACGATCGCGCTCGTGTGCTGGCTGGCCTGGACCTACGGTAGCTTCTGGTTTCTGTTCGCCATGGTCGGCGGTTTCGTTTTTCTGGCGCCACTAACCTGCATCGGATTGTACGCACTCAGTGCACAGATCGAACGCGGTCAGCCGCCGTCACTGAAGCGTGCGCTGCGCGCTGGCCTGAAGCGACACTTGGGCAACGAACTGACCTTCGCGCTGGTGTTGCTCATTATTCTCCTGGTGTGGGCACGCGCCGGTGCCGCCGTGTCAATCTTCTTTCCCGTGGAGGCCAATCCGTCGTTGCGCGATCTGGCCACTTACCTCGGTATCGGGACGGCGGTTGGCGCCGTTTTCGCGGCCATCACGTTTTCGGCCAGCGCCTTCGCGCTGCCGATGCTGCTGCACCGTCGTGTCGATGCGATCACAGGCGTGGTGACCTCGATCAACGCCGTGCTGCGCAACAAATTGCCCATGATGATCTGGCTCGGCATTGTCGTGCTGGGTGTGGTGCTGGGCGCCGCGACGCTGTTCCTCGGGCTCATTGTGATCTTGCCCGTGATCGGACACGCGGCCTGGCACGGCTACCTGGAGACGATCGACGCGAGCGCCTTTCCGCGCCACGAAACCGGGATAACAGCGGTGCCCCGCAGCAGTGCCGGAGACCCCGGTGCTCAGTCGTCGAGTGTGTCGTAGTCGCGCAGTGTGGCGCGGACCTTGAGATCGTCGCGACGGTACTGCTCGATGAGCACGGGCAGGTAGTCGAGTTCCGGGGCAAGCCAGAGCAACGTGCGCCGTGACGAACCCTGCTTTTGGTGTTGCACGCCGATCGTGTCGAAGGTGCCCGCGCGCGTCTTGATGGCGCGCGCTCCGATCGTCGTGATGTCAAGTGTGTCGGACTCGTCGCCGTCAAAGAGGATGTAGCTCGCGCGCCCCGGCGTGTCACCGTCGGACCCGGCATCGAGGGTTTCGGTGCCGCCCAGTGCGAGGTCTGACATCAGTCGATACTGCACCGCAAGCCGGTCGAACATGGGCTCGTCGAGCGCCACGTCGACGCTTGTGTTGGTGCCGTCCTCGAACACCGAGCCCGTCACGCGTCCGCTGTCCCAGTTGAAGTCCAGGTTGGCGCCGCTGTCCTGGCGCAAGGTGTTGCGCGCCTCGTAATGCAGCGGTAGCAGGCCACGGCCAAAATCACTGAACCGCGATAGCTCACGAACCTCGCCGCGGGCGAACAGCCCTGCGAAGCCTGTGGCTTCGATCACGTGCAGCGCTTCGAAGTCGTCGCCGCGCCGCTCGAGCCGCGTGGTGAGTCGGCCACTGACGCCACTGACTTTGACCTTATATTCCGCAGCGTGGGGCGTCAGGCCCGCGGGCACGGCCACCGGCGCAGCCGGGGCCACGCCCGGCGCCTCGTCGGCGGCGAGACCGGCCGTGATCAGCAAGACTGTCGCTGCGAGCATCAATCGGGTTTGGATAGACATGATTCGCATTCTGCCATCAGGGACATGACCGCTTCCTGAACGGCACGCCGCTTTTCCTCAATATCGTCCAGTGCGACGTCACGACCGATTTCAATCGGTGCGCCGACGCCCACCGCCACGCGCGCAAACGGCTTGGGGATCATGAATCGGTCCCAGCGGCGAAGGTACCAGGCCCGATCCGCGGCGGCGGCGAGGGGCACAATCGGCGTGCCGCCAATGCGCGCCATCATGACGGCGCCCGCCTTGAATTCGTACTGCGGGCCACGTGGACCATCCGCTGTGGTCACGATCGAAAAGCCCCGGCGCATCATTTGCTGCATGTCACGCATGGCCAGTGTGCCGCTCTGGTTGGCCGAGCCGCGGATCACCTCGGCGCCCCAGGCCCGCGCGATGCGCTCGGGCACATCACCGTCAACTGAACCAGAGACGAGAAAGCAGGCCTTGAAGCCGCGCCGGATCCACCCGCGGATCGTGGTGGAACACAGCACGTGGTGCTGGTGCCAATAACACGGGGCGACCGGTGTGTCGCTCTGGACGATCGCATCGACCTGATCCGCACCGGGACCCGGGATGTAGCGGTAGGTGGCCGTCAGAAGACGGATCAGACCGCGCATGACAGGCATTCCGAGCGCGAAGTAGAGCCTGCGCCCGAGCGTGAGCTTGCGCTGCGAGGCGCTGCTGCGGCGCGACTCAATACTATCCGGGTCTCTTGGGCTCATGGGGGGTTCGACGCTATTGTGACGGCGACGGTTCCTGCTTTGGGGCACGCATTGTAGACTACGCCGCTTTGCAGCCTGCAATCGCTCCCCGTGCAGCAAACAAACGCACTTAAACTCGCACCGCGTCCGCCCGGACCCGATGCACCGGCAACGCTTGGCATCGACGCCTCGACGCTCGACACGCTCGCCCGTGCGCATCGCGATCACGGGGATATGGTGTCGTTGCAGACGACCGACGGTCGTTCGGCCTGCTTCGTCAATGCACCTGAAGCCGCCAAGCAGGTGCTTGTGCGCCAACATCCGGCGTTTCGCAAGGGCCGCGGCTTCGAGCGCGTCAAGATGCTACTGGGCAATGGTCTCATCGTCAGTGACGGTGACACCTGGCGGCGTGCGCGGACGATGATCCAGCCCGTCTTCAAGAACCGGCATATCGGGCGTCTGGTGCCCGTGATGCAGCATTCTGTCGCGCGCAGCGCCGAACGCTGGGACCGGTGCATCTCTATGGGCCAGCCCATCGACATTACGCGCGAGTCGGCCATCTACGCGCTCGAGACGATTCTGGTGGCCATCTTTGGTCACGATGTCGATCGCGATGCCATCGCCTCGGGGGAGAGTCCGTTCTCGTTCCTGGCAGATGATTCGGCGCGAGACCTCGGGACTGTCCGCCGCGTTCGCGCGCTGCGCGAACACGTCACGGGGATTATCGAGCGGCGTCGTGCACAGCCTGGCGAAGGCGATCTGCTCGACGGCTACATGGCGGCCCGTGACAGCAGCGGTCAGCCGTTCTCTGACGCGGAACTGCTCGACGAGCTCATGACTCTGGTGATTGCGGGTTTCGAAACAGCGGCCAATACGCTGGGCTGGGCGTGGTTCCTGCTCGCCGATGCGCCTGATGTGGCGCAGCGTCTCATCGTCGAAGCGCGCGCCGCGCTGCCCGACGGTGCCCCCGCGACCGCGGAGGCTGTGCTGTCGATGACCGCTGTGCGGCAGACGCTCGACGAGGTCATGCGCCTGTTCCCGCCCGTGTGGCTGTTCACACGTCGCACGCAGACCGATATCGAGATTGGCGGCTTCTCCCTGGAAGCAGATACCGATGTCTACCTGTCGCCCTATCTCATGCAGCGTGATGCGAAGCGATGGCCTGACCCCGATCGATTCGATCCGATGCGATTCGCGAATCCCGCGGCGCGTGAGGCGTTCTTTCCATTTTCCCTGGGACCGAGACGCTGTTTGGGTGAGCACTTCGCCTACCTTGAAATGGCGCTGCAGCTCGGACTCCTATTGCCGCGCTTTGAACTGCTGCGCGACGGCGGTCCGCCGCCTGCGCTGGAATTCGCGATCAATCTCCGCACGCGCGACGACATCGTGCTGCGACCCCAGTACCGGTGAACGCGATGCGGTCCTTCGCCACGCTCACTGAAATGCTGGCTTCGGTTCGCCAGGACGACCGGGGCGTACGTTTTATAGATGGCGAGGACGACACGGCGCGGCTCGGTTTTGCTGAGCTGGAGGCGCGTGCGATTCAGTTGCTGGGCGGCTTGCAGGCGCAAGGCCTGTCAGCAGGTGACGAGCTGGTCATCTTTACGCGTGACAACCAGAAATTTCTGACGGCGTTTTGGGCGGCGGTGCTGGGTGGTTTGGTGCCTGTGCCTGTTGCGGTTGGCATCAGCGACGAACACCGCCACAAGCTGCTGCGCATTGTGGGTCAGCTCGACCGAGGTCGGCTCATCGCCGATGCGTCGCACCTCGCCCGCGTACGCGAGACCGCGGACGCAGACACTGGGGTGTTGTCCGAGCGACTCGCAGCCGCATTGGAGTTCGAGAGCCTGGCCGATGCCGGGCCTGGCACTGTGCACCGCGCCGGCCCGAACGACGTGGCCTTTATTCAGTACTCGTCGGGCTCCACGGGCGATCCCAAGGGTGTCTGCCTGACGCACGCGAACCTCTGCACCAATATCCGAGCGATTGTCGCGCGTACGGGTTGGGGCCCGGAAGAGCGCTCGCTGAGCTGGATGCCGCTGACCCATGACATGGGACTCATCGGTTTTCACCTGGCCGTCATGGCGGCCGGCATGGAGCATGCCGTCATGGACACGCAGCTCTTCGTGCGTCGCCCGCTCGCCTGGATTCGCGAGGCCAGCGCCATGCGTGCGACGCAGCTGTGCTCGCCCAACTTCGGCTACAAGCATTTTCTCAATGTGTTCGAGCGCAAGGGCCTCGAGCCTGCGCCCGACCTGTCGTCAGTGCGTCTCGTCATGAACGGTGCCGAACCCATCTCCTACGCCTTGTGCCAGCGTTTTCTCGAAGCGATGGCGCCCTTCGGGCTTGCGGCATCAGCGATGTATCCCGTGTACGGGCTCGCGGAGGCGACGGTTGGCGTGGCCCTGTCGCAGCCTGGAACCGGTTGCCGCCGGATTTCGGTCGACCGGCACGCGCTGCGTGTAGGTGCGCCCGTCAGTCTCGTGGCTGCCGATAGCCCGGACGCGATCGACTTCGTGCCCGTGGGTCGCGCCATCGACGACACGGCTCTGCGCATCATTGATGAGGATGGTGCGCCGCTGCCCGAAGGCTATGTCGGGCACATCCAGGTGCAGGGTGGTGCGGTGACGCAGCAGATTTACGGCGACGACGCAGCGACTGCGGCGCTGATCACCGACGACGGCTGGCTTCGGACGGGCGACTGCGGCGCTTTTGTCGAGGGTGAGCTCATCGTCACGGGCCGCCAAAAAGAGCTCGTCATTATCAACGGGCAAAACTACTTTCCGCACGACCTCGAGGAGATCGTGGCGCACTGCGACGGACTCGATCTCGGCAAGGTCGTCGTGGCGGGCGCGCCGCCCGAGACGGGTGACAGTGAGGCGTTGCTCGTGTTCGTGCTGCATCGTGGCGACAGCGAAGTGTTCGCAGGTATCGCTGAGCGTGTTCGGCGCGAACTCGCCACACAGGTGGGCCTTGGGGTCGACCATGTACTGCCTGTGTCACGCATTCCGAAAACGACGAGCGGCAAGATCCAGCGCGGCGCTCTCGTGGGCAACTACCTTGCGGGCGCTTTTGACGACATCATCACCAGCCAGCGTGGCGGCGTGTCGGAAACCGGCGATGCGCTTGTAGATACGCTGGTGACGATTTCCAATCAATTCTCCGGCGACTGCCGAATCGGGCCCGATGACAATCTGTTCGAGGTCGGCGTGAGCTCGCTGACGCTGTCCGAGATCGTTCTGGCCATCGACGAGAAATACCCGGGCAAGTTGGATATCGGGGATTTGTTTGACGCACCGACGATCACCGAGATCGCGGCGTTCTTGAGGCGCAAGGGCGTGTGATGCACGCCATGGCGCAGCTGGCGCTGATCTGGGCCGCGGTGTTCGTGGCCGTGATCGCGGCTCGCAAGACGCGCCTGACGCCAGTGCTCTACTACCTCGCGATGGGCTCGCTGCTCGTCAACATTGGCTGGCTGCCGGTCACACCCGATCACTTCATCGAAGGTCTGGCCGAGATCGGCATCATCGTCATCATGTTTGCGTTGGGCTTCGAGGAAGACAACGCGAACTTTATGGCCAGTATCCGCAAGAGCTGGGGCATCGCGTTTTTTGGTGCGCTGGTGCCGTTTCTCGTCGCGTTCGGCACGGCGCGCTGGTATTGGCCAGACAATCTCAACCTGGCGCTGATGGTGGGTCTGACCATGACCGCAACGGCGGTATCGCTGACGATGGTGTCGCTGCGCAGCGAAGGTCTGGGCAGCTCGCCCGCGGCCACGCGCATCATGACCTCCGCTGTCATCGACGACATCGCCTCGTTGGCGCTTGTCGCGATCATGGTGCCCATTGCCACGGGCGAGGCGCAGCTCGGCGCGCAGGGCATCCTGCTGATCATGGGCAAGGCGGTGCTGTTCTTTATCATCGTCTCAATTCTCGGCGTCTGGGTGTTCCCGCACAGCCCGCAGGGCTGGGTGTCACGGGTGCCGTTGCTTGGCACGCTCGGCGTGCGCAATCTGCTGGCGTTCAGTCACGGGGAGTTCGCGACGCTGGCCGTGCTGTTGCTCGCGCTTGTCATCGGACTGCTTGCGCATGCGCTGGGCTTCCACCCGGCCGTTGGTGCGTATCTCGCGGGCCTCGTTTTGCGCGAGGAGTATTTTCACCGTGACGATGAACGTGATTCGTTCATCGAGACGCGCGGCATTGTCGACAACGTTGCGTTTACCTGGCTCGGCCCCGTGTTTTTCGTGCTGCTTGGCAGCAAGCTCGTGCTCGACTGGGACATCGTCGTGTCGGTGTTGCCGCAGACCGCCGTATTGCTCGTCGGAATCTCGGTGGGCCAGGTGCTCTCGGCCTCAGTCGCCGCGCGCTACACGGGTGGCATGGACTGGGCCGGTAGCGTGATGGTGGGCTTCGGCATGCTCGGACGGGCCGAGCTCGCCTTTGTTGTCATGAACATCGCCTACGTGCAGAACCAGATCCTTGATACTGAGGCGTTCTACATGCTCATGCTGACGATCTTCTGGCTCAACCTCATGGTGCCGCTCACCATCCGGTTCTGGAAGCCGCGCTACGAGAAATCGCTGGCCGCGACAGGCTAGTCAGTCGCGTTCGACGTCGGGCAGGGTTGTCCCCAGTGCGGCGCCCGCCAAGCCCATAAGCGCCAGCAAGCCGAGCACGCCGTCAGCGCCGATGTACACGGCAAGCGCGCCGATACTGCCCACCACCAGCAACAGCACACCGATCAGGGTGTTGCTCACGGCCACGTAATCCGTGCGCTGATTCCCCGTGCCCAGGTTGACAATGTAGGTCTGGCGCCCCACGCGCACACCGCTGTGCGCGACCATGAGCACAAAATAGGCCGCGGGCAGGAACCACAGCGTACTCGTGAGTCCGGGCGCAAGGCGCGCCAGCGTAAAGGTCACGAGACCGATGCCCGCCGTGATCAGTGCGGCGGCGACCATGACCCACTTGCTTGAACGGTCTGCGAACCGCCCCCACACGGGCGCGCTGACGAGACTAGCGATGCCCGAGGCCAGCACGAACGCGCCGAGCAGTACGGCGGGTGTGCCGACCTCGCGCTGCGCAAGCGCCACATAGAACGGTGCGCTCAAGGCCGAGCACATGAGTAGCGCGCGCGTGATGACAAAGCGACGAAAAGGCCGGTCCTCGAGAATCAGCGAGAGCCGCTTGAGGGCGTCGACGGCGCTGCGCCCGCCGGCCGTCTCGCCAGGCGCCTCGGGGATCTGCGCGTAGACGGCCGCGGCCACAAGCCAAAGCAGGCCCGCGCCGATGAGCAGGATGCCCAGTGTGGTCTCATTACTCGTGGCCGCGGCCGGCAGCATGAGCGCAAGACCGACGACGATGGTCAGTGCGCCCGCCGCGCTATCGGACCAGCCGCTGAGCTGGCCGCGCTTGTTCTTGGCGATGGTCTTGCCAACCACATCTTTGGCCGCGACGGAGGAGAACCCGCGCGCGACGCTGAATACAACGACGAGCCAGATCATGGCCCAACCCGCGCTTCGGCCTTCAAGCGTCAGCGCCACCACGCCAAGACCCGCGATGCAGCCGCATTGTGCGACAGCGCCCAGGCTCCAGACCCATTTGCGCATGGGGAGGCGTCGAATCGCACTGCCGATGAACAGTTGCGGCAGCATCGAGCCCGACTCTCGGATGGGCACAAGCATGCCGAGCACGAACGCCGGGGCGCCCACGCTTGTGGCGAGCCAGGCCAAGGTCGTTTTAGGGTTGCTGATGGCGTCGCCGAGCTTCATGAACAAATAGCTCGCAAGGATCAGTACAAAGCTCTTGGGCGTATCGCGGCAGGCGTCTTCGCTAATGTCCTGACACACACGGGCGTCTTCCTGATCCGTCAACAGTTGATAGAGGTTTTGGGAGAACGCCATGTATGCGGTGCCCGATTGCGACGCGCCAGTATAGCGGGCCCAAGTCGACGGCGGTTCACCGCGACGCTAAGCTCAGGCGATGTCGAATTGGGTGCTTGTGCCTGTGCTTTTCGCGGCTTTGCTATCGGCCTGCGCAACGTGAAAAAAGGGGTCTTTGATGCGCGTTAGATTACCGGCTGCGGTCATGCTTGCCGTTTTTCTCTGCACGGGGTTGGCACGCGCCGACGCGCTGTTCGCCACTGAGGATCCGCTCGAGGCGACGCTGCGCGGACCGCTGAGCAAGGTCTACGACGACAGTCCCACGGGCGAGTCGCGCGAGCGCACGGGGCAGTGGATATACGACAATGCCGAGGGGAAACGCGTCAAGTTCAAGGTGCGGTTCCGTCAGCGCGGCAACATGCGTCGACAGGCCTGCTTCCTGCCGCCGCTGCGACTGAATTTTGTGAAGAGCGAACTTAAGGGCACGCTGTTCGACGGGCAGGACAAGCTCAAGCTGGTGGGTGTCTGCGACCGTCAACGCCAATACCGTGATTTCCTGATGCTCGAGTATCTGGCCTACCGCGCCTACGCGCTGCTGACGCCCGCGAGTTTCGATACGCGGCTGCTTGAGCTGCGTTACATCGATTCGGCGGGCAGCGAGTCGATGCGCCGCAACGCATTCCTTATCGAGGACATCGATGCGTTGGCCGCCCGTCTCGACGCACCGGCGCTCAAGGTCGAGCGCGCAGGCACGGCGGATCTCGATAAGGATGCCGCGGCGTTGCTCGAGTTGTTCTCACTCATGATCGGCAATACGGACTACTCGACCATCCGCGGGCCGGCTGGCGACACCTGTTGTCACAACGTGAAACTCTTCCAGGGTGTGCAGGGCATCGTGCCGGTGCCCTACGACTTTGACGGCTCCGGGCTCGTCGATGCGCCCTATGCGTTACCCGCCAAGCTGCTGCCCATCAACGATGTGCGGACGCGCTACTTCAATGGGATCTGCAAGGCACCGGAACACTTTCAAAGCGCGCGCGCAGTCATGCTGGCGCAAAAAGACGGCGTGATGGCCTTGTTCGAAGACCACGAGGGTCTCAGTAGCAAGGCGCGTTCAAAGACGGTGCGCTATGTCCGCGAGTTCTTTGCGATGCTCGAGAGCGACGCGGCCTTTGAGCGCGACGTTGTTGCTGCCTGTGTCGGGCCTGGCTCCAGGGACTAGTCGGTCTCGGCTTCCGATTCGGCCTGTGCGCGCTTCGCGGCTTTTCGGCGCCGCTTGTGTTCGGCCGCAAAGCGACTTTCGAGGCCGTCCCCAAAGGCACTGACCAGCATCGTCGCGTAGCTGAAGAAGACGCTTACGACGATCGCGATTTCCATCGAGCGCGTGCCTGCTGCAATACCCACCCCGATAGCCGTAAGAATGAACAGCGTGTCGAACGTGTCCGTCAGGGCGCGCCGGAAACGCACGCCTGCAACGATGCCCGCGAGGCTGAAGGCCAGTGCCAGGCTGTGCTGCACGATGACAACGATACCCGCGACCACGGCGGGCAGTACGAGGGTGGTTTCATCGAGCGATCGGTCGTGGACCTCATCTCGGTGGATCGACCGGTACACCCACGAGACGGGCAGCATCAGCAACAGGCCGCCCGTCATGGCGGAGAACAGCGCGATCATGCGCTCGACCCAGCCTCCCGGGTGGGTTGTCGCAGGCGGGCGTGTGAGTGCCTCGAGCTCGGCGCCGCTGCCGTCACGGAGTGCGTCTGTGACATCCGTGACGGTTAGATCGGGCCCCGCGACGAGCTGGTCGATGCCGCCAACGGGCCAGATTGTGCTGCCGATGGGTAGGGTGGTCACGAGCAAGCCGATGCTCGAGAACAGCACCAAGTAGTAGATGCTGACGCGTACGCCGAGCCGAATCATGCGACCTCGGTGGGTCGAGTCGGCGAGGATTGGTTCTTGTAATTCCCCCATAGTCAGTATGTTAGCGCATGCCAGGCGCCTCGCGCGACGCAGGGCCGGCATCCGTTATACTCGGCGACCCCAATTCTTAGCTCTGGAGTCTCGTCATGCGTCGAGTTGTTGCCATTGTCGGTCTCGCTGCAGTGATCGCAGGATGCGGCAAGTCCGAGTCCACCGAGGATCAGGAGGCCAGCGTGCAGCCCGCCACAGAAGACACCGCCACCGCTACGGCCGATGCGACCGACCCCTATCTCTGGCTCGAAGAGGTCGAGGGTGAGCAAGCGCTCGAGTGGGTGCGCGAGCAGAACGAGCGTTCTTTGGCCGAGGTGACGGCCAACAACCTTTACGACGACAATCTCGAAAAGGCGATGTCACTGGCGACCGACGACGAGCGTATCCCCTACGGTACGATCCGCGACGGCTTCGTCTACAACTTCTGGCAGGACGACACCAATGTGCGTGGCCTCTGGCGCCGCACACCGATCGCAAGCTACCGCAACCCGGAGCCCGAGTGGGAGACGGTCCTCGACTTCGACGCGCTGGCCGCGTCAGAGGACAAGAACTGGGTGTACAAGGGTGCGAACTGCTTCCGCCCGCTCGAGGGTGAGAAGACGCATTGCCTCGTGTCGCTTTCTGACGGTGGCAAGGACGCCGTGGTTGTGCGCGAGTTTGATCTCGACACCTTGCAGTGGGTCGAGGGCGGCTTTGAAACACCTGAAGCCAAGCAGGGCGCAGCGTGGGTTGATCCTGACACGCTGCTCATCGCCACGGACTGGGGCGGTGACGGCTCGACGCTGACCGAATCGGGCTACCCGCTGAGCGTGCGACTCTGGAAGCGCGGCGAGGCGCTCGAATCTGCCGCGGCCCTCTACGAAGGGCAGAAGACCGATGTCGGCGTGTGGCCCTGGGCCCAGGAGCTTGATGATGGCCGCATGATTTACGGCGCCGTCGAAGCCGACACCTTCTTTACGCGCAAGTTTATCCAGCTCGACACAGACACGCCGCGGCCCATGCCGCTGCCGCCCAAGTCGCAGCTTGACGACCGCTACAAGGGCCAGCAGTTCGTGACGCTGCAACAGGATTGGGAAGTCCAGGGCAACACGTTCAAGAGTGGTGACCTGCTCGCGTTTGATCTCGACGCGTACCTCGAAAGCGGCGAGCTGCCCGAGGTCGAGCTCGTCTTCCGCGCCAACGAGCGCCAGGCCGTTAATGGTGTGGCCGTGATGGAGGGCGCCGCGCTCCTGTCGATCAACGACAACGTGGCAAGCCGCATCTTGCTGCTCGAGCCCGGTGATGCGGGTTGGACGACGGAGGCCATTGAGCTGCCGGGCGCGGGCCAGGCCAGCATCGCCTTCGCCGACGATCGCAACACGATTGCCTACGTGAACTACGAAGGCTTTCTGACGCCTGATTCGCTGCTCGAATTCGACGCGACGACGCGTTCGCTCGCGCCGATCAAGTCGCTGCCCGCCAAGTTCGACCCCGAGGGTCTGACCGTGCAGCAGTTCGAGGCCACCTCAAAAGACGGCACCAAAGTGCCGTACTTTGTCGTGCACAAGAGCGACATTGAGCTCGACGGCGATACGCCGACGTTGCTCTACGGTTACGGTGGCTTCCAGGTTTCACTGCGTCCCAGCTACTCGGCCACTATCGGCCGCCTCTGGCTCGAACGCGGCGGCGCTTATGTGCTGGCCAACATCCGGGGTGGTGGCGAGTTTGGCCCCGCCTGGCACCAGGCCGGCCTCAAGGGCAACCGTCAGCGGATTTACGACGACTTCATCGCCGTGGGCGAGAACATCATCGACCGCGGCATCACCTCGACACGTCGTCTCGGCATCATGGGTGGCTCCAATGGTGGCCTGCTCATGGGTGTGATGCTCACGCAGCGGCCGGACCTCTGGAACGCTGTGGTGGTGCAGGTGCCGCTGCTCGATATGCTGCGCTACCACAAGTTGCTGGCGGGCGCGTCCTGGGTCGATGAGTACGGCGATCCCGAGATTCCCGAGGAGCGCGCCTTCCTCGAGACCATCTCGCCCTACCAGAACTTTGATACGGACGCCGACTACCCGACACCGTTTTTCGTGACGTCGACCAAGGATGATCGTGTCCACCCGGGTCACGCGCGCAAGATGGCCAAGTTGTTCCAGGCCGCCGAGAAACCGTTCCTCTACTACGAGAACATCGACGGCGGTCACTCGGCTGCGGCCAACCAGAAGGAACGCGCCAAACGCTCGGCGCTAGAGTTCACCTACCTCGCCGAGAAACTCTTCAGCGATGAAGGTTGATGCGATGGGTTGTCGGGCTACTCGCCGTGTTGGCGCTGACCGGTTGCGCCAGCGTGGCTGAGCGGCCAGCAGCCGGTGCCGGCCTGGCGCCGTGCCCGTCCTCGCCCAACTGCGTGTGCTCGACCGATGCGGGTCGGTCGGGCATTGCGCCCTTTGCGATCGAAGGCGACGCCGATGCCGCCTGGAGTGCCTTACGCGAGGTGCTTGAGGCGACGCCGCGTACGCGTGTCGTGAACGCCGACGGCGACTACCTTCACGCGACGTCCACCACGGCAATCATGCGCTTCACGGACGACCTCGAATTCCTGCTCGACCGTGAGCGCGGCGTCATCGATGTGCGCTCGGCATCCCGCGTCGGTTACTCGGACCTGGGTGCCAATCGCAAACGTGTCGAGGCGCTACGCGGCGCGCTCATTGAGCGCGGTGCGGTGGCCGCTGGCGCCAGCCGCTAGCCGTGGCTGATGACCTCGCCGACTGGGGCGAGATGACGAAGCGTGAGGTCAACCGCGCGTTTCGGATTCTCGCCGAAGTCATGCCGGGCAACGTCCCCGGCGCCAAAGGTCCCAAAGAGGCCATCGACCCGTTTCGCGGCTGCGTGAGCTGCATGCTGTCGGCGCAGTCACGTGACGAGAACACGGCGCGCGCCACGAAAGCGCTGTTTCGGCTCGCGCGCAAGCCGCACACGATGCTCAAGCTCGAAGACGCTGTGATCGCCAACGCGATCAAGCCTGCTGGTCTTTACAACAACAAGACGCGCAGCATTAAGAAGTTCTGTCGGGCGCTCATTGATGATTTCAATGGCGTGGTGCCGCGCACGCGCGAGGAACTCATGTCGCTGCCAGGCATCGGCCGCAAGTGCGCTGACATCGTGCTGCAGTTCGTCTTTGACCAGAACACGATTGCCGTGGACACACACGTGCACCGGATCTGCAATCGGTCCGGCATTGCCCGTGGCGCGACACCCGATCAGACGGCCATTGCGCTTGAGGCGCGGGCGCCTGACTGGGCGTTGGCTGAAGGGCATTTCTGGCTCATCCAGTTCGCCAAGCGTGTTTGCGTCTCGCGTAATCCCCGTTGCGAGGCGTGTCCACTACACAAGCTGTGCCGGCACTATCGGGTCCACGGTCAGCCAAAATCGGGTCGTCTGCACTGAAAAACACGGCACTACGGCCGGACCGATGTGATCGTGAAATAAAACCTGACCCACAATGGTCTCTTCCGCCATAACCTACCGATATGCACAGTGCGATCGGTGAGTACACCGGAGAAAAGACCATGAAAAAATATCTGCCTTACGTGCTGGTCGCCGTGCCTGTATTCGTCTTCCTGCAGTCGCTGCCTTTCAAGTTTTCGGGCGCACAGGAAACCATTTACATCTTCGACACCATTGGTGCCTGGATGACCGACATTGGCCTCGGCGGCATTGGTGATGTGTTTGCGCGCTACGGCGCCTACGGCGTCGGCAGCGTTGAGCTCGTCGCAAGCATCCTGCTGCTGATCCCCGCCACTCGCCACATCGGCGCTCTTGTCGGCGTGGGTGTTCTGAGCGGCGCCATTTTCTTTCACCTGTTCACGCCGCTGGGCGTCGCGGTGGAGTTCCCGGGCGCAGCACCTGGTGGTGAGCCTTCGCTGTTCGTGATGGCGGTCATCGCTTGGCTGGCACAGGCCGCGCTGCTCTTCATTTACCGCGACCGCTTCCCCGGCTTTAGCAAAAAGCAGGACTCAAGCGCTGTCGTGATGACGTTTTAGATATCGAGACCCCCTCCCTCGGTAACAACGGTCAATCCCCTCTGACCGTATCTCTGGGGCCGCGTAAGCGGCCCTTTTTTTTGACTGGGTGACGGACCTGCGACAGCAGGCCCGTCACCCAGTCATCGCGAGGCGCGCAGCGCCGCGGCGATCTTCCAACGAATTGGGCTCGTCAGACCGTGCGCCAGTCATCGCGAGGCGCGCAGCGCCGCGGCGATCCCTCAACGCATTCGGCGCGCAATGACGGCTGGCGACTACGTCCCCGTGCCCATCCTGGTCAGGCGCCGCTTGATCCAGCGCGGCAGCACGCCAGTCGTCGCCATCACGATCGAGTAACCGATGCCCGGAACTTCAATGGCATCGCCACGCATGCAGGCTTTGTACGTCGCCTTGGCGACGGTCTCAGGCTCGAGCACGGTAAAGTCCGGGATGCTGATCTTGCCCGCGGCTTCCTGCACGGGCCCGCGCAGCATGTCGGTGTCGGTGTAGCCCGGGCATACGGCCGTGACCGTGACGCCCTTGCGCGCCAGTTCCAGCGACAGCGCCTCACTCAGACTCAGCACGTAGGCTTTGGTCGCGGCATAGACGGCCAGGTTGGGCACCGGCTGAAACGCGGCGACCGAAGCCACGTTGACGATGCGGCCGCCGCCGCGTTCGGCAAGCCGCTCGGAGAACGTCCGGCACATCTCGGTCAGCGACACGATATTGAGTTCGATCATCGACTCAATGCGGTCGCGGTCCATGCGCCGAAAGCTGCCGCTCGACAGCACGCCGGCATTGTTGATCACGATGTCCACATCGCGGTCGCCCAGCGCTTCGATAAGGTCTTCGCTGGCGTCGTCGTCTGACAGGTCTAGCGCCAATGGCACGGCGTCGATGCCGTGGTCATGTGAGAGCTTGTCAGCCAAGGTCGTGAGTTCAGGCAGGCGTCGCGCAACGAGCACCAGATTATGGCCCTCGCTCGCAAAGCGCTCAGCTATGGCCTTGCCAATACCGGCTGACGCGCCGGTGATCAGGGTGTAGGTGTTGGTGCTCATGGGTGATGGTCCTCTGCATACGACGCGCATCGGTGACGCCGCGAGCTCATGTGACGCCAAATGGCGACAGGTCCCGGCCCGCATAACCGACTGAAAAGCATAATTTTGTAAAATTGTACCGCTTGCGGGTCTGGCAGTGCTGCCTCATTGCCTGGCCCAGACGTACCCTCTCGTTCACGCTGACTACTCCCCGCGAGGGCACAATATGTTTCGCAAAGCAGCAACGGGCGCAGCACTGGCGCTCCTGGCCACTACGGCCACCGCCACGGATCTCAGTTACAACTACGCCGAACTGCGCTGGGTCGACACCGAGCTCGAAAGCGTCGACGGCGACGGCTTTCAAATTGGCGGCTCCTACGAACTCTCGGACCAGTGGCTCGTGGTCGCGGACCTTTCCGCGATCGATTACGACTCCAACGTCGATGTCACCACGTTCTCGGTGGGTGCCGGTTATCTGGTGCGCTACGACGAACGCTTCGACTTCGTCGGCTACGCACGCCTGATTCGCGCCAATGCCGACTTCACGGGCGGTGACGAAGACGAGAACGGTTACGCCATCTCAGCCGGTACACGCGCGAAGCCTGCGGACAACATCGAGCTGCGCGCCTTTCTGAATCACGTTGACGTGTTTGATCGCGACACCTTTATCGAGCTGGGCGGCGACTACTACTTCGACCCGCGCGTCTCGGTTGGCGCCACCCTGCAGTTCGCCGGTGACGCCGACACGCTGACACTGGGTGTGCGCTGGTTCTTCGGCGACTAAGTCGAATCACAAGCTTCTCTCCCCCTGATTTCCGGCGCGCGGCAGTGTCGTGCGCCAGGAACTGCGGTGCCGGACGCCCTGGCGGATCAGTAACAAGGACCTTGCGTGCTCGCCCAATCATCGGGCATTGATGGCAGGAATGCCGTGAGGGCCGCGTGATCTCGTGGTCGCACGAGGCTTGATCGAGCGCTTTGCGTTATTCTCCGCGGGCTGGCAAACAGTCTGGCCGTGGTAGACGCCGATATCGGCCTGACCCCGGCGCAGCATGGACGGGGAGCAACATGGCCACAGCATCGATCGAGACGGATTACCTCATTGTCGGCGCCGGTGCGGTGGGCATGGCTTTCGCTGATGTCTTGCTCAGCGAAAGCGATGCGGACATGGTCATCGTCGACAGCCACCACCAGCCCGGTGGCCACTGGAACGACGCATACCCATTCGTTCGTCTGCATCAACCCTCGTCGTTTTACGGCGTGAGCTCCCGGCAGCTCGGCAGCGGCAAAGTCGATGCTGTGGGGCTCAACCAGGGGCTTTACGAACTTGCGACAGGCGCCGAGGTGCGCGCCTACTTCGTCGATGTCATGCAGCAGCAGTTTCTGCCGAGCGGCCGCGTTCGGTTTTTCCCGATGTCCGATTACAAAGGAGACGGCCAGTTCGTGTCGCGGCTTTCGGGTGAGACGCATACCGTGACGGCGAAGCGCCATGTCGACGCCACCTGGCTCAAGACCTCGGTGCCGTCGACGCACACGCCGTCATTCTCGATCGCCGATGGCGTTCGCTTTGTAACGCCCAATCAGTTGCCCGACATTGCGGAGCCGCCGAGCCAGTTTGTGATTGTCGGCGGCGGCAAGACAGGCATCGACACGGCGATCTGGCTGCTGGAGCAGGGCGTCGACGCTGCGCGCATCCAGTGGATCATGCCGCGCGACGCCTGGCTGCTGAACCGCAAGAAGACGCAGCCGGGGATCGAGTTTTTTGAGCATTCCATCGGCGCACAAGCCGACCAGATGGCAGCGATTGCGGAAGCGACGTCGGTCGAGGACCTGTTCGATCGACTCGAGGCTGCGGGCGTGATGCTGCGCATCGACCGCAGCGTACGGCCTGAGATGTTCCACGGTGCGACCGTCAGCGAGGCCGAGGTTGACGCGCTGCGTCAGATAGACGGCATCGTGCGCATGGGCCGCGTCTTGGACATCGCGCCGGGCAAGATTGTGCTCGATGGTGGTGTGCTCGAGGTCGACCCCGAGGCGGTCGTCATCGACTGTTCGGCGCGCGCGATCCCGAACACGAAGATCAAGCCCATTTTTGAGGGCGATACCATCACGCCGCAGACCGTACGCGCCTACCAGCCCGTGTTCAGTGCGGCGTTCATTGCGCATATCGAGCTCGCCTACCGCTCCGACGCCGTGCGCAACCAGTACTGCAGCGTTGTGCCATTACCCGATTCGTTGCCCGACTGGCTGCACATGACCGCGATCAACAGCGCCAACCAGTTCCGCTGGTCGCAGGAGCCTGAGCTTCGTCGCTGGCTGCGCGCCAATCGACTCGACGGCTTCGGCAAGATCGCGTCCGAGATTCCCAAGGACGATATGGATAAGCGTGCGGTCATCCAGCGGCTGCGCGAAAACGCGGCCCCGGCCATGGCCAACCTGCAGCGCCTGGCTGCCGCGGCAGGCTGAGCACCGTGTTCTACGGCGTCGACGGCTGTCCGGGGGGCTGGATCGGCGTCGGCCTTGACGCGTCCGGCGCGTCGGTCGCGCACCTCGCCCCAAGCTTTTTTGAGCTCATGTCGGCGCTGGAGTCTCCAGTCCGCGTGCTGGTCGATATGCCCATCGGTCTGCCCTCGGCCAACGTTCCCGAGCGCCTCTGCGACACGGCCGCGCGACGCCTGTTGGGGCGGCGCGGTTCATCGGTATTCCCCGTGCCCTCGCGCGCAGCGCTCTCGGCGCGAGACTACCTCGAGGCCTGCAACATCAACGCCGCAGAGCTCGGGCGACGGCTCTCCAAGCAGACCTGGAACATCACGGCCAAGATTCGCGAGCTCGACGAATACCTGGCCATGGGGACGCCGCCGTGCCCAGTCCAGGAGATGCATCCGGAAGTGGCTTTCGCGGTGCTCAATGGTGGCGTGGCGCTCGCGGACAGCAAGAAAACACCGGCCGGGCGCGCGGCGCGCCTAGCCCTGCTGCAGGACTTTGCGGCCGATGCAGAAGCTATCGCATCAAAGGTGAGACAAAACCACGCGCGGCGACAGGTGGCGGTCGATGACATTCTCGACGCACTCGTCGGCGCCGTCACGGCGCGCTTCGACGCGGCGCTCGAAACCCTGCCGGACGCACCGATCCACGACGAGCGCGGACTACGCATGGCCATCATGCAACCGCCGCGCGCGTCCGTGGTCGAAGCCCGGCACACATAAGAAACACGCCCTGGAGACAATGAAGTGATCTACAACAACATCCTCGAGACGATCGGCAAGACACCGATCGTCCGCATCAACCGCATCGCCCCTGAGCATGTGACGATGTATGTGAAGGTCGAGGCCTTTAACCCGATGTCGTCGGTCAAGGACCGGCTGGCCTACGCCATCATTCTCGATGCTGAGAAGCGCGGCGTGCTCAAGCCCGGCCAGACAGTGGTCGAGGCCACGTCGGGCAACACGGGCGTGGCCTTAGCCATGGTCTGCGCGGCTCGCGGTTATCCGTTTGTGGCCGTCATGGCCGAGTCGTTCTCGATCGAGCGTCGCAAGGTGATGCGGGGCCTGGGTGCCAAGGTCATCCTGACGCCCGCCGCCGAGCGCGGTACGGGCATGGTCAAGAAGGCGCAGGAGCTTTCCGAGACTCACGGTTGGTTCTGGGCCAGCCAGTTTGAGAACCCGGCCAACCCGGCGTTCCATCGCGCGACGACGGGCCCTGAGATTCTCTCGGACTTCGCCGACAAGCGACTCGACTACTGGGTCACGGGCTGGGGCACGGGCGGCACCATGACGGGCGCGGGCGAGGTCATCAAGGCCGCGCGGCCTGATATCCAGATCGTGGCGACGGAGCCCGAGGCGGCACAGCTTCTGGCCGGCAAAGAATGGCAGCCGCACAAGATCCAGGGCTGGACGCCTGATTTCGTGCCCGGTGTGCTCAACCGCGAGATCTTCGATGCGCTCATTCCCGTGACCGACGACGAGTCGATCGCTACGGCGCAGGCGCTGGCGCACAAGGAAGGCATCTTCACAGGCATCTCAGGTGGCGGCACCTTTGCTGCGGCGCTGCGGGCGGCCAAAGACGCGCCCGAGGGCTCCGTGTTGCTCGCCATGCTGCCCGACACTGCGGAGCGCTACCTCTCGACGCCGCTGTTTGCGGACGTTGCCGAGGGTTCCGACGACGATTGGCTCACGACGCTAAGCCAGTAAGTTCGGTCAAGCCGGGGTCCGACGCTGTCGCGTCGGACCTTTCGGCTGCCGGTTACCGTTAGAATGCCCCGATGCGTGGGGTAACGACGAGCTATCGACATCTGGCTGCCGGGGCCGCGTTGGCCTTGGCCGCAGGCGCCGTTCAGGCCGCGACTTCGGAGTGGTGGGACAACGACTGGGGCCTGCGTCGCAACGTTGCTGTCAGCACAGGCCCTGTTGCGCCCGACAAGGGTTACGCGGGCTACACGCTGCGGGTCTCGCCGCTGGACACCCAGTCACTCATCGCAGCGGGTGAGCTACAGAACGACTGTGATGACCTGCGCATCGTCTATTTCAACGGCACAGGTTGGCAGGACCTGCCGCGCCACGTCATCGGTTGCAACACAGCCCAGACTGACATCCGGTTCGCGGCACCTATCGGTTTACCCAACTCGGCGACCAACGACGACTTCTACCTTTACTACGACAACGCGGCCGCGGGCGCGCCTGTGGCGCTAAGCACGACCAACGTTTACCTCTGGTTCGACGACGCCAGCGTGAACCGTGCCGCCAGTTATATTCGTGGTCGCATCGACCCCTGGCACGGCGGCGGCTGGGACAACACGCTGGCCTGGAACGCGGCGGGTTACTACACCTATCGCAACGGCGATAACTTCACGAGCGGTTACCGGCGCGCCGTCGACGAGCGCGACGTGTTCATCGAGGCCGAGTTTTTCCACGTCGACTGCTTCCCCATCAATATGACCACGGGCGTCATGGTGCGCGGCATCATCCAGTCGGGCAGCGGCGGCAGCGAGAGCTCCAATCACTACTTCTCGACCAACCGCGGCGAGTTCCCGCAGTCGGGTTGTGGCAACGCCAACGGCTACACCCACGACGGCGCGATCATGCGAAACCAGCGCGGTCAGATCGCCGTGCAGAACAGCAACCCCGGCGACATCGTGCCCAACCAGTGGCGTCGCCAGGCGCTGGCAGCCTTCGGTGCCAACCCCACGTCGCTTCGGTTCTGGGACGAAGACTCGAGCGCTTTCTGGGCCGCCGATGCGTTTCCCAACGCCGGTAACCTGCAAGCGCAGGGCAACGACAACACGACCGTCACGAATCGCGGCTTCGTTGCCATCATGACGGCGCAGGACCAGGCGCGGCTGCGCAACATCTATGTGCGTCGCTATGTGGAGCCCGAGCCCGTGGCCGCGTTAGGTGGTATCGAGTCGATCGGGACGCCCACGCTCACGGTGTTCAAGAATGTCGCGACTCAGACGGACCCCGTGAGCGGGGGTTCGGGTCCCTTCGACATACCGGGTGCCGTGACCGAGTACGAAATCCGCGTCGAGAATTCGGGTGCGGGCCCTGTCGATGGCGACTCCCTCGTGATCACCGAGCCGTTGCCCGCAGGCACGGATCTCGTGGTGGCCGATATTGCGCCAGGCGCAGGACCCGTGCGCTTTGAGGATGGCCTGGGCGCAAGTTCGAGCGGCCTGTCCCTCAGTTTCAATGCGCTTGGCAACGGCGCCGACGATATTGAGTTTTCAACGGATGGCGTGAACTTCAATTACACGCCCGTCGCCGACGCCGTCGGCACCGATCCGGCGGTCCGCTTCCTGCGCATCCGACCCTCGGGTGCCATGGCGGGCGCGCCCTCGGGCGGCCTGACCACCTTCTCCGTGTTCTTCCGCGTCCGGATCCGCTGAGGGAACCTGCTTTCCTGCTAACCTATCGCGCGCCCATCCAACCCAGGAGCTCGCGATGCGCAGGATTTTTGCCGTACTGGCCGCATGCGCCGTCACCTCGGCGCTCGCCCAGGAACCCGTCACGCTCGAACGTATCATGGCCGACCCCGACTGGATCGGGAACAAGCCAGAGAACCCCTGGTGGGACGACTCGAGCCAGGCGGTCTACTATCTGCAGAAACGCGCTGGCGAGCGCATTCGCGACCCGTACCGGCTGACGCTCATTGATGCGCAGGCCGAGCTTGTGGCGGCCGGCATGCCTGCATCATCGAACGCGAGCCGTGCCTACAACGCGGACCGCAGCGCCGTGGTCTGGACCGAAAATGGCGATGTGTTCTGGCGGGCGCTGCCCGACGGCGATGTCCAGCAGCTGACCCGCACTGCGGCACGCGAGCGCGATGCGCAGTTCGTGCTCGGCCGCTCAGCGGTGAGCTACCGAGACGGTTCGGGCTACGTGGTGCACGATCTGGATTCGGGCGCCGTCGAACAACTTGCCGATCTGCGATTCGCCGATGACCCCGATGCCGACGAGGGCTTCGATACGCTGCGCGAAAGCCAGCGCCGTATCTACGAGACGGTGGTCGAGGTCGAGCGCCAAGACGACGCGCTCGCCGATTACCAGGAATCGCGGCAGGCCGAGAGTGCAGCCGGTGCGCCGCTGCCGATCTACCTGGGCAAGAAGATCGAGGAAGCCGGCATGGCTCTGTCGCCCGATGCGCGACACCTGCTCATCGTGACCCAGCCCAAGGGCTTCAAGCGCGGCAAGCGCGGCGTGATGCCCAACTACGTCACCGAAAGCGGTTACACGGAAACGCGCGAGCTACGTCCGCGTGTGGGCCGCAATGTGCCGCCGCCGCACACTGTGTGGCTCGTCAGTCTTGTCGACCGCGAGGTGACGAAGCTCGACTTTGCCGAACTTGAGGGTGCCGATGAGGACCCACTCGCCGGGCTGCGCGAAGAAGCACTTGCCTGGCATGTTGAGCGCGGTGCCGACAGCGCCAAAGTGGAGAAACAACTCAAGGCACCGGAGCTGCGCGCCATAGCCGTCGAAGACGCCCAGTGGTCACCCGACGGCAGCCAGGTCGCGTTGCAGTTGCATTCGCGTGACAACAAAGACCGTTGGATCGTAACGTCGGGGATCGAGTCACCCGAGCTCGAGGTGCTTGATCGCCTCAGCGACACCGCCTGGATCAATTACACGCACAACAACTTCGGTTGGCTTGGCGACAGCAAGACGATCTGGTTCCAGTCCGAGGTCTCGGGCTACTCGCAGCTTTACTCGAAGAAGATCGGGGCGCGTCGAGCGCGCACACTCACGCGCGGCGAGTTCGTTGTCGAAGAGCCTGTGCTGAGCCCGGATGAGACTTACCTCTACTTCCGCGCCAATGCCCGGCACCCGAGTACCTGGGAAATCCACCGCGTGCCCGTCAAAGGCGGCGACGTGGAAACCCTGACGGATCTGGGCGGCGTGAATCACTTCCGCCTGTCCCCTGACGGCCGCTCACTGCTGGTGATTCACAGTGAATTCGACCGCCACGAAGACTTGTTCCATGTGTTCGTTGCCGACGGCAGCTCGACGCGGCTCACCGATACGGTCACTGATGCCTACAAGGCCATTGAATGGGTGATCCCGGAGATCGTTGAGGTGCCGTCGTCGCACGTCGACCGACCGATCTACACCAAGCTCTACCTGCCGCCCGACTACGATGCGTCGCAGACCTATCCCGCCGTCATGTTCGTGCACGGCGCGGGCTACACGCAGAACGCGCACGCGGGCTGGCCGTACTATTTCCGAGAGTTCATGTTCCACACGCTGCTGGCGCGCGAGGGTGTCATCGTCATCGACATGGACTACCGCGCGTCGAAAGGCTACGGGCGCGACTGGCGCACTGCAATCTACCGCCAGATGGGTCACCCCGAACTCGAGGACTTCCAGGACGGCGTCGCTTGGCTCGTTGAGAACTACAGTGTCGATCCCGAGCGTGTGGGCGTGTACGGCGGGTCCTACGGCGGCTTCATGACCTTCATGGCGCTGTTCCGCGACCCCGACCTGTTCGCCGCGGGCGCCGGGCTTCGTCCCGTTGTTGATTGGGCGCACTACAACCACGGCTACACATCGAACATTCTCAATACGCCGCTTATCGACCCCGTGGCCTACGAGAAGAGCTCACCGATTTACTTCGTCGAGGGGCTGGAGAGCCCGATGCTCATCGCTGCCGGCATGCAGGACGACAACGTGTTCTTCCAGGATTCGGTGTTGCTCGTGCAGCGTCTGCTCGAGCTGCAGAAGGAAGACTGGGAGATCGCAATGTACCCGCTCGACCCGCACGGCTTCGTGCACGCAGACTCGTGGCTCGACGAGTACCGGCGGATCTACAAGCTCATGAAGCGGCATGTGATCGCACCGGAATAATCGTTATTGCGAGCCCGCGTCGCGAAGCGCCCGTCATTGCGAGCCCGCGCACCGAAGCTCCCGTCATTGCGAGGCCACGAAGTGGCCGCGGCAATCTCCTAACGACATCGTGACTTTTGGGAGATTGCCGCGGCCACTTCGCGGCCTCGCAATGACTGTGGCGAGACTGCGCGGCCTCGCAATGACTGCGGCGAGACTGCGTGGCCTCGCAATGACATGCATCACCGACAAGCCGACGGCACGTACTTCGGTTCGACTGTCGAGCGGTTTTCGCCAACCGGCTCCATACCGGTGGGTGCCTCGCGATAACCGCAGTTCCATGACAGCGGCGTCAGCGGGCTGCCCGGGACGACGAGCGGCCGAATGGAGAGGATCTCACCGGCGACGCGCGTATTGGCGTGGTTGCCGAAGCGCACATGCATGGCGCCGCCTTCGACCGTGATCTGATTGACGTAGTTGCCGATCATCTGGTCCGGCAGCGGCGTGCCCGCGGCTTCGTTATCGGCCGGAAACTGGCCGCGGTCGCGGTAGTACTCGTCGATAGAGCCTTTCATCGTGCTCGTGAGTGACATCGCTTCGATGACCTGTGCACGGATCGTGTAGTCCTGATAGGCGGGAATCGCGATCGACGCGAGGATGCCGATGATGGCGACCACGATCATGAGCTCGATGAGTGTGAATCCGTTTCTTTTCATGTTCGGGGTCCTCAAATGATCGCGCCCATTTGGAAGAGGGGCTGGTACATCGCGACGACGAGAAGCGCGATGACGGCGTAAAGAATGACTTTGGTGGCAAAGGCAATGCGGTCTCGGGCCGCCAGTAGGTCGTCTGTGAGCCGCGCCACGTGATCGCTGCATTGTGCCTCGAGTTCGGCGTCCAGCAGCCCGAGGGGCTCGGCGATCGCCAGTGCCTCCATGGCAGAGTCGCGACGCGCGAGCGCCGCATCAAAACCCGTTTGCTCGGCCGCGGTCGATTGAGCCTCGGTGTCGTCCACGCCTGCCTTGCGAAGCAGGCGCAGCGTGTTCAGGTACAGGTCGCGGTGCCAACTCTCTCGCAGCGTGCCCAGGCCCGGTAGCAGGGTGACCCACCCGGGCAACGGTGCCATCCGCTGCAGTCGGTTCCGAACTGTGACACCCGAGAATACGATCAGGCCGGCGACAACCAGTGCGGTGATCAGCAGCAAGGCCGGCAGGATGCGCTCGCCGCCGAGTAGCGCAGCGCTGAACACCGGCAAGCGCCCGCCCGTCATGCTAAACAACCCGCGAAATGCGGGAATGACAAACACGCTGAACATCCCCGTGATTAGCAGCGCGATCCCGACCAGCGCCAAGGTGTAAAGGATGAAGCCGCTGAAACCGGCCCAGTAGGTCGCGATGACGAGCTTGGTCTGTGTGACATAGTCGGAGAAGTCGCGCAGCAGCTGAACTCGCCCGCGTGCATCCAGGCGGGTCGCTTTTGCGAGACTGGCAAGGCGGCCGTAAGGCGATGCGCCGACGCTTGGCAGGTCAATGTCACCCTCGGCTGTGACCAGCGCACGCAAACGCGTCGCGTCCTGAGCATAGCGATCCGGGACGGCGTCGGCGATTCTCTGCAACGCGGTATTGGGGTCAACATCCTGCGCCGTGAGCCCGTCGAACTGGCGTGCAAGCAGGTGCAAATGGTCGACGGTTTGAGATTCGAACATTGCGGTCAGAGTTCCTTGTGGTCGAGGCGCCAGGCGTAGGGCAAGAGCCTCGGGTCTATGGCGTTTTCGAGTGGGGCAGAATTCGGGTCGAGCTGCCAGCGCAGCGTTGCATGGTCACCGGTAATGTGGGGTGCCAGGGTTCCTTGTCGGTCGCGGACAAGTGGGTGGGCCTCCGGGACGAATCCATACTGGACGCGGCCGTCCTCGAGGAACGCGACGCCCGACACATAACGCCCAGCCGCCCCGGGCTGCCCGAGGTCGAACGCGCCGGGCTCGGGCCATTGGCCAGTCTCGGCGTAGACGACTGCAGCCTCCAGCAGGGCACCCTGCGTCACCGAGGCCGCCTCGGCGATCTGCGAGCGAGCGATCGACACATCCATGGCCTGCGAGCCCATGCCGACAGCGGTGACGACCACCACTACGGTCGCGCAGACGTCGAAGAGCTGTCGGGCTAGCGGCGACGTGCCGCTCCAGAGTGCGTTGTGCAGCAGACGCAGTGGATTACTCAAAACCTAGAAACGCCTCCAGCAAGCCTGCAAACAAGACGTGACCGACGGCCTCAAGATCCAGCGACGCGAAGACGACGAGTGCGATGAGCACCGCGGATAAAAGCCATGCTGAGATCAGGCACAACAGGGTGCGACCCCGGGACAAGCCCAGAGCCTGGGCACAGCCGCAGACCAGGAGCGCTTTGGACCAGGCGATCAGGCCTATCTGGACTGCGAATAACAACAGGACTGGCACCACCAATACGATAATCGTGGTGGCGGGCAGGCCGTCCAGCTCAACGGGCATCAGGGATGCCTCGCCAACCATCGCGGCCGCGATTCCGAGTGGCACCAGCAGCAGGATCGGCGCATTGGACCAGGCCATCGCACTGAGCAGACGACGCGAATCCGGCCGCCCGCCGAACGCAATGGCGAGCCGCGAGACCAGGAAAGCCGCGGCGAAAAGTTGCAGTAGCTCGAGGATGGGTGAGAACGACAACAGCGACAGCGCCAGGTACCCCATGGGCTTGTCCACGGCGGCTTCACCAAACGACCACCCGGCCATCGGGAAGCTCGCAAAGCCCGCGAGCACGGGCAGCACGAAGACGCCGTAGCCAGGGTTGTCGTGTGAGAGACGCGCCAGCGTCGCCAGGGGCTGACGCCAGATAGAACGCAGAGGTGCGCGTGTTGGCCACGCCTTTGTGATGCCGCGTCCGTTCGTCATGTCAATCGACGCTATCAGCATTGCGAATCGAATTCGAGCAGTCTCGACGGCGGTGCGGGAGCATGGGCGTAGTACCATGCAGCATCGACAACGAGCGTTCGTGGTGTGCCGTGGCCCAGCACCTGCGTATCTGACTCGCGCACCACGAAAAACTACATAAGTTATTGATTGGTAAATAGGCAATGCCCATAGGCCTTGTCTATCGCCCCAATAGACACTATTTACTTCCAGCCGGCTGCGAGGTCGGTGACAATGCTCGTCTAACTTTCCCCCTTTTTGTAACCGAGACAACAGAGGTACAAGGCACATGGCACTTATCGGACAGCCGATTCCCGAATTCTCCACCGACGCGTTTCACGACGGCGGCTTCAAGACGATCACGTCGGAAGACGTGAAGGGTAAGTGGGGCATCTTCCTGTTCTACCCCGCGGATTTCACGTTCGTGTGCCCGACCGAACTCGAAGACATGGCCAAGGCCTACCCCGAGCTGCAGGAGCTGGGCGTTGAGGTCTACGCCGTTTCGACGGACTCGCACTTCGTCCACAAAGCGTGGCACGAAACCAGCGACGCCATCTCGGCCGTCAACTATCCGATGCTGGGTGACCCGACGGGTGCCATCTCGCGCGGCTTCGACGTCATGATCGAAGAAGCGGGCCAGGCTTTGCGCGGCACGTTCCTCGTTGATCCCGACGGCATCATCCAGGTGTACGAAGTGCACACGCTGGGTGTCGGCCGCTCGGCCAAAGACATGGTTCGCAAGGTCAAGGCTGCGCAGTACGTTCGTGAGAACGATGGTGAAGTCTGCCCGGCGGCCTGGGAGAAGGGCGAAGACACCCTGACCCCGTCGTTCGACCTGGTCGGCAAAATCTGATCGGGTTTCCCGCAGAAAGACCAAGGATGCGGGGCGGCTTGACCGCCCCGCGTCGTCTCTAAAGGACACACACTTATGTTGACCGCAGAACTGCTTGCCTCCGTTAAGGCCTACACCGAAAAACTGACGCGCAACGTCACGTTCGTCGTGCAGACCGGCGAGAACGAGAAGCGTGAAGAGCTCGTGGAGTTCCTCATGCAGTTTGCGGACATCTCACCGCGCCTCAACGTCGCCGAACGCGACGCGGGTCTGCGTGGTGGTGCGAGTTTTACGCTCGAGGCCGACGACGAGCCCACGGGGATCACGTTCTCGGGCGTCCCGGGCGGCCACGAGTTCAACTCTTTTGTGCTTGGCGTCTTGCACGCGGGCGGCGTACCCGTTCGTCTCGACGATGCATTGAAGTCGATCGTCGAGCGCGTCGGCGAGCCGCTGCATTTCGAAACGGCGATCAGCCTGAGCTGCCACAACTGCCCCGACGTCGTGCAGACGCTGAATCAGTTTGCGGCAATCAACCCGAACATTTCGGCCGAGATGGTCGACGGCAGCGTGTACGACGACTTCGTCGCCGAGCGCAACGTGCAGGGCGTGCCGGCCGTGTTCCTCAATGGTGAGGTGTTTGCCAACGGCAAGATCGACCCGTCCACGATCATCGAAAAGCTGCTCGAGCGTTTCCCGCATCTGGCCGAAGGCGGTACTGGCGAGGCACCCTCGCTGCCGTTGCAAGATGTGGTGGTTATCGGCGGGGGCCCCGCGGGCGTGTCGTCGGCCATTTACGCCGCGCGCAAGGGCTTTGCCGTAACCATCATCGCTGAGCGCTTCGGCGGGCAGGTGAAAGACACGCTCGGTATCGAAAACCTCGTGTCGATCCCCCAGACCGAGGGCCCTGAGGTCGTCAAAGGCTTACGCGAGCACCTGACCGAGTACGAGGTCACGCTGCGCGAGCACCTGCGTGTCGACAACATCGAGCAGGGTGACATCAAGACGATCACGCTCTCTTCGGGTGAGAAGATCCGCGCCCGTTCCGTCATCATCGCGACGGGCGCGAACTGGCGCGAGCTCGGCATTCCGGGCGAGAAGGAGTACATCGGCAACGGTGTCGCCTACTGCCCGCACTGCGACGGCCCGTTCTTCAAAGGCAAGGACGTGTCGGTCATCGGTGGCGGCAACTCGGGTATCGAAGCCGCGCTCGACCTGTCGGGCATCGTCGGCCACGTGACTGTGCTCGAGTTCATGCCGGAACTGAAAGCCGACAAGGTGCTCGTCGACAAGGCGCTCGAGCGGGACAACATCACAATCATCACCAACGCCGCGTCGCAGGAGATCAAGGCGACGGACGGCAAGGTCTCGAGCCTGGTCTACCAGGACCGCGAGACGGGTGAAACGCACGAGCTCGACCTCAAGGCCGTGTTCGTACAGATCGGGCTCGTGCCCAACTCCGAGTTCGCCAAGGGCCTCGTCGACATGAACGAGTACGGCGAGATCATCATCAACGACAAGGCTGAGACGAGCGCGCCGGGCATTCTTGCCTGTGGCGACGTCACGACCACCCCCTACAAGCAGATCGTCGTCGCGCTGGGTGAAGGCAGCAAAGCCGCACTCACTGCGTTTGAATACCTCGTCATGCATGCCCCCGCAGTCGAGGAGGACGAAGCCTCTGCCGCGGCCGCCTGAGCGCCGCATCCCCCGCCGTAGCAGGCCGCCGCCACCTTCGCAGGTGGCGGCTTTTTTTTGGCGAGTGCTCGAAAGACGGTAGGCGAACTCGAGTCCGGAAAAACGACTAGATTGACGCGTTAAGCGTCCAGTACGACCCCTCGCGTAAGTTCTAGATCAACCATTGCAGTGACTGCAGGGTTCCAAGCACCGTGATGCCAGAGGTTGTGATACGGGCAATTTTGTTTCCGCCAAAGCTTCATTGGAACTGGTAATTGCTGGCGTGCGCTTGGCTAATGACAAGGCCACGTTAGCTGTCGTCTTCTGGGCTCTTAGGCCTTTCCAGACTCTGGGCATTGCCGTCTTGTTCGCCCATTGCCTCTGCCAAGCCGCTCGTCACCTGCGCCATCAGTTCTATCATTCTCTGTTTGTCTACCCGCTCTGCGAAATCAGTAGGGGGCACGGGTAATCCCATTTGTCCCATTGCAGTCATAGCTCTATCCGCTATCTCACCTAGCGCGAGGTCCTCTGGCGGGTCTGAGCTCAGCCAATCACAGTCCTCATCGATGTACTGAAAGAGATTGATCTTCAGGCCATGCTTAATTTTGACATCTTGGAACTCACGGAATCGTTCATCTAAATGCGGGTCGTCAACTAGATCGATTATTTGGTTGTAAGCTTCTTGCGAGAACAGGATTTGATTTGCGTCGGCATGACCCATAATTCTCGCGGCCATGTTGATGCAGTTGCCGGCCACATTGTATTGGGAGTTTACGTCGCGATACAGAATTCCTTTTCCCTCTGCAACGCCGACAGTCAGGTAGAAGGAGTTATGACAGTTGCACCACTTTTGTTCCGAGAACTTCTCGCAACCATTCTTGGAGTTTAGCTCTGAAACGATCTCGAGCAGGCTCAGAGCAAAGACTAAATGCACGTCATGTAATCCCTCGAAAGGGAAGCAAATTGCGGCACCGTCCCCAGCAGGCAACAGAATTAGATCGTTTGCGAACGAGACGGCATTCGCTTCGGAATACGTCAGAAACTGTTTGGCTACTCGCTGGCGAGCCTCTTCGAGGCACAACATAAAAGCGTCTACGACTTCCGCCTGAGTTTGAGATCTTCGCTTCGAGTACGAGACGATATCAACGAAGACAACCTTCAAATTTATAGCTCTGTTCCTCTTATCAATTATGTCGTCCATGAACCGACTTCCCATGTCCTACTCTCCGCGCAATTACCCTATCGATAGACTAGTCCCTAATCGAAGTGCTCTCAACACAGGACAGAATTGAATCGAAACCGCACGGTGCTGATAGCTGCTAGAGGTTCGTCGGACCCGACTGGTGGCCGACGGTGCGACGTTAATAGGTTCTGTTTGGGTGTGGTTATGTGAGCGGCTGATCTGGCTCGCGGCATCGCCTAGATCGTGGTTCTTTCGGGGGCCGCCTAAGCGCCGCATCCCCCGCCGTAGCATGCCCCCGCCACCTTCGCAGGTGGCGGCTTTTTTTTGCCCGCGCGCCGTGCATACTCGGGGTCGTCGTTAGCCTGGAGTCGCCACGTGCGCCGAATCCTGCCCCTTGTTGCTGTTCTGTCCATTGCCGTTGGGTGTACGGCGGACGAGAACGCCCCGTTCGATCCCGTGACCCAAACGCCCGAGGTCAGCGGACCGGCCGCTCGCAATCTTGAGGTCACGGTGCCGAGTGCTGGCGTCCGCCTGCCGGGTTATCTGATGCTGGCGGCAGGTGACGGTGCGCACCCAACTGTGCTGCTGCTGCACGGCTACCCGGGTAACGAAAAGAACCTCGACCTGGCCCAGTCGCTGCGCCGTGCCGGGATGAATGTGCTGTTCATCCACTACCGCGGTGCCTGGGGCGCCGAGGGCGAGTTCCGGTTTGCCCACACCTTTGCCGATGGCCAGGCCGCACTTCAGTACTTGCGTGCCAACGCAGGCCAGTACCCGATTGATGCCGACCAGCTCATCGTCATCGGTCATTCCATGGGTGGTTTCGCGGCGCTGCAGACCGCGGCAGCGGATGCCGAGGTCGCCTGCGCCGTCGGCATCGCGGCCGCGAACATCGGTTCCTATGCCGCGCGCGGCGATGCGGCCAAGGCCGGCTTTGCGGCCTACACGGACAACCTGTTCATGCTGGCAGGCTGGGATGGCGCGACGGCCGTGGCCGAGCTTGTGGCCAATGCTGAGGCCTTCGACCTGCGCAACCTCGGGCCGCGGCTCGCGGGTCGGCCCGTGCTGCTCATCACGGGCACGGGTGACACCGTGGTACCGGTAGACATGCAACGCAGTATCGCGGCCAGCTGGCGGGATGAGGGCCCCGTGCTCACGACGCGCGAGATCCCGGGTGATCATGCCTTCGCCGCAGATCGCCTGTCGATGCAGCGTGGAGTTATAGAATGGCTGCAGCAGAGCTGTTTGTGAGGACGAAGATCATGCGAAGCGGATGGTGCGCCGGCCTGATGGCCGCGCTGGTGCTGGCCGCGTCGGCTCAGGCCGACGAAGAGGTCATCAACTACGTGGCTTACGACGAGACGTTTTCCAGTGGTGGCGGCGTGACGGCGCAGGCATTGGAGCGACTGCGCGATGCAGGCCTCGAGCGTGTGATTTTTCTCGCTTACTCGGACCAGGAGCAGTCACTCGCGAATGAGGACCGCGTGGTCGACAAGCTGGGCATGGATTTTGTGCACATCCCTGTGCGCTGGGACGCGCCCGACGCGAACCACTTCGGTCTTTTTGCGGCCATCATCCAACAGGCGCCCGAGCGACCGACGCTTGTGCACTGTCAGGCCAATTTCCGCGCCTCGGCCTTTGCGATGCTGTACCGCGTCATCTACGACGACGTGCCGCTGGCCGAGGCCAAGGCCGACATGAATGCGGTCTGGACACCCGATGAAACCTGGACGAACTTCATGCTGCGTGTGCTGCGCAGCAATGGTGTCGACCCCGATTGCAAAGGCTGCGACTGGACACCAGCAACGTATGAGTGATTTCGGGATCGGGCTGACGCATCGATGAGTTTTTTCGCAGAGCTCAAACGCCGCAACGTGTTTCGGATGGCGGCGCTCTACGCGGTCGCCTCGTGGCTCGTGCTGCAGGTGGCGGATGTCCTGGTCGGCGTGCTCGGCGTGCCCGACTGGACGATGCGCTTTGTGCTCATGCTTTTGCTGCTCGGCCTTCCGTTCGCGCTGATCTTCTCCTGGGTGTATGAGCTCACGCCCGACGGCCTGAAGCGCGAGCGCGATGTCGTTCGCGAGGACTCGGTTACGGCAGATACGGCACGCAAGCTCAATGTGGTGCTGATCTCGCTGCTTGCCGCCGTACTCGTGGTGTTCGCGGTGGATCGGCTTTTGCCCGAGTCGGATCAGCAGCAGGCCGCGGTCAATGTGCGTGCTGACGCCTCGGTGGCGGTCCTGCCGTTCGCAGATCGCTCGCCCGAAGGTGGCCAGCAATACCTGGCCGATGGCATGACCGAAATCTTGCTGCACCGTCTCGCGCAGGTGCCGGAGCTCAAAGTTGCTGCACGGACGTCGAGCTTCGTGTACCGCGACCGCCAGGTGGATGTGCGAGAAGTCGGCGATCTGCTCGGTGTTGCGCACGTGCTCGAGGGAAGTGTCCAGCGGGTCGGTGACCAACTGCGCATCACGGCGCAGCTCGTGCGTACGGAGGACGGCTTTCAGGTCTGGTCGCGCGTGTTCGATAAGCGCTACTCGGACCTGTTCGCGATCCAGGACGAGATCTCCGACACTGTGAGCTCGTCGCTCGTTGCGTCATTGTTCGGCGAAGCGGCTGGCTTGCCGGCAAACAGGGGCCGCAACATCGAGGCTTACGACCTCTATTTGCAGGCGCTGGCTGATTTTCGAACAGGCTCGGTTGTGACCTTGCGCAAGGCCGTCGATTTGCTCGAGCGCGCTGTTGCCATCGAGCCTGACTTTTCTGAGGCGATCGCGCTACAGGCTCAGACCTACATGGCGCAGATCAACACGGGTGACCGCGCCGCCGCGGAGGGCCTTACGCTTGCTCGGGAAACGGCGGAGCGGGCGCTGACGCTCAACAGTGATCTTGTCGATGCGGCCGTCGTGCAGGTGGAGGCCACGGGTCGCGCTGCTGCAATGCGCGGTGACTTGCCCCAGCTCCTGGCCTCTGCCGAGGACATGGAGCAACTCGTCGAGCGGTTTCCCGGGGAGGTGGCGCCGAAGACCGGGTTGGCCGGCTACTACAACTTCGCAGGCCGTGGCGAGGATGCGTTGCGGATGCTCGACCTCGCGCTGGAGCTGGATCCCTTGAATGCACAGCTGCACGCGCGGCGCGGCTCCTTGCTTGGCACTGCCTTTCGCCGCTATGCGGAGGCGCGAGACGAACTCAGGGAAGCCATTCGGATCGAGCCCGGGAATCCCAATTTTTACTCGGTATTGGCTTTGTTCGATCAACAAATCGGCGATTTTTCCGGCTTTATTCTGAACACCGAGCAGGCGGCGGCACTCGACCCTGCCGACGTCGAACTGCCGGGCAGCATTGCCAACCTGCTCTACACCATCGGGCTCCCGGATCATGCGCGTCCTTACCATGAGACCGCGCGAGCGATGACGCCGGACGCGGGTATCATACTGTTGCTCGATCTTGCAGCGGTGCGTTCGACGGGGGATGCCGACCAGCTGCTTGAAGCCGCGAAGTCCATGATCGATATCGATGCCGCCACACGGACGGGTGTCCGGCAAACCGCGATCGTCGACTTTTACCGTGTGCACCATGCTCGCGGCACGCTTGCTGAGGCCAACGCCTACATGACCGCGCGTGAGCCAAGCTGGATGAACCCTGATCCCGCCAAAATGCGCGGCGCTTCGTTTTGGGTTCGCCTCGTGGTGTCGCCTCTGATGTTCGAAGACGCGTCACAGGAAGTACGTCGCGCCGAAGCGGCGTTCGTGCGTTCCAATTTCGAAGAGCTGGGCGGCAGCATCGAGGACACCAACTTTCCGAAGCTGCTTGCCCTGGGTCTAGACGGTGATGACCAGGCGGTGATCGATTATTTGGTGGATGACCTGTTCGTCAAATTCCCCTACCAGATGCCCACATCGGCGACGCGCTGGTATCTCGATTTGCCGATGTTCAGGAATGTCGTCCAGGACCCCGAGGTTGCCGCGGGTATCGAAGCTTGGGATCGCACGCTGGCGCGTTCCACCGAGCAGGTCAAACGCTTCCTCAACGAACGGGCTGCGGCGAAGGTTGGCGCTGCGCCGACAGCAGACTAGCGCCGCGTTCAGCGCCTGCGGCGCAGGAATTTCAACCCTGACCAGTCGCCGTCCACGGCGCAGACTTTCACGTCCACCCAGCCGCGTGGGAGGATCTCGGTACGTAGATCATCCTCAGTGAGATCAATGTGCATCGGCGAGGACTTCTTGGGCCAGGACACCCAGAGCATGCCGCCGTCGGTGACGCGACCCAGCGCACCTTCGATGCGACGCGAGAGTTCGGAGCGCCGGGCACAGAACAAGTGAACCATATCGGCGCTGCGGAAGCGGTTCGAGAACGCCACGTCTTCTGCGCCGGCCACAAGATCAGGGTAATGCGCGGGCGCGTTGATCGTGAGGCAGCGTGTCCCGGGCTTGAGACCCAACTTCTTATGCAGCGGCGTACCTGAGTAGCCGTGCTCAGTCGGCATTGGTATCACCGCTGTCGCGAGCTTCTACGAGGTTTGTCGAGAGCGCCGAAAACACCACCGCGTCGTCCTGGTTAATGAGCTGATATTGGTATTGTACGACGCCGCGCTTGGGGTCACGCGTCGATCGGCGCTTGTTCACGCACCAGGCACGCGCGCGCAGCGTATCGCCGGCGCGCACAGCGACGGGCCAGCGCACATCGTCCCAGGCCACGCCACAAATCCAGGCGATGTCGTGCGCGATGCGGTGGTCGAGCTGGCGCCAAAGCACCATCGTGTACTGCCCCGAGGCGATGACCTCGCCAAAGTGGGAGCCCTGTGCGGCGGCTTCGTCGGCGTGGAAGTACTGCGGGTCGAACTCGCGCGCGAAGGCGATCATGGCGTCGCGGTCCACGGTTAACGCCGTGGAGGTCTCCACGTGGCCGACCTCGAGGTCCTCCAGAAACCGGCGGTCACTCACGCGGCGCCCACCCGAAAGCCAATGGCCGGAAAGTGTACGTTGAGCGGACCGATGCCGCCTTCCTCGCGGCGAATCGTGATGCGTTGGGTGTCAAGGTGGCGCAACGTGCCGGCGATGGCGTCCTGGCCGTAGTCGTCGGCGCAGACGATAACCGATTCGCCTTGCGTCAGGCCCAGTTCGTTGTCGGCGTCGACGCTGCCTTCGTCACTCGGCTCTGATTCGCGCGCGACGGCCAGCGCGTCAGCCGCGTCGATATCCGTTCGATCGCCGTGCCCGACCTCGGACATGCGCACCGCCCACTCGCGCACGCGCGGGTAGGGCTCAAACAGGCGCGGTGCGCTGGGTACGTTCGCGTTGGTCATCCAAACGGGGAAGTAACCCAGGATGTCCGTGTATCCCGGGCGTTCGCCGTCGAGGTAGGGGTCATCGCCCGCAAGTGCGTCCTCGAGCAACTCGATTTGGGCCTGCAGCTGCCAGCGGGCCTGCGGCAGCGATTCGGCGAGCTTCGAGAAGTCCATAAAGTTGAAGAACTGCTTGCGGTCTTCGATGACCTCGCCGGGCACCTGAGGGTTCTCGCCCATCGATAAAGCCGCACCCGGCTCAAAGAAGGCCTTGTCGCTCCAACGCGATAAGGCCAGTGCCAGGCCCCGGCGTCCCTTAGGGAAGAGCGACGGCACGGGTTGGCGCGCCTCGATTTCCTGGGCGATACACAGCGTGTCGCAGTAGACCTCGGCACCAATCTGCAGCACGGGCGTCTTGCGGTAGCCCCCCGTGAGCGCCGTGAGATTGGGCTTGGGCATGATCATGGGGATCTGTACCGACTGCCACGGGGCCGCCTTGACTCCGAATACGAGCCGGATCTTTTCGGCGAACGGCGAGGCGTCGAAGTGGTGCAATATGAAAGTGCTCACGTTAGATTCTCCGCAGTATTGGGGCGGGGTAGGTTATGACGGTGGTACTGGAGTCGTTCGAGGATGCCGCGGCCTTGTTGCACCCTGGTGTCACGGCGTTCATCCACGGCACTGCGACGGAGCCGCGCGAGTTCGTCGCGTGGCTTGCCAAAAAGGGCGCGCTTGAGGGCGTGCACCTCATCACAAGTTTCATTCCGGGCATCAATACTGAAACGCTCGCCGACAGCGGCGCCCTGCTGACCACTTTTATGGCGCAGCCCGCGCTCACTGAGGGCATCGCGCGCGGCAACGTTGAAGCGCTGCGTCTTCACTACGGCGAACTGCCGGGCTGGATCGCGGCGCTCGAGTCGCTTGACGTCGCGTATGTACGTGGCCGCCGGCTCCCGGATGGTCGCGTCGCCACGGGCATTACGGGTGAGCTCATCGCCGCGGCCTGCGCGCGCGCAGAAACGGTGTGCGTCTTCGATGATCCCGACATGCCCTTGCCCGAGCAGGGCATCACGATCGATGCGCCCGATGTGGTTGTCGCCGCGCCGGGGCCGCTCATCGAGTACCGCGGCGGCGATCGCATTGACGACCTGGCGCGTACGATTGCGGCGAACGTTGCAACGCTGGTCGACGACGGCGCCACGCTGCAATCCGGGCTGGGTGTGGTGCCCACCGCCGTGTTCACGGCGCTGACGCAACGCCGAAACCTGCGCCTGTTCAGCGGCATGATCAGCGATGCCGTGATTGCTTTGGTCGACGCCGGTGCGCTCGACGCCGAGGTCGAGCACGTCTACGGCATGGCGCTCGGCACGCGCGCGCTCTACGAGTGGCTCGATGGGCGTGCGCGGTTTCGTGTCGTGGGCTGCGAGGACTCGCACAACAGCGAACGTATGGCTGCGTTGCCGCAGTTCACGGCGATCAACAGCGCGGTTGAGGTCGGGCTCGACGGCAGTGTCAATGCGGAGCTGCTGGGTACGCGTGCGATCAGCGGCCCCGGCGGTTTGCCCGACTATGCGGCGGGCGGTGCCAACTCGCCGGGTGGAAAGAGCATCATCGCGTTGCCGGCGGCCAACGAGAAGCGGGGTATCTCGCGCATCGTGCCGCGGGTGCGCAACGCTGAGGCGCCAACCGTCACGGGTGAGTTTGTCACCCATGTGGTCACGCAGTTCGGGGTCGCGGAAATTGCCGGTGTCGATGCCGCGGAGCGCGCCCGCCGGCTTATTGCCGTGGCCGACCCCGCGCATCGCGAACGCTTAAGCCAGGAGTCCGCGCTCAGCCATTGAGCAGCTCGCGCAGGCATTGCTCGAGATACTCAAGCAGTCGCTCCACATTGCGGGGCTCGTGGTGGGTGAGCTGACTCACGGCAATGCCTTCCATGATCGACTCGGCCAGGTCGAGCGCGAGATCGAACGCTTCCGTTTTGCCGTCCCACTCCGGGAAGAGCTCCTGTGCCATCTGGTACCAGAGCACGTTGAACTCGTCCTGCACGGGGCGAAGGATCGCACGCAGGTCATCGTCGGTGCGCGCTGCAACGGATAGCTCGAAGAAGGCCACGAACATGGGGTGCTGCACATGGGCGAGGTAGGCCTCAGTGGCCATCTTCACGCGGTCCGCATCAGGCGGGATCTCCACCACGGAGCGACGGAAGGCCGTCAGGCGTTTCTCGTGCAGGTACTCGATGGCCGCCTTGACGATGTCCATCTTGGAAGGGAAGTGGTGCAACATGGCGCCACGCGACAGGCCCGCCTGCTCGGCGATGTGCGTGGTCGTCGTGTTGGCATAACCCAGCCGGACGAAAGCCTTTATGGCGGCTTCGACGATCTGGTTTCGGGTCGAGGCGCTCTTCTGCGCCTGCCAGCTGTCGGGGTTCTGCCCCCCGTTTCTTGGTTTTCTCGGTGCTTTCGCGGCCATCCTGAGTGCCTCTCGCGGAAAAGGTCCCCAGCTCGAACCTTGGCCCGAATGGCAAAAAAAGTCAAAGCGGATTGAAACCGGACGACCTGACTGGTATACCACCGGAACCGTTCGAATCAGGGGGCGCCGGCATGGGTCGTGTCGAAGGAAAAGTAGTGATCGTCACGGGCGCCGCCTCGGGGCTAGGGCGCGCAGACGCCGAACATCTTGCGGCTGAGGGCGCCAAGGTCGTGCTGACCGACATCAACGACGCGGCCGGCGAGGCGCTGGCCACCGAGCTTACCGAATCCGGCGCGGACGTCATTTATCTGAACCACGATGTCCGCGACGAGGCGGCCTGGGATGGCGTCGTCGCGGCCACGCGCGAGCGCTATGGCCGGCTCGACGGGCTCGTCAACAACGCCGGCGTGGTCCTCATCGCCATGCCTGAGCAGACGACGCTTGAGCAGTTCCGCTTCGTCAACGCCGTTATGAACGAGGGCGTATTCCTGGGCTGCAAAGCCGCGCTGCCGCTCATGCGCGAGTCGGGCGGTGGATCCATCGTCAACATGTCGTCGGTCGCCTCGCACCTGGGCTACCCCGTGTTTTTTGCCTACTCTGCGGCCAAGGGTGCTGTGCGCGCCATGACCAAGTCATTGGCGGTCACCTGCCAGATGTCGGGCGACAAGATCCGCGTCAATTCGGTTCACGCGGGCGCCATCGACACACCCATGATCAAGACGGCCAATGAGGCGCTCGGCATTGAGCCCGACCCCAACGATCCGGTGGGTATCGGGGCCCCCAGCGACGTGGCGCACATGATCGTATACCTGATCTCCGACGAGTCGCGCTTTGTGAATGGCGCCGAACTCGTGATCGACAACGCACTGACTGTTCAGTAGGGAGGCCATATGGACCTTGGGCTGCGTGACAAGCGCGCAATCATCACTGGTGCCACCAAGGGCATTGGCCGGCAGATTCTCGAGCTGCTCATCGCCGAAGGCTGCAACGTGGCCACCTGCTCGCGCTCGATCGAAGACGTTGAGGCCTGCATCGAGAAAGCCTCGACGCGTAAGGCGCAGGTTTACGGCGATGTCTGCGACATCCGTGACCAGGAGGAGTACGCCGCCTGGATCGACAAGATGGTTGAGCAGATGGATGGCGTCGACATCTTCATCCCGAACGTCAGCGCGGGCGGCGGAATGGACTCTGAGAAGAATTGGTGGAAGAACTTTGAGGCCGACGTGCTGGGCACGGTGCGTGGCGTCGAGGCTGTGATTCCGCACATGAAGGAGAACGGTGGCGGTGCGATTACGATGATCGGCACCACGGCGTCGCTCGAGACTTTCGCGGGCCCACAGGCCTACAACGCCCTGAAGGCCTCGCTCTACACCTACTCGAAGCAGCTCGGTCAGTTCCACGGCGCCGACGGTATTCGCTGCAACATCGTCTCGCCGGGCCCCATTGAATTCCCGGGAGGGAGCTGGGACATGATTCGCGACACGATTCCGAAGTTCTACGAGAAGACGCTGCGCGATCACCCCACGGGCCGCCTCGGCAAGCCGCAGGAAGTGGCCAAGGCCGTGGTGTTCCTGTCGAGCCCGGCCGCGTCCTGGTGCAACGGCTCGAACCTTGTGGTCGACGGCGGCTTCACCAAGGGCGTCCACTTCTAAGCCAGTGGCCAAGCGCGAGTACAAGCCGGTCGCACGAGTCTCGGAGGCCGTGCCAGGTGGCACGCCGGTCGAGCACACGCCGCCACCCGACGATCTCGGTTACGACCTGATCCCCAAGTCGCGCTACACCTCCGAGGACTACATGCGCCTCGAATGGGAACGCATGTGGACCAAGGTCTGGCTGCTTGCGGGCTTTGCTCAGGACCTCGCCGAACCCGGCGACTACATCTGCACAGAGGTCGGACACGAGTCCGTGATCGTTGTGCGCCAGGACGATGGCGGCGTCAAAGCCTTCTTCAATGTTTGCATGCACCGCGGCAACCGCGTGGTGGCCGAAGGAATCGACAACGCGGAAACCTTCAAGTGTTCCTACCATGGCTGGGAGTACGGTCGCGACGGGCGCTTCGTGAATCTGCCCAACGGCGAGCTGTTTCCGCAGGGTAAGCCCTGCCGCGGTCTCGTCGAGCTCCCTTGCGCCGAGTGGAACAGCCTCGTGTTCTTCAGCCTCGACAAGAACGTGATGCCTTTCGAGGATTACATCGCCGACATTGCAGGGCACTTCGAGCCCTACAAATTTGACAGGATGGTCATCACCCGCGATGCCACGGCGGAGTGGGCCTGCAACTGGAAGGCTTCCGTCGACGCATTCAACGAGACCTACCACGTCGCCGCGACCCATCCGCAGCTGCTCTGGTACTTGAACGAGATGGATGTGCAGATCGACTGCTACGAGCGGCACTCGCGATACCTCGTGCCCTTTGGGGTCACGAGCCCGCGCATACAACGCGCGCCCGAGATTCCGCCGCCACTCAAATTCATGATGACAGAAGCGGGCCTCGATCCCGCCGGCTACGAAGGTCCCGTCGACGGCATTCGGGATGTCGTACAAAAGCACATCCGGGCGACTGCCGAAGCCGAAGGGCGCGACTACTCAGCGCTCAATGACGACCAGCTCACAGACGACTACAACTACCTCGTCTTTCCCAATCTGACCTTCAACACACACGCCGATCACCTCATGCTGTTCCGGCACCGGCCGCACCCGACTGATCCGAACCGCATGTTCTTCGACGCCTGGACCATCGAGTACATCGTTGATGAAGAAGAACTGCCCACGCGACGACCACGCCACAAAGTCATCAAGGACGGCGACCGGTCCATGGGTATGGTCATCGACCAGGACGGCGGCAACCTGCCCAAGGTACAGGCGGGCATGAACTCAGCGGCCTATGAAGGACTTTGGCTCGGTGACCTCGAGGTGCGCATCCGGCACTTCCATAAGGTTATGGACGACTACCTCGCCGACTAGCCATCGACGTCTGGCTACATTCCCAAATTGGCAACTGAGCGCGCGCCGTTGACGCGGTTGATGGCGGCGTTGATCGCGTCATCGTCGATGACGAGCGAGTCGGCTTTCTGGTAGAGCGTCAACGCCCGGTCAAGATCGCCCAGATACTCGGCGCAGAGCCCCAGGTTGTAAACCAGGCCGATGTTGGTGTCGTACTTCTCTTCCATGCCGCCCCAGCGGCCGCAAGCTTTGTCCCAGCGACCGGCCTTGGCGGCCTTGATCGCGTCCTTGAAGACTTTGCTGTCGTTCTTGTCGATGCGGCCAGACTTTTTGAGCTCCACATTAATGGTCTCGGTGCGGGGAATGAGGTCACCCACGAACTCGGCGAGTACGTCGGTCCGCGCTGCGGCGGCGACAGCGCCACCGCCTGGCAGCGAGCCCTCGTCACCTTGGCAGTATTTGAACGACTGCGACTTGGGTATCTGGCGCGTGTAGACGGTGTCGCCGCTGGGCACAGCCAGGATTGTCAGCGTGGCCTGGTAGTGGCCCGTGACGATGTCGCAGCGCACGTTCTGTTTCTTCATGTAGCCGTCTTCGCAGGACCCGAAGTACTTGTTGCGAATCTTGGTGCAGACGTTGCGTTCTTCGGTGGTTCGGGTTGTTTCCCAATTCACCACATCGACGGAGCCGTGGTAGATGGCTTCGACATCCATCTGCTTGCCGGCCTCGAGAATCTTCGGAATCGTCTGCTCGCTGGGCTGCAGCATTTGCGAGGTGAGCAGCGTTTTCGTGGGCTCGCCGCGGACGCGGGCGGAACTCAGCTGATCGCGCAGCGCGTTCGAGAATGACACGCCGTCCTGGCCTGTGAAGTCAAAGACGGCGATGCGGGTGAGTGCGCTGGCGCGCTGGTGCTGCGCCTGGACGACGACTTCGAGAGGTGCCTTCGTTGGGCCGAACAAGCTGGCCGAAGCCAGCGGTGCCACGACGAGCGTGGCGAGCGCGAGTGCGCAGTGCGTCTTGTTGATCATGAGCTCACATCCCCTGATTGTGTCTTTTCTGTCGATTCTCTTATGTTGTTCTCTGTCATCTGCAACGAACTTCTGAAGACCGGTGCTCGCACCGCGTCACGAAGACCATGCCGTTTCGCCGTACCGAGAAGGTCACGCCCGAGCGGCTTTGGGCAAGCGGGTTCAGTACGTCCCGCTCCCAGTTGAACGTTGGCGGGATCGATTTGTGATTGATCTTCTCGATCCGGTCGCCATTGCGAATCTTGGACATGATGTTGCCGGCCGAATCGAGCACCTCGTACTGGATGTTGCCGTCACTGCCGGGGTTCACGATGCGCGATACCTGCAAGCCGATATCAATGGTTTCGCCCGCGTCCCACTTGTCGAGCGTCGTGACCACCTGTTGTGTTTCCCGCCGTGTCGCAAGCCCGGCAACACGCAACGGCATGCGGTGGCGTTCGAACCAGGCGCCCACGAATTGCGCCGGCAGCACTGTCGCTTCGCGGCCGTTGGTTTCGATGATCATGCCGATGAGGTCGCGGCCACTGGCGTCAAATAGCCCGCCGCCTGAGAACCCCTCGCGGATGGCTGAGGACTTCACAACGATAAGATTGCGCGCATCGCGGTCGATTACAAAGTCGCCTGAGGCTGGCATTTGCCAGCTCGGGTGCCCAACGCCGACGACGGCTTCGCCAATATAGGCGGAGGCGGTCAATGCGCGCGAGCTGATCTCAAACTTGGGCAGCCGTAGGCTCGTGTCGCGGCGCACCTTGAGCGCGGTCAGGTCATTGTTGATGTCCGAGATGCCGACATACTCGGCCGGGTAGCTCTGGCCACCGCGATAGCTAAAGCGAACCGAGATGTCGCGATACTGCTCCAGAGGCAGCGCCTCCCGATTGAACACGTTGTGGTCGGCTGTGGCGATAAAGATGTGCGTCGCATCTGCGCCGACGATGATCCCCGAGCCGTAAACGTCGCGGCCCGCCTCAGTCTTGGCTGTGAGCATGATGACGAGCTCGCGCGGGTCGGCTGCTTTTGCCAATGGTGCTTGTGCGAAGGCGACCAGCGAAACAACGACGCCCAGTGCAAGGCCGCGCAGTCGCGTGATGGATCGAATTCGAAACACGTGTCGCTCCACTACTTCGCGTACCAACGCTCGATCATGACAGGGACCAGGAAAACGGCGATAAACGCACTAGCTGCCTTTGCCCAGGTGTGGTGACTCAGGAACTGGAACCAGCTGGGCATCGTCGTATCGGCGTTGTCCGCCGCGCCAAATCGCACGTCGCTGACTTTGCCCGCGATCACTACATCGATGCCCTCGGGTTCCAGCGTCAACGTGAGCGTTGCTGTGTCGACAAACTCGAGCGCCACGGTTTCGCCGTGGGGAATATCCATGATCTCGTTGTCGAGGTCGTACCACACGATCGTGCCGTCCACGATTTCGCTGAAGACAATGTCATCGTCTGTGGACATCGGTGGGGTAAACGACACGCCCACGAGCGTGTCTGTCCGGAGCACATCGCCGCTGCTTGAAGGGTCGGTGACGGCAAGCCGGGATGTGTTGTCGCCGGGCTGAAGGAACTGCAGGGTGTCACTCACCTGCGTGACCGGTTCCCCGTTCCCGAGTGTGACCTCTGATCCTTCCGGTGAAATGACCGCGAGGGATGCGTCGTAAGGCTGCCAGCTCAAGTCGTAGCCGCTCACACCTTGTGCGTGCACGGTCATTCGCACGCGGCGATCGCCCGCGAAGGAAATGCTGCTCAGCGTGACATTGTTCTTGGCATCAGCGCGATCGACCGTCACATCGATACCGTCTTGCGTTGAGCCTGCGAATTGACTCGCATCGATGTCGTACAACGTCATCGAATCCGCGACCAGCGAGAGGAGTTCACCACGTTCAAAGTCAAAGGCCGCATAGCGCGTCTGAATCTCTATTCTGACGTCTGCCGTTTCTACGTCTTTGGCGATGATGACGACGAAAAAAGCGGCGACCGCCAAGAGCAATGCACGCGCGCGATGCGAAAGATTGTCATTCGAGGTTTCGCCCTGGTCGGGTTCACCCGACGCATCCTGACCTTCGCCAACCTCAACGGCATCGCCCGTCTCCAACGGAACGCTCATGGCACATAGACCTTGGCGCTCACTTGGTCCGCCTGGCCGTCTGTGGTCAGCGCGTGGACCACGAGCGTGTACACACCGCCGTCAATGTCGCCTGGCAGGCCAATAACCACGGGCCGGCGCGGCGGAAACCGGCCAAGATCTACCGAATCTTTGTGGCCTGCCTGATCGGGGGAGGTCGGGGTGAGCTGATAAAACACCTTCGCCAGCGCGACGCGCGCCTGCAGGATTAGCGTGAGCTCGTCGCTGTCGATGCCCTCGACGCGAACCGGGCGGTAGGCGGGCTGGCGCTGGCGGCAATCGCCTTCGCAGGCGATGAAGCACAGCGGCATGATGCTCGCTGCATTGTCGAGGCTGCGCACCGATTCGAGGCTCCAGTCAAACCCCTCGCTCGCCGTCGAGCGGGCGTCGATCTGGTAGTAGATGTCCGGGTCCAGTGACCGGCCGATGATCTGGTGGCCGCTGTCTTCGGGCAGGCCCGCGGGCACCAGCGGCAGTGACGCCGCATCACCCAGCCGTGACTGATCAACGGGCGCGCCGTACTGCAGTCCGACAATCTCGATACCGGTGACCGAGATCGGCTGCTGATAGAACCCCTCGCAACGGCCGTCATCGCGGCGCTGGTAGGCGTTCGTCTCTCCTGATTGCGTGGCAATCTTGCGATTGCATTCGCTGGGCGCTGCCTGGACCCCTGACGCCAACATCACTGTGGCCATCACGATCGCGTGTCCAGCTGATGGGGCCCAGCGTACCCTTGCCTCACTCATGGTGTAGCCCCACTCGGCACTTTCATAGCGCCGTTTTTGATCGAGTATACGCAACCGATCGGGCGCGACAAATCGGCTACCTCCAGCCGGCCAGCGGGTTTGTGGCTGGGCAGGCGCTGGCATCGACATGCCATTGAATTCACAGGAATCGTTCCAGAGACGGGCCCGTGCGCCACATAAAAAACAGTCAGTCCTGTTTCTTTTGTGATGGCGGCTTTGTACACTGTTCCGGCTGGCGCACCGATTGCCGACAGGGGGAGCTATGACGCTGCAAAAGACCGAGCTGCTGACGGCCTACCGGCTCATGAAGACGATTCGTGAGTTCGAGGAGCGGCTACACGTCGAAATCGCCACGGGCGCCATTCCCGGGTTCACGCATCTCTACTCGGGCCAGGAGGCCATCGCCGTCGGGGTCTGCATGCACCTGGCTGATGACGACTACATAGTCTCCACACACCGCGGCCACGGCCACTGCATCGCTAAGGGCTGCGATGTCATCGGCATGATGAAGGAGATTTACGGGCGTGCTGACGGGCTTTGCAAGGGCAAGGGTGGCTCGATGCACATCGCCGATTTCGACAAGGGCATGTTGGGCGCCAACGCCATCGTCGGTGGTGGGCCACCCATCGCCACGGGCGCGGCCATTGCCACCAAACTCGACGGCAACGGCAAAGTCACAGCGTCGTTCGGCGGTGACGGCAGCTCCAACCAGGGCACCGTGTTTGAAGCCATGAACCTCGCCGTCGTGCTCAAGCTGCCCACACTGTTTGTTTACGAAGACAACGGCTATGGCGAGCATACGGGCACGTCCTACGCGGTCGGCAGCGATGACATCGCCGGACGTTGCGCGGGCTTCGGGATGCGAGCCGAGAAAGTCGACGGCGCCGACTTCTTTGCCGTCTACGACATGGCCGGCGATTTGTTTGATCAGCTCCGCCGGGGGGAAGGTCCCGCCGCGCTTGAATGCGCGATTACGCGCTTCTACGGCCACTACGAAGGCGACCCCCAGAAGTACCGCGCCAAGGACGAGGTCGCGAACTTCCGCGAGACCATGGACTGCCTCAAGAACTTCAGAAAACGAGTGACGGACGAGGGCTGGCTCACCGCTGCCGAGCTCGATGCCGTGGATACCGAGGTGCTTGCGCTTATCGACGACGCCGTCGAGCAGTCGAAGGCGGCACCGCCGCCCGACGTGTCCGAAGTCCTCACTGACGTCTACGTCACCTACTGAGGACCGAGCGATGACCGTCAAGACTTTTCGCGAGGCGCTCAATGAAACGCTGCACTCCGAGATGGCGCGCGACGACAAGATCATCATCCTCGGCGAAGACGTCGCCGGTGGCGCGGGCGGCACGGGTGTCGAGGAGGCCGCGGGCGGCATCTTCGGGGTCAGTAGCGGGTTGTTCAAAGCCTTCGGCGCCGAACGCGTTATTGACACGCCCATCAGCGAGTCGGCAATCGTAGGTGCGGCCGCTGGTGCCGCACTGGCCGGCTACCGTCCCGTTGCCGAGCTCATGTTTGCGGACTTCATCGGCGTTTCGATGGACCAGCTCTACAACCAGATTGCGAAGTTCCGCTACATGTTTGGCGGCAAGACTAAGTGCCCGGCGATCATCCGAATGGCCACAGGCGCCGGCATGAACATGGGCGCGCAACATTCGCAGACGATTTACCCGATCGTGACAAGCGTGCCGGGCCTCAAGGTGGCGATCCCATCCAACGCTGCGGACGCCAAAGGCCTGCTCACCATGGCGCTGCGCGGCGACGACCCCGTCGTGTTCTTCGAGCACAAGGCACTCTACCCGAGAAAGTGCGAGGTGCCCGACGGTGACTACCTCGTGCCGTTCGGTGAGGCTGCACTGGTTCGTGAAGGCGAGCACGCGACGGTCGTGGCGCTCGCACGCATGGTCAATTTCGCCGAGAAGGCGCTCGACGCACTTGCGGCAGATGGCATTACGGCCGATCTCATCGATCCGCGCACGACGTCGCCGCTCGATCTCGACACGATTCTCGAGAGCCTCGAAGCGACCGGGCGTCTGGTCATTGTTGACGAGTCCAACCCGCGTTGCTCCGTCGCCTCGGACATCGCAGGACTCGTCGCGAGTGAAGGCTTCGACCTACTCAAAGCGCCCGTGCAGCTTGTGACCGCGCCGCACACGCCCGTGCCGTTCGCGCGCGAGCTGGAGCGCGCCTACGTGCCCAGTCCGGACGACATCGCCGCAGCGATCCGCAAGGTGGTGGCGTACTGACATGAGCATCACGGCGATCACGGTGCCCAAGTGGGGCATCGAAATGCAGGAAGGTACGCTGACCGAGTGGAAGGTCGCGGTCGGTGATGCGGTCACCAAGGGCGATGAAATCGTCGACATGGAGACTGAGAAAATTGTCAACGCGGGCGAAGCCCCCGCTTCGGGCGTCATTCGTCGTCTCATTGGCGAAGTGGGGGATGTCTACGAAGTCGGTGTGCTTATCGGCGTGATCGCTGACGCCGACGAAGAGGACGCTGCAATCGATGCATTCGTCTCGAGCTTCAAAGCAGTCGATGCGTCGTTCGACGGCACCGAAGCGCCAACGGAGTCTGCCGTTGCGCTGGCGCCTGCGCCCGCAGCTGCGCCTGCGCCAACAGGTGAGGCGCCACGCATCAGTCCCATCGCCAAGCGCCTGGCCGAAGCCCAGGGCCTGGACTGGACGACGCTGACGGGAACGGGTCGCAACGGACGCATCTCCAAGGAAGACGTCGAAGCGGCGCTGGCCGCACAGTTGGGCGGCACGCCCATTGCGCGCACGGCCACGCAGAAGACAGTGGCCGCCCGCATGGCCGAAGCCAAGCAGGCTGTGCCGCACTTTTACCTGGATATCGCCGCCGACGTGCAGCACGCCCAGAAGCTGCGCAAAGACTACAGTGAGAAGGCGGGTACGAAGGTCACGCTCAACGACGTCATCATCAAGGCGGTTGCCGTGGCGCTGGCTGAACACCCACGGGTGAACGTGATCTATCGCGACGACGAGCTTTACGCCGGTGACGGTGGCGTCGGCGTGGCGATTGCCTCGGAACACGGGCTCGTGGCGCCCGTCATCAACAACACCGCGAAGCGCACGCTCGCCGATGTCGGCGACACCGTTCGCGGCCTTGCAAAAGCGGCCAATGCGCGCGAGCTTGGCAAGGATGATCTCACAGGCGGTGCGACGACCGTATCCAACCTGGGCATGTTCGGCATCGATCGCTTCACGGCCATCATCAATCCACCGCAAACCTCGATCCTGGCTGTCGGCGCGGCGCGCGACGACCGCATCACAGTCACGATGTCCTGCGACCACCGTGCCTTCGACGGTGCCGATGGCGCGCGATTCCTGGCCACGCTCAGAGACCTGATCGAGAAGCCCGCCAGGCTGTTCGACGACTGACGCTGCCAAGCCTGACCGGGTTCCGCTCGATTTTTCCTTGTCTAACCGCAGTTTATCTGGAGTGTTATGACATAGGCGAGTAGTCTCTCGCCCCTCCCTGCCAAGGATTCATAGCCTGCCCGTTGGGGTAGTGTTATCCTAAATGCGAATGATTTTCATTTAGCTTCTCATTTGTATTTTAAATTCGATTCCCAGGAGAGGGGACACATGAACAAGAAACTGACAGGTTTTCTGGCGTTGGGCGTCCTTGCGCTAGCCGGTTGTGAAGGGGACGACGGGTCCACTGGCCCAGCAGGTGCTACGGGCGCAACGGGTCCGGCGGGCCCGGCCGGTGTGCCGCTGGTCGTGACCCGCACAGACGTGGTCACCACGAATGCCAACATCGCCTACGCGTCCTACTCGGACTCCTGGGTGTTGGCCATCGAACTCGAAGCCGCGATTGACGATTTGGTTGCCGCGCCGACGCAGGAGTCGTTTGATGCTGCCAAAGCGGCCTGGCTGGCCGTCAACGAGCCTTACGGTCAGACGGAGGTTTACCGTTTTCGTGTCGGCCCGATCGACGCCTTGCTGCCCGACGGCTCACTGGGCGTTGAAGGTGACGGCCCCGAAGGCGCAATTAACGCTTGGCCACTGGGCGAAGCTCTCGTCGACTACGTAGCCACTGCTGTTGACGGCGATGAAGGCTCTGATTCGGGCAACCCGCCGACGGGTATCACAGGCAACATCGTTTCTGACACGACGTTCACGTTGTCCAAGGCGAACCTCCGCGACAACAATGAACTCGACGACGATGAGCGCAACCTCACCACAGGATTCCACGTCATAGAATTCCTGCTCTGGGGTCAAGACCTCAACGCCGACCTCTCGGGCACGGGCACGCGCGACACCACGGGCGGTCAGCGTCCGTTCAGCGATTATCAGACGGGTGCCTCATGCACGAGCGGTATCGGTACAAGCTCCGCAAGCGTGATCTGCGAACGTCGTGGTCAGTACCTTCAACTTGCAGCGGAAATCCTCGTCGAAGACCTGAAGACGCTTGTTGATGCCTGGAACCCCAACGGTTCTGGTAACCACTACGCGAACTTTGTCGCGGGCGGCGATGTATCCCTGGCGCGGATTCTTGAGGGTATGGGTCGTCTGGGCTTTGGTGAACTGGCCGGTGAGCGCATGAACATCGCGCTGTTGACCAACAGCCAGGAAGACGAGCACTCGTGCTTCTCAGACAACACGCATCGCGACATTGTGACGAACGCTCAAGGCATCGTGAACTCCTACTTTGGCGAGTACACGCGCATTGACGGTTCGGTTGTGGACGGTGCTGGCATTGATGACCTTTTGATCGCAGAGGGCTTCACGGAAACGGCTAACGCATTCCGCGCGGCACTCGAGACCACAATGATCCGCATTTCGACAATCGATGACATGGCCAAAGCAGGCATGCCGTTCGATACCCAGATCCAGCTCGGCATTAACGAGCCGAACATCTCGGGTTCGATCCAGGCTCTGTCTGCGCAGACCGCTGTCCTCGAAACCGTCATCACCGACCTCGGCGTCACCGTTGGCGATCTGCGCCAGGACACCGAAGAAGACATCTAAGAGAGACGACTCTATGGAAAACACGCGCAAGTTACTGGGGCGCGTGGTTCTCCTGACAGTCTTGCTCACGTCTTTGCAGGCGTGTGGTGGGGGCGGTTCGGGGGGCTCCGGCCCAGTAACCCAGGGTCCACCGCCGCCCCCGCCCCCATCCGATCCGGTCGTTCCGCCGATTACGGCGGCGGAACGATTCTCGGGTGGCGCCGCGGGTACATCGGTTAACAGCAACAACGTTGCGTTTAGTCAGGCACCGCCTGGCATCCAGTCGAATTTTACGCTGGACGCCAACTTCAAGGGTGGCAATGCCATTTTTCGAAATGACAACGAAGGGCAGGGACCGCTCATGAACGCGTCAACCTGCCAGGGTTGCCATTTGCGCGACGGGCGCGGCCGCCTGCCTGTCGATACCGACACGCCGTTCAGCTCAATTTTTCTACGTGTTGGCTTGGGTAATGACGCCGACAACAACGTCATTCCCGACGCCATATACGGCACCCAGCTTCAGACCTTTGGTTTGGCCTCTTTCATTGGTAATGACCCAGCTGCTGGATTGTCGTCGTTCGGCGGTGGTGCCACCGAGGCGATTGGTGAAGCCTTTGCGTTCATCGAATACGAGACCATCGCTGGCACCTACAACGATGGCACAGCCTACGAGTTACGCCTGCCGACCTACAAGGTACGTGAACTGAGCTACGGCGATTTCTCTGCAGGCGTTCAGTTGTCGCCGCGGATCGCACAACAGATGATTGGTCTGGGCCTGCTCGGCGCCATTCCCGAAGCGGACATTCTCGCCAACGAAGACCCGAACGACGCCGACGGTGATGGCATTAGTGGCCGCGCCAACCAGAGTTTTGACCCGACCACGGGTCTCATATCTATCGGTCGCTACGGTCACAAGGCCACTTCAGCCAGCGTGCTGCAGCAGAGCGCTGACGCCTATCGAGGGGACCTCGGTGTGACCTCGAGCGTCGCGCCCGAAGAATCCTGCGGCACCAATCAGGCAAGCTGCACACAAGCCGCATTGCTTGAACCCAACCAGTTTCCAGGCGATGTGGACGTCTCGGATCTGGAGCTTGCGTTCGTCGAGTTTTACTCGAGGCTGCTTGCGGTACCGGACCGTCGCGGTTATGACGAGGCAACAGATTCCTGGGACCCGCAAATTGTGGAAGGGCGAACGCTCTTCTTTGAGAGCGGATGCCAAGGCTGCCACACGCAGACGTTCACCACGGGTGTAGGTGAAGGCAGCGTGCTCGGCGACATCGATCTGAACCAGCTCGTACCCGACGCGGCAACCATTGACGTGCTCACGGGTCAGGTCATTTACCCCTACACAGACCTGCTGCTGCACGACATGGGCGGCAGCTGCCAGGCCGTAACGCGCGAGAACGCCGACGGCTCGGCTTGTCCGGCCGGTGATAACTGCACGTATGTGCTGCGCTGTGACGGGCTCGCTGATGGGCGGCCTGACGGTCTCGCGTCGGGCACCGAATGGCGGACCCCGCCGCTCTGGGGGCTGGGTCTCGTTCAGGTCGTGACGCCGGCGGCAACGTTCCTCCATGATGGCCGCGCGCGCACGATCGAGGAAGCGGTCCTCTGGCACGGCGGCGAAGCGGAAGCCACACGCAACGCGGTGCTTGCCATGTCTGCAAGCGAACGGGCGGCGCTCTACGCGTTCCTGGAGTCGCTGTGATTCGGCTGTCTGCAACAGCATTGATTGGCAGTATGCTGCTGATCGGCTCGTGCAGCCAGCGCGATGTCACGGGTCCTCTGCCAGCGCCGGGTGGCGCTTGGACCATTGCGTGGGGCGCTACATCGCACACGCTCGTACAGCCCACGCCCACGATGGATCGTGAAACCGAGCTGCGTTTCTGGACGGGCTTCGCGATGTTCCGTGATCCCTGGGTCAAGGCGCCATCGTCGACGACAGCCCGCGACGGCCTGGGTCCTTTGTTCAGCGCGCGTTCCTGCCAGTCCTGTCATGCGGCCGCAGGGCGCGGCGACAGTCTGCTCAATGATCCGGATACGCCTGCTATGGCGTTCAAACTCGCCGATGTCGGCGATCTTCATGAGCGCTTTGGCGATCAGCTTCAAACGCGAGCAATTTATGACGCAACGGGTGTTGGCGAACGTTTGTCGGGCTTCTACCCTGGTGAGCCGCGGCCTGGTGTTGAGCTCGAAACTCTGGAGCTCGACGGCACCGATATTACCCTGACTCGTGTCCACGCGAGCGCGTCGGACATTCCGGCTTACGCCATTTCGCCGCGTGTAGCGCCGGGCCTCGTAGGTCTGGGTTTGCTTGAAGCGATCCCACAGTCGCGGCTCGAGGCGCTTGAAGATCTCGACGACGACAATGGCGACGGCGTCACCGGTCGCGTCCATTGGGTTGGCGAGGGTGAAGCGCGTGTTGCGGGCCGGTTCGGTTGGAAAGCGCCGCATCCGAGCGTAGCCACACAGACTGCAGATGCGTTTCGCAACGACATCGGAATCACCAGTGTCTATAACCCTGTGGAGACTTGCGCCCCAAAACAGCGTGAGTGCCACGAGCAGCGCAACGGAAACGGGCCGCAGGGAGATCACGAGATCAACGGCATCTTGTTTGAAACCGCGGTCGAGTTTACGGCGTCACTGGCGGTTCCCGAAGCACGACGCGCTACGGCTGAGGTACGACGTGGTCAGGCTGTGTTCGACGACTTGTCGTGCGCTGCTTGCCATACGCCATCCCACGATATTGTCGTGTCCGGCGAGCAGACCACCATTTGGCCCTACACCGATTTACTCCTGCACGACATGGGGCCGTTGTTGGCCGACGGCATCCCGCAGGGCGATGCGACCGGGGGTGAGTGGCGCACGCCGCCGCTCTGGTCACTGGGATTACAGCAGCAGCTGAATCCGGAAACAGGATTTCTGCACGACGGTCGTGCAGCTACGATCCAGGAAGCCGTGCTCTGGCACGGCGGTGAAGCAGCGACCGCCGCAGCGCGATTCAAAGCACTAAGCAAGGCAGAACAAGATGCGCTCACTGCATTCGTTCTGGCCCTGTAAACGAGAGGGAGAGAGGACATGTTGAAACAGTTTCGAACGCTTCGTGCGTCTCTGATGATCGGTGTACTCGCCAGCGCACTGGCCGCCTGTGGCGGCGGCGGTGGTGGTGGCAGCGCGCCCCCGCCCACCGGCGGTGGCGGTGGCGGTGGCGGCGGTGGCGGTGGCAACACCGACCCGTTGGGCCCCATTCAGTCAGTAGCGCAAGAGCAGGATCGTCTGTTTGAGTCGCTGGGTCTTGGCGTGATCGAGCCCGGTTACGACGCCATGGCCGCTGACTCTGAAGCGCTCAAGGTCGCGATGGCCGATTACTGTGCCGCGCCCACTGCCGATTTGAGTGCGGTGCAGGACGCGTGGCGCGCCGCCATGCTGTCCTGGAACCGCATCAGCATCGTGCGCTTCGGGCCGGTAGAAGCGGATAACCGCCGCCTTCGCATTCAGTTTTTTCCGGATCCCAACGATGCGGTCTTGAACAATGTCTCGAGCCTGCTCAACGGCACCCAGACCATCACTGAGGCGGTGGTCGCCGGCAGCCCCGTCGGCGCGCAGGGTCTGCCTGCCATCGAGTATTTGTTGTTCGACTTGGCTGGCCTTGATGATGCGACCGACGGCCCGCGCCGTTGCGAGCTGGGCGTGGCTGTGACGGAGAACTACGACACTATGGCTGACGAACTGGCGACGGCCTGGGACGGCTCGGGGCAGCTCATGGCTGACTTCACGAGTGCCAGCGGGCAGTTCATGGATCGCACCGAAGTATTGACGGCGGTGCTCGAAAGTCTCGCGCAGGACGTTGAATTCGTCGCTGACGAAAAAGTGACGCGTCCCCAGCAGACGGGTCCGTTGACGACCGAGTCTTTCCGATCCGAGCATTCGGTCGAGAATCTCATTGCGAACGCCGAGGCGATTCGCGCCTGGCTCGATCGCGGCCCTGCTGACACGGACTATGGTTTTCGTGATTACCTTGCCCGAGCGCATGACTCCGAGGCGATTTCGAATCAGCTCAACGCGGAGCTGGTTGACGCCGAGGCCGGCCTCGTTGCCCTAAATGACTCCCTTGAGTCGATTCTCATGGGTACGGGTACGGGCGACATCGACATCATTCGCACCTCTTTGCAGGACTTGGCTGACGTGTTCATCGACGCTGCGGTTGCGGCTGATGTAAACCTCGGCTTCAGCAATCAGGACGGCGATTGAGCATGACGACCCGCCGCGCCTTCATTGCCGGGCTTGCAGCCGTCTCTGCGACGGCTTGCGGGCGGCGTGAAGTTGCGCGCGGCGACATCGTTAGTGCGGCGGCTGACGCCGACGGCAATCACTTTGTGCTGCGCGTCGATGCGAACGGCAGCGTGCGTTACGCGGCGCCTCTAGCCGAGCGCGGGCACGACAGCATCCTCTCTCCCGATCGGGCTGTCGTCACTGTGGTCGGCCGCCGTCCGCGGCGTACCTTGCATCAATTCCGCTGGCGCGATGGGGCGCTGTTGCGCACGGCTGAGACGCCTGCCAACAGACACCTGTACGGCCACGCGCTGTACACCGCAGACGGGCGTTGGCTGTACACGAGTGAAAACAACCTCGACGACGGCAGCGGCGTGATCGTCGTTCGCGATGCCAAGACGCTGAAGGTCGCGCACGAGTTTTCGAGTCACGGCATCGGTCCGCACGAAATGCGTTGGAGCGACAACGGGCGGTCACTTATCGTCGCCAACGGTGGCATAGCGACGCATCCCGACTATGGCCGTGCGCCACTAAACGTCGACTCTATGGCGCCAAGCCTCGTCAAGATCGACGTAAAGACGGGCGAACTGGTCGACAAGCGCACGCCGGCATCCTCCAAGAGCAGCGTGCGTCACATTGATGTCCTCGCAGGCGGCGAAACGCTCGTCGGCCTGCAGCAGCAGGACAAGCACATGTACTCGGAACCACTCGTCGTCAGTGCCGATTGGAAATCACCCGTAGCTGATGGTGCGCTGCAGCCGCTTGAAGTGCCGACGCCCGACCTGCGCGCGCTCGACAATTACACAGCGAGCGTCTGCTGCGACCCGATTAGCGGTCACGCCGTTGTGACCTCGCCACGCGGGCATCGTGTGAGCTTTTGGGACACGCGCGCAGGCCGTCACGTAGCCAGTGTTCGTCTGTCCGATGTGGCTGGCGTGGGCTATGACCGCCAGGCTCGAGAATTCGTGGTGAGCTCAGGCCGCGGCATGATTTATCGCTTCGACGCCGATACGTTTGCGGCGAGGCACGCGCTCAAACAGCGCATCGCGGGCTACCGCTTCGACAATCACCTGGGCGTGATCAACGCCTGAACCGCAGGACACACTTGTGAACAGATACCTAGTGACCCTTTGCGCGGCGCTGCCGCTTACTGCGCTTGCGCAAGACGATTCCACGCAGGAAGACGAGGACGTGCGTGTCATGCCCGAGGTCACCATCATCGGTAACCCGGAAAACCTGTCCCGAGTACCGGGAAGCGCAACGGTTATTGATGTCGAAGACATCCTCCGATTCAACCAGTCGGATATCCAACGCATCATCCGCAGCGTACCCGGCGTCACCGTGCAGCTCGAAGATGGCTATGGGCTTCGGCCGAATCTGAGTATTCGCGGAACCGCTTCCGAGCGCAGCGCGCGCATCACGTTGCTCGAAGACGGCATCCTGATTGCACCTGCCCCTTACTCGGCACCTGCGGCTTACTACTTTCCCACGGCAGGCCGCCTGTCGTCGGTAGAAGTTCTCAAGGGTCCCGCGACGATTACAGAGGGTCCATACACGATTGGCGGCGCCGTGAATCTGATTTCCACCCAGATTCCTGATGAAGCGGCTGGACTGGTCAACGTACAGCTTGGCGAAGATGCTACCTGGCGCGTACACGCGCACTACGGCGACAACGACGGTCGCTTCGGGTGGCTCGTCGAGACGCATCAGTGGCAGAGCGACGGCTTCCAGGAGCTCGATCGTGGTGGTGACACCGGCTTAGAGAAGCAGGACTACATGGCGAAATTCCGCTACACGCCTGATGACATCGGGGGTTGGCGCCAGCAGTTTGACCTAAAGCTGCAGTACGCCACGGAGAACTCCGATCAAACCTATCTGGGTCTGACCGATGCAGATTTCGATGCCGATCCGATTCGTCGCTACGGCCTTTCGGCGCTCGACAATATCGATACGACGCACAGCCAGATTCTCCTGCGCCACCAGCTTGAGCGTGGTGCATTCGAACTCACGACGTCGCTCTACCACAATGAGTTTGAGCGTGACTGGTTCAAGACTGAAGGCTACGATGTCACGGGCTCGCCCGACGCCGAGTCCTTTAACGGCGTGAGCTGGTTCCAGTTCGTGCAGGCGCTTAACGCCGGCAATGCAATCGGCACGGCACAGCCCGCCGATCTTCAGGCGATCCTCGATGGCGCCGACACGCCAGCGGGTGCGATCCAGATTCGCTCGAACGCGCGCGAGTACTACTCGACGGGCGTCGAGTTCGATCTGCGCTGGTTTGCGGACTGGGGTGGTGCCTCGCACAGCATCTCAGCGGGTTTGCGCTATCACACCGACCATTCGGAGCGTCTGCAGCGCAACAGCACCTACACACAGACCAATGGGCAGCTCGTGTTGGATGACCTGGGCTTGCTGGGTAACGCGGGCAACCAGGAGCAGGATGCCGACGTTATTGCGCTCTACATCCGGGACCAGATCGAATTCGGCCGCTGGCTGATCTCCCCCGGGGTGCGCTTCGAGCAGATTGACCAGGAGCGCACGCGGTGGGAGACACGGCCCGGCTTGACCGCCGACCCGTCGGCGCGCACGGCTGCGAACATCCGCGATCAGCGCGATAACGACATCAGCGTCATCATCCCGGGTATTGGAGTGGTTTATGCCATCGACGATACGTGGTCTATCTATGGCGGTGCGCATAAGGGCTTCTCGGCACCCAGTAATGCGCCAGACGTCGATGAAGAGGAGAGCATCAACTACGAGCTCGGCGTGCGCTTTGCTGGCGCTGCCACGCAAGCGGACATCGGCCTGTTCCTGACCGACTACGACAACCTGGTGGGGACCTGCACGGCGTCGTCTGGGGCTGATTGCGAGGTCGGTGACGCGTTCAATGGTGATGCGGCAACGGTGGCCGGTATCGAAGTTTCGGTGTCGCACGAGATTGCAGCGAACAATGGCCTGCGCTTTCCGCTGCAGCTGACCTTCACCGCGATCGACGCCGAGTTCGACAGCGATATCGCCAACACGGACTTCTTCGGTGCCGTGCAGGCCGGCGATCCGCTGCCCTACGTACCTGAAAGCCAGGGTTTGCTCAGTGCAGGTGTTGAGGCGGAACGTTGGAGCAGCTACCTGTCGGTCAACTTCATCGGCGATTCCTGTGCGCGCGCGAGCTGCGGCCCATTCGAAGAAATTGAGTCGAGCGTGATTACCGATCTGTCGTTCCTGTACCGCTGGTCCGACGCGCTGACCTTGACCGCTACGGTGGAAAACCTGAGCGACGACTTCGACATTGTGGGCCGCACCCCATACGGGGCACGTCCCAACAAGGCTCGGACGGCCATTATTGGCGCGCGTTACATGTTCTAGCGCGCCACCGTCATTGCGGCCTGTGTAGCGGGCGCGGCAATCTCCCGACGCCCGCGCAGTTTCTGAAAGATCGCCGCGGTCGCTCCGCTCCCTCGCGATGACGGTGGGGCGTGCGCTCCCTCGCGTTGACTGCGAATCGAGCCTGTCGCCAGACCCCGACAGTTGTTGCGTTTTCGCGGCAGACCGCACCGAAAAAAAGCGCTATATTCGGGCCATTGAACGGTTGCCGTTCGTTATAAGAGCCCGCTCGTTTTGCAACGATGGTTATTGCTTTGTGCCCTGGCCCTGACGGCCAATGCGCACGCACAAAACTTCACGCTGTCGATCTCGAGCAACGATTTTGTTGCCACACCGGTCTTCAGTGACGTCACCACCTTCGACATCGAGGTGGTCGTCGAGGGCAACCTTGCGCCTGGTGCCTACAACAACCCACAGCTCGTCTCGGTCACCTACAGCGTGGCGGGCGATCTCGCGTCGGGCACACCCTCGGGTTTCCCGAGCTTTGCGTTGCTACGCGAAATCGATGGCGCCGACTTTTATGCCCAAGGCAGCCTGCTCATCTTCGAGGTGGCTGACACGGCCGTACTCAGCGACGGCCTGCAGGTTGCTGAGCTCGTCGGCGGCTCGCTCGTGTTCACCTTTAATGGCCGCGAAATCGGCAATGGCCGTTTTCACCCCGCGCTGTTCCAGCTCAACGCCGATGGCACGGGGCTGATACAAAATTCCAACAACGTCGTTCAGGAGGTCCCGTTGGTCGAAGTGGGTTTCGGTGAGGAATACGTCACCAGCCTGGCCTTCGACCCCGGCAACCTCACGATTGTCGGGGCGGCCGCAGCGCCACCGCCGACGGGCAGTCTTGGATCTGGAGGTGGGGCTGTGAGCCTGCTCTTCTTCGCCGTGCTGTGGTGTGCCGTTATGGCGGCCGCGATGCGCCGGCGCTGGGCCACCTGACGCCCGTATTCGAGTCCCGACTCGCTGCGTGTGTCCCAGTGAGGACCTCTCGTAGGCCCTCTGTTGTGAATGGCTTGCGAATGAGCCGGTAGGGCGAGTCCGACGAGACGATGTCCTGGTAGCCTGTCATCAGCACCACGTCGATATGAGGCAGGCGCTCCGAAATCCAGTCCGCAAGACGCGGCCCATTCAACGCGCCGGGCATACTGACGTCGGTCAGCACAAATTCGAATCGCGCATCCTGCGACAGGTGCAATTGAGCTGCGTCACCCGAGTCAACGCGAACGGTATCCAGGCCAAGCCGCGCCAACACCGTCATCACCATTTCGGCAACACCGTCATCGTCTTCGACGAGCAAGAGCCTGCGGCCATGAATACTCGGCGCGGCGGCCTCTGCCACGGTGGGCGCCGAAAACTCGTCCTGCGGCGTCTCGTGCGTACGCGGCAATAGCATTTGCACAAGAGTCCCTTCGCCAGACTGGCTTTGGATGCGCAGGTCTCCACCGCTTTGGCGGACGAAGCCGTAGACAGAACTCAAACCCAGCCCTGTGCCCATCTGGTTGTCTCGGGTGGAGAAGAACGGCTCCATGGCGCGTTGCACCTGGTTGCGGGTCATACCGATACCTGTATCGGCAATGCTGATCTCGACGTACTCACCGTGCTGAAGGTCGCCAAACCCATGCGAGTCATCGGCACTGAGTTCACGATTGCGTGACACGATGTTTGCATGACCGCCTTCGGGCATGGCGTGGCAGGCATTGCTGAGCAGATTAAGGATCGCTGTGGTCAGCAGCGCGGGGTCTACGAGCAAAGCGGCGCCATCAGTGCGGTCCTCGATGTGCAACGTGACCCGTTCGGCCACCGATGACATTAGTAACGCCTCGTTAGCTTCGAGATAATGACCGACGCGAACAGCGCGCGGTGTCATTTCCTGTTGGCTGGAGAAGGCGAGTAGCTGGCGAATGATGGTCGAGCCATGCGATACAGAATGTCCGGCCGCGTCGAGAGCACGTGCGCGATCGCCCGTTCGGGCGTCACCATCCGCCAAGACCTCATGAGCGCTGGCGACGACCTGAAGTAGGTTGTTAAAGTCATGTGCGACATTGCCAGCGATGCGCGCAATGGCTTCGGCGCGTCGATTTTTATCGAGCGCCTTGCTCATCTCGGCCTGTGCGCGGAGGTTTTGTTCCAATTCCCGCGTTTTCTCGCTGACGAGCCGCTCTAGCGCCTCGTTTTGCGCCTCCTTCTGCGCCATCAGTTCCTGAGTGGCGCGACGACGTGAGGTCAGCCACATCAGCGCCATGGCGCCGATGATTGTCGCGAACAGCAGCAGAATGCCCAGCTTGCGCTTCTCCCACTCGGCTTCGCTGCGGGCCAGTGCCTCGCGTGCCTCGGCCTCCACCCGTTGCAGCTCCATGCTGCTGTTGGCCGCCGCCAGCCGGGCATTGAAATAGGCCGATCGACTCGAGGACACAACGTCGTAGTGCGCCTCATTAGCCTCGGCGATCGCGCTCAGCAGCTCGGCGTCGTCGCCCCGACCGGACAAGCGCAACTTTGCCTCGAGCTCCAGGCGTAGCGCATCGATGCGTCGACGGGGCACCTGCTCCTGCTCGAGGTTGATAGCGCCAATCGTGTTCAAGACACGGTCGTAGTCACCGAGCGCCATCAGCGTTTGCGCCACAGACAGGCGGGCCTCCGTCGCCTCGTTAATGCGGCCTTGCAACAATCTCACGCTCTGCTCTGCGTTCTCTAGGGACGCCGCTAAATCACCGCTTTCACGGAGTGCATCTGCCAAAAACTTGTGTGCAGACCCCAGCAACAGTGGCGGCGCTGGATTCGGTCGGTTGATGTAGGCCGTCAATCCGTCAATGGCCAGATCAAGCTTGCCTTCAATTCGACACAGCTCGAAGTCATGGAGCAGCAGCGAATCGGTCATGAGCACGTTGGGATGTCGGGCCATGATTGGCCGGAGCCGTTCCAGCGTCTGTCGCGCCGACGCGTAGTTGCCCTGGTCTATGAGAATGACGGTTAGGTTGTTACCCGCATGCAGCGCCGTAATGTCATCGGTTTCTGCGAGCGCCTCGGTCATAGCCGACTCAAAGATATCCGCCGCCGCGTCAGAGCGACCGAGGTTGTTAAGGATCAGCCCGTAGTTAACGCGCGCGCGATTCAGCAGGCCCGCGGGCACGTCGCGCGACGGCGCGGCCAGCAGAGCCTCATAGGTGCGAACAGCGCGCTCTCGGTCTCCGTTGAGAAAGGTCAATGCGGCATCTAGCGAACGGCATCTGAACGCCAGTGAGGGGAAGCCATCAGGATCGATTCGCGGACACAGGCTCTGGATCTGCTCCAGTGCGAGCGCGATCTGGTTGAGGCGCATGTTGGCAACGGCCTCGACGATGCGGGTTCTTATCCAGACAGGATTATCCGGAGTTCCCAGCGCGCCGAGTGCGGCGTCGACACGGGAAACAAGCTCAGGTCGCTTGTCGGGTGGGGAGTTGAGTTCGTTGAACGCCCGGTCGAGTTCCGCGAGAAGTTCCGGTGAGACTTCTGCGATCGCCCGCGGTGGGACAAGCATCAGAAGCAGGGTGCATACGGCGGCGAGAGCACGTCGCGTCACAGGTGGCTTCATAGCATTCCAATGGCAACTACGAACCCGCTAATTCTACCGTGTTCTCGAAACGACAACGAGATACCGAATGGTCTTTCCGATACGAATTGGGAGGCTTCGTGATACTGACCTAAACAGTGGCGAGAGATACGAGCAACAGTAACAGTCGGTAGGTCACCGTGGTCAGCTGCAACGCAAACAGACTGACGATTGCGAAGGTCATCGCGATGAGCGTCCCCATGCCGTAGAAGCGCCGGTAGGCGAAGAACAGATACGGCACAGTGATCAGGAGACTTGCGCCACCCTCAACCAGGAAGTTGGCAACCGGGTTCAGCCAGTACGGTGTGCCGATGAGCGCCTGTATTCCCGTTGCGGCAGCGACCACGATGTGAGGCCACACCATAAGCACGACGCAGTGCAGCACGATGAGGTCGAACGCGTAGAAGTGCAGCGCGAATACCACATGGTCCACGAAGGGTTTGCCACGACCCACGGCGACCAAGGCCAGCCACAGTGCCAGGATCGGCACCATGATGACGACGAGCGAACGGGCGAGCAGCTCGCTTTGATTGTTGTAGACGACTTCGAAAGTGCTGGCGTCGACCTCAGCGCCCGCTGTGGCTGCAGCCACCCAGTCGGCGACGGGCAGTTTGTCCGAATACACCTGCCGCGAAAGCTGTGAGTCCAGTGGGGTGTTGTAGCCCGAGTACGACGACAGCGGCTGGATCAGGAAATAGGCGAGGTTGGCCAGCAGGAACAGCTGCACGGGCCCAAGGAACGGTTTGCGTCGCCCTTCTGAGAATGCGCGGGTCAATGCACCGGGGCGAAACACCAGTTCTTTGAATGTGCGCAACAACCGCGAGTCGACGTCGGTGACTTCTTCAAACGCACGGCGCAGGAACGCGAGCACCGTGCGGTCCGAGTCGGTAATGCGTCGCTCGCCACATTCGGGGCAGTAGTTGCCTTGGAACTGGGCACCACAGCTGACACAGGTGTGCATGCTGGCCTCGGTCATGTGCGGAGCTTACCGGACCCAGGGGAATCGTATGTAGTGGGTCCTGGTGCGACGTTGGGAGATCGCCGCGCCGCTTCGCGGCTCGCGATGACACAATAGCGGTCATTGCGAGGGGCCGACGCCGGAAACCCCGTCATTGCGAGGGGCCAAAGGCCCCGCGGCAATCTCCCAACGCTATGATGTGCCCAGACTAGAACCACGGACCCAACAATGATCATCGACGCCTGGGCACAGCACCCCACGCTGCGGCACGCGCAAAGCCCGATCTTCGAGTCGCTGCGGCGCTGGACGAAGACCGAAGCGCCCAGCGCGGCGCCACCCGTGGCGGCAACGATCGCCGCCATGGACGCGGGCGGCGTGGACAAAGCGCTTATCTGTGCCTGGCAGGCGCCACACCAGGACCTCATCACCAACGATGAAGTCGCGGCGTTCGTTGCCCAGTACCCGGACCGTCTCGTTGGCGTCGGCTCCGTCGATATTTCGAAGCCTATGCAGGCGGTCCGAGAGATCCGCCGTTGCGTCGATGAGCTCGGCTTCAAGGCCATCCGCGTGTTGCCCTGGCTTTGCGAATTGCCGCCGACGGATCGACGCTTCTATCCGATCTACACCGCGTGTTGCGACGCGGGTGTCCCATTCTGCACACAGATCGGCCACACGGGTCCGCTCATGCCCTCGGAAGTCGGCCGCCCAATCTACCTCGACCAGGTCGCACTCGACTTTCCCGAGCTCGTGATTGTCGGCGGCCACATCGGCTATCCCTGGACTGACGAGGCCATCGCGGTCGCAACCAAACACGAGAACGTCTACATCGACACCTCGGCCTACACAGTCGCGCGCTACCCGCAGGCGCTTGTCGATTACCTGCGTGCCCACGGCCGGCACAAAGTCTTGTTCGGCACCAACTACCCGATGATTTTGCCCGACAAGGCGCTCGCCGGCCTCGATGCGCTTAACCTCGAAGACGACACCCGCGCCGCGTTTCTGGGCGGCAATGCACAGCGCGTGTTTGCGCTGTAAGGAGAACTCCAATGGCCAGCAATCCCGTCATTCACTTTGAGATCGGTTGCACGGATACCGAAACGACACGCAGCTTCTTCGATGGCATGTTCGACTGGGACATCGGTGGTGCCGACCAGGGCTTTCCCATCAACACCGGCGACCCGAACGGGCCCACAGGGCATCTCGTGGGACTCGGCGCCGAGTGGGGGCACTATGTGACTGTGTACGTCAAAGTCGACGCACTGGAGCCCGCGCTTGAGAAGGCGGGCGCGCTGGGCGGCAAGGTGCTCGTGGAGCCCATTGCGTTGCCTGAGCAGGGTCGATTCGCCTGGATTGCGGCGCCCGAGGGCCAGATCATCGGGCTCTGGGAAACGGTCTAGGCGGCCCGTCGCGAAACATTGGCCCGTTTGTGCGGGTCGTAATGAGTACAGGGGTGTTGCCCCGGAATCACGGAGCAAGTCTGGTGGCAGGCTTTATTCGCAAATCGTTGCTGGGCGCGCTTACGGCGATCGCGCTGGGGTACCTGGGCTTTGTCGGTTATCTCTACGGCGCGCAGGAGTCGTTGATTTTCAACGGCCACCTGTTGCCGGCCGACCACGAGTTCCAGACCGCGTTGCCCTATGAAGAGCTCTCCATTGAGTCCAACGGCGCGACGCTCAATGGTCTGCACTTCAAACAGGAAAACCCGCGCGGCCTCGTGTTCTTCCTGCGCGGCAACAGCGGCAACCTGCAGTCCTGGACCACGGGCGTCGAGTTCTACCGCACGGTGAACTACGACATGTTCATGTTCGACTACCGCGGTTCGGGAAAGACGACGGGCGACATCGAGAGCGAGGCGCAGCTGCACGCGGACGTGCGTGCGGCTTGGGATGTCATCGCGCCGCAGTACGAGGGCAAACCCATCGTGCTCTACGGCAGGTCACTGGGTGCGGCATTTGCGACGCGCTTGGCGACCGAAGTTGAGCCCGACCTGCTTGTGCTCGTCTCGCCGTTTCAGAGCATGTTGTCGATGGCGCAGTCGCGCTATCCGTTTGTGCCTTCGCAAATCCTGCGCTACCCGTTCGCGAACGACGCGCACATTGCCGAGGTGAATGCGCCCGTGCTGCTGGTGCATGGAGACCGTGACTGGTTCATCCCGCTTTCGCACAGCGAGACGTTGCTCGAGCGCGCGCAGGCGCCTGCGGAGTTACTCGTGATCGAGGGCGCGGGGCACAACGATATCCATCGGTTCCCGACCTATCTCAACGGACTGGCCGCCGCATTGCCGAACTGACGGCGCTAGTTGAGGACCTTGTAGCCGCGCCCGCGGACACAGCGTTTCACGACAGCTTCCTGCTCGCGCTTGTTGTCGAGACCCGAACGCGTCGCGCCTGCGAGTCCACCATAGCCAGCGCCGCGACCTGCATCGCCACCAATCGCGCCGGCGGCGGCACCCACAACAGCGCCAACCGCGCCGCCTTTGGCCGTGCCTTCCGCGACGTTGATGTTCTCGGCGTAGGACTTGCAGTCAGCCAGGTCTTTTTCGTACTGCGCCATGTTGACGCCGCGCTCGTCGATGATGGGGTCGGGGTGAGCGGCGCAAGCGGAAAGCAGCACGGCGGCCAGGGCGGGCACAATCAGTCGGCGGTGGGTCGGACGATGCATGTCAGTTCCTTAATCTCGATCGGTTCACCACGGGCGAATTACGGCTGGCGTGAGACTGCCCACAGGCTACTCTATTTCGGACTGCGCAGGCCCTAGAGTGGTTCCCGCGCAGATGGGCCTGGTTACAGCTGTGGCTCGCGTGAGAGCCCTGAGCCCGGTAAACCACCGTCGAGGATCACGCGTCCTATAGCGAGACAGAACAACGGGGAGGGACAGCGAGATGACCTTCGGTCTACGACATGCGTTCTTGTTCGCGGCGCTTGCGTTGGCGGGCACCGCCCGCGCGACCTTCTCCATTGTCGTCTGTGAGCCGCAAACCGGCGTCTGCGGGGTCGCCGTGGCGACCCACAACCTGTCCGTGGGCAACAGCGTACCGTTCGCCCGTTACGGCGTAGGCGCTGGCGTGTCCCAGCTTGAGACGAACGCCTGTCACGCGCCGATAGCGCTCGCGGCGCTCGACGAGGGTGACAACGCCGATGAGGCGCTTGCCAAGGCCCTGGCGCGTGACGCCGAATGTGACGATGGCATGGGTTCTGAGTTTCGGCAGGTGGCAGTGGTTTCCGCGCTGGGCGGGGCGGCGGCGCACACCGGTGAAGAGGCGGGCGCGTATGCTGGCGCACTGATGGGCGATTGGGTTTCGGTTCAAGGCAACGGGCTGACTTCTGAAGCTGTGCTTGAGGCGATGCTGCGGTCGTTCGAAGGCAGCAAGGGGCCGCTTGCAGAACGATTGCTCAATGCTCTGGCGGCAGGCCAAGAGGCCGGCGGCCAGTCCATCGGTGTCTTGTCCGCTGCGCTGCGCGTCGCGACCGAGGACGGTTGGCCCTCCGATACCGATATCCGAGTCGACTTCGCCCAGGGCACGGCTGTCGATGAGCTGCGAACGATCTACGATGCCGGGCTTGCTCGGCAGCTATTGAATCGCGCGGCGCGGTCACCGTCTTCTGAGTCGTCGCGCTTACTGATAGAGAAGGCTGCGCGACTCGCACCGGACTGGGACCGCGCCCAACTGCGTGCGGCGCGCCTGTCACGCGCGGCGGGTCGCCAGAAGCTTGCGCAGGCCTACGCCTGCCGGTTTCGGGCGCTCAATCCCGTTTGGGCCGACAGGGTGGCAGACGAGTTCATTTTCAACGCCTGCGGCGCGGAGCGGTGATCCGCCGAAAAAAAGCCGCCACCCTGTAAGATTCCCGGCGCTCATGCGTCCTGTTGTCGAACCGACAGCAACAGGAGCAGACATGAACACTCCGGGAGACCCACCTATGGCCCGACTTACCGACCGCTTACCGCGCTGGGGACAGACCCGTCGTGCGCGGCGGGACGAACTGATCGCGGCCTTGCGGGCCCACACGGGCATTGTGCTCGCCAGCGCCATCCGTGTGGTGGGCTCGCTGCACGAGGCTGAGGACATTGCACAGGATATTGCAGAGCGCCTGCTGCGTTCGCCGCCGGTGGATGTGCGGAACTGGCCTGCATATCTGAAGACCCTCGCCGTAAACGGCGCCATCGACCGGCTGCGGCGCCAGCGACCCACGACTGAGACCGACGAGCTTGCGGATGCTGCCACGCCCGAAACCGAGCTCGAGGCCGGCGAACGCGCGACAGCATTGCGTGACGCCATCGCAACGCTCTCGGAGCGCGAGGCTACGCTCTTCAGCCTGTACTACTTCGCCGACCTGAGTCAGGCAGACATCGGTCGGCAATTGGATATGACCGAGAACGCCGTCGGCGTCGCGCTCCACCGGGTGCGCCAACGCCTGAGCCGCGACCTGCGCGCGCGACTGCAACTCGAACACGAGGGCAACTAAGATGAACGACACAATGAACCCCAACGACGAGCAGTTTCTGACCACTTTCATCGAGCCTGCCCGGGCTGCGGCTGACAATCCTGAGCTGAGTGCGGCCGCCGAGCGACTGCGGGCCCAATTGCCCGAGGCCGAGACACCGCGAAGCACCGGCTGGATTCCGCGATTCGCGACGCTGGCCGTCCTGATTACCGGTCTGTCGCTGACCGTGCCCTTTCTCGTGCCTGGCGGTGGTGGGACGGCTTTCGCTCAGGTCCAGGCTTGGTTCTCGAGCTACAACACCGTCGACGTGCGGACCGAAATCACCACGGGCACGGATGTCATTGTTGATGTTCGGGCTCGTGCATCAGCCGATGGCAACGCGCGCATTGAACAGCAGGGCGTCACGCAAATCCTCAATGCGTCGGCAGGTACGTTCACAACGCTGTTGCCCGACCAGCGGTACATGCAGTTGCCCATCGAAGGGATCGACAATCCGCGCGAGAGTATGAATTGGCTCGACGAGCTGAGTACATTCCAGGGCGAAGCGGTACTGCTTGAGACGACCCGATTGATTGAAGGACGTGAAGCGCTGGGCCACCGGCTTCAGATCGACGGTATCGACTTGACGCTCTGGAGCGACGCCCTCGATAACCAGCCACTGCTGCTTGAGGGGCTCTTGCCCGGTGGGCTGCAGATGCGGACCACGTTCGCATTCAACGTCGATCTCGCGCCCTGGTTGTTTGAGCTGCCGCCGGGTTACTCGCCGGTCGCCCGTGACTGATTGAGATTGACAGACGGTTGACGCGCGGCGCCCGGCACTTGCAGCGTGGCGCCGCGTTTTTTTTTGCGTGTTTTGCGACCGACGCTCATCGATAATGGTGGCGAACTCGTAATCTCCCCCGAGGCAGGTCGCGCCGTGAAACCTGGGACTTTTGCTTTTCTGTTGTTCGTCGCCGCGTACGTCGGATTCGAAGTCTGGGCTGTGTCAAAGAGCAGCTATCGCCTGGAGCGTGACTTTATCTACGGCCAGCACGTGGGTGCGGCCTATGCCATTCGCGTCTGCAGTATCGACAAGTCAGAGAATGCTGCGCGCTTTGAGCGAAACGTGGCCTACGCCAAACAACGCGCCCGCGACACGCTGCTTGAGACGGGCACCGAGGCTGAGGTGGCCGCAGCACTGGCCAAGGTCGAAGCTGAGGCGCGCGCTGAGGTCGATGCGATTGTTGCGGACAAAGGCTGCGACGACATCGAGGTCTGGAAGCTCAGTCGGCGGTTTGATCTGTTGGCGCGCCAGAACCCCCCGATAGCGGACTAGCGGCGCCCCGCCTACCTGTCGTCATCGCGAGTCGCGAAGCGACGCGGCGATCTCATCGGCCGTGCGAGGGCGTTTGGAGATTGCCGCGCCCGCGTTGCGGGCTCGCAATGACAAATGGCATCACTTGACGCCGCTTCCCGACATCGCCACACGAAAGCCGATGTTCGAGAACGACATCGACCGATCCCAGGCACCGCGGTAGGCCGTCCGCAGATAGAAAGACCCATGGTCGCCCCAGGCGCCGCCGCGGAACACGCCCTTCTCGCAGTCCTCGCTTATGATTGGTTGGCCGTTCTTGGGGTGCGAGCTGTAGTTGTCGGCATAGCAGTCTGCGACCCATTCCCAGACGTTGCCGACCATGTCTTCTACGCCAAAGCCATTCGGGCTTTCAAAATGTCCGACGGGTGCGGTGTAGAGAAAGCCGTCATCGCAATTGCCGGTGCGAGGCCATCCAGGGTAGGCCGCTCGTGCCGTGACATCGGCACCGTTGGTGTGACGGCAGAACTCGTCCTCAACATCGCCCCACCAATACGGGCTGGAACTGCCACCTCGTGCGGCGTACTCCCATTCACTCTCTGACAGCAGTCTATATCTGGGGTCGGTCGACTCGCTGTTCAGCCAGACGACGTAGGCATTGGCATCAGCCCACGTAACGCAGACCACGGGATGGTCTCCGCCCTGCGTGAAGCCGGGGTTACGCCAGGACGCTTCGGGATTGAAGTTCCAGGAGCCGTTCTCGGCCATGGTGAGGCAGCGTGCGTCAGCGTCGTAACCCGTTGCGTCAACGAAGGCTGCGTACTCGGCGACCGTGATTTCGAATCGCGACACCGCAAACGGCGCGACGGTGATCCGTTGCTGGGGGCCCTCGTCCTTGATATGGCCGGGTTCGTCGGCGGGCGAGCCGAGCAGAAACGTACCGCCCTCGATCCGTACCATCTCTGGGCAGACTGGGCAGGGACGTGCTGCCTTCGCATCACGCTTCGTGGCGGAGAGCGCGCCAGAGCAGCTCCAGAGAGCGATCAGTAAACACGCGGCGGCGGGCATCAACTTGACGGTTGAGTTGAGTGTCTTGGCTATTCGCATTGGGGGTACCTCGTACGAGCGGCGGTCAGGCCGCGCCATAACAACGGGTTCCTATGCTTATAGCGCTACGACAGAAGTTTGGTTACAGATACCCTGCCAATTTCCAGGATCTCGATGCGCCTAGCCTAGCGGCTTCAACTCGCAGTCAAACGTCTTGATGGCACCATTGGCGATGTAGCGGTCCAACGGATCGATACTGTATGTGGAGGTCGAGGTGACGATGAGTTTTCCGTTGCCCTTGTGCAGCACATAGGTCGTCAGCGTCATGTTGAAATTCACGCCATCATCGGGGCGCCTGAGTGTCACCGTAAACATGAGGCTGTGCGCGTTGTTGTGGAGCAGTTCGACCACCGGTGCAGGTTCGAGCTGCATCATGAAGTCGGGCAGCGCGACATTGTCCCCGTCGAATGAAAATGCGTCTTTGATCTCGGACTTGGGCACCCGTGTGCCTTCCTTGAGGATATCGTTCCATGCTGAGCCAACTTCTTCGTAGCTCGTGGTGGTCGTGCTGGCGTACTTCTTGTGTGTCTCAGGCAAACAGCTTGCCGTGAAGCCGTCGGCAAACGACAGGGATGGGAACAACAGGCACAGGCTGGCTGCGATGCGTCGCATTGGGGGGTCCTCGTTTTGAGATTGCTGCGCCCGCTTTGCGGGCTATCAATGACGAGTAGGCCCGGTTGCGCGGGCCTCATCGCGACAGTGGGCGCTTAGGGCGCTACACCGTCAAAGAGCTTAAGGTCCATCTCACCCTCGACGCAATCCAAGATAGGCGGCACGAGCTCGTCATGGAAGTCGATACCCATGTGGTGGTCAAACGCGGCCTTGTCCTTGAACGCGCCGTAGACGACATAGACGTTGTCGGCTTCCTGCTGCCTGAGGACGTGGTAGGACACGAGGTCGGGCTCGTGTTCGTAGGCCAGGTTCGTGAGCTTGGTTTGCAGTGCCTCGAATTCTGCAATGCGGTCGGCTTTCACGTTCAGGGTGGCGACAAAAGACATCATGATGCGGCCTCCAGTTCTCGGGTGAGCTGGTCTTTGAGTTTGAATTTTTGGATCTTGCTCGTGGACATGGGCCACTCGGTGACGAAGCGTACGTAGCGCGGCACCTTGAAGCTCGCGATCTCGCCTTTGCAGAAGTCCATGAGCTCCTGGCCTTCGACGCTGACGCCGGGCTTGAGCTCGATGAAGGCGGCAGCGACCTCGCCAAGTCGAGCGTCGGGGACACCGACGACCTGCGCCATCTTTACGGCGTCGTGGCGTGCGAGGAAACTCTCGATCTCAGCGGCAGCTACGTTCTCGCCGCCGACCTTGAGCATGTCCTTGGTGCGGCCGTAGAACATGATCGAGCCGTCGTCGTCGAGTGAGCCTACGTCACCCGTGTGGTACCAGCCGTCGCTGTCGAGCGCCTCGGCCGTCTTCTCGGGGTCTTTGTAGTAGTACTCGAAGAGGCTGTAGCCGCGCACGAGAATCTCGCCGCGCTCGCCGTTGGGCAGGTCCTCGCCCGTGTCGGCGTCGACGATGCGGACCTCCATGCCGGGCAGGGGCGTGCCCAGCCGCGAGATGCGGCGGTCGAGCGGTGCATCGAGCTCACTCGTGCAGACTGTGCCCGCAGTTTCCGTCATGCCGAAGGTGCCAACCTGGACCGTGTTGGGCATGGCCTTCTGCATCGCTTCGGCAATGCCCGGCGGCTGCACGGCAAAGTTGGAGTTCATCAATCGTACGGCAGACAGGTCCGTCTTCTCGAAGTCCGGGTGGTTGATGAGGTCGGACATGATTGTGATGAAGCAGGGGTAAGTGACCGACGCACGTTCTTCCTCGAGCATCTTGAGCGCCACGCCCGCGTCAAAGTGCGCCATGGTCAGGTAGGCCGCGCCGACATCGAACGAGGCGACAATGGGCAGGATCGCCGCGATGTGGAACGTCGGCAGCGGCGACCAAAACCGGTCTTCGGCAGTGAGCTGGTAGCGTTGGCGGCCCAGTGCAATTGAGTTGCGCACCATGGCCTCGTGACTGATGACAGCGCCCTTGGGGTTGGCTGTCGTGCCCGAGGTGTAGAGCATAAGGCCCGGGTCGCGCACGCTGACTTTCATGCGCCGCTCGTGCACGGTGTCTTCACTGACGGTGTCGGCGAGTGCCAAGAACTGGTCCTGTGGCAAGAAGCCTGGTGGCGTGCTCTCGCCGAGTAACACGAGGCTGCGCAACTTGGGCGCGGCCTTTAAAGACAGATTCGCACCGTCGGCGGCCTCGGCAATCTCGGGCAACCCGCGCGTCATGCGCTCCACAAAGTCGACCTGCTCGGCGATCTTATCGGTCGTCACAAGGCACACGAGGTCGCCGTTCTCGATGACGTAGGCGAGCTCGTGCGCCTGGTAACGTGCATTGACCGGCACGGGCACACCACCGGCAAGCGCCACACCGAAAAACAGCTCTGCGAACTCGTGGCAGGTCGGCAGCAAAACGCCCACGTGCTCGCCACGTTTCACTCCCAGTGCGATGAAGCGCTGCGCGCAACGCATGGCCGCGGCGGCCAGCTCACCGTAGGTCTGGCGAAAATCGGGGAAGACGATGGCCGGGGAGTCGGCGTGCTCGTCGGCGGCGGCCAGCAACAGGTCGCCGAGCGTGGTGACGCGGATGCGGTTGTCGCGGGTCAGGGCGCTGGACATCTCGGTCGCCGGCTCAGGAATTGAGCGGGTCTAGGTACTCGCGCTCGTAGGGCCCGTCGAGGCACTCGACAAGGCCCGGCACGATGGCTTCAAAGTAGGGCGTCTTCATATGGGCCTCTTCGGCGGCCTCAGTCAGGAAGCTCTCGAAGACGGCGTAGCCATTCGCTTCGTCGCGCAGCTTGTAGAAGCGGAAGTAGAGGCACTCGGGCTCGTGCGCCAGGACCTTCTCCGTGAGCTGCGTGCAGCAGTCGATGAACTGCTCCCGTTTCTCGGGATGGATCTTCATCCGCGAGAGGAACGAAATGATCGCCATGGCACTCCCCCGTGTGGCAAGCCCCAGAGCATACCGGCGCCCCCAGAAAAAAAACAGTCAGGGCTGTTTCTTTTTTCGGAGCGGGGTGGTATCCCTGTGCGCCAACGGAGGTAAGCCCTTGGCCAAGCAATTCATTATCGACGCCAGCGAGGTCGTGTCGGGCAAGACACGGCCCGTCACCGTTGGGGAACACAAGCTGCTCGTCTGCCATTCCGGCGAGGATTTCTACGTGGTGGAAAACCAGTGCTCGCACGCTCAGGCGCGGCTCACGGGCGGCAAGCTGCGCGGGCACAAGATCTTTTGCCCGCTGCACTCGGCGCCTTTCGACCTGCGCGACGGCAGCCCGCTGGGCGCGCCTGCTACCGAGCCCATCTGCGCCTACGCGACCACGGTCGAGGACGGCAAGGTGTTTGCCATCCTGCCCGACTAATCCCCGTCGAAAAACCGTCAGCCCTGCTTGTTTTCGCGCTTGACGCATTGCTAGTATCGATGGGCTTCACACGCACCTGGGGGAAGACAGATGAGCGTTGGCTATCAGCCCAAGTGGCCCATGGACCTCGGCGCGCCTGCCGATTCACTGGAGGCCAAGCAACCCGACGTCGACAACGGGCTCGAGGTCTACGACCCCGCGCGCTACCACTCGCGCGAGTTCATGGAACAGGAGATGGAAAAGCTCTGGCCGCGCGTCTGGCTGCTGGCTGGTGTCACCTCGGACATCCCCTACGACGGCGACTACTTCACATTCGAAGTCGGCCGTGAGCAGTTCATCATCGTTCGCCAGGAAGACGACTCGATCAAGGCGTTCTACAACGTCTGCCCGCACCGCGGTAACCGCGTCTGCATGAACGAGCGTGGCGCGGCCGCGAGCTTCAGCTGCCCGTTCCACGGCTGGCGCTTCGGCATCGACGGCCAGCTCGAACACATCACTGACGAACACACGTTCGACCCCAAGCTCATCGCGCACCGGCCGGGCCTTACCGAGGCCGCCTGCGACAGCGTGGGCGGCATCATCTTTATCAACATGGATGGCAACGCGCCGCCCCTGCGCGAGTATCTGGGCCTGCCCGAGGGCTACATCGAGCAGTACAAGGTCGAAGAGATGAAGGTGGTCCACCACGTGCGCAGCGCGTGGAAGGCGAACTGGAAGCTCGGTGTCGACGCCTTCTACGAGACCTACCACCTGCCTTACGTGCATCCGCAGACGCAGGGCGTGATGGAGGATTTCTCGCAGAACGACCTCTACGCCAACGGCGCGTCACGCATGATCGTGCCGATATGCACGAAGTCGCACCGCGTCGAAGACCAGGACTCTGTTGACCCCTACCAGGCCGCGATGATGGCTGAAGTGGGTATCGACCCGGCGACCTTCAGCGGTACCGCAAGCGAGGTGCGTGAGGCCGTGCAACAGGCCAAACGCAAGCGCGCCAGAGAGATGGGGCTCGAGCACTACGAGAAGTTCACCGACGGTCAGCTCACGGACAGTTGGGCCACAGGGCTGTTCCCCAACGTGCAGATGGGGATGCATCCCGAGGGCGTATTCATCATGCGCTTCATCCCGGACGGCGATGACCCCGAGCTCTTCTACTACGAGACCATGATTCTTTACCGGCCTGTCGATAACCCGGACTGGAAGGTGCCGCTCTGGATGGGTTTGCCCGAGGGCACGGACGTCTCCGGAGACACACGACCCGAAGTCATTCATGTTCCGCTCGGCGAGTTGCCCGAACTTGGCGAAGTGCTCGATCAGGACGCGGAGCTTTTGCCCGTCGTGCAAAAGGGTGTGCGCTCACGCGCATTCAAGGGTTCGTTGTACGGCGACCAGGAACAGCGCGTGCGCCACTTCGAGGCCGAACTCGAGCGCTACATCACGGGCGAGAAATAGCGGGCGCAACGTGAGCGGGGCCGATGACTTCACGCACCGCATCGCGGGCGATGACGACGTACCCGCGATCATCGCGCTCATGCGTGCCTCGATCGAGGTGAACATGGCCGACTTTCTCTCCGAAGACGAGATCGAGGCGGCCAAGGAAACCATGGGTGTCGATCAGACGCTCATCGACGACGGCACCTACTTTCTGATTGAGTCTCGTGACGAGCCGCCTGTGCTTGTGGGTTGCGGCGGCTGGGGTAAGCGCCGGACGCTCTACGGTGGTAACCACACCGTAGGGCGCGACGACACACTGAGCGACCCGGCGACCGAGCCCGCGCGCATCCGCGCCATGTACACGCACCCCGATTGGACGCGTCGCGGGATCGGTACCTTGTTGCTCGACTTAGGCGAACAAGCGGCGCGCGATGCGGGCTTCTCAACGATCGAGCTGGGCTCGACGATTCCCGGCCAGCCACTCTACAGCGCGCGCGGTTACGAGGAGGTCGAAACCTATGTGACCCAGGGCGCCAACGGTGCCGACAACACCGTCATTCGGATGGTGAAGGCGCTCTAGCCTCAGGCGCCTGTCTCAGTCGTCTTGCTGCGCAGCCGGACGCGGAACAGCCAAAACAGCATCAGCAGCAGTATCAGCGGCTCGGGAATCGCTAGCACGCCTGACTCGCGCAAAGCCGCCGGGAACGCGCTCGCACCCGGTCCCGTAAATGCCGAGCCCGCGGCAATGAAGAACGCGATGCACATGCGCCAGAGGTGCTGCGACACCCGCGTGGGTCTCGCATAGGGCTTTCGCCAGCGCGCGAGGCGCCAGAGATCGAACGCCGTACCGATGCCCGCGATGCCACCCAGGAACGCGTAGGCCACGACGGGGTAGCCCTGAAATGTGCCGGCGTCGTTGCCGGCTGCCATTACGGCCATCACGCCCATGGCGACGGCCAGTCCGAGCCCCACAAAGGCGAGTCCGGCTTCGGGCCAGGCGTTCTCAGGCTGGCGTCGGCGCGCCGCCAGCACGCCCGTCGCGATGAGATAGGCCGTGAGCAACCCGGCCAGCAAGGTGATGAGTTGCCCGGGCAAGAGCGCAGCGACTACGGCGCCCGTCAGCGCGCTGAGCCCCATCGCGCCTGCGAACACTTGCCCACTGCGCCGATGCGGTTGTCCACCTTTACGGCTCGCGAGCGCCCAGGCGCCAGCCAAAACAGCCAGTGCGCCCGTGGCGATGTGCAACCAGACGATGCCCTGCACTCAGGCGCGCTCGACGCGGTAGCCCAGCCGCGGAAAGTGCACATGCACGGTCCCGACTGTTTCGTTGGTGACGGCGATGACAATTTGGTCTGCATCGAGTCCCGCCAGCGTGCCATAGCTGGTACCGCGGTCGGAGAAGGTCGGTGCGACCGTCACTGCCTGTCCACCGTGCAAGCCCAGTGGGTCCTCGGTGTCGATACTCAGCGCCGCCGTCGGTTCGCAGGCGTGCGCCAGGGATTGCGCCGCATCGGCGCCGCTGGGTTGACGCATGCCTTCTCCCAACGCCGCCACGCGCGCTTCCCACTCGGGCAACCAAATGAGGTCACCAAGCAGCTTCACACTCTCGGGGAACGCCGCGCGGGCAAACCAAAACACCGCCCAGGCGTGCAGGTCCGTCATGGAGACAGCTTTGCCACGCAGAAAACTGCGCCCGTCGGAGAGCTGGCGATCAACGCGCGTCGCGTGCACGCGCAGCAGCGCGCGAGCCTGATCGCTTTCGGCACGCACGGCCTCAAAGTCGAGCCGCGCGAACACGGCCTTGCGATCCTCCGTGAATGCGGGCTCCCAGTCCTCGCTGAAGGCATCGATGGCCATGTGCAGCCCGGCCTCAAAAAACTGCTCGCCCCACAGCACGGCCGCGGCGTCATCGACGGCGTCACCCGTCAGCTGCGGGTCTGCCGCGTGGGCGTCGAGCGCCGCCGCGATGCGTGCGTTGTCGACATAGATGTCGGCGCCGTCCTGGAGCACAGGTGTACCGCGGTAGCCGCCCGTGAACACCTCGAGCTCGGGTTTGGGCGCGATCATCGGCGTTTCGACGAAGCCGTAGCGCGTGCCCTTGACGGCCAGCATCTTGAGCGCTTTCTGTGTGAACGGTGAGGCGTCGTAGGCGTGCAGTATGAGTCCGTCCATCACGGCCTCCTCGTCAGTTGTCGCCGTCGCGCTGCACGGCTGCGGCTGTGTCACGCGTCTGGTTAAGCAACACGGTGTATTCCTCGGGCGTCAGCAGGCGCTCGTTGCCGAATTCCTGTGCACGCTGCACGGCGGGCCGCGCCGACACGCGTTCGAACCACCGCTTCACGTTGGGGAAGTCGTCGAGTGACTGCCCCTGTCGCTCGTGTGGCACAACCCAGGGCCAGCAGGCGATATCGGCAATGGAGTAGTCACCGGCGATGTAGTCGCGGCCCTGGAGCTGCTGGTCGAAGACGCCGTAAAGCCGGTTCATCTCATCGGTATAGCGCCGGATCGCATAGGGCACCTTTTCGGGCGCGAAGGCGCGAAAGTGGTGTGCCTGCCCGGCCATGGGGCCGAAGCCACCGACTTGCCAGTAGAGCCATTGCTTGGTGAGAAAGCGTGCGCGCCTGCCTTCGGGCAGCAGGCGGCCCGCCTTGTCGGCGAGGTACTCGAGGATCGCGCCCGACTCAAACAGAGACAGCGGGCCGCCTTCGGCGTCGCGATCCACAAGCGCGGGAATCTTGTTGTTGGGGCTGATCGCAAGGAACGTCGCATCGAACTGCTCGCCCTTCCCGAGATCAACGGGCTTGAGCGTGTAGGACAGGCCCAGCTCCTCGAGACAGATGAGTGCTTTTTGCCCGTTGGGCGACGGAAAGAAGTAGAGCTCCAGCATCCAGAAGCAGTCTAGAGATCGACCGGAACGGCGTCACGAAATAGCGGCGTGCCGGGCGGCTCGATAGTTGTTTGTGAAACCGGTCATTTTTGCTTTGTGACGCAGATCACAGCCGCTTGAGACCGATTTCGGGCCCCAACAGACGCGTAAGTCACTAATAAATCGACGATTAATACGAGCTGCTGTTCTCGGGCCAACCAGGCCGAGGCCGCCAAGCTCCAAAGCACGCCGTGGTTTTACCGGGACGTTATGTGACGCAGCTCACAAAAATTCCTGGTAGGCACCGCGCACCGACACGGCGCTCAAAGGGCTGCTCCTGAAGAATGCGCTTCAACGAGATACAGGGACGATCTCCCCGCGGCAGGCCCGCGTGGAATACACCAGGACACTGACATGACCATTCAGAAACGTTCGAGGCTCTCCAAAGGAACACCTGTTGCGCTAGCCGTAGCGGGCGTCATCGCATTTGCGGTGACAGCGAAGGAAAACCAGGCGGTGCCCGTCGCAGTGGCTGCGTCGGCGCCGTCCGCAACTTACCAGCCGGCTGTCGCCACGAGCACGGACTTCGCCGCCGCTCGCTTTGTGCAGACAGCCGCTGCGGTCGCGCCCGCTGACACGGGGTATGCGCCCGACCTGGTTGAAGTTGCGATTGCCAAGATGAGCCCGACCGTAGCCGCCCACGCCAGCACAGGGGGTGCCGAGTCGGTACCCGTCATCGTGCGATACGACGATGCGCCCGAGCTCTTCGAGAACGAGCGCGTGCGTCGTATGGGTGGCGAGGTCGTGCGCCGCTTCGACCGCCTCGGCCTGCTGGCTGTGAAGCTGCCCGCCGGCGCGCTCGTCGAGCTGGCCATCAGCGACAGCGTACGCCGCGTGTCACTTGACGCGCCCGTGCAGTCGACGGCGGCTGCATCGCTCAAGCTCATCGCTGAGCCCACGAACGCGCTGTCGACCAACTACGACATGAAGTTGGCTCACGCGCGTTCTCTGATGCCCGTGCACCTGCAGGCGGTTAACGCGCCCGTTCCGAGCACGCATAACGATTCGTTCCAGGCCAAGCGCCTCACGGTCGCTGTCGTCGACTCGGGTGTTGTTGAGCACGATGACCTGGACAACCGTGTACGCCAGTACGATTTCACGGGCGGCAAATATCCGCAGCCTGAGATTGAGTACGAGGATGGCGAGTTCGATGAGATCGACGACTACAACAGCTCGTCGAAGATCGACAACTACGGCCACGGAACACTGGTGGCCGGCGTGATCGCGGGCGACGGCGAGAGCTCTACAGGCATTAAGCACCGCGGTCTCGCGATGGAGGCCAAAGTGCTCTCGCTGCGCGTGCTCGACAACAACGGCATGGGCGTGACAAGTGACGCCATCGCTGCCATGGCCTGGCTTGCGGAGTACGGTCAGTACTTCAATGTCAAAGTCGCCAACCTCTCGATCGGCAAGGCCGTCGAAGAGTCTGTCGACACGGACCCGCTGGTCCTCGCTGTCGAAGCCGTTTGGGACCAGGGCATTACGGTTGTTGTTGCCGCCGGCAACTACGGTCGCGACGGCAACTTCACGATCACGAGCCCGGGTAACTCGCCCAAGGTCATCACGGTCGGTTCGCTGACGGATAACGGTACGGCCGACACGAGCGACGACTACGTCTCGAGCTATTCTTCGCGCGGTCCGTCGCTCAACGATCACATCCTCAAGCCCGACCTCGTCGCGCCCGGCAACAAGATCGTCTCGACGATTCCTGACAACGCCTTTCTCAAGAGCCTGTTGAGCCAGAACGTGACGTCCTGCGACAAGAGCGGTTGCGACGACGACTACCTCGCGATGTCGGGTACGAGCATGGCAGCACCCTTGGTGTCGGCAACGGTGCTCAAGATGTACGAGAAACACAGCAACCTGACACCGGACACGGCCAAGGCGCGCCTGATGCGCACGGCACGCGGCCTGTCGCTTGACGCGACTGCCACGGGCGCCGGCGTACTCGACATCGAAGCGGCTATGAATGATCTGGGTGTGCCCGCAAACGCGGCGCTGTCGCCGAAAATGGTCCGCGCCACGAATGCCGACGTGATCGCCGTGCAGAACACGGGCGTCCTCTGGGGCGGTGCCGAGTGGTCTAACGCCAACATCTGGGCCGACGGCTACCTGTGGTCGGACCAGGACATCGGTGCCTACGGCTTCCTGTGGTCCGACGAGACGCTGTCGCAGGGCTTCCTCTGGTCAGACGAAGTCGGCAGCTACGGCTACCTCTGGTCGGACCAAGGCATCAGCGCACTGGGCTTCCTCTGGTCTGACCAAGGTATCGGCGCCCAAGGCTTCCTCTGGTCGCAAGGCTTCCTCTGGAGTGACGTCGTCTCCGGCGTGAACGCGCTGGGCGAAGTCACCGCTGCAGGCAGCCTCAACGACGACTAGTTCAACCGAGCGCTCCTGGGGCCGCTCAGTCCTTCGGGGCTAGCGGCCCCTTTTTTTTGGGTCGCTGAAGCGGCTCGCGCGAGAACTCGCGGTAGTGGATTTGGTCGCCGAACGGTGAGCCGTCATCATTGGCCGCCGAGGCGGCTGCGTGAAAAATCACGGGGCCATCGAGCTTCGCAGGCGCGCGCCACACGAGTCGCCAGCGTGCCATGTCGCCCGTCGTCGGGCGCGTTGCCGTGGAGCGAATCTGAGCGCCGATTGCTGCCGACTCGACATCGCGGTCGCCGCTTTCAAACAGCCCCGCGGGCTGGCCCTCTGCCGATGCGATGAGTTGGAACCCGGATACTGCGGCATCGGTGCCGGTCAGCGTCACGGTCAGCACGTACGCCTGTCCCGCCGCAATGCGCTTGGGCAGCCCGTCGAGATCGAGCGCCCGCGACGCCATGACAGGCTGGCGCTCCCAGTGACATGAAGCACAGTGCTCGTCCGCCGTGGGGTCCGCCGCGCCCCAGGGCGAGCCCTCGGGGTAAGCCCAGGCGAGACTGGCGAGGCCGACGCCCAGCGCGGCGCCGGTAAGCAGAACGCGTGGCGTCACGGCCTAGCGGTCAGGCTCGACGACGGCGCGGCCGATCGTGTTGGCGTCGGCGCCGAACCAGACGCTGCCTGTGGGCTCGTGGTAGTGCATGTGCCGAATCGTGCCGCCGCCCGAGTCGACTTCGGTCTGGCTGAAAAAGGCCTCAGTGGCCGGGTCAAAGCCCAGGAACACGTTGGGTTGCACACCCGTCGCGACCATCCAGACGCGGCCCTGGCTGTCCGAGGCCATGCCATAGGGGCGTGAGTTGTCACCCTGCGGCAGGGGCCACTCCGTAAACGCCCTCGTATTGGGGACGTAGCGGCCCAGGATGCCGTCGGCGTAATCGACGTACCAGACGCTCCCGTCAGCCAGAACTTCGAGTCGGCGCGGACGCGCGCTCTCTCGCGGCAGTTCGATTTCTTGGAGCTCGAGCGTCTCGGGATCAATGTGGGCGAGCTTGTGCGTGCCAAAGAGCGTTGCCCACACGCTGCCGTCGGGTGCCAGCTTAATGCCGTAAGGGCGCGCGCGTGTTGACTGGGAGGCGATGAGGTCGACCTTGCGATCTGCGAGCGTGAGCCGCCCCATCATGTTGCCGCCTTGCACTGTGAAGAAGATGTGCGACTCGTCGGCATCAAAGATCAGCGTGTGCGGGTCACGTGCCTTGGGGTCGGGCATTGGGATCTCTTCGATCGCACCCGTGTCGGGTTCGTAGCGACCGATGAGCGCCGTCCGGTTGCCTGCATACCAGACGTCGCCATTCGATTGCACGATGAGATTGTGCGGCCCCGACCCATCCTTGAGGTCGATCTTCTCGAAGCTGCCTTCGCCAACGTCGAGCCGCGCGAGGTAGCCCGCGCGCTGGCCCACAAACCAGACAGAATCGGCGCTAACAGCAAACGGGTCGCGTGGTCGCGACGTCTCATAGGGTACGGTCCATTCGGTGATCTCAATGGGCTCGGCAACCGCTACGGCGCTGGCCAGTGAAGCAAAGACGGCGACTGCGATTCGCATGGTGAACTCCGGTGTACGGGTGACGTGATGCTAGCACCTTGGTGTGTTCAATCTGCGGCGTCGAGATACCCCGCGTCGATGAGGTCCGTATCCCAATAGGGTGTCGGTCCAAAGCGGCCTTCGAGGAAATCGATGAACACGCGCACCTTTTGTGGCAGCAGTCGTTGGCGGGGATAAACCGCGTAAATGCCGAGCGTTCTCGGTGCGTAGTCCTGGAGCACCGGAACGAGTGCGCCACTGAGTACAAGTGGCGCCACGACAAAGGTGGGCTCCATGGCGATGCCGCGCCCGCAGGTTGCTGCCGCAACCACGGCCTCACCAAAGTTGGACCGAAAGTCGCCTTGTGTCGCCACGCGGGTCTCCTTCCCGTTCCTCTGAAACCGCCAGGTGCCCGCGTCGGCGAGATGGCTGTAACGCAGGCAGTTGTGTTTGGTCAGGTCTTCGGGTGCCTCTGGCGTTCCCTCTCGCCCGAGGTAATCGGGTGCCGCGCACACCATCAGGCGACAAGGCCCGAGCCGGCGCGCAACAAGCGTGGAGTCGGGAAGCTGCGCAATTCGTATGGCGACGTCGAAGCCCTCATCGACGATGTCGACCACACGGTCATTGAGCACCAGCTCAACGTGGATGTCGGGGTAGGTGTCCTGGAACGCGGCAATTGCCACTGCCAGGTGTTCCCGGCTGAACGAGTGCGGGGCATTGATGCGCAGTTCGCCGCGCGGTGCAACCTGCAGTTGGCTGGCCTCGGACACGGCGTCGTCCAGTCGCGCCAGGATGTCCTGGCACCGCAGGTGAAATGCGCGGCCTGCTTCGGTGGCGGCAACGCGGCGTGTGGTGCGGTTCAGGAGTCGTACGCCCAGTGACGCCTCGAGCTCGGCGATGAGCTTCGACGCTTTGGGCCGCGAGATATCGAGTGCCTCGGCTGCGGCTGTGAAGCTGCCCTCGTCAATGACGGCAACAAAGGCGGCCATAGCTTCCAGTCGGTTCATATTGTTTCTTAATGAGAACTAATATTTTCTATTTTTGGCTAATTATTTCTGAAAAGAAACTCCTTACCGTGTCATCCGTCGGTTGGGCACGCGTCCCGACCCCCAAAATCCGACCCGAAAAGGAGTCTCTCATGTCTCAGAAAACCAACCCCGAGCTGGCCGCAACAGCCTTGCGTATCGCGCTGGCGGTCATGTTGCTCGCACACGCATCACTCAAACTCTTCGTCTTCACACCCGCAGGAACCGCGGGCTTCTTCGCCAGCATCGGTCTACCGGGCAGCCTGGCGCACGCCGTGATCGCCATGGAACTTGCTGCAGGCATCGCACTGCTCGTTGGCGTCTACTCGCGCATCGCCTCAGTGGCCATGGTGCCCGTCATGATCGGCACGATCGTGTTCGTTCACGGCGCCAACGGCTGGGCGTTCGGCAACGAAGGTGGTGGCTGGGAGTACCCGGCATTCCTGACCGTCGCGCTGCTGGTGCAAGCCCTGCTCGGTGACGGCGCCTACGCACTTGGGCGTCAGCGTGAGCCGCAGCGCGCAGTGGCCACCGCCTGACCCCTGCAAGCGAATGAACAAGGAGCAACACATCATGACAACGAACACCCACACCGCAACGGCGCTGCAGGCGCTGGATGCCGCCATCAATGACGCGATCCTCAATGGCAGTGCCCTCGAGGCGTTCGAGACCTACTACGACGATGCGATCGTCATGCAGGAAAACGACGGCCCGGAAACCGTCGGTAAGGACGCCAATCGCGAGCGCGAGATCGCGTTCTTTGACGCCATCACGGAGTTCCGAGGCGCGCATGTCGACCACACGGCGGTCGGCGAGGACGTGACCTACTCGCGCTGGTTCTACGACTACACCCACCGCGATTGGGGTGCGCGGCGTTATCACCAGATCGCCGTACGCCAGTGGCGTGACGGCAAGGTGATTCGAGAGTCGTTTTACTACGGCTGATTGGCGGGGCGGGGGCACAACGCCCCCGCCCGTTTTTGGCTCAGGGCGTTGGTTATGACCCGTTTTCCCACACTGTTTCTCTCACATGGTGCGCCGACGCTCGCGATCGACGGCAGTCCCGCGCATCACTTTCTGCGTGAACTGGGGTCACGTCTGGGCACGCCCGCAGGCATCGTCCTATTCTCTGCGCACCACGACGCGCGGCCCATTTCGGTGACGTCATCCGCCGCGCCGAGGACCTGGCACGACTTTGGCGGCTTTTCGCCGTCACTCAATGCGATCCGGTATCCCGCGCCTGGCGATCCCTGGCTGGCCAGCAACATCGTGTCGCAACTTGAGCGTGCGGGGATTCCCGCGAAGCAGGACGCCTCCCGCGGACTCGATCACGGCGCCTGGGTTCCACTTCACTTGATGTACCCCGCCGGCGACGTGCCTGTCGTTCAGGTCGCCATCGATGCGCGTCGTGATGCGCAGTGGCACGAAGCCCTGGGCAGCGTGCTGGCGCCACTGCGCGAAGACGGTGTCCTCCTGATCGGCAGCGGCAGCGCCACCCATGACCTTGGCAGCTTCTTCGGTGCGCCACAGCCGCTTGATGCCGCGGCGCCCGAGTGGGTCACGGCGTTCTCGGAATGGCTGGCCGCGAAACTGGAGGCGGGCAATCGTGATGCGGTGCGTCACGCCGTCACGCAAGGCCCGTTTGGGCGCCGCAATCATCCGACGCCCGAACACCTTCTGCCCCTCTACGTTGCACTCGGTGCTGCGGGCGACGCCGCGCGCGCGAAGCGACTGCACCACAGCACTGCGCACGCCGTGCTGGCGATGGACATGTATGCCTTTGGCGCGCCGGAACACCTGCTGATTGCGTGACGCCGCAGCAACTTGCCGCCAGCAGAGCGTGAGTGCGAGTATCGGTGCCGGGACATCCCGGGGGCGATATGAACACCAGATTGATTGCTGCGGCAGCCGTTGTCGCATTCGCACTGACGGGCTGCGCGAGCGTGCCCATGGCGACGGAAGCTGACGACGCGGCAGCCAAGTCGTTTTCGCCGCCGCCTGCCGATAAGGCCGGCTTGTACATCTACCGAGATTCCCGTCTCGGCCGCGCACTCAAGAAGCGTGTCTATGTTGATGGTGACGTCATCGGTGAGACGGGCCCCAAGACCTATTTCTACACGCTCGTCGAACCGGGTGAGCGCAAGCTTTCCACCGAGTCAGAGTTTGGCGAGAACGATTTGGCGCTGCAGGCTGAGGCCGGCAAGAACCACTACGTGCGCCAAGCGATCAAGCTGGGTGTCCTTGAGGGTGGGGCCAAACTTGAGTTGGTTGACGAAGAGACCGGTCAGGAGGGTGTTCGATCATGCAAACGTGCGCAATGATGTCGCGGCGTGCGCTGCTCGTCGTCATGTGCCTGATGTGCGCAACCGCCTGCAGCAACGACAGCGAGGCGAATCCGTTCGCTTTCGTCGATGACCCGGCGGGCGCCAACGTGCCTGGCACGCTGAGCTACCTCAAAGACGTCGAGTCGGCGCATCTGGATCACGACCGCCATGTCGCCATTTGGTTGCCACCCGGCTATGACGCAGACGGCGAAACCCGGTATCCCGTGCTGTACATGCACGACGGGCAGAATTTGTTCGACCCGCGAGGTGCTTACACGGGCAAAACCTGGGGTGTGGCCGAAGTCGTCACGCAACTCATCGACGCGGGAAAGATCCGCCCCATGATCGTGGTCGGCGCGTTCAACAGCCCCTCACGCGGATACGAGTACTCGCCCTGGCACGGCGCGCCACGCTACGGACGCTTCTTGACCGAAGAACTCATGCCGCGAATCGAGGCCGATTACCGCACGCTAACGGGGCCCGAAAATACCTTCGTCATGGGCAGCTCTATGGGCGGCCTGCTGTCCTACTACCTGGTGAGCGAGCACCCCGACCGGTTTGGCGGCTGTGGCTGTGTGTCAACGCACTTCACCATCTCCGAGCGGATGGTCGCCCGCTACTACGACGACATCGAGCTCGATATCGAGGGCAAACCCGACGACACCCCCTACATCGTTCGCGATATCGAGCGAGGCATCACCATGCCGGCCGGGCCCAAGCTCTGGTTCGACTACGGCACGCTCGGACTGGACGCAGACTACGGCCCACCGCACGACCGTGTGCGCGCCTGGTTGCTCGAGCAGGACCGCACTGAAGGTGTGGACTTCGTTGTGCGCGAATACGAGGGTGCCGACCACAACGAGGTCAGCTGGCGCGAGCGTCTTGCCGACCCCGTGCTGTTCTTGTTCGGAAAGGGGTAACGCCCACGCACCGACCGCAGTGCAGCATGGGACCGCACAGGCCAGTCGCCAGGCGCGCGGGTTTATTTCTGCGTGCGTTCGTGTAGGTTTAAGTTCTACGCGGCCGCGGCTCGTGCGGCACACGTTGTTGGCACGCGGACGGGGGGAGCAGGATGACGACCGCGAGGGATATTCTCGACGACAAGGGCCATGACGTTTTTGCCGTGGCGCCCGGTGACACGGTGCTTGATGCGCTGCAGTTGCTCGCCGACAAGGGCGTTGGTGCGCTGCTCGTCATGGAGGCCGACAAGCTTGTTGGCATTTTCACGGAGCGCGACTACGCGCGCAAAGTGATCCTGGCCGGCAAGGCCTCACGCGACACCCCGATCAGCGAAGTGATGACGGCCAAGGTCTTGTACGTGGGCCCCGACCGTACCGTCGACGAGTGCATGGCACTCATGACGGACATCAAGGCACGCCATTTGCCCGTGCTCGAGGGGGAAACCGTGCTTGGCGTCCTATCGATCGGTGATCTCGTGCGCGTCAAGATTCGCGAGCAGAACTTTCTCATTGACCAGCTGCGGCAGTACATCGCGGGCTAGGTTTCCCCGAATCGAACGCAGGCTGACGCACCGCCATACGGATTATTCCGTATCCCCCCAGGCTGCCGCATTGCCTAGGCTGTCCTGAGCGCGGCGCATTTCGGCGCCGTCCGTGATGGAGGTGCCTCATGAGACGACCTGTTTTGGTTACGGCGCTGTGTTTGGCCGCAAGCCCTGGTGTGCATGCCCAGGATACCTATGACCCGCTTGAAGACTACGAGCCCGTGGCGTCGGCGGGTGTGCTTGAGGCGCCCAAGGCCGTCGCGGAGACCGCGGACGCACAGGCGATCATTGACCAGGGTGCCTACCTCGTCGAGTTACTGGGCTGCGGCGCCTGTCACACCGACGGCGCGCTCATCGGTCAGCCCAACTATGATCGCGCGCTTGCCGGCTCTTCCGTCGGCATTGCCTTCTCGAATCCGCTCAAGGATGCGTTCCCCTCGATCGTGTATCCGGCAAACCTGACGCCCGACAAGGAAACGGGTATCGGCAACTGGTCCGAAACCCAGATCAAGCGGGCCATTCAGCATGGCGTCGACTCGGAGGGCAATCAACAGCTACCAGTGATGCCCTGGGGCGCCTACCGCAAGCTCAAAGAGAGCGATGTCTCCGCAATTGCGAATTACCTGTTGAGCCTTGAGCCTGTGAGTCACCGTGTCCCGGACAACGTCGTCCGCGGCAAGCCGTCCGAGGGAGCGCGCTACGTGCACTTCGGGGTTTACATGAGCCGCGACGCGGCAGAGTAGCGCGGCCTAGTCCTGGCTTTCGCGATAGGCGCGCGCGGCAAGCCGCAGCGCGTAGATCCCCATGGCCAGCGAAATCAACGCGCCGAATCCGAACAAGCCGCGCCCGAGTGCTTGATTGAACGCCGCGGGTGCAAACGGGATGCCGCCTTCGATGCTGCCTGGCGGTGAACCGAATGCGGCCCAGGCGCCCATGGCCGCAAAGCTCAGGCAGATCAACGCGCCGAACAGGTTGTTGCTGACCTTGGAGCCCGAAAACGGCAGGTAGAAGCCCAGCAGCACGAACACGCCCCCCGCGATGCCCACCACCCAGGGCGGGGCATGCAGTTGCCCGGGATCGGGCTCGACGACGCCTGTCGCCAGCAGAATCGGGTAGGTGCCGAGCGCCACGCAAAACAGCGCCAGGCCCCACCGCGCCCGGGGGCTCATCGTGTCCAGTGTCGCTGGTGTGTCGTGCATCCGTGGCGTCCCTGCGCTTAGTTGATGCGGAAGACGTCGATGTCGTAGCGCTCGCTTTGTTCGCCATCAGGCGCAATGACCTCGCTGGCGAAGGTCATCCGCTGCACCCATCCCGTATTCCGGTCGATGCCGCAGTTCGCGATGTCGGTCTTCTCGAATTTGACTGCGGCAATCTCATCTTCCGACGGTGCGTTTTCGAGACTACCCTGAGAAATGGCCGCGCGCAGGAAGTCCTTCACGCTCTCAGGGTCGTAGCTGCTCGAGTACTGCACCTTCACGGCACCGGAATCTGCAACCTCAAGGACGTAACGCACGGTGCCCGCGATCTTGACGCCGGGGATCGGCGATGGAAAAAACGTGTCAGATTCGACGGGCTCACCCGGCACAAACGCGGTGCCCTGGCAAAGCGACAGGTAGCCCGGCATCTTGAGCAACAGTTGCGCGAACGTGTCGTCGCCCATGTCCTCCATGAACACGCGCACTTTTTCACGCGAGGCATTGTCGATGCCCGCGAAAAACTCGGCGCTAAAGATCCGGCGCATCAGGTCGTCACGGTCAAAAATACGTATGGGCGTCAGGTCTGCGTCGGCGATGTACGTGATCGGCAGCCCAATCATCAGGTCGGCCGCCTGCGGGGATCGTGCGTCAATTTCGACACCGTTGACCCGGACCGAGTCGGTTTGCCACTCAACGAGCAGGTTGTCAGGGTCCGAGTCGGCATCAATGACGTGCAACTGCCCACGGATGTCGCCGCTATTGGCCACATCATTCCGGCGCTTGGTGTGCACGTAGTTCACCTGCATGCGCTGGCCCGTCTCCACGACGAGCGGCAGCTCCAGCGGTTCGCTGGCGAGCGCAATGGTGGACGCCAGCACGAACGGCGCCAGTCCTATACAGGCCCTGAGTTGCATGATGTCCCCTTCCGCAGCGCAGGCGCGCTGCTACATGCAGCGCGTATTGATGTGGCTGATTTTGTCGGCCGCGGGCAGGCGAAAAAAGCGTCGGAGCTCCGCCAGCGCGTCGTCGACCTCCCCGATCATCGCATCGGCGAGGCGCGCACAAAAGCGCCCCGCGAGATCATTGGCGGCCCGGTAGCGGTCCAGCGCGTCGCCATCGAGGTCGTCGTGGAAGCGGACCGCGTCGAACAACCAGCCGTGCAGGTTACGCGCCAACGCGGTGTCGCCCTGTGCCAACGCGCGCTGCAGGCTCGCCACAAATTTATCGACCTCGGCCTGCAGCTCAAGTTCAAGCAGGCTGACGTGCCGGTCGTGATGCGCTCGGTGTACGACGGTGTTGAAGTGGCTGATGCCCTCGACGACCTGCCAGAAGTCGTCCAGTGCGCGCGGTTTGAGCGTCCCCAGCGGGTTCGTCGCCTCAAGACGTTTGAGCAATGACGCATCGAGAAACAGCGACAGCGCGAGCCCGTCGTCATCCTGGGCAAGCAGCAGCGTCTCGTTCGTGCCAGCCAGCAGCGACTCACGCGCAACCGCCTGCGCGACGGCGGCATTCGTGATCAGGTAGTCACGCACATCGGGGTGGCCGGCGACGCCGTAGGTGTCGCAGTGCTGCTGTTGAAGCTCAGCGAGCATCAGTGCCGTCTCGGTCCAGCCCCCCCGACCATCGGCGTGATGCCCAGCGTTTCGAGCTGCGCCTTCGCGCGTTGGCTGCCTGTCTTGCGCCAGACCTCGTAGAGCCGCTGCACGTCGCCGGGCGTCGTGTTGCCACCATCACGGACATCGTTGAGCACGTCCACGACCTGGCCAAACTTGGCGGCCAGCTCGCGGTAGATGTCGGAGAACGCGTTGCCGCGAAAGGTGCCGCGCAATTCATCGGACAAGGAGCCATAAGCGTTGCCGCCCATGTGGATGTAGTAGTCCACGTCGACCGCGCGTTCGGCGAGGCTGTCGATAAAAAAACCGGAGACGAATAGCGCCACATCACCGATGCGTTGCAAGTGTTGGCTGCGCGCTTCGGCCGACTCCGCCTGTGCCGCATCGGCGAGCATGAGTGCGAGCGGGCGCAGGCCATAACACTCGCCGTCGTGGTCGTAGAGTGCTTCGGAGCGTGAGTAGAGTGTGAGGAGGTTGACCACGTACTGTGTGGTTTGTGGTTCGATAGCCACCCCTTGTCGCGCAACGGCGTCGTCCACCGATGTGCGGAAGAAGTCACGCAGGTTGTGCACAGGCACCACCTGTTCGCGGTTCTGGGAATCGACCATCTTTTTTGACCTCGCTGTGCTGCGCTAACGCGCCTCCTCTGAGCCCCGCCCCCCGGAGCAGTGTCTTGGTGACCTGCCCTGTGCAGCGGCAGATTCGGAAATGATTTGAGTCAGCTATAGCACAGTGAGACTGAAAGTCACGTGAACAGGTTCCGCGATTTCACTTAAGAAGTTGCAATTAAAACAGACTGTTAGCAGTGTCCGTCGGAGGCTGCCAGCGCGTCGCCGCAATACTCGGAGAATTCCCTGTGGATTCGATGCGACGGTTTGCTTGGCGTCGGGTGCCGCATTACCTACGCTTGCTCCATGCCTGATGACGCCTTAAAGCTCGTGCCCATGAGTCGCGATGATTTGCGCTGGCTCGAGGCCTTCATGCGGGTGGAGTACCCGCGTGCTTATGCGCACCTCTGGAAGGACGGTGGGGAGGCCTACGTCGACGAGACCTTTTCGGTTGAGGCACTTGAAGTCGAGCATTCCGAACCCGGCGCGACACTGTTCCGGGTCGATTGGAATGGCGAGCCAGCCGGGTTCGTCCGAATCGTCGAGGGTAGGAATCCACCACAGGCGGCGCCTGAGTCGCGCTACGTCTACTTGCACAGGATCTATCTGGCTCGGTCCTCGCACGGGCGCGGTCTTGGGCGTCAGGTGGTTGACGCCGTCATTGCAATTGCAGCCGACTGCAACGGCATCTGGCTCGAAAGCATGGCGCGCGGTGATGCGATTGGCTTCTACGAACGACTTGGCTTCGAGCTGCTCGCGCATGTGCAACTCGAGCACCCGCAGGTGTTGCCTGATCAAGCAGCGATGATGGTAATGCAGCGCAGTCTGGACTGATTGCTCACGTTCTCGTCGGTGCCGCACGCACGCGCTACACTGGTTCACCATTCAAAGGAGGCCAGCCCGATGACCGACGCGACCCGATTCGCTGAGCTGTACCAGCCGACGCACGATGAGCTGGCGCGACAACAGTTCGTGGGTGCGCTCAAGGGCTTCCTCAACGGTCCTGTCGAGCGTGAGCTTGCGGCCGCCTACGAACGTGAGATCGCGCCGCGTTTCGAAGCGCGTGCGGGGCGTGCGCCCGAATCCCGCGAGGACGTGTCGGACCTGTTTCGCGAACACCCGCTCTACCAGCTCTGGGGCGCGGCCGTGTACGAGTCGCAGAACCTGATGTGGGACACCGTCGACGAAACCTGCCGACGTTTGTTGCCCGAGCTCGAGCGTCGCTACGACGCGCTCGATGACGCGACACGTTGCGGGAGCCTCGAGCTCGACCCGGCACTCAAGCTGCCCGAGCCGATCCGTTCCGTAGAAATCCATCGGCAACCTGGCGGCTACTTCGGCGAACCGGATACGCACGGCTTGCTCACGGCGTTGCGCTATTTCGGCACGGTCGAGCTCTACCGCGCAGCCAAGGGTCTGTCGACCGGCGCTGCTGCCGGCGAGCCTGGCATGGGGCATTACATCCTTGCCGCGGTGAAGCGTCGCTTCGGCGATGTTGCACCCAAACGCATTCTTGATCTGGGCTGCGGGCCAGGTACCGAGACGATTGCCTACGCGCAGGCGTTCCCCGATGCCGAGATCTGGGGTGTCGACTTGTCAGCGCCATTCCTGCGCTTCGCCCACGTCTGGGCTGAAGATCTGGGTACGCCCATTCACTACCGCCAGGTCGATGCCCGTGACACGGGCTTTGAGGCGGGCAGCTTCGACCTGATCGTGTCCAACATCATGTTCCACGAAACGGGCGACGACATCCTGCCGGACATCCTCAAGGAGATGCGGCGACTCATCGCGCCTAAGGGCGTGATGCTGCACGTCGATGTGCCGTTCCAGGTGCACCGCACGCCCGTGACCAAGCAGGTCACAAACCACTGGCAGGTCATCAACAACGGTGAGCCCTACTGGAGCGGGTTCGCGAATCTCGACGTTGGTGCGCAGCTCGAACGGGCTGGCTTCGACGCGGAACACCGCTTCACGGACTACGATCCGCTGGGTGATGGCCACATGCTGGTGTTCGGTGCACGGGGTCCGATGTGAAGACGGCCAACGACGCAGATCCGCATCGACTGCCACGCCCTGAGCAGCTCGATACACTGACGCAAGACCAGCTTGTGGCTTGCGTGCTGCATTTGGCCATGGAGGTCAGTGTATTGCGAGAGCGACTCGGCACGCACGAGACCTTACTCGAGGCCGCTGGCGTACTGACACGAGATCAGGTCGAAACCCACGTGCCCGAAGGTGACGACGCAGCGCGGCGCAGTGCTGAGCGCAACGCCCTCATCGCCAATATCATCGACAAGCTGCGCTAGGCAATGCGGCAGGTCGACGTCGCTGTGGTGGGTGCGGGGCCGGTCGGCACTGTGGCCGCGGCGGCGCTTCAGCAACGCGGCATCAACGTCGCTGTGTTCGAGGCGGGCAAGACCGTAGCCAGCGACCTACGTGCGTCAACCTTTCATCCGCCCACACTCGAGATGCTCGAGTCGCTGGGTATCATCGAAGATATGCTGGCCTACGGCCTCAAAGCGCCGATCTACCACCTGCGAGAGCGCGCGTCAGGCGATACCGTCGCGTTCGATATGGGCGAGCTCGTCGAGGACACGCGCTTCCCGTTTCGGCTGCAGTGCGAGCAACATGTCATGAGCGGCATGCTGGTCGAGCGTATCGCCGCGCAAACCGAACCCGTGTTTCATTTTGAACACCGCGTCGTGGCGTTCGAGCAGGATGACTCGGGCGTCACGCTCGCACTCGAAACACCCGTCGCTATTGAGAAGGTCCGCGCGCGCTATCTGATCGCCGCCGATGGCGGCAACTCAATCACGCGCAAGTGGCTGGGCGCGACCTTCGACGGTTTCACCTATCCCGAGAAGTTTCTCTGCCTGTCTACAGAACGCGACTTGACGGACGACATTCCGGGGCTCGCCTACGTCAACTACGTGTCAGACCCGGAAGAGTGGCTCGTGCTGCTGCGAACGCCCAACGTGTGGCGCGTGCTCGTGCCCGTCGACGCGTCCAGTGACGATGCCGTGTTGCTGGCCGACGCCACCCGTGACGATGTGTTCGCGCGGCTTATCGGGGCGGCGGCGGTACCGACCACGCACCGCACTATCTACCGCGTACATCAACGCGTTGTGGAGCGCTTCTGCCATGGTCGTATCTGCCTTGTGGGCGACGCCGCTCACTTGAACAATCCACTTGGCGGTTTCGGGATGAACAGCGGTATCCACGACGTGTGGTCGCTGGCAGACGTCCTCGCGCAAGCGCTCGACGGCGAGCACGATACGGAAGCACTGAAGCAATGGGACCGGCAACGCCACGCGGTGACGCACGCCTTCATCCAGGCGCAGTCGATGCAGAACAAGCGCTTCATCGAGCAGGGCGCCGCCGGGCACGACGCCCGTTTCGCTGAAATGCGCGCCACGCGCGACGATCCCGCGAAGCGTCGGGCTTACCTGTTACGCCAGTCCATGATCCAAAGCCTCAGAGACGCTGCCGATGTCGCGTGATACGCGCGGTTGGCGCGCCAAGTTCGGCGTGCTTGGTCCGTCGACGAACACCATCGTGCAGCCCGACTTCGATGATTTGCGCCCGGAAGGTGTGACCAACCACTACAGCCGTATCGTCATAGAAAACGCGCAGGCGATTTCGGACGAGACTTTCATGGCGGGGACGCTCGAGATTTCGGACAACACGATCGAGGCGGTTCGTGGTGTCCTTACCTGTGCGCCCGACTACCTGATCATGGGTATGTCAGCCGTAACGTTTTACGGGGGCGCGGAGGGCGGGCGTCGCTGGCGCGAGAACCTCGAAGCCGTTGCCGGCGTGTCGTTGTCGATCGGGTCCGAGGCACTCGCCGCTGCACTCGAGGCGCTGGGCGGCATTCGTCGCGTGGCACTGATCTCGCCCTACTTTCCGGTTGCGAATACGGAAGTGCGGCAGTTCCTGTCGGACTACGGCATCGAAACCGTTCGCGACACCTGTTTGCGGTGCCCAAGTTGGACCGCGATTGCCGAGGTGCCGCCCGACCGTCTTGAAGCCGAGCTCGAGGCACTCGATGGCGACGACGTTGACGCCATCGTGCAGGTCGGTACGAACCTCTCGATGCTCGAGCTTGCCGCGCAGCAAGAGCGGCAGCGCGGCAAGCCCATCGTTGCGATCAATGCCGCGACGTATTGGCATGCGCTGCGTGCAAACGGCATCCAGGACGCCGTATCTGGCTTCGGTCGCCTGCTCGAGGAGCACTAGTTCGCGCGCGGAAAATCTTCGACAAAGGGTCTACACTGTGGGCTCAAGCGGCCGCATGGCGGTGCGTGCAACCGGGGGATTGCAACATGAGCTACATCGATGGATACGTCATTCCGGTGAAAACCGATGACGCGGAGGCCTACCGAGCGTTTGCGACCAAGTACGCGCCCTTGTTCAAACAGTATGGCGCCACGCGCGTCGTGGAGTCCTGGGGTGACGATGTGCCGAACGGCGAGGTCACGGATTTTTTCCGGGCGGTAAATGCTGGCGAGGGTGAGACCGTGGTGTTCTCTTGGGTCGAGTGGCCTGACAAGAAAACGCGTGACGACGGTATGGCACGTGCCATGGAAGACCCGGCCTTCGCTGAAGAGGGCGTTCAGATGCCGTTTGACGGCAAGCGCATGATCATGGGCAGCTTCTCGGTCATCGTCGACGAATAGCGTCCTGCCGTTTCAGAACGTCTCGGCCCAGAAGCGGATCCCGAAGCCGATGATAGCGCCCGCGACGAGCCCGCCGAGCGCGAGAATGGCGAGGCCTTCGGTGCCGAAGTAGAACAGCCCAACGCCTGCGCCGGCCACGCCGCCGATTGCAGCGCCCCAGAAGGTCCAGACCAACAGTGCCTTTGCGCCAGACGCCAGTTCCTTACCGACATCGCGTGCGATGCCTTTGGCGGACAGATCGGGCAGATTAGGGTCTTCCTGCATGGCGTAGCTCCTGGTTCGACCCAACGACTCTATCAGAGTGAGTCGACTAGTCCGTGTGTCCGAGGAACTCGATCACGGATGCGACGACTTCGGCATGAACGCGCTCGCGGTCAATGGTGTCGGCGTCTTCGCAGACAGGTACGTAGCGCTTGCCGCGTTTCGTGCAGGGTGACAAGAACACGTAGTGGCCGGCGCCCTCGATAACTTGCAGCCGCCCACTTGGGAGGTGTTCTTCGAGGTACAACGCATTGGTGCGCGCCGGGGCGACACGATCGTCACTGCCGACAAACAGCAGGAATTGCTCGTCGAGCACGCGCAGAGTCTCGGGGGCAAAGGCCTGGCCGATGGCCGGTGCGATCGCGACAACATGACTCACGCGTGCGTCGTCGTAGTCGGCGGCCGCGCGCTGGAAGTTTGTGGCCAGCGACGGATCTTCTTCCATCATCTTCGCAAAGTCCGCCGCGGCCGTCGGGTATTCGCCCTGTGGCTCGCAGGTGCCGTCGGCGTCGGGCCCGGCGCAGAACGCCTGCAGGCGGTCGAGGTCGGTTCGCGCGCCGGCCAGTCCGAGCACGGTGTAGCCACCCAGCGAGAAGCCGATGGCGCTGACATCGCTTGTGTCCACGCGCGGGCCGAAGGTCTCATCGGCCGCCAGTCGATCGATGGCGACGCTCAGGTCTGCGATGCGCTCCCAGACGAGCCGAAACCCGCGCGCGTCATAGGCGGGCTCGGCTGCCGTGTTGCCATGATGATCGACAGCCACAGCGACGTAGCCGCGCGCTGCCAGTGCTCGACCCAGCCACATCATCTGCAGCGCCGCGCCGCCGGTACCGTGCGACATCACAACGACGGGTAAGGGCTGTTCTGAGGCCGCGAGTGGTGCATTGCGTGCCGCGTAACCGGCGACGAAAACGGGGCGTTTCTGCGGGATGAGAATGGGTTGTTGCTCGACGTCGCCGGCTGGGTACCAGACTGTCGATGTTATGGGGCGGGCTCCGCTATCCTGCCAGTCGCGTCGAGCGGGGTCGGTCCAGTTGAAACGTTGCACGCCAACAGCGGGCCCGTCTGGCGCCGGCGGCAGATCGTCACCGCTGCAGCCCACCATCCAAAGTCCCAGGAATATCGCCAGAACGCAGTTGCGATGTCGCATGCCGAATACCTTTCTGGTTGGGCTGCGCAGGATAACCACGTGCTATAGCGCCTCGCCAGACTAGAGATGCAAATAATTCTCATTTGCATCGACCCAACACGCTGTGTACGCTTAACGCAAATGAGAATCATTTGCGACTAGCTGACACCTACGGCTTGCTGCAGGGGACACCAACATGCGAGACGACCGGGCCGCGATGTGGCGCAACGGCGACGATCCTGTCGATATCATCCTCTGGGCGCTGCGCTCACTCTTGATTGCCGCGGCGCGTGAAGAAGACGTTCCGGCTTACTTGCCCAGGCGCTTTGAAAGTGCTGGTTTGGGTCATCTCTATTTGGCCGTCGAACGGTTGGTTCGCCAGCTTGTTGCACGCAGCCATGTGCGCCTTGAAGTCCACGATCCCCTGTGTCCGTGCACAGCGCCCTTTGAGGAGTCGATGCTGGCGGCGGTGCGCGCCCTGCAGCGGGGTAATACCAGTCTCTACAACGACGCCCTGGGCGAAGTCATGGACAGCATCGCGGTGCGACTTTCCCTCTACGACATGTCGATCATTGCATGCTCATTGACCAGCATGCAGCAGCAATGGCCGGCGTCACGCCAAACGGCGTCAGCGCCCGACAATGTGGTGCAGTTTTCTGATTACAGCACCCGCGTGCATTGACCGACACCCTACACGGACTTCCCCATGGCAGCCTTTAGAATCGAGCGCGTACTGTCCATTCACCACTGGAACGACAAGCTCTTTAGCTTCCGCACCACGCGTGATCCCGGTTTTCGATTTCGCAACGGTCAATTCATCATGATCGGGCTTACGACTGAGGCGCGCCCGCTGAGTCGTGCCTACAGTGTCGCCAGCCCAAATCACGACGCACACCTTGAGTTCTTCAGCATCAAGATTTCCGACGGCGCTTTGACGTCGAAGCTGCAGCATGTCGAAGCGGGCGACGAGGTGCTCGTTAGCGCTAAGCCTGTTGGAACGCTGGTTATCGATGACTTGCGTCCGGGCAAGCGCCTGTTTTTGTTGTCGACGGGCACGGGTCTTGCGCCCTTTCTGAGTATCATCCAGGACCCTGATACCTACGACCGCTTTGACACCATCGTTGTGGTGCACGGGGTACGACGGACCGAAGATCTCGCCTATCGCGATTTCATCGAGGATGAACTGCCCGAGCACGAGTACTTCGGCGATCTCGCAACCCACCAGCTCAAGTACTACCCCACCGTGACGCGCGAGGCCTTCCAGAATCAGGGTCGCATTCCGGAGCTGCTGACGACTGGCAGGCTCTGCGACGACCTGGGCATTGCACCGCTCGACAACAGGCTCGATCGCGCGATGATCTGCGGCAGCATGGCGATGCTTAAGGACACGCGTGCTGCGCTCGAGCAGCTTGGCTTCGAGGCGTCGCCTTCGCAGGGCGTCCCGGGTGATTTTGTCTTTGAGCGCGCCTTTGTGGATGCACCTGCGCCCACAGGCTAACGGTCTGCCTCAGACTTGAGCGTCTCCAGGTAGTCAGCTACGGCCTGATAGGCCGGTAACGACGTCGGGTCGATGTCCGCGTTCTTGGCTGTGGGGTAGGACGCGAAGCGAACCAGCACCATCTCCGCCGTTGGGTCCACGTAGATCGTCTGCCCGTGGACGCCGCGCGCGGCGAATGCGCCGTGGTCGTTGTGGAACACCCACCACATGCTCTTGTAGCTGCCACCGGCGAGTGTCGTGTAGCCGCTTTTCTCGAAGGCCTGCTTGCTGCCGCCCGCACGAATGTTTTTGACGACTTCGCCCGAGAACAGACGCTCGCCGTTGATCACGCCTTCGCCCAGCATGAGTTGACCGATTCGACCGAGATCGCGCAGCCCGGCGCTCATGCCGCCGCCAGCAAACGGAGTGCCCAGACCGTCCACGGTCATGTAGGCATCTTGTTCTGCGCCCATGCGTTGCCAAATCCTCTCTGAGAGCAAATCAGTGACCGACGCGCCTGTCACGCGCGAGATGATCCAGCCCAGCGCGTCTGTGTTGATCGTCTTATAGTGAAACGCGTCGCCGTGCTCACCCTCGGGTTTCACGGTCTGCAGGTACTCGAAGTAGCCATTGGGGCCAGAGTATCCCGCGGGCTTGGGTAGCGGGCTTGCAGCTGCCGAGTAGATCCAGATGTCAGCGTTCGGGTTGGCGTAGTCCTCGCTGTAGGCGAGACCGGTCGTCATGTTCATGACTTGGCGGACCGTGGCGTTGCCGAATGCGCTGTCGGCAAGCTCGGGAATGACATCGGCGACCAGCGCGGTGTCGTCGAGCTGACCCTCGACGACGAGCATCTCGCCGAGCAGGCCAGTCATCGACTTGGTCATCGACATGGCCCCGTGCTTGCCGGCTTCGTTGAGGCAACCCGAGTAGTGCTCATAAACAATCTTGCCGCGGTGCAAGATCAGCATGCCGTCGGTGTAGTTGGCGGCAAGCGACGCGGCGAAGGTCATGGTGCGGCGGCTGTTCGTGGGGCGAAACCGGAGACCATCGATATTGGTTTCGTCGAGTGCGTACTCGAGTGGCACGGGCGAGCCCAGGCCGCGGCTGACTTGCTCCGTAGGCAACAGCTCGCGCAGGTGACAGACCGTCCAGCGCAGCTTCGGAAAGCTGAAATAGTTGGAGTCGGGCTGCTCGATACGCTGGTCCGGGGGTGGCGGAAATCCTTCCATCCAACCCATGTTGCGTGGGTCAGACGCCTCGGCCGTTAACGGCGCGAGTTGCGCCGCCGCGAACCGCGGCGCGATCGCAAAACAAGTCAGCAAAAAAACAATCAGGAGCGGGCGCGGCAAGCAAGCAGTGGTCACATCAGTCTCCAGGTTGTCGGCCGTGTTCAGACCATTTTGAGGATCAGGTCCCATTCCTTTTTGGCGACGGGCATGATCGACAGCCGGTTGCCCTTTTGCACGAGGCGCATGTCAGCGAGCTTTGGGTTGGCCTTGAGCTCGGCCAGCGTCACGACACGCGAGAACTTCGACTCAAATGCCACGTCGACGAGTTGCCAGCGCGGCTTGTCCTTGCTGCTCTTTGCATCGAAGTACTTCGACTTCTTGTCGAATTGGGTTGGATCATCGTAGGGCGTGCTGGCGATGGTCATGGTACCGACAATGCCCACCGTGTCGGCATTGGAGTGGTAGAAGAACGCCTTGTCACCCACCGTCATCTCGTCGCGCATGAAGTTGCGCGCCTGGTAATTTCGAATGCCGTCCCAGGGTTCGCGGCCATCGCGTTCCAGGTCGTCGATGCTGTAGACATCGGGCTCGGACTTCATCAACCAGTAGGCCATGACGTGGGCGCTCTCCAAAAAGGGAAGCGGCACACTAGCACAGCGCGCCGAGCCGGCGCAGGCCTAGCTCAGGATGAGCTCGATGCCCAGCACGAGCGGCGTGCCGATCGCCGCAATGACGTTGGCCACCATGTAGGGCAGCAGGCTGCCAATGTCGTCGCCGTGTCGAACCAGGCCGCGCCAGGCCACAATTCCCGCGGTCATGGGCACCAGGGCCACGAGCGCGAGCACCGGTAACACGCTCACGATAACGGCAAAGATGAGTGTGGTGATTGCAAGCGTCAACAGGACGCCGTAGGTGATTGTGCTGGCACCCGCACCGTAGGCGATCACAAACGTCTCTCGCCCGACGCTGCGGTCTGCGTCGTAGTCGGGGAGCTGATTCATGAGCTGCAGGTTGCTCACGAGCAGAAACGGGATAAGCACCGCGACGAACGCCGTCAGCGAGAACCGACCGGAGAACACATAGCAGGCGCTGAGCACCATAAGAACTCCGAAGCCAAGGCCGGGTGCGAACAGCCCAACGAGCGGCCGGCCGGTCAGCCACTGGGTGTAAGTGAGCATCAGCACAAGGCCCGCAACGGCGATTGGCAGGAGCGCAAGGCCGTAGGTGCCTGCGAAGTAGACGCCGAAGCCAATCGCAATCGTAAGCATGACCGCAGCGATCGCGAAGACGGCGCCTTCGGCATCAGGCTCGTCGATTAGCGCGCCGCTGCCGCCGCTGAACGGAGTGCGGTCCGTGCGCGAGTCTAGCCCGCTCCGAAAGTCGTGATACTCGTTGAAAGCGTTAACACTGGCGTGTGCGGCGAGCGACCCGGCCAGCACGGTGAGCAAGGGTGTCAGCGTGATCGTGGCGCCATCGTGGTGGGCGATGCCCGCGGCAAGCGCTACGCACGCAAGCGTGAGCAACAGGAAAGTTGGCCGCAGGCTTCGCAACATCGCGCGTCCCGCGGCAAGCGTCGGTAGCGAACGCCTGGCACTGCTGACCCTGCTCATCCCTGGTCCCCAATCGCGGCTGATGGCGGAGCGCGTGTCCCCAACGCGCTGCGTCATACTACGCCTGTTCAGCCGGTCGCCGCATCGGGGATTACCGAAGCGGCTACGCGGCATTCCCGGATGATTCGGTTCGGGTTAGGCCGGGCCCGCGTCAGAAATGGTAATGACGTACTCGATGTCCTGAAGGAAGCCCGCGTTGGGGTCCTGCTCGTGCAAGTCGCGCGCGCCGAACTCGATTATGTGCTCGCCGGGCGGCAGAGGTGGCAGCATGACCCAGATGCCGCTGGTCGCCGACGGGTATTGCTGACCTCGCTTTGATTTCGAGTGCTTGCGTTCCAAGAGGTCGAAACACTCGGGCGACGACAACACATCGCCCGCGCCCTCGATCGTCTCACCATTAATGCGCAGCCAGACACCCAGGCGGTCCGCGTTACGCAGAGCCACCTGACCGCGAACGCCTTCACAGGTCGCGTTCGGGTTGCCGCCGGGGGCAGCGATGTAATTGATCATGGGGAAGAACAGGTACTTGCCGGCTGGCACGTCGCAGTAACGGATAATCCGGTCAACACCCCAGCCGCCCGCCGGGAACCAGACCGGACCGCTTTGATTGACGCCACAGTGAATGCCCTCCCGATCTGCGACGGGACTCGTGTTCCGGTCCGCGGCGGCCGCCCACTGCCACCAAGCAATTGTGTACTGCGCAATCGGAAGGCTACCGACCTCCGCTTTCGCTGGCAGTGGCTCGACGGTCTGTGCCAAAGCGTTGGTCGATAGCAGCGCAGCAAGCAAGACTGGGAACACAAGTGCGCGTTGCAGAAGTGTCATGCTATTCCGCCTCAACAGTCAGAACGAATTCAACGGCCTGGACGACGCCGTCATTGGCCCGGCCATCATCGCGATGGCCAAGCGTGTCGCCAGAATCCTCAGACACGCATCGTAGCCGATCGGATCGGCAGGCGCGCCTGCATGGCCGCAAGAAAAAGGGCCCCGTGTGGGGCCCTTTCTCGTCTGCAAGGTGCTGCCGGCTCAGGATCCGACGACACCGCCGCGTTTGTGGCGAATGACGATCGTGCAGTCACGCGGAATCGTCACACCGTCGAACGGCGCCGGAAAGTTCGTCGATGACGGCGAACCGTTACCCGGGTGCTGTGTGTTGGTGAACAGCGTCTTGTAGTTGGGCGTCGGTGCGGCGCCCGTGATTTCGTCGCTGGCCACGCCCATGAGCAGCCGCTTGTACTCTCCCGTTGCCGTGTCGATGACGACCATCTGGTCCTGCAGACCCGAGGGCTGACCGCCATCCGTGCCGATGAACAGGCGACCAAACGGATCGGCCCAGGCCGCATCCGGATCCGTGAACACGTTCTCACCGCCATCTGCCGGCGCCTCGTACTGAGCGTAGGGTACGTCGCTGGTGTCGGCGCCCGGGTCCTCGGGGCGCGTGTTGCGCGAGATCAGGAACATGTTCCACTCGAAGGTCGTGGCACTCGTGTCGGTCGTCTTGATGATGTAACCGTCGGAGTTTTCGAAGATCGGGTTGACGTCCGAGATCGCGCCCTGGCCGTCGTCCTTGCGGTCGTTGTTGGTCAACGTCCAGTAGACTTCGCCGTCCTTGCCGATGGTCGACCATTCCGGGCGGTCCATTTTCGTGGCGCCAACCACGTCGGCCGCCATGCGTGCGTACACCAGCACCTTGTCTTGCGTATCGAGACCCGCGGCAGCGATGTCGGGGTTTGAGGCGGTCAGTTCGATCCACTCACCCGTGCCCTCACCTTCGGGGCCCGCACCAAACCTGGCGACATAGAGCTTGCCGTCGTCGAGCGGACTCAGGCCTGCCGCGATGACGTCTCGCCAGGGCTGGTTGGACTCATACTTGTAGCAGTAGTCGCCACGCTGATCATCGCCCATGAAGACCGCAACGCGGCCGTCCGCGAGTTCCGTGAACGCGCAGGCTTCGTGCTTGAAGCGGCCCAGTGCGGTGCGCTTGACGGGTTTTTTGGTGCCGTCGAACGGGTCGATTTCGACACACCAGCCGAAGCGGTTCGACTCGTTGGCAAACTTGGAGTTGGCGATGTCGAAACGTTCGTCGAACAGGTGCCAGCCGTAACCAAAACCGTTTTCGCTGAAGCCGTAACGTGCGTAGGCGGCCGCCTGCAGGTCGTTGAAACCCGAGGTGTCGCCAGTCGTCGAGCCGAAGTAGCCGTTGAAGTTCTCTTCGCAGGTCAGATAGGTGCCCCAAAGCGTGGCGCCTGATCCGCAGTTGTTGACGGTGCCGGCGGGTAGGTTGCCGGCGCTGTTGCCGAGCAGCGGGCTGCCCGCGACCGGACCGGAGACGTCGACTTCCGTGTTGACCGTGATTCGGCGGCTGTTCGGGTTAGACACGACGTTCCATTCGCCGGGGCCAAAGCGGCCCGACTCGGCGACCGCGACGACCGACACGCCGTGCGCCGCCTGCGACAGACGCACGTCTTCGAGTGTCTCGGGGAACGATTTGCCGAGCACATGCGAGTTGCGGCCGAACTCATGGTTGATGCAGATCATGCCTTCACGGCTGTTGAGAATGCGGCTGCGCAGGCTGCCCGGCAGTTCCAGGCCCTTGCGCTGCTCAAGCATCAGGATGCTCGGCAGGTTCATCGGGTAAAACCACATGCCGTCGTGGCCAATGCCGATCATCTGTTCCTGCTCGGCGGCCGTGGGGCGCGTGTTTGGGTCACCCGCGTACTCGGCGATGTTCGAGTTGGGATCGATGGGCGTGCCCCAGGGAATGAGCACCTGGTACTCATAGTCGGGCGAAATCGTGACCGTGCGGCCCTGTTCGGCCGTAGCGGCTTCGATCGACAGCGGCGTGAAGCCAAGCAATGCTTGCGGCTCTGCGGCTGGCGCGCGGCGAATGGCCTCTCTGCCGCGTGCGTAGCCGGCCGCTGGCGCCAGGAACGTCGCGCCAGCCGCTGCGAGCGACCCTTTGACGACGCTGCGGCGAGACAGCTGTTTTTTGACGACGTCCTGGAAGGTGATGTTGCTGGTCGGGTTGGTCGACACGTCCTCGGACGAGTCGTCCTGCAGGTCGACCGGAAAGTTTCCGTCTGCCATGGATAAAGGCTCCCCTGATTCAAAACTCACTAGTGATTTCCCATTTCCCCGGGCCGAACGAGGCCGCAGGCGGCGAAGGCGATATTTCGCAGCCCGTACACGGATCGGTCGTTGAGGATTCCCACGCGCTCTTGCGCGAGCGGTAAACGATAGGTGGCTTATGTGAACCCGGCGTGACCCAAAGGTGACGAGGCGGTTACTGGTTTGTGACAAAATCGAAGGCAGTGAAACGTCGCGTCCTTGTTCTCGGTGGAAATGGATTTATCGGGCGGCATGCCGTGGCTGCGCTCGTGGGTGCAGGCATTGATGTCACCATTGGCACGCGACACCCCCGCGCGCGCGACGACCGCGTGTCAGAGCTCGCCGTGCAGCTCGATCGCATGACGGCGGCCAGCGACTGGCAATCGGTGGCAGCCGATTTCGACACCCTCCTCAATTGCGTGGGCATCCTGCGCCAACGCGGGCACGAGACCTACGAACGTGTGCACCACGAGGCGCCTGCCGCCATTGCGCGCGCCTGCGCCGAGGCGGACACGCGGTTTGTGCACGTGTCGGCGCTTGGGCTCGAACACCCGCACCGCAGTCGTTTTCTGACAAGCAAGCGCCGCGGTGAGCAGGCGGTGCAAGACGCGGGCGGCGACTGGATGCTCGTGCGGCCGTCGCTGCTGGATGGCGAGGGCGGCTTCGGGGCGGCCTGGCTACGCGGTGTGGCGCGGTTGCCTGTCTTTGCGGTACCCGCCGATGCACGGGGCCTAATTGCAGCGTGCTGCGCGCACGATATCGGTGAAGCGCTCATGCGCCTGTCGACTGCAGCGGCCGACGCGCTGGACCTGTCGCAGTCGAGGGTCTTCGAGCTTGGCGGTACCGACGCGCACCGCTTCAAGGACTACATACGGGGGCTGCGTGCGCTACAAAGCACGGGGCGCGCACTCGGGATACCGATTCCTGGCCTGCTGGCCCGCTTGGGTGCCCACCTTTGCGACGTGCTGCACTTCTCCCCGTTTTCCTTCGGGCACTGGGAGCTGCTCCGCAAGGACAACGTGCCGACGCCGAATCGCTTGCCCGAGCTGCTCGGCCGCGCGCCCCGACGTGTGATCGCGCCGGCGACGTCCATAAAGACAGCGAGCTGACTAGCGCTTGATGGCGAGATCTGGCAGCGGGATGTCACGTGCATCGACGTCAGACTCGTCGGGCTGCCAGCGTGAGCAGGTCGCCGTGACGACAAGCCGCCAGCTGCTGACGTCGGCATCGAGTACGCCGTCTGCGCGCCAGGTGTCGTAGGTGCCGCGTGAGCCTGGCACACGCCAAGGCAGGCTGCGCCAAAGGTAGAAGTCAACGTCGTCGTCGGCCACGGCTTCGGACGTCGTAAAGCCATGGCCACCGCCCAAAGCGACGTAACCCACGGGGCAGCGCGCCATCGCCGTGGCACGTTCGCCCGGTTGCACGTCGCCAGACTGACCAGAGACGCGGACGATCAGGTCGGCGCGGTCGACCGAGACGATGCGGTCGTAGTCCGTGTAACCCTCGTTGGCTGAGATGACGCAGCCCGAGAGCAGGCTGGTAGCGGCCAGTGCCGTACAGACGCGAAACATGGGGACTCCTTCAAGTACGTTCATCGGCGTGCGCGCATGCTCGCGTAGGTACACACCCGGATTCAAGTCGCGAAATCCGGGCCGTCGCATCGAGCTTTCAAAGACTTGCGCGCGCAGGTGACAGTTACGGCCTCGCGGTCCACACTGGTCTCGACGGAATGGACTGCGAAGGGGGACCGCATGACCTACCGCTTTGACCCCGAAGGCCGCCGCCTTCCCATCAAGCTCGACTCGACGAGTAATGCCGAGTACGCGCCGATTCCGCTCGAGCCACGCAATGAGTATGCGAACGACCTCGCGCAGGAAGCCGCGACAGCGAACGCCAAACGTACGGGGCTGCACCGCCGCGACTTTCTGATCAGTGCGGCAGGTGCCGCCACAACGCTACTCGCCATCAACGATGCCAACGCCAAGGCCGGCAAGCGTGCAGGTTACTTCGAGCTCGCACGCGAGAGCGGTCTCGACAACGTCGCGGCCGATGACGCCCTGGGCAAGCAGGAGTTCATCTTCGACGTGCAGGGCCACTACGTACCGCCCAGCGTTGCCGCGGCCCGCAAGGCGGATTGCAGTAAGCACGACTATGTGAACCGCGATTACATGCGCTGCCTGGGCGCCGATGATTTCGTCAAAGACGTCTTCCTCGACGCCGACACGGACATGATGGTGCTGTCGTTTGTGCCATCACGGCGCGACAACGAACCGCTCACGGCAGAAGAGGCGCGCGCCACGCAACAGATTGTCGACGAGCTCGACGGCACGCACCGGCTGCTCGTGCACGGGCGCGTGAACCCGAACCAGGAAGGCGACCTCGACGCGATGGACGAGCTGGCCGAGAAGTACGGTGTCTCAGCCTGGAAGACCTATACGCAGTGGGGTCCGGACGGCAAAGGCTTCTACCTGACGGACGACGTCGGGCTCGCGTTCATCGAAAAAGCGCGCAAGCTTGGCGTGAAGAACATCTGCATTCACAAGGGCATTCCCTTCGGGCGGCGCAGCTACGAGCACTCGCTCTGCACGGACATCGGGCCGGTCGCCAAGATGTACCCGGATGTGAATTTCTTGATCTATCACTCGGGCTGGGTACCGAATCAGGCGGAGGGGCCTTACGACCGCAATCGCAATGAGGGCATTGATGGTTTGATCGCCAGCGTCGAGAAGGCGGGGCTCGGTCACAACTCCAATGTGTTTGCCGAGCTGGGCAGCACCTGGCGCGGCCTCACGCGTGACCTTGATAGTGCGGCACACACCATGGGCAAACTCGTGAAGCACCTCGGCGAGAACAACGTGCTCTGGGGTACGGATTCGATCTGGTACGGCTCACCGCAGGATCAGATTCAGGCGTTTCGCAGCTTCCAGATCGACAAGGACGTGCGCGAGCAGAACGGTTACGCCGAGATGACGCCCGGCCTGCGCAAGAAGATCTTTGGATTGAATGCGCTCAAGCCTTACCCCCTGCCGCTTGAGGAAGTCAGGGCGGTGATGGCCAACGACGTGGTGGCCCAGCGCCGCGACAATTACGCGGATCGGCGCGATCCGCATCATCTGACGTTTGGGCCGAAGACGCGGCGAGAGTTCTTGAGCCTCGAAGCATAAAAAAGGGCCCCGGTTGGGGCCCTTTTCGTTGGGGTGTGGTTGTCCGCTCAGGCGTCGATGTCGAAACGATCGAGCTCCATGACCTTGACCCAGGTGGCGACAAAGTCGTGCACGAATTTCTCTTCGGCGTCCGACTCGGCGTAGACCTCGGCGAAGGCGCGCAGCTGGGAGTGTGAGCCGAACACGAGGTCGACGCGCGAGCCGCGCCACTTGAGCTTGCCCGTTTCGCGGTCTGTGCCGATGAAGGCCTTACGGTTCTCGTCGACGGGCTGCCACTGCGTGGCCATGTCGAGCAGGTTCACGAAGAAGTCGTTCGTGAGTGTGCCCGGGCGATCCGTGAGCACGCCCTCGCTGGCGCCGCCGGCGTTGGCGTCGAGTACGCGCAGCCCACCGACCAGCACCGTCATCTCGGGTGCCGTCAATGTGAGCAGCTGTGCTTTGTCGACGAGCGCTTCTTCGGCGGGCATCGCGGCGTTCTCGGCTTCGTAGTTACGGAAGCCGTCCTGGCGCAGCTCAAGTACGGCGTAGGAGTCGACGTCTGTCTGATCCTGCGTCGCGTCGGTGCGACCCGGCGTGAACGGCACGTCGATGTCGTGGCCCGCGGCTTTTGCCGCCTGCTCGATACCGACGCCGCCGCCCAGCACGATAAGGTCGGCCAGCGAGACGCGCTTGTCGCCCGACTGCGCGTCATTGAACGCGGCCTGCACCGACTTGAGCTGACCCAGTACGCGGGACAGTTCGTCGGGCGTGTTGACCGCCCAGTCCTTCGCGGGCGCCAGTGCCACGCGGGCACCGTTGGCACCGCCGCGCTTGTCGGAGTCGCGGTAGCTCGCAGCCGACGCCCAGGCCGTGCGCACGAGTTCGGATACCGAAAGCCCCGTGTCGGCGATTTTCTGTTTGAGCTGGGCTAAGTCCGCATCGTTCACGATCGCGTGGTCGACGGCGGGCACCGGGTCCTGCCAAAGCAGTTCTTCGCTGGGCACTTCGGGGCCCAGGTAGCGTTCGACCGGACCCATGTCGCGGTGCATGAGTTTGAACCAGGCACGCGCGAAGGCGTCGGCGAACTCGTCGGGGTTCTCGTGGAAGCGTTTCGAGATCGCGTTGTAGGCCGGGTCGACTTTCATGGCCATGTCGGCCGTCGTCATCATGGGCGCATGGCGCGTCGCGGGATCGTGCGCGTCAGGAATCTGGTCCGACGCGGCGCCGTCCTTGGGCGCCCACTGGTGCGCGCCGGCCGGGCTCTTCACAAGCTCCCAGTCGAAGCCGAAGAGGTTGTCGAAATAGCCGTTGTCCCAGGCGATGGGGTTCTCGGTCCAGGCGCCTTCGATGCCGCTCGTGATGGTGTCACCGCCTTTACCGGTGCCCATGCTGTTCTGCCAGCCCAGGCCTTGTGCTTCGAGCGGTGCGCCTTCGGGTTCCGCGCCCACATGCGCCGTGTCGCCGGCGCCGTGTGCCTTGCCAAACGTGTGGCCGCCGGCCACAAGCGCGACGGTCTCTTCGTCGTTCATGGCCATGCGTGCGAACGTGTCACGGATGTCGTGTGCCGAAGCTGCCGGGTCGGGGTTGCCGTTGGGGCCTTCGGGGTTGACGTAGATGAGGCCCATCTGCACGGCGCCCAGCGGGTCGGCCAGCTCGCGTTCGCCCGAGTAACGGGCGTCTCCGAGCCACTCAGACTCGGGGCCCCAGTAGACGTCGGCTTCCGGTTCCCAGCTGTCTTCGCGACCGCCGCCAAAACCGAAGGTCTTGAAGCCCATCGACTCGAGCGCGACGTTGCCGGTCAGAACGAGCAGGTCCGACCATGAAAGCTTGCGGCCGTACTTCTGCTTGATGGGCCAGAGCAGGCGACGGGCTTTATCGAGGTTGCCGTTGTCGGGCCAGCTGTTGAGCGGGGCAAAACGCTGTTGGCCGGCACCCGCGCCGCCGCGACCGTCTGTGATGCGGTAGGTGCCCGCAGCGTGCCAGGCCATGCGGATGAAGAACGGGCCGTAATGGCCGTAGTCTGCTGGCCACCAGTCCTGTGAGTCGGTCATGAGCGCCGTGAGGTCCGCTTTGACGGCATCGAGGTCGAGCGTCTTGAACGCCTCGGCGTAGTTGAAGCCCGGGTCGAGCGGGTTCACGCGCTCCGAATGCTGCGCGAGCAGCTTGAGGTTGAGCTGCTCCGGCCACCAATCGTCATTGGCCAGCGCGCCCGCGGCGGTGTGTCGGTGAATGCCCACAACCGGGCACTTGCTGATGTCGCCATCCATGTTTGCACTCATGATCCAAGCCTCTTGGGATGTGGTGGAGAGACTGGAACAGTAGCCGGACAGCGCCGGCGCCGCTAATGAATGTTCTGAATGGTCGCGATAGATAAAGTGAAATGTCGCGCTAAGCCTGGAATAACAGCTTGAGGTAGGCGTGGTACTGCATGAGCTGGCGTGGCAGTAAGTCCTTGTTTTCCAGGCAGCGCGACAACAGGATGCCGCCCTCGATAACCCCCGTCAGCATATCGGCCAGCGTCTCCACAGACTGTTCCGCGCGCATGGGGTAGGCGGCGACGACCTTTTCCAGCTGGTTCGCGAACAGGGTGCGCCAGGACAACACACCGTCCGCGGTCAGCTCGCGGACATTCTCGTCGAGCTGGTTTGACTCATAAGTGAAGGTGGCCACCAGACAGCCCGGGTGCGTGCTGGGCAGCTCGGCCATCTGTTCGGCCAACAGCTTCACGAAGATGAGCATCTGTTGCAGCGGGTCATCCGTCAGCTCATAGGCACGTTCGAACAGTCCGTTGAAGAACACCTCGTCCTGCTCCAGGTAACGCATGACGAGGTGCTTGGCGAGGTCGTTCTTGCCGTCGAAGTGGTAGAAAAAGCCGCCTTTCGTGATGCCTGATTCGCCGATGATCTGGTCGATCGACGTGCCCGAATAGCCGTTGCTCAGGATCAGAGACTCGGCCGTCGAGAGGATGGATTCGCGGGTGCGTTCGCCTTTTGTGGGCATGATTACTGTACCTACCGTCTGGTTTTTTTCGGACCACGCCTTGTCGCCGTCGCAGGTTGGCAGCCGATGGATTTGCAAGTCACTAAAAATAGTAAGGAAACGCAGAAAAAATAAAAAAAGTACCGCGCGTCCACTAGATCGTTGCAGGGCTCAAATCTAGCATATTTCCTACCAACTGGTCGGTCTTGACGGGCCGCCATGAGACCGGAAAGGAGCCTCAAAATGCCCACCCCCATCGAACTGATTCTGGACCCGATATCGCTTGGCGTGCTCGCGCTCTACTCGGCACTCATGCTGTGGGAAGCACTTGCGCCCGCGCGCCGACTGCCAACCATTCGTGGCTGGCACGTTCGTGCCCTGACGTCGTTTGCCGTCTACTTTTTTCTGTCGTCGTATCTGCCGTTGCTCTGGGACGCATCGCTCGCGCAATACCAGCTTCTCGACCTGAGCCACCTGGGCGCCGTGTCGGGCGCGATCGTTGGCCTGCTCGCCTACAACGCGCTGCTCTACGCCTGGCACCGCTCGATGCACGCAAGCCCAACGCTCTGGCGCAGCTTTCACCAGATGCACCACAGCGCGGAGCGCATCGACACCTTCGGGGCGTTCTACTTCAGCCCGCTCGACATGATTGGCTTCACCTTCATGGGCAGCCTCGCGCTGGCACTGGGCGTGGGCTTGAGTGCGGACGCCATCACGCTGTTTCTGTTCGTGGCGATGTTCCTGGGCATTTTCCAGCACGCGAACATCCGCACGCCGCGTTGGCTCGGTTACTTTGTGCAGCGACCCGAAAGCCATGCCGTGCACCACGGGCGTGGGGTGCATCGCTACAACTATGCTGACTTGCCCGTCTTCGACATGCTGTTCGGGACCTTCCGCAACCCCAAGGGTTACGAGCCAGCGGCCGGGTTTTATGACGGTGCTTCTGCGCGCGTTCGCGACATGCTGCTTTGGCGTGACGTGTCCGAACCCGACGATTCGAGCAACCTCACAGGCCGGGAGGTGCGCTCATGATCGAGCCAGCATCGTTGCGCGCAAACGCCGAGTCGTTCCCTGTTCCTTATCGTCGCGCGACCCTGGCGGACGACCACGAGATGGCTGAGCTTGTGAACTTCGCAGGCGAGGGCATGCCCGTATACCTCTGGTCGGGCATCGCCAAGGATGGCGAGTCCGTATGGGACATTGGTCGCGCCCGGGCGCGTCGCGAGTCGGGGAGTTTTTCTTACCGCAACACCGTGGTGCGGGACGAGGGCGGGCGGGCGAGTGCTGCAGTCATCGGCTATCCGCTTACCGCTGCGGCGGACCCTTCCGACTATGACGACATGCCCCCGATATTCGTGCCGCTGCAGCAGCTTGAAGACCTCGCCGTGGGCACCTGGTACGTCAATGTGCTCGCGGCGTATCCCGAGCACCGCGGCAAAGGCTACGGCACGGCGCTGCTCGACACTGCCGCACGCATCGCGAGACAAAGCGGTTGCGATGGGCTGAGCATCATCGTGTCCGACGCCAACACGGGCGCGCGTCGGCTGTATGAGCGGTGTGGTTACGTCGAGCGTGCCTCGCGGCCCATGGTCAAGGACGGCTGGGAGAACGCGGGCGAGAATTGGGTGTTACTAGTGCGGCAAATCTGAAAACTGCTCGTGGCGCAACAGACCTGCCGACTGTGCCTCAGCGACCCCGCAAGCGTCAGGCCAGGCGACTGTTGCCATGAATTGCAGCGGCGGACTCGCCGAACCGACGAAGGGCGTTGTTGAATGGCCCCGGTCCATAGCTGATACGCGCAACACCCAATTCCGCAAGTGTCGTGAACTCGGGGGTTCCGGCACCCATCATGACGTTTATCGGCGCATCGACACGCTCGCATACTCGGCCAATGGCATCGGGGTCAGAAAGACCCGGAACAAACAAACCGTCAGCACCGGCTGCGCAATAGCGATTGCCGCGTTCGATCGCGTCGTCGACAACTTGCCTGTGCCGTTCTTGTGGTGTCAGGAGGAACACGTCGGTTCGCGCGTTGATAAACAGATCAATGCCAGCGGACCGCGCGGCCTGGCGAACTGCGTCGATCCGTCCGCACTGCGCGTCGGTGTCTCGTAGACTTCCCGAGTCGATGCGCTGATCTTCAAAGTTGATGCCGACTGCGCCGGTCTCGATAAGGCGTCTTGTGTTTGCGGCGAGAACGTCCCTCGACTCCGCGAAGCCGGTTTCGAAATCGATGCTGAGCGGCAGCGGGGTGGACACCGCGATCCGCTCGGCGATCGTTAGCAACAGAGCGAGCGGTATCGCCTCGCCGTCCGGGTAGCCGTGTGCGCCCGCGACGGAATGGCTCCCCGTCGCAATGGCGGTCGCCCCAGCTTCAGTCGCGGCGATGGCGGTGGCTGCGTCCCAGATGTTGTAGAGCACCAGAGGCGAGTCTGCGTGGTGCAGTTCTCGAAAGCTTGTCGCAAGTTGTTGTTGGTCCATTAAGCCGTATCCGCCTGTTGAGTCTCTTGATATTGCCGCTCTACCTCGAGCAGCTTGCGTTTGCGCCAAAGCCCCCCGCCGTAGCCCGTGAGGCTGCCATCAGCGCCAATAACCCGGTGACAGGGAACGATGATCGCAAGCCGATTGGCGCCGTTTGCCCTTGCGACAGCTCGCACGGCGGAGGGACGACCGATGGCTCGAGCCATCTGCGCGTAGCTGCGTGTTTCGCCAGCGGGAATGTCCCGCAGTGCACGCCAAACCGTCTGCGAGAATGTGCTGCCCGACAGCGCCAACGGAGTCTCGAATTGCGCCGATGCGCCAGCGAAATACTGCGTGAGCTCGGCATCAATACGCCTCAAGGGTGGCGTTCTGCCGATGCCGAGGCTGCCGTTACTCTCACGGTGCAGTTGTCTCAATTCGGTGGGCAGTGCGCGCCGGTTGAGAAACTCCAAGAGGTGCAAGCGCTCGTTGTCCGCGACGCCGAGCATGGGCCCCAAGGGTGTCTCGATCCAGTCCGCGACCAGTTCAGCCCGCCTTCGTAGAGTGCCAAGTGCCACACCCAGCAGACGCGCAAACGCATCGCGAAAGCCGCTTGCAGACTCGAATCCGGCCTCAATCTGTGCGTCCACGACGTTGCCGTCGGCGGTCAGGCGTCCGAACGCGCGCCCCAATCGGTGCTGCCGCGCAAGCGCGATGAACGTCATGCCAGTGTATTCGCGGAATCGACGGCGCACAGTCGAGGGGTCGTATCCCAGATCGATTACATCGCGCTCGGACCATCGACGCCCGGGATCGTGTTCTAGTCGGCTCAGCAGGTCGTCGACGAGAGGATCGCTAGGCGTTCGCGATTCGAGCGGCCGGCATCGTTTGCAGGGGCGGAAGCCCGCGGCCAAGCAACTGGCGGTATCGGGGAGAAACATGCAGTTCTCGAAGAGAGGTTTGCGTGCCGGGCACACGGAGCGGCAGAAGACGCCGGTCGTGCGCACACCGACGTACCATTTGCCGTCGTGGTTCGGGTCGCGCGCGAGCAATGCGTCGTACATCGCTTCTGGCGTTAGCATCATGGTTGTCATGCGACATTTATACGCCATTGCCAGTGCACCAGGCGCCGCATTTCGGGCGTCGATTTTTTGCTTGTCGCGACGTCTCGAGCGAGGTGATGCGCTCGCCAGAACTAGACCGCCAACCGATCCCTGAGCAACTGCGCCTGCGTCTCGTTGCGGTGCTTCTTCAGGTATTTCATGAACGGCGTGCCCCCCGTGCCGATGTCGACGGCGTTGCCTTCGTGGTCACGCTGCTGCTTGTTGATGTAGGTCGCCGCGTATTCGAGGTGGCGCGTGCGGAATCGTGCGAGCTTTTCGACGTTTTCGTTGTAGCGCTCGACGACGGCTGCGTCGCCGAGTTTGCTGACGGCTTCGCGCACTGTTGAGCGTGCACGCACATCGTCGATGAAGCGCCGGTGTTGGGGCGGGCGGTAAATGTGCAGCTCGTCCAGGTAACGGCGCAGTGGATCATCGGCGTGACCGAGGCCGAGCACCGCATCGACGGCCGGCACGATCGATGACTGCGAGCCCGTCTGTCCGCGAAAGCTCTGTGGTTGCCCGTTTGTTTCCCCGACGCCGTCGTAGATAAGTCCAGCGCCCAATGCCGGGTTGTCCTTCCAGCCGTGGATCCACGGGCGCACGCGGTGGAAATAGATGTAGGGGTCACAGCGTTCCGGCATGCGGTCAAAGATCGCGTTGATGTCGTCCCAGACCCTGCACATCGTGGAGAGCGCGGCATGCATCGCCGAGGCGTCATGACCTTCAGCCGCCGCGAGCAGCGCCGGGAACTCGGCAAGCAACGCGCCCGCACGCGCCTCGATAGCGACGTGAATCAGCACAAACCAGGCTTCATCCTGACCGCCCAGAAACGGTTGCAGCATCGTTACGTTGTCGAGACCGAAGCCCGCCGACTCATCGATGCGACCCCAGTTGTCGAGCACGTAAGCCGAGTAGGGCAACAGGGGCTGTTGACCGATTCGTCTGGCAATCTGCCAGATCGGTCGCGCCAGTGTCGCCGGCAGCGCGCACGGTGCTTCAGGCTCGCCCCACACGTAGCTCTGGACAAGGAAGCTGTAGTGCACCATCGCCAGTCGCGCCTCGGCGTCCGTGGCGTCGGCGAGAAAGGCCTCGATGTCGGGCTCGGGCAGCGCCTCGAGCAACGCGCGGATACGGCCGGACGGAAGCCAGTGCGGCAAGCTCAGGGCGGCGTCGCGAATAGGCTGCAACGCGTGCGGCAGCACGACGCGTTCGGGCTCGAAATCAGACAGAAAGCCGCGTTCGGCCGAGATGTCGTAGTCGGCAAGTTTCATGATGCCCCTTCCGTTAAACCGCGCTATGACCAGAGAATGTTCGGTCAAGTAGATAAGTGGCAGAATAGTATTCTCCAGATCGGAGGCCGGGAAAGCCGCGGATGACAAAAACAGATGGGATTCGGAGCAAGCACGCGAACGGTGTCTCACTCGACCGCATGGACCGAAAAATATTAGGTGCGCTCGTGGTTGACGCGACGCGCGGCTACGCCGATCTGGGCCGCGAGGTGGGGCTGTCCGCTCCGGCGGTTCACGAGCGCGTGAAGAAGCTCAAGGCCGCCGGCGTAATCCGGCGCATCAGCGCCGCCATTGAGGGTGCTGCCGTCGGGCGCCCATTGCTCGTCTTCATCCATGTGGCCACCAAAAACTGGGGGCACAGCGAGGCCATCGACCGGCTCTCGGAGCTGCCCGAGCTCGAGGAAATGCACTCGGTCACGGGCGACACGTCGATGATCCTCAAGGTCAGGCTTGCGAACACCGACGCGCTCGAAGCGCTGTTGCGGCGCATCAATGCGTTCGAAGGTGTCGTGGCCACGCACACCTTTGTGACGCTTTCGACGTACCTCGAGCGCCCCGTGCAGGCCGAAGTCACCGCCGACTGGCCTGCGCCGCCGCTGCCGCGCGAGTAGTGCCCGAAAGTGTGAGCCCGTTCAACACCTTAGTTGTCCGCGCGACATAACATGGCGCCAACCTGGTAACGCAATGAAGCATGGCCGGACTCAAGCGCCAGACTTGGCGGCGCGCACTGATCGCGTTGGCCGCCCTGTTCCCGGGCGCCGCATTGGCGGCGCCTGGCGATGTGCTGTTCACGGATAACTTCGAGCGTGCGACGCTCGCCCCCTGGACCACGAACAATGCGACCCGCGCGGGCCTCGCGACGGGCGGCGCCGTTTCCAATTCGGGCAACACGGGTCTGTTTACGCGTCACGGGCCCGTAGTTGCACAGAGCCCGGCATTCAATGCGGCCGTACCGGCGGCTGAGCTCACGATCTGGGTGCGCCGCGGCAGCGATGCCTTCAGTGAATACCCTGACGGCGGCGAAGACCTGCTGCTCGAATTCCGTCGGACCGATGGCACCTGGGGTGCGCTGCGTACCTATCCAGGTGGCGGGACGCCCGGTCAGATCTTCAACGACAGCTTGTTTCTGCCCTCCGATGCGTTGCACGGCTCCGTCGCATTGCGGCTGCGCCAGGACGGCGGCTCAGGCGTCGACTTCGACTACTACCACATCGATGACGTCCGAGTGGTCGAGCGCGCTGCAGGCAACACCCTGGTCGTCGGTGGCTGCGACGACTTTTCGAGCGGGCTGTCCGCCAACTGGACGATTAGCTCCGGCGGCGGCAGTGCGGGCACAAGTACCGTGACCTTCCAATCACCTTCGGCGAGCCTCTTCACGAATGGCGACCCCGTCGACGTCATCTCCAATCTCATCGACACGACCAATCCGGCGTTTTCCGCGCTCTCGCTCTGGATTCGTCGTGGCGCCGATTCGTTTAGCGAAAACCCGGACGGCGTTGAGGACTTCGTGGTTGAGTATCTCGATGACGGCGGCAGCTGGGTCCTGCTCGAGCAGTTTGCGGGCAGCGGTACGCCCGGTGAGGTGTTTCTGCGCAGCTATCCGATGCCGGCGAATGCCCGCCACACGGGGTTCCGGATTCGCCTGCGCCAGCTCGACGGGTCGGGTCCGACGTTCGATTTCTGGCATGTCGACGACGTTTGCCTCGACACGCAAACGCTGCCCGACCTGCGTGTCAGCAAGGTCGTCACGACACTGACCGATCCCGTTAACGGCGCCACGGACCCTTACGACATCCCCGGCGCCGAAGTCGCCTACACGATTACCGTCATCAATGAAGGCGCCGGCACCGTCGACGCCGGTTCGCTGATCATCACGGACGTGGTGCCCGACGATGTCGCGTTGCGCATCACACCGGCGCCCACCGTGGTGTTCGCCGATGGTGCGTTGCCCAGCGGTGTCACTCTCTTAGCAACTAACGTGTCATTCAGCAATCAGCCAGGCGGCGGTGCACCCTTCGACTACGTACCGACGCCCGACGGCTCGGGTGTCGACGACGCTGTGACGGGAGTCCGCATTGCGTTGTCGGGCGCCATGAATCCGAATGGTGGTTCCGGTTCGCCCTCGTTCACGCTGACCTTCAACGCCATTGTGCGGTGACGATTTGTAGACCACCCGATGCATCTATGCGTCGCGATTTGACAGAACCCGGAAATCCGGCGGATTAGTGAGCCCTGCGTCACATTCGGTCCTGAGACCTGTCCGAACGAACTCCCACACGCATTTGCGTAGTCTCGGATGAGCTGAAAGGGGTGCATCGTGCTGACACCCGTCCCAGGGGTCGGGCAACAACAATAAACGCAGGGAGTCGCGCATGAGAGCTCGAATCGAAACCGTGCTGGCCGCACCACCGGACGTGATCTGGGAGGTAACGCGACGGAGCAGCACACTCGTCTACGTCAATCGCGGCATGCTGGGGTTCGACGGCGCCGAGCACTTTCCCGCGCGCTGGTCCGAGGGGCAGGCCGTGGACACGCGATTGCGGTTCTTTGGAGTGCTGCCCGCCTGGAAGCATCACCTGCACGTCCATCGCTGCGACGACGAGGCGCGCGTGCTGCAAACCTTCGAGGGCGGCGGTTTCGTCGAACGTTGGAATCACCGCATCGAGATCACCGAGGTGCCAGAGGGCACGCACTACGTGGACGAGGTCGACATTGAGGCCGGACCGCTGACGAGCGTGGTCTGGCTCTACACCAAAGCGCTCTATCGCCACCGCCAGAAACGCCTCCAGCGCCTTGTGGCGCAAATGCGACGACCTCACTAGCCCGTCCGCCGGCGGATCGCCGGCTCCGTTTGCAATTGTGCGGCCACCTGCCAGAATCACGGGTCGCCCAATCCCCCTTGTACGGAGCTCCCATGATCCAGCCGACCCGCCTGATCACGACCCTTCTTGTTGCAGCCTCGTGTGTCGCGCTCGCCGCCTGCGGAGACCGTGCACCAGACACTGAAGAGGATGCGATGGACAGCGCCACCGCCAGCACCCTGCCGAGCCGCAAGGCACCGTTTGCCGATTTCGACGCCAAAGCGCCCGTGGCCGAGAAGCGGCCTGTCGAGCTCACGCAGCACGACAACACCCGTGTCGACAACTTCGCGTGGATGCGCGACGACAACTGGCAGACGGTCCTGCGCGAGCCTGAGACGTTGAAGCCCGAGATCCTGCAGCACCTCGAAGCGGAGAACGGCTACTACGAGGCCGCCACGGATGAGCTGGCCGGTCTGCGGGACCAGCTGTTTGAAGAAATGCGCGCCCGCATCAAGGAAGACGACAGTTCTGTTCCGCAGGTCGATGGCGAGTACGCCTACTACGTGCGGTACCGCGAAGGCGGCGACTACCCCATCTTCGCGCGGACCCCGCGTGGAGGCGGCGACGAGACGATCCTTTTCGATGGTGACAACGAAGCCGGGGACAACGAGTTTTTCAGCATCGAAGAGGTTGCGCACAGCCCCGACCACGCACTCATTGCCTACGGCGTCGATACGCTGGGTTCCGAGTACTACGACATCCGCGTGCGCAACATCGATACCGGCGAGGAGTTCGCCGAGACGGTCGGCTCCACCGACGGCGACGCCGTCTGGGCGCCCGACTCCAAGTCGTTCTTCTACACCGAGCGCGACGAGAACCAGCGTCCCAAGCGCGTGCGACGCCATGTGTTGGGCACGGACCCGGCCGATGATGAGATCATTTACGAAGAGCAGGACGACAGCTTCTTCCTGGGTGTTGGTCTTTCGCAGAGCGGCGAGTACATCCTGATTTCGTCGGGCAAGAGCACATCGTCGGAGGTGCACTTTCTGAAGGCCGATGCGCCCGTAGGTACGGCACCCACGCTCATCGCGCCGCGTGCCGAAGACGAGCTCTACTACGCCGGCCACAACGGCGACCACTTTTACATCCAGACCAATGCCGGCGGCGCGATCGACTTCAAGATCGTACGTGCGCCGATCAAGAGCCCGGGCCGCGAGAATTGGGAAGACTGGCTGCCGCATGACCCTGGCACTTACGTGCTCGGTTTCGTGCCGCTTGAGGACTGGATGGTGCGCATCGAGCGCTCGAACGCGCTGCCGCGCATTGTGGTCACGGACTACGAGGGTGACAACGGTTTCGAGATCGACTTCCCCGAGGCCGCTTATGACCTGGGCTTGCGCAGCGGCTATGAATACGCCACGGATACCATTCGGTTCGTGTACGAGTCGCCGTCGACGCCCGAGCAGACCTACGACTATGACCTGAAGACGCGTGAGCGTACGCTGCGAAAAACGCAGGAAGTGCCCAGCGGTCATGATCCGTCGCTCTACGTTGTCGAGCGTTTCGACATCGAGGCCGGGGATGGCGCGCAGGTGCCGGTTACCGTGCTACGACTCAAGAGCACGCCTGTCGATGGCACGTCGCCGCTGCTGCTCTACGGCTACGGCAGCTACGGCGTAACCATCGACGCGGGCTTCAGCACCAGCATTTTGTCGCTCGTTGATCGCGGCGTCATCTACGCCACCGCGCACATCCGCGGCGGCGCGGCGAAAGGCCGTCAGTGGTACCTCGACGGCAAGCTCGGTAAGAAGATGAACACGTTCACCGACTTCACGGCGGCAGCAGAGGCCCTGCAGGCGCGCGGCTACGGTCGCGAAGGCGAGACCGTGATCTACGGTGGCTCGGCGGGTGGCCTGCTCGTCGGTGCCGCCGTGAACCTGCGTCCTGACCTCTTCGGTGGTGTCATCGCCGCGGTACCTTTTGTCGACGTCATCAACACAATCTCTGACGCCGAGCTGCCGCTTACGCCGCCCGAGTGGGTGGAGTGGGGTGATCCGATCAACAGCGCTGAAGCCTACGACGACATCGCCGCTTACTCGCCTTACGACAACATCCGCGGCGATATCGAGTACCCGCCCATCATGGCGACGGGCGGCCTCACGGACTACCGCGTCACTTACTGGGAGCCAGCCAAATGGGTCGCGCGCCTGCGCGACGAAGCCAAGGGCGGTCCGTTCATTATGAAAATGAATATGGGCGCCGGTCACTCGGGTTCTGCGGCGCGTTTTGAGCGTCTCAAGGAGCGCGCCCACAACTACGCGTTCGCACTCAAGATCTTCGGAATGGCCGAGAGTGCGCAGGACGTTGCCGACTGATCATTCACTCTCGCCGTTCAATGACAAGGAGCGTTTACATGAAGCGACCTCTGGTGATCGCGCTGAGTGCTGTGCTGTCGTCTGCCGCCTGGAGCGACGATTACAACTACGAAGTGGGATTCGGTTTCGAGCGCGCGGAGTCGAGTGTCCTGGACACGGGCTTCGCGACTATCGGTCCCGGGCCAGGGTTTCCGAGCCTGTCTATCGACACGGAGACCACAGACTTCGAAGTTTCGGGCACCTGGTTTTTCGATGGCTTGTCCGACGCGCGTGGGCCCCGGTCTCGGGCTGCGTTTGTCGATCGAGCCTCCTCGTTGTCTCTCGTGATTGGTGACTCCAGCACCGACACGGACGCGGTGTTGCGCATTCCGGGTGGCACGCCGCCCGAGACCCGTGACAGCTTTGAGTCGGATGGAACGAGATTCGGAGTAGCCGGTCGCTATGTGCTCGAGCCATCGGGTTGGTTCTTTACGGGTCAGATTGCGCGTGTTGATTTTGACACCTTTGGTACCAGCGCCGAGCTCGATTTGCTGGCGGCCGGTGTTGGCAAGTACCTCGGTGAGACGACGACGCTTTCGTTGTCGGCCGCGCGTTCCGAGATTGACGTCTCCGGCGGCGGGGACGACAGCGATAGCGGGCTCATTCTTGAGTTTGACCACATCGGTGGCGATGCTGCTGGTCTGCAGTATGGCGTTGGTGCTGTTGTCAGTAACCAGTCCGTTGAGGGCTCGTCGGGCAGCTACACCGTACGCGGCTCGCTGTATCCGAACCGCGACCTGTCGTTAAATCTGTCGGTCAACGGGCAGCTAGGCTCGGATCCGATTGATGCGACAGTGTTCTCGGTGAGTGGTGGTTGGTTCTTTACCGAAGCATTTGAGGTTTCAGCGGGCTACACGTTCACCGAGTTTGATGAAGAAGAGAACGTCGATCTCGACGACGACAGCTTCCGGCTCAGCGCGCGTTACCGATTCTGACGGGACATGACACGCGTCTGCCTCATCATCGGCGCGGGAGCCGGAATCGGCGGTACGGTCGGTGCGCGCTTCGCGCGCGAGGCTTATCACGCTGTGCTTTGCCGGCGCAGCGATGGCGCGGGCCTCGACAAGCTCGTTGCCGGTATTGAGGCCGAGGGCGGATCTGCGTCTGGTCGGCTGCTCGACGCAACACAGGATGGCGCCATCGAGTCCCTCATCGAGGATGTGGAGCGCGACATCGGACCGATTGCCGTTATCGTCTTCAACCTGGGGGCGCAGATCGGAAACCGAGCGCTTGTCGAGACGAGCTACAAGCAGTTCGAGCTCGGTTGGCGTATGGCGACGTTCGCCCTGTTTCGCGTCGCGTCGGCGGCGTTACCCCTTATGGCTTCGCGCGGCGAGGGCACCTTGCTCGTCACCTCGGCGACGGCGGCCGTGCGCGGTAACGCTGGCCAGCACTCGCACGCAGCCGCGATGGGCGGGCGCCGCATGCTCTGTCAGACCCTCAATGCAGAGTTTGCGCCGCAGGGTATTCATGTCTCGCACATCGTCATCGACGGGCCCGTCGATGCGCCTGACACGCTCGGCAAGATGCTGGGCCCCGAGCGCTATCAGCAGCTACGCGAGCATCGCGGTCTCGACAAGGATGGTCTGCTACTACCCGCCGAGGTCGCCGAGACCTATTACCAGCTTGCGCACCAGCATCGCTCGGCGTGGACGCACGAGCTGGATCTGCGGCCCTGGTCAGACTCGCCCTGGTGGAATGACTGACTCGCGCGCGTCAGCGAACTGACGCCAGTCCTTCTTTTTTGGCTGCTTCGAGTTGTGCGCGCAATCGCGTATCCGCGGCCTCTTCGTCGTCCGTCATGATGCTCGGTGCGGCGGCATCGAGCTCGCGCTGCTTTGCTGCGAACGCGGTTTCAATCTGCTCGGGCGTTGCGACTGGCGACACGTCCAGAATCTGATGCCAGGCCTTACCCTCGAACACCGGGGCCTCGGGTTTTTGTTGATTCATGACAAAGGAAACGACGAGGTAGCCGACGACACAGCCCAGCCCAATGACGATGAGTTCTGCTGTGCTCATGAGTGCTGCTCCAGCCGTTGCTGCCAGGCCTCGAGCCCGGGCGCGTCCGTCGTGAGTCGGTCACTGGCGGTTTTGAGGTACCGCGTTAACATGTCCTGCGCGGGCGCCGACAGCAAGGCAGCGCCTGCGGTGAGTGGGTCACGCTCACGCGCCTGCCAGGCCTTCTCGAAGAGCTTGCGGTGTAGGTTCGGTGCGTAGGGCAGGCAGACAAGAATCTCGAAGGCCAGAAGTGCCGTGGTGCCGAGCTTGAGGCCCAGCGCGCGCCGCCTGATGAACAACCAGATCGCGAGCACCAGCACCGCGGCATACACGGTCAGGAACAGGACGGCCAATGCGAGCCGGTCTTTAGGCACGTAGTAGGCAATGGGCAGCCCGATGAACACCAGCAGAAACAGCACGCGGCACAAGCGGCGTGGCAGCGCGAGGCGCGCGACGAGATCCTGCACACGGGTCCGCGTCTCTTGGCTGTCGCCAGCGGTCGCAGGCCAGGCCAGTCGAAGCAAGGCCGTGCCGGGGTCGAAGAGACCCGGAAATACGGCGTGGCGACGATTGAATAAGAATCCGCGGTCGGGCGTGATCGCGCGCCAGCCGCCGCCGGCCGTACCGGCCAGCAGCAGCTCGCGCGTTGAGATCAGGCGACCACTGTCAACGACGTACAGGGTGACCGCCAGCCCGAGGACCAGCAGGTCCGTTCGAAGCAGCAGATAGTCAGGCACTCTCGGTGTTGCGTGAGAACAGCTTCTTGAAGATGCGACCGAAGAAGGCGAAGAACGCGATGATGCCGAGACCGATCGCCTTGAACAGGCCCTTGCCGGCGCCCTTGGCGACGGCAGCGGCGGCGCCACCCGTGACGAGTGCGGCGAGGCCGTAGGTGGCCAGTTTGTCGCCTTCCTTGTACTCAGCGTAAAGGTTGCCGGGCTTGTAGCGGAAGCCTTCGAGCATCGTCTCGAATTCGGCAATGGCCGTGTCGAGCTCCTCGGGTGCGGCAACGAGTGTCGCTGACATGACACCCGTGCGGCCCAGCAGGCGCGTGTTGTAGTTCACGATCTGCTGCCCCTCAGACTCACCGATGATGGCCCACGACAGACGATTGGTGGAATCGCTGTAGTTCGGTTGAGACTGCCAGCCGACAATGGTCATCTCAGGCCAGCCGCGCTCACGACGCTCGCGGTTGCTGTACTCCGTGCCTTCGCGGATGGACGACAGTAGATCGCCGGCGTCGATTTCCTCGTCGTCCTTGATGTGGCCCGTATCGTCATAGCTGAACACCGAGAACCAGCGTTCGTCGGTCGGGGCAACGTAGAACTCCTTGGTCGACGTCGGGTTCTCGTAGAGCGCCATAAGCTTGGCTGTGTCTTCGGCGTTGAGGCGGTCATAGCCTTCGGGAAGGTCAATTTCCGCGCGTGATGTGACGTCGAATGTACCCGGGCCGGCTGAGAACTCCAGGCTTGCGTAAATCTGTTGGGCTTCGGTGAGCTCCTCCGCTTCCTGCGCATCAGCGCGCGGGGCGGCAAGTAGCGTGAATGCCACCAACGACAGAACAGGTGCATAGCGGAACATAGTCTCTCCCCAATGTTTCTGTGCGGACCTCAGCGGGGTCCGCTTCAAACGGTCTTCTTCGCGTACCGGTCAATCCCCGCCGACCGGCCCGGAAAGAGACTAACAGGCTTGCGGCACCGCAACACGACGCAAGTCGCAACTTCGACGGTCTGCGTCCGCTGACGATTTGCTGACGAAATACCGAGTCTCGTCGCCACTCATACATGGCAGCAACCGTTCGTACAAAGGTCCGTGACATTCGGGCCATCCGCCCTAGTCTGGTGCTACCGACACGCCCCCTGGAGATCGACTATGACCGTTCGGACGTGGATTCTTCGCGCTTTGGCATTGAGCTTACTCGCGCTCTCACTGCCCGCCTGGGCCATAGAAGGCGGCCTCGCCATCGACGTCATCGATGCAGAGACGCGACGACCGCTGGCTGGCGTGACCTTGCGCGTTGAGTCGCGCGACGGGGTCAGCAGCTCACTCGTTACCGACGAAACGGGGTCTGCACGCTTCGAGGCACTCGAAAACGGCTTTTACGAGTTGCGCGCCACCGCTGAGGGACGCCAACCCGTCGTTGAACCTGAAGTGCGAGTCATCGAAGACCAGATTCGACCGCTGCGCATTGAACTCGTCGCGACCAATACGGCAATCGATGAGCTCGTGGTCACCGGCCGCGCACGTAGGGCCGATGTGTTCGGGGGCGTCTCGAGCAGCTTCTTCAGCCGTGACGAACTGCGCAATGCGGTGGGCAGCGGCAGCGACGTCATGCGCGCCCTGGACGGTCTGCCCGGTGTCGCGTCGACAGGCGACTTCGCAAACTTCACGGTCCGAGGCCGCGGGCCCCGCAACAACTTGATCTTTGTCGACGGCTTCCCGCTCGACAAAGTCGTGCATTTCGATCAGTCGATCGGTGAAGACTCCGACATCGAGGGCGGCGGGCGCTTCTCGATTTTCGCGCCCAATTCGATCGCGGGCGCCGAGTTCTCACCCGGTGGCTGGGGTGCTGCTTTCGGCGGTCGTGCTGGATCGTTGCTGCAGCTTGAAGTGGTGGGTGGCAGCCCAACGCCGACAGCCAGCCTTCGCGTTGACATCACCGGCGCCGAGCTCGTCTACGACGGTCCCAGTGGCTTCGATGACGACACCACCGTGTTCTTTACGGCGCGCCAGTTCGACTTCGGTCGCTTGTTTGACCAGATCGACGAGGGCGACATCGGCAGTCCCGAACTTACCGATGTCATTCTAAAGACGGTCACGGACATCAACGCCAACAACAGCATCGAGTTCCTGGCGATCACCGCGCCCGAACAGTTCACGCGTGACATCGATAATGTGCTCGAGTCCGAGGATTTTGAAGACGTATCTATTGTCGACACCGAGCAGGACTTGTCGCTGATCGGCCTGACCTGGCGTCGGCTCGTCGGCGAAACGGGCGAGTGGACCAACCGCTTATACGTGCGCGACAGCGACAAGACTTCGGTCGAAGGCGAAGCCTTTCCCGATCTCGTTGCCGAAGGTACGCCCGCCGCACTGATCCCCGTCAACCCGGGCCTCCTGACGCTCGAGGAGTCCGAGCGGGAAATCGGCTGGCGCAGCGACTACCGTGCGCAGAACCGCTTTGGTGGATTCAGCGCGGGCCTGCGAGCGGTGCAAATCGACGCAGACTTTACGGTGACCTTACGCGAAGACTGGAACCGCTACGTCTATGAGGCGGGTGACTCGCGTCCGCCGGGTCAGAACTTCATCACCTGGACGCCGGCCGATATCGACTCGCGCTACGATGCGAGCGAGGTCAACTACGCGGCGTTTGTCGAGCAGGTGTTCGAACTGGGCAAGCTCGATGTGCGCACGGGCCTGCGCTTCGACCGCGACGGATTTTCTGACCAGTCTCTGGTCTCACCGCGGCTCTCAGCCAACTACCAGTGGTCGCCCGAAGTACGTCTTTCAGCAACCGCCGGCGTGTTCTACGAGTCTCCACGTTTCCTGACGCGGGGATCCAACCCGGATAACGCCCAACTTGAGAATGAGCGCATCACCCATGTCAGCGCGGGCGTCGAGCGGCGCTTCGGCAGCGACTGGAGCGTGCTCGTAGAGGCGTACTACCAGCAGCTCGACGATCTTGTGGTCGACGAAGGCCGCGACAGTGCCCGCGCGACCAACAGTGGCGATGGGACCAATGCAGGCGTCGACGTCGTCGTCAACCGTGCGTTTGCCAATGGCTGGTCGGCCAATGCGACCTACTCCTACAACCGCAATCGAATCGATGACAATGACGGTCGCGGCAGCTACCGCGATAACTTTGCGCGTGAGCACTTCTTTACCGTGGCCGCACGCTGGGAGATCAACCGGCGCTGGCAGGTGGCCGCGCGTTGGAAGTTCGGAACGGGTCGCCCCGATGACGCCTTTATCATCAACGATGATGTGCTGGGCGCCGGCCAGCCCCTGCGTTTCTCCAAGGAGATCACCGCGCGCAACGCTGTCGATCTCGAGAACTACCACGGGCTGAATCTACGCGTGGACAATCGCAGCTCGCTGGGTGGTGTCGATCTCGTACTCTTCCTCGACATCATCAACGTCTACGGCGGACCCATCGGCCAGCCGCCCGAGTTCAATCCTCGGACGGGTCGCAACGTTTCGGAAGAAGACGGCGCATTCCCGCTCATCGGCATCATCTTCGAGAAGTCCTGGTAGGCGTCTCCGGCTGCGAGCCGGTGACCCCGACACCACGCGAACGCGGTGCCGGGGCCCGGCGGGTTCAGGCCAGACTGCGCCTGCGCCGCATGAGTAATGCCGAGACCAGCGCAAGGCTCAGCCACCCGATTGCCCCGCCGCCGCTGCGCCACGAGACCTTGACGTCTTCGGGCTCCGACTTGAGGCGCTCCTCGAACGCCACGAGCTCGACGGCCAGATTGGACTGCATCCGCTCACTGGCCAGCTTGAGCGCGCTGCCGCTGTTGCGCCGCAGGGAGGCGTCCTGGCGGACCAGCGTGACGTCGCCGCGACGTTCATCGAAGCCCGGTGCACGCAGCAATAGCTTGCTCGTTGCCACATCGATGACCGCGAGGTCGACGAAGGTGCGCGTGTCGTGGTCCGTACCTTCGAACACGTAGGCGCCCACGATCGTCCAGTACAGGAGTGACTGCGTGTTGTCGCTGGTCGTCGTGACCTGGTCGTAGGAGATCAGCGCCATAACATCGACGCCGAATACCCGTGCGACCTGCTGCATGCCCGAAACGCCCTGGGCACCGCGCAGATACGTCTCTGGAATGACCGTGATCGTATCCACGTAGTCGAGGCCCTCAAACTGGGCGCGCACGCCCTCGAGGATCTGCAGACGGTCCGATGGGCTCGGTCCGATATAGCTCTGATGGCGTGCGGGAACGAACGCCAGGCCAACCTTGAGCGGTAACTGCAGGTGCGGCACGCGCTCGGTGACATCCGGCGGAATCTCGCCTTCGGGGTAGAGATAGCCCACAAGGCTCGTCGAGCTGCCGGCACGACGCTGGCCGTAAAGGTTGTCGCCGAACCAGGTACTGCAGCCCGAGGTGGTGATGACCGCAATTGTGGCAAGGAACGTGGTGAGGCGGTTCATGACGCATTCCTCCGGTTCATCAGCGCGGGGCCGAAACGGTCCACGCACGAGGCACCGACGATGGCTGTGCCGCCGACAATGGCGAGCGTGATCCAGCCGCCGCTGACGAACAGGCCAACGATGGGTTCGACGCCCGCGAGCAGCGAGCCTACGAGCGTGAGGACACCCAGCGTGGTGGCCGTCGGACGCTTGGCGACGATGCCCCAGGCGATCATGGCGCCCGCGATGGCCATGCAGAGCAGGACCATGGCGACGCTCGTATCGATAAGGAGCGCGATCATCGGGCACAAGCCCAATATCGACGTGGCACCGAACGACAACGCCGCGGCAAGGCGCGGGCTGTTCGTACCTCGGTAGAGATCGAACGACAGGCCCGCGAAGACGACGGCAAACGCGATGGCCGGCAAGCCGTCAGGCAGCACGATGTCGACAAGGTTGCCGACAGCCAGTGCGGCAACGGCGGCCACGCCGGTCATGCAGACCTCGAGCAGCAGCGCCACGGTTTCGCCACGCTCGGGGACGCGACGCGTCTGACGCAGCGCGACGAACGCGGCGAAGGCCAGCACGGCCGACATGAGGCTGTCGATCTCGTAGAAGTAGCCACTACGCATGAGCAGGATGGTCGGCGCGATCGCGAAGCAGACCATGGCGAACTTGCCTTCGGTCGTGTGCAGCACGGTGTTCGACTGATACAGACGACGCAGATGCCAGACGGCCCAGGCCGCAGTGGCCAGTGCCAGAGCGCCCGCCACGATCGAATCACGCACGGGCAGCAGCAGTGCCGCGTTCATGGCCAGGAATGGCCAGGTCAGCTGGCGCCACTGGGCGCGCGCGAGTACGGCGAAGCTGAACGCCGTGACCGCAATCAGTGTTACGAAGGCGATGGGCGCCACAATCCCGAAGGCAACAGGATCGACAACCTGCCAGGTGGCAAAGCCCGGGTACTGCCCGAGTGCGCCGTCCCACTGCACCTGTGAATAGATCAGCGCAGCGAGCACCGTCATGTTGACGGGCACCGACGCGAGCGCGAGACCGAACAACACGCGCGCGCCTCGCGCCTCGCGAAGCAGCTGCCCAACGAACAGGCCCGCGCCGGCAAGTAGCCCCGTTTGGGTGAGCAATTTCAGGTAGCGGTCGATGTCGTTGCCGTCGTGCCAGCCTTGTAGCAGGTAGACGGCCATCGACACGATGAGCGCCGCAGCGCCCGCCAGACGCAGGACCTCGCTTAGCGAGGCCAGATCGCGGATGGAGCGCATGGCGTTTTCGAGTACACCAGGATTGCGCGCCGGAGAATCCTGGGTGGGCGGCCGCTGCGGGGACGTAACTACTTGCGTGGTCATGACTGGTCCTCCGCGTCGTCAGACAGGAGCAGCTCAAGCTCCGCGCGCAGCGCGGCATCGTCTTCCTCGGCGAGGAACTCGGACTCGAGCACGTCCATGGGCGCGGCGGCCTCGGACAGGATCTCGGTTTCGCCAAGCTGGATTTCCCAACGGTCGAACGTTTCCTCGAGGTCGACACGTGTGCCGTCATCCATGTGCTCGACGGCACGGACAGCATCGGCCACCGACTGGCGTGAGCGCATCTCGTTGCGTTGGCGCATGACCTCTTCGATACGCCCGTCGATCTGGCGGACCTGCTCGGCCATGCGCTTCTCGAGCACGGCGTGATTTTCGATGGCGGACGCGAGTGTGGTGCGCTGCTGTTCGCAGTCGCGCCGCCGGCGTACGCAGGCCAAAGCTTTCGCCTCGTCCTCTGCGGCGACGGCCCGGGCACGCTCGCCCCAGCGTTCGATGGCCACGCCTAGCGTGTCATGGCGCTGTTGCAAGCGTTCGCCGTCGCGTTTCAGGCGGCGCAGGCGGACCCGCGCACGGGATGCGGCCTGGCGCGTGTCGCGCAGTGCGGCCTCGATAATGGCGTCGTGGTTTTCTACACGGCTTACGGCGCGGTCCACGCTGGATGACACCGTAGCGGTGATTCGTCGGATCAAGTTCATGGTTTCGACTCCTCTCGGTTGGGTCGGTATCCACGCTAGAAATCGGTGTCATTTACTGCAACCACTTTCTGAAAAGTCAGCAAAAACTGACTACGAGTACAAAGAAGTTGTACTATTCTGTGAGCATGAGTGTTTCCACCCGCATCGTCGCCACGCTAAAGCGCGAGCTCAAAGCCCAGGGGCTGACTTACCGCGAGCTGGCCCTGCGGCTCTCGCTGTCCGAGTCCGCGGTCAAGCACATGTTCTCTACGGGCAACTTCTCGCTGAAGCGTCTTGATGCCGTTTGCAACGTGCTCGAGCTCGATCTCGGCGAGCTCTCAAGCCGCGCGGAGGCGCAGCGCCCAAAGCTCGAACAGCTGCCGCCCGAGCACGAGCAGGAAATCGTCTCGGACACGCGCTTCTTGCTCGTCACCTACTGCCTGCTCAATTTCTGGAATTTCGAGGACATCCTCGTGCGCTATGACGTGAGCCGCGCCGAAGGGCTCAAATACCTGCGCCGGCTCGACCGCATGAATCTGATCGAGCTGCTACCCGGTGATCGCGTGCGCCTGCTTGTGGCCAACAACTTTCAATGGCGACCGGGGGGGGATATGGAGCGCTACTTCACCGAGCACGTGCAGACCGACTTCTTCGCGCACGACTTCAATGAAGAGGGTGCGATTCGTGTGGCCAAGAACGGCATGCTTTCGGCGAAAGGGCAGGCCCTGCTGCGTGAGAAGCTTGAGTCGGTCGGCGAGCTGTTTGATGACGCGACCTGGGAGGAACGCCGACTGCCCGCCGGCGAACGGCGTGGCACGACGCTCGTGCTCGCCATGCGTCGCTGGGTGTTCGAGGCGTTTCGCGAGCTCGAGCGCGAGCCTTCAGACGGTTAGGGGCCGCAGCGCACCGGCCGGCCGTTGAAATAGGTTTGCTTGAGGTAAGCCACTGTGTCCCGGTTGCGGTCGTCTTCCCAGTCCTCGAAGAGGCGCTCCCGGTCAGCGCGCGACAGCTCCCAGGACAGCGGCGGGTCGGCGCGATTGGCTTTGTAAGGCGGTCTAAATTCCACGGCCTCGAAGCAGGGGCCGCGAATGGCCTCAAGCATCGAAAGCTCGAGGTCGCTACGCGCGAGTTGTGACGAGGTGCGCACGCTGAGCATGCCCTGCAGTGGCCCAAGCAGTGCGGCCTGCCAACCCTGACCCTCTTCGGGCACGCTACGGGCCGGCTTCGCCGGGAACGGGTTGATCTGGATAAACAGAATCGGACGCTGAAGGCTGCCACCGCGGCGCGCGTCGATCTCACGCACGGCCTCAATCCAACGAAATACCGCCACGGAGCCCGGGTTGTCGAAGTACCCGCCGTCACCCACATGCCAGGACGGCAAGATTTCCCGGGGGTCGTCCTTGTCATCAGGATCCGGGCGGCCGAGTTGGTCATTGGGATCCGGGTCGCCATTTTCGTAGTCGGAGTCGTCACGCCGCTCGCGAGCACGTGTCACCGGTGTGACATAGGGAAAGGTGGCCGACAAGCGGGCGGCAGTGACGGCGCGCATATCCACAAACCGCATGGGGCTGGCACAGGGATCCGGGTCGCGGATATCGGTTCCGGCCTTGGCGCGACGGACTGTGGTTTGCACGGCAACACGCGTCTCATCTTGGGGCGGCGGGTAGTGCTCGCACAGCGCGGGATCGAATTCACCGAGCGTCCAGCGATCGTCGGCAGCAAATCGAGCGCGGTTGCCGCGTGAAAGATCAAGTGAGCGCAGGTCCAGACTGCTCGCCAAAAACTGCTCACCATTCTCGATCACGGTGCCGTTGAGGATGACGCCGGGAAGCGCACCTTCCGAGGCGTGCTGCCACCAATCCGACAGCCGCGCGGGCGGCGGGCTTTCGGACAGCGCGCGACGGCAGTTCGGGTTCTCTTCCATGTCATCGAAGTAGACTGTTGTGTCGGTAACCATGCAGCTGCTCCAACGATGCCAGGCCTGTTCGATCGCCCAACCGCGATCGAGCGCTGATCTTCTTGGGTGGCTGCTTGCAAGAAACGGTGTCGCGAGTCTCCGGAGATCGGGGAAGACGAGACCCCAGGCCGTGGCTTCAAGGCTTGAAGCCATCGCCGCTTTGGGGACCTGGTCCAGGTATTGAAGACCGCGGGTGTCACGCACTTCGGCGAGCTCGCTTTGCTTGATACTAAAGCCCACGTACTTATCGCGCTGTGTGGTCACGGGCTCTGGAGCGTCCGAGTCTTCGCGCGCAAGTGCATCGGCGCGCAATGCTTCGACAAAAAAGTAGGCGCCGACGCTGCCTCCTGAGGTGGCACTGACGAGATAGATCGAGTCTGTGAACCCCCGACCCAGTTGCTTGTGCAGACCCTCGAGCACAACCGCGGACCAGCCTGCCGCCTGGATGCCGCCGCCGGCAGCGGCGACAACCACGATGGGGCCATCACCCGCACGTCGCGCACGGGCGTTGAATGCGCGCTCGATGTTGGGCGGCGCGTCACGCCCTTCCGGTACGAACGTGACGTCGAAGTAGTGCTGCGAGTCGTACCAGGCACCCGGGAGGTTGCCCCAGAACACGAGCCAGGCGGCGAACGCGAGCACGACCGGCACTCGAATCCGGTCTAGCAGGAAGGTCAGGTTCGAAAACAGCATGCAAATGAAGGCGATCAGCAGCATGACGTAGGCGATGGGGGGTACGTCGAGTAGTGTCGGTAGCGCGCGGATCGGGTTCAGTACATTGCCGCCAATGACGTAGCCGACGGCAAGCGCCAGTGCCACGGCCGCAGCCAGCGCGTGACCGCGGAAGAGCCGGCCCGTGGGTTTGCCGTTCTCATCACAGATGTCGAAGCCGGGCCCGACAATACGGTGCAGGGTTCGGCTGACGGGCGCTTCGAATTGTGTCGCGGCGGTTTCTCGCAGCTGTTTGAAGGCCGAATCCGTGTAGCGTGAGGTGAGGCGCCCCAGCAGTACGTTGCGCAGCACGTAGACGATTAACAACGTGGCAATGGCACCAAAAATCCCTGAGACGGCGCCGAGCAGAATCGAGCCGTTGCCATCGATGCCGAGCTGCAACAGCAAAGGCAGGGCGAGCATAAACGCCGATAAACCAAACAGCAGGCGTGTCTCCAGCGTGTCGGGTGCCTGTGGGTTTAGGCCCATGGGCTCAATGCCGATACGTTTCTGGGCAAGACGCCAGAGGTGCGTGCCCGCGAAGATGATGACGGCGCAGGCGATGAACGCGCAGTAGACAGCGAAGCCGTATTGGATCGTGTTGTCGACCGAGAGCAGGTTTTGCATCGTGGCAAGGCCTGTTGGCTTGGCTGACGGCGCCTCGCACTGCTGGCTCTGACCGAGTACAGACAACGCGAAGACAAGCAGTCCGAGCAACAGCGGGATACGGATGAAGAACAGATGCTGCAGCAGCCTGCGCGCGCGACTCGTGTGCACGGTGAGGTAGCCGAGCACCAGTAACGCGAGCGACAGGACGAGCACGATCCACTTGATGCCTGTGAAGACGCCCGCTGCCGCGCCAATCGCGTTGCCATAGTCGCCCTGCCAGGCGATCCAGGCCGTGGTGAGGTTTTCGAGCAGATCGGCTACGCCGGCCGCAATGGGCAACACAAGCGCGACCATGCGCCAACGGTGTCCTGCGGGGAACACCCATCGCAGCGCAAGCACGAGCACGAGCACGTAGAAGATTGGAAACGCGACGTCGATGCTGATCTGGGTGAGCGCGTAATGCGAGCGTCCTGACTGCGCGATGGGTTCGAACAAGGCGCGCAGTTGCTCTGCGCCGTAAAACCCAGCCAACGCGTCGGGCGGCACGAAAAAATCCGCAAGACCGGACGTACTGCGCGTGACAGCGCAATTGCGCCCGTCAAAGAGTCGCACAAAAAAGGCGAACAGAGCGCCAAACAGTCCCACCCTAATCCAGGGTCTATCCCAGAGACTGCGTATTGTTTGCAGGACAGGCATCCCCACACTCCCCCTGCACACGCCGCGTCAGTCTGTCACATATGTGCGTTTGGGATCAATTCTGTGGCCTGGTTTAGGGTGGGCCTCCTTCGAGCGTGCGGCGGTTCCGTAAGCGACACGTGCGTATTTCATATACTATGAAACACTAGTTATGAATCGTAAGTAGCGAAACGGCACTTTTTATTGCAGGGAGTACACACGATGCCTACTGCGCCATCACGCATCGGCGACACACTGTTCCCCATCGGCATCGCGACGGGCGCGGCGTTTTGCAATCGAAACGCGGAGCGCAATGAACTGGCGCAGAACATCCTGTCCGGCTCGCACACCTGGATTATGGGCGTCCGGCGATTCGGCAAAACCAGCCTCGTGAGCCAGGTCGCGCTAGAGCTGGGGCGCAAACGCAGCGTTAAGGTGCACACCGAGAGTGTTGATCTATTCGTGGTGCACAACATCACGACGCTCGATAAAGCCATCCGGGATGCCGTGGGCCGGCTTACGGCGCAGTTCGTGCCAAAGCGCCGCAAAGCCATGGATGCGTTGCTCGAAATCTTCGATGCCTTCAAACCCAAGGTGACCCTGGGAAGCAAGGGCATTTCGATCGAACTGTTCACGGCCGAGCCCTCTGCCGCCAGTATCAACGAGGTGTTGCTCGCGTTGGATCGCGCCGCGGAAGCTTACGGCCGCCGCGCCGTACTCATCCTCGATGAGTTCCAGCAGATCGCGCTCATCGACCGTCAACACGCGATCGAGGGGGCGATCCGCAATGTGGCTCAGCGCACCAGGGCCACGAGCTTCGTGTTCCTTGGGAGCGAGCGCACGCTATTGCAGCAGATGTTCGAGAACCGAAAGCGGCCGCTCTACAAGCTCTGTCGGCGGCTCAATGTGGGACGCATTGCCGCCGAGCACTACCACGCCTATTTCGGGGATGCGGCAAAGGCCCGTTGGCAGAAGTCGCTCCGTGAGGATTCCGCTGAACGCATTCTCGAGGTGACCGACCGCCACCCGTTCTACGTGAATCTGCTGTGCCTCGAGCTTTGGCGACACCGAAATCCGCCTAAGCCCGCCGATGTCACCACCCTCTGGGACAGTCTGCTGGAGAAGGAGCGCCACGAGATCCACCTGGCGTTGAGCACGCTGTCGACGAATCAGCGTGCCGTGCTTGCCGCACTCGCCCGCCGTCCGACCGCCCGACCGACGTCGAAGGAGTTTCTGGCCGCCGCGGGGATGGCCGCCTCGTCTATGAACCAAGCCGTCGACGTGCTGCTTGCGAAAGACTTTCTGAGGCGCGACGAGGCGGATGTCTATGAATTGATCGACCCGCTGGTCAAGGCGTACCTGGCTCGTTAGCAGTGAGCTCGTGCCACGGGTTGAGTCGTCAGACGCGTCAACGACCACCTCACCGCCCGATCCGCTTGCCGTAGATATCCAGAATGAGCGGCGTGATACAACACGAAGCTCGCACCATGGCGTTATGATGCGGTCAGGCTAAACCCAGCCTTTTTTGGTCGATCAGGCAAACCACACAGTCGATACCCGGGGAGAGCGCATCGACATGTCCGATCCCGCTCAAAAACCACGCGTCTGGCGCTTCGCGGGCTTCTCGCTCGACGAATCTCTGGGTGAGCTGACGGGAAACGGTGCCCACGAACGACTCCGGCCGAAGACACTCGCCGTACTACGGTACCTGTTGGACAACCCAGGAAGGCTCCTTGAAAAGTCAGAGCTGATGTCGGAGGTCTGGGGTGATGCCATCGTCACAGAAGACTCTCTAACGCAGTGCATCGCGGAGCTTCGACGTGCTTGTGGTGACGGCGATCGCACGCTGATCAAAACTGTGCCCAGGCGCGGATTCGTGTTCGATGCGATCGTTGAGCGAGTTGACGAGGCCCCGGAATCGCCGTTGCCGAAACCACACCGGACTCGACGCATGCTTGCTGTCGTCGCTTGCGTTTTCGTAGCGGCCGCAGCGCTCAGCATCGCGCTTCGGCAATCAGACGCGCTGCGTCCTAAGTCGACAGATGTGGTCGCTGTGGTAGACATCACTGCGGGCCCCGTTGAAACACGCTCCGGCGCGATCCTGATTACCGAGGCACTGCGGTTGCGGCTCGATGAGATTGAGGCGTTGTCAATTCGGGAGGTAGGCACTGCTGCGTCAACATCGGAGCAACTCGATGTCTCGCGATCGCATGGGGTTGATTGGTTGATCACCGGGGAGATTGTGGGGGTTGCTGGTGGCGAGTCTGCCCGCATGCAGCTTTGGTTGTGGCAGATCGACAATAGCAGTCGATTCTCCTTGGGCGTCTTCTCGTTGCCCGAGCGCGTGGACACCCAATCGACCGCGGAGTTCTTGGCACTGCGAGATCTCATCGTTGAACGAGCACTGACGCGGTTGCCTGGGTACGTCGTGGACACCATGCCGGGTGACTTCCCTGCTGATCTCAGGGACTTCGAGGTCTACGCGGCAGTGATGGCAGAGCTGGAGCTCGAGCAGTGCAACCCAGACCTCGTGGGGGATATCGCGCCTGTCGTCGACAACACGCCGACGTTCATGCGGGGCTGGATGGCATTGGCGTGGGCGTCTTGGGTCGAATCGTGGGCCTGTGGTTTGGGTGATGACTCTCTGCTGTCCGCGGTCGCGGCTGCTGACCAGGTGTTGACGCTGCGGCCGAACTATCCGCAGGCCATCAAAGTGAAGTCATCTGCCATGGCGGCCATGGGAGATGTCCGCGAAGCGCTCGGAGTGGCTATGGGTGCCACCGAAGAGGCACCCGGTGTTGCTGCATTGTGGTCAACCCAGTCCTATCTCCTCAACTACGTGGGCGCACTGGATGCTTCGGAAGCGGCTATGGACAGAGCACTCGCGCTCGATCCCCTAGTGCTCGTTGCCGAAACTGGCGAAACACCCAATGTGTATCTCTATGTCACGGATTGGCAACGTTACTTGGAAACGCAGCCACCCTTTGACTCACCCTTCTTTAACTTCCAACGCGCTTACGCACTATTTCGACTGGGCGACAGCCTCAGAGCAGCTGAAATCGCCGCCGATACGCGCCAGCGATTTCCCTCCGATCTATATTCGCGGTTCTGCGCTGCGCTTCTTGCGTTGATTGAGGGTGTGCCAGAGCGTGCGGTGAATATCCTGGTTGGCATCATGGAAGAGCGAGACGCAGATGGACTTCTTGACGGGGAGGTCGCATACCGTGAGTCCATGATGTTGCTCCTGGCGGGCGCAACGGATCTCGCGGTTCAGCGGCTGTGGACAGCCGCGGAACAAGATTTTGTGTGCCCCGAGTGTGTTGTCCGCGACCCTGCTTGGGCAGCGCTACTCGCTGAACAGACCCTCGAGCCTTGGTTTAAACAGTTCGGTACGGACGCGCCGCTCGAGTAAATTCGTCGCAACCTCAACGCGTTACGTATCTGCCACCGCAGTTTCGCAAAACTGTCGGCGTTTCTTCAGGACTATTCTGCTGCATTTAGCGAACCCTCTGTGCGGGGCTTGGCGGAGTGCGAGCACCCTATTGGAATCAGGGAGAAACGCTATGAGATATGTAGTTATTGCTTTGCTTTTGTGTGGAGTTGCAAGTCCTGCTTGGGCTGACGGTTCGTCGTCAAAATCGGCGGAGTACAACTCTTGGGGCTGGTACTGCGATTCGCAGCCCGTGCTGGACTTCTGGGAACAAGAGGTCGTCGGCAATGAGGCGCGCGGAAGAGCCAGTTTATGTGCAACACCTTTTGGCATGTACGCGTCGATGCGGGTGCGCGGTTTGACGCCGGGCAATCCGTACACCGTTTGGTGGGTGTACATCGACAAGCCGGAGCAGTGCGTCAACTTCCCGCTGACGCCCGAAAACTCGCCTGTTCCGATACCTGAGCCGGTCGGTTATGCATCACCCTGCGGACTTGCAGATTTCCTGACACCAGACCCATCGGGCGATTTCTTGAACCCTCTGGCCGTCTACGGCCGTATGGACGGCGGCATCGTCGGCAATCGATTTGTCACTCACTTTCAAGGTAGCGTGCGCAGCTTCGAGCCTGCGCCGGGGTCTCAGGTCTGGATGTTTGTCTGGGGCCACGGGCCTGCAGCAAGAGGGGACAAGCGACAGCTCGCGCGCCAGCTGTTGACGCCAGAGGATCCTGTGTCGGGCACGCCGCACCTAGGTATCGAAGGGCAGCCCTTGGGCTACCCCGCGGCGGTTGCCGTGTTTCGCGTGCCCTAGTGGGCAATATGACGGGCGCCGCCGTGCCGGCGGCGCCCGTTCAATCACGTCGCCCGCTGATTAAACCGTCGCCCCACCATCGCGCTTGCGATGTTGGTCTTCTGAATGTCGATGGCACCGCCCGCGATGCCCCAGCCCCAGGCGTCACGCATGCGGCGTTCGATGCGGTATTCCTTGGAGTAACCGTAGCCGCCCATCAGCTGAACGGCATTGCCCGTGACCGTACGTGAGATCTCATTGGCGAAGCACTTGGCGATCGAGCTTTCCTGGATGCTCGGCATGCCAGCCTCTGCATTGGAGATCGCACGGTGGATCAGCAAACGCGCGGCGTCGACTTGCATCTGCATCTCTGCCAAACGCAACTGCACGGCCTGGAAGTCGATGATGGGCTTGCCGAACTGTTTGCGCTCCTGCACGTAGCCGATGACTTCGTCGAGCGCGCCCGCGGCCTGCGCCATCGACATCGTCGCGTTGCCGCAGCGCTCAAGGTCAAAGGCCTGCATGAGCTTCTTGAAACCACCGGCGCCGACAACGACATTGTCGAGCGGGATTTCGACGTCATCGAGGAAGATGTCGGAGGAGGGCACGCCGCGGAAACCCATGAGGTGTTCCTGTTCACCGAAGCTCACGCCCTTGGTGTCTTTCTCGATGAACACGGCGCCGATGCCCTTGGCGCCCGGGTCGTCGCTCATTCGGCAGTAAACAAGATAGCCGTCGGCGTGGCCGCCGCCCGAGCACCATCGCTTCATGCCGTTGATGCGGACGCTGTCGCTGCCGACTTCGGCGCGTGTCGTCAGGTCGGTGAGTGCGCTGCCCGCGTTGGGTTCGCTCATCGCGATGGCCACCACCATCTCGCCGGCACAGACCGCCGGCACGACGCGCTGCTTCAAGGCATCGGTGCCGAAGTGCTCGATGGCTTTAACAGGACCCGTACAGCTTTCGAAAACGGGGAAGGCGATGGCCGATGAGATCTTGCCGAACTCCTCGAGCACGATGAGCGCGTCGAGACTCGTTTGACCCAGACCGCCAAGTGCTTCGGGAATATTGATTCCCAAGAAGCCCATCTCAGCGTATTCCTTAATAAGTTCGTGGGTGGGCGGCTCGGCCGTACGCTCGATGTGGTCGGCAAGCTCGGGCAGCTTGTCTTGCGCGTAAACCCGTGCGGCGCTTTGCATTTCCTGCTGCGCCTCGGTGAGTCGAAAGTCCATCGGCTTGAGTACCCGCCCGCTTTGAGAACGCTTGCGAGCATACCGCAGCGACTTCAAGAAAAAAACAGTCAGGATTGTTTCTTTTAGGAGCCTGCTTACCTATACTGGAATTCGGGAAGTTACGCACTTGGGGGAGCCGGCGTGGACCAGGCCGTTCTGCAGCGCATCGAAGAGGGCATGGCCTACGAGGCTGCGCGCAAAGAGCCGCCGCCCGGTTTTCCGCAGTTGCCCAAGATACCCGGTGGCCGCTACGTCGCCTCAGAATTCCAGGCGCTTGAGCGTGAGCATCTCTGGCGAAAGGCCTGGGTCTATGCGGGCCACATGGACGAGTTTCCGTCGGCGGGCAGCTTCAAGATGTTCACGCGTACCGGGTCACCGATCTTCCTCGTGCGCGGTCGCGATGACACGGTGCGTGCCTTCTACAACACCTGCCAGCACCGCGGCGGGCCGCTCGTAAAGCAGGACTGCGGCAAGGTCCGCAGCCTCGTCTGCGGCTACCACGGCTGGAGTTACGACTTTGAGGGCAAGCTTATCGGCTTGCGTGATGAACGCGACTTCCCCGATTTCGACAAGAGCACGCACAAGCTCAAGCAGGTGCGTTGCGAGCGCTTTGGCAACTGGCTTTTTGTCAGTGAAGACCCGGATGCGGAATCGTTGGTGGACTACCTCGGACCCGTTGCATCGCACTTCGCCAACTACGAGATCAACAACCTGCGGCTCGTCGAGAGCGAGTCCTTCGACGTGGCCTGCAACGTCAAGGTGATCCAGGATGCTTTCCTCGAGGTCTATCACCTGCGCTCGATCCACCAGCAAACTGTGGACCGCTTCCTCGATCACACGGGTACGACCATCACGCTCTGGCCGCGCGGCCATTCGCTCATGGTGACGCCCAACCGCCGGCCCGATTGGGTCGACCCGGGCACGCTCGGCATGGCCGAGATCGCCTCGATGCCCGACCTCGTGGCCAACAACAACTTCAGCTACAACATCTATCCGAACATCGTCACGCCCACGGCAAAAACGGGCATGCCGTTCATCGTGTTCTGGCCTGACGGCGACAACCACACAAAGCTTGACGTGCACTGGTTCGCCCCCGACTGGGGCGAGGGCGAACGTGATCCGCTTTGGGATCAGCGCATCGCCAACTTTGACCGCATCCTCGAGGAGGACACGCAGTTCGCGCCGCAGATCCAGGCCTCCGTCGAGTCGCCGGGATTTGAAGGCATCCCGCTCAACTATCAGGAGCGGCGCATCTACCACTGGCACGAAGAGCTGGACCGACGTATTGGACACGCAAATATGCCGGGCGGCCTCGCGGTCGAGCCTATGCTCGCCGACTACATCATCGAAGAATGAGCATCGGCATCGCCGACATCGCTGTGTACCTGCCGCGCGCTCGCCTTGAGCGCAGCGCCATCGCGGCCGCGCACGCCTGGGCGGCGCCCGCGCTGAAAGGGCGCGGTAAGGGTCAGATCGCTGCAGCCAACTGGGACGAGGACAGCGTAACGCTCGCGCACGCCGCGGCGCGCCGACTCTCGGGTGATGTCGCCAGCCTTCAATTCTGTTCGACAAGCATGCCGTTCGCGGACCGATCGCACGCGAGCTTGCTGGTTGAGGCGCTGCAGCTTGACCCGACCACGGCCACCCAGGATTCGGGCGCGAGTGCACGTGCAGGCACATCGGCTTTGCTCTCGGCGCTGCGTACCGGGCAACAAAACGCTGTCGTGGTGGCCGCCGAGAAGCGACTCGCGAAACCCGCCAGTGAACAGGAGATCGGGCAGGGCGATGCGGGCGTTGCCGTCCACTGCGGCGCACCCGTGCTGGCTGAATTCATCGACGGCGAGACGCTGGCCACCGACTTTGTCGACCACTACCGCGCCGCTGACAGCGACTTCGACTACGCGTTCGAGGCGCGTTGGGTGCGCGACGAGGGCTATCTCGCCGATCTGCCGTCGATGATCCCGCAGCTGCTGTCTCGCAATGACCTGGAAGTCGGCGACGTCGCGCAATTCGTGATCAACGCGCCGACACGTGTGCGGGCGCGCATTGCGAAACAGGCGGGGCTTAACAACGCGGCCACGGACTCGGCCGTCGACGGCCAGATCGGCGACGCAGGCTGCGCCACATCGCTGCTCATGCTGGCCGAAGCGCTGGGCCGTGCCGCCGACGGGGACCTGCTCATTGTCGGCGGGTTCGGACAGGGCGCCGACCTCATATTGCTGCGTGCCACGGCGCGCCGACCGACTGCTTTTGCTGATGCGCTGGCCGCCGGTGCGGCCGACGACAACTACCTGCGCTACTTAAGCCACCGCGGCCTGTTGCAGATGGATTGGGGCAAGCGCGCGGAGCGTGATGTACGTACCGCCCAAAGCGCTTACTACCGTGCCCGCGACCAGGTGTCGGGTTTTGTCGGTGGACGCTGCACGGTTTGCGGCACGGTGCAGTACCCGCGTACCCGTGCCTGCGTGAATCCCGACTGCCGCGCGTTCGATACGCAGGTGCCGCACCCGTTTGCAGACCTGACGGGCACCGTGAAGTCATTCACTGAGGACTGGCAGGCCTACTCGCCGGCGCCGCCATTGCTCTACGGCAATATCACCTTCGAGGGTGGTGCCAACATCTTCATGCAATTCACGGACACCGCGTCCGGCGAGCTTGGCGTTGGCGACAGCGTGAGCATGCAATTCCGCATCAAGGATATCGACCGCAACCGTGGCTTCCAGCGCTATTTCTGGAAAGCCGTGCCGGTCCGGGAGCACTGACATGGCCGAAGGCATACGCGACAAGGTCGCCGTCATTGGCATGGGCTGTTCGTCGTTTGGCGAACGCTGGAACATGAGCGCCGCCGACCTCATGGTCGAGTCGTTCACAGAAGCGCTGGGCGACGCCGGCATCGACCGAGACGACATCGAAGCGGCCTGGCTCGGCGTGTTTTTCGATGAGCAGAACATCGGCAAGTCCGCGATCCCCATGTCGAACGCGCTGCGGCTGAACAACGTCCCGGTAACGCGCGTCGAAAATCTCTGTGCGACGGGCACCGAGGCCTTTCGTGGCGCCGTGTACGCTGTGGCTTCAGGTGCGGCCGACATCGCGCTCGCGCTGGGCGTCGAGAAGCTCAAGGACACAGGGTTCTCAGGCCTGCCCGAACGCACCAACGGCACCTTTGAAGACCTTTGGCTGCCCAACTCCACAGCGCCGGGTGCATTTGCACAACTCGCGAGCGCTTACAGCCACAAACACGGCATCGACATGGCCGATCTCAAGCGCGCCATGGCACATGTGTCTGTAAAGAGCCACGACAACGGCCTGAAGAACCCCAAGGCGCACCTGCACCGCGCGATCACCGAAGATGACGTGCTCAATGCACCGCCCGTGGCTTACCCGCTGGGTGTGCTCGACTGTTGCGGTGTCAGTGACGGCAGCGCCTGTGCGATCGTAGCGCGCCCGGAGATTGCGGCGCAGCTCGGCAAGGACCAGATCGTCGGTGTGAAGAGCGTGCAGCTCTCGATCAGCAACGGCGTCGAAGCGGGCCACACTTCCTGGGACGGCGCGCACACCATGACGACACGGCGCGCCTCCGCCAAAGCCTATGCCGAAGCCGGCATCACAGACCCCAAAGCCGATCTAGGCATGATCGAAGTGCACGACTGCTTCTCGATTACCGAGCTCGTCGTCATGGAAGACTTGGGGCTTTCCGAGCCCGGCAAGGCGCCCGCCGACATTCTCGACGGCCGCTACGACGCGAGTGGTGACACGCCCTGTCAGATCGACGGTGGCCTCAAGTGCTTTGGCCACCCCATCGGCGCAAGCGGTCTGCGTATGTTGTACGAGGTCTACCAGCAGCTGCTCGGTCGCGCAGGCGATCGCCAGCTCGACCGCATCGACTTCGGTCTCACCCACAACCTCGGCGGCATCCCGAACCGGAATGTAGCGAGCATCTCCATTCTCGGGGGCATGAACTAATGGCATCGGATCCCAAACCCAAAGTCCCCAACCAGGCCTACGGCTTCAGCGACGTGGAGCTTGCACAACACCCGCTCGTGTTCGCGCCCGATTTACTCGCCGACAAGGTGTTCGTGGTCTCCGGCGGCGGCAGCGGTATCGGCAAAGCCACGGCATTCACCCTCGCGCGCTTGGGCGCCAAGGTCATGATTTGCGGTCGGCGGGAAGAGAAGCTGCAGACCACCGCCGAGAGCATCAAGCAGCTCGTGGGTGCCGACGTGGCCTGGCACGCGATGTCGATTCGTCGTCCTGAGCAGGTTGAGTCACTCATGGAGGCCACCTGGGATCAGCTCGGGGGGCTCGACGTCCTCGTCAACAACGGCGGCGGGCAGTTCGCCCAGGACGCTATCGATTTTTCGGTCAAAGGCTGGAACGCCGTGATCGACACGAATCTCAATGGCACCTGGTACATGATGCAGGCCGCTGCGCAACGTTGGCGCGACACGGGCAAGCCCGGACACATCATTAATGTGGTGGCTGTGGTCCACCGCGGCATGCCGCAGGTGGCGCACACGTGTGCGGCGCGGGCCGGTGTGATCTACCTGTCGAAAACCGTGTCGACGGAGTGGGCGCCGCTCAACATCCAAGTCAATTGCGTCGCGCCAGGGTCGATCGCCACGACGGGGCTCAACGTCTACGAGCCCGAGGCCGCGGCCATGTTCAAGTACGCGAACCCCATGCACGAGTTTGGCGACTCGCTCGATATCGCGCAGGCGATCATCTATCTCGCTGCACCGTCGGGTAAGTTCATCACAGGTGAAGTGCTTTCCGTCGACGGGGGTGCACAGCAACACGGTGAGAACTGGTCGGCAGGCATTCCTGACTACTTCAAGGTACACGGACGCTAGGGAGGACACACCATGACGGCAACGACACTCGAACGTATTCCCCGCGGCGAACTGCCGGAGCAGTTCGCGCCCGCCTGGGACATGCTCAACAAGCTCACGGGCGAACCCGCTTTCGTGGAGGCCTTCGCCACAGCGCCGCATGTGCTCAACTTTGTCATGGGCGACTTTTACCAGCGCTTGTTTTTCGAGGGCCAGGTCGACCAGCGCTACAAGCAGATTGCTCGTTTGCGCCTGTCCGTGCTGCACGGCTGCCGTACCTGTAACAAACAGAACACTGTGGGCGCGGCCGAGGCCGGGCTCAGCGCGGATGCCATTTCCGCCATCATGGGCGAGTATGACATCTCGGATGCACTGACGGCGGCTGACAAGGCGGTGATCGCCTACGCGGATAGGGTGGCGCTGACCAATCCCGAAGGCCGCCTGACACCAGAGCTCACGGACCAGCTTCGCGAGCACTTCTCCAGCGCCGACATCTGCGAGCTGGGCACGGTCATGGCCGTGATTGCCGGCATGGCGAAGCTCAGCTTTGTACTCGACTTGGTTGAGAAAGAAGCCTACTGCGAGTTCGCGACGGGTTGAGGCCGCAGGTGGCGTCGCGAGGCGCGTACAAGAGCACCGTCGTCGCGATCCGTCTAACTACACACCGTCATCGTGAGCCGCCCAACTACACACCGTCATCGTGATCCGCCCAACTAGACACCGTCATCGCGAGCCGCGAAGCGGCGCGGCGATCTCTCGCCAACTGTCGATACGATTGGCGGCACGATCACGTCACGAGATTGCCGCGGGGCCTTCGGCCCCTCGCAATGACGGGGTAGGCCTTCGGCGCCTCGTCATTGCGGAGTAGGCCTTCGGCCCCTGGCAATGACGGGGTCCGCCGTTAGAATTTAACGATCGCCCCACCGTCGACGTTTAAGCCCGTACCCGACACGAACTGCGCTTCATCCGAGGCCAGGAACAGCGCCGCCATGGCGACCTCAGGTGCCTCTCCGAGTCGCCCGACGGGCGCCTTGTCTTCCCAGTACTGTCTGAACGCAGGGTCGTCCATGAACGGCTCGCTCATTTTGGTCCAGATTGCGCCCGGCTGCAGGTAGTTGGCCGTGATGCCGTGCGGCCCGAAGTCGACGGCCATGCCCTTCGTCAGTCCGGCTACCGCGTGTTTCGACGCGCCGTAAATCGCGAGCGCAGGACCACCCACGTCGGACATGATCGAGCCCAGGTTGATGACGCGACCGCGCGTCGCCGCCTTGAGCAACGGCAAGGCCAAACGCGTCAGCCGGAACACGGCGCGTACGTTGATCGCCATGATCTGGTCGAACTGTTCGTCGGTGAGCGTTTCGTAGTCACCCGCAATGGCGATGCCTGCGTTGTTCACGAGAATGTCGAGCGCGCCGAAGTGGTCCTCTGCGGCTGCGATGACGGCCGCTTGAACACCGTCGTCGGAAATGTCGCCCGTGACGAGGCGCACGCGATCGTGAGCTCCAAATGCGGCTTCAAGATCGTCTGCCGCGAGATCGGTGGCGACGACCTGTGCGCCGCGTTCGAGAAACAGCGTTGCAATGGCTTTGCCGATGCCGTTGGCCGCGCCGGTGACCACAGCCGTTTTTCCAGTCAGATCAAACATGACGATTCCCTATGACGGAGTACGCCTGCGGCCCCTCGCAATGACGGGCAGGCTGCGCCTGCCGCGTCAAAAAAAACGGCGCGCCCGTTGCCGGGTGCGCCGTCAGAGTTACGCCCAAACAAGGCGTCATCAAAGGAGCCGTGGGCTCCCGGAGAGTCTTACAAATCGCCGAAGCTGATCCCACCTTCGATACCCCAGACGCGCGGCGGACCGTAGTTCGCAAACGTCCACAGGGTTCCGACTGCCTGTGCCGCGGTCTTGTAGCGGTCGTCGGTCAGGTTCTTGCCGAACAGCGAAATGTAGTAACGGTCGTCGGCGCTTCTGAACGTGACGTTGGCGTTGAGGATCGTGCGCTCCTCGAGAATCGTATCGAACTCGCGGCCGATGTCGTCGTTGTAGTAGTAGACGTTCTCGTCTTCGTAGTTGAAGTTCAGGTTGTAGCGCATGGACGCGCCGCTCGCGAGCTCCTGGTTGTAGGTGAGATCGATGCCGCCCGTGATATCAGGGGCACGGACCACGTCGCGACCTGAGAAGTCTTCGAGAATGCCGTCGTCGTTACGATCGAGGAAAAACTCGTTGTATTCCGCGTCCAGCGTGCCGAGGTTGGCCATCAGCGTGAGGTTGTCGGTGAGCAGGGCGGTGAGCTCGAGCTCAAGACCACTCGCATCGACGTCCGCCGCGTTGAATGTGCGCGTTTCCTGGAACGCCGTGCCCGGGAGTGAGACCACCGTGCTGCGCTGGAAGTCTTCGTAGTTCACGAAGAAGTAGGTGGCGTTCAAGCGAACCCGGTCGTCCAAAAAGCTGCTCTTGACGCCGGCCTCGTAGTTCGTCGCCGTTTCCGGGTCGTAGGCCTGCAGCGCGAAGTTGGCGAAGCCGCCCGAACCCGCCTGGTCGTTGTAGCCGCCCGACTTGAAGCCGCGCGAGACCGTCGCGTAGCCGAACACATCGTCGTTGAACTGGTAGCTACCCGTGATGCGCCAGGTGGGCTCGCTCCAGCTTTCGCTGTCGCTCTGCACGGCAAACGAGGCCAGCGAGAAGTCGGCGCCGTCAAGGGGCTCCCCGCCGTCGGGCAGGATGACGCTCTCGGGCAGGCCCTCGCGACCAATAAAGTCCTTCTCTTCATCGGTGTAGCGCAGGCCCAGATCGAGTGAGAACTTGTCCGTGACCGCCCAATTCACTTCGCCGAACACAGCGTAGGAGGTTGCGTCCTGCTGGTTGCAGATCAGGAGCGGGTTCTCGTTGTCGAGCACGCCCGGCACAGCGGTGCCAAAGAACTCAACCAGGCCGAGCTGCTGACGTACGCAGAACGTGGCGTCGTTCGTCTGGTAGAACACACCACCCACGAAGTTAACGGGGCCGTCGAGTTCTGAGGCGATGCGCGCCTCGATCTGGAAGGTCTCGCGGTCGTCGTCTCGCGTCGCCGCGAAGAAGCTCTCGTAAGGCGTGCCCAGGTACTCGTTGGGCAGGCGCGATTCCTGGTCGCGGTAGCCGACCACACCGTAGATCGTGTAGTTGTCGAGTTCGTACTCGAGGTTCAGGTAGGTCCCGAACACATCGATTTCCTGGTCGTCATTGAGACCGACCACTGAGCTCGAATGGATTCCGGCTTGTTCGATTGGGTCCCCGCTCGAGACGCCCGGGAAGCCCAGCAGCGTGGCGAGCTGGCCCGCAGCATCGGGCGTGACGTTGACTACGGGAACGGGCTCGCTGCGGTCCTGGATGATCTCAACCTGGCCCAGGATCGAGAGCCGTTCGCTGGCTTCCCAGAGCAGTTTGGTGCGCAGTGAGAGCACGTCCTTGCCGCCAAGATTGTCGCCGTCGCCGGCCACGGCACTGCCGTCCACGCTGGGATCGACAAGGCCCGCGCCGAAGGCGTCAACGGGGAAATCGATCTTGCCGTTTTCGTAGTAGCCGTCCGAGTTTTGGTAGATACCGGCAAAGCGGAACGCCACCGTATCGCTCAACGGCTGGTTGTAGGCAAAGCGCAGCTTGGTGTCGTCGAAACTGCCGTACTGCAGGCTGGCTTGACCGCCCGTGCTTTCCAGGTCGGGCCGCTTCGTGCGAACCACGAGCGCACCGGCCGTCGTGTTCTTACCGAACAGCGTGCCCTGAGGGCCGCGCAGTACTTCGATCGACTCGACGTCGAAGGGCTCAAGCAGCTGCGTCTGCACGTGCGGGATCACAAAGTCGTCGACGATCACACCGACCTTCGGATCGAAGTAGACGATGATGTCGGTTTCCGCTGCACCACGCATGGCAAACGAGGCGGCATTGAACCCCGTGATCGTGGCTGCCGAGAAGTTCGGCACGAAGGTGGCGATTTCACCGATGTCCTGCGCAAACAGGCCGTCGAACTGCGCCCCGCTGACGGCCGTAACCGCAACAGGCGTCGTCTGCAGATCGGTTTCTGCGCGGCGTGTAGCCGTGACGACAATCTCATCGAGCTGGGTTTGGGCAACAGCGACATCGGCACCGAAAGTGCCCAGGGCACACGCGACTGCAATCGCGAGCTTGCTGTTGACCGTAGCTGACTTCTGCATTTTGCATCCCCCCGGATGTAGCACACGGTATGGCGCCGACCTTGGCCGAATGCAAAAAAAAAGTCAAGCAAGACTGTTTTTTACCGAATTGTCGGTTTTATACTCAGGCCGGGCATTCATCGGGGGGTGCGGCCATGCTGCAACGCTTACGTTCATTGACGCTCGCGGCACTGCTGGTCTTCGCGACAAGTTGTGGTCAATCCGCAACAAAAGAGGCCGATAGCGCGGCTGAGCGTGGCGATGCGGCTGTCGTCGAAGATGCCGAGGTCAGCGTTGTCGAGTCGACCGACGAATTTGTCGTGAAAACGGCAGACCTGGGTCCGCGCGACCAGATGCCCGGCGCGGCGCTCTACGTCGAGCACTGCGCGAGTTGCCATAACGGCACCGTACCCAAGGCCCCGCACATCACATTCCTCGAAATGCTGAGCCCGGGCGCAATTCTCGAAACCATGAATGCCGGGATCATGCGGGCGCAGGCTGCCAAGCTCGATGACGAACAGCGACGCCACGTCGCCGAGTACATCACCTACACGCCCGCAGATGCTGCCAAGGCGCTGGCCTACGCACCTGCCTGCGCGGCCGACACGGTGCCCGATCTCGCCGCTGGTGTGCGCAAGACGGGTTGGGGCCACGACACGCGTCGATTTTCCGATGCCGAGACAGCAGGCATGACGGCTGCCGACGCTGCGTCACTTGAACTCAAATGGGCCTACGCGTTCCCGGGTGCCATTCGTGCGCGCTCGCAACCGTCGCTCGGCTTCGGCGCGATCTTTGTCGGCAGTCACGACGGCAATGTCTACGCGCTCGATCTCGAGACGGGCTGCGCGCACTGGCGCTGGCAGGCGCCCGCCGAAGTGCGTACGGGCATCGTGCTCGTCGAGGGCACGGATGATGCGCCGCCGCTCGCCGTGTTTGGCGACCTCCTCGCACGCCTCTACGCCGTGAACGCGCTGACGGGTGAGCCTGTCTGGTCATTCAAAGTCGACGACCATCCGAGCGCGACACTCACAGCGACACCGACGCTGGCCGAAGGCACGCTGTTCGTGAATGTCTCTTCGCTGGAGGTGACGGCGGCCGCAGACCCGAGCTATGCCTGTTGTTCGTTCCGCGGCAAGACGATGGCCGTCGACGCGCGCACAGGCGACATCGACTGGACCCACTATGCGATCCCAGAGCCGCCGGCCGAGGTCGCGCAGACGCGGCTGGGTACGCGCGTGCTGGCCCCTTCGGGGGCACCGCTCTGGGCCAGTCCGACGGTCGATACGAAACGGCGGCGGCTCTACGTCGGCACCGGGGAGAATTATTCGTCGCCGGCAGACGGCAACAGCGATGCCGTGATCGCCATCGACATGGATACGGGTGAGCGCGCCTGGATTCGTCAGACCTTCTCGGGCGACGCCTGGAATGTCGCCTGCATGATGGTCGACAACCCCAACTGCCCCGAAGAGAACGGCCCGGATCTCGATCACGGCTCAAGTATTCTGCTGGTCGATACCGGTGAGCGCGAGGTGCTCGTGGCGGGGCTCAAGACGGGTGAGGTGATTGGCCTGGATCCCGACGCCGAGGGCAATCTGCTTTGGGCGACGAAGATCGGTCGCGGCAGCATTCAGGGTGGCGTGCACTTCGGGCTCGCGGCCGAGGGTGCGACCGTGTACATCCCGATCAATGACATGAATGACACGCGCACCGGCACCAAGCTCTCAGCCGAAGACGCGAGGCCTGGCGTGCACGCTGTAGACGCGGCCACGGGCGCGGTTCGCTGGAGCCACGTCCAAGACAACGTGTGCCCTACCGATCTTCAGTTCTGTGACCCGGGCGTCTCCGCGCCCGCGACGGCGTTCCCGGGTGCTGTGGTCGCCGGACACCTTGACGGGTTCCTGCGCATCTACGCGCGTGACGATGGCGCCGTGCTCTGGGAGTACGACACCAAGCAGCCCGTGACCGGTATCAATGGCATCGAGGCCCGCGGCGGCGGCATGAGTGGGGCGGGCCCGCTCGTGGTCGACGGCCACCTCATCGCGAACTCGGGCTACGGCATGTACTTCCACGAGGCCGGCAACATGCTGGCTGTATTCGCACCGGCCGAGGACTGACATGGCACCATCTCGCCGCGAAGTCACACAGAACGCCTGGGTGGTCACCGACCTCGAGACCGCGGCGAAGGCCTGGTCAGAGACGCTCGGCATCGGCCCTTTTTTTATGGGCAGCTATCCGGCTTCGTTGTTCGAGGACATGACCTATCGCGGCGCGCCGGGAGAATTGACTATGAAGACGGCGATCGCTTACTCCGGCGACCTGCAGATAGAGCTCATCGAACCGTTGGGTGATGCACCTAACGCCTACCGCGATGTTTACGCGGACGGCGAAACGGGTTTTCACCACGTGTGCTTCTGGAGCGATGATCTCGACGCTGACCTGGCGGCCTATGCCGCGTCTGGTGCGGAGACGGTCAACGTCGGCCGCATGCGTGGTGGGCCGCGCTTTGCCTACGTCGATACCCGCGCGCAATTCGGCTGCATGACCGAGCTGCTCGAGCCGCACCCGCATGTTGTCGAGCTGTTTGCGGGCTGGCGCCAGCGCGCTGAGGACTGGGACGGCGAGAACGCGATCGTTCGGCTCTGAGCCGTCATCGTACGGTGCGTTACAACGCGCCCAGCGACCAGCGAATGCCGCGGCGCAGCAGCTCGTAGAACGCAGGCGTATCCCAGCTGCCGCGTTCCACGGCAGGGTAGTAGTCAGCCAGCGGGCGCATATCGTAATGCCCGCGGCTGTGTCCCAGCGTCAGGTAGAGGACGGCGCCGGCATCGTGATTGCGCAAATAGAGGACGGGCTGACGGTCGTTGTCTTGCCAGTCGTCTGATTCAAACGCCGACAGCGGTTCGTTCCATTCGCAGTCCAGCAGTACCTCGCTCTTCCCAATCATCTTGGACAGGTAGATCTCGTCGTAGGTCGTGAACGCTTCGATGCCGTCGACGAGCGCGTGCGACACACCCGTTGGGCGTACTTCGAAGTCCCGCAAAGGCGGGTGCCCCTGGAACTGGCTGCCGAGTAGCGACATGAATTCGGGCGCGTTGTCGGGCGTCGCCACAGATAGGGGCTTCATGCTTGTGAATTCGATGACCGAGTTGCTGCCGTGCAGCGCAAACCAGCGGCCACCTTTGGCCAGCCAGTCCTGCAGCCGAGCCGATGCGGCGGCGTCGGCGGTGACGTCGCAGGTGTAACTGACCAAGGCGTCGGCACGGTCGAGCCGGTCTCCGAGGTCGTAGTTATCAGTCACCGTGACGCGAGCCTCGGGGTGGTCCGCCAGCAGTTTCAGCAGCTCAAGCCGAACGAAGTCGATGTCATGGTAGAGGCCCGCGCAGACGAGCACGATGTCTTTGATATCATTCATATCCAACGCCTCGTTCTGGCGACGTAGGCATCGAAATCGCTGCCAAACAGGTCACGCATAGCAGCTTCCTCTGCACGAATTTGCAATGCGGTAATCAGGGGTACGAAGCCGAGCGCGATCAGCACCGCGGCCAGGCTGTCAAAGCGGACGGCGACACCCAGCAGGATCAGTACGAGACCGACGTACATGGGATTCCGCGTCACGCTGAAGATCCCCGAGGTGACGAGTGTGCTGGCCTTCTCGGGATGCAGCGGGTCTACGGTGGTCTTGTGACGCCGGAATTGGATGACGCCCAGTGTGACGACCACAGCACCGCCAAGCAGCAGGCCGCTGCTGATCCAGCCATTGAGGCCTGTGTCGAAGCTGAGCGACCACGTTGACCTGGACACGCCGTACATGACGGCGGCGACGAGTGCCGCGAGAACGGGAGGTGGAATCTTGGCCTGCATGTTGCGATTGTACCGTCATCGCGAGGCAGTCAGTCATCGCGAGGCAGTCAGTCATTGCGAGGCCACGAAGTCTGACTGTCGTCGTGAGGCGCGCAGCGCCGCGGCGATCTCTCGACGGCATCGTGAGGATTGGGAGATTGCCACGGCCACTTCGTGGCCTCGCAATGACGGTGGTTAGTGTCGACGCCTCGCGATGACGGTGGTAAGTGTCGACGCCTCGCAATGACGGTGGTTAGTGTCGGCGCCTCGCGATGACGGTGGTTAGTGTCGGCGCCTCGCGATGACGAAGGTGTTGCTAGACTGCGCCCATGACGACATTCACCCCAATAGCCGCCACGATGGGCGGCGCCTTGATCGGTTTGTCCGCCGTACTGCTCATGTGGCTCAACGGTCGTATCGCGGGCATCAGCGGCATTCTGCAGGGTGCCGTATTCGCGCGCGGCGCGAAACGCAGCTGGCGGCTCGCCTTCGTCGCGGGCCTGGTCCTCGGTGGTGCGCTTTACGTGCTCGTGACCGGTGGCACGTTGCTAACGCGCACGGGCGTGTCGCCGTGGCTCATCGTGACGGCCGGCTTGCTCGTCGGCGTTGGCACGCGGCTTGGCAGCGGCTGCACCAGTGGTCACGGTGTCTGCGGGATCAGCCGTCTGTCGCCGCGATCGCTGATGGCGACGCTGTCCTTTATGGCCACTGGCTTTGCGATGACCGCGATGTTGCGTCACGTATTGAGTGTGTCGGTATGACTGCCACGCGCACGACGCTTGCCGGCCTGCTCGCGGGTACGGTGTTTGGCCTGGGGCTTGCGATCTCGCAGATGACCAATCCCGAAAAGGTGCTCAACTTCCTCGATCTCATCGGGCCTTGGGATCCAAGCCTCATCTTCACGATGGTTGGTGCGCTTGTCGTCACCTTCGTCGGCTATCGGCTGCTGCTCGGTGGGACGCCGCTGTTCGCAAGTGCGCAGCAGCTGCCCGGCAACCGCAGCATCGACACACGTCTCGTCACAGGCGCGGCGATCTTCGGCATGGGTTGGGGCATGGCCGGCTACTGCCCGGGGCCCGCAGTCACGGGGCTTGCGAGCGGTAGCCTTGAGCCCCTGCTGTTCCTGGGTGGGGTGTACATTGGCTTCGTGATCGCCGGTGCGCGGCCCGCACCGCGTCCGCATAAAGCGCCTGAGACCTGAGTTGCTCTAGGCTCGAAGCGGAAAACGTGCGGTGACGTCGTCGCCGTAGAGCCAGTCGAGCCGCGCCCGCGCGACACCCGGCAACAGTCGCCCACCCACTCGTAGAATCGCGCGCGTGCCGGCGCGACGTGGCGTCCGCGCCAGATGAAAGAGCTCGGCGTTGTGACGCGCGCCTTCGTACACGCGCTGCACCCGTTCCCGACGCGCGCTGGCGTAGGCGGCCAAGGCGGCATCAATGGGCGTGTCCTGTACGAGCATCGCGGTCAGGACCCAGCCGTCTTCTATGGCCATCGCGGCGCCCTGCGCCAGGAACGGCAACACGGGGTGGCACGCGTCACCGAGTAAGCCAACGCGTCCCCGGTGCCATTGCGGCAACGGCGGTCGGTCGTGCAGCGCCCAGCGGTAGTGGCGATCTGCGGCCTCAATGATGGCCGTGATTTCGGGGCGCCAGCCGTCGAAGTCAGCGAGCGCGTCTTCCCGCGTTCCGGCCTCGGTCCAGGACTCGCCTTGCCAGTCCTCGCGTTCAACGACGCCGACAAAGTTTGCCACCTGTCCGCCGCGCACGCGGTAGGTCACCGCATGACGGCCGCTGCCCGTCCAGACGCAGGCCGTAGGTGGTGGCAGATTCGCGCCGAGTTTTTCAATGGGCACCGTGGCCCGCCATGCGAGTTGGCCCGTGAACTGCGCACTCGCGCTGCCGAAGAGTCCGCGTCGGACCGTCGAGTGGATACCGTCCGCGCCCACCGCGAGGTCGGCCACGTGTGTCCCGCCGCCGAGCGAGAGCGTGACTTGCTCGCCCGTGTCCTCAATCGCGGTTATCTCGGCGTCGGTCGTCAAGGCACCGGGCGCGCGTGCCTCGAGCGCCTGTTTGAGCACGGCGACAAGATCCGCGCGGTGCAGGTGCAAGTACGGTGCCCCCCATCGGCCCTGCTGGGCCCGTATGGAAAATACGTTTCGTCCGCTGACGCCGTCGCACATCTCCAGTGCTTCGGGGGCGAAAGCGAACGGTATGAGCGCGTCCTCCAGGCCGAGCGCCCGCATCACCCGAATGGCGTTGGGACTCAGTTGAATACCGGCACCTGCCTCAATGAGCTGCGGTGCGCGCTCGAAGACGCGCGGCTTGAGACCCGCAGCGTGCAACGACAACGCGAGCGTGAGGCCACCGATGCCACCGCCGACAATGGCGACCTCGCGAGGGCCGTTGGATGCATGCGCGCTCATGCGGCTATCGTACTGCAGCGCTTTCGCGTTCCGGTATCCTAGGCGGCCCTTCAATTGCCCAGGAGCTCCCATGCGAGCAGCGACAGTCCCCGCCGGCGGCGGCCTCGACAAGATCACCCTCGTCGAACGCGAACCCGGGGCGCCCGGACCCGGCCAGGTTCAAGTGCGCTGGCGCGCGACCTCGCTCAATTTCCACGACTACCTGGTCGCGGCCGGTCAGATCCCGGTTCAGGATGGTCGCATTCCGATGTCAGACGGGGCCGGCGAGATCATAGCCGTGGGCGAGGGGGTGGCCGATTGGCAGGTCGGCGATCACGTGATGTCGACGTTCTTCCCATTCTGGCAGGGTGGTGCGCCGACCTTGCACAAGCTCATGGGCGTCGCCGGAGAGACCGTTGACGGGTTCGCAATCGAGGCCTCAAACGTCGACGCGAATACGCTCACGGGTATTCCGGCCGGCTACACCTTCGCAGAGGCGGCGACGCTGCCCTGCGCGGCGCTGACGGCATGGCGTGCGCTCGTCGAGGAAGGCGGTCTTCAGCCCGGCCAGTCCGTGCTTGTCGAAGGCTCAGGTGGCATGTCGGTCTTTGCGCTGCAGATGGCCAAAGCGGCCGGCGCGACGGTCATCGCCACCACGTCATCGGACGACAAGGCGGATCGGCTGCGCGAACTGGGCGCCGACCATGTCGTCAACTACAAGACCGATGAACGCTGGGGCAAGACTGCAGGCAAGCTTGTGGGCAGCGGCGTAGACCTTGTACTTGACGTCGGCGGCGGTGCCACGATTAAACAGTCGACGGAAGCCGTTGCGATCGGCGGCAGCATCATCCTCATCGGCATCCTGGGTGGGCGCGACGGCACGATCACGTTTCCTAAGTACTTCTTTAAGCAAGCGAAGATGATCGGAATTGCTGTGGGTAGCCACGAGATGCAGCGCCGGATGGTGCGTGGCATCGATGTCGCCGGATTGAAACCGGTTATCGACAAGAGCTTCCCGCTCGAGGCACTGGGTGAGGCATTTGCCTACCAGATTTCGGGCGCCCACTTCGGCAAGATCGTCGTCGAATACTAGAGGCAGCAGCATGGGTCACAAACACGAATACACGCTCACGACCACCTGGACCGGCAACACGGGCGAGGGCACCAAGGACTATCGGAGCTTCGAGCGCAACTACACGCTGGCGACCGAGGGCAAGCCCGATATTCTGGGCTCAGCCGACCCCAACTACCGCGGCGACAAGACCCGGTGGAATCCCGAAGACCTGCTCGTCGCCTCGCTGTCGGCATGCCACAAACTTTGGTTCCTGCACCTGGCCGCGGTGAACAAGATTGTGGTTACGGATTACGTCGACGAACCACTTGGCACGCTCAACGCCGAGCGCGACGGCAGCGGCGAATTTGTCTCGGTGGTGCTGCGTCCGCATATCACGATCACGGACCCGTCGCTGGCAGAGAAAGCCGACACGCTGCACCACGAGGCGCACGAGAAATGCTTCATCGCGCGCTCCGTGAACTTCCCCGTGACCGTTGAGGCAACCTACGCCTGACGCAGCGCGTCACTGGGTCGGGTAAGGCCCGGTGTTAGAAAACGCGCGTTCTTGCATCGTGCTCTCGGCGCCGCGTGTGATCTTTTTGGTGCCGCGCCGGCTCTTGTCCATCACAAAGTCGTCGTAAAGCTCGCCGGTCGCGGTCCAGGCCTTGTAGGTCAATTTGCTGCCGTCGATGTTGATCGTTTGAAAGAACTGCGTGTTCTCGGCCTTGCGCAAGAGCACGACGTCTTCATCGGCGTACCCGTCCCAGTTGTCCCCCCGGAACGGGTACTGCTTGGGGCCGCTGACCGAGTTCACGAACATCGTGTCGATCCTGTCGCCGCGTGACTTGAACGCGATGCGTTCGGGCCGCTGGGCGATCGCGCCGCGCGCATAGGTGTGGTCGTGGCCCTGCAGCACGAGGTCCACCTTGTGTTTCTTGATGACGGGCAGCAGTGCGGCGCGGCGCCCCGGGCTGTCTCGGCCCGCGCCCGACGAGAAAATCGGGTGATGCATGCAGACGATTTTCCAGCGCGCATCGCTGGCTGTGAGCTCGCGGTCGAGCCAGGCCGCCTGTTCTTCGATCTTAGGGCTTTGTGTCGACAGGATGAACAGATGCACGTCCTCGGAGTAGCGGAGGTCAAAAGCCACCTCTTGCAGATCGTCGTGGAGCGTCGGCTCCTCGGGCAGCGTGAATTGCGGCCGCCACATCCTGGACAGCAGCTTCTGCTGTGAGCCATCGGGCAGATTCAAGCGGTCGTACTCGTGATTACCCGCCAGCGGTATGGCCGGAATCATGCCGTGGATAAAGCCGGTCGCATCGAACCACTCGGCCCACTCGAGATCGCGCGAAGGGATATTGACCAGGTCACCCGCATGCAGGATGAAGTCGGCCTTGGGCGCTTCCTGAAAGCCGGCCCGGATGACGCGTGACCAGTGTGATCGGAGTGCGTTCTGCGCGTCCCCGAAGTAGAGGAAGTAGACGGGGCCATTCTCTGCCGCGGTCCGGGTCTGCAACCAGGGTGACCACTGGTCCTCGGCCCCCTTAACCCGGTAGGCATAGATCGTGTCGGGCTTCAGGCCGTCAAACACGACTGAATGAAAATGGGCGGGTGGCACATCGGCATTGGGTGGGTAGTCCATGACCTGTCCGAACGCCTCAATCTGCTGCACGTCGAGTCGCTCGGTGGTCGCCGGAAGGCGCTTGGCGCCTAAGTCAAAGCGGGCATCGCTCGTGGCCTCGACGATCTCGGCCGCGGTCTCGTCAACGGCTGCATCTGTTCGCCAGGTAACGGCGAAACTGGTCTGTGGACTCCCGGGAAGCGTGATGACGATGCGATCCGGCCAGCCCGTTGCCGCCTGCCAGGGTGGCAGCGTGTTGGCATGCTCCGACTCGTGTGTGTGGGCCGCTCCGGCCAGCACGGTGAGTGCGGTGATAACGAATGCAACGTTCTTGAACATGCACAACCTCTTGGGTTTATTGGTTGAAAATGGGGCCGCAGGCCCCAATACTGGAGATAGAGGCGAAATGGGTTGCGGCCACCGCGATCTGCCATCTCGTCATGATATCGCCTCTAAAGATCGCTCGTCAGGGCACGCACCCTGCGAGCATAGCCGTTTCCGCGAAGGCTAAGCATCGATAACGCTGCGTGTTGCACCTCCGGTCCACAGGGTCGGCCGGGTCGCTGCGCGCTGCAGGACAGCACATCCAACGAAGGAACGAGATATGAGTAGCACCGCCGTGATCGCCACAATGCCGGATATTGCCGCCAGCGAGCACTTGCACCCACAAGGCACTCTGGATTGGGTCGGCATGAGCAATGTGCATGTACCGCTGAGCGTGTCTGATGGTGGCGTCAGCCGTAATGTGGCGGCCAGGGCCCAGATTTACGTCAATCTCGAGGACCCGCAGGCCAAGGGCATACACATGTCCCGGCTCTACCTCATGCTTGATGAGAGCGCGGGTGCGCATGCCCTGACGCCCGCTGTGCTCACCGATCTGCTTGGCGACGTCCTGGATTCGCATACGGACCTGAGTTCTACGGCGTTCATCCAGTTCGACTTCGAATACTTGCTGCGCCGCCCAGCCCTGCTTTCCGATAACTCGGGCTGGAACAGCTACCCCGTGCAGATCAAAGGCACCTTCGTGGACGGCAAGCTGCACCTGGAATTGGGTGTCACGGTGACCTATTCATCGACCTGCCCGTGCTCGGCCGCGTTGTCGCGCCAGATCATCCAGAAGCAGTTCGATAAGGACTTCGGCGACGACGCGACGGTGTCCGCGGCAGATGTCCGTGCGTGGCTCGGCACAGAGGAAGGCATCTCAGCGACGCCACACTCGCAGCGCAGTGAAGTGCACATCCTGACGCGTCTCGAAGCCGGTACGTCGGAATTCCCGATCTCGGAACTCATCGACCAGATTGAGGACACGCTGCAGACCGCTGTGCAGACGGCTGTGAAGCGTGAAGACGAGCAGGAGTTCGCGCGGCGCAACGCGGCGAACCTCATGTTCTGCGAGGACGCGGGCCGCCGGGTGCAGAAGGCGCTCAACGCGGACGACCGTTTCGCAGACTTTTGGGTTCGTGTTGAGCACATGGAGAGCCTGCACCCCCACGACGCCGTGAGCATCGTCACGAAGGGCGTCGCCGACGGCTACCTGCCCATTCCCTAGTGTTCTGCCGCGCTGCCGGGGCGGGTGATCCGCTCCCGGCGGCTGCGGCGCAATGCCATTCTTGTGAACGCGTCGCGCCCGCCTGAGGCGCGCGTTAGGATAGCGGCCTCAATTTAAGGGGAGCACCCGCATGTCTGTCGTTCGCGCCACTCTGACCGTACTCCTGTTGTCACTTGCCGGTGTTTCCGTCGCCAGCGACACCCGGCTGCTTCGATTCCCTGACATCCACAACGACCGCGTGGTCTTCGTCTACGCCGGCGACCTGTATATCGCGTCAACGGCTGGCGGCACGGCCATGCGTCTCACCTCGCACGAAGGCGCTGAGCTTTACCCCAAGTTTTCGCCCGATGGCTCGCAGATCGCTTACTCCGCGGAGTACAACGGCACCCGACAGGTTTATGTGATCTCCGCAGCGGGTGGCACGCCGCGCCAGCTCACCTGGTACAACGATGTCGGCGCCATGCCCCCGCGTGGCGGTACGGACTACCGCGTGCTCGACTGGAGTCGTGACGGGCGCAACGTGCTTGTACGCGCCAACCGCCTCCCCTGGGGCGTGCGCATGGGCCGCTACTTCCACGTGCCCGCGAGTGGCGGCGACGAAACGCCGTTGGAAATCCCTGAGGGCGGCGGCGGAATGTACTCGCCCGACGGCAGCAAGATTGTCTACACACCCATCGACCGCGAGTTCCGCACCTGGAAGCGCTACCGTGGTGGCCGCGCGCAGGACGTCTGGGTCTACGACTTGGAGAACAGCACCTCGACGCAGCTGACCAACGACCCAGCAACAGACCAGCAGCCTGTCTGGGTGGGTGACGATATCTACTTCACATCCGATCGCGACTACACACTGAACCTCTACCGCTACTCGGCCAACGGTTCGGAAGCTGTGACCGCGCATGACGACTTTGATGTGCTTTGGGCCAGCGCGGGTCCGCAGGCCATCGTCTACGAGAATGGTGGCTGGTTGTACCGCTTTGACCCGGCGAGCGGCGAGACGCAGAAGCTCACGATCACGATTGCAGGTGACCGACCTGCAACCTTGCCCAAAATCGTCGAAGGCGCCGGCTTCATCGAGTCGGCCGATCTGTCGCCGGCCGGCAACCGTGTCCTGATTACAGCCCGCGGTGAGGTGTTCAGTGCGCCGGCCAAGAAGGGCCCGATCCGCAATGTGACGCGCACGCCGACCACGCGTGAGGTGGCCGCAAGCTGGTCGCCCGACGGCTCGCAGCTCGCCTACCTGTCCGACGCGACGGGCGAATACGAGATCTGGGTGCGTGCCGTCGGTGGTGGCGAGGCGCGACAGGTGACGGATGATGGCTCGATCTGGCGGTTCCCGCCTATGTGGTCGCCTGACTCAAGCAAGCTCCTGTTTGGTGACAAAAATCAGCGCCTCAACGTCGTCGACGTCAGCAATGGCCGTGTGACAGTGCTCGATTCGTCCGTACGCAATGACATTACTGACTACAGCTGGTCGCCCGACAGCCGGTTCGTGAGCTACATCAAGAACAATGCGCTTGGCACCAGCAGCGTCTGGATCTACGCGTTCGGCGATCGTCAGACACGCCAGGTGACGACCGAGCTCACCAACGAGCAGTCGCCCGTGTTCGATCCACAAGGTCGTTACCTGTACTTCCTGTCGTCGCGCGACCAGAACCTGCAGTTCAGCTCAATCGAGTTCAACTACATGGTCACCAACTCGGTTCGCGTCTACGCCGCGCAGTTGACCGCCGATCAGCCTGCGCTGTTCCGGCCCAAGAGCGACGAGGTCGTGCAGGCTGAGGACTCCAACGGCGACGCCGCCGAGAACGGCGACGGCGATGATGGCGACGTCGAGGTCAGTATCGACTACGCGGGCATCGAGGCCCGGGTCGTTGCGCTGCAGGATCAGGGCGGCAACTACGGCAACCTCGTTGCGACGGCCAAAGGCCCCGTGTACGTCGCGACCGAGAACGGGGACAGCAACGTCGTGATGTTCGATCTCGAGGAAGAGAAAGAGAAAACCGTGCTCGAGGGTGTCGGCAATTTCTCTGTTTCCGGCGATGGAAAGAAGCTGCTGTTCTCGGCCGATGGCGGCCTCGGTATCGCGGATCTTGCGCCCAAGCAGGACGCGAGCAAAGGCCACCTCGATCTCGACAACATGGAGCTGCGCATCGATCCGCGCATCGAGTGGCAGCAGATGTACGTCGACGGCTGGCGCATTCTTCGCGACTGGTTCTACGACCCGAACATGCACGGGCAGGACTGGGACGCCATTCGAGCCAAGTACGCGCCCCTCGTCGACCACGTGGCGCACCGCGCCGATCTCGACTACATCTTCGGTGAGATCGCGGGCGAAATGAATGCGGGTCACATCTACGTTCAGTCGGGCGATCAGCCCAGTGTGCAGCGTCGCAGCGGCGGCCTTCTCGGTGCTGAGGTTGAACGTGCCGACAACGCCTATCGCGTGGTCAAGATTTTCAAGGGAGAGGCCTGGCAAACGGCCTTCTATTCGCCGCTCGCGGCGCCCGGTGTTGATGTTGCTGAGGGTGATTACATTCTTGCGATCAACGGTGTCGCGGCGGCCGACGTGCAGAACTTCTACGCACTGCTTGAGAACACAGCGGGCGATGTTGTCACGTTGACCGTGAACGACAGGCCCACGACGCGAGGCAGTCGCGACGTGATGGTCCAGACGGTCGCCTCAGAAACTCAGCTGCGCTACCTCGACTGGGTCGAGGACCGCGCGCGCCGCGTCAACGAGCTCTCAGGCGGTCGCATTGGTTACGTCCACCTGCCGAATACAGCGGGCGCCGGCAACCGTGAACTCTACAAACGCTTTCTGCCGCAGATGAACAAGGACGCGCTGATCATTGATGCGCGCTACAACGGGGGCGGGTTCATTCCCGATCGCATGATTGAGATTGTGTCGCGTCGGCCTTTGAACTACTGGAAGCGCCGCGGGCTCGAGCCGCAGGCGACACCCGCGTTCTCACACACGGGGCCTAAGGCAACACTCATCAACGGTTACTCGTCGTCGGGCGGGGATGCGTTCCCGTACTATTTCAAGAAGCTCGGCCTGGGCCCATTGATCGGAACGCGTACCTGGGGTGGACTCATTGGCATCTCGGGCAACCCGTCTCTGGCCGATGGCGGCAGCATCCTCGCGTCCACGTTCCGCTTTATGGACACCGACAACGAGTGGGCTGTCGAAAACGAGGGCGTGGCGCCCGACATCGAGGTCGTGGACCGGCCCGAGCTCGTAGCGGCAGGCCAGGATCCGACGCTTGAAGCGGCCGTCACCTATCTGCTGGCCGAGCTGGAGAAATCCCCGCCCGCTGAGATCAAGGCGCCTCCCGCGCCGACGGATTTCTAGCTTTCGGGCGTGATGATGATTCCGAGGTCCGGCGCGGGCGTGCCGGCAAGCACCTCCCGGTAGCTCGATTCGAGCGCCGGGATGCCGGCACGGTGTTCGTAGCGCAACCAGTCCGCGCTCTTGACCGAGGCGTCGCGCCAGAACGCGAACGCGCGTTGTTCAAAAACGCCGGGCCCCCAGTCCTTGGCGCGCTTGAGCATGTGCCCGGGCGCGAAGAACATTTGGCTGCGCTCGGCGATGAAACCCTCGGTCATCTGGTTGTCGTCGTAGTGGGTCAAGCCGACGTTCGACGTGAAGCGCATGTTGTCGCCCAGGTGCGTGTGCAGCGCGGCCAGGACGCTACCGTTGCCCGACATGTCCACAATCACGGTCGGCTTGCTCGCATCAATGCTGTCGATTGCGTCGTAGCTGACCGTCTGCGTGTAGAGGCCGAGGTCTTCGACGCGTTCCACGTTGCCCGGGGAGGTCAGGCCGATGACATCGCGCCCGCCGTTGTCGGCGGCCAGTGCGTAGGCCAGCCCAATGGCGGTCTTCGATGAGGCGCTCGGGATGATGACCTGGCTGGCGCCGAAGTACTCGTTGTCGATGAGGTAGTCATAAAGACAGTACGAGGTCGCGTAGAGCGGAAACAGCAGCATCCGCGCATCGTCGAGCTGGGGCTCGTAGTGCGGCTCGTGGCTGCAGCGCGCGTAGCCGTTGTAGACAGGCGGTAGCGCGGCGCGGTGCTCAATGCCGTCCGTGAGGCGCTGGTCCGCGATCTTGCCAGGTTCCATCACGAGGTGCGTGCCCATGGGCCAGTAGCCGTAGAGGCGCTCGCCCACGGCGATCTCGGGGTGCTTGCTTTCGATAACGTTGGCAAAGCCCCAGGTCGGGATCACGCCCCAGCCGTCTTCGGCCGGGAAGAACTGCCAGTAGCCAATTTTTTCGCCGACCACGCCGTAGGTGATGTTGTTGGCACTGAGGCCAAATCGGTCGACAGCGCAAAGCACCTGGCCGTCCGCCAGGGGCGCGAGCTCGTGCTCGGTCACTCGGGTCGTGGTGAGATCGTCCTTGCGGACTTCGAGCGTCTTGGCAGTGGTCATGGTCAGGCTCCGGGATCTTGGAGAAAGCGTGTGCCGGCTGCTGGCGGCGGTGTCGGCGGGCCGGCAAAGCACTGCGCAATGCGCATCCAATGCTCGGCCGTGTCGCCTGTGACGACGAGATCGGTGTCGGCGATGTTGCGGGTTTGCGTGACAACTTGGCAGAACTCGGTCGCGCTGCCCGTGATGCTGGCATCGGATGCCGGATCGCCCAGGTCCCATTGCGCGCCCGAGGGGGCTGCCAGGGTCACACGGGGTACGACGTCGGGGACATCCAGACCGTTAACTGTGTGGTTGAAGCCAAACGTGTTTACGCCAAGCACGGCGATCGAGTAGATACGATCGGTGTCAGTACGCGCGACGCCAAAGCTGTCAAACACGGCTTGCCCATGCGCCCAGGTCTCCATGAGCCGGGCGCTGATGCAGGAGCGTGCGCTCATATCGGGGCCACCCCAACGCACGCGGGTTTTGGGATCGGCGTTGGCGTACACCTTGGCGGTTGCAGCAACGCTTTGTTGCCAAGCGTCGAGAATGCTCGTGGCTGACTTCTCGGCCAGCAGGCCCCGCTCGAAGGCGCGCAGGCCGCCGGGCTCGTGCATGGCCGCAACCACGTTCGAGAAGAACGCCGTGAAGGCATCGCCGTCGGTCAGCGTCAGCGCCGCAGCGTCATTCCAGATGTAGAGATGGCCCAGCACGTCAGCCACGGTCCAATCCTTGAACTGCGTACGCGTGAGCAGCGTGGCTTCGTCGAGGTCGGCGACCAGCGCGTTGAGCGCATCGCTTTCCTCCCGAAACGCGGTGACGACATCGTCGCTCATTCGGTCTCCGGCTCGAGTTCGATCAGCAGGGCGTCGGCGTCGACCTGGTCGCCCTCGGCGCAGTGTACCGCGCTCACGCGGCCGTCCCGCGGTGCCGTCACAGCATGCTGCATTTTCATCGCCTCGACGACGGCCACGCGTTGATCGGCTTGCACGGTATCGCCCACGCCTACGTCGATGGAAATGACCTTACCGTGCATGGGTGCGGCCACGGTATCGCCACTCTGATCGGCATCGGCAGAGCTGGATTGCGCAAGTCCAATCTGCCCCGCGAACTCGGCGCAAGAGAGGTGCAGCGTATCGTCGTCGAGCAGTGCATCCAGGTCGATGAGCGCGCCGCCTGACTCGACGGTCAGTCGGCCTGCCGCCTCACCGACCACGGTCAGTGTGTCCACTTCGCCGTCGACATCGATGGCGTAGCTGCCACCACCCAGCGCCGTGACCTGAACGCTAGCCTCGGAAACGAACGGGCAGCTCTGAGCGAGCGGTGTGGCGCTCGACCAGTCCTCGAGTTCGTCGTTGATACTCGGAGCTTGCGCCAAGGCCTGCGACATGCGCGCGCGGTACCAGGCGACCGCGGCCAGCCGCAGGACAGCGGCGTCCTCGGAGGTGCTCGCCTGTGGCGCATGGTCGTCGATGAAGTGGGTCGTCGCTTCGCCAGCCGCAAACGCCTCGTGCTCAAGTGCGGCGCGTAGAAAGTCCCGGTTGTGCGTGATGCCGAGTAGCACAGTGTCTTCGAGTGCGGTAACCAGACGTCGGCGCGCTGTGGCGCGGTCCCGGCCGTGCGCAATGATCTTGGCCAGGAGTGGGTCGTAGTGCGGCGAGATGATATCGCCCGTCTCGATACCGGCGTCTGTGCGCACGCCCGCCGCGGGGCGCCAGAGCGCGATGTCACCCGTTTGTGGCAGGAAATCCCGTGTCGGGTCCTCGGCGTACAGCCGTACTTCGATCGAATGCCCGGCCAGCCGCACGTCATCCTGCCCAAACGGCAGCGGACGGCCCTCGGCGACATCAAGCTGCAGCGCTACAAGATCGAGGCCTGTGATTGATTCGGTGACGGGGTGCTCGACCTGCAGGCGCGTGTTCATTTCCAGGAAAAAGAAGCTGCCGTCGGCGTCGAGCAGAAACTCCACAGTGCCCGCGCCGCGGTAGTCGATGTCTGCGGCGGCCGCTACCGCTGCGGCACCCATGCGCGCGCGGAGCTCCGCATCGACCGCAGGGCTTGGCGCCTCTTCAATGACCTTTTGGTGGCGACGCTGTACAGAGCAGTCGCGCTCGCCCAGGTGCAGCGTCGTGCCGTGCGCGTCGGCGAGCACCTGTACCTCGACGTGACGCGGTGCGACGACAGCACGCTCGAGGATGAGCTGGTCCGAGCCAAACGCCGACAGGGCCTCAGCGCGTGCGAGTGACAACGCGTCGGTCAATGCGCTTTCCTGTTCGACGATGCGCATACCGCGGCCACCACCACCAGCGGCGGCCTTCACCATAACGGGATAACCGATTTTCGCGGCGGCCTGAGTCAGTGCTGTGTCGTCCTGTGCGTCCCCGTCATAGCCAGGCACGCAGGGCACTCCCGCGGCCTGCATGCGCTGGCGGGCCGCTGCCTTGTTGCCCATGAGCGCAATGGCTTCGACACCAGGGCCGATAAAGATCAGGCCGGCGGCTTCGCAGGCTGCCGCGAACTCGGCGTTCTCGGACAGAAAACCGTAGCCCGGATGGATGGCGTCCGCATCAGCCGCTACGGCGGCGGCGACGATGCGCTCGATGTCGAGATAGGACTCGGAGACGGGCGGTGGTCCGATCGGCAGGGCGACGTCGGCTGCTGCGACATGGGGCGCACCCGCGTCCGCGTCGGAGTAAATCGCGATGGTCGTGCGGCCCGTGGCACGCAGCGTGCGCGCGATGCGACAGGCGATCTCGCCGCGGTTTGCGATGAGGACGCGTGAAATGGGTCGGAATGAAGCGCTCATGGTTGCCACCGCGGTTGGCGTTTGCCGACGAAGGCCGCCATGCCCTCGCGGCCTTCGTCACTCTGCAGGCATTCTCGAAAGACGGTTGCCGCGTGATTCACGAAGGTCTCTGCTTCGACAGGCGCGAGCGTGTGCAGCAAGCGCTTTGTTGCCGCGTTGGCGTCCGGTGCGCACGCAAGTACCTCAGCGCGCAGCCTGGCCTCGGCCACGTCGAGCGTCGCTGTGTCGGTGACGACTTCATCGGCGATGCCCAACTCAAACGCCGCCTCGCCGTCGAATTGCGCGCCCGTGAGCATGAGCCGCCGCGCGGCGGGCAGCCCCGCACGCGCGACCACGAACGGCGCGATCTGTGCGGGCACGATACCGAGCCGGGTTTCCGTCAGCGCAAAGCGGCAATCGGCGGTCACGATGGTGAGGTCGCCGGCGCAGGCGAGGCCCATCCCACCCGCCATGGCGGCCCCATGCACGGCCATGATCGTGGTCTGCGGCATCGTGGCCACGCGGTGAAACAAGGTGCCCGCGGCCCGGCTCGATGCCTCGATGGCCGCGGCGGCTTCGGGGTCGTCGAGGCTGCGGCCGAAGCCCTTAAGGTCGCCGCCGGCGCAAAACACGCGGCCTTGGCCGCGCAGCGTGATGCCGCGGATCCCGGTGTCGGTGGCTGTGGCATCCAGTAGCGCCTGAAGCTCGGCCACCATGTCACTGGAGAGCGCGTTGCGCGCGTCGGGGCGTGCCAATGCGATGGTGAGCCAGTCGCCGTCGCGCGTGGCTTCAATAGTCGTAGTCACGTCAGATTCTCGCCACGCCGAAACTGTTGGGGCTCGTTGTGCGACGGCGCGCCTCGCGCACCGTCTCGAGCAGGAAGCCTGTGGCACGGCGCGTGTCGCGCGGGTCGATCATGCCGTCGTCGAGCAGGTGGCCCGAGGTGTAAAACGCGTCCGACTGGCCGTCGAACAGGCCGGCAAGCTGCTTCTCCTGTTGCGCGATCGTGGCGTCGTCGAGCTCCTGGCCTTTGGCCTTGGCGGCACCACGCATGACGATCGACATGGTCTGCGCGGCTTGCTCGCCGCCCATCACGCCCGTGCTCGCGTTCGGCCAGGTAATGAGGAAGTCCGGGTCCATTCCGCGCCCGCACATGCCGTAGTTGCCAGCGCCGTAACTCGCACCGATGTTTACGGTGATACGCGGTACCGAGATGTTGGTGACGGCCTGAATCATCTTGGCGCCGTGCTTGATCATGCCGCCTTGCTCATAGCGCTTGCCCACGAGGTAGCCTGTGGTGTTCTGCAGAAAGACCACAGGCAGGTCGGACTGGTCGCAGAGCTGCAGGAACTGCGTGACTTTCGCGGCGCCATCGGGATCAATGGGTGCGTTGTTTGAAACGATGCCGCAGCCGATGCCGAAGATTTCGGCTTGCGCGCAGACCGTGCTGACACCGAAGCCTGGTTTGAAGTCGAGAAAATCGGAAGCGTCTACCGTGCGCGCGATGACCTCGCGGACCTCATAGGGCACGCGGTAGTCGATGGGCACGATACCCGCGATCTCGTCGGGGTCGAGCGCAGGTGGCGCCGCCTCGCGCAGACGTGCAGGCTCGAGTCGATCGTTCCAGTGCAGTCGGGCGACGATTTCTCGGCCAATGCGTGTGGCGTCCGCGTCGTCATCGGCCAGGTATTCGACGAGGCCAGAGACTTCAGCGTGCATGCGCGCGCCGCCCAGTTCTTCGTCGGTTGCAATCTCGCCCGTGGCTGCTTTGAGCAGCGGCGGCCCGGCAAGAAAGGCCTTGGCGCGGTCGCGGACCGCGACGACGTAGTCGCTCATGCCCGGCATGTAGGCGCCGCCCGCCGTGGACGAGCCGTGCAGGAGATTGACGACAGGGATGCCGGCTGCACTGAGTCGCGCGAGGTTCGCGAAGAACGTGCCGCCTTTGACGAAGCCGCCCACGGTGTACTGCATCAGGTTGGCGCCCGCACTTTCGACGAGGTGCACGAACGGCAATTTCTGTCTTAGTGCGATCTCCTGCGCCCTGAAGATGCGGTAGGCCGTGGCTTCAGTCAGCGAGCCCGCCTGGATGCCGCTGTCGCTGACGCTGAGCATGCAGCGCGTGCCCGCAATGAAGCCAATGCCTACGATGACATTGCCGCCTGGTAGTGAACGCGCTTCGGGCTGGCCGTCCTGCAGGTAGCCCGCGAGATTACCGATGTCGAAAAACGGCATGCCCGGGTCGAGGATGCTGGAGAGCCGCTCGCGCGGCAGCAGCTGGCCGCGTGACTCGAAGCGTTCGCGCCGTTTTTCGGACAAGGCTGCGCCGCGCGCATTGAGCGTGTGCAGCCGATCGACGAGCGCAAGCATGTCGCGGCGGTTGTCCGCAAAGGCGTTGGATTGCGGGTTGATGCGGCTCTTATAAATTGCCATTAGTGTGCGGGCCTCATGCGCTCGGGGACGCGGACGGGAACATCGAGTAACAGCTGGGCGTAGCCTTTACCTTGAGGGTCATTGCGAAGGCTGGCGATGCCACCGCCGCCCAGTACGTCGTGCAAGACAAAATTGATCGCATGCATGCCGGGCAGGTAGTAGCGATCCACGGGCTGGTTCGTGAAGTGCTCGAAACGCTCGCCGACAACGGCTTCCGAAAGCGTTGCCCAGATGTAGGGCAGGTACTCGGCTTTGCGCGCGATGATGCCGATGTTGGCTTTGTCGCCCTTGTCGCCGCTGCGACCCCAGGCGAGCTCGACGAGCGGCACGAGCAGCATGGGGCCGCCATCGATGTGCACCTCGGGCGGCGCCGGTCTCGCGATGCTGTCGTGATCGAAGCCGTTTGCGTCGCCGGGCGTGTACAGGCGTTGGGCGTTGCCCGTATCGACGGTGACGGGAACCGACTGCTTGTCGAGCAGAAACGAAAACAGGCGCACGACGGGCGAGGGTCTTGGGCGGGTTCCCGCAAACCCCGTCAGCCCCGGTGGTCCGGCGAGGGCGGCACCGATGGTCTCGCGCAGCAGAATCTCGATGCCCGCCTTGCTCGGGTGGCGCGCGGCCACTTTGAGTGACACTTCGCGCGAGCCTGCCAGTTCACGGCGCGACCCGTAGTGGCTTTCGTCACCGACCAGTTCGATCAGCGTGTCCGTGTACCGGGGTAGGCCCGTTGTATCGAGGCGTGACTGCGCGCGCTTGAGCGCGGCGTTCGCAAACGCGCGTGCCTTCCGGTCTGCGTCGCGGCCGTAGAACACCAGCGTCTGGCCGCCACGCCAACCGTCAGCGTACGTGGCGCTAACTTTGTAGCTGACCGTGGGTGCGTGACCGCGCGCGCCCGTGACCCGAACCCGGTCGTCGCCGTCCTGCTCGAGCTGCAGCGCGCCGAAGTCACAAACCACGTCGGGCAACAGATAGGCCTGCGCGTCACCAACTTCATAGAGCAGCTGTTCGGCTACGGTGCCAACGCTGACCATGCCGCCCGTATCGGCCGGCTTGCGAATGACCATGTCGCCGCTGGCGTCGATATCCGCAATGGGGTAGCCGATGTTGTGAAGCGAGTCGGCGACCTGTTCCCAGTCCGTGAAGTTGCCGCCCGTTGCCTGGGGGCCGCATTCGAGAATGTGGCCTGCGACGCTGCCCGCCGCCAGACAATCGTAGTCCTCGGCTGACCAGCCGAATGCGTGTATGCAGGCCGCCAACGTGACGGCGCTATCGACCACGCGACCCGTGATGACAATATCGGCGCCGTCGGCCAACGCCTTGGCAATGGGGAACGCACCGAGGTAGGCGTTGATACTGGCCAGCCGCTCGACGGGCGGAAACGCGGCGCCCGAGAACATCTCGGTGACGCCGGCCTCGGCAAACTCGGCAGCGCGTGCGGTCAGATCGTCGCCGGTGACGACGGCCACCTTGAGGTCGAGTCCGTGCTCGGTGATGAGTGCACGAACCGCGTTAGCGCAGGCCTCGGGATGAACGCCCCCCGCGTTGGAAAGCACGCGGACACCTTTCGCCGCGATGGCCTCGATGTTGGGTGCCAGCACGGCGGTAACAAAATCGGTCGCATAACCCATCGCCGGGTCTCCGGCGCGCGCACGCGCCAGGATCGACATGGTGATCTCCGCCAGGTAGTCGTAGACGAGGTAGTCGAGCTCGGCGTCGCCGAGCAGCTGTGCTGTCGACATGGCCGATTCGCCCCAGAAGCCGCTCGCACCGCCCACGCTGATTGTCGTTTTCGACATGCGCCCCCCCTGCGCACGAACTGTCACGCGATCATACCGTCCGGAGAACCCCAGCCAAAAAAAACGGGGCCCGGATTAACCGGGCCCCGCTTCTGATCTCAGACTGCGCTTTTGATCAGCCGAAACGACGGTCCGGACGCGGCGCGCGCGGACGGGCTTCGTTAACGGTGATCTGACGCTGGCCAAGGCTTTGGCCGTTCATTTCGTCAATCGCTTTCTGCGCTTCGTCATCGTTCGCGAACTCGACAAAGCCAAAGCCTTTGCTGCGGCCCGTGTCACGGTCGTTGATGACGATGGCCGACTCGACAGTGCCGAACGGCGCGAACGCTTGCTCAAGCTGAGCTTGGTCTACGGAATACGGCAGATTGCCGACGTACAGTTTTTTACCCACGGTGAAACCTCCTGAGGGGATTTTTGATCGCTCTAGAGGGTTCGGGCGACATGCCGTTGACTCGATCGAAGCGACTTCCAGTTCTCGTGTCGCGTACAGCATTCACCGGGGGTTCGGAGCGCGGAATTCGCCGCGCGGCGGAAACATCAAGGCGAGCGCTGTAAACAACGCGTGGTGTCAGTATAGACCCCTACACGGAGGGGTGTACACGTCGTCACCACATTCTTCACAAAATCGTCACGGTGGCGCCAGTTTGGTGCGTCGCCGCAATCGATTAAACCTCCGCGAATTGTTCGCGTAACTCGAATTTCAGAACCTTGCCAGCCGGGTTCCGGGGCAAGGCTTCCACAATGTGTAGGCGCAACGGCAACTTGTAACGGGCAAGTTTTCCGTCGCAAAAGTCGCGAAGCGCCACGAGCGACAATTCGGCGTCGTCATTGAGCGCCGCTACGGCTGTGACCGCTTCGCCCCATTTCTCGTCGGGCAGGCCGATGACCGCGACCTCGCGGATGGCATCGTGCTCGAACAGGACGCCTTCGACTTCAGCGGGGTAGACGTTCTCGCCACCCGAAATGACCATGTCTTTCACGCGGTCGCTGATGAACAGGAACCCGTCATCGTCGATGTAGCCCGCGTCGCCCGTGTGGAACCAGCCTTCGCTGTCGATGGCCTCGGCTGTCGCTTCGGGGCGATTCCAGTAGCCCTTCATGACGTTGGGGCCGCGGTAGAGGATTTCGCCCACCTCGCCCGGTGCAACCGTTTGACCGTGCGCGTCCGCGATGCGAACTTCGCCGAGCACGTTGGCCTTGCCTGCGCTGCCCATCTTCGCTTCGAGGTGTTCGCTCGTGAGGAAGCTCACGAACGGCGCCGTTTCCGTCAGGCCGTAGCCCTGGTTGAGCGCGACGCCGCGTTTGCCGTAGATGTCGAGCAGCGACTTCGGCACGGGTGCCGCGCCGACCACGAGATTGCTCAGCGCCGAGATATCGGCTTCGGCGAAGCCCGGCTGCTGCGCCATAAACAGAAACATGGCGGGTGCGCCGAACATGGATGTGCAGCGGTAGCGCGCGAGGTCTTGGATGGCTTGGGCGGGATCGAAGCCGCGGTGCAGGATGACCTGCGCGCCGTACTGCAACGCCGCGATCATCGTGACGTTGAGCCCGCCGATGTGGAACAGCGGTGCGGCCACGAGCGTGATGTCGTCGTAGCTCACGCTGATGTTGTGGCTGGCGCCGATGTTGTTCCAGGTCAGGTTGCCGTGCGTCAGCATTGCGCCTTTGGGGCGACCCGTCGTTCCCGACGTGTACATGATGACAGCGGTGTCGTGCTGCCCGGCGATCATGTGTTCCGCGACGGGGGCGCCGTTGGCGATCAGTGCATCGATGTGGTGCCAGCCCGATTCTTCGGATTCAGAGGCCACGAAGTTGCGGCAGACGAGGGCATCGCGCGCAGGTCCAATTACGGGTCGAAGAGCATCGTCGACGACGAGCGTGTGAACGCCAGCGTCGTTAATGATGAATTCGAGTTCGGGTGCGGTGAGTCGGAAGTTGAGCGGCACGAACACAGCGCCCAGCGTCCAGGCCGCAAGCATGGTTTCGATAAAGCGGGGGTGGTTGACGCCCAGGTAGCCCACGCGGTCGCCGGCGCAAACACCCAGCTCGCGCAATCCGCCCGCCAGCTGTCGGACGTTGGCCTCGAGCTCGGCGTAACTCAGGTCCTGCTCTTCGAAGGTCATCGCCGTACGGTTACCGCTGAGCGTGCCGCGGCGCAGGATCAGGGCCGCCATGTTGTAGTCAATCGATGGTCTGTGCATGCGTCTGCTCCCCCGATCGCAGATGCCAAAGCCGGACAGCGATGGTACTGCAAGGCACATCCGAGGTGGGGACGCGTTTCATCTGGTTTCGCCGAATGACGGCATCGGGCAAACCGGCCAGACGACGCCCCAAACCGTGGAGAAAAACACGCTTTCTGCGGTCCCAGAATGTATAATTTCACCAATTACTGAAAAGACTGAAAGAGATGAAAACGACCGCCTACCAACAGGCGTTCATCCTGCACTTCGGCGAGATGGGAAGCCGATGGGGCATCAACCGCACCATCGGCCAGATCTACGCGCTGCTTTACATAAGCCCGCGCCCGCTTAACGCCGAACAGATCACCGAGGCGCTCGGTATTTCGCGCTCGAATACGAGCATGGCGATGAAAGAGCTCTCCGCGTGGCAGCTGGTGCGCGTCCAGCACCTGCCCGATGACCGTCGCGACTATTTCACGGCACCCGACGATGTTTGGGAGATTTTCCGGACGCTCGTGGCCGAGCGCCGTCGGCGCGAAATCGAGCCCACCGCGTCGATGTTGCGCGGCGCCCTCGTGGCCCCGCCCGAACAAGGTGATGATGCCCACGCCGCGACCAAGCTGGCCGAGATGCTCGAGCTCATCGAGCTCGTTACCGGTTGGCTCGACGACGTCAGTGACATGGACCAGCGCACGGCGACCCAGCTCATGAAGCTCGGTGGCGGTGTGCAGAAACTGTTGGGCGCCGGCCGGCGCAAGAAGGCCCAGAAAGCCACCAAGAATCGCGCCTGAGGCGCGTTAAGGAGACCCCTCGTGTTTAGTGCAGATCCGCTGCTGCTGTCCCGTATTCAGTTTGCCGCGAACATCAGCTTCCACATCCTGTTCCCGATGATCACCATCGGTCTCGGCTGGATGTTGCTGTTCTTCAAACTACGCTTCAACGCGACGCGGGATACAAAGTGGATGGGCGCGTACCGGCTCTGGGTCAAGGTGTTCGCGCTCTCTTTCGCCCTTGGTGTCGTCAGCGGTGTCACCATGAGCTTCCAGTTCGGCACCAACTGGCCGGGCTACATGGAGACGGTCGGGAACATTGCCGGCCCACTCTTGAGCTACGAAGTGCTGACGGCGTTTTTCCTCGAGGCGACCTTCCTCGGCATCATGCTGTTCGGCTTTAACCGCGTGAGTAATCGCGTCCACACAATTGCCACGGTTCTCGTTGCCGTGGGTACCACGCTGTCGGCGTTCTGGATTCTGGCACTCGTTTCCTGGATGCACACACCCGCAGGTTTCGAGATGCGCGACGGCGTGGCTTACGCGACGGACTGGTGGGCCATCATCTTCAACCCGTCATTCCCCTACCGGCTTGTGCACACGATGCTGGCGTCGTTCCTGACGGTCGCCTTCCTGTTCACGGGCTTGTCCGCCTACCGCTGGTTGCGTGGTGACAAAACCGAGGCCGTGAAGTCGACGCTGCGCACGGGTGTCGTTATGGCCGCACTACTGGCCCCGCTGCAGATCGTTGCGGGCGACCTGCACGGGCTCAACACGCTCGAACACCAGCCTGCCAAGGTCGCGGCCATGGAAGGCGTGTGGGAGACGCAGAAGGGTGCGCCGCTCGTGCTGTTTGCGTTGCCCGATGAGGAGACAAAGCAGAATCGCTTTGCGATCGAAATCCCGAAGCTTGCCTCGCTGATCCTGACGCATGACCTCGACGGGGAGGTGAAAGGCCTCAACGAGTTCGAAGGTGCGCACCCGCCTGTGGCGGCCGTGTTCTGGTCGTTCCGGGTCATGGTCGGTATCGGCATGCTCATGCTGGTGCTGGGCCTGGCGGGTGCGGTGTCGCTGTTCCGTCGCGGCATGACGGGCACTGTGCTCAACCGCGCTTATGTGGCCATGACGTTTTCGGGCTGGGTCGCCGTGTTGGCGGGCTGGTACACCACCGAGATTGGCCGCCAGCCGTTTCTCGTTGCCGGGGTGCTGCGCACGGCCGATGCCGTAGGGCCCGTTTCCGGTGCTGCCGTAGCGACGACGCTCACGGGCTACCTTGTGGTCTACACGGCACTCATTGCGGCTTACATCTCGGTCGTGTTTTATCTGGCGCGCCAGGCGGGACGTCCTGAGGTCAAGGACAGTGCGCCGACGGCCTACGGGCCGCGCCCGGCGGGCCTCAAAGAGGTGGCCGGCAATGCCTGAGATTCCTGACCTCGCGCAGCCCGAGGGATGGCTGCCACTCGCGTTCATGCTCATCATGGCGCTGTCGATGCTCGCCTACGTGATTCTCGACGGCTTCGATCTTGGCGTGGGTATTTTGCTGCCGCGCGCCAATGACGCCGAGAAGGACCTCATGATCGCGTCTATCGGTCCGTTCTGGGATGCCAATGAAACGTGGCTTGTGCTCGGTATCGGCATCCTGCTGGTGGCATTCCCCGTCGCGCACGGCGTGATACTCACGGCGCTGTATTTGCCGATCTCGGTGATGTTGCTCGGGCTCATCCTGCGCGGCGTGGCCTTCGACTTTCGGGTCAAGGCGCACGCGCAGCACAAGGAAAGTTGGAACCTCGCGTTCTTCGCCGGTTCGTTGCTCGCGGCGACGTCGCAGGGCTACATGTTGGGCCGCGTCGTCACGGGATTTGAAGTCACGCTGGCCACCACGCTGTTCTCGCTGTTCATCGGTTTATGTCTGGCGGCGGGCTATGCGCTGCTGGGTGCGACCTGGCTCATCATCAAGACCGAGGGCGCGCTGCAGCTCAAAGTGATCGCGCAGGCGCGCTTGGCGCTGGTGCTCACAGCACTGGGGATCGGCGCCGTGTCGTTCATGACGCCCGCGCTCAACGAGCGCATTTTCGACAAGTGGTTCCAGCTCGAGAACCTGCTCATGGTCTGGCCGATTCCCGTCGTCACGTTCGTTGTGCTGTTCATCTGCTGGCGTTCCCTGGGCCGCTTGCCTGTGCGGCTAGCCGACGGTAACGACTACGGTGACTGGGTGCCCTTCGCCTGTGCGGCAGGGCTCTACCTGCTCGCATTCCAGGGATTGGCTTACGCCTTGTTTCCCTGGCTCGTGCTCGACGAGATCACGATCTGGGACGCAGCCAGTGCGCCTGAGTCACTGCTGATTATTTTCGTGGGCGCGATTGTGGTCCTGCCTGTGATCATCGGCTACTCGGTGTTCGCCTACCGCGTCTTTGGCGGCAAGGCGGCCAAGCTCGAGTACTACTGAGCCGTCGAACGGATCGCATCGGCAATCGCGTTCGTGACCGCCTCGGCGTCCGTGTTGGGGTTTGCCGCGACATGGCGGACCCAGTGCAGCCCGTCGAGCGTTGTCGTCGAGGCCATGCCCTCGGGTAGCGCTTCGAACACGCGACGCGTGCGTGCGTCGTCATCCAGGCGCCAGGCGATCACGCCCGATTCGGGCTCGGCGTAGATTTCGGCTTCGGTCTGTCGCACGAGGAAGTCATGCACGCGCTCTGCCGTGCGCATGCAGCGATCGATGCGCTCGGCCATGCCCTGACGTCCCCAGGCCATCAGCGTCGCGAGCAAAGGCACCGCTGTCGCGCCGTGTGAGCCCAGCACACCGACGTTCGGCGTGGCGAGGTAACCACCTTCGAAGGCCAGCGCGGTATTGGCGCGGGTCGTATCACGGAACATCACGAGCGCCGACTCTTTGGGCTGGAACAGCCACTTGTGTGCCGAGATGGCGACAGAGTCGGCCTGCGAAAGACCTTCGAGGCGGGAGGCATAGGTATCGCTCAGCGCGAGCCCGCCACCCCAGGCCGCGTCGACGTGCGTCCAGGCCGCGCTTGTGTCAGGTGTCAGCGCGTCGATGGCGCCCGCCGATGTGGTGCCGGCCGTCAGCACGAGGCAGGCGTCGCTCAGGTCCGAGGGCAGGGCGTGTCGGTCGAGCCGACCGTGCTTGTCGACCGCGATACCCTCGTAGCGCAGCCCGAGCAGGTGCGCGGATTTCCAAACGGACAAGTGCGCGTGTTCACTGACGAATACGCGGCGCGCGCCAGCGACGTCGCGCGCCGCCCAGAGCGCGGTCAGATTTGCGACGGTCGCGCCCGGTGTCATGTGCCCACCGTCCATACCGAAGTGCGGTTTGAGCCAGTCGATGACGCGCCGCTCGATGTCTTTGGCGGTGGGGCTCGTGGCCGGGTGCAACAGGTTCTGGTTGAGCGCGGCGTTCCAGAGCGTCGTGGCCCAGGTCACCCAGGGCGTTGGCGGGTCCATATGCGCGAACGCGGTCTCGTCGCCCAGGGTTGCGGCTGCTCCCACAACGCTGGGTGCAAGCATCCGCAGCGTGTCTGTTTCGCCGATGCCCGTCTCGGGCAAACGATCGGGCAGGGGCACGGCGGGCAGGCTGCCGCCCTCGAGCAGCAGCGACACAGCCTGTGCGAGGCCGTCGGGCGCGGGCTTGAAGGCGTTGTCTTGCATGGGATGGTGCTCCTGCGACCAGCGCCGATCATTCCCCAAAAACGGGGCCGGCGTCACGTGCTCGGCCCTAAAACGCGCGGTAGCATAACGCCATGCACTGGAGCCGCCCTGTCCTGATTGTCAGCGCCGCAGCATTCGCGGTGGCGTTTTCGAACCGCAACGACCTGCCGGGATCGATCGCGTTCGATGCGGGGATCGACCGTGCGCCGCTGCAACGCGCCACGGAGCGCTACCCGTTCCAGGCCAACTGGGACGGCATCGACTACCAGATTGAGCCCGAGTACGACTACGAGCTGACAGGGCTCGTCGTCTCGTTCCGCCAGCACGACGGCGAGTCGCGCATGCACCGCCTGACTGAGGATCACCTCAACGTGGCTGACCTTTGCGTGGTCTGGGGTGATACGGCGCGCAGCCCGTCGCTTTCCAACATCACCTTCTGGAACGGGATCTTCACCTGCAACTTCTCAACGCGTGATCGGGCCGCCTGGAATGCGTTCGACCAGACCGAGGTGTCCAACAACCACATCATCGCCGACGACGCGCGGATTCGAGACCGTGTGGACGACGTACGCATCGGCGACCAGATCCGCGTGCGCGGCACCCTGGCCGCCTACATCAGTCCCAACGGTAGCAAGCGCGGCACGAGCACCACACGCACGGACACAGGCGATGGTGCCTGCGAAACGATTTACGTCGACGAATTTGAGATCGTGGCGCGTGGGCGCAATGTCTGGCGCCCGACCATGTGGGCCTCGCTGGGTGTCATGGGTTTCGGCCTGTTCGGCTTCTTCTCGGCACCACACCGCCGCCACACAAACTGACGATGTCATATAAACTTGACATGACTGCCCGGTGAGCCGTACCTTCGGATGTAAGGTTTATTTTACATTCGGAGTGCGTCATGACTGAAAGCTTCCTGCCGCTGGGCCCGTTCATCCTTGCGTTCTTTGTCGCGAGTATTCTGGTTGCCACAAAGGTCTACCGCGCGACAGGTGATGCGCCCGATGCCGAACGCGGGCTCTTTGCCAGCGCTTGCGTGTTGGTGGGACTTGCGCCCGTGGTCTGGTTTCTCGTGGGCTGGCTGGCCAATGAGACCTCGATTTTTACGGGCGGTGTCCAGCTCATCGCGGCGGGGGCGCTGGCCGGTGCAGCGGCCCTGGGTCGATCGCGGCGACGGCGGCCTGACGTGGTCGTGTCGCGCTGGCACTTCAACGAAAAAAGCGCCGTCATCATCATCCTGTCACTGATCGTGGTCTGCGCCGTGTTCGCGCAACGCGCGTGGGGTGGCGAGGACGCCGTGGTTCTGGCGAGTTTCGGGCGCGCCATCGTCGTGTTCGTCGTCATCGGCCACATCATCGCGGCGTTGACCCATGCGCCCATCGATGCCGCTGGCGCTGAACCCGATGAACGCGACCGAGCCGTGAATCTGCTCAGTGCCCGCAATGCCTATTACCTGTTATTTGCGGGCTTCGTGTCGCTACCCTTTTACGCCGTGTTCCAGCCTTCGGTGGTTGGCTTTGTCGTGACCTGGACCGGTGTACTCGTGTTGTCGGAGCTCGTGTACTACGCGTCGGTACTGACCTACTACCGCCTGGGCACGGAGTAATGCCGCCACGTCGCAGGAGCCATGTCCGCAATCACGTGCGGACGCTGCGTGAGCGCCAAGACGGCATGACGCAGCAGCATTTGGCCGACGCGCTGGGTGTGTCGCGGCAGACCGTGATTGCGATCGAGCAGGGCAAGTTCTGCCCGTCGCTGGAATCGGCCCTTAGGATTGCGCGCCTGTTTGGGGAGCCCGTCGAGCAGGTCTTCGAGCTCGAGGCTGATTGATTAGGCGTCGGGCTGGGCGTCGGGGAAGCGGGCGTCGAAGCGTTTTGAGATCACAACGCCGAAGATGGGCATCGCGATGCCCAGCAAGCCGTAGCACCAGCCAGCAACCGGGATAAGGTTCGGCGGCACTGTCAGGGCCAGCACGATCGACACCAGGCCCACGCTACCGACCATGCTCCAGGCAACAACGTCGCCCCAGGTGATGAAGCGCTCTTCGGGGGTCAGGTGAATCCGCCCCGATTGCTTCGCCGCGTGCCAGTACAACAGCACGATGCAGAAATTGGAGGCCACGAACCCGACACCGTAGATCACGAACAGCCCACGGGCTTGTTCGGCCGTTTGTATCGAGAACTCTGACGGCACCCAACCATTGGTCATGCCCCGGATCGCCGCGGTCGCCATGGCGCGCAGTGGGAACACGTAGACGAGCAGGATGAAGACGAGCGCCAGGCTCACGAGTGTCGCGAACGTCGTGTCCAGGCCGTAACGGATCGACCAGTTACGGTGTGCAATCCAGAACATTCCCAGAATCAGGAAGCCAAACAGGAACGCCGGGACGGCCTTGAGCGCCGTGATCAACTCGTCGTAGTTGGTGGGAACGGCGTCGAACGAAATGACGAGCAGCGTCAATGCGAAGGCGAATGCCGCATCGACAAAACCTTCGAGCCGCGTCGTGTCCCGGCCCCGGTTGTAGAAGAACTTCGACTTCTCAAGATGTGCGAGCGGATGCTGCTCTGTCATCTCGGCACCATGCCACAGCCCAGTGTCTATGCGCACCCCGTTGCTATATTGTTATAGATGTATAACAATTCGACGACGTGTAAAACCAGCGCAAAAAAGGCGGCACCGCGACCGTTTCGCGCTGGCACTTCGGGGGAACGAGGGGAACAACATGACCAAGCGATTGGGATCAGGTCTGGTACGTGCCGGCCTTGTGGCAGGCATTACGGCGGCGACCGCCTTTGCGCCGGTGGCGCAAGCTCAGGAAATCGAAGAGATTGTCGTGTCGGCGCGGAAGCGCACAGAGACGCTGCAGACGGTGCCCGTCTCGGTGTCCGCGGTAACCAGCGACACCATCGTCAATCTCAACCTGCAGGATTTCTCGGACATCGCGAAGCTCTCCGCAGGCATCATCTTCGACAACGACTTCGGTCGCACCTCGAACCGCCCTGTCATCCGTGGGCAAGCCAACATTCTTGGCGAGTCGGGCGTGTCTTACTTTATCGATGGCGTCTACATTGAAGGCTCATTGGCCGACTTTGACCTCAACGACGTCGAGCGCTTCGAGATCATCAAGGGCCCGCAAAGCGCGCTGTACGGCCGTAACACCTACGCGGGTGCCATCAACATCATCACCAAATCGCCGGGTGACACGCTCGACGGCAACGTCGCCGTCACTCTGACTAATGACGACGAGCGCGAGGTCTCCGCATCGATTCGCGGACCGATCACGGACACGCTCTCGGGTGGCATCACCCTGCGTCGGTTCCAGCTCGATGGTCCGTGGACCAACGAGTTCGATAACTCGGACATCGGTGAACAGGAATCAAACTCGCTGTCGGTCGTGCTCCAGTGGGCACCCAACGAACGCTTGAACGCGCGTTTCCGCGCCTACTACAACGACCTCGACGACGGGCAGCCGCCGCTGTTCGCCCAACGCGCCATCAACAACAACTGCTTTGAGGACAACGGGGCACTTTACGCAGGCTTGGGCCGCTACTTCTGCGGCACTGTCAGCCCGCAACCGATTAATACCAATTTCTCGGTGCAGGCACCTGACGCGCGCGAGGAGCAACAAACGCTGCAGACGAGCCTCGCCATCGACTACGAGCTCAACGACGCGTGGACGCTCACAAGCATTACCGGCTTCAATCGTCGTGACGGCATCCAGGTCACAGATGGCGACTACAGCGACTCAATCTTCGATGTCTCGAACTTCACAACCAACGGCGTCAAACTGGGCCCCCCGGTTCCAACCATTCCAGCGCCCTACGGCTACGCCAGGTCTGATGAGATTGTCGATTTCACCTTCTCGAACTGGTCTTTCGGCGACGACATCTCGCAGGAATTGCGGTTCGCGTTCGAGGGCGAACGAGTCAGCGCACTTTTTGGTGCTTACTACTTCCGAGAGCGCAGTGAAAGCCGCGATATCCGAGAGCTTCCAGCAAACGCGGATGAAATCATTGCCGCAAGCATCGCCGCGGAATCCGCCCAGTTGAACAGCCTTTGCGCCGCGCTGCCAGACTGCCTGTTTATTTTCCCGTTTGACCCAACACCACCGGTGCTTGTCGTACCTCGAAACCGTTCCGACGACGAGCTGACCAACACGGCAGTCTTTGGGCTCGTCGAGTTCCCGCTTTCGGACACGGTTTCACTGACGCTCGAAGGCCGTTACCAGGAAGAAGAGATTGAGCAAGTTGCCATCTTGCAAAATCTCGGCGGCCCAGTAGAGGACATCGTCCGTTCCGAAGCCTCGTTCGACGCGTTCCTGCAGCGCTACACGCTCGACTGGCAGGCGACCGATGACATGATGCTCTACGGTGTCGTGGCGACAGGCACAAAGCCCGGCGGCTTCAATGGTCCTCTGGCCATACGCGCGGGTCTGCCCACATTCGATGAGGAAGACGTGACCTCCGTAGAGCTTGGCGCCAAGACCACGTGGCTCGATGGTGCGCTCACGGCCAATGTCGCCATTTTCTCGAACGAAATCGATGGCTACCAGCTCACCCAAAATGCTCGCTCGGGCGCCAATACGACGTCGGCCACCGTCAACGCCGGCGATGCCCGGATCAACGGATTCGAGCTCGAGTCGACATGGCGCGCAGGCGATATTTTGGCGTTGACGCTGAACTACGCGTACACAGATGCTGAGTTCACAGACGGAGTCGACGAGAATCAGGGCGTGCTCAACGACGTTGCTGACGACGGGTTGCGCAACTGCTCGCTGGGCGAGCAGTTTGACAGCCCCACTTGCACAGCTTCTGACAGCCCGACCTTCGGCTCGATCGACGGCAAGAAGATCCCGCGTACGGCCGAAAACATGCTGTTTCTCGATGCGGAACTGCGCGACAGTTTCAATGCCGACTGGGAGTGGTTCGCGGGCATCAACTACACCTATGAGTCGAGCAAATTCGCGCAAGTGCACAATCTCGCCGAGACCGGTGACACGAGTCTCGTCGGTGCACGGTTCGGTGTCGAGAGCGACAAGTACTCGGTGATCCTGTTTGGTCGCAATGTCTTTGGCGAAGACAGCTCGCCGCTCGTACTACGCTACGCGGACGGCGGTGATACCTTCCGCCGCTCTTTCGTGGGCACCGCCCGCCGCGACGCGCACTGGGGCCTCAACTTCAACGCCCGCTTCGGCGACTGATCGCAGGTGCGCGGGGCCTTGTGCCCCGCGCGCACTTGCGGCTGGCGCGGCGGACGGGGAGCCATTCCATGACCGTTCGCCGCCAGTTTATCGACGGGCCCTTCGGGCAAATCCATGTGCGTCACGCCGGCGCAATCAACGCCGCACGACCCGCGGTCTTGTGTCTGCACCAAAGCCCCAAGTCGAGTCGCCAGTTTGTCGATCTGCTCGCAGCGCTGAGTGGGGAGCGCTTCTTACTCGCACCGGATTACCCGGGCATGGGCGAGAGCGATCCGCCGCCGGCTGATCCGCCCGTAACGGTTACCGACTACGCGGACAGCGTGGTCGCTGTACTCGACGCGTTCAGCATGGCGACGTGTCACGTTGTGGGGCATCACACGGGGGCGCTCGTCGCCGCCGAGCTTGCGACGCGTTATCCCGGCCGCGTGCTGAGCATCGTCAGTATCGCTGCACCCGTCATTGAAGACAGTGAACTCGCTACGTTCGAAAACGCCTTCGAGCCGATTCCGATTGACGAGGCAGGCACGCGCTATACAACGCTCTGGCAGCGCGTGCTCGAGCATCGCGGCCCGGGTATGACACTTGAGATGTGCGCCGAGTCGATGGCGGAGAATCTGCGAGGCGGTGAAGGCTATGAATGGGGCCACCGCGCTGCGTTCGCCTATGTGCCCACCTACCGTGAGCGGCTGGCCGAGCTTGAGCATCCGATGTTCGTGATGAACGTGCGCGACGACCTCTGGGAGATCACGCCACGCGCCGACCGGCTGCTGCGCAACGGCCTGCGGCGCGACTACCCCGAATGGGGCAACGGCTTTCTCACGCTGCGGGCGGCGGAGGCCGCGATAGACATCGGCGCGTTCATCACGCGCCACGACCCGGCATAATCCAATCATGCGCAGCCTTCCAGTTCGCAATCCACGCACGGGCCAGAGTGATTACGAGATGACCGTGCACGACGGGGACGCCATCGCGGTGGTGGCCGAACGCTTGCGCGATGCGCAGGCCGACTGGCGCGACTCTGGTGCGACTGCACGCGCGGCGACACTGCAACGCTTTGCCAAGGCGCTCGAGGCGCACCGCACTGACATCGTTGCCGCGTTGTCAGCAGACACCGGCCGCGTCGCGCTGGCGCACACCGAGGTTGACGGCGTGATCGGCGGCATTCACCGCTGGTGCAGTTTGGCGCCGGGCCTGATTACCGAAGATCGTGCGGCACTTGAACGTATGCCCGGTATCGACATTGCGCGCGCCGTCGATCCCTACCCCTTGCTCGGTGCAATCAGCCCTTGGAACTTCCCGTTGCTGCTGTCATTCATCGATGCCACGCCCGCGCTGCTCGCGGGCTGCGCCGTCATCATCAAACCGAGCGAAGTGACGCCGCGGTTCGCAGCGCCCGTTGCTGCTGCGATTGCCGAGGTGCCAGAGCTCGCCCGTGTACTGGCTTTCGTTACGGGCGATGGTTCTACGGGTGCGGCGCTCATTCCCGAGGTCGATGTCGTCGCGTTCACGGGCAGCGTGGCCACGGGCAGAAAGGTTGGCGTTGCCGCGGCCGACGCGTTCATACCGGCCTTTCTGGAGCTCGGCGGCAAGGACGCGGCTATTGTGCTCGAGGGCAGTGATGTCGAGCGCGCCGCCACGGCCGTGCTCCGGGCATCCGTGGGCGCGACGGGGCAGGCCTGTCAGTCGATTGAACGCGTGTATGCGCACACAAGCCTGCATGACGCCTTTGTCGCACGGCTGGCTGAATTGGCCGACGCGGTGCCGCTCAGTTATCCCGATGCGGGGCAAGGGGTCCTGGGTCCCATCATTTTCGAGCACCAGGCGGCGCTCATCCGCAGCCATCTCGATGACGCAGTGGCAAAGGGTGCGGTGGTGCGAAGCGGCGGCAGCATCGAGGCGCTCGGTGGCGGGCTGTGGTTGCGGCCCACCGTCTTGTCCGGCGTCAACCATGACATGGCGATCATGCGTGACGAGACCTTTGGGCCCGTGATGCCCGTCATGGCGTTCAAGACTGAGGCTGAGGCGATTGCCTTGGCCAATGATTCGTTGTTTGGTCTCTCGGCGGCCGTTTTTGGCCCCGACGAGGCCACGGCACTGCGCGTCGGTGAAGCGCTTGAGGCGGGCGGCATCAGCATCAACGACGCGGGCCTGACGACGATGATCTCGGAGGCAGAGAAAAGCGCCTACCGCTGCTCAGGCATTGGTCCGTCTCGAATGGGCGCCGATGGACTCACGCGGTTCTTCCGGCGCCGCGCCTATTACATCAACGCGGGCCCCGTGCTGCCTATCGCAGCCTACGCCGAGGGCCGGAAGCAGGGAGACTGACTATGCCCACCGTACTCATCACGGGCGCTGGTCGTGGCATCGGGCTTGAATTCGCGCGCCAGTACTTACGCGCAGGCTGGCAGGTGATCGCGTTGCAACGCGCTGAGAGCTCAGCCTTGTCGGCGCTTGCCGATACGGGCTCGCTGGAAGTGCTGATCGGCTCGCTCACCGACGAAGCTGAACTGGATCGCGCGCTGGCGCCGCTCGAGGGGCGCACGATCGATGTGCTCATCCACAACGCGGGTGCCATGAATGACAAGGGCTTCGGCTACTTCGAGCGTGCCAACTGGCACAGCGTTTTCGACATCAACGTGTTCACGCCGCTTGCCATCTCAGAGCGGCTTGTCGACAACGTGGCGCGCGCTGATCACGGTCGCATCGTCACCGTCTCGAGCATCCTCGGCTCTATGGAGAAGAACACGAGCGGCGGGCTCTACGCCTACCGGGCCAGCAAGGCGGCCGTGAATGCCGTCATGCGTTCGATGGCGCTCGACCTGGCCGGTCGCGGTGTCACCTGCGCGGCGCTGCACCCGGGCTGGGTGCAAACGGACATGGGTGGGCAGGACGCGACGCTGACGCCCACCGATTCTGTGGCCGGGCTGATCCAGGTCATCGATACGCTCGATGCCGACAGCGCCGGCACACTCATCGACTGGCGGGGGCGTACGCTGCCCTGGTAGCGCTCAGTCGGTCGCGAGCAGCCGAGCGAACACGGCACGTGTGCCCGTTACCGTGCGACCAACACTGAACGATTCGGCAATGCGCTCGCGACCTGCGTCGCCGTAGCGTCGCGCAAGCGCCGGGTCGTCGCGCAACGTGCGCACAGCGGTTGCGATCGCTGAGGCGTCGGCCACAGGCACGACGATGCCGGTTTCGCCGTCCACGACGAGCTCCGCGTTGCCGCCCGTGTCGGTCACGATGCAGGGAATCGCGTAGGCCATGGCTTCGATGACCGTTTTCGGCAAGCCCTCGCGCTTCGTTGAGGGCAGCACGGATACGTCGGCGGCCTGGATCACGGCGGTGGCATCGCTGCGCGGGCCCAGCAGCACTGCCCGATCTTCTAGATCGGCTTCTGCCAGGGCATTGCCCAGCGTTTCGAGGTCCATGCCGTGGCCTACGAGCAGCAGTCGTAGGTTGTCGAGATCGCCCAGCTCGCCGCAGGCGCGTACCAGGTAGTCGACGCCCTTACGCGGGCGGTTGTTGGCCACGCAGGCCACGACAAAGTCGTCTTCGTCGAGCCCAAGCTCAGCGCGCGGCAACGCGGCATCCGTGTACCAGTCGAGGTCGTGGCCCTTGTACACCGTAGTCACGCTCACGCCGGGCCGCACCACAGGTCTCAAGAAATCCGTCACGGCGTCGGCAACGCCGATGATCGCATCGACGCGCGGGTGGAGGTGTGTGAGATAGGCCGCGGGGTCCCAGCGCGACAGGTTGCCCGTCTGACCGCGGTAGGTGATGAGCCTGGCGCGGCGACCGCGGCAGGCGAATGCGGCGTTGCAGATCGCCTTGTTGTTGAACGCGTAGACGATGTCGACGTCGTGTGTGTCGATGGCCTCGCGGATGCGCCGGATCGCGTCGCGCGCCCACTTTTTCTTTGGGTGGTAGTCGATAACGTTGATGCCCGCGTCGCGCATGTCCTGCGCGCAGGGTGAGTCGCCCTGGGTCATCACGTGCATCTCGACGCCCGCACGTGCGAGGCCGATGAACGAGGCGGCCTCAGGCCGCACGCTGACGAGCGTGTCGGCGTGCGAACTGATCGCGAGCACGCGCATCAGCGCGTCCAGATGAGGTCAGTGTGTTTGTCGTCGACGGCCAGCGCGTCGATGTCGGCCGCCACAGCCTGCCCGTTCTCCAGACGTTGCGCCGTGAAGCCGAGCCCCCGCATGAAATGCAGCAGCGCGGCGGGCTCGATGCCACCCGCGCGCATGTACCGCGGTGAGTACTCGAATACCACCAGCGGGCAGCGCGCGAGCATCTCGGGCGCGCCGCGCAGCGCGACGAGCTCGAAGCCTTCGATGTCCATTTTTACGGCTCGCGGCGTGCGGCCCGCGAAGTCGGGCTGGGCCAGGAGGTCGTCGAGTCGCGCCGTGGCCACGGACACACTGCCGCCTTCGTTGATGGGCAGCAATGAGTGGCGGCCCAGGTTGTTGCTGCCGAATTGGTGTAGGGCTGCGCCTTCGTCGTTGTCGGACAGCGCGAGCTGGAACGGCTGCACGGCGGCGGCCTTGTTGCGGCCAATGTTCTCGGTGAGCAAGCCGAAGTTGCGCGGGTCGGGCTCGAAGGCCAGCACGCGCGCATCGGTGCCTTTGCACAGTTGCGCGAAGTGCATGGCGTACCAGCCGATGTTGGCGCCGATGTCGATGATGAGATCGCCGTCTTGCGGCGCGACCGACTGCATGAGCCAGGCCGTCATTTCGGGTTCGTGACGGCCGTACTTGTAAAGGTGACGCCCCACGACGTCTTCAGTCTTGACCCGAAACTCGAGCCCGTCCGCGCGCGCGGTCAGGTACTCGCGGCGTAACACGAAGCGATTCAGGACGTAGCTCAGGGAACGCAGGGCGGACATGTCTGCTCAGGTCGTGGTACAGGCGCCCGCTAGGGTACTGCAAGCACCCGTGGGGTGACAGCAGGCTATACTCGCGCTTGTTCCCAACGCGCGCCGAGCTGCATGTCGACAGTCCCCGTATCCGCCGTGATCATCGCCGCCAATGCTGCTGAGACGATCGGCGCCTGTCTCGACAGCCTGTCGCGTCTCGATGAGGTTGTGGTTTACCTCAACGGCAGCACCGACGACACGGCGGCCCACTGCGCGCGGTACGGCAATGTGCGCGTGCACGAGGGTCCCTTCCTCGGCTTCGGGCCGACGAAGCAAGCCGCCGTGGGTCTCGCCCGAAACGACTGGGTGTTCTCGATTGATACCGATGAGCAGGCAACAACCGAGCTTGTCGACGCCATTGCGAGGCTGGCGGCTGGCCCCGCGACGACCGCGGGCGACGTCATGCGCTACAACCGGTTTTGCGGCAAACACTTGACACGTGGCGGCTGGGGCAACGACCAGCTGCTACGCGTTTTCCACCGCGGCCACGCGCGCTTCAACGACAAGCCCGTACACGAGAAGGTTGAGCCTGACGCGGGCGTCGACACCGTGCTCCTCGATGGCGTGCTTTGGCACGACGCTGTGCTGCGACTCGACCAGTTTCTCAAGAAGGCCTCGACCTACTCGGAAATCGCCGCGGAGGCCAAACGTGACCAGAAGGCGCCGCATCCGTTCGTCGCATTTCTGCGAAGCCAGTTCGCGTTCTTCCGCAGTTACGTTCTGCAGCTCGGCTTTCTGGCCGGCTGGCGCGGTCTCGTCATCGCGTTCGGACGTATGACGGGTACGTTTTTCCGCTACGCGAAACGCTATACCAAATCGCGCGGCCTGGAACCCTAGAGGTGGCGACATGGTGCTGACGAGACAACTGCGACGCGCGCTGACCGTCGCAGGTCTGGCCCTTGTGGCCGCTTGCGGTGCCGGTGCGTCCGATCGCGAGGCTGAGACCGAAAACCCGCGCTACACTTACGAGCGCGCCACGCGCGACGGCATCGGCAAATTTTACATGGGCCGTGAAGTGTCCCAGGTCATGGGGCACCTCGCCGCGGGCTGGCTTGAGCGCCGGGGCCGCCTGGCAGAAGAGCGAACGGACTTGGTCATTCAGAACCTGCCGCTTGAGGCCGACAGCGTCGTTGCCGACATTGGAGCGGGCAGCGGCTACTTCACGTTTCCCGTGGCCGCGCGCGTGCCCGCAGGTCGGGTTATCGCTGTCGATATTCAGCCTGAAATGCTGGCGATCGTTGAAGCCCGGCGTGAGCAAATGGGCACCAGCAATGTCGACACTGTGCTTGGCACCGTCGAGAGCCCGAATCTTGAGCCCGACAGCATCGATCTAGCGTTTATCGTCGACGCCTACCACGAGTTCTCGCACCCTTATGAGATGGGGTCGGCGATCGCTGCCGCCCTAAAGCCCGGCGGGCGACTGGTGCTCATCGAGTACCGCGCCGAAGATCGCGCCGTGCCCATTAAGCCGCTGCACAAGATGACCGTGGACCAGGTGCGCAAGGAGATGGCCGCGCTCGGTCTCGAGTTCGAGGCCAATCGCGACTTTCTGCCGCAGCAGCACTTTCTCGTCTTCCGGCGCCCCGCGCGCTGATTCAAGCCGGGGCGAGGACCTCCACCGCGAGTCCGGCCGGCGAGCGGAACCGCAACAGCGCGCCGCGGCCGTCGATCAGGTCGATGTCGGTGTGGCGTTCACATGCGATGTCTGACAGGCGCGCCTCGATTGGCGCCAACGATTCGGCGTGGTAGCGAACCTGCAGGATGCCGGTCGCAGGCGCTTGCGCGCGTGCGTACAGGTCTACGCCATCGGTGCCGCCGTACTCAATGATCTCGAGCTGCCCGAACGGTGCGGTCGTATCACCCCAGATACTGACGTCGAGCGTTGCGCCAGGCGGCAGGCCGATCATGGCCTCGATTTCGGGGCCACTCAGAACGTGATCGCTGAGTTTGCCCAGTCCGAGCACGTCGCGCGCGAACGCCTGCTCGGCGCGCGCATCGGGCACGGTGATGATCAGCGGACCGACGGCACCAAAGCCCGCGCGTGTGACCGGGCGCGGTGACCCAACCACTTCGAGTAACACGACGTTGATCGCATCGTGTACGGGCATGTGCAGTTCGCGGAAGCGGGTGCCATCGGGTGCGACGACTTCGCTGTGTTGTTCCGTGCGAAAACGGTGGCCGCCGGCACGAAGTTCGACCTCCTTCTCGGGTAGGTCGTCGACATAGATATCCAGATTCTTGGGGGCCAAGTCGAAGGTGTTGGCGCCCGCACGTACGGGCGGATCGGGATCCGGGAATTCAACGAGATGGAGTCTGCCCGTGGTTTGTCCCGGGGTCGTCAGCAGTCGCTGGCGACCGATGGCTGAGGCGGGCAACTGCCAGAGCGTGGCCAGCGTTGCGTCGCCGGCCTCGCGTTCCGCCACGGCCGACATTCCGAAGGTGTCGCACCAGAGCGCTTCGGCTTCGGCAAGGTCTGCCACACCGACGGTGACTGTGGACCAGGAGTGCATCAGGAGACTATTGCATTGATGAGGGTGTCTTGCATTAGGAGATTGCCGCGGCCGCTCTGCGGCCTCGCAATGACAGGTATGGCGGCTGCGCGGCCTCGCAATGACCAGACGAAACGTCATTGCGAGCCGGCGAAGCCGGCGCGGCAATCTCCCACCGCTCGCACCACCGTATAATCCGCGCATGACCGATACCCCAACCGCGCTCTGGCAGCCCGACGCGGCGCTGCGCGCCAACGCCAACGTCACGCGCTTTGCCCAAGCACTGGGTCGTGACTACGATGGTCCGCCGGAAGACTACGCCGCGCTCTGGCAATGGTCCGTCGATGACCCGGGTCGGTTCTGGCGCGCGCTCGCGCGTTATTACGATGTGTTGCCAGAGGAACAGAGTGAGCCTGCGCTCGCCGATGCCACGATGCCGGGCGCGCAGTGGTTTCCCAATGCGACGCTGAACTACGTTGATGTCGTTTGGCGCCACGCCAGGCGCGACGGGCCTGCGGTGCTCTGCCAACCAGAGTCGGGCGAGCTCATGTCACTGAGCTGGGCAGAACTGCAACGTCAGGCCATGGCGCTCGCCAGCACCTTGCGTGAGCTCGGTGTCGAACGCGGCGACCGGGTTGTGGCTTACCTCAATAATGTGCCCGAGTGCATCGTCGCGTTTCACGCCGTCGCCGCGTTGGGCGCGACCTGGTCCGTGTGTTCACCGGACCTCGGCGCGCAGGGCGTGCTCGACCGCTTCCAACAGATCGAGCCCAAGGTGCTCATCGCCTGCGACGGCTACCATTACGGCGGCCGCGACTTCGCGCGCGCCGAGGTCGTGGCCGAACTCGTGGACGGCCTGCCGACGCTCGCGGGCCTTGTCACGCTAGAACGCGTTGGCGGCACCGAGATCGCCAGTGTCGCGCCCTCTGACGCGCGGCCGTTCCAGCAAGTGGACTGGCGCGCCGCCATTGCGGGTGACGCCACGTTTGAGGCTGAGTCGGTGCCCTTCGACCATCCGCTCTGGATCGTCTACTCATCGGGCACGACGGGTAAGCCCAAGGCCATCGTGCACGGCCACGGCGGCATTGTACTCGAACACCTCAAACAGGTCGGGCTGCAGCTCGATCTGAATCCCGGCGACCGGTTCATGTGGTTCTCAAGCACGGCCTGGATGATGTGGAACTACAACATCGCGGGTCTGCTCATAGGCGTCACGGTGTGTCTCTACGATGGCAACCCGGGCAAGCCGGATCTCAACCGTTTGTGGCAGGTGGTCGACACGCTCGACATCGATTTCTTCGGCGCGGGCGCTGCATACTTCGAGGCCTGCAAGAACGCAGGCCTGACGCCAGGCAAGACCTGGGCGCTTGCGCGGTTGCGCGGCATGGGCTCAACGGGCTCGCCGCTCGCGCCCGATGTGTTTGACTGGATCTACGAGGCGGTCGGCAGCGATATCTTCTTGTCGTCTATTTCTGGCGGCACGGACTTCGCGACGGCGTGCGTCGGCGGTGCGCCCACGGTGCCCGTGTGGCGCGGCGAGATTTCGTGTCGCTCGCTGGGCTGCGCCGTCGAGGCCTGGGACGAGGCGGGCAACGGCGTCACAGATACCGTCGGCGAACTCGTGATTACCGCACCCATGCCGTCAATGCCGCTGGCGTTCTGGAACGACGCCGATGGTGCGCGTTACCGCGACGCTTATTTCGACACCTACCCTGGCGTCTGGCGACACGGCGACTGGATTCTCATCAACGAACGCGGCAGTGCTGTGATCTACGGCCGCTCCGACTCGACGATCAATCGCCAGGGCATCCGCATGGGCACGGCCGAGCTCTACCAGGTGGTGGAGGCTTTGCCCGAAGTGCTCGACAGCCTCGTGGTCGACCTCGAATACCTGGGGCGCGATTCGTACCTGCCGCTGTTCGTCGTGCTGGCTGAGGGTGCCGCACTTGATGACGCGCTCGTCAACGCGATTCGCACCGCAGTCCGGACAGGCTTGTCGCCGCGTCATGTGCCCGACGACGTCTTTGCCATCACCGATGTGCCGCGGACCTTTTCGGGTAAGAAAATGGAAATCCCCGTGCGGCGTTTGTTGCTGGGCACGGCGGCGGCAGAGGCCATCAACCGCGACACCATGGCCAACCCGGAGAGCATCGACTGGTTTGTTTCGTTTGCGGCGCAGCTGGCCGCTGATCGGAACTGATGCCTCGCGCATGTCGCACATCATAAAACGCGAACTCCGAGATACGGATTCTGCGACGCGCGTCTCGTGCCAGAGCGCTAAGGTCGCCGGGTTCCCTCTGAAACGGAGTACGCCAACATCGAACTGACCTGGCCCAGCGCACTGTTGGCGATGACGCTCGCCAGCACTCTGACCTGCGTGGCCGTGCTCTGGTTCGCCAGCCCGGAGCGGCGTTCGGTGGCCTGGTTCGCGGCCTTCGTGCTCGCGATCCACGCCGGCAACACGTCGATGATCATCGGTTTTGCCGGCGCCTATGATGTCTGGCCCGGCCTGACCTTTCTGCCCGTCGACCTCACGCCCTTGCTGGGCCCGCTGCTTTGGTTGCACGCGCGCACACTCATGCTCGAGTCTGGCGCGCGCGGCCACCTCGGGTGGTTGGCACCCGGAGTTGGCTACTGGCTTTACCAACTCTGGGCCTTCACGGCGCTCGGCGACTACCGTAATAAATGGGCGTTTAACGACGCTTGGCACGAGCCCTACATCTTGCCAGCCGTGTTTACGGTCAGTCTCGCGCTGGGCGTCGGCGCGCTTGTGGCCTGCTGGCGGCTGCACCGTCGCTACGCCGAATGGCTTGCGGCACGACGCAGTGACGACCACGACTTTCGTCCCGTCTGGCTCGTGCACCTCATCGTGGCCGCGGCCGGTTACGGCCTGCTGTCGGCCATCGAGTACGGCCTCGACGCGTTGCTCGACTACAGTTACTACGACCGGTTCTGGGTCGACTTTGCGGCGATGTGTGTGGTCTTCGTGATCGCCGTTGAGGCGCTTGTGCACATGCAGCGGCGTTATCCCAAGATGCCCGCAGTCGTGTCTCCGGTTGAGCCCGAGCCCGTCGCCAGCGCCGAGCCGCGCGACTGGGACGCAGAGGGCGCGCGGCTGCGCGAGACCGTCGAGCGCGAGCGCTGGTACCTCGAACCCGGCTTGTCGCTGAGGCTCGTGGCGCGGCGTATCGGAAGCAACCAGAGCTACGTCTCACGGGCGCTCAACAAGGGTCTGCAGCAGAATTTCAGCCAGTTTGTGAACGGCATGCGTGTGGCCCACGCGCAGCGGCTCATCGCCGAGCGCGATGCGAGCCTCGTCGATGTGGCGCTTGCGGCGGGCTTTGGCTCGAAGGCCAGTTTCAACCGTGCCTTTCGCCAGCACACGGGAATGACGCCCAGCAGCTGGCGCAACCGGCGCGCTTCCTGAAACGTCTCAAATCTTGTAAGCCGCTGAACAATATCGATTTTGCGTCGATCGGGGCATGGGCACGCGGCAACCTGCAGGCTGACCTCACCCGGAGACCCCGACCATGCCCCGCTTGCTGCCCCCCCTTGTCCTGCTCGTATTCACACTGTTCGCCTCGGCTGCCGAAGCACGCCAAGGCTCCATACTGACGCCCGAGCAAGTCGCCCGCGATGTTGCCCTGGCCCAAGAGGCCTACGCGCGTATTCACCCGGGCTACACGCGTTACGCCGATGCCGCAACGCTCGATGCTGCCTGGCAGCAGGTCATTGATGACGCCAAAGCCGCGGGCGGCCTGTCGACGGGTGACTTCTATCTTCGGGTGCAGCGCGTGCTGACGCTGATTCGTTGCGACCACACCAAGGCGGAGCTGCCGAAATCGCTGGCCACGCGTCGCCGCGAGCAACCGACCTACCTGCCGTTTCAATGGGTGCTCGTGGAGGGACGCGGGTTTGTGACCGTCGCTGCCGCAGGCACCGGGCTCACACGCGGCGACGAGATCCTCCGTATCGACGGGCGACCGCTGTCTGAGCTCGTGGCCGAGGTCGCGCCTTACATCCCCGTCGACGGCTACACGGACTGGGCGCGTCGCGGCGGCATTTCGACGTCGCGTGAGTTCATGGGCGGCGCCGTGGATCACTTCGGAGATCTGCTTTGGGACAACCAGCCGACCGTGATGCTGGTGGTGGCCAACGAGGATGGCGAGACCCGCGAGATCACAGCCGACCGACTGACCTTTGGCGACTGGCGCGCGCTTGATGCGGGCACGGGCCCGGCGGCCAACTTCGTCGACGCCGTAGCCTTCGAGCCTGTGGGCGACCACGCCGGCTACCTGCGCATCGATACCTTCGTGAACTACCGCCGTCCGGTCGACCCTGACGACCTCTACGGTCCGATCTTCAAACGCATGGCGGACGAGGGGCGCGACACGCTGATTCTCGACCTGAGAAACAACGGCGGCGGCTCCAACGACGCCTCGAGCCGGCTCATCGCGCACCTGCTCAACAAGCCCGCCCAGATGAAAACGGATGTGCGCGTGAAAACGCTGAACCTCGACGGTTTGCGTCCGCACCTGTCGACCTGGGACAAACGTGCGCTCAATCCCTGGCGCATCATGTTTCGTAAGAATCGCGACGGCAGCTACTCGTTTCGCGGCTGGGCGACCAGTGAGACGAATCGCATTAAACCCGCGCGCCATGCGTTCACGGGCAAACTGCTCATTCTCACGAGCGACGAGAATTCGTCGGGCAGCACGAACGTGATCGCCGTGTTGGCAGGCCTGGGTCGCGCCACGCTCATCGGTGAGCCTACGGGCGGCAGCGCCGAAGGCACCACGGCGGGCATCCTGTTTACACTTACGATGCCCGAGAGCGGCATTCGCACGCGTATCCCCGCGATCCGCGACTACAACAACGTGCCCAGCTTCGAGTCGGGCCTCGGAGTCACGCCCGATATCGCAGCAACGATGACAGCCGCAGACTGGCTCGCCGGCAAAGATGTCGCGCTGATTGCCGCGAAGGCTTCCGCGGCGCGTTAGTCGACGCTGAGATCGCTCAGGGTGTCGCGCAGCGCTGCATTAAAGCGCTCCGGCGCTTCCAGCTGCAGGAAGTGCCCGACGCCGTCGAGGATCGTGGCCTCGAAATCGGCGTACTGCTGGTTGGCCCCGGTGCGGGTCGGCGGTGTCATACCGCCCGCCGCGGCGTTGATGGCGCGAACCGGAACGCCGGCTTCGCGAAACCAAATGGTCGCGTCAATCTCGGTGTAGTTGGAGAACAGCCCGATGCCGACCTCGGGTCGCGACGCCGCGCCCTCAGCCGCGATCCAGGCGGCCAGCTCAGGGTCGACCTGCGGCCCCGCCATGCCCGTGAACATGCCCATCATGCTGCCGGCGTAGTCGGCGCTGAACGCGGCGATGGCCGGCGCTGCCTGGGCTTCGGTGTAGCGAATCTCCGCGTCGTGGAGTGAGTCGGCGGCGATGACGGCCACGGCGCGACCGTCCAGTTCGGCCGCAGCGCGCAACGCGACGAGGCCACCCATGGAGTGACCGATGAGCACGATGCGTTCCAGCTCGAGTGCATCGGCCACGGCCGCGACGTCGGCACCGTAATCGCCCACGCGCCAGGGCTCGCGGTCACCACCCGATTGCCCGTGCCCAGGCAGGTCGAGCGTCACCACGGTGTAGTCGGCGGCAAAAGCGTTGACCTGCTCGCGCCAGAACGCACTGTTGCAGGACCAGCCGTGGATGAACACGAGCGCCGTGTCGCCCGCACCCGTGCGCGACCAGGCGATTGGCGCACCGTCACTGGCGCGCGCCACCCCGTTTGGGGGCGCCGGAGTTGATGCGCACGCGGTGAGGCTCGCGATGACTCCGAGCGCCGCAAGAATTCGAACGACCTGACGCATGACCACTCCCCCGATGTGTTCCGTGACGCTATTAAGCCGCCTGCGGCCGGCGCCCACAACCCGTGATCGTTTCGTGAACGTTTGCTGCAAGACTGGCGCGCCAGATCTGCCTCGAGACGTGTCATGACGCACTCACCCGGGCCCGATGCCCGTCATAAATCTGCCGACCCCAAGGTCTCCTACATCGATTTCGGTGGCTCGGAGGCGACACGCGTCGTGACACGAAAGCGAATCCTGCTCATTGAAGACGCGACAGATATCGCCGACTTGGTGGCGCTGCACCTGCGCGACCAGGGCTTTTCGGTGACGCACACGGCCGACGGTGCCAACGGACTCGAGCGCGCCGCTGCGGGCGGCTGGGACCTCGTCATCCTCGATCTCACCCTACCCAACGTCGACGGGCTTGAGATCTGCAAGCAATTGCGCGCGAATGGCGATGCGACACCACTCATGATCGTGAGCGCCCGGTCGACCGAGCTCGACCGCGTTCTCGGACTCGAGCTCGGCGCCGACGATTACGTCGTCAAACCGTTCGGCGTCATGGAGCTCGTGGCGCGTGCCAAGGCACTATTCCGGCGCGCCGGCGCAGCACTCGCGCAAGAGGAGCGCGGCGACACGTTGCGGGCGGGCGCACTGACCGTCGATACGTCGCGCCGTGGTGTCCGGCTTGGTGAGCGCGACATCGAGCTCACGCCCCGCGAGTTCGACCTTTTGGAGGCCTTCATGCGCGCGCCCGGGCGCGTGTTCCGTCGCGCCGAGCTGCTCGACCGCGTCTGGGGTCACGGCTTTGACGGCTACGAGCACACTGTCAACACGCACATCAACCGGCTGCGCGCCAAGATCGAGCCGGACCCCGCCAACCCCGCCTACATCGTCACGGTATGGGGCGTTGGCTACAAACTGGGTGCCGCGGCATGAACGCGCCGCTGCACCTCAAGTTCGCCTTCGGTTTCACGGCCCTGCTCGTGGGCGTCGGCGCACTGTTTTACTGGGCCGAAAGCGCCAGCAGCGAGCGCTACCACCTCGAGCTCACGCAGCGGCTCAATGCCCCCATCGCCATGTACGTCGCTGACAGCGCGCCGCTTATTCGCGATGGCGCGCCCGATGAGGGGGCGCTACGTGTGCTCGCTGAGCGCGCGATGATCGTGAATCCCAGTGCCGAGATTTACCTGCTCGATACAGCGGGCCGCGTGTTGTTCCCGGCGCCTGCGCCGGACGCACTCGAGCGCGTTAACGTTGCGCCCGTCACAGCGCTCGTGGCTGGCGAGGCGCGCCTTCCCGTGCTCGGCGACGACCCGCGTGGCACCGGCGCGCAGCGCGTGTTTTCGGCGCATCCCGTCACCGATTCGGGCGCTCTGGCCGGCTACGTCTACGTGATTCTCGGTGGCTCGGCTTACGAAGCGACAGCCGCCGCTGTGCACGGCGGTTACCAGCAGCGCATCGTGATTGCTGCGATCGTGCTGACACTTGCCGGAGCACTGGTCATGGGCTGGGCGTTGTTTCGCCGTGTGACGCGGCGGCTCGGTCGCCTTACGGCCAAGGTCGATGCGTTTCGCGCTGACGACAGCGCCGGTCGCAATCCTGTTGATGTCGGTGACGAGCTGACGCGGCTCGACCGGGCGTTTGACACGATGTCCGAGCGTATCGTGGGCCAGGTCCGTCAACTTCGCGACGCGGACCGCCTGCGCCGCGAGCTCATCGGCAATGTCTCGCACGATCTGCGTACGCCGCTCGCGTCGATGCGCGGCTATATCGATACGCTCGTCATCAAGGACGCGACGCTGGATGCCAGCCAGCGCCGAGAGCTGCTGGCCACCGCGCAACGCAACGCCGACCGCCTGAGCACGCTGGTCGGCGACCTGTTCGACCTCAGTCGACTCGATGCGGGCAGCATCACGCCGCAACCCGAACCGTTCTGTCTTGCCGAGTTGGCCAACGACGTGGCACAGGAGTTCGCCCTGCGTGCCCGCGATGCGGGCATTGCGCTGCGTGTGGCGCCGCCCGAGGCGCCCGTCACCGTGCTGGCCGACATCGGTCTCATCCAAAGGGTGCTTGAGAATCTCATCGATAACGCGCTCAAGCACACGCCCGACGGCGGCCGTGTCGACGTCGTTGTCGAGCCACACGTGAAGCGCTGCGCCATCGCCGTGGCCGACACTGGCAGTGGGATCGACAGTGCCCACCTGCCGCACGTGTTCGACCGCCACTACGCCGTACCGGGCAGGGCGGGCAAGGCCTCAGCCACAGGACTTGGGCTTGCCATTGTCAAAAAGATCCTCGATCTGCACGAGGCCCCGGTTACCGTCGACAGCGCACCCGAGCGTGGTACAGAGGTGCGCTTCGACCTGCCCGCGGCAGCCTGAAAACGCTGCATTCGCAGTCCAAACAGCGCAGGCGCGCGCGCCTGCTATACTGACAGACCGCCCGCTTGGGCACCTCGGCTCCGCAACCGAATTACTGTCATGCACCAGCTCACCGGTCTCGACGCGTCGTTCCTTTACCTGGAAACGACCAACACGCCGATGCACATCGGCAGCCTTTGTATCTACGATCAGTCGACGGCCCCCGGCGGGCACGTGCGCTTCAAGGACATTTTGTCCTTCTACGAGCAACGACTGCACCGCGCGCGCGTGTTCCGGCAACGCCTCGCCCGGGTGCCGCTGTCGCTCGACCATCCGTACTGGATCGAGGACCCGGATTTCGACCTCGAATTCCACATTCGACACATTGCGTTGCCGCAGCCCGGTGACTGGCGCCAGCTCTGCATTCAGGCCGCACGCCTGCACGCCCGCGCGCTCGATATGAATCGCCCGCTTTGGGAAGTGACGGTCATTGAGGGCCTCGACGCCGTCGACGGCATTCCGCCTGGCAGCTTCGCCGTGGTCAGCAAGATTCACCACGCCGCCATTGACGGCGTGTCGGGCGCCGAGATTGCGGCGGCCCTGCACGACCCGACACCCGACGCCGAAGTTAACGACGATACGGGTCGCTGGGTGCCTGAGCGCGAGCCCACGGGCCTCGAGCTGCTTGCTCGCACGGCGCAACGCACCGCGACAGGCCCCGTTCGGTTGGCGCGCACGGCGGCGCGCGCGCTGCCCTCGCTGGGCCGGCTGGCTGGCGGCATGGCCACCAAGCAGATCAAACCGACACCGCCGGTGCCGCGCACGCGCTTCAATGACAACGTGTCGCCAAACCGCGTGTTTGACGCGCTGGCGTTCAAGCTCGATGACATCAAGGCCATCAAGAACTCGCGCGAAGGCATCAAGCTCAATGATGTTGTGGTCGCCATTTGCGGCGGCGCGCTGCGCAAGTACCTGCAGGCCAAGCACGAGCTGCCCGAAGAATCGCTCGTTGCCATGGCGCCCATGTCGATTCGCCCGCAGGACAAGATGCGCGCCGAGGGCAATCTGGTCGCCGCTATGAGTCTGCCGATCCGCAGTGACATCGAGGACCCCGTCGAGCGCCTGCTCGCGGTACACGAAGGCAGCGACAACGCGAAGAAGATGACCTTCACGCTCGGTCCCGACCTCATGGCGAGTGCTGCGGATTTCCTGCCTTCGACGGTGGCCGGTCTCGCCGTGAGGGCCTACGGCCGCATGCGTATGGCTGAGTCCGTGAAACCGGTGTTCAACACGGTGATCAGCAACGTGCCCGGTGTGAACGTTCCGCTGTACTCGATGGGTTCGAAAATGGTCGCCAACTTCGGCATGGGCCCCGTCGTGCACGGTGTGGGCCTGTTCCACCCCGTCGTCAGCTACAACGGCATGATCGCGATTAGCATCGTGGCCTGTCGCGAAATGATGCCGGACCCGGCCTTCTACATGTCCTGCCTGCAGGCGTCGTTCGACGAGATGTACGCGGCCACGGTCGGGGCAGCGGCGAAGAAGCCTGTCGAGAAGCCCGTCGAAAAGCCTGCGACCAAGCCCGCCAAAAAGGCGGCTGCGAAGCGCAAGACAAAAAAGAAAGCGGCCAAGCCAAAGGCAACCAAAGCGCCAGCCAAGCCCGCCGAACCCAGCGCGCCCAAGTCCGCATCAGTCACACCGCTCAACGGCGACACGCGGCCTGCGGCTGACTGAGCTCAAAGACGTTGCGGGGTGATCCGCTGCCCGAACCGCGAGCACGTCCACTCGCGGCCGGGCCTGCCTGGGGGGTTTGGTTTGCCGACGCGAGACGTACGTTCAGATGACGGGGGGCGTACCTTTAGGTGGCGTCCCGCGCCGGCAAGTCGGTGCGGCCTTGCGGCCGCCTGTCTCTATTAGAGCAAGCGACGTGCCAACTCATCGAGGGGCGCCCAAGATTCCGAATTTGGCTTTGGAGTCAGCCGCTTAGATGATCTGACACTGGGTGGCGCCAGTGCGCTTGCAGCTGCAATTTGGCACGCCATGGTGCAGTGGGTTTTTGCGGCGCACCGCCGTGGTGCAGGGCGCGTGTTCGGGCCTAGAATCCGCCCGAACTGCTGAAGCCGCCGCCACCGAATCCGCCGCCGCCGCCGAAGCCGCCGCCTCCGAAACCACCGCCCCCGCCGCCGCCACGCGGGAAGCGGATCTTGACGCCCCGGGGCAGGCCGCCTGAGGACATCTTGGGCGGGCGCTTGAAGCGCTGCGCATGGCGGATGGCGCGCCACAGGCCGTCGCTTGTCACGAGGCCCGCCAGGAAGCCCGCCAGCATGTCCTCGATTTCGCGGCGGTCGCGAATGCGGCTGTGTGGTGAATCGTAGCGCTTCGACTTGTAGCGCCGCCGGATGGCCGAGAGCGCGTCGACGCGCCGCGCGCGTTTCGCGTGCAGGTCACGGTGGTCTTCAAGGTAGTCGCCAAGCTCTTCTTGCTGCTCGAGCAGTGCCTCCAGCGAATCGACGAGGTCGTCGTCCTCGATGGCGGGCGTCATCAGCGCCTCGCGACGCAACTCAGCGATGGGCTCCGCACGCATGGCCTTGTCGAGTAGCGCCATGGCTTCGGCCCAGTGGGGGTCGCGTGCCTCGGCAAACGCATCACGTTCGGCATAAAGCGTGTTCAGTGCCGATTCGTCAGCCTCGATCGTGGCATCAATGTCGTCGCAGCGCGCCTGCGCGGCTTCGAGCGCGTTTTCAAGCGGCTCCGCGCCCGCGGCAAGGTCGGCGTCACGCTCGAAGTCGGACAGTGACACTGCCGCTGTTTCGGCGGCCGCTTCCATGCGCGCGGTGTGCGCGCGCAGCCGCCGCGGGATTTCCGTGAGCGCGTAGTACTTTCGGCGCGCGGGCTCGTAGCGAACATGGCGGGCGACGAGGCGGTCGAAGAAGCGCGCGATGAGGTTGGCGCGGTAGTCGGGCGTGCCGTAACGGCGTGACCAGAGATAGCTGAACAGTGGATCGGCATCGAACGGCTGGCGCTTATCGTCACGACGCGCCTCGGCCTCAGCCGTCTTGGCCGCGGCATTGGCCGCAGTCTCGATGGCTTGCTGCACGCCGGCCACGCGCTGCTGGTAGTTGGGATCGTCACCGAGCTTCGTGTCGACGGCATCGAGCAACGCGTCCAGCGCAAGGGCCGCTTCGTCGCGGCTTGTGGCTGCACGTTCTCGCTCGGCTTCGTGTTCTGCCAGTACGGATTCGGCGCCATCGATGCGGGTGTTCAGTTCGGCCGCGCTGGCGTCGCGGCGGTCGAGAATGGCCGCGGCCTGGCGCTCGGCGCGAGACATCGATTCGCCAAACTCGCCGTCGGCCACATCGGCCAGTCGCAGTGCCGCGAGCTGGCGGTACAGTGAAGCCTCGCGGCCGCGCGTGCGGCCCAGCGCAGCGCTGCGGCGTTGCATCTCCAAATCGAGCGCGCGGAACGCTGTACGGCTTTCGCCGAGCGCGCCTTCGATGGCGTGCAACAAGTCGCGCCCCGAACTCACCGCGGGTTCTCCCAGGTGTGAATGAAGCCCCCGGAACGCTGCAGCGACCAGTCAATCTCGAGGTGGCCGCGCGGTTTGGCGCCCGCGGCATCGTTCTGGATGATGCCGTCGTCCTGTTTGTCGCGGCGCACGCCATTGAAGGTCGATTCGGAGACGCGCACGGCCCACAGCGCTACCGTACGTGTCGTGCCGTCTTCTTCGGACTCGATCGCGAGGCGTGCGGGCTTGCCAGCACTGTCGACCGCTTCGACGACGAGGTAGTAGTTATTGATACGCCGGTTGTTGTTGGGCGTACGGATGACACCCGAAAGCACGCCCGGGCGCGAAACGATGCGCACCTCAAGTGTCTGCTGCAGCGTCTCAATCATGCTGCGCAGGCTCGACACGCCAGTTCTCGCCAAGCTCGCTTCGCCGCGGCTCAATGCCGAGAGCGCATTCGATGCCGTATCGCCGATGCGTGTTCGTGCGTCGCCCGTGGCCGCTGCGGCCAGCGCCTCGTCGCGCAGTGTGGTGATGGTCTCGGGCAAGGTTCGCAGCGCGTCGAGGCCGCCCAGGGCGCGCTCGGCATTGCCGAGTTCGCTGCCAGCGGTGGTCAACAGCACGCGCTGCCGCGTGAGCTGGTCGTTGCGCGACTGCGCCATGGTCTTGTTCTCGGGCTCGCGGTTGCGGGCTACCTGCGCGAAGGTCGCCGCTTCGGTGAGCGCCGAGCCCGCACTCGCCAGGCTTTGCGTGGCGTTGTCGAGCTCAGCCGTGACGGCAGCCTGTGCGGCCTGCGGCGTGCGCGCGGCGCGTTCCGTGTCAATGCGACTGGCGAGCGCTTTGCGGCGCTCCTCGAGCAACGTGAGCTGGCGGGTGGCGTCGGCAATGCCCGCGTCCGTCGATGAGACAAGCGTCGCCAGTCTCTTTTGTGCAGGCCGCTCTACGAAGCCGTACCAGCCACCACCGACGACGCCCACGAGCAACGCAACCGCAGCCAGGCCAGTGCCAATACGGCCCCGGTTGATCCAGGCTTTCGCAAGCCCCGTCCCCAGGCCCGGTGGCGGGGGCGTGTAGTCGAACTGCTGTTCTTTGAGCTTGGCGACGCCTTCTGCGATTAGCGCGTCGCTGACCTCGATGCCTTGTGCGCGGTAGGCGCGGCGCACGCGATCGACGAGCGCCTGCTCCCGCGCTTCCTCGCCCAACGCCTCCGAGACGACACGCTGCTCGTGGCGCAGCGTGTCGACCACATCCATGGCCAGCAGGACGTCGCCGAGGCCGACGTCTTCGTCGACCGGCGCGGGAGCGGGGGCGTTCACAGGTCGATCAGTCCGACTGCAGCGTCAGGCCCTGGCCGCGGTTGGCCAGCTCCGTCATGCGGCGCTTGCCGTCCTCGACCGCGAGCCGCACTTCTTCGGCGTTGCGCGTTGAGGCCTGCCGCGCTTCTTCAATGAGCTGCGCGGAGCGTTCCTGGAAGTTCACGACCGAGTCAACGAGCGCTTTCACGGCGTCAGCGCGAATGGTCGGGCCGTAGCCGGCCTTCACGGCTTCTTCCTGCACCTTGCCGCCCACTTCGGCGAGCACCTCGAGGCTCTCGGAGATCCCTTCCTTCATGGCGTTGAGCGTCTCCGTCGCCTCGTGCAGGCCGTGCAGACCCGTGAAGGATGCGGCGAGTGCCGTAAACACCGTTTCGTTGGTGCCGAAGAACGTGACAGCCTGTGAGTAGACGCGTTCTTTGGCGTGTGTTGTTTGCAGCAGCCGCGCCATGACGGTCTCGCTCGTGTTGTAGGAGATGGTCAGGTTGTCGGCCAGGTCCTTTGCGATTTGGTAACGCTCGTCGACGAGCTGCAGTCGACGCAGCTCGGCATCGCGCTTGAGCTCGAGTTTGGCCTGCGCCTCGCGGTCTTCGGTGTTCGACTCATCAATTGCTTTGGCGGCTGCCGCCAGCGCTTCTTTTTGCGCGTCGAGCTTTTCCGTCGCTGTCTTCAGAACCTGCAGCGAGAGCACTTCGGATTCCTTGAGTGCGCCGCGGAAGTCGCGGTAGGCGTCGAGGATGATGCGCTCGCGCTCGATCTGGTCGCGTGAGTCGGCGGCCACCTCGAGGTAGGTTTCCTTGATTTTGTTAAAGCGCGACGGGATGTCGCCGCGTGATACTTTCATCCACACGTTTTGCGCACGCTCCCAGAGGTCGATCTTGCCGTCGTCGAGCTGCTCCACCATGCTGCGCGCGTCGTCACGGATGCTGTTGAATGCGCCTGTGATGTCTTCGTAGCGCTCGCCGATGCGCATGGCTTCGATCTGCTCGCGGACTACGGTGTTGAACAGCGAGGCCTGATTGAGCGTACGCGCGATGGCCAGCGTCCGATCCGGGTCGAGGTCGCTGATGCGCTCGATGAGCGCGATGACGGGCGCCTCTTCGGTTTTCTCTGGCATGAGCCCGAGGTCGCGGAGCTTGCCCAGTGCCTTATCCAGGTACTGCATTGGAGACTGCGCCATGGTGATTCCCCTGTTGGTTCGTGTGTTATTCAGCGAGGGCCGCGCTTACCAGCGTGACCTCGAATTGTTGCGCGCTCGTGAAGGGGCCGAGGCCCGTTGAGAGCGTTGTGCCTGTGCCCGCGGAGAGCGTGCCGTTGAGGGTGCGCTGGATGTCGCGCACCTGGTTCGCGCTGTCGAGATAGCGGATCCGGAAAACCAGGCTGCGCACGGCCAGCGGGTTCGGGTTCTCGACGCGCACGAGTAGCTGCCCCGCGTCGTCGGTGCCTGTGCGCACGTTGATGTACTGCCCAGGGTTGTTGGCAAGGTCGAGGCGCATGAGTTCGCCGCGCGCTGCCAGCCCCACGTCGCCCGGTGCCTGCGCGGCGGCCGCGAAGCGCTGCCGGGCCTCGCCCGTGTTGCGCTGTGCCAGCGCGATCTTGCCCAACGTGTATTGCGCGGGAGCGGTCTCGAAGAGCCGCAGGCTGTTCTCGAGGTCGACCTTGGCGCCGTCAATCGAGCCGCGGCGCTCGCGCGCGATGCCGCGTTGCAGGTGGTAGTAGAAAAAGGTCGCGTCACGGTCGAGCGCACGCGTGTAGTGCGTGATCGCGTCCGATGTGTCATCGCGCATCAGTTCGATGTCGCCAGCTAGTCCGTGGAAGCTTGCTTCCGCCGGCACGGCCGAGATCGCCGCGCGGGCGTGCTGCATCGCGGTGTCGTATTTCTTCTCTGATAGCGCCTTGCGGCCGGCGTCGTAGCGCTCGAACGCCGGCGCGGTTTCTGTGAGTGTACGCATCGCGGCCGCGTAGCTGTCGCGACCGACGGTGCCGCCTGCGGGCAGCTCTTGCGCCGTGGCCGCGTTGGCCGTGAGTCGCTGTTGAGAAGGCGGATGGCTGGCAAACAGGTTGGGCCCCGACGGCGGTCGATTAGCGGACAAAGCGAGGAAAGTCCGCTGCAGATCAACAGCGCCCTGTGGGTCGTAGCCCGCCCGACTCATGTAACGCATGCCGTAGAGATCCGCCTCGGATTCGGCGCCGCGGCTGTAGGCAGATGTCAGCAGGCTGGCGCCCACGTTGGCGGCACCCGTCGCGAGCTGCCCGTAGTCGGAGTCGTTGGTGACCACAGCCGTGCCCACGACAAGCGCTTGCAGCAACATGCCGCGCTGCATCTGGCGCACGCTGTGTTTGGCCGCGGCGTGCACGACCTCGTGGCCCAGCACGGCCGCGAGTTCGGCCTCACTGTTCATCTCGAGCAGCAGTCCTCGATTGATGGCGATCTTGCCACCCGGCAACGCCCAGGCATTGGGCACACCGTTATTCAGGACGACGAATTCGTAAGGCAGGTCGCGGTCGCTGACGTCAGCCATCTTCTGACCCACCCGCGCGACATATTCTCCGACGGCCGGGTCAAGCCGGAATTGCCCGCCCTGAGACTGCTGCATGGGCGCGTAGGCATTGGCGCCCATGGCCACTTCCTGCTGGGCCGAAATTATCGTGAGCTCGGAGCGGCCTGTGACGGGATTGGTTACACACCCCGTCAGCGCCAATGCGGCTGCGGCGATGCTCAGTCCCGTGCGGATGCGCGCGCGTGTCGTCATGCTGTTCTCCCCCGTCGTGCAAGTGTAGCCGAGGGCGGCAGCGCCCGGCAGCTACCAGCTGCCCGTATTCTTCATCGAGGCCCAGGGTTCGGCCGCGTCCAGCGACGGGCCTTTCTGCAGCAGCTCGATGGAGATACCGTCGGGCGAGCGCACGAAGGCCATGTGGCCATCGCGCGGTGGGCGATTGATCGTGATGCCGCTATCGGCGAGGCGCTGGCACAAGCTGTAGATGTCGTCGACGCGAAACGCCAGGTGCCCGAAGTTGCGGCCGCCCGTGTAGTTCTCGGGGTCCCAGTTGTAAGTCAGCTCGATGAGCGGTGCTTTGCGTTCGCGTGCGAGCTCGACGTCTTCGGGTGCGGCCAGGAACGCCAACGTGAACCGGCCGCCCTCATTCTCGTAGCGATTGACCTCGACCAGCCCGAGCTTGTCGCAATAGAAGTCCAGCGAGGCGTCGAGGTCGCTGACGCGGATCATCGTGTGCAGATACTGCATGTGTCTGGTCTCCAGGCAGGGCGGGAGGCCGCAGGCTAGCAGGGCGCGGCGTGCTTGACGAATCTTGACGAAGCCCGACACAACTTGCTGAGCGGCAGGTGCAGACTAAATCCGCCTCGAACGCAGGCACCCTCGTTTTCAAGGAGCAGACCATGACCATCGATAAGAAATTCACCGCCGTTGCAGCCGTGGCCTCGCTGGCCCTGATGCTGCTCTCCGGCGCGGCCGTTGCCGGCCACGGCAAGCACAAGGACCCGCTGGGCGCCGATCCGGCCAAGCACGCCGCAAAACTGGCCCAGAAACTGAGCCTCAGCGACGCGCAGGCCGCAGACATTGAGCAGATCCTCACCGAAGCGCGTGCCGAGAAGCAAAGCATCGGCGACACCTACACGCTGAACCAGAAAGACCAGGCCAAGACGGCCATGAAGGAACTGCACAACCGGACGAGCGAGCGGATCTACGCGCTGCTCGACGCCGATCAGCAGGCGACGTTTGACGAGATGCAGGCCAAGCGCGAGATGCGCGCCAAGCACAAGAAGGAACAGATGAAGCTCAAGCAAGAGCAGCGCGCTGAGCTGCGCGGCGAGGGCTAGGCACCGCCTCCCCAAGGGTTCCAAAGGGCCCGAAGCGGCCGCTCCGGCGACGGGGCGGCCGCTTTTTGTTGGCGTCAGCGCTTGTGCTCGGTGACAATGCGCGGCGCATGGATTCGGTCACGATCATCGGCATCGCCGGCGGCAGTTGTTCGGGCAAGACCCGGCTGCTGCGCCGTCTTCGCGACGCCCTGGGCGGTGACACCTGTTCCGTGGTGCTCCAGGACGACTACTATCACAGCCGCCCCGAGGCGCAGATCGACAACCTGGCGTTCAACTTCGACCACCCAGACGCGCTGGACTTCGACTACCTCGCCCGCGACCTCGCGCGCTTGAAACAAGGCAGCGACATTGAATCGCCGCGTTACGACTTCGCGCGCCATGAGCGACTCAGCGACGAAGTTCGCGCCGTTCCCGCGCGCCCCGTGGTTCTTGTTGACGGCATCCTGATTCTCGCGAGTGCCGTCGCGCGCCACATCATCGACTACGGCGTGTTCATTGAGTGCGACGCGGACACGCGGCTCGAACGCCGTATCGCGCGCGACGTTGCAGAGCGCGGCCGCGAGCGCGACAACGTCATCGCGCAGTTCGAGCAACAGGTCGAACCGATGCACCAACGTTTCGTCGAGCCTTCGGCGCGCTTTGCCGATACGGTGTTCGACCAGGACGCGCTTGCAGGCGACGATGCGCTCGAGCAGATGATTCGCTTCTGCCGCGACCTGTCCGGTGTCCGCTAACTCCCTGGCGCAGGCTGTCCTGCGAGTGACCCCAGGCACGCTGCTGGCGGTGGGCGTCGCCGCGTTTTGCTATGCCCTGTCAGGTGCAGTTGGTGGCCCGGTCATGGTCTACGCCCTGATTGTCGGTATGGCCTGTCATGGCGTCATGGATCACCCGCGCGTCAAACCCGGGATCGAGTTCAGCGGCCGTCGCGTACTGCGTATCGGCGTGGCGTTGTTGGGACTGCGTATCACGCTCGGCGAGGTGCAGGCACTGGGCTGGGGTACCGCCCTGATCGCCGTGGCCAGCGTCGTGGTGACGCTCGTGGGCGGTTACTGGTTTGCACGCTGGGTCGGTCTGTCGCGCACATTCTCGATCCTGACGGCGGGTGCCGTCGCGATCTGCGGCGCGTCTGCCGCGCTCGCGATTGCGGCCGTGCTGCCGCGCAGCGACACCAACGACAAGCAAGCCATTCTCGCCGTCGTGGGTGTTAACGCGCTTTCCACCGTGGCCATGGTCGCCTACCCCGTGTTTACCCAATCTTTGGGCTGGGGTGAGGTCGCGGCCGGGGTTTTCCTGGGCGCGTCTATCCACGATGTTGCCCAGGTGGTGGGCGCCGGCTACATCATCTCGCCGGTTGCGGGTGAGACGGCGACGCTCGTCAAGCTGATTCGCGTGGCCTGCCTGGTGCCGGCGGTGGCCGTCATCGCCTGGATGTTCCACCGTCGCGACGCCAAAGCGGGCGGCAAGCCGCCGCCGCTGCCACTGTTCCTCATCGCGTTTGTGGTGCTCGTGGCACTCAACAGCACCGGGCTGCTGCCCGATGTGATTGTCGAGCCACTGCGGCGCGCGTCGGGGATCCTGCTGGTCGTGGCTGTGGCCGCGCTGGGCGTCAAGACGTCGCTCAGGGGGCTCGTCACGGTCGGTGTGGCGCCCATCGGGGCAATGGTCGCGCAGACCCTGATCGTCGCGGTCTACGCGTTCGCGGCGCTCGTGATCGTTTCCTGATCGCCGGCGAGCGGTAGGCGGATCTCGACCTCGAGCCCGCCTTCGCTGCGGTTGCGCGCGCGCATGGTGCCGCCGTGCAGGTCTACGACTTGCTTGCTGACGGCCAGCCCCACCCCCGCCGTACCCGCTTTGGATTGACCCTGGAAGAAGGGCTCGAAGATGTGCGCTATGAGGTTTTCAGGGATGCCCGGGCCACTGTCTCGTACCGCGATCAGCGCGCTGCCGTTTTCGCGCACGAGATCGACGTCGACCTGGCTGCCCTCGGGTGTGAACCGGAGCGCATTGCGCACGACGTTCTCGATGGCGCTCGCGAGTAACTCAGGATGGCCGCGCAACACGAGCGCGTCGCCGTGCGTGTCGAGTTGCACATCGCGGTCTCTGGGCGCGCCCTCAAAGCAGGCGTCGTCGACGATCTGCTGCAAGAGCTCCGCGAGATCAACGTCGGTCTCCTCGCTGGCTGCGTCGGATTGTGCCCGCGCCAGGTTGAGCATCTGTGCGGTGAGCGCCTCCATCTGCTCTGCCTCACGCTCGATGCGCTCCAGCTGCTCAGTGATGGCGTCAGGCTGGCGGCGGGCGAGCTCAAGCGCGACCTGGATGCGCGCCAGAGGCGAGCGCAGCTCGTGCGAGGCGTTACGTAACAGGTCCTGGCGCGTCTGCATCTGACGCTGCAGCGCATCGGCCATGTCGTCGAACTGGGCTGCGAGTCGACCCAACTCGTCATGGCGGTAGGCCTCTGCCCCCGCACGAGCAGAGAGTTTTCCGTCGGCCAGCGCCTCGGCGGCGCGTGTCACGCGTGTAAGGGGTGCGACAAGGTAACGCGTTAGCAAGAAGCAGACCGTGGCCGTGACCAGCAATGCCAGGATCAGCACGATGCGGTTGACGCCCGGTGTCGCGAACACACCCATGGCGGGTGGTCGGCCCGGGCCCAGCAGAAACAGGTAGACCTTGCCGTCGGCGTCGACGACCTTGGGCACGCGCTTGCTTGACTTGAGCCGGCCGCTTTTCTTGAGGCGACCAAAAGCCATTTTGGTTTCAGCAGGCAGTTTGCGGTCCAGGATCTCATCGCCGGCCTCGTCGATAAGAAAAATCGTTTTAGTAAGGGGCAGCCCCGCTTCACGCCGCAACCATCTCGCGAAGCCTTCGCGCCCGCCGTCGACCAGTGCGGCCTCCGCGTCGCGCTGAACGTCGATACGTTTGAGCTCATTAATGGACGCGGCACGCTGCCCGGCCAGATAGAAGCTCACATGCACCGTAATTGCGCCGACCGCCACGAGCATGACGATAAAGGACAGGAAAATTTTCCAGAAGACGCTGTTCATGCCGCGGGCTCCCGCGGCAGCAGCGCATAGCCCGCGCCACGCACGTTGCGGATTTCAACAGGCGCAGTCTCGCCGCCGAGCTTCTGGCGCAGGTTCGAGATGTGCGTGTCGAGCGCCCGGTCGTAGGCGGTGCGTTTGCGACCGAGTGCGAACTGCGTGAGGGCATCGCGTGAAGCGACGTGGCCTGCTTCGCGGAGCAGCCCCTCGAGAACACGCAGTTCCGCGCCCGTCAGAGCGACCGATTCGCCACCGATGCTGGCGCGCATGTTGCCCGGGTCCAGTGCGACGCCGTGGAACTCGAGCACCTCGTCGTCGCTGGCCGTGCCGCGGCGCAGGATCGCACCAATGCGCAGCAGCAGCTCGCGGGGACTGAATGGCTTGGCGAGGTAGTCGTCGGCGCCGGCCTCGAGCCCGCTGATGCGGTCATCGACCTCCCCGCGGGCGGTCAGCATCAGCACGGGTGTGCGACTGCGATTGCGGATGGCGGCCAGCGTTTCGAACCCGTCCATGCCGGGCATCATGACGTCGAGCACGATCAGGTCGGGGGCAGTGGCGTCCAGTGCTGCGATGCCCGCGCGACCGTCGGGTGCGGTTTCGACTGTGTAGTCCTCGAGACGAAGCAGCTCGGCGAGCATGGTCACGAGCTGTTCGTCGTCGTCAATGAGTAGCAGGCGGTGGGTCATCGGGGTGAGCAGACGGAGCGGTTAGAAACGAGTATGCCCCGCCGGTGTGCGCGACGTCCTATAAGAAGTGTGAAGCGGGACCCCAGGATGGCTTGGCCGGCGGCGCCGTTGGACCCCGGCAAATCGAGAAAGTTTGTCTAACTTACGGAGCAATACGCGCTTGTCGTTGTCACAGGTTAACCGTATGTTAGCGGATTGACGTTGGACACCCGGTCCGGGTGGCAGGGCACAGGTTAAGCGGATGAGCGAGCGTGGATTCATTGGCGAGCTGATGTATCGCCGGGTACCCCAGTACCTGGGCCTTTATATCGCCGGTGTCTGGTTGGGTATCGAGATGGGCGACTGGCTGTCAGAGCAGTTTGTGATGCCCGAGCGCCTGACCACCTACATCTTCGTGTTCATGGCCGTTATGTTGCCCACAGTGGCGCTGTTTGCCTGGACTCATGGTGCCCCCGGGAAGGACCAGGCCTCGAAGGCGCAGATGATCTTTGTGCCGTTCAATGTCGTGCTGGCGGCGTTTGGTGTGTTTCTCGTGCCAGAGACGCCGCCGTCGTCCGCGGCCGCAACGCTGGCCGACACCGAATTCGTTGAAGCCTCGAAGACGACGCGTCCGAGCTCGCAGCGGATCATGTCCTATTACCTGGCCAACAACACGGCGGAGGCGCCCGACTGGTACGCCTACATTCTGCCCATCCTCCTATCCGAGGATCTGTTGCGTGAGAGCCCCGCGTTCACGGCGCTGACGCCTTTCGACGCCGACTCGTTGTTGCAGGACATCGTGCAGTCGGGGTTTGCCAACGCCATGCGCGTACCGCAATCCCTGCAGCTGCAACTCGCGCGCGACCGCCGCTACAACTACTTCGTTCGGGGTGAGCTCGTCGACGCCGAGACGGGCGGTATGACAATGCGCTACGCCATGCATGATGTCGCGACTGGCGAGCCGCGCGTCACGGGTGAGGTGACCTTCACAGACGAGACCCTGTTCTCGTCGGTTGACGAGATCTCGGCCGCCGTTCAGGAGGAGCTCGAACAGAACATCAGTGACTCGGTGCAGATGACCGACCTGCCGATCTCGGAGTCGATGAGCCCGAACTTTGAAGCACTGCGGCTCTTCACCGAGGCCCGCATCGCCGCCAATCTTGACAAGGACGTTCCGCGCGGCGGCGCGCTCATGCAGCAAGCGGTGCAGGTCGACCCACAGTTTGCCGAGGCGCATCACCGCATCGGCATGTTCCACTACTTCAACGCGCGTAACGATTTGGCCGAGCAGTCTTTCGACGAAGCGCTGCGCTACGACTTCCGCCTGTCGGACGCGAGCGAATACCAAATCCGGATCAACAAGGCGGCGATTAACGGCGACTTCGAAGGCGCGCGTGATATCGCGCGAGCCTGGACCCGTGTTGAGCCGGGGAACGAGACGGCGTTTATGCGTCTTGCGCGTATCAACATCGTGACGGCGCTGGATCTTGAGGAGGCCAAGGCGGCCTTCGTCACCGTTCGCGAACTCAATCCGATGGCGATTAGCACCTTCAAGGAGTCGGCGCAGATCGAGCAACAGCTTGGCAATGTCGACGCCGCCGAAGCGCTGCTGCTCAAGTACACCGAAAAAGCACCCGATGACGTGAGCGGCTTGAGTGCGCTTGCGCAGCTGCAGGCCGCCAAGGGCGACGGCGATGCGGCGCTCGACACGTACCGCCAGGCCGCGCTGCTCGACGACCGCAACGTGGAGCCCAAGCTTGGCGCCATCTCGGTTCTCATGCGCCGCGGTGACTACGCCCAGGCCGAGGACCGCCTGACGCGGCTGCTCCAAAGTGACCTCTCAGACGAGCAGAAGCTCAACGTCTACACGCTGGCCAGCAGCATGTACACGCAGCGCGGCAAGTACGCTGATTCGATCCGGATCATGACGGAGGCTGAGCCCATCATGATGCGTCTTGCGGGCCCGCTCATGACGACGCTCCAGGCGACGGCCCCGAAGATCGTACAGCAGGGATTCCTCGATGAGGATCCGGAAGCTGTACTCGTTGAACTCGACGCATTGGGTGCCACGATGCAGGCACCCTGGACGGACTTCATCGCGCTCTACAAGGCCGGCTTGCTGGCCGCTCACGACCAGGGTGATGCGTTCGTCGCCAACCTGGGCAACGTGGAGCGGTTTGCGACCACGCAGCCCGGCAACGCGAACCTGCAGTTTATGGCTGATTCCTACCGCGCCAAGGCGGCTGTTTACGAAAACCGTCCCGACGACGCGGTCGAGCTCATCAATCTGGCGATCGAGCGCTCCGAGTCCTCGTGGCTTGCGGTGTTCCTGAGCGGCGAGATCCTGAGCATGCAGGCGGAGATGTACGATACGCTTCGTCGCGCCGGTGAGATCCGGGAGGCGATCAGCGGGCTTGAGGGCATCGTGACGCGCTACCCGGGTCTGGCGCTCGCGCACCTGCGTTTGGCGCAGGCCTACTTCGACCTCGGCCGCGAAAGTCAGGCGCGTGAGGCGCTCGGTGCTGTGAAGGAACTATGGCAGGAAGCCGACGAGACGCTCGTCTACCTGCAGGAAGTCGCCAACCTCGAAGCTGCGCTCGACGAGCGCGCCTGAGTCAGTCGCCGGCAAGCCCCGTCTGAACGCGCCAGAGATTGGCGTAGATCCCACCACGGGCGACGAGTGCGTCGTGTTTGCCTGACTCCACAATGCGACCCTGGTCAAGCACGTGAATCTGGTCGGCGTTGACGATCGTCGACAATCGGTGCGCGATGACGATGGTGGTGCGGTTCTCGGAAATGTGCGCCATCGAACGCTGGATCGCTGCCTCGGTTTCGTTGTCCACGGCCGAGGTGGCCTCATCAAGAATGAGGATGGCAGGATCCTTGAGCACGGCACGGGCGATCGACAGGCGCTGGCGCTGACCACCCGAGAGTTTTTGCCCCTGCTCACCCACGATCGTATCGAGTCCCTCGGGCAATTTGTCGATGAACTCCGTGGCTTCGGCGGCTTCTGCCGCGGCGCGGATCTCCGCCTCGCTCGCATCGGGGCGGCCGTAGGCGATGTTCTCGCGCACGCTGCCGTGGAACAGAAAAACGTCCTGGCTCACGAGACCGATGTGGCCGCGCAGGCTCGCCAGGACAAGGCTTTCGATGGGTTGTCCGTCGACCGTGATGCGTCCTGCACGCGGTGTGTAGAAGCGCAGTAGCAGCTTCACGATGGTGCTCTTGCCCGAGCCCGTTTGTCCCACGAGCGCGATCGTCTCGCCGGGCTTCACGTCGAGCTCGATCCCGTGCAGCACGGGTACATCATCGCGGTAGGCGAAGTCGACCTGTTCGAATCGGATTGCGCCCTTCGGTGATTCGAGCGGCACGGCATCTTGGTCGTCGCGAATCTTCACGGGTACCTCGATGAGGTCGAGGATGCGACGCGTCGAGGCCATCGCGCGTTCGTAGAGGTCGACGGTGTTGGCGAGATCGGTAAGCGGCCACAGCAGACGCTGGGTCAGGAATACGAGCACGCCGTAGGCACCGACGTTGAGTGTGCCGTTGAGCACTTTGTAGCCGCCGATGAGGAAGGTGGCTACGAAGCCCGCGAGGATTGCCATGCGGATGATGGGAATGAACGCCGAACTCACGCGAATGGCACGGCGGTTGGCCTGCACGTAGTTGCGGCTTTGCTCGCTGACGCGCTCGACCTCTTCGGCTTCGGTGGCGAAGCTCTTGATCGTCATGATGGCGCTTAGATTGGCTGCCAGCCGGCTGCCCAGCGCGCCCACGCGTTCGCGAACGTCGGCGTAGAGCGGCTGCGCGCGACGCTGGAAGTAGAACGCGCCAATGACAATGACCGGGATGGGCGTGAACGCGATGAACGCAATCGAGGGTGAGACGGCAAAAAACACACCGCCAACGGCGAGAAGCGTGGTCGCCACCTGGATCAGGCTATTGGCGCCGTTATCGAGGAAGCGCTCGAGCTGATTCACATCGTCGTTGATGATGGCGACAACGTTGCCCGCGCGCTGGTTCTCGAACCAGGCGAGATCCAGCTGCTGGACGTGCGAGTAGGCATCGATGCGCATCTTGTGCTGCAAGTCCTGTGCGAGGTTGCGCCAGAGCACCAGCAGCAGAAACTCAAACACCGACTCGCCAATCCAGATCACAAGCGTCAACACGGCCAGCAGCACGATCTGATGCTTAGGGTCGGTAATCCCGGCCGCGGCCACGAACGAGTCCTGTTGACGTACGACCACGTCGATGGCGATCCCGATGAGAATCTCGGGCATCACATCGAACAGCTTGTTCATCACCGAACAGAAGCTCGCGGCCAGGTACCGCGGCCGGAAGCCGCGCGCATACCGCAACAGGCGCGACAGGGCACCGAAGGAGTTGGAGGAGGCGGAAGTCACGGCCGGAGTATACGCCGTCGTTGCGAACTGACGGCATTGTCATTGCGATGTCGCGAAGCGGCCGTGGCAATCTCCTAACGTGACACGTCATCGCGAGGCGCGCAGCGCCGCGGCGATCTCGTAACGAAATCGTGCCGTCAAACAGTACCCCTCCTAACCACTCCCGCCTGCCCGCACCGCCGATGGGTGTTGTCGGGAACGCTCGAGTCCATCCCTGAATCGCTTGGCGAGCGACATCCCTGTCGCTCGACATCCCGCCAAC